>NZ_JASXSI010000003.1 GCF_030315685.1 Gordonia sp. ABSL11-1 | reverse complement strand
TTGCTCGTCGGCGCTGCGCGGGGACGAATCCCCGGTGGCCTCGCCTAGAGTGGACGTCGATGGACTCCACACCGCCGCTGCTCCTGCGCGAGCCCGCCCACCAGGTCGATCCCCGCGCGGTCACCATGTGGCGAATGTCGCCGCTGCTCAGCGGGATTCCCGTCCTGGCCGCGGCGATCGTCGTCGCCGCACTCGCCGATGCCGCCCGGTGGCCCGCACTGGCGGTCGGGATCCTCAGCGTCGTCATCACCGTCTTCTTCGTGACGGTCGTCCCGATCTGGCGCTACCGGTTCCATCGCTGGGAAGTCAGCGACGACGCCGTGTACACCCAATCCGGCTGGTTCGTCAGGAGCCGCGTGATCATCCCGATCGCGCGCATCCAGGTCGTCGACACCGCCGCCGGCCCGATCGAACAGCTGCTGAACCTGGCGACATTGACCGTCACCACGGCGTCGTCGGCAGGCACGGTGCGCGTCGTCGGACTCGACGCCGAGACCGCGCGTCGCGCAGCCGCCGACCTCACCGCTCGTACCCAGGCTTACACCGATGACGCGACCTGAGGCCACCCGATTCGGCGGCGACGGACCGGACGACTGGCACCGACTGTCCCCGTGGATGATGGCTGTCCGACCGATCGAGCAACTCCCTCAACTCATCCCGGTGATCATCGCCATCGTGTTCGCCGGCCGCGGCGCCCCCGACATCAGCATCATCCTGGCGCTGATCGTGGTGCCGCTGGTCACGATCGTCCCGTGGCTGGTCACCCGTTACCAGGTCACCGATGATCATGTCCGGGTCCGGTCCGGCCTGTTCACCCGCAAGGTCGCGACCGCGCGCCGGGATCGGATCCGCAGCGTCGATCTGACCGCGTCCCTGCCGCATCGCGTGCTCGGCCTCAAGAAGGTCCGCATCGGTACCGGCGGCGACAAGGAGTCCTCGGTCGTCGAGCTCAACGCCATCACGGCATCCGAGGCCGATGCGCTGCACGGCAACCTGATGGCGACCGTGGTGCGCAGCGCCGCGACCCGCCCCGGGAGGCCCCAAGACGCCCCGGACATCGCCGCGGCGTCGCCGGAGGAACTGTCCCGGCTGCAGCTGTCCTGGCTGCGATTCGCCCCGTTCTCCCTGGCCGGTTTCGCCGCGGCCGCCGCCCTGGCCGGGCTGGCCGCCCAGATAGCCAACGAGGCAGGCCTGTTCAGGCAGGGAGCCGCCACCGCGGAGCACGTATACGACCGAATCCGCGACATCCCGTTGCCGACCGTCGTCGTGGTCGCGGTGGTGGCCGTGATCGTCGTCGGCGTCGTCCTGTCGGTCAGCGGATATGTGCTGGGCTACTGGAACTTCCGACTGGTCCGTCACCCCGAGGACGGGACCCTGCGGATCAGTCGCGGACTGCTGACGACCACGGCGACCAGCCTCGACGAGCATCGAATCCGCGGAGTGCATTTTCACGAACCCGTGCTGATGCGTCCTGTGGGCGGTGCACGCCTCAATGCCATTGCAACCGGATCGTCGAAGCAGCCGCTGTTGCTTCCGCCGGCACCGCTGGCCGAGGCGTTGCGCGTGGGCCAGTTGGTGGCACACGACGGCGACGAACTCACCACGCCGTTGCACCACCACGGCCGCGCCGCCCTGATGCGACGCCTCACGCGAGGTTTCTGGGGCGGACTCGTCTTCGCGCTCATCGGGATCGTCGCGGTCATCGGTCCGCTCACCTGGCCCTGGCTGATCGTCGCCGCGGTCGCCGGGATCGTGTCCACCGCGCTCGGCGTGGTCCGTTTCCGCAACCTCGGCACCCGGGTCACCGACCGGTCGGTGATCGTCGCGCCGCCGCGGGTCGCTCGCCATCGACACGTCGTCGATCGCGACGGTGTCGTCGGCTGGGCATCGCGCGCATCGTTTTTCCAGCGCCGGCGCGGTGTCGAGACCGCGATCCTCGCGACCGCCGCAGGCGCCGAGGCCTACGTCGCCGTCGACCTCGAGCCTGCGGCCGCCGCCACTCTGATGGCCACCGTCTCACCGGATCTGGTGGCCCCGTTCATCGCCCAGACCCGCGCGCCGCGAGACGTCACCCGACCGCGATGATCACCTTGAGGGCGTGCTCGTCGGCCGCGTTGCCAAACGTGTCGTACGCCTGGTCGAACTGATCGAACGTGAACCTGTGGGTGATGAACTTCTCCGGGGAGATCTCGCCGCGTTCGATCCCCTCGAGGAGTTCGGGGGCGGTCGTCGCGTTCACCAGTCCCGTCGTGATGGTGAGGTTGTTGATCCAGTCCCGCTCGATCGGGAACGTGACGCTCTCGCCGTGCACGCCCACGTTGGCCACATGGCCGCCCGGCCGCACCGAGTCGAGAGCGACGCCGAAGGTCGCGGGCACGCCGACGGCCTCGATCGCCACGTCGACCCCGAGCCCGTTGCGACTGAGGTCCTTGAGCTCGGCGACCACATCTCCGCCGGCATTCACGTCGATCGTGTCCGTGGCGCCGAAATCGCGGGATTGTTCGAGCCGGAACTTGTTGCCGTCCACGGCGATCACCTTCGACGCACCGGCTGCCGCTGCCGTCATCACGGCCGCGAGTCCGACCGGACCGACCCCGACGACCGCCACGACATCGCCCTCGCCGACGGCGCCGTAGAGCACCCCGATCTCGTAGCCCGTCGGCAGGATGTCACTGAGCATCGTCCCCTGCTCGGCCGTCACTCCGTCGGGAAGTGGGATGAGACCGTTGTCGGCGAACGGAACCCGGACGTATTCGGCCTGGGTGCCGTCGATCAGGTGACCGAAGATCCATCCGATGCCGCCGACGGTCTGGCAATGCGACGTGAGACCGGCACGACAGTATTCGCAGGTGCCGCATTTGCTGACACATGACACAATCACCCGGTCCCCGACCCGCACCCGGTCACACCCTGGTCCCACTTCGGTGACCACGCCGACCCCCTCGTGGCCGAGGATCCGGCCGGGCGTCACTGCAGGGACATCGCCTTTCAAGATGTGCAGGTCCGTCCCACAGATGGTCGTCACCTCCATCTTCACGATGGCGTCGGTCGGTTCCTGCAGCACCGGGTCGGGCACGTCCTCCCACGTCTTCTGACCCGGACCGTGGTACACCAGAGCTTTCATCGCCGACTCCTCCGTTGGGGTACCCGGCAAGCGTAAGCGGGGCGGCCCTCCCCGGCCGTCTCACGTTGAGACCTCCGTGCTGGCCGGGAGGTCGCCATCTTCGGTGGCGGGATGGCCGGCCTGTCGGCAGCACACGAGCTGATCGAACGCGGCTTCCGCGTCACGGTCTACGAGCCCGCCTACCTCGGTGGTAAGGCCCGGAGTCATGACGTGCCGGGGACGGCCCGTGGCGGACGGATGGCCCTGCCGGGCGAGCACGGGTTCCGATTCTTCCCGGGCTGCTATCAGCACGTGACCGAGTCGATGGAGCGAATTCCGTTGCGCGGCGGTGGAAATGTCAAGGATCGTCACCTCATCAACGTGGAGACCGCGGTCATCGCGTTCGACGAGGCTGGGTACGCGCCGACGACCGCCCCCGCGTCGATCATGGGTTTCGTCGACCACGCCGCCGACATCGTCGAACTCGACAACCTGCGCAACGCGCTGATGACCGGGCTGAAGTTCGTGGTCGACATTCCGCCGCACGAACTGGCGTACTTCGTCAGCCGCGAACTGATCATCGCGACGAGTTGCCAGCAACGCCGACTCGGCCAATGGGAGAACACCCCGTGGATCCAGTTCGTGAAGGCGAAGGGCAAATCGCCTGCCTACGAGCGCTACCTGGCCGGGGCCCTCACCCGTGCGCTGGTGGCCGCCAAGTCGCACACGGCGTCGGCGCGGACCATCGGACAGATCGGACTCGCGCTCGCGACGTCGGCGACCGGGTTGATCGGCCAGTACGACGCCGGGCTCGTGAACGGTGGGGTCGACCGAATACTGAACGCCCCCACCAACCATGCGTGGATCGACCCGTGGGTGACGCATCTTCGGACCCGCGGTGTGAGGTTCGTGATGAACGAGGGGGTCGCCGACTTCGCGGTGTCCGGCGGCCGGATCAGCGGAGCGAGACTGCAGTCGGGCGGCACCGTCGACGCCGACTGGTACGTCGCCGCGATGCCGCTCGACCGTCTCAAGCCTCTGGTGACGCCCGGACTGGTCGGCGCCGATCCGTTGCTGGCGGGAATACGGGGGCTCGAGGACGACTGGATGGTCGGTATCCAGTACTTCTTGTCGCGTCGCTCCGACATCCCGCCCAGCCACATCGCCGCCCTCGGCACGCCGTGGGCACTCACCGGCCTGTTCCAGGCCCGGCCCTGGAACGTCGACTTCGCCACGACCTATGGCGACGGAAGCGTCCGCGACTGCCTGTCGATCGACATCTCTGACTGGGAGAAGCCAGGGATCCTGTACGGCAAGCCTGCCAAACGCTGCACCAAGCAGGAGATCGCTCGTGAGGTGTGGGCGCAGATGAGCCGGGCGATGAACTCCGGCGGCAAGAAGCTGTTGAGGAGCGAGGAGATCGTGACCTGGTCCCTCGATCCGAGCGTGACCTGGTCTCCTCAGATCGCCAACGCGACACCGTTGATGGTGAACACGGCGGGTTCGTATCGGAATCGCCCGACCGCCCACACCCGGATCCCGAACTTCTTCATCGGCGGCGACCACGTCCGCACCAACATCGATCTGGCGACGATGGAGGGAGCCAACGAATCCGGTCGCCGTGCGGCCAACGCCATCCTCGCCGCCGCCGACAGTTCCGCTCGCCCGGCGACGGTGTTTCCACTCTGGGAGTTGCCGATGCTCGAGCCGTTCAAGGCCGAGGACCGCAAGCGCTACAAGGCGGGGCAGCCGCATTTCCTGGACTTCTGATGCGCGCTCTACCCCGGCCGACGACACGGTCGCAAAGGTAGGATCGTCGAGTGGACCGAGCCGCGCGCTGCATCGCATCCGGCCGGGGTCGCAACGCAACTCCGTGGCGACCGAACGCGCACGCGCATCCTCGATGCCGCCATCCGCGTGTTGGTGGACCAGGGATATGCCCGAGCGAGCACGCTCGCGATCCAGGCCGAGGCGGGGGTGACGCGGGGGCGCCTTCTGCACCATTACCCGTCGCGCGACAAACTCCTCATGGCCGCGGTCGACCATCTTGCCCGTACGCGGATCGAGGAGATGCCGTCCCAGATCGACTGGCCGTCCGACCCCGCCGACCGGATCGGTCCGGCGATCGACCTCGGCTGGAGCACATTCCACCAGCCGTACTTCGTGGCGTCGATGGAACTGTGGACGGCGGCGCGCACCAACGAACGACTCCGCAGCGCGCTGGTTCCCACCGAGCGACGTCTGGGACCGACCGTTCGGCAGGCCGTGGCCGGATTCCTCGGTCCCGAATTAACTTCGCGCCCACGCTATCCCGAGCTGTATCCGCTGCTTCTGTCGAGCATGCGTGGGGTTGCCGCGACCTATCTCATCGATCGCCGAGATCCCACCACCGATCCTCATCTCGACCTGTGGAAGGCGATGACGCGCACCTACCTGCTCTGAGCGCGACTCCGACTCCGCAGACCTAGCCGCAGACGTAGCCGCAACCGTCTCCCGACGACGATTCCCGCTACGTCTGCGGGGGTCGGTCGCCGTCGAGCACCTCCATCAGCCGATCGACGAACGCTGCCTGCGCCGGGTTCAACTTGACCCGCGCGACGTCCGGCGACACCCATTCGGCACGATCGATCTCCGGGAACTCCTGCATGCGCCCGGATCGGGGCGGCCACTGCATCTCGAAGGTGTTGCTGACGACGCCGGCGGCGTCCAGGTCGCCCTCCGCGGCGAAACCGGTCACCACCTTGCCGCTCGCGAGCCGCACGTCACCGAGTTCGACGACCGGGTCGTGCGGTGCCGGACTCCCCAGTTCCTCGGCGAACTCCCGACGCGCCGTCGCCTCCGCATCCTCGCCCGCCTCGTAGAGCCCCTTCGGGATCGACCACGCGCCGTCGTCCTTCCGCGCCCACAGAGGGCCGCCGGGATGAGCGATCAATACCTCCGTCATGCCGGCCCGACGCCGGTACAGCAACAATCCCGCACTCCGCTTGTTCGGTTGCCGTTTCCCGGTCTGCGCCGCCACCCGACCCATTCTGCACGGGCGGCCAACACCGGCAGGGACCGAATATATTCGGACCGAAACACCACCGTCACACCGCAGCGTCATGTCCGAAACGCCGGACTCGTAAACACTGCATATGGCGGTTCTCGACACGATCAGACACGGCAGGTCCACCCCGCATCCGGTGGACGAGATCCCACCCCTGGCCAAGTTGCTCCCCCTCGGCATCCAGCATGTCCTGGCGATGTACGCCGGCGCGGTCGCCGTGCCGCTCATCGTCGGCGGCGCGATGGTCAGCGTCGGTCAACTCGAGCAGGGCGACATCGTCCACCTGATCATGGCCGACCTTTTCGTGGCGGGTATCGCGACGATCCTGCAGGCGGTCGGATTCTGGCGATTCGGTGTCCGGCTCCCCCTGATGCAGGGCGTCACCTTCGCCGCCGTCGGACCGATGATCACCATCGGCACGAGTCACGGCATCACCGCGATCTACGGGTCGGTGATCGCCTGCGGGATCTTCATGATCGCCGCCGCACCGATCATCGGGCGACTGATCCGCTTCTTCCCACCGCTGGTCACCGGCACGATCATCCTCATCATCGGCGTCTCGCTGATGCGGGTGGCCGCCGGTTGGTTCGGCGGCGGCACCGCGTCGGGCGAGGACTTCGGGGATCCGAAGAACATCGCCTTCGGCTTCCTCACCCTCGCGATCATCGTCGTGATCGAGCGCTTCGCCCCCGACACCATCCGCCGCGTGTCGATCCTCATCGGTCTCGTCGTGGGCACCGTCATCTCGATCCCGTTCGGCATGACGAAGTGGGAGGCGGTCGGCGAGAACCCCTGGGTCGGGATTCCGCAGCCGTTCCAGTTCGGCCTGCCCACCTTCGAGATCAGCTCCATCATCGCGCTGATCATCGTCGCCCTGGTCATCATGACCGAGACCACCGGCGACATCGTCGCGGTCGGTGAGATCGTCGACAAGAAGATCACCCCGCAGAAGCTCGCCGACGGCATGCGTGCCGACGGCCTCGGGACCGTCCTCGGTGGTGTCTTCAACACGTTCCCGTACACCGCGTTCGCCCAGAACGTCGGACTCGTCGCCATCACCGGCGTGCGGACCCGCCATGTGGCGACCTGCGCCGGCATCATCCTGGTGATCCTCGGCCTGCTCCCCAAGATGGCGGCGGTCGTCGAGGGCATCCCGCTGCCGGTGCTCGGCGGCGCGGGCGTCGCCCTGTTCGGCATGGTGGCGGCGAGCGGCGTACGCACCCTGACCAAGGTGAAGTTCAACAACACCAACATCCTGGTCGTCGCCATCTCAGTCGGCGTCGCGATGCTGACCGAGGCGAAGCTGTACTACACGAATCGTGAACTCGGCGACGCCCCGGTGAACGTCTCGCTCGACCTGTATCACCAGTTCCCGGACTGGTTCCAGACGATCTTCCACTCGGGCATCTCCGCCGGAGCGCTGACCGCCATCCTGCTCAACCTGCTGTTGAACACTCGGAGCACCTCGCCCGATCCGGTCGACTATCACAACACCGGCGAGATCGAGGTCGTGACGAAGGACGGACTGGGCCTGTCGGGTTCCGACGCGATGCGCAATGCCGCTTTCGATCCCCGCGACGCGCTCGCCGCCGCCGACCCGGATACGCCACCCGAGATATTGCGTTACCTGGCCGAGCAGGATCCGGGTCTACATCCGTTCATCGTCACCAACCCGTCGGCCCCGAAGGATCTGTGCGATCACATCAAGGACCTCGGCGACCCGAAGGTGACGAGAGTCGTCGAGACCTGGGACGGCTACACCGACGGCGGGTTCTCTCGTCGTGGATCGTGACCGGTGTTCCTCGGTGCGCCGTGCCGACGGCCTCGGACGCCTAGAGTTGAGACATGTCCGACAGCCCACGGGACGACCACCATCCGGCCGATGCGATGACCGACGACGACGACCCCGACAAGCCGCACGAGTACGAGCACGACCCGACATTCGCGTTCGGTGACGCGAAGCCCATCGGCCAGACCGATCGCATCGCCCGCGAGATGGCCGCCTATGAGGCGGCGCGGCACGGCAACGACGTCAATCGCGGCCATGCGCTCGGCGGGAGCGACGGCAGCACCGAAGGCCAGTAGGGATGGAGATCCTTGCGAGCCGGGTCCTGTTGCGTACCCGGGATCCACAACGCCTGCAAGCGTTCTACCGCGATCGGCTCGGACTCGCCGTCGCGCGCGAGTACCCGGGTGGCATGGTCTTCCACGCCGGCAACGGACTGATCGAGGTCCCCGGGCACATGAGCGAGGACGCCACCTCGAGCGCAGGCGCGGTGCTGTGGCTCCAGGTCCGCGACATGGGCGCCGCGGAGAAGGAACTCCGCGAGGCGGGCGTCGACATCGTGCGCGAGGCCCGCACCGAGCCGTGGGGACTGATCGAGATGCACGTCGCCGACCCCGACCACCGCACCATCATCGTCGTCGAGATCCCCGCCGACCATCCGCTGCGCAAGGACACACGGTGACCCCGTCCGCCCAGATCGCGGTCAGAGCGCGTATTTCGGCATGACAGACTGGACCCCATGAGTATCTGGAGTGCTCCGAGGGTCACCGAGCCGGTGGTGGCCACCGTCGCGTCACCGGGCTCCAAGTCGATCACCAACCGCGCCCTGATCCTCGCCGCGCTCGCCGACGGCCCGTCGACGGTCCGCGGCGCACTGCGCAGCCGGGACACGAATCTCATGCTCAACGGACTCAGCGGTCTGGGCATCGGCGTGCGGGTCGATCCGGACGACGAGACCACGGTGGTCATCGACCCGCAGCCCATGCACGACGCCGACGTCTTCTGCGGACTGGCCGGCACCGTGATGCGGTTCCTGCCGCCGGTGGCCGCCTTCGCCGACGGCGTCGTGGCGTTCGACGGCGACGATCAGGCCCGCACCCGCCCGCTGACGACCATCCTCGACGCCCTGCGTGACCTCGGGGTCGACGTCACCGGAGACCGTCTGCCCTTCACGGTCGTCGGTCACGGCTCGGCGCGCGGTGGTGAGGTGACGATCGACGCGTCCGCCTCCTCGCAATTCGTGTCCGGGCTGCTGCTGTCGGCTGCGCGCTTCGACGAGGGCGTCATCGTGCGGCACCGGGGAGCACCGGTCCCGTCGACGCCGCACATCGACATGACCCTCGACATGCTGACGACGGCCGGTGTGTCCGTCGACCGCCCGGGCCCCGACACCTGGCAGGTGTCCCCCGGCCCGATTCGCGCGGTCGACCGGGAGGTCGAACCCGATCTGTCCAACGCAGCAGCCTTTCTCGCCGCCGCAGCGGTGACCGGCGGCGCCGTCACCGTTCCCCGCTGGCCCGAGACGACCACCCAGCCCGGAGCCGAGATCGTGGGCATCCTGGCCGAGATGGGCTGCGCGGTCGAGCGGGCCGATGGATCTCTGACCGTCCGCGGACCCGAGAAACTGACCGGCATCAGTGTCGATCTGCGGGATGTCGGCGAGCTGACGCCGACGGTCGCCGCGCTGTGCGCGCTGGCCGACGGTGAGTCGGTGCTGTCGGGGATCGCGCACCTTCGGGGGCACGAGACCGACCGTCTGGCGGCGCTGTCGACCGAGATCAACCGGTTGGGCGGCGACTGTACCGAGACCGAGGACGGCCTGCGCATCGTCCCGCGGGCGCTCCACGGGGCTGTCTGGGAGTCCTATGCCGATCACCGGATGGCGACCGCGGGTGCGTTGATCGGACTCGTCACCCAGGGTGTCACCGTCGACGACGTGGAGACCACGGCGAAAACCCTCCCGGACTTTCCGGGTATGTGGCAGAAGATGATCGGGCACATCTGACGTGTCGCGCCGCGCCTCGAGCTACGACGAATCCGACGTCCGGATACGTCCCGGCAAGGGCAGTAGGCCACGCACCAAGCAACGTCCGAGCCACGATGACGCCGAGGACGCGATGGTCGTCTCCGTCGACCGCGGCCGGTGGGGCTGCGTCATCGGCGGCGACCCTGATCGTCGGGTGGTCGCCATGCGCGCCCGTGAGCTCGGCCGCACACCGGTCGTCGTCGGCGATCACGTCGCGGTCGTCGGCGACCTGACCGGGCGTCCGGACACGCTGGCGCGCATCGTGAAGGTCGCCGACCGCACCACGGTCCTGCGTCGCACCGCCGACGACACCGACCCGTATGAGCGGATCGTCGTCGCCAACGCCGATCAGCTGCTCATCGTCACCGCGCTGGCCGATCCCCCACCGCGCACCGGATTCGTGGAGCGGGCACTGGCCGCCGCCTACGTCGGCGGATTGACCCCTCTCCTGTGCCTGACCAAGTCCGACCTCGCCGACCCGGCCGAGTTCACCCGGGCGTTCGCCGACCTCGACCTGCCCATCGTCCTCGCGGGCCGCGACGACCCCCTCGACGACGCGTCGTCGCGGCTGGCCGGCCACATCACCGCACTCATCGGACATTCCGGTGTCGGCAAATCCACCCTCGTCAATCGCCTTGTGCCGGATGCCGATCGGGCGACCGGAGTCGTGTCGGGCGTCGGCAAGGGCCGACACACCTCGACCCAGTCGGTGGCACTGCCGCTGCCCGAGACCGGCCAGGGTCGCGGATGGGTCGTCGACACCCCGGGCATCCGCTCGTTCGGCCTCGCTCACGTCACCCCGGACGACATCGTCGACGCCTTCGACGATCTACGCGATGCGATCGAGGACTGCCCGCGCGGGTGCACGCATCTCGGTCCGCCCGCCGATCCCGAGTGCGCTCTCGACGAGCTGACCGGGCAGTCGTATCGTCGGGCGATGGCAGTTCGGGCCCTCCTGGTCGCGGTGACCGGCCAGACCTCCGACAGCACAACCGATCTCGAGACCGACCAGTCGGCACAGAACGACGTCTGATACCGGCGATGACCGGATCTCAGCGGTCGACGACGGTCGTCTCGAAGAAGTAGCGATCTGCGCGGTACGCGTGACGACCCACCTCGACGACACGTCCCGCGTCGTCGAAAGCGGTGCGCTGCATGGTCAACAGCGGAGTGCCCACCGCATCACCGAGCAGTGTCGCCTCGTCTTCGTCGGCGGCCTTCGCGCCGATCCGCTGGCGGGCGAGCCGGATGTGCACGCCGCGCCCGCGCAGACCCTTGTAGAGGCCGCCGGTCTCGAGCTCGCCGGCCGGTGGGCAGATCTCGGCGGGCAGGTGATTGATCATGAGCGCCAACGGTTCTCCGCCGGCACATCTCAGCCGTTTGACCGTGACCGCCTCGGCACCGACGGCGAGTCCGAGTTCGGTGCGCAGTTCGTCGTCGGGCACGCCGATCCGATATTCGAGCAACTGGGTGCTCGGATGCATACCCGCAGTCGTCAGATCGTCGTACAGGCTGGTGAGTTCGACAGAACGATGCACGGGGTTCTGCACGACCTGTGTCCCGACTCCGCGTTTGCGGACGACCACACCCTTGTCCACGAGCTCCTGGATGGCCTGCCGGATCGTCGGCCGCGACAGCTTGAGTCGACTGGCCATGTCGAGCTCGTTCTCCAGGCGGTCGCCGGGAGCCAGATCACCGCGGACGATGGCGGCCTCGATGGCCTGCGCCAGCTGATGGTAGAGCGGCACCGGAGTCGATCGGTCCAGCTCCACCGGGATGGGTGTGATCACGACGACACACTAACACCAGAAACCTGGACATTAATATGTAAAGACAAGAATAGATCCCGGGCCCCTCAGTCGGGCAGATTGTGCGGGGTGATGATGTGGATGCCCGACGCCCGGGGCCGCTGATCGCCTGCCAGGGCACCGTGGAAGCCCATCACCGACTGCGCCACCTGCCGCATGTCGTCACGGAGATCATGATGGAGCACGGCGGTGACGTGCCCACTGCGCAGCAGATCACGATTCGCATCGCCCAGGTCGTGCCCGACGAAGACCTCGCAGGTCCGGTCGGCCGCCGCGAACGCGGCGACGATGCCGCGGTTGCCCCCGCCGATCGAATAGACGGCCGCGATGCCCGGATGCTCTCGTAACGCACGCGCGGTGAGGGCGCGGCTCGTCTCGTCGAGACCGTCCGACTCCGAGATCTCCACGATCGTCCGGCCGGGATCGTAGGTGCGCATCGCCGAGCGAAACCCCATCTCCCGTTCCTCCTCACCGCGGAACATCTCGCTGCTGGTGATGACCAGCACGTCCGCGTCGACATGTCGCAGCCACTGGCACATCAGATACGCGGCGGTCGCACCGGCCGCCCGGTTGTCCATCCCGACGTAGGCGATCCGCGTGCTCATCGGCACATCGGTGACCAGCGTGATCACCGGGATCCGGGCCGTGGTCAGCCGGCCGATGGCCGCTGCGACCTCCGGTGTGTCCGGCGCCTTCAGCACGACGGCGTGGCTCCCGTGCCGACAGATCGAGTCGAGCTCGGCGACGAGTTCGTCGACCTCCCACGTCTCCCTCAGGTGGTAGCGGGCCCGCATCACGGCAGGTCGCAGGCCGGGCAGTTCCAGCTCGAGCGCCTCTCGGACGAGGTCGGAGAACCGTCGCGGGGTCTCCATCACGAGATCGATGAGGAAGCGCCGGCCGGAGAGGCGCAGCTGGCTGCGCTGCCGGTCGAGATCGGCGATCGCCTGCTCCACCTGAAGCACCGTGCCCTCCCGGACACCCGGCCGTCGGTGCAGGACCCGATCCACGGTCGCCTCGCTCACGCCTGCCTGTCGGGCGATCTCGCGAACCGGATAGCGATGTGGCACGGAACACTCCTGAGGGATTCTTGATGGAAATCTGACCTTGTCCGGACAATAGGATCTTGCCATTCTGAGTATGTGATCATGGCGGAATCGCCGAGGGCCCACACCTCCATAGACCCGACGCCTTCAGAGAGGAGCGCACGCACATGACCCTGCGCAGCGCCATCACCCCCCGAGCGAGCCGCATCTCCGCCGCCGAATGCGACCTCGACGAGTTCATCGCGCTCACCCAGCGCATCACCGACCTCGCCGAATATCCGCACGCGGCGAGCGCCGAGCGCGGCGTCCTGTTCTACGACTCGGGCGCCGTGACCGCACTGTCCGGCGACGCCCGCGAGGTGCTCGCCGACGAACTGGCCGACGCCCTGCTCAACGGCCCCGGGATCGTCGTGTTCACCGGTGCGTTCGACGACCGCCACGGACTCGCCGACTCCACAGCCGCGTTCACCGAGATCATCGCCGATCAGCGCGCCGCAGGCGTCTCCAACGGCGACCACTTCGCCAAACCCGGCGCCAACGACCGCATCTGGAACGCGCTGCAGAAGTTCGCCGAACGCGATCCCGAACTGTTCACCCGGTACTACTCCAACGACGTCCTCAATCTGATCAGCGAGGCCTGGCTCGGCCCCTGGTATCAGGTGACCTCCGCGATCAACGTCGTCAACCCGGGTGGTGAGGCACAGAATCCACACCGCGACTATCACCTCGGATTCATGTCGACCGACACCGCCGCGACCTTCCGCGCGCACATCCATCGGCTGTCTCCGGCCCTGACCCTGCAGGGTGCGGTGGCCCACGTCGACATGCCGATCGAGTCCGGCCCGACCATGTACCTGCCGTTCTCCCAGACCTACGAGGCGGGTTACCTGGCCTTCAACCTTCCCGAGTTCCGCGACTACTTCGCCCAGAACTACGTGCAGCTGCCGTTGTCGGCGGGCGACGCGGTGTTCTTCAACCCGGCCCTGTTCCATGCGGCCGGCCACAACACGTCGGCCGACATCAAGCGCATGGCCAACCTCCTGCAGGTCTCCTCCGCGTTCGGACGGGCCATGGACGCGGTCGACCGATCGGCCATCATGCGCCGGATCTATCCCGCGGTGCGGGAACTGGCCGCCAGCGGCGACGGTCGTGGGGTCGCGAACGTGATCGCCGCCGCCGCCGAGGGTTACGCATTCCCCAGCAACCTCGACCTCGATCAGCCGATCACGGGCCTGACCGGTGAATCACAGGCGCAACTGTTCGCCCGGGCCATCGCCGACGACGTCGATCCCGACCGTTTCGACACCGAACTCACCGCGCTCGACGCACGTCACATCCCGTGACCGAAAGGATTCACCGACGATGACCGATCAAGCGGCCCTGATCGACAAGGTACTGCTGGTCAGTGGCGGGACACAGGGCCTGGGGGCGGCGATCGTTCGCGCCGCCGCCGGTGCCGGTGCACGCGTGGTGTTCAGCGGCCGGAACGCCGAGAAGGGCAAGCGGCTCGCCGCGGAGTTCGACGGACTGCCCGTGCGATTCGTCCAGGCAGACCTGACCGATCCGCGCGCCGCCGCCGACACCGTCGCGGCGACCGTGGCCGAGTTCGGGCGGATCGACTGCCTGGTCAACGCCGCGGGCACCACCTCCCGTGGAAGCCTGCTGGACACCACGCCCGAACTGTTCGACAGCCACGTCGCCATCAACCTGCGCGCACCGTTCTTCACCATGCAGGCGGCGGTGCGGGACATGCTGGGCCGCAAGGCCCCCGGGAGCATCGTCAACATCATCACGATGTCGTCGTACGGCGGACAGGCCTACCTCGCCCCCTACTCGTCGACCAAGGCGGGCCTGGTCGGCCTGACCAAGAACGCCGCGCACGCCCACCGCTGGGATCGCATCCGCATCAACGGCCTGAACATCGGCTGGAGTGAGACCGAGGGTGAAGGCGACGTGCAGAAGACGTTCCACGGCGCCGGCGACGACTGGATCGAGGACGCCAACGCCTCGGTACCGATGGGCAAGCTGGGGCAGCCGGACGAGATCGCCGACTTCGTCGTGTTCCTGTTGTCCGAACGCAGCGGCGTGGTGACCGGCTCGGTCATCGACTGGGATCAGATCGTGATGGGAGGGATCGACTGATGGGGTTGACCATCGGTGTCATCGGGCTCGGGCGTATCGGCGCGTTCCACGCCGATACGGTGGCGGCTCTGCCCTGGGTCGATGAGCTCGTCGTGACCGATGCCGTGCCGGCCGCCGTCGACGCCACGCTCGACCGCCTGGAGTCGGCGCGGCCTGCCGCCGATACTGATGAGCTACTCGCGTCCGGCGTCGACGCGGTCGTGATCGCCAGCGCCACACCGACGCACGCGGAACTGATCGAGAAGGCCGTCGCGGCGGGTATCCCGACACTGTGCGAGAAGCCGATCGCGCTGTCGGTGGCCGACTCCGCGGAGGTCGTCCGACGTGTCGGCGACAGCGGAGTACCCGTCCGGATCGGATACAACCGGCGTTTCGATCCGGCGATGGCCGCTGCGCGCGCCGCCGTCGTCTCCGGCGACCTCGGATTCATCACCACTGTCCGCTCCACCACGCTGGATCCGGCACCGCCCCCCACCGGCTACATCGCGGCGTCGGGTGGCATCTTCCGGGACTGCGCGGTCCACGATTTCGACACGGTCCGTTGGCTCCTCGGCGACGAGGTCGTCGAGGTGTATGCGACCGGCGGCAACCAGGGCGATCCCATCTTCGCCGACGTCGGCGACGTCGACACCGCCTCCGTGTTGCTCACCTTCGCCTCCGGCACCATCGGCGTGGTCTCGGTGACCCGCTATAACGGGCGCGGCTACGACTGCCGGCTGGAGGCTCACGGCAGCACCGACTCCGTCGTCGCCGGGTGGGACGACGGCACGCCGGTCCGGAACCTGCAGGCGGACTCGACTTTCCCGACCGGTGCGCCGCATCGCTTCTTCATGGACCGGTTCGCCGCCGCCTACCGGGCGGAGCTGGGCGCCTTCTGCGACGAGGTGCGCGCAACGCCGTCTCCGAACGAGCTGTGCACCGCACAGGACGCCCTCGAGGTCGCGTTGATCGCCGAGGCGGCCACGCAGTCGGTCGCCCTGCGCAGACCCGTCCACATCGATGAGGTGCGAACGGCACACGCTGCAGGCGAACACCTTTCGACGACGACCCGCCACACATCCATCCGACGACCATGATCGTGAACAGCACCACAGTGAGGACCACCATGACGACCACCGAACTCCGCATCGCCGCCGCCCCCATCTCGTGGGGCGTGTGCGAGGTCCCCGGGTGGGGCTATCAGCTCAGCCCCGAGCGTGTTCTCGGTGAGATGCGGGAACTCGGCGTCACCGCCGCCGAGACCGGCCCCGAGGGTTTCCTCCCGAGTTCGCCGTCCGCACTCCGCGACACCCTCGCGGGTTACGACCTGCGGTGCGTCGGGTCCTTCGTCCCTGTGGTGCTGCACAAGGCCGACCACGACCCGACGCCCGCGGTGAGCGAGGTCCTCGACCGCCTGGAGACCTCCGGCGGCGATGTACTGGTACTGGCCGCGGCGACCGGCGTCGACGGGTACGACGACCGCCCCGACCTCAGCGAGGCCGAGTGGACGACGCTGCTCGCGAACCTCGACCGCCTCGGTGATCTCGCCGAGAGTCGCGGTGTGACCGCGGCGCTGCACCCGCACGTCGGCACCATGATCGAGAAACGCGACGAGGTCTACCGCGTGCTGGAGAACTCCTCCATCGGACTCTGCCTGGACACCGGCCATCTGCTGATCGGCGGCACCGACCCGCTCGAGGTCACGCAGGCGTTCACCGACCGCATCACCCATGCCCACCTCAAAGACGTCAAGGTCGAGCTGGCCGAGAAGGTGCAGCGTGGAGAGCTCACCTACACCGACGCTGTCGCCCAGGGCATGTACGTCCCACTCGGTGCCGGGGAGGCGCGCATCGCCCGTGTTGTCGGCACGCTCGTCGACGCCGGATTCGGTGGCTGGTATGTGCTCGAACAGGACACGATCCTGGGTGACGAGGTCGACGGTGACGCTGCCGCCGGAAACGTCGCGGTGTCGATGTCGTTCCTGCGCAAGGTCGCCCAGCGCCCGGTGCAGGTATGACAGACGCCGGCACGCCTCTGCGCATCGGGATCCTGGGCGCATCACGGATCGCCGAGACCGCGCTCATCGGTCCGGCACAGACACTCGGCCACCGCCTGGTGGCCGTCGCCGCGCGTGACCGCGGGCGTGCGGCCGCCTTCGCCGACAAGTACGGGGTCGAACGAGTCCTGGCGTCGTATGACGAGGTGATCGCCGACCCCGAGGTCGACGTCATCTACAACCCGCTCGCCAATTCGCTGCACGGACCCTGGAACCTCGCCGCTGTACGCGCCGGCAAGGCCGTTCTGTCCGAGAAACCTTTCGCGCGGAACGAGTTCGAGGCCCGCGAGGTCGCCGACGCCGCACGAGAGGCCGGCGTCGGCATCCTCGAGGGCTTCCACTACCTGTTCCATCCGCTGATGGACCGGACGTTCGAACTACTCGACGCCGGCGCGATCGGCGACATCCGTGACGTCGAGGTCGTGATGGCGATGCCGGCACCCGGCGACGACGACCCGCGATGGTCGTACGACCTCGCCGGCGGTGCGCTGATGGACCTCGGCTGCTACTCGCTGCACGTCTCGCGGGTGCTCGGAAAGTGGTGCGGCGGCAACCCAGAGATCACCGGCGGACGCGCGGTGCTCCGGAGCCCTCAGATCGACGAGTCGTGCATTCTCGATGTGCGATATCCGAACGGGGCGAAGGGAACCCAGGCGGTCTCGATGGTGGCCGGAGAGTTCGTGTTCAGCCTTCGGATCGTCGGCGACGAGGGCAGCCTCTACCTGCACGACTACCTCGGCCCCAACCGCGACGATCGGCTCACGGTGGTGTCGGCGACGCGTGGCACGGTCTCCGTCGAGCATCTCGGCACGCGATCGACCTACACGTATCAGCTCGAGGCGTTCGCCGACGCGGTGCGCAACGGGACATCGCTGCCCAACGGGCTCGACGACGCCGTGGAGAACATGCGCTACCTCGACGACGCCTACCGCGCCATCGGACTCGACCCACGCTGAGGAGATCGAGGGGAATATCGACTCGCGCCGGGACCGTTGAGGTGGGTAGCATCATCAACGCGACTGGCGTGGCCGGGATCGACCGGCGTGGAGCGAAGCGACTCCGGACATCGACCGCCTGGGTGTCCCGGAGGTGAACCGCTGGAGGGTAGTCGCATGGATTCTCAATCACCGATCACGCATGTCCACGACGCTTCGTCACGTCATCGGGTCGTCGTCATCGGTTCGGGCTTCGGTGGGCTGACCGCCGCCCGCCGTCTCGCCAAGGCCGACGTCGACGTCACGGTGATCGCACGCACGACCCACCATCTCTTCCAGCCACTGCTCTATCAGGTGGCGACCGGGGTGATCTCCGAGGGCCAGATCGCACCGCCGCTGCGGGTGATCCTGCGCAAGCAGGACAACGTGCGGGTGGTGCTGGGTGACGTCGAACAGATCGACCTCGAATCACGCACGGTCACCTCACGTCTGCTCGAGCGCGTCACCGTCACCGGCTACGACAGCATCATCATCGCCGCCGGGGCCGACCAGTCCTACTTCGGCAACGATCAGTTCGCCGAGTTCGCACCCGGACTCAAGACGATCGACGACGCCCTGGAGTTGCGTGGTCGCATCCTCGGCGCGTTCGAGCAGGCGGAACTGTCGACCGACCAAGTCGAGCGGGAGCGACTGCTGACGTTCGTGGTGATCGGCGCCGGGGCCACGGGCGTCGAGATGGCCGGTCAGATCGCCGAGATGGCGACGAAGACGCTGCGCGACGCGTTCCGCAACATCGATCCGACCGACGCGAAGGTCATTCTGCTCGACGCGGCTCCGGTCGTGCTCCCGCCGTACGGCGGCAAGCTCAGCGAGCGGGCCACCGCGCGGCTGGCCAAGAACGGCGTCGACATCCAGATGGGCGCCATGGTCGTCGACATGGACTACCACGGTCTCGTCGTCCAGGACGGCGACGGCACACGCCGCCGCATCGAGAGCCAGTGCAAGGTCTGGTCGGCCGGCGTCGCCGGCAGTCCGCTGGGACGTCAGCTCGCCGAGCAGTCCGGCGTCGAACTCGACCGTGCGGGCAGGGTGAAGGTGCGTGCGGACCTGACGGTGCCGGATCACCCGGAGGTCTTCGTCGTCGGCGACATGATGGCCGTCGATGGCGTACCCGGAATGGCGCAGGGCGCCATCCAGGGCGCGAAGTACGCCGCCTCGGCCATCACGGCCGGACTCTCGGGTTCCGGCCCGGAGAGCCGAAAGCCGTTCTCGTACTGGGACAAGGGCTCGATGGCCACCATCGCACGCTTCAGCGCCGTCGCCAAGATCCCGATCCCGGGGACCTCGCGCAGCATCGAGATGGCCGGCTTCATCGCATGGGTCGGTTGGCTGGTCCTGCACCTCGTCTATCTCGTCGGCTTCCGTAACCGGTTCACCACGCTGGTCGACTGGCTCTTCGCGTTCACCACGCGCAGCCGCACCCAACTCGCGATCACCGAGCAGCAGGTGTTCGCGCGCAATGCGATCGACGAGTTGGAGGAGCGGACCAGGATGGACGAGGCGGCGTAAGGGGTCTGCTCAGCCGGTCGTCGACACCTGTACGACCTTGCCCGCCTCGCGTGCCTTGGTGGCCCACACCTCCCGCGCGTCGGCGGGCAGGGCGATGAGGATGGCGTCGATGTCGGGGTCGTCGATCAGGTCCTCGTAGATGCCGTAACTGACCATGATCCCGAGACGATCGGCGATCTCCCACGCGACAGCCGTGGAGGCGCTGGCGACGACCTCGATCGCGCCGGACATCGTTCCGGGAGTGCCGAGTTCGCGGACGAGTTCGTCGCTGCACGAGTCCGCGAGCAGACCCCATCGCACGGGTGTCGCGGCACCGTGATCGGTGTCGTACCCGTCGGGCGGCGATGTGGTGCCCCGCACCATCAGTTCGGGCTCGAGCGCCAACGATCCGTAGAAGCCGAACCCGCCGGTGTTCGCCGCCTCGGGTGAATCCCCCACCAGCGACGCGACGGCCTCGACGGCGGCGCGCGCGAGTCCGACGACGTCCTGACGGATCGTCGTCAGGTTCACGTGTCCGAGGACCGCGTGCGGCCCGTCGTCGTAGCCGACGACCGACATGTCCTCGGGGATGCGGACACCGTTGTGCCGCATCACATCGATGAACCCCACGGCCATCCGGTCGTTGGCCAGGAACGTGGCGGTCGGTAGATTGCCCTCGGCGAGAAGCCGTTCGGCGGCCAGTGCACCGGCCTCCTCCGTGTAGTCCCCGACAAGAGTGCGGCACTCGTCGCGGTGTCCCGCCGCCGTCATCGCACCCAGGTATCCGCGCAGCCGCTCGGAGGCGCACGGGTGGTCGCCGCCCTCGACGTGGGCGATCGTCGTGTGGCCCAGATCGATCAGGTACTGCACCGCGAGATGCGCACCGCGCCATTCGTCGGTGCCGATGGTCACCGCGGTGACGTCCGGGATGCGTTCGCCGATCACCACGATGGGCACCGGCACATCGAAGCGGTCGCCGTACTCGGCACCGACGACGATGACCACCTGACATCCCTGGCCGACCAGGTCTGCGACCGCGCGCGCCCGCGTCCGTCGGCCGGTGTGGAGCCCGAGGGCCACCCGGTAGGCGGCGCTCTCGGCTGCGAGGTAGAGCTCATCGATCAGGTCTGCCTCGAACGGGCTCGATGCCCCGAAGACAACTCCGACCAGGCGATGATCGTCAGTCATCCCACATCCTCTCCCGCGACGGACACCGAGATCCCCGCCGCCGCTGATCTTCTCCGGGACAACGTATCCCGACGTCTCACGCCATGCACCCGAAATGGGAACCCGCCCGGCCCCTGCGGAGCCGGGCGGGTGGTCGTCCGCGAAATCGGTCAGCGGCGCAGTTCGTGACTGAGCGTGTCGAGTTCGTCGCCGCCGGCCATCTGCTGGGTCAGCTCGTCGAGAGTGATCTCGTCGTAGGTGCAGTCCAGCTTCTGACGCCCGCGGTTGAGCAGCACGAAGTGGTCGCCCACCATGTGCGCGTGATGCGGGTTGTGGGTGATGAACACGACGCCGAAGCCCTGGTCACGCGCGGCGGAGATATAGCGCAGCACGGTGCCGGACTGCTTGACGCCCAGGGCGGCCGTCGGCTCGTCGAGGATCAGCACCCGGGCGCCGAAGTAAATGGCCCGCGAGATCGCCACACACTGACGCTGACCGCCGGAAAGCGATCCGATCGGCGCGTCGACGTCGGGCAGGTCGATGCCCATCTTGAACAGCTCTTCCTTGGTGGTCGCCCGCATCGCCTGGATGTCCAGCGACTTGAACGGCCCCTTGCGCAGTTCCTGGCCGAGGAAGAAGTTGCGCCACACCGGCATCAGGCCGACGACGGCGAGATCCTGGTACACCGTCGCGATCCCGGTCTCCAGGGCGTGCTTGGGTGACTCGAGGAGAGTCTCCTCGCCGTCGATGAGCAGTTGCCCCTCGGTCTGCTGATGCAGTCCGGCCATGATCTTGATCAGGGTGGACTTACCCGCACCGTTGTCGCCGAGCACGCAGGTGACCTCACCGGCGTTCACCCGCAGACTGATGTCCTTGAGTGCGATGATCGCGCCGTAGGACTTGCCGACGTTGCGGAGCTCGATCAGGGGCACCTTGCCGCCGCTGGATTCCGATTCGGGCCGCGCCTCGATTGCTGAACTCATTTCTCTGCTCACCTCTTCGCCGCGTAGTTGCGGAAACTGTTGTTGGCGATCACCGCGAAGAGCAGCATCGCGCCCATGAAGAACTTGAACCAGTCGGGGTTCCAGCCCGCGTAGACGATGCCCTGGTTCACCATGCCGAAGATGAAGGCACCGATGGCCGCACCGACCGCGGTTCCGTAACCGCCGGTGAGCAGGCAGCCACCGACCACCGCCGCGATGATGTAGAAGAACTCGTTGCCGACACCCTGACCGGACTGCACCGTGTCGAAGGCGAACAACAGGTGCATGCCGACGAACCAGGCGCAGAAGCCGACGAACATGAACATGCCGATCTTGACCTTGGTGACAGGGACACCGACGGCGCGTGCCGAGTCCTGGCCGCCGCCGACGGCGAAGATCCAGTTGCCGATGCGGGTGCGCATGAGGACCCAGGTCGCCACGAGGGTGAACAGGATCCACCAGACGACCGTGATGCGCACGGACACACCGAGGACCGTGAACGACGACGCGAACACCTTCTGCGCGGAGTCGAAACCGGCCATGTCTGAGATCGACGGCGTGGCGACCTGCCCGGTGACCAGCTTGGTCACCGCGAGGTTGATACCGGTCAGCATCAGGAACGTCGACAGCGTGATGAGGAACGACGGGATCTTCGTCTTCATCACCAGATAGCCGTTGAAGAAGCCGACGGCGAGGGCGAGCACCAGCGCGAGCACCGCACCCAACCACACGTTGAGGTGCAGGTTGTAGGCGAGCATCGATGCGGCCAGGGACGAGAACGTCACGGCCACGCCGGTCGAGAGGTCGAACTCACCGCCGATCATCAGCACGGCCACACCGCAGGCCATGATGCCGATGGTGGAGCTGGCGTAGAGGATCGTGGCCAGAGCCTCCGGCGTCCGGAACGGCGCCGCGACGATGCAGAAGAAGACGAAGATCGCGATGGCACCGACCAGCGCTCCGATCTCCGGACGAACCAGCAAGCGCTGCAACGGCTTCTGCCGTTTCACCCGCTCGTCGGTGACGATGGTGTGCGTCGACAGGTCGAGGTCTTGTTGTGTACTCATGAGGGGTTCCTTCCGCCGGTCAGCGGGTGCCGTTCTTGGCGTAGTCGGCGACGGCGTCGATGTTGGACTCGTCGATGAAGGCGGGTCCGGTCAGAACGGCCTGGCCACCGCCGATGGTGTTGCCGTTGGCCATGTACAGCCACAGCGAGTCGATCGCGAGGTAGCCCTGCAGGTACGGCTGCTGGTCGATGGCCCACTTCACATCGCCGCTCTGGATCAGCGGGACCAAGGCGGCGTTGGTGTCGAAGGTGACGATCTCGGCCTGCGAGCCGGCGTTGCCCTTCGACTGCACGGCGGTCTGCGCGATCGGAGCGCCCAGGGTGACCACGGTGTCGATGGACGGATCCTGCTGCAGCTTCGCGGTCATGGTCGCCTCGACGGACGGCATGTCCTTGCTGTTGACGTTGAGGATCTCGAATCCACCGCCGGTGAAGCCCTGCTTGACGCCGGCACACCGGGATTCGAGCGCGATCTGACCCTGCTCCTGGATGACGCAGAGGACCTTCTTGCGCCCGTCCCGGGTCAGACGCTCACCCGCGGTCTTGCCGGCGAGTGTCTCGTCCTGGCCGAAGTACTGCTGGACGCCCATCTGCTTCCAATTGTCGTAGCCGGAGTTGAAGGCCACCACGGGGATACCGGCGTCGATCGCCTTCTTGACCGCCGGTGCCATCGCGTCGGGCTTGGCCAGGGTCAGTGCGATGCCGTCGACCTTGCTGTCGATGGCGGTCTGCACCAGGTTGGCCTGGTTCGGGGCCTCGGGGTCAGAGGAGTACTGCAGTTTGATGTTGTCCTTCTTGGCCGCCATCTCTGCGCCCTTGCGGATGAGATCCCAGAACGAGTCACCCGGGACCTCGTGTGTGATCATCGCGACGGTCTTCTCGGGCGTGCCGGCGTTGCCTGCGCCTCCGCCACCGTTGTCGTTGCCCTCCGGCGCACCGCCGGTGCTGGAACACCCGGCGACGATCAGTACCGCTGACGTCAGCGCGGCGGCCACCGCGATCCACCGCCCGCGACGCCCCTGACGGCGACCTGTCGTGGAATGCATCGTATGTCTCTTCCTCTCGATGTGCAGAGTGTTCGAGGGGACACTCTCCTGCGATGATGTAATACCCGTCACACCATCGCTGTCAAGACTTTGTCAAGACATTCTGATGTGGACGCTCATTCAGGCTGGTCCGACGGCCCTCTCCCCAGCCCGGTCCGGCAGACGGAACGCGCCCACGACGCACACCAGCATCAGCACGGCGAGCAGGAGGAACGCAGCCGAATATGCGCCCGCGGGTAGCACATCGAGCGCGGCGAACGCCGAGACGGCCACGGCGCCGAGCGCCACCCCGAACGCCGAACCGAGTTCCTGGACGGCAGCGTGGAGGGCGTTCGCATCGCTCAACTCCGACGACTCGACGTCGGCGAACGCGAGCGTGTTGTACGCCGAGAAGCCGATCGACCGCAGCGAGCCCGACACGACCAGAACGATCGCGATGATCGCCCCCGCGGAGTCCGGCCCGAGTCCGGCGATCGCCCCGAAGGCGATGACCGACACCAGCAGATCCACCATCAGCACCCGCCGGATTCCCCAGCGGCGCATCATCGGCGTCGTCAACGGTTTGATGACCACGTTGCCCAGGAACAGGGCCGTCACCATCGCACCCGCGGCGACCGGGGACCAGCCGAACTGCAGTTGGAACATCAACGGCAACAGGAATGGCACCGCGCTGATCACCAGGCGGTACACCGTCCCGAACCCCACCACCGACGCAAATGAATGCACCCGCAGCACGTCCAGATTCAGCAACGGGTACGACGACGTCCGCATCCGTCGAACAGCCAGCCCACCCACGATGACCGCACCGACGAGCCATGCCGCCACCACGACCCCGCGCGGCCGGTCCGCCGAGACCTCTTGCGCCGCCAGTATCGCCGAGGCGACCGCCAACGTGGTCAACGCGACCCCGAGGAGATCAAGACGCCGGCGCGCGTCGCCGGTCTCCGACGGGCGACACCAGATCACCGCCGCCCCGAGCCCGACGATCCCGATCGGGATGTTGATCGCGAAGATCACCCGCCAGTCGGTGTGCGTGACGATCAGACCGCCGATCAGCGGCGCCACCACCGGTGCGATCAATGCAGGCCAGGTCAGGTATGCGATGGCCCGGACCAACTGCCCCCGTTCGACCGTGCGTAACACCGCGAGCCGCCCGACCGGCACCATCATCGCCCCACCGGCGGCCTGCAGCACCCGCATGACCACGAGGGTCGTCAGGTCCGGCGCCACGGCGCACGCGGCCGATGCCGCGGTGAACACGGCGCCGGCGATCAAGAACACCCGACGGACACCGAACCGATCCGCCACCCACCCCGACAACGGGATCAGGATCGCCAGGGTGATCAGGTACGACGTGACCACGACCGCCGCATCGAGCGGGCGGACACCGAGATCGGCGGCGATGGCAGGCAAAGCGGTCGCCACGATCGTCGCGTCCAGGATCTCCATGAACATCGCCCCGGCCCCGAGCAGCGCCAGCGCATACGGGAAACCGTCGCCGCCGATTCGCCGCCGACCGATCACCTCATCGAGGCCGGGGAGACCCAGGTCCCCTCACGGACCGACGTCGTCATCGCGTCCAGTACCTCCGCCGCACGCACGGCATCGGCAATCGTCGCGCCCGCACTCGGCGCGCGCCCGGCGTCGGCAACACCCGACCCGCTCACTGCGCTCCCGGCGTCGGCAATGGACTCGCAGAACCGCGCCGCCTCGATCACCTTCAGATCGTCATAGCTCATCGGATTGGCGGCACCGGGCTGGAACGCTGCGTAGTCGCCGCTCCCCGGGCCGACGAATCGGGTCGACACCGCGAGATCCTGATAGTCGGAGCCCTGGCCGACCTCGAGCTCACCCATACGTCGATAATCCCACCGCACGACCCCGGACGTGCCGTGGATCTCGAAGCCATACGAGTTCTGCGCGCCGACCGACATCCGACTCGCCTCCAGAACGCAGCGGGCGCCGGAGGCCAGGCGCATCTGAGCGGACACGTAGTCCTCGTTCTCGACAGGGCCGCGCTCGCCGCCCGACGCCAGCTGATGGCCGGCCGTGGCGCCCGTCGGCTTCGGCCGCTCGGCGACGAAGATCGCGGTGTCGGCCACCAGCGAATCGATCTCCCCGAGCAGGAACCAGACCAGGTCGGCACCGTGCGACGCCAGATCGCCCAGCACTCCGTTACCGCCCCGATCACGCTGGAAACGCCAGCTGAGCGCGCCGTCCGGATGCGCCGCGTAGTCGCTGAACAAACGGAAGCGCGCGTGGGTGACCTCACCGATCCCACCCGCCGCGATCAACTCACGGGCCGCCGCGACGGCCGGTACGTTCCGGTAATTGAAGCCGACCGCGGTCTGCACCCCGGCGTCGGCGGCCGCGGCGGCGACGGCACGTGCATCCCCGGCCGACAACCCCACCGGTTTCTCGATCCACAGGTGCTTTCCCGCGGACACCACGGCGCAGCCGATGTCACGGTGCAGGAAGTTGGGAGCAGTGACGCTGACCGCACCGATCGTCGGGTCGTCGACGACCTGCCGCCAGTCGGCCACCGTCGACGGCACGTCGAACTGGGCAGCGGCCTGCGCCGCGCGATCAGTCACCTCGTCAGCAATCACCATGAGTCGCGGGACCGGCGAGATGTGCGGATAGTGGTGTCGGATACGTGCATACGCCTGCGCGTGGGCGCGTCCCATCCAGCCGAAGCCGATGATGCCGACGGGCAGCACGACGCCTGCGTCGTCCCGCGAGGTGGCGCCGGCCGCCGTAGCGGTGTCCACAGTCATCTCGAATTCCTTTCGACAGAGGCCGCACGGCCCGTGTGAGCTCTGACACTGACTATGCCAGGTAAGAATGTCAGGACAAAGTCTTGACATTGGGTTGTGAACTGACGCACAGTGGATGCCAGTGGAAGTCACGACCCGACAGTCCCCCGAACAACGGGTCCCCCACCCTTCGACCACGAGCAGGGAGCAGTACGTGAGCGTAGAACGCGAGACACCCGCCTTCGATGTGCTGGCCATCGGCCGCTGCGGTGTCGACATCTATCCGCAGCAGATCGGCGTCGGACTCGAAGAGGTCACCAGCTTCGGTAAGTTCCTCGGCGGCAGTGCCGCGAATGTCACCGTCGCCGCCGCCCGCCTCGGACACAGCAGCGCGCTCATCTCCGGCGTCGGCGACGACCCGTTCGGCCGGTTCGTCCGGGGTGAGCTCGAGCGACTCGGGGTCGACAACCGCTTCGTCGGCGTCGACGACGTGTACGCCACCCCGGTGACATTCTGCGAGATCTTCCCTCCCGACGACTTCCCGCTCTACTTCTACCGCAAGCCGACGGCACCGGATCTTCAAATCGAGGCCGCCGCGCTCGACACGACGGCGGTCCACGACGCCCGGCTGTACTGGTCGACGGTGACCGGCCTGTCCGAAGATCCTTCGCGCAGTGCACATTTCGCCGCATGGGAGGCTCGTGGCCGACAGTCGCTGACGGTTCTCGACCTCGATTACCGGCCGATGTTCTGGTCGTCGCCGGACGCTGCCACCGAGCAGGTCCGACGCGCACTGACGCACGTCACGGTCGCTGTCGGCAATCGCGAGGAGTGCGAGATCGCCGTCGGCGAGACCGATCCCCACGCCGCCGCCGACGCCCTGCTCGACCTGGGTGTCGAGCTGGCGATCGTCAAGCAGGGACCCCGTGGTGTACTCGGCAAGACCCGGTCCGAGTCGATCGAGGTCCCGCCGATTCCGGTCGATGTCGTCAACGGACTGGGTGCGGGTGACAGCTTCGGCGGCAGCCTGTGCCACGGACTGCTCGAGGGCTGGCCACTGGAGAAGATCCTGCGTCACGCCAACGCCGCGGGTTCCATCGTCGCCGGCCGACTCGAATGCTCGACAGCCATGCCGACGGCCGACGAGGTCGCCGCTCTGGCCGAATCCGCACCGACAGCACAGGAGAAGATCAATGTCTGAGGTCGCCACGACGGCGGGTCCGTCGGCCACGACGATCAGCCCCAACGGGGTCTCCGTCTCGACCTGTTCGACCTACGCCGAGGTGACCGCCGTGCGCGCCACCCACCCGCAGGCGATCGCCGAGGCCTGGGCGCGTCGGCGACGTCGCTCGACCGTCACCGGTTCCGACCGTCTGATGATCGTGGCCGCCGACCACCCGGCACGCGGGGCCCTGTCGGTCGGTTCCAACCCGACCGCGATGAACAGTCGCTCCGATCTGCTCGACCGGTTGCGCACGGCACTGGCCAACCCCGGCGTCGACGGCGTGCTCGCCACCTCGGACATCCTCGATGACCTCCTCCTCCTCGGCGCCCTGGAGGACAAGGTCGTCTTCTCCTCGATGAACCGTGGCGGCCTCGCCGGAGCGTCGTTCGAACTCGACGACCGGATGACCGCCGCAACAGCGAAGTGGACCATCGACGCCGGACTGAACGGCGCCAAGATGCTGTGCCGCGTCGATCTTGCCGACCCGGGCACGCTGAACATGATGACGGCGTGCGCCGAGGCGGTCGACGACCTCGCCGCCGGCGGTTCGATCGCCATGCTCGAGCCGTTCCTGTCGTCGCGGGTCGACGGAAAGGTTCGCAACGACCTGTCGGCCGATGCGGTGATCAAGTCGATGCACATCATCCAGGGCCTGGGTTCGACATCGGCGTACACGTGGTTGAAGTTGCCGGTCGTCGACGAGATGGAACGCGTCATGGACGCGACGACCCTGCCGACCCTGTTGCTGGGCGGCGACCCGCAAACCGCCCCCGACGAGACCTTCGCGAGTTGGGAACGCGCACTGCGCATCCCGTCGGTCCGCGGACTCATCGTCGGACGTACTCTGCTGTACCCGGCCGACAACGACGTCGCCACCGCGGTCGACACCGCGGTCAACCTGGTGAGGTGAGCCGATGAACTCCAAGTACTACATCCCCGCGCGATCGGCCCCGGCGCCGCTCACCGTCGACGTCACGCCGGAGTCGGCCGGCTGGACCGAATCGTCGCTCTTCGTCGTCGAACTCGGGGCAGGCGAATCGGTCACCCGCCACTCCGGCGACGACGAGATCATCGTCGTACCCCTGTCCGGGTCGGCGACGGTCAGCTCTGGGGGGACCTCGTTCGATCTCGCCGGCCGCTCGAGCGTGTTCGACGGACCGAGCGACTTCGCCTATGTGGGAATCGATTCCGAGTTCAGCGTGACGAGCACCGAGGGCGGACGCTTCGCACTGTGCGGGGCGCGGGCGCGGAATCGTCTTCCCTTCCGGTATGTTCCGGCGGCCGACGTCCCGGTCGAGCTGCGGGGTGCGGGCAACTGCAGCCGGCAGGTGCACAACTTCGGGACGGCCGGTGTCTTCGAGGCCGACTCGATCATCGCCTGCGAGGTCATCACCCCGGGTGGCAACTGGTCGAGCTACCCGGCCCACAAGCACGACGAGAACAGCGAGAACGAATCGCAGCTCGAGGAGATCTACTACTTCGAGATCGCCGACGGACCCGACGGCTCACCGGGATTCGGCTATCACCGGGTCTACGGCACGCCCGAACGCCCGATCGAGGTGCTCGAGGAGGTCCGCAGTGGCGACGTCGTCCTCGTGCCGCACGGGTACCACGGACCGTCGATCGCCGCCCCCGGCTATCACATGTATTACCTGAACGTGATGGCCGGACCCGGCGAGGAACGCGCCTGGAACATCTGCGACGACCCTGCCCACACCTGGCTGCGCGGCAGCTGGGAGCACCAGGACGTCGATCCCCGACTTCCGTTGCACGAGAATTCCTGACCACCCACCGACGAGAAAGAAGCCATCGTGGCACCGATCAATCAGGGACGCGCCGGCGGAATCACCGGCGTCCGCAGCCCCCACGGTGAATCGACCGTCCGCCTCACCGTGTCACAGGCGACGGTGCGTTTCCTCGCCAACCAGTTCGTCGAGCGTGACGGCGTGCGCACCAAGTTCTTCGCCGGCTGCTTCGGCATCTTCGGTCACGGCAACGTCGCCGGTCTCGGTCAGGCGCTGTTGCAGAACGAGATCGACGATGTCGACGCCGGCCGGGAGTTGTCGCTCAAGTACGTGCTCGGTCGTAACGAGCAGGCCATGGTGCACTCGGCCGTCGCCTATGCACGTATGAAGGACCGACTGGAGGCGTGGGCGGTCACCGCATCGGTCGGACCCGGCTCGACCAACATGCTCACCGGTGCGGCGCTCGCGACCATCAACCGCCTGCCGGTACTGCTGCTGCCCGCCGACACGTTCGCCACTCGTTCGACGTCTCCGGTGCTGCAGGAGCTCGAGCTCCCCTCGTCGGGTGATGTCACGGTCAACGATGCGTTCAAACCGGTCTCGCGCTACTTCGACCGCGTCTGGCGACCCGAGCAACTGCCCGGAGCGCTGCTCGGCGCAATGCGGGTGCTGACCGATCCGGTGGAGACCGGCGCCGCGACCGTTGCGATCCCCCAGGACGTGCAGGCCGAGGCATTCGACTGGCCGGTATCACTTTTCGCGGAGCGCACCTGGCATGTTGCCCGGCCTCTGCCGGAGCGCCACGTCATCGCCGAGGCCGCGGAGATCATCCGTTCGGCGAGGCGACCGCTCATCGTCGCCGGCGGCGGCGTGATCTACAGCGGCGCCACCGAGGCACTCGCCACGTTCTGCGAGCGGACCGGCATCCCCGTCGGACAGAGTCAGGCCGGCAAGGGATCGCTGGCCTACGACCATCCGCAGTCCGTCGGGGCGATCGGTTCCACCGGTACGACCGCCGCCAACGCACTCGCCGCCGAGGCCGATGTCGTCATCGGCATCGGTACCCGCTACAGCGATTTCACCACCGCCTCCCGCACCGCGTTCACCGGTGAGGGTGTGCGATTCGTGAACATCAATGTGGCGTCCCTGGATTCGGTCAAGCACAGCGGCTACAGCGTCGTCGCCGATGCACGCGAATCCGTCGAGGCCCTCGACGACCTCCTCTCCGGGTATGCGGTCGACCCCGCATATCGCGAGCGCGTCGGCACGCTCGCCCGGGAATGGGACACGATCGTCGAGCAGGCCTACTCCCCGACCTCGGTCGGCACCAACATCGCCACCGGCGACGAGGCGCTGACCCAGGGTGCGGTCATCGGGCTGGTGAACGAGACCTCCGATCCACGCGATGTCGTCGTCTGCGCGGCCGGATCCATGCCCGGTGACCTGCACAAGCTCTGGCGCACCCGTGATTCCAAGGGCTACCACGTCGAGTACGGGTACTCCTGCATGGGTTACGAGGTCGCCGGCGGTCTCGGCGTCAAGATGGCCTGCCCCGACCGCGACGTGTTCGTCATGGTCGGCGACGGCTCGTATCTGATGATGGCCACCGAGCTCGTCACGGCCGTTCAGGAGAATCTGAAGGTGATCGTGGTCCTGGTCCAGAACCACGGCTTCGCATCCATCGGATCACTCTCGGAGTCGCTCGGTTCGCAACGGTTCGGCACCAACTATCGGTACCGCGGCGACAACGGACGCCTCGAGGGAGACACCCTGCCGGTCGATCTCGCAGCCAACGCCGCCTCCCTCGGAGCCGACGTCATCCGCGCCACCTCGGCCGCCGAGTTCACCGATGCGATCAAGGCGGCGAAGGCCGCCGAGCGCACCACGGTCATCCATGTGGAGACCGATCCGCTGATCGGTGCGCCCGACAGTGAATCATGGTGGGACGTACCGGTGTCCGCGGTATCGACGCTCGAGTCCACCCAGCAGGCCTATGACGTCTACGCGCAGTGGAAGGCCGTGCAACGTCCGTATCTCAGTCCTGCCGACACCGGATCCGCACAGTCCACCTCGAGTGAGGGAGAGAAGAAATGACAGACCCTTCGCAACACTCGCAAACTCGTTCCTCAGGGCGAGACCTGCGCATCGCCGTCCTCGGCGTCGGGATGATGGGCGCCGACCATGTCGCCCGTATCACCGAGCGCACCAAGGGCGCCACGGTGACGGTGCTCAACGACTACCTCCCGGAGAAGGCAGAAGAACTCGCGGCCACCATCCCGGGCTGCCGGGTGATCAACGATCCGCTGGACGCCATCGCCGACCCCGAGGTCGACGCGGTCATTCTCGCGACTCCCGGTCCGACGCACGAGAAGCAGCTGCTCGCTTGTCTCGAGGCGGGTAAGCCCGTCATGTGCGAGAAGCCGCTCACCACCGACGTCGCCACCTCGCTCGAGGTCGTCAAGCGCGAGGCGGAATCGCGCCGCAAGCTGATCCAGGTCGGGTTCATGCGTCGCTTCGATCATGAGTACGAGCTGCTGAAGGGACTCATCGACGACGGCACCTTCGGCCAGGCCCTGATGGCGCACTTCGTCCATCGCAACCCTGCGGTACCACCCAGCTTCGACAGCTCGATGATCGTCAAGGACTCCCTCGTCCACGAGGTCGACGCGACGCGGTTCTTCTTCGACGAGGAGATCGCGTCGGTACAGATCATCGCTCCGGGCGCGAACCCGAATGCCCCGGAAGGACTGAAGGATCCGCAGATCGCGATCTTCACCACCGAGTCCGGCCGGCACATCGACGTCGAGTGCTTCGTCACGACCGGCGTCGCCTACGAGGTGCGCACCGAACTCGTCGGTGAGCTCGGATCGGCGTTCATCGGCTTGGATCAGGGTCTGATCCGCAAGCAGCGCAACCCGGTGCAGTCCGACACGGTCGACGGCCGCAAGATCGCCGGGATCGCGACGGGTGACATCACACCGTCCTTCGTCGAGCGTTTCGGTGTCGCCTACGACGTCGAGATCCAGCGCTGGGTCAACGCGGTCCGCCGCGGCGACAATGTCGACGGCCCCGGAGCCTGGGACGGTTATGCCGCCGCCGCAGTATGTGCGGCCGGTGTCAAAGCGCTCGAGACGGGAAAGCCGCAGAACGTCGAGATGGTCTCGCGCGCCTCCATTCCCGGCGCCTGACGAGTCGACGTACGAGAAGCCCGCCCACCCCCGCATCAGTCAACCGCTGGTCACCCCACAGGAGAATCACCATGCCCACGACCATTTCCCATTGGGTCAACAACAAGTCCTATCCCGGTACCTCGAGTGCGACAGCCCCGGTGACCAATCCCGCCACCGGCGCGTTGTCCGGTGAGGTGGCGTTGGCCAACATCGAAGACGCCCGCGCGGTGATCGATGCCGCTGCCGCAGCATTCCCCGCGTGGCGCGACACCAGCCTGACCAAGCGCACCGCCATCCTCTTCAAGTTCCGCGAACTGCTCGAGGCCCGCAAGCCCGAACTGGCCGCCATCATCACCGCCGAGCACGGCAAAGTGCTCTCCGACGCACTCGGCGAGATCAGCCGCGGCCAGGAGGTCGCCGAGTTCGCCTGCGGCATCCCGCACCTGCTCAAGGGCGGCTACACCGAGAATGCCTCCACCAAGGTCGACGTGCACTCCGTGCGCCAGCCCCTGGGGCCGGTCGGCATCATCTCCCCGTTCAACTTCCCCGCCATGGTGCCGATGTGGTTCTTCCCCGTCGCCATCGCTGCCGGCAACACCGTCGTGCTCAAACCGTCGGAGAAGGATCCCACCGCCGCCATCTGGCTGGCCGAACTGTGGAGGGAAGCCGGCCTGCCCGATGGCGTGTTCAACGTCCTCCAAGGCGACAAAACCGCCGTCGACGAATTGCTGACCAACCCGGCCATCAAATCGATCAGCTTCGTCGGGTCGACGCCAATCGCCCAGTACGTCTACGCCACCGGCACCGCCGCCGGCAAACGCGTCCAAGCGTTGGGCGGCGCCAAGAACCACGCCATCATCCTGCCCGACGCCGACCTCGACCTCGCCGCCGACGCCATGGTCAACGCAGGATTCGGCTCCGCCGGTGAACGCTGCATGGCCATCTCGGTCGCCGTGGCCGTCGGTGATGTCGCCGACGGGTTGGTCACCAAGATCACCGACCGCGCCACGACCATCAAGACCGGTGACGGCACCAAGAACTCGGACATGGGGCCGCTGGTCACCAAAGCCCACCGCGACAAGGTCGCCGCCTACGTCGACGCCGGGGCCAAGGACGGCGCCACCGTCGTGCTCGACGGCCGCGAGGTCGACCCCGACGGCGACGCCCAGGGTTTCTGGCTCGGCCCGACCCTGTTCGACAACGTCACGCCCGACATGTCCATCTACACCGACGAGATCTTCGGTCCTGTGCTCTCGGTGGTGCGCGTCGACTCCTACGACGAAGCATTGGAGTTGATCAACTCCAACCCCTATGGCAACGGCACCGCCATCTTCACCAACGACGGCGGCGCCGCCCGACGCTTCCAGAACGAGGTCGAGGTCGGCATGGTCGGCATCAACGTCCCCATCCCGGTTCCGATGGCCTACTACAGCTTCGGCGGATGGAAGGCCTCGCTGTTCGGCGACACCCACGCCCACGGCACCGAAGGCGTCCACTTCTTCACCCGCGCCAAAGCCATCACCACCCGCTGGCTCGACCCCAGCCACGGCGGCCTCAACCTCGGCTTCCCCCAGAATGCCTGAGGCACAGAACATCTGAATCACTGCTCATCTGAGCACTGACGCGTCCGGCCGTTGCTCCCCTGGCGCGGGGAGCAACGGCCGGTCGCCGTCTGTGGAGGTTCGTCGGCAGCCTGAATGGCGTTGGACCTTGGACCTCCTCCGACCGGGCGAGGGGCGAACTTGTCCGCGGCGACGTTCAGAGACGCACGGTCTCGCCGAGGTCAGCGCTACGGAGGGCCGCGTCGAGGACCGCGAGGGTCGCTACGCCGTCCGACGCCGGGACAGGCTGGGCGCTTTGATGCTCCACCGCAGCAGCGAACTGCCGGTAGAACTCGTCGTAGCGGCCCTGCGCCGACGGCACGGACTCGACGCCCTGCGCGGTGTGCAACGTGCCGAGCCGGTCCGGTCGTTCGTAGCCCCACGACGCCAGGTCATCGGCAGGTCGGCGACCCTGCTTGATCTGATCGATCTGGACATCGGTGCCGTCGCTGACGTAGGCGCCCTCCGAACCGTGGATCCGCCACTGCCGCGCCGAGAGGTGGTTGATCTTGCTCGCGCTCACGGTCGAGTGGACGCCGCTGCGGTGATCGATCCCGACGATGAACCCACAGTCGGTGGCTCCCTCGGGCTGATCGATCCGGTCCAGATGCGCCGTCACCGATACCGCGGGCCCGAACAGCGTCAGCACCTGGTCCACCAGGTGCGCACCCAGATCCCGCAGCAGGCCGCCCGAGGGACCGGCGTCGAGGCTGCCGGGCTCGTCGAGGTCGAACCGGGATTCCACCCGCCAGACCTCGCCCAGCCGAGGCAGTATCCGTCGGACTGTCTCCACGTCGGTGTCCCAGCGTCGGTTGTGGAACACGCTGAGCAACACTCCGGCGCGGTCGGCCGCATCGGCGAGTTCTCGGCCACCGGCGGCGTTCGGCGCGAACGGCTTGTCCGCGACCACGTGCACTCCTCGGGCCACCGCATCGAGCACCAGATCGCGTCGGGTGTCCGGCGGCGTGGTGATCGTGACGGCGTCCACACCCGCGTCGAGCAGGTCCGGCAGCGAGTCGTACACACCGACTTCCGGCAGGTCGGCGGCGACCTCCGCCCGGCGCTCCGGGTTGCGCGTCACCACACCCACCAGGTCGATCTCGGGCACCGCCGCGATGTAGGGCGCGTGGAACAGACGCCCGCCGGCTCCATACCCGACCAGACCAAGCCTCATGATCTCTCCTTATTTGTCAGGACATTCTAAGCGTTCCGAGCTGGGAAAATACCGGATACTGGCACGCCTTACTGAAATACGAGCCGACAGACCCTTGACAATTTGTTAGGACATTATGACAGTATCGACGTAGTTCGCGCGTGACCACCATCACGTACCGCGGCACGATGTAGCGCAACCGATCGACACACCTCGATCGACGCACCAAAGGGAGTTCTCATGTCCACTGCCAAGAGTCCGGATCTGGCCCGAGAACGGGTCGCGCTGCCGCCACTCGGAACGGGGCCATTCCGTCGCCGACTGCACGCGGTGGCGCTGATCGCGACGCTCGGCGGTCTGCTCTTCGGCTACGACACCGGTGTCATCAATGGTGCGCTCGAGCCGATGAAGGAGGACCTCGGCCTCACCGCATTCACCGAAGGTGTCGTCACGAGTTCCCTGTTGTTCGCGGCAGCGGTCGGCGCGATGATCAGCGGACGGATCTCCGACGCCCTCGGTCGACGCAAGACGATCATCGGCCTGGCGGTACTGTTCCTGCTCGGCGCCCTCACCTGTGTGTTCGCCCCCGGGTTCGGCGTGATGGTCCTCGGACGCGTCATCCTCGGCCTCGCGGTCGGCGGCGCCTCCACCATCGTGCCTGTCTACCTCGCCGAGCTCGCGCCCTACGAGATCCGTGGATCGCTGGCCGGACGCAACGAACTCATGATCGTCATCGGTCAGCTCGCCGCGTTCGTCATCAACGCCATCATCGGCAACGTCTGGGGTGATCACGACGGCGTCTGGCGCTACATGCTCGCGGTCGCCGCCCTACCGGCGATCTGCCTGATGGTCGGCATGGTCACGGTGCCCGAATCGCCCCGCTGGCTGATCTCGAAGGGCCGCGTCGAGGAGGCAACCGAGGTCCTGTCCACGATCCGGTCCCGACAGCGCGCGCGTGCCGAAGTGGACATGATCACCGAGATCGCCGAGATGGAGAAGAACCGCGTCAAGGGCAGCTGGTCGTCCATTCGCGACAGCCGGTGGGTCCGCCGCATCGTGCTCGTCGGCATCGGCCTCGGCGTCTTCCAGCAGCTCACCGGCATCAACGCGATCATGTATTACGGCCAGTCGGTGCTCAAGGACGCCGGTTTCGAATCGAAGGCCGCGCTCATCGCCAACATCGCGCCCGGTGTGATCGCGGTGATCGGGTCGGCGGTCGCCCTGTGGCTGGCTCAGCACATGAACCGCCGGACCACACTGCTGATCGGTTACAGCCTGACGACGCTCTTCCATTTCCTCATCGGCATCGCCTCGGTCGTGTTGCCGGAGGGCAACTCCTGGCGCCCGTGGGCACTGCTCGTCCTGATCGTGGCGTTCGTCGGTTCGATGCAGACCTTCCTCAACGTCGCGACCTGGGTGCTGCTCTCAGAGATCTTCCCGCTGCAGATCCGCGGGCTGGCCATCGGCATCTCGGTGTTCTGCCTGTGGATCGCCAATGCGTTCCTCGGCTTGTTCTTCCCGACGATCGTCGAGGCCGTCGGCATCACCGGGACGTTCTTCATGTTCGGCGTGATCGGCCTGTTCGCGATCCTCTTCGTGTACACCCAGGCACCCGAAACACGTGGCCGCACACTGGAAGAGGTGGAGGACGACGTCACGACCGGCGCCATCTACACGCACCACCTGCGCGCCAAGACCGACGCCTGATCCCGAAGGAGTACCCGCGACGCGCATCCATGGGAGAGCGCCTTTGCGGCGCGGCAATTCCTCCTGCAGTATCAGGGCCGGTCGTCAGCCGCGCGCAGGCGCTGTCGTCGCCCGCACGACAAGCCGAGGCCGCCGGACGATGCGAGGCGGCGGGCCGCCGTCGATCATCCCCAGCGCACCCGCGACCGCGTCCGCGGCTAACTCGCCCGCATCCTGCGATACGGTCGTCAGCGGCACCGGCGCGCGGGATGCGAGTCTCGCGTCGTCGTAGCCGATGACCGAGACATCGTCCGGCACACGTGATCCGGTTCGGATGAGCACATCGATCACGCCGGTGGCGCACTCGTCGTTGAACGCGACGACAGCGGTGGGCGACTCGTCGGCGGCCAACAGATCACGCATTGCACGGGCACCGTCGATCTGTGAGAGACCGCCCGCGACGATCGACGACTCGGACGACAGGCCTCGCTCTCCCATCGCCGACGAGAACCCCGCACGACGGTCCGCTGCACCGGGAGCATCCCCGCCGTCGATGTGCACGATCCGCCGATGGCCCAGTCCCGCAAGATGATCGACGGCCAGTCCAACACCTGCGGTGTCGTCACTGCGGACATGACCGACCCCGGGCACGTTGCTGTCGCGGGCCACCACTACGACGGGAAGGCGATCGGCGAGTCCGGCGAGTGCGTCGTCGGACAGACGGGAACCCAGCAGGATTACTGCCTCACAGCGCTCCCGCACCACGGTGTCGAGAGCGGCAGCCTCTGATCGACTGGGCGCGACCGCACTGATCACCACGTCGTAGTCGACGCCGCCTGCCACTCGGTAGGTCTCCTCCACCAGGTCGCCGTGGAACGGCTCGCGGAGTTCGAACGTCACCCCCAACAGGCGCGACGACGCCTGCCGCAATTTCCGGGCGCGTTGATCCGGGACATACCCCATCTGGTCGGCGATCGACAGCACGCGCTCGCGGGTCTCGTCGCTCGCACCGGCCACTCCGCGCATCACGATGGATACCAGGGCCGTCGACACCCCGGCGGCCTGCGCGACATCGGCGAGAGTCACCCGCCCACCCCGTCTCGCACCCATCGCTTCCTCCTTGACCGTGTGTGAGTCAGGGCACTACTCTAACCTAGAACGTTCTACTATAACGTTCTAGTATTCGAGACCTCGGAGCCTTCATGACCACCAGCACCTCACCGTCCGCGCTCGCGTCCGGAGCCGGGATCGCCGCGCCGGTCCGCGTCGCCACCATCGGCGCCGGCCGAATCGGCAGCAGCCACACCGCCCTGATCGCCCGACATGTGCCGGATGCCGTCGTCACGGCGGTCGCCGATCCCGTCGACGGTGCCGCGGAGCGCCTCGCTGCCTCCGTCGGCGCGGGATTCGCGTCCACCGAGATCGATGATGTGCTCGGGTCGCCCGACGTCGACGCCGTGCTCATCACCGCACCCGCTCGCAGCCACAGTGATCTGGTGTGCCGTGCGGCGGCGGCCGGGAAGCACGTCTTCTGCGAGAAGCCGATGGCGGTGACCCTCGACGAGGCGGATCGGGCGATCGCCGCGGCCGCCGACGCCGCGGTGATCCTGCAGGTCGGGTTCAACCGGCGATTCGCGCCCGGGTTCGCCGCGGCCCGTCGGGCCGTCGACGACGGCCGGGTCGGCACCCCGCAGCTGCTGCGGTCCCTCACCCGGGATCCCGGTCCGTGGCAGGCTGATCCGGCGCGAGTACCGCAGTGGACGATCTTCCTGGAGACCCTGATCCACGATTTCGACACACTGTGCTTCCTGAACCCGGGCGCGCTCCCGGTGTCGGTGCACGCGTTCGCCGATGCCCTGATCCGTCCGGACGCGAAAGAATCCGGGGCGAGCGAAGCGACGGGAAATGTGTCCGGGGCGAGCGAAGCGACGGGAAATGTGTCCGGGCGTCTCGACACCGCGATCGTCACCATCGCCTTCGACAACGGTGCCATCGCCACCGCGGAGGCCAGCTTCTCCGCACTGTACGGATACGACGTGCGCGGTGAGGTCTTCGGTTCGGCCGGCATGGCCACCGCCGGCAGCGGCCGCACCACGGACATGACGTTCTACGGCGCTGCCGGGGTGGAGATCGACACCGCTCGTCGCGACACGATCCTGCTGCACGACGCCTACGTCGGCGAGCTCTCCGCATTCGCCGCCGCCGTCCGGACCGGCTCGGCCGCCGCGGTGTCCGGCGCCGACGCACGAACCGCCCTCCAGATCGCCCTGGCCGCCATCCGCAGTGTCGAGACCGGCACCACCGTCCGCATCGACGAGGTCCGCTGATGGGCGCCGCGCCGTATCGGCTGGCCGCCAGCGCCGAGATGCTTTATGTAGACCGTCCTTTCGTGGATCGGGTACGGGCGATCCACGACCGTGGTCTCCTGGTGGAGATCTGGGACTGGACCACGAAGGACATCGATGCCCTGGCGTCCACCGGCGCCGAGATCGTCTCGATGACCGGCTACGTGACCGGCACCCTCACCGATTCCGAGGGCATCTCGGCGTTCCTCGACTCGGCCGAGGAGTCCGCGAAGATCGCGGCTCGCCTGAATTGCCCGAGCCTCAACGTTCACGGCACCGGGCTCGGCCCCGAGGGACTACCGGTCGAACCGGTCGAGGTGGTGACCCCGGACATGTGGCTGACCGCCGCAGACACCCTTCGACGCCTCGCCGACATCGGCGAACGCCACGATCGCGTGTTCACGGTGGAGAACCTCAACCGGGCCGTCGACCACCCCGGCACCCCGTTCGCGACTGCTGCCGACACGATGGCTCTCGTGCGTGCGGTCGATTCCCCGCACCTGCGGATGAACCTCGACCTCTACCACGCGCAGATCGGCGAGGGGAACCTCATCGAACTCTGCCGCACCGCACTGCCTTTCGTCGGCGAGATCCAGGTCGCCGATGTCCCGGGCCGATGCGAACCGGGTACCGGGGAGATCAACTACCCGGCGATTGCCGCCGTGCTGAAAGAGGTCGGCTACACCGGGGTGGTCGGACTCGAAGGTTGGGCGAAGTCGGACCCGGATGCCGCTCTCGACGCCTTCACGGCGGCGTTCGCCTGACACCGACGGGCCGAGCCAGCTCGAGCACCGCGTCGAGCACGGCTCGGGCTGCCCGCGACGGCGTCCTCGTCGATGAGTGCGCGATCGCGATATCCCACATCAACGGCTTGTCGGTGCACGGCACGATGGTCGCCCCGGGCCACATGTGTGCCACCCCGAGCGGAACGAGTGTCACACCGAAGCCTTTGGCCGCCAGACTCATCCCGAAGAACTGGTCTGCTACCTCGATCACCGTCCGACGGTGCGGTATGTCGCGATCGACGACCGCGCGCGTGCCCCATCCCGGCGGATAGTCGATCATCCGCTCGTCGGCCAGATCGCTCGTCGTGAACGAACCGGCGAGAGCCAGTCGATGATCAGGGGCGCACACCAGCACCAGTGGTTCCCGCGCGAGCCGATGGACCGACAGCCCGGGGAGGTCGGCCGGATAAGCGCCGAGGAAAGCCAGATCCAATGTCCCGGAGCGGACGCCGATGATGTTCCCGGAGGTTCCGCGGGGGTTCTGCCGCATCGCGATCGTGATGCCCGGATGCCGACGGTGGATCTCGGCAAAGGCCTCCGCGAGATCGATGGACACAACGTTCACCAACGCCCCCACGGCGACCTCGCCGCGGATGTCGCCACGGACGCCGTCGACCGCATCGAAGACGTCTTCCCTCGACCGCAGGGCCGCGCGGGCCGGGCCCACCACCGCCCGTCCCGCGTCGGTGAGCACCAGAACCGTCGGCGTCCGGTCGAACAGGCGCTCACCGACCTCGCGCTCGAGCTTGGCGACACCCGTCGACACCGCCGATTGCACAACGCGCAGCGACCGCGCCGCCGCCGTGAACGTGCCCTGGTCCACGCAGGCCAGGAAGTACTCGAGGTGCCGCAGCTCCATGGCGCTCCGATCCCGACTCCCACGATCCCGACTCCCAAGCGTCCGAATCCGCGGGCTATCTCCAGCAGTGATGTCGGTATCGAAATCTATCGCTTTTCTTGAAGGTCCGACATGCGCAGGATGGGATCATGACGACGATGACCTCTCCTGTCGCGAAGGACTCCACCCGGCTCAGTCGACTCGTGGTGTTCCTGTTCGCCGTGACCGCGGGGTCGTCGGCAGGCTGTCTCTATTACCTGCAGCCGCTCTTGCACGAGATCAGCGTCGACTTCTCGATCTCGACGGCGACCGCCGGTCTCCTGGTGTCGGTGACTCAGGTGGGCTACCTGCTCGGACTGGCGTTCGTGGTGCCGCTGGGCGACTTCGTCAATCGGCGCCGACTGGTGACGGGCCTCCTCGCCGTGTCGTGCCTGGCGTTGGTCGCCGCCGGCCTGATGCCCGCCTACGGCGGTCTGCTGACGATGGTGTTCGCGGTTGGGGTGTCGGCATCGGCCGCGCAGATCGTCGTCCCCTGGGCTGCGGCGATCGCCGCGCCGGAGGAGCGCGGCGCCGTCGTCGGGAACGTGATGAGCGGACTGCTCATCGGAATCCTGTTGTCCCGCGTGCTCAGCGGCCTCGTCGCCGAGGTCGGCGGCTGGCGAGCGATCCTGTTCGTCGCGGCAGTTCTCCAGCTGACGATGGCGGCAGCGGTGTGGTTCCGGGCCCCCGGCGCACGCCCTGCGGCAGCTGGTTCGGGACAGAGCTATCCGCAGGTCCTGCGGTCGATCCTCACCCTCGTCGGAACCCACGATGTGCTGCGGCACCGGATGTTCCTGGGCGGATTGAGCATGGCGACGTTCAGCTGCATGTGGACGACGATCGCCTTCCTGCTCGCCGGCGCGGGCGACTCGAGCTATACGTACTCCGAAGCGGAGATCGGGCTGTTCGGTCTCGCCGGAGTCGCCGGGGCCCTCGTCGCCCCGGTCGTCGGCAAGCTCGCCGACCGGGGCTTCCTGCGGCACACGCAGTACGGGGTGTGGGGTGCACAGATCGTCGGCTGGCTGCTGCTCCGGGCCGGTGGCCATCAGGTCGTGCTGCTCGTCATCGCGTTGCTGGTCTTCGACTTCGGCGTCCAGGGCGTCCAACTGGCCAACCAGACCGGGGTCTATTCGCTCGACGGCGAGGCACGCTCGCGGCTGACCACCGCCTACATGGTCTCCTACTTCGCCGGCGGTGTGATCGGCTCATCCATCGGCGGCTGGGCGTACCAGAGCGGCGGGTGGACCCTGGTCTGCGAGATCGGGATCGGTTCCGCCGTCGTCGGATTCGCCGCTTGGGCGGTGTTCTCGTGGACCGAGCGCGCGCATCCGATCCAGGGCCGGGCCGCGCACGCCGAGTTGCGGGCGATGGCGCGCGGCTGACGGATCAGTTCCGCGACAACTTCTTCCGACGCAGTTCCGCGATGGCCGTCTTGAGGCCGCGGGTGGCCGGCATCCCGGCGAACCGGCGTTCGGACGCGGTCTCGGGTGCGTCGTCGGCGGTGTCGCGGAGGAACCGATCCGGCAACGCGAGCTTGTTGATGGTCCGCAAGGTCTGCATGTACTGCACGAACAGCGAACCGGTCGTGTACGGCAGGTCGTACTTGTCGCACAGCTCGCGAATCCGCACCGACATCTCGGCGTACCGATTGCTGGGCAGATCGGGGTACAGGTGGTGTTCGATCTGGTAGCAGAGGTTGCCGCTCAGGAACGCCATGGCGGGCCCGGCGTCGAAGTTGGCGGTACCCAGCATCTGCCGGAGGTACCACTGTCCCGGTGTCTCGTCGTCGAGCGAGTCGACGGTGAATTTCTCTGCGCCGTCCGGGAAATGCCCACAGAAGATGACGACGTACGCCCACAGGTTGCGGATGAGGTTGGCACTCAGATTCGCGGTCAGCGCATGGCGGAAGTTGGGACCGGTCAGGGCCGGGAACAGGACGTAGTCCTTGCCCACCTGGCGGCCGATCTTGCGCAGGAACAACTTGATCTGCGGGATCGCCTCTTCTTTGGGCTTCTCCCCCGCGATGACCTCTTTGAGGGCGAGGTCGTGCAGTCCGATACCCCATTCGAAGGTGGCGGCCAGCAGGACGTTGAACAAGGGCTGCAGCGCGCGTCGCGGCTCCCACGGTTCGTCCCGGGTGACACGCAGGATCTTGTAGCCCACGTCGTGATCCATCCCGACCACGTTCGTGTACTTGTGATGGATGTAGTTGTGCGAGTGCTTCCAGTGCGGCGACGCGCAGACCATGTCCCATTCCCACGTCGTGGAATGGACCTCGGGATCGTTCATCCAATCCCATTGCCCGTGCATCACATTGTGGCCGAGCTCCATGTTCTCGATGATCTTCGAGAGGGCGAGTGCGCCGGTGCCCAGCAACCAGAGCGACCGCTTGTGGCTGCCGAACAGCGCCAGGCGTCCGGCGACCTCGAGTGCGCGATGCGCAAAGATCGTCCGCCGCAGGTAGCGCACGTCGCGCACTCCCCGGTCGGCTTCGATCTCGCGGCGCAACGCGTCGAGTTCCGCGCCCAGCGCCTCCACGTCGGCATCGCTGAGGTGGGCGTAGGCATTGATGTCGGTTATGGCCATTGAACCCCATTATGCCCGCACCCCGACGCGACGGTCCGCGGACCGTCGCGTCGGGAGATGGTGCAGGTGATCAGGCGGCCCGCCGCTGTTCGCTGTCCGTTGCCACCCGGGCGCTCCGTCGACGTCCGCGACCACGTAAGGCGGTCATCGCCGACACGAGACCCTTGCGCCGACCGGTGGCCGGATCGAGTTCGGACTGCAGCCGAACCCCCTCGGGCAGGCCCTGCTTGAACCGTCGCTCGGACGCCGTCTCGGGCGCGTCGTCGGCGGTCGCCTTCAGATACTTGTTCGGCAGCGACAGCTTCGCGATGGTGCGCCACGACTTCGCATACTGCACAGGCAGCGACCCGGTCGTGTACGGGAGGTCGTACTTCTCACACAGCGCACGGACCCGCACGGAGATCTCGGGAAGCCGGTTGCTCGGCAGGTCCGGGAAGATGTGGTGCTCGATCTGATACGACAGGTTGCCGCTCATGAAGCCCATCACCGGACCGGCGTGGAAGTTGGCGCTGCCCAGCATCTGCCGCAGGTACCACTCGGCCTGCGTCTCGCTGTCCACATCCTGCTTGGTGAACTTCTCCGCGCCGTCCGGGAAGTGCCCGCAGAAGATGACCGCGTTCGTCCAGAGGTTGCGGACGATGTTGCCCATGACGTTGGCGGTGGCGGCCTTGCGGTAGGCCCGGCCGAACCCGACCCGACGGCCGGTCGCAGCACTCACCAGCGCGGGGTAGACCACGTAGTCCTTGGCCACCTGTTTGCCGACCTTCTTGCCGACATCGGCGAGGTCGCGGCGGAACTGCTCCTTGGCCTCCGGCGTCTTCCTCTTCTTCGCCAGCTCGAGATGCTGTGCGGCGACACCGTATTCGAAGAGTAGGGCCAGGATCGTGTTGTAGGCGAGATTACCCAGATAGAACGGACGCCAGCGCTGGTCGCGCGTGACCCGCAGCAGGCCGTAGCCCACGTCGTCGTCCATGCCGAGCACGTTCGTGTACTTGTGATGGATGTAGTTGTGGGTGTGCTTCCAGTGCGCCGACGGATCGGTGTTGTCCCACTCCCAGGTCGTCGAGTGCACCTCGGGATCGTTCATCCAGTCCCACTGCCCGTGCATCACGTTGTGGCCGAGTTCCATGTTCTCGACGATCTTCGCGACGCCGAGGGCGCCGGCACCGGCCCACCAGGCCGATCGCTTGGTGGAGCCGAAGATCAGGGCACGTCCGGCGAGTTCCATACCGCGCTGGAACCGGATCGTGTTCCGGATGTATCGCGCGTCGCGTTCGCCTCGGTCCGCCTCGATGTCGGCGCGGATGGCGTCGAGCTCGGCACCGAGCGCCTCGACGTCCGCCGGGGACAGATGCGCGTATTCGGGGATGTCCGTGATGGCCATATAGCTCCCTCGGGTCGACCTACCATTCCGTAACTTACGCAAGCGTAGGTTGCTTGGGCTGCGCCTGTCCACCCTTCGACGATACGGACCGACGAATGTGACCCATGACACTGCAGCGGGCGCGATCGCGTGTCGACACGCTCGCGAAGCGGTCAGATCGGAGTGCGATCAGGGTCGCAGGAGTTCGTAGCCGACGAGGTCCTCGAACACCCCGTCCGATCGTGCGGCGAGCGGTTGGGTGCCGAACCAGCGGAATCCGGCGGCCTCGGCGAGCGCTTTGCTACCGGTGTTGCTGTCGGCGGCGAACAGCGTGAGCCGCCGGAGACCGAGCACATCGAAGGCGTGCTCGACGACGGCCGGGAACGTCTCGCCGAGCGCTCCGACCCCCCGCGAGTCCGGATGCGTGTAGAAGCCCGCCTCCGCCCCGGTCACCTCGTCGATGTCGAGGAGCGTGATGTCACCGAGGTACACGTCGTCGGCGGGGTCGGTGACGGCCCACGTGCACGTCTCCCCGCGCGCGGCGGTCCACCACTTGCGGGTCCGCTCGGCGGCCGCGTGCTCGATGGTCAGCGGCGAGGGGCGACCGAAGAGGTACTTGCGAGACACCGGATCGTCGAGGGTCTCGCGGATTCGTTCGTCGTCCTTCTCCGCGAGAGGTCGAAGCCGGAATCGTTCGGTCTCGAATGTCGTTGCCCACCAGGCGCTCTTGGGATCAGCGGTGTCGTCCGCACGGATCGAGCCACACCAGGCATCGCGCAGGTCGCCGCGCAGGTCGAGCAGGTCCGGGACCCGCGCGTGGAGGGTGAAGCCGCATGCGTGGGCCACCCGTAGACTTGCGAGGTTTCCGACGGGCGCCTTCCAGTGCACAACCCGCTTGCCCGCCCGCTCGAACGCGTACGCCAGAGCCAGTTCGGCCGCCCGGCGCATCAGTCCTCGGCCGCGCGCATCGGGGTGCAGCGCGAATCCGATGTCGGCGACCACGCTTTCACCACGGATGTCGACGTTGCCGACGAAGCGACCGTCGTACTCGATCGCCCAGCTCATCGCCGATCCGCCCGACCATCCCCGCGGGACGCTCTCGAACACGAACTTCTCGGCATCGGCCCGCGTATAGGGCGTGGGAACCGTTGTCCATCGGCCCATCTCGGGGTCCGAGGCCATCTCGAGCACCCGGTCGACGTCGCCGGCGCGGTGCCCGCGCAGCGTCACGACGTCATCTCGTAGAACGGGAACATCGGTGCACATCCGACACAGCTTATCGGCAGGCGCGATTGGCGCACGGTACTCACACGTCGAGAGTGCAATCCCCCGCAGCAGCACTGATACATGTCTGGATGCGTTCACCCTCGACGTGCTCGACACCGCTCCGCAGATCGCGGACACAGCCCTTGTCCAGCATGACGACGCAGCTCTGACAGATGCCCATCCGGCACCCGAACGGCATCAGCACCCCGGCCTGTTCGCCGGCCTCGAGAAGGGTGGTCGCACCGTCGACCTCGGCGGCCTGACCCGTCCGGCCGAAGGTGACGGTCCCACCCTGGGCGCCGACGGCGCCGCGTTCGAGGGCGAACCGCTCGATGTGCAGGTGCGACGCCACATCGGCATCGGTGTACATGCCGTGTACCGCATCGAGGAACCCGGTGGGGCCACAGGCCCAGGTCTGGCGTTCACGCCAATCGGGGACGAGCTGCGCGAGGCGGTCCGGGCCGATCTTGCCGTCTGCCCTCGTGTACTGGATGTGCAGATCGATGACCCCGGCCGACGCCAGCTCCGAGAGTTCCTCTGCGAACATCAGATCCGCGGGCGTCGGAGTCGAGTGCACCACGCGGATGTCGGTCGACTGCCCACGGTGCTCGATCATGCGCAGCATGGAGATGATCGGGGTGATCCCGCTACCCGCTGTGGCGAAGAGGATCTTCGACGGCAGCGGGTCGGGCAGGACGAACTCACCCTGCGGGGCGGCCAGCCGTACCACGGTGCCCTCTCGGAGACCGTTCACCAGGTGGGATGACAAGAAGCCCTCGGGCATCGCCTTGACCGTGATCGAGATCGTTCGCGTGGCGGAGTCCCCGGTGGCGCGTTCCACGCCCGGCGCCGACGTGAGCGAATACGAGCGCCAGGTCCAGCGGCCCTTCATCAGCACACCGATGCCGACGTACTGCCCGGGCTCGTAGTCGAACGAGAATCCCCATCCGGGACGGATACGGATCGTGGCCGTGTCTTCCGTCTCCGGAGTGACCGAGACGACCTTGCCGCGCAGTTCGCGGGCCGACCAGAGCGGGTTCGCGAGGTGCAGGTAGTCGTCGGGCAGGAGCGGGGTGGTGATGCGCGAGAACGCCGCTCGCGCCCAGTGCGCGGCGCGACTGCGGGCGGCGACGTCGGCCACCGGTTCTTCGAAACGCTCGAGCCAACCCACTTGAGCACCACCTCACTCACCGCCGGATGCGGCGGACAGCCAACTTACGCTTCCGTAGGTTACGCGACCGTCGGCGGAGTGCAACATCGCCCCGGCAGTGGGACGGTTCGTCAGAGCAGTTCGAGCAGAAAGGGCAGTTCCTGGGTGGCGTACCACGCCAGATCGAAGTCCTCGACGTCACCGACGGCGAGTTCGGCGTCCTGGTCGCCGAGATCTGCGGCGTCGATGACGACGACCGCGGCCCGGACCTTGTCCTCGGCCTCGGCGACGTCGACGTGCACCGACGCGATGTCGTCGATCGGCACGGGCCCCCCGATCCGCACGACGGCATCATCGAGTTCCGGATGCAGGGTCACGGTGTCGACGTCAGCGGCGACGACCACCCGACGTGGCGGAAGGCGTGGCGTGTCACCGGGTTTCGTGGTCGCCTCGTCGGCGACCAGCTCGGCGTCGGCGAGGGCGTCGCCCGGTTCTGGCGCCTCGCCGGCGAGCAACCGCAGTGATGCGCGGGCCGCCTCGCGCATGGCCACCTCGGACAGTTCCTCGTCGTCACCCGAACGGAACGACTCCCGCAGCGTCGGCGTCAGCGCGAATCCGGTGCCACCGCGCGCCCGGAACTCACCCGTCTCGGTGAGTTGCATCAGCATCGCCAGCGTCGCCGGTAGATACACTCTCATCGCACCCATCCCCTCACCATCGACTCCAGCGCCAACCTTAGCCGCCGCAGCCGTCGCGCCCCGCGCACGTCACTTCGTGACGAGAAGTTCCTCGAACGACTCGGTCACATACTCGGTGAGCGCGGGGAGATCACTCATCACGCCGCGGTCGGCGATGAACGCGAACTGCAGGTTGTCGTGATAGTCGGTGATGGTGATCGCGAGAGCACGCTGGGCCATGAGCGTCGGGATCGCATACATCTGAGTCACCACGCAGCTGCCGACGTACTTTGCGGCCACCGGGGTAGTGCCCATCGCGACCGGCACGTTGTAGTTCCGCCGGTTGAGACTGCGGAACGCCCTCGAACTCAGCTCCGGGAACGGCACCACACCCAGCTCGGGCAGCAGCGGTTGTGGTCCCATCGATAGTCGCCGCGACGACTGCGCATACCGATTCGCCAGTCCGGCGACCTGGGCCAGCCGCACAGTCGGATTATCCTCCCCCACAGGAAGATCCGTGACAAAGCTGGGCTTGCCGACGGTGATCCACCGTCCGTCGGACTCGGCTCGTCGTTCCACGGCGGGGTCGCGCGCCGACAGCGGCAGGACCACACGTACCGTGTCGCCGGCACGGACCGACTCGTCGTAGGACAGCATCCAGCGGCGCATGACACCGGAGATGATCGCGAGCTCGACGTCGTTCACGGTGCAGTCGTAGCGATCGGCGATCTTGGCACAGCCCCGTCGCGGGACCGATGCCACCGCGAAGCTGCGCGTCGACGTCGTGGCGCTGTTCAGCGGACTCGACGGGGCCGAATCGGTGATCTGCTGGACCACGTTACCCACCCGGCGCAGTGCACCCTCTGCTGTACCGCGGATGTCGGCGATGATCGAGTTGCCGTGCACCACCGAGTCGACGAGATCGCCGGGCCGCGACAGCGCCTCGGCGAGGGCACCGAGCGCCAGATGTGCGGTTCCCGGCGGCGCGCCCGGCATCCACAGGTCCTCGGCGAGCATCTCGACCGCGCGCGTCTCGTCGCAGATGACCTCACTGATCTCGCGGGCGCCGCCGCCGTCGACCAGGCAGCGGTGCGTCTTGGTGAGGATGGCGAGCCTGCCGTCGGGCAACCCCTCGATCAGATACATCTCCCACAACGGCCGGGTGCGGTCGAGCGGACGCGACATGACCCGCGAGATCAGATCCTGCAATTGTGCGGTGTCGCCAGGTCGGGGCAGGCCCGAGCGCCGGATGTGGAAGTTGATGTCGAAGTCCGGGTCATCGACCCACACCGGCCGGGCCAGCCCGAGGGTGACCTCGCGGACCACCTGCCGATAGCGGGGCACCAACTGGAGGCGATTCTCCACGAGCGCGACCAGCCGCGGGTAGTCGAGCGGCAGAACCGTGGGGCGCTCGGATCCGGCGTCCGGGGTGGCTCTCGCCGAAGGCGACTTCTTCGCACCGGTGTCCGCGGTCTTCGTGCTGCGCGAGGAGCGCGAGGCGGTGGCGTCGGATCCCTGCGGATCGAGGATCAGCAGCGCTCCGAGGTGTGTGGTGGACCCGGACTCGTCGAGGAAGTAGTACATCGCGTCGCGCGGGGAGAGTCGGTTCACCACATCGATGATCGTAGTGCCCCGGGGATCTGCAACCCGATGCAACGGTTGACCCACCACCGCGGCGGGAGTGGAGTCGCAGGGGCCGGTAACGGCCTTCGACGACGAGGAGAGCACCATGCGGGCTGCACGCTACTACGACCGGGGCGACATCCGGATCGAGGACATCGCCGAGCCGGAGGTGGGCCCGGGCATGGTGGGGATCGACGTGGCGTGGTGCGGGATCTGCGGCACCGACCTGCACGAGTACGCCGAGGGGCCGATCTTCATACCGCCGGCCGGACACCCCCAGCCCATCTCGAAGGAGAGCGCCCCGATCACACTCGGGCACGAGATGTCGGGCGTGGTGAGCGCCGTCGGACCGGGCGTCGACGACGTCGCCATCGGTGATCACGTCGTCGTCGAGCCGTACATCCTGCACGACGACGTGGACACCGGACCGAGCAGCCACGACTATCACCTCTCCCCCGACATGAACTTCATCGGCCTGGGCGGGTGCGGTGGTGGACTCGGCGAGAAGATCGCTGTCAAACGCCGCTGGGTGCACCGGATCTCATCGGACATCCCTCTCGATCAGGCAGCGCTCATCGAGCCGCTGTCCGTCGGGTGTCATGCGGTCGAACGTAGCGGCGCCGGAGCGGGAGCCGTCGCACTCATCACCGGCGCGGGCCCGATCGGGCTGCTCACCGCCGCCGTCTGCAACGCCAAGGGCATCACCACGATCATCAGCGAGCCGAGTTCGCTCCGGCGGCAGAAGGCGGCAGACGCAGGCGTCGGCGATCACATGGTCGATCCCACCGGCGACGACGTGGTCGGACGCGTACTCGAGATCACCGGCGGCCGCGGGGCCGATGTGGGATTCGAGTGCACCTCGGTACAGCCCGCCCTCGACACCCTCTTCGACGCCCTGAAGCCCACCGGCGTTCTGGTCGTCGTCTCCATCTGGGGGCATCCGGGTTCGGTCGAGATGCAGAAGCTCGTGCTCAAGGAGATCGACATGCGCGGCACAATCGCCTACGTCAACTCACACCCGGCCGCCATCGCGCTCGTCGAGGAGGGCAAGGTCGACCTGGCCCCGTTCATCACCGATCGGATCGCGCTCGACGACCTCATCGACAAGGGCTTCGACACGCTCATCCATCGCAACGAGACCGCCGTGAAGATCCTCGTGTCGCCGTCCGGTGCCGGTCTCTGACGGTCGCCGCGCACGGCACCTATCACGCTATCGCGAAATCGACTAGATGCCAACGGTATTCGACGAGTCGAGGCAGCAGGGTGCGCCTGCGTTTCTCGGGTGGCGTGCGGACGCGGCACGGCAGTTGTTCGATCCGCGCGGCGAACGCCAGCACACGCCCACCCCGCTCGAAGCTCCCGAAGATCTCCGCGGCACCCGGACCACCCATCTGGATGTGCACACGCCGAAGGGACGCCGAACTCGGCGGCGCTGTCGATCGCGACAGGACGGTGAGCTGATCGAGGAGACACAGGGTCACGTGCGGCTCGAGCTGGGAGGCCGTTCGTCGGCGATCGAGCACCTCGAGGACGAGCGTCACGGTCGCGATGGCGAATCGACGGGCCTCGGTCGTCGCCGTCGACAACGCCCTGCCGGTCGTCGGTGGTGGCGTCGGCGGTCGCTCTCGCGGCACCGGTCGAGGGGGCGTCACACCCCCGGTGCCGCCGGAGGCGCGCAGGGGTGGCTCGTACTGCGGTGCCGGTCGGATCAGGACTCGAGGCGTCTCCATGTTTATCGGACGCACGGGAGCCGTCGGCGGTTCCACCTCGGGCCGAATTCGTCAGATGGGTGTCATCTCGCAGGACATCGGTGACACTTCCGCATCAGGACATCGATGGGAGAGTGGGCCACCGCGTGTTCTTCACACCGCCGTGGGAGGCGATCTGGTCCACATACGCCGCTCGCAGACATTCGCTTGCCGAAGCAACAGCAGAATACGAGCGCCTCGTTCGCGGCTACAAAGAACTCGGCTACCAGATCATCGTCCTGCCGCGCACCAGCGTGAACGATCGGGTCGAACAGATCCTGCGCGAACTACACGCCCAGCCCACCCGAGCCTGAGAGCCCGATGCCGCGAGCAGGCGGTTCTCGACGTTGTGCGCGAACACGGATTTTCTCGAAGATTGTTCTACGAGTTACGTAAACGTGCAAGAGAAGATCGGCCGCTATCGAATCCCAGACCCGTCGCCCGAAGTCGAGCCCGTCGGCGTCAGGCGATGAGGCCAAGGGCGCAGGCGGTGGGCCCCTGGGACGAGAAAGTCTCCGGATTCCCTTGCGCTTCGTACATGTGTTCGATAGATTGGTGTCAGCAGGTTCGAGTTGATGTGCGTTACCGCCACACCCCCTGGGTGTGGCCCCAAGAATCCGATGAGTCTCCTGCTGACCTGATCTGTCGACTCTTGGGGGACCGCTGTGAGCATCATCGACGACATCTCGAACATCTCTGACAGGGTCCATGACCTTTCCGTCGACGACGACATGTCCGGTCCGCAGGCGTTCGACGCCATGCGGGCCTTGCTCACGCTGCGTAACCTGATCGACCATCACGCCGCGGTGCTGACCGCTGCGCTCGAACGGTTGCGGGTGGCGAAGGATCACGGACGTAGCACCCGAGAGTTGTTGATCGTCATGGGAGTAGCGCCCGCCGCCGCGCAACGGCTCATCCGTGTCGCCGGATCGCTCACCACCCTGCCCACGTTGGCCGCGCACGCCGCTGACGGCGTTCTGTCCGGTGAACACGCTGACGCCATCGTCCGCGGCATCGAGCACATCGGGAAAAGATCACCGGAACCGATCGACGATGCGATGCGTCTAAACTATGTGACAGATCTTCTCGGACAACACTTCTCCGGCGCCACCCCCGCCGACATCCTCGACCGCGCCCGCACCCTGGGCAATCAGATCGCCGACGACACCGGTGGGTTGCCCGCTTCTGAGGACCGCTCCATCAACACGCTCACGAAAAGCAAGACCACTGACGGGCGCCTGCACGTCGAGGCCGACCTCGACACCGAAGTCGGGGAGAAGTTCCACGTCGCCATGGAACACTACGGTGCGCCCCGACCTGAACCCGACGGCTCCCCCGATGCCCGATCGACCGAACGCCGCTTCGCCGACGCCCTCGAAGCTGTGCTCGACATCGCCGCCCGCAGCGGCGATCCCGAGCGGGCTTTGGCCCCGAGAACACAGGTGTTGCTGACCATTCCCGCCGACACACCGACACTGGCAGAGCTGCCGTTCATGGGATCAGTCACCCCTGCCACCATGAAAGCCCTCGCCTGTGACCCTGCGATCACCACCATCATCGTCGACGGCGAAACCGTCCCGCTCGACGTCGGCAGAGAGAAACGACTGTTCACACCCGCCCACCGCAAAGCGCTCCTGATCCGGGATAAGTGCTGCATCAAATGCGGGGCACCTGCCAGCCGCACCCAGGCGCATCACATCGTGCACTGGGCCGACGGCGGCGACACCTGCCTGGAAAACGGGTGCCTGCTATGCCCGTCCTGTCACGCCGACGTCCACCACAACGGGTGGGATGTGTTCATCGGCGCCGACCGGCACGCCTGGCTCACCCCACCCGCCACCGTCGACCCCCGCCGACGAGCGATACCCAGCTACAGCAGACGCACCCTGACCCTCGACAACATGCCCGCCGCCGCCTGACCACACCCGACAGACCATCTCCCCCGCACCCGGCCACGCCGGGACCGCATGCGTACCTTGACAATTCCACAGTGTGACACCCGGCATCACAGGATGCCGCGTATCCGACGGCCCGATCAGACAACCCGTCTGCCGGAGTGCGCGATACGCGACATCCACGCCTACCCACTCCCCCTCGTCGTGAGGACGGGTGACGCCCGCGGGCGCGAGCGGGATTCAGCGACGGCGCTTCTTCGACTTCGGCGGCTTGGTGCGGGTGCCCTTGGCCGAATCACGTGCGGCCGCGCGACGTTCGCGCCGGCTTGCCGACACCAGTGCCGGATCCTCGAGCTCCTCTTCCGCGGAGTGGACCTCGGTGCCGCCACCCTCGGCGGGTCCCGAGTAGGTCATCGGCACCTCGGACTGCTCGACACCGACTGCCCGCAGCGCGGGCGGAACCTGCTGCTCCGGCTCGGCCGCCGACGGGGTGGCGACGCCACCTGCGTTCGCGAGCGCGGGTTCCGGGGTGGGTGCCGCCGCGGGGGCGGGTTCGGCCGTCGGGGCGGCCTGCTCGGTCTGGACCTGCACGTTGTAGAGGAATCCGAGTGCTTCCTCCTTGAGACCCTCGAGCATGCCGCTGAACATGTCGAATCCCTCGCGCTGGTATTCGACGACCGGGTCGCGCTGGGCCATCGAACGCAGGTGGATGCCCTCGCGGAGGTAATCCATCTCGTAGAGGTGGTCCTGCCATTTCCTGTCGAGCACGGTCAGCAGGATCGTCCGCTCGAGCTGGCGCATTGCACCTTCGCCGGCGATCTCGTCGATCTCGGACTCGCGCTTGTCGTAGGCCTTGTGGGCGTCGTCGAGCAGGATCTCCTTGAGTTCCTCGGCCGTGATGTCGTCACGCTCACCGAACTCGTTCTCGCCCACGACCTCCTTGGGCTGCAATGCGATCGGATACAGCGCACGCAGTGCGGTCCACAGCTCGTCGAGATCCCAGTCCTCGGCGTAGCCCTCCGACGTCGCACCGTCGGTGTAGGCGCCGACGACATCGTCGATCATCCGTTGGACCTCGGCGGCGTGATCCTCACCCTCGAGGATCGTGCGGCGCTCCGCGTAGATGACCTTGCGCTGCTCGTTCATCACCTCGTCGTACTTGAGGACGTTCTTGCGCACCTCGAAGTTCTGCTGCTCGACCTGCGTCTGCGCGCTGCGGATGGCCTTGGTGACCATCTTCGCCTCGATGGGGACGTCGTCGGGCAGGTTGACGCGGTTCATGATCGACTCGAGCGCCGCACCGTTGAAGCGACGCATGAGCTCGTCACCCAGGGACAGGTAGAACCGCGATTCGCCTGGATCGCCCTGACGACCCGAACGGCCGCGGAGCTGATTGTCGATTCGGCGGGACTCGTGACGTTCGGTGCCGAGCACGTACAGTCCGCCGGCCTCCTTGACCGCTTCCGCCTCCTCGGCGGCTGCGCTGCGCGCGACCTCGATGGCCTCCGGCCAGGCGGCCTCGTATTCGTCCGGCGTGTTCACCGGGTCGAGTCCGGCCTTGCGCAGGCGGGTGTCGGCGATGATGTCGGGGTTGCCGCCGAGTACGACGTCGGTACCACGACCCGCCATGTTGGTGGCGACCGTGACAGCACCGGTACGGCCGGCCTCGGCGATGATCTGCGCCTCCTGCTCGTGGAACTTCGCGTTCAACACGTTGTGCGGGATGTCGCGCTTGGCCAGCTGGCGGGACAGGTATTCCGACCGCTCGACGCTGGTGGTGCCGATGAGGACCGGCTGCCCCTGCTGATGGCGCTCGGTGATGTCGTCGACCACCGCGTCGAACTTGGCCTCCTCGGTCTTGTAGATGAGGTCGGTCTGGTCCTTGCGGATCATCGGCTTGTTGGTCGGGATGGGCAGCACGCCGAGCTTGTAGATCTGGTCGAATTCGGCCGCCTCGGTCTCGGCCGTGCCTGTCATGCCGGACAGTTTGTCGTACATGCGGAAGTAGTTCTGCAGAGTGATCGTGGCGAGAGTCTGGTTCTCGGCCTTGATCTCGACGCGCTCCTTGGCCTCGATGGCCTGGTGCAGCCCCTCGTTGAACCGACGCCCGTCGAGGACGCGACCGGTGAACTCGTCGACGATGAGCACATCACCGTTACGGACGATGTAGTCCTTGTCGCGGTGGAAGAGTTCCTTCACCTTGATGGCGTTGTTCAGGTAGCTCACCAGCGGCGAGTTGGCCGCCTCGTAGAGGTTGTCGATACCGAGCTGATCCTCGACGAATTCGACACCGGCCTCGTGCACACCGATGGTCTTCTTCTTGATGTCGACCTCGTAGTGCACATCCTTCTCGAGCAACGGCGCGATCCGCGCGAACTCGACATACCACTTGCTCGATCCCTCGGCCGGACCGGAGATGATCAGCGGGGTGCGGGCCTCGTCGACGAGGATCGAGTCGACCTCGTCGACGATCGCGAAGTTGTGGCCGCGCTGGACGAGTTCGGCCAGCGAGTGCGCCATGTTGTCGCGCAGGTAGTCGAAGCCGAACTCGTTGTTCGTGCCGTAGGTGATGTCGGCGGCGTAGGCCTCGCGGCGCTGCTCGGAGTTCATCCCGGTGAGGATCACCGCGGTGTCCAGTCCGAGGAACCGGTGGACGCGACCCATCCATTCGGCATCGCGCTTGGCGAGGTAGTCGTTGACGGTGACCACGTGCACGCCGTCACCGGACAGCGCGTTCAGGTAGGCCGGGAGCACGCAGGTGAGGGTCTTGCCCTCACCTGTCTTCATCTCGGCGATGTTTCCGTAATGCAGCGCGGCCCCGCCCATGATCTGGACGTGGAAGTGCTTCTGCTCCAACACCCGCCAGGCGGCCTCGCGGGCGACCGCGAAGGCTTCCGGCAGCAGCTCGTCGAGCGATGCCCCGTCCGCCAGACGTTCCTTGAACTCGTCGGTCTTCGCCCGGAGTTCGGCGTCGGTCAGCGCCTCGACCTCGTCGGAGAGGGTCTCCACGTGCGATGCGATCGCATCGAGACGCTTGACCATCCGGCCTTCACCGACGCGCAGCAGCTTGTTCAGCACCGTTGATCGAGTCCCTCACTCATGTCGACAACACACGAAATCCGGCCTGCAGCTCGGTACAGGCCGGATTCCATGGTACTCAGGTCGCCTTAGTGCAACCTGATCGGTCTCAGGCGAGACGTATCAGGCCGTAGTCGAAGGCGTGACGCCGATAGACGACGGACGGCTTGTCGGACTCCTTGTCGTGGAAGAGGAAGAAGTCGTGACCGACGAGCTCCATCTCGTAGAGAGCGTCGTCCACCGACATCGGCACGGCCTCGTGCTCCTTGACCCGCACCACCTGGCCCGGTTCGTGGAGTTCGACGCCGTCGTCCCAGGCCGGTTCGGTGGCGTCGGTGTCCGCGTCGGGCTGTGCTGTGATCTGGCCGTCCCGGAGCAGCGGCGCACCGATCTCGGTCGCCTCGGCCACGGAGATCGGCCGTCGGTTGCCGTAGGAGACCCGCCGACGGTCCTTGACCCGACGCAGGCGCGACTCGAGCTTGTCGAGCGCGGCCTCGAGCGCCGCGTAGAAGTTCTCACCGCACGCCTGCGCACGCGCCTTGGGACCTTTGCCGACCGCCGTGATCTCGACCTGCTGACAGACCTTGGATTGGCGGCGGTTGCGTTCGTGGTTCAGCTCGACGTCGAATCGGAAGATGGAGGGATCGAACCGCTCGAGACGGGCGAGCTTGTCGCCGACGTAGATGCGGTAGTGGTCTGGTATCTCGACGTTGCGGCCGCTGATGTCGACCTTGGCGGTGGGTTCGGCGGGTTCGGCGGAGTTGACCGTGCCGGCCGGGCGGACGAAGGCGAAACTCTGGTCGAAGGCCCGTTCGTCGGCCGATGAGGAGTCATCGGCGGTGCTGTCGCGGGTGGTCTCTGGGGGACGCTCACCGACCTTGGATTCGCGGTGGCCTTTGCGATGGATGACTGTTGACATGAACAACTACCTCCTTCTGATGGTTCCCGGCCGACCACGTGTGAAGAGTCGTGTGAGCGTGTCAGTTCTGCCACGGAGGGCGGCATGATGCCGCTGTGGGAGGTCGCCGTCGGCGGTGGCCCGCTCCTGCGTGTACCTTCGGGGCGGCCGCGCGCCCGAGTCAGTTGGTGGCACTGGATACAGCGACGGATCAGATCTGTTGTCGCGCTGACGCTCTCGTCGTCATCGGATGGGAATCGTGGCCATGCCAGCCGACGGCTGGCACTCACTGGCAGGGGCCTCACCTCCTCGTGAAAAGCGGGGGTTACCTGTTGTGCCTTCGACCGTAGCCCGATGTTTGCTTCCTGGCCACGTTTCGGCTCAACGTGAGGCGTGTCGGGACCCAGGTCGGGACAGAAGTCCTGCGCGAGGAGGTCGTTCGTCACCGCGACGTCACTCGGACGACACACCGACGGCCTCCCCGGCGTTGCCTGGCAATCGTTCCACAGGGCGCCGATCCGTCCACAGATCTCGGTGAGCGCAGTTCTCAGGACGATTCGACGACCTCGTGGATGACATCGTGGCGTGGTGAACCGTCGGCGGTCCGGCGTGGCGTCCCTCCTCGCAACGATCCTGCGTTCGGGAACCGACCTGGTCGTGCCGACGATCTGCGGCGGCTGCGACACCCCGGGCTCGCCATGGTGTCCCGACTGCGCTGCCACACTTGCCGACACGCCGATCCGGCTCGAGCCGCGCATCGAACTCCCGGTCGACGCGTGGGCCCTCGGTCGCTACCGGGGGCCGTACCGACGATCACTCGTCTCGGTGAAGGAACACGATCGACGCGACCTGATCGCCCCTCTGGGCCGCGCGCTCGCGCGTGGGGTCATCACCTTGGGTCACTGGGGTGAGATCCCCGACGGCCACACGCTCACTCTCATCCCCGCACCCACCCGCCGGTCCTCGGCCAGACGTCGTGGCGGCGATCCGGTCGCCTCGATGTCGCGGGTTGCGGCGGGCCGGCTCGGCCCGCGGGTACGCTCGCTCGATCTGCTGGTCACGTCATCCTGGGCACGCGACTCCGTGGGGCTCGACGCACGGCGTCGGGTCGGCAATCTGTCCGGCGCGATCCGTCTGCGATATCCGTGGACCGATCCCGGGCCCGCCACCAGCGGAGCCGTGGTGCTCGTCGACGACATCCTGACCACCGGGGCCACCTCCGCCGAATCGGTCCGGGTGCTGGCATGGCACGGTGTCACCGTGCACGCCGTGCTGGTCGTCGCAGGAGCGTGAGGTCTCAGGGCAGCACGGGGATGGCTCCGGGCGACATCGCTGATTCCACCTCGGTCCAGTACTGATCGGGTTGACCGTTCGCACTGCCCAACCGGAGTACGCCGCGGGAGTCGCCGACGTAGACCGTCGACTGGTTGGCCACGATCGCCCGCACCGGCGGCGACAGGTTGCCGGAGAGCAATCCGACGGCCGGCGTGCCGTTGATGGACAGCTGCACAACCGGCGATTCGGGTGCATCTCGCGCGATCATCAATGTCGTCGGCGACGCCCAGTCCAGCGACACCGCCCGGTTGCCGATGTTGTACGCGGCGATCCGCGGACTGGTCAGCGACACCGCACCCTCGGCGTTGGTGGAGACCACCGCGAACACCACCTGGCCGCCGACGACGAGAGCCGCGCGCACCCCGTCCGGGGACACCTGCAGTTCCGTGATCGCCCCGCGGGCGACGGTCGCGATCGACGCGGCATCGACGGTGGTCAGCCGGTCACTCGCGCCGGTCTCCTCACGAACCCATTGAACGGGCTTCCCGTCGACGACGGCCCAGACGGAGTCGGCGTCGGAGCCGAACGACGGTCGCGTGATCGTGGTACCGGTGACCACCGGGCCCGGCTCGGCACCGTATGCGCCGATCGCGAGATCGCGCCGGGGATCGGTCCCACCCCGTGCGATGACCGCCGCGGTCCGCCGGCCGTCGGCGGAGATCGACGACGATCGCACCGACTTGCTCGAGCCGAGCGCCCCGCTGACCGGCACCGTCCCGGTGTCGGTCACCTTCAGCAACGACCCCGATCGGATGATGTTGAGGCCGACGTCGGTGGTGGGTGCAGCCGTGGGGTCGAACGACTTCACATCCGCGGTCTGCCACCCCGAGGCGCGCTCCGGGATCAGCGGACCGCCGTCGGCGTTGATCACGTACGGTCCGCCGATGTCGGCGCCGTCGAGGGTCCAGATGATCTGCGCCGCCAGGGCCGTCCGGTCCCGCACCGAACTCGATCCGATGCCCGTCAGGTCGATCCGCACGCCGCCGCCCGACAGTTGGGTGACCGGACCGCGTAGCGCGGCACCGTTCGGGAACCCGCTGTCGACCGATCCGTCGAGGTCGGTGGCCTGACCCGCGATCAGCCGGTTGATCAGGACGGTCGGCTCGGTGTCGGTGCCCGCGTAGAGCCATCGCGGATCGGCCACCAACCGCTGCAGGTTGCGATCGGTGAAGTACAGGGTCACCGCACGGTAGGCGGCGTCGAACTGATTGCGGTCGATCATCGTCCCGTTCGGCAACGGTCCGTCGATCCGCCATTCATCGCCGACGCGGGTGAGCGCCAGACTGGTCTCGACGCGTCCGGTGGCCGGGAGCAACTGCCCATCGGACCTCAATGTGCCCACGTTGTCGCCGATGAGACGCAGGCGCACAGCGTCCTCGCTGCGCTGGTCGACGAACACGTTGATCTCGTCGACGACGAGCATGTCGCCGCGGTCGTCCCACTGCTCCGATGCCGAGGTGGTGAGGAAGTTCCGCGCGGCACGATGACCGCCATCCGGATCCGCGGTGGCCTTGAGGAAGGCCCGCACCAAGGACTCCGGGTCCATGTCGCGCTGCGGGACCGGCACCGCGTTCGTCGGTCCCTGACGGGCGAACGCGGTGATGGGCTGCGGCGACGAACTGTTCGGGATCGACCCGCACGCAGCGAGGACACCGACGAGGACGACGAGCACCACCGTCGTCGCCACCGAGTGCCCTCGCGCCCGGACGGACCGTACGTGTCGTCGAGCGGCGTCCAGGTCAGGACGAGACATCCCCACCTCCGCCGGTACTGCTGTCGGCGCGCGGGCCCGCGACATCCTGACCCGACTCCGGATCGATCCGCACTGCCGTGGCCTTGGGCACGCCGGCAGCGCGCGAGGCCGTCGACGACGACCTCGGATAGCCGCCGACCGGTTTGAGCGGAAGCGGACTGCCGAGGACCTTGTGGCCACGCACGAGTGGAAGTGTCAGCCGGAAGCACGCACCCTTGCCGGGTTCACCCCACGCCTCGAGCCGGCCCTGGTGCAGCCGGGCGTCCTCGATGCTGATCGCGAGACCGAGCCCGGTGCCCCCCGAACGCCGGAACCGCGACGGGTCCGAACGCCAGAACCGGTTGAACACGAGCTTCTCCTCGCCGGGACGCAGGCCGATGCCGTTGTCACGCACAGTGATCGCGACCGCATCGCCGTCCGACCGCATCGTCAGCGTGACCGGTTTGCGTTCTCCGTGGTCGATGGCGTTGGCGAGCAGATTGCGCAGGATGCGCTCCACTCGTCGCGGATCGATCTCGGCGATGACCGGCTCGGCCGGGAGATCGAGCACCAGTTCGGTCCCGGTCTCCTCGGCGAGATGACTGACCGTCGCCAGCGCACCGTCGATCGGGATCGCCATGTCCATCCGCTCGGCCGCGAGCTCGGCCATGCCCGCATCATGTCGCGAGATCTCGAGCAATTCGTTGAGCAGCGTCTCGAACCGGTCGAGCTCCTTGTCGAGCAGCTCCACCGACCGCTTGCGCACCGGGTCCAGCTCGTCACGCCCCTCGTAGAGGACGTCACTGGCCATACGCACGGTCGTCAGGGGGGTGCGCAGCTCGTGACTGACGTCCGAGGTGAACTGACGTTGCAGCCCGCCGAACTCCTCCAGGTGGGTGATCTGCTTGGACAGGCTCTCGGCCATGTCGTTGAACGACATCGCCAGGCGCGCCATGTCGTCCTCGCCCCGGACGGGCATTCGTTCCTTGAGTCGGCCATCGGCGAACCGCACCGCGATCCGCGAGGCCGATCGGACGGGCAGCACCACCTGCCGCGACACCAGCCACGCCACCGCGGCCAGCAAACCGAGTAGCACCACGCCGCCGGTGAGCAGCGTGCCACGCACGAGGTCGACGGTGTTCTGTTCGCTGGTCAGCGGGAACACCAGATACAGCTCGAGCCCCGGGACCGCGGCGTTCGTCGGCGTCCCGACGATGAGGGCCGGTTCCATGCCGCCGGATGCATTCGGGATCGACGAGTACTGGTAGGCGACCTGACCGCCCTGCACCATGTCGCGGAGGTTGCCGGGGATCTCGGTGGTCGGACCGACTCCGCTGTCGCTGCCGTCGTCGCGGGTGCCGGGTACCAGCAGGACGGTGTCGAAGGTGCCGACGGTGCCGGAGTTCTCGCTGGTGTCGACGTCGCGGTCGGTCAGGAGCGAGCGGGTCTGGCGGAGCCGGTTCTGCACGGACATGTTGCCGTCGCTGCTGGTGAGATCACGCTCCACCGCGATGCGTGCGCGTTCGACTTCCTCGGTCGCTGCAGCGAGTTTGACGTCGAGGAGTCGATCGGTGATCTGGCTGATCAACACGAACACGAGGATCAGGATCACCACAAAGGACAGCACCAACGTGGACACCACCACACGCAGCTGCAGTGATCGCCGCCAGATGCGGCCGAAGGCTCGACCGACTCTGCCGGCGGCGCGGGTGATGCGCCCGAAGGTGCTGTTGACGCGACGGCGGGGTCGACCGATCACGGCGGGCCGGCCTTGTAGCCGACCCCCCTCACAGTCAGGACGACCTCAGGATTTTCCGGGTCGGTTTCGACCTTCGCTCGGAGACGCTGGACATGCACGTTGACGAGTCTAGTGTCCGCCGGGTGACGGTAGCCCCACACCTGTTCGAGGAGCACATCGCGGGTGAACACCTGGCGCGGCTTGCGGGCCAGTGCGACCAGCAGGTCGAACTCGAGCGGAGTCAGCGAGATGGGCACACCGTCGCGGGTCACCTTGTGGGCCGGGACGTCGATCTCGACCGGCCCGATCGACAGCAACTCCGCCGGCTCCTCGTCGGTCCGACGCAGTCGGGCGCGGACCCGCGCGACGAGTTCCTTCGGCTTGAAGGGCTTCACCATGTAGTCGTCGGCGCCCGACTCCAGACCGAGGACGACGTCGACCGTGTCCGACTTGGCGGTCAGCATGACGATCGGGACTCCGGAATCGGCGCGCAGAACGCGGCACACGTCGATGCCGTTCATCCCGGGGAGCATGAGGTCGAGGAGGACGAGATCGGGTCGGATCTCGCGGACCGCCGTCAGTGCCTGCGTGCCGTCACCGACCACGAACGGTTCGAAACCTTCACCCCGGAGCACGATCGTCAGCATCTCGGCGAGAGCGGCGTCGTCATCGACGACAAGGATGCGCGGTTTCATGCGTTCAATGGTGACACTTTCGTGACCGAACCGCGGAGAGGACGCGCCGGTATGGTGACTTCGGGTGGCGGTGACCAGTGACGCAGCAGGTGTCGCGCGGGGCGCCCGAGACGACGACACCGTGGCCGTTACCATCGCCCTCGTGGGCCAACTCATAGCAGTCGAGGGACTCGACGGTGCGGGCAAGAACACGCTGGTGTCCGCGCTCGTGGACCACTGGCGGGACAACGGAAAACGAGTGTGGACGCTGACCTTTCCGCGTTACGGCGCCTCGGTCACCGCTGACATCGCGTCCGAGGCCCTGCACGGTCGGCACGGCGACCTCCGTGAGAGCGTCTATGCGATGGCGGTGATGTTCGCACTCGACCGGGCGGGCGCCGCGGACGAGATCCGGAAAGCCGTCGTGGAGAACGACATCGTGGTCCTCGACCGGTACGTCGCATCCAACGCCGCCTACAACGCCGCCCGGCTGGGCCAGGGTGCCGACGGCGAGGTCGTCGCCTGGGTGCGCGACCTCGAGTTCGGCCGGTTCGAGTTGCCGGTACCCGACCGGCACATGCTCCTCGGTGTGGCGCCGGAGGTCGCGATGGGCCGGGCCGAACGTCGTGCGGCGCTCGACGACGCCCGTCAGCGTGACCTGTACGAGCGCGATCGCGACCTCCAACTGCGTGTCGATGCGGTGTATCGACAGCTGGCGCAGACGAATTGGATGTCCCCCTGGCTGTCCACGGCCGACACCCCCATCCCCGAGCTGGCACGGCATCTGTCGCCCGAATGACCGCCTGTGCCGAACACCTGGGATTTCGATAGCCTGAAACACGCCCCATCGCGGGAAGGACACGCCGAATGACCCAACAGCCACCACCTGGCGGCGGTGCATCGTCGTATCCGCCCGGCCCGGAGCCCGGTCCCGGCGGACCCCAGAACCCGCCGCCGCATGCGGGGTCGCAGAATCCCGGGCAGTCTGCAGCGCCCCAGCAGTCCTATCCGCAGTCATTTCCGGGGCAGCAGCCGCATCCGGGGCAGCAGCCCACCTATCCGGGACCGCAATCACCGCAGTATCCCAATCCGCAGCAGCCCAATCCGCAGCAGCCCTACGGGCAGCAGCCTTTCGCGCCGTCACCCGGCAACTTCCAGCGACCCGGCCAGCCCCCGTTCCCACCCGGCCAGCCCCCGTTCCCACCCGGTGGCCCGTTCCCCGGTTCCCCTCCTCTGCCCTACCCGCCGCCACGACCACCGCGAGGCAACGGTGGGGTGATCGCGGCCGTCGTCGGCGGAGTGGTCGCCGTCGTCGCCATCGCCGCGTTGATCATCACCGTCGGTATCCAGTCCGGCGGCCCGTCCGACGACGAACTGGTCGCTCCGACAACGACGTTGCGCTCGACACCGGATCCCGACACCGGCCAGTCACGGCCGAGCCAGTCCGACGTCAGCGCCATCCGGACCGCCATGCAGGCCTTCGTCGACGCGGTCAACTCACGTGACGTCAGCCGCATCCAAGCCGCTGTCTGCAGTTCGGTCCGACCTCAGGTCACCAAACCCCTCGACATCACCGGCAACGTCGTCCTCGAGGACCTGTCCCAGGTCACCATCACCGGGGACACCGCCGAATCCAAGGTGAGCACCCATGTCGAACTCGGCAACCAACGGTCGACCACCAAGCAGAACGAGGAGAACTTCGCCCGAGAAAACGGCGTCTGGTTCGTGTGCCCGGGTTCCGAACCGGATATCGGGACGTAGGTTCGCGGGGTCGGTGGGTCGTTCCTCAGACTCGGCCTCGCTCGGTCCGTCCCCCCTCGCGTCGGGTCACCGACGTCGGGTCACCGGTCTCGGGCGACCCGACGTCGGATACCTCAGTAGCGGTAGTGCTCGGGCTTGTAGGGGCCCTCGACGTCGACGTTGATGTACTCGGCCTGCTCCTTGGTGAGCTTCGTCAGGGTGCCACCAAGTGCCTCGACGTGGATGCGGGCCACTTTCTCGTCGAGATGCTTCGGCAGCCGGTAGACCTCGTTGTCGTACTCGTCCTTCTTGGTCCACAGCTCGATCTGCGCGATCACCTGGTTCGAGAAGCTGTTGCTCATCACGAACGACGGGTGCCCGGTCGCGTTGCCCAGATTGAGCAGGCGACCTTCGGACAGGACGATGATCGACTTGCCGCTGTCGAAGATCCACTGATCGACCTGCGGCTTGATGGTGATCCGCTTGGCACCGGAATTCTCCAGGCCGGCCATGTCGATCTCGTTGTCGAAGTGACCGATGTTGCCGAGGATCGCCTGGTTCTTCATCTGCTTCATGTGCGCGAGCGTGATGATCCCGAGGTTGCCGGTGGAGGTGATCACGATGTCGGCGTCACCGATCGCCTGCTCGACGGTGACGACGTCGAATCCGTCCATCAGTGCCTGCAGCGCATTGATCGGGTCGATCTCGGTGACCTGAACACGCGCGCCCTGCCCGGCCAGCGACTCCGCACAGCCCTTCCCGACGTCGCCGTACCCGCAGATCAGCACCTTCTTGCCGCCGATGAGGACGTCGGTGCCGCGGTTGATGCCGTCGATCAGCGAGTGCCGCGTGCCGTACTTGTTGTCGAACTTCGACTTCGTGACCGAGTCGTTGACGTTGATCGCCGGGAAGGTGAGCTCACCCGCAGCGGCGAACTGATACAGCCGCAGCACCCCGGTGGTGGTCTCCTCGGTCACGCCCTGCACCGACTCCGACACCGTCGTCCACTTGGTCTTGTCCGCCTCGAACCCGGCGCGTAGGAGCTCCAGGAACACCTTGTACTCGGCCGGGTGATCGTCGTCGGCGGGCGGCACGACGCCCGCCTTCTCGAACTCGGCGCCACGCAGGACCAACATGGTCGCGTCGCCGCCGTCGTCGAGGATCATGTTGGCGGGCTCGCCCGGCCAGGTCAGCATCTGCTCGGCCGCCCACCAGTACTCCTCGAGCGACTCACCCTTCCAGGCGAAGACCGGTACGCCCTTCGGCTCGTCCGGCGTGCCGTGCGGACCGACGACGATCGCCGCGGCAGCATGATCCTGGGTCGAGAAGATGTTGCAGGACGCCCAGCGCACCTCGGCACCGAGCGCGACGAGGGTCTCGATGAGCACCGCGGTCTGCACGGTCATGTGCAGCGACCCGGAGATACGAGCGCCCTTCAGCGGCAGCACATCCGCGTACTCACGCCGCAGGGACATCAGGCCGGGCATCTCGTGCTCGGCCAGTTCGATCTCCTTGCGGCCGAAGTCCGCGAGGGACAGGTCGGCCACCTTGAAGTCGATCCCGTTGCGGCTGTCGGCCTGCAGAGCCTGCGCAGTCGTCATCTGATCCCCTTGTCGTTCGCGTCGGGCGCTGTCATTCTTCCAGCGCGGAAAGCGTTCGACTCAGGCTATCGGACCCCGCTGCGCAGGCTCCCACCCGATCGCCGATGGCCGAGGAGGGTCAGCGTTCCGGTGGTGAGTCCGCGGCCGCGACGGTGTCGGCGACCTCGCCGCGTTCGCGCTTCCCGACCATCGAATGCCGTTGGCTGTACAGGAAGTAGACGGCCACGCCGATCACCATCCAGATGACGAATCGGATCCAGGTGAGCGCCGACAGGTTCAGCATCAGCCACACGCAGGCGATGATGGCCAGCACCGGGATGATCGGGCCGCCGGGAACGGTGAAACCGCGCTCGAGGTCTGGCCGCGACTTCCGCAACACCAGGACGCCGGCCGCGACGACGACGAACGCGAACAGCGTTCCGACGTTCACCATCTCCTCGAGCTTGTCGATCGGGAAGAAGCCCGCGACGACGGCGACGACCACACCGATGAGGATCGTCAGTCGGGCGGGCGTACCGAAACGCTCACTGGTCTTCGACATCGAACGGGGCAGAAGGCCGTCTCGGCACATCGCGAAGAGCACACGCGACTGGCCCAGCATGAGGACCATGACGACAGTCGTCAGACCCGCGAGTGCGCCGATCGCGATGATCTTCTCCGCCCAGGTCACCCCGTTGAGAGCGAACGCGTCGGCGAGGTTCTTGGAGTCGCCGTCGTCGCCCGTGGCCAACTGCTTGTAGTTGACCATGCCGGTGACCACGATCGTGACGAGCACGTACAGCACAGTGACGATCGCCAGCGAGCCGAGGATGCCGCGAGGAACGTCGCGCTTGGGGTTGCGGGTCTCCTCGGCCGTGGTCGCGACCACGTCGAAGCCGATGAAGGCGAAGAACACGATCGATGCCGCGGCGAGCACGCCATACCAACCGTAGGCGCTGTCGCCACCACCGGTGACCAGCGAGAACAGCGTCGAGTCGACCGACTTCTCCGTGCCCGCGCCGGTCTCGGACGGCGGCACGAACGGGGTGTAGTTGTCGGCCTTGATGTAGAAGAAGCCGACGATGATGACCAGCAGGACCACCGCGACCTTGATCGCCGTGATCACGGCCGAGACCTGGGACGACAGCCGCGTTCCGAGAACGAGGAGCGTCGTGACCACGGCGATGATCACGATGGCGCCCCAGTCGACGTCACGTCCCGCTATCTCCGCCGTGCCACCGGCGAAACCGAACACGCTGCCCAGGTAACTCGACCACCCCTTGGCGACGACGGCGGCGCCGACCGCGAACTCCAGGATCAGGTCCCAGCCGAGAATCCAGGCGAGGAACTCGCCGAACGTGGCGTATCCGAACGTGTAGGCCGACCCGGCGACCGGGACGGTCGACGCGAACTCGGCATAGCAGAGCGCGGCGAGGGCACACGCGATCGCGGCCATGATGAACGACACGGAGATCGCAGGTCCGGCCTTGTTGCCGGCGGTCGACGCGGTGATCGTGAAGATGCCGGCGCCGATCACCACCGACACACCGAAGACGATCAGATTCCACGCCGACAGTTCTTTGCGGAGACTGTGTTCGGGCTCGTCAGTATCGGCCATCGACTGCTCGATGGATTTCCTGCGGGTGAGCGGATTTGCCATCCGGCGGACCTCCCCTATCCGAGCCGGTGACAGGATCGCTGCCCGACTCGCTCGTCACGAACGTCTGGTGAAGCGATCCCCTACGCTAGTCCACGCCCCGGTGACGCGCGGTGTGATTGGCGGTTCGGATCGTCGCGGTCCTCTGTCCCGGAGACGACGAGACCCACCTGACCGCTCGGATCAGGTGGGCTCTCGTCGACGTACGGTCAGCCGTGAAAGCTCACCCCGACCGCTTTGTCAGCGTGGAACATCCGGTCCGATGCGTTCGCGACACCCTTGCCGAGGCTGCCGAGCTGCATGCGGGCCTCCTCGTACAGCTTGTCCCAATGCGCCTGGGCGACGCGGTACCCCTCGGCACCTTCTGGGGAGGTCCAGTTGCCGCTGAGCTTGTTGACCTCGCTCTTGAGCTGGTCGGCCAGGTTGCCGAGGGCGGCGAAGTGCCTGTTCAGGTCACCCGAGAGGGTGTCGAGGCCGGCGAAGTCGTACTTGATGGGATCAGACATGAGAACTCCTTGTGAGGTGGGTGAGGCGATGTCAGAGGGTGAGGTGGCCGCCGGTGCTGGCCGAGATCGACTGCGCGAGGTCGTCGTCGTGCTCGGCGTACCCCTTGAAACCGGTGGTCAGCTTGCCCTCGATCTCGTCGAGCGCGGCCTGGAGCTTCGCCGCGGTGGCGCTCCAGTCCGTCTGCGTGGTGTTGTACGACTTGGCGGCCGATCCGCCCCAGGTCGCCATACCGCTGTCGGCAGAGCCCTGCACCTGCCGGAGAATACCGCGCATCGTGTCGACGATCCCACTGATCGACTGCGACGACGCTTGTGCGGCAACAACATCGAGATTCAATCCGTTACCCGGACTTGTCATGATCGTTTCCTCCTGTGTGACGGCACCGCAATGCGATGCCCCGGTGGTATCAGCGCGATGCGGCCCGCTCGCGGTGCTCTCGGCGTCGAGCGCACAGATACCCTGACAGTTCCCCCGCTCGGGTCACGGCATCCACCGTCCCTCGGGCAGGGTCTCGATCAGCAGGCCGACGGCCTGCGCGATCCGATGACCACCACCCGGAGAGAGGGTGGTCCACACCCGCCCGTCCGGAGACTTGCTGGGACTGGCGACGACCCGACCCCTGTCGGTGTCGAAGACCGCCAGTGCCCCAGAAGATTGCGTACTGAGCCCACCGGACCAGGAGACCGCGACGATCTCCGAACGGGTATGGCAGCTCATCAGCGCCGCCGCGATGACGACCGCGTCGGACCCGGGTGCGCCAAGTGCGTGCAGCGCATCCGCGGCCTGGTGCGCGGACGTGCAGTCGGCGAGGCGCCCGGCGAGATCGTCTGCGGGCGCACTGAACCCCGCGAACGATGCGGGCGGTGCACCGGAGTCCAGGTCTCGGGCGACGAATCCACCCACCTCGTCGGCCGAGTTGATGTCGACGAGCCTGACGTCGACGGTGGCGCCGTCCCGTGCGGCCAGCACATGGTCGTGACCGTTGCGCGCCAGGCACACCCGACGCATCCGAGGCACGTCGCCCTCCGACGTGGCAGACGTCATCGTGCGGATCTCCAGCTGCCGTTCCGCGGCCCCGAGGACCCGGAGTGCGGTGGCCATCCATGCGATCGGTTCACCGCCCTCGACGACACCGAGATCGCGGAGATCACGATCGGCTTCCGCCTCCGCGGCGGCGAGTTCGTCGGCGTCATCGGACGCACTCCACATGTCGAGCACCACCGGCCACGTCTGCACCCCTGCCTCGTCGCCGAGTCTGCGGAGCGCCCCGGCGGCGAGGGTGACGCGTCGATCAGCGGTGGGCGACCGCATCTCATACCCCCTTGCCGGAGCCGAGAGACAGGGTCTCGTCGAGGTAGCGAGGGTCGAGCGAGCGGGTCGCCGCGTTCTCCGAGACATGCTGCACCACAGACTTCTCCGCGGTCACGAGATCCGCCCAGGTGGGCGGGTCGGTGTCGTCGGCGGCACCAGCTCGGGCCTCCGGCTCGTCGGCGACGTCATCGGCGACCGGCCCCCGTGCGACCACGCGATCGGCCGCTGCAGCCCCGTGGGGAGCCATCGGCGCCATCGGGCCCGACGGCGTGCCCGCTGCCGCGCCGGCCGGGGCCACCGGTGCCGATGCGGCTGCCTGCGGCGAGCCCGCGGCGACGATCGTCGGCGCATACCGTGTCTTCTCCGGCGCCGCGGCGACGGCCAACGAGACGCCGCCGGCCGGCATCGGCGTCGGCACGGAAGGGATCGGCGGCGTGGGACGGGCGGCCGCACGTGCGGCCGCCTCGTGCGCGGCGCGTTCGGCACCGAGAGGTGCCGCCGACACCAAATTCGGTGCCGGCGCACCGTCTTTCCACGGGCGAGCGGCCGGTTCGGTTGCGGACTCGTAGGTCTCCATGACCCGTGCGGCCCGCATCCGCTGATCGTGCAGGGCGCGCTCGGCGTGCGCGGCCGCACCCACGAGTGCGGGGGCGATGACGCCCAGTGTGGTGGCGGTCTGCATCGCCTTCTCCGCGATGTCGACCTCGACGAGATCGGGCATGGTCAGACGGGCGACGGTGACCGCTGCGGCCTGTGTCTCGGCCCGCACGGCGTTGCGGCCCGCGGTCGCGGCCGCCTCGGCAAACCATCCCGCGAGCCGGGTCAGCTTCTCGAAGGTGGCACTCGTGTGCGACGAATCCCAGTGCACTCCGAGCGCCACCAGGATGGAGCTGTATTCCGCAGCCGCCGAAGACATCTCCGCCGCGAGATGCGACCAGGACAGACCTGCCTGGGTGAGCGGCCCCGCGCCCGCCCCCTCGCCCAGCTCGGTGGAGAGCCGCTCCGTGCTGCGTGCGTCCCAGACGACGCCGGTGAATCCGGCCATATGGCTCTCCTTCCGTCAGTGCGTGTCGTGTCGGTGGACGATGGGATTCAGCCGCGGAGGCCGGCCGCCGCCTCGTCCTCGCCGCGGGTGTAGCCGTCGGCCTGGGCACGGAGGACGGCGGCGATCTTGCGGAGTTCCTCCACCCCACCGGCCGAGTCCGCCGTGAACGCCTCGGCGACGGCGGTGAACGTGGCCGCAGATGTCTGCGACACCTCGTCGCGGCCCGCTGCGGGCACGGTGAGTTCGGGCGCGACCGAACCGAGCGTCCGCTCGAGTCGGCCGGCCAGAGCGTCGAGTCGGCCGGCCGCCGAGATCAGTTCGGCGGGATCAACATTCAGCTGTGCGTCGGTCATGACTCTCCTCGTCGGGTCGTGCGGGTCGGGTCGTGCAGGTCAGGACTGGGTGGTGCCGGGCGGCGGCCCGAGCCGGAGCTCGATGTCGGGCGACGCCGTCGCCTCGCCCTCGTCTTCGTCGTATCCGATGACGGCGGGCACGGCGTCGGGCACATCGCCGACGACCCGCTGTCCGTTGTCCTCGGTCACCAGATAGTCGGGAACCTGGTGCTCTTCATTGGACGCACCGGCGCCGCGTGCGGTTCCAGCTGCACCCATCGGTGCCATCGACGCAGGCACGGTGCCCGTACTGGTGACCGCAGAACGCGCCGTCTGCTGCGGTCCGAGACCGGCCGGCTCGGTCATCCCCGGACTCGGACTCATGAAAGGTCTCGGCGCGAGCGGGGTGGACGGGCCCGCGCCGATCGCGCCGACTGCTCCCCCGCCACCGGTGGCACCGCCCTTGCCGCTGGGGCCACCCGGCCCGCCGCCATCCGGTCCGCGGTTCTTGCCCGCCGGATCGGCTCTTCCCGTGGTCAACGGGTCGACCTTCGCCGACGACAACATACTGCTGACCGGTGAGGCGATCATCGACGGCAGTTCCGTGGCCGACGACACGGCAGGCGACACCCCGTCGAGCACCGTGCTGGCCACCGCGAACGGCGACTGTGCCGCGCCCGTGGGTGCCGGTGCGTTCGTGACCGGCACCTGGGCGCCGTTCGCCGTCATCTTGGCGGTCGGTCCCAGCAGCTGAGCTCGGGTGACCGCGACCTGAGTGGTGGCCTCGGCAAGTCCTTCGGTGGCGAATCCGGCGGCCAGACCCTGCCCGACCGGTGTGACGATGATCGGGATCGTGGTCGCGATCTTGCCGATCGTCGCGGCGATGATCGCCTGCACCGCGGCCAGGCCCGCGCCGACGATGCCGGCAGCTGCCTGGATGTCGAAAGACATCCCGGTGCCCTGGGTGGTGACGTTGGCGGTGTCCGCGGTGGCGGTGGCCGACTTCCCCACCGCGGCCGTCGACGCCGTCCCGGTCCAGAGTTTGTCGAGTGCCTTCACAGCACCGGAACTCATCGACATGCTCGTCTCGAGAACCTTGGACAGGCTCTGGAAGATGGCGGACGGATCGAAGTCGGCGCCCGACAGGTCACCGGTGCCGAAGCCGCCGAGCAGATCGGTCATCGGTTTGATCAGCATCTCGATGTTGATCGGCGGCAACGGCGGCAGACCTGGCAGGGGTGGGCCCGGAGGCGGCAGGGTCGGCAGGGGCGGCAGGCCGTGTCCGGCGAGCACATCACCGACTGGCGTGTCGAGGATCGGCCCGAGTGGAGAGGCGTTGATCATCTCCTGCACGGTCATCCGCGACATCGCGGGCACATCGGGGATCCCGACCGGCAGGCCGGGAATGGGCGACCCGGTCACAGGACCGATCGGATCGCTGCACCCGACGACGCGTCCTCCGCCTGGAACTGCGCCAGCCCTGCGAACGTGGCCGCGGCGCTACCCGCGTGTACCGCGGCGAGATTGCCGACGGACAGGAGGTGGTTGGCCTGGGCCACGATGAACGAGGCCAGGAACTCCTGACCGATGACACCGAACACCGGGACCATCACCGCCGTGTTCGCCGCGGCATTGATCGACCCGGCGGCGCCGACAGCGGCCGCCATCGCAGCGCTCGTCGCACCGAACGTCTCGACCACCTCGGGCACGACCGTCACGTTGTCCATCGCTGTTCCCTCCCCTTCACCGTTGTCCTGCTCTTCCGGCTCGTCTGATCATTGGACGCACCGGAGTTCCATCTGGTTCCACCGTCTTTTCGCGGCTGTGCACCACCGGACTCGCCGACCACGGTGCCCGTCATCCGTCGACCGGGCGGGTGCCCAGCAGCTCGGCGAAGGACTCGGTGAACTCCTCGGTGATCACGGCACGTTTCGCGAAGGCGCGCTGAGCTGCCAGCGCCGACGTCGCCACGATCTGCTCGCCGAGCCGCGTCGCGCCCAGTTCGTTCGCGCCAGAGGCCAGCCATAGGCCGGTCAGCGCACCGACTCCGTCGACCTCGACGGTCACCAGATCGTCGGCCGACGTCTCGCGCACGACGATGGCGGCGTATCTCTCGTTCAGGTCGTGCAGGCTGTTCAGCTGCGCATTCGCGCGCGCCTCGAGCTCGTCCATCGCCCAGCTCATCGGATACCCCCTATACCGGTCGCAGCCACGATGTCGGGGCGCCGCCGTCGTGATCGTCGAGTTGTTCGGCGCGGGCGAGGTCGTCCGGTCGCGACAGTTTCATCGCGTCGACGACGTCTCGCGCCGCACCCGAGGCGATCAGTTGCTCACGCAGCCGGATGCCGGCGGCCATCGCCGACTGCCGGCACAACCGCAGGATCTCGCCGGCGAGTACCGAGGGATCCTTGGCCAGCGCCGAGTTGTCGAGACGGATCGAGACCGGGAGTCCCTGCGAGGTGGTGGTCACCGCGATCGCACCGGACCGCGACCGGGCCGTCGACAACGCATACGGATCGATGTCGTCGTCGGCGGAACCCTCCGCGTGCTGTCTTGTGCTGTCGGAGTGCGTGTGTCCGTGTATCGACATGACGATCCGACCCCCCTTCGTGCGCCATGGACCTCGTGTCCGTCGATCGAGCCGTCAGTACTTGGACGCACCGCGGTCGCGGTCGGTTCCCCTCGATCCGCCACACACTGGATTCCCGGCCCCCGACCGATCGTGCGGCCCGATTCCCCCAGGCCCACCCCGGCACGACCGAGCCACCGATGCCCGGTCATTCTTGCCGCAGATCCTGCCATATCAGCCCTACGGCGACCACACGACATCGGTGTTTCCCTTCGTTCGAACGAATCCCGGGAACGCCGACATCTGCTGCACGCCTCGTACGAGGTCGGGGCCCCGAGGCCATCCGGTACCCGGGGACCGCCGACGACGCAGCATCGGCGATGCTGACAAGGTGACGCACACCGACGTTTCTCCGCAGGGAGCACTGGACGGTCTCCGCGTCCTCGAGCTGGGCACGTTGATCGCGGGTCCGTTCGCGGGCAGGTTGCTCGGCGACATGGGCGCCGAGGTCATCAAGGTCGAGGCCCCTGGGGCCCCGGACCCGATCCGCACGTGGGGCCAGGCCGAGGCGAACGGCGAACGCGCCTACTGGACGGTCCACGCGCGCAACAAGAAGGCCATCACCCTCGACCTGCGGGCACCCGCCGGACGCGATCTCTTCCTGCAACTGGTGGACCGGTCCGACATCATCGTCGAGAACTTCCGCCCGGGCACCCTCGAACGCTGGGATCTCGGCTATGACGTTGTGGCAGAACGGAATCCAGGCCTGATACTGGTGCGGGTGTCCGGCTACGGCCAGACCGGTCCGGCGGCCGGTCGGGCCGGATACGCCTCGGTGGCCGAGGCGGAGAGCGGTCTGCGTTATCTCAACGGCTACCCGGGGGAGGCGCCGCCGCGGCTCGCGCTGTCGCTCGGCGACACCCTTGCCGGCATGTTCGCGGTCCAGGGTGCGCTCGCCGCAGTGCATCGACGCACTGTGACCGGAAGAGGACAGGTGGTCGACACGGCCCTGACCGAGGCATGCCTGGCCGTGCAGGAGTCCACGATCGCCGACTACGACCTCGCCGGGGTGATCCGTGGGCCGTCGGGCACACGCCTCGACGGGATCGCGCCGTCGAACCTGTATCTCGCCGCCGACGGCCTGCGACTGGTGATCGCGGCGAACCAGGACACCGTCTTCCGCCGGCTCTGCGGGGCCATGGACCGGCCCGAACTCGCGTCGGATCCCCGGTTTGCCGATCATCAGGCGCGCGGCGAGAACCAGGACGAACTCGACGGCATCATCGCCGACTGGGCGATCACCCACAGCAGCGACGAGCTGATCGAGATCCTCGGCGCGGCCGGCGTCGTCGTCGGCCCGGTCAACACCGTCGCCGAGGTGGTCCGGGATCCGCAGATGCTCGCACGCGAGATGCTCGTGCCGCATCACGACGAGCGGCTCGGCCGCGATGTCCTCGGACCGGGGATCGTGCCGAAGCTGTCGGAGTCGCCCGGTCATGTCCGGTCGGCCGGCCCGCCCCGCCCCGGCGTCCACAACGACGAGATCTACCGTGGCCTGCTCGGCCTCGACGACGCCACGATGTCGTCCCTGGTCGAACAGCAGGTCATCTGAATCGACGACCCCCGGTGACCGATCCCGCACAGCCGGCAACGTGGCTGGTCAGCCGCCCGGGCGGCGGCTGACGCCGTGCAGCGGATCGCCCTGCCTTCGGTAGACTCTCCGCGAACGATGGAATTCACACCATCGAACCGTTCACAGGGGGATCCATCCGAATGACGTACGACAACTCCGGGAGTTTCGACAATTCCGGCGTGCCGGCGCCCCCACCGTGGCTCCAGTTCGCCGATCTGGAGTCGCTCGAGGTGCCGCCCGAGTCCGCACCGTCGTCGCGCGAGCAGCGTCCGTCTCCACCGACGACCGGCCCGTATCCGGAACGCCCACAACCCACCCCACCGTCGCCGGGAGCCTCGCGCGACGACCTCGCCGGGCCGTCCGCACCTGGGCCGTCACAGCCCATCCCGCCGCACAGCACCGGCCCGACCGGCGAGGCGCCACGTCCACCGCAGCCTCCGGGACCGGGCCCCGCCGCGGACCAGACCTTCGAGCAGGGGCCACCCGCGCACCCGTCGCCCCCCATGCCACCGGCCCCGTATCCGGCACCGCCGTATCAGCCGGGTCCGCCCCCGCCGGCACCGACACCTCCCCCGCATCAACAGCCGTATCCCTCGCAGCCGGCGCCACCCGCCTCGGGACCGATGACACCCCCGGTGGGCCCGGGTGCGCCGTACGGCAACGGGTATCCGATGACTCCACCCGGCTACGGTGACCCGCACGCCGGCCCGGCACTCGACGAGGTGGCGCTGATCCGCAAGGCCAGGCGCGCACCGAGCCGCGGCTGGCGTCGCGCCGTGCACACCATGTCCGCGGGCGCGATCAATCCCGGAGAGTCCCAGGCGGACATCGAGTACAAGCATCTCCTCGAGCGGGTGAACCGCCCCGTCCGCGGCGACTACCGGATCGCGGTCCTGTCCCTCAAGGGCGGCGTCGGCAAGACGACGACCACGGTGGGCCTGGGCTCGACCTTCGCCTCCCTGCGCGGGGATCGCGTCATCGCCGTCGACGCCAACCCGGATCTGGGCACCCTCGCGCAGCGGGTACCGCAACAGACCCGCTCGACGGTGCGCGATCTGCTCGCCGACGAGAACGTGTACCGCTACTCCGATGTCCGCGCACACACGTCGCAGGCTCCCAGTCGACTCGAAGTGCTTGCGTCCGAACGTGATCCGGCAATGGCCGAGGCGTTCAGCGACGAGGAGTACCGCGGGGTGATGCGCATCCTGCAGCGCTTCTACAACATCATCATCACCGACTGCGGTACCGGCAAGACACATCACGAACCGCTATCTAGCGTCGCGTAACAGTAGGCCGTTCCACCCGAGTGTTAACGCACGTAGTTAGCTTGCAGCGCAACGGATCTCGGGTGATTGACCGCAACTCTCGCGCTATGTATTGTCTGTCTTATCGCTTTCCGCGACCAAGGCTTGAGTACCTGGCACATCGTTAGTGACCACGGCGAAGCGCTTGAAAATGGGTACCGGGCCGATCCTGGCAGCTCACGGAGTGATCTCTCACCCGTGATCCCAGGAGCACAACATGTCCACCCGGACACTCCCTCGGCGGTTGCTCACCAAGGCACAGGTTGCCGCCGATCTCGACATCTCCGACCGCACCCTCACGCGGTACATCGAACAAGGCCGAATCACCACCGTCCGGCTCGGACCTCGCAAGGTCCGCATTGACGCCGACGAGCTGGAGCGGTTCCGCGCCGAGCTGGCCGACCAGGCCGAGGCCAAGGAGCGACGCCGACACGTCGCGGCGTTGGTCGCCAAGGCCCCGCCGCTGACCGCTGACCAGGCCGCGCGAATCACCGCCGTCCTCAAGGCCTCGGCGTGAGCGCCGCGGTCCTGGCGGCCGTCGCCGCGCTCGCGTTCGCGCTCGGCACGTGGACGGCGCTCATCGTGACGACCATGGCCACCCGTCACCGACCTCCAGCCGGTTGCGTCCTGGCCTCGGTGCCCGCCGACGCCACCGAGTCCATGGCCCGCGTCCTGGCCGCCGAGGTCCGACCGAGACCGACCGAATCGGCGGACTCCCAGGTCTCGGCTCCACGCGTCACGTGACGTTTCGCCATTCACCAACCCGACCGCGCGCGAACACGTCAATGGCCTTGGGCCGCAAGAACTTACGAGAACCAGGAGGCACTCACGTGCCCACGAAAACGGAAACGGCCCTCGGCCAGTCGCCAGCCGAGGACCGTCCCAGTCTCACCAACCAACCGGGCGGAACATCACTAACACCCGGTCACGCCAGAATACCGGACCGCGGTCCGATTTTGCTCGAACATGGCGCACTGACCGACACCGCGGCCGAGGTGGCCTACGTCCGGGAGTTGACCCGCGCGGGATGGGAGATCCTCCTCACGCGCGCCGACAAGAAGCCCGACAACATCGACATGCTCAAGGCCCGCGGGGTCCGCACGGCCGAGCGCACCGGGTTCTACCTGGCGACCTCGGACCCGGATCTGGCCGAGGCCTACGTCCGCCAGCACTGGGCCAACCGTGACCGAGAGACCGGGGCCGCGCTGAGCGTCGGCGTCCGGGTCGGCCAGGGCTCCGGTCTGGTCATCGTGGACGCCGACAACGACGCCGAGGTGGGCGCATGGCGGGCATGGTGGCGTGCCAACGTCGGCGGAGATCTCCCGGCGGCCACCGTGTCCTCCCCCGGCGTCCAGGACGCCGCCGGGGCCTGGGTCCACAAGAACGGCGGCCACTGGTACCTCCAGCTCCCCGCCGGGTACCTCATCCCCGAACGCGCACCGGCCGGGGTCCCCGTCCGCGGTGGTGACCACCAGGCCACGCTCAAGGTTCGCGACTCCTACGCGGTCATGCCGCCGAGCGTCCGCGCCGAGGGACCCTACCGGGTCACCGGGAAGATCCTGCCCGCGCCGACCGCGGTCCTGGACCTCATCGACGCGTCGGCCTCCTCGGTGCGTGAGCCGGGCGAGTTCGACCGCGCAACCTCCGATCACCCCATCGACGCGTGGGCCGCCTCGGTCACCTGGGACGAACTCCTCACCGAGGCCGGTTGGACCCTGCACGACGTGCCCGAGCGGTGTGGGTGCCCGACTTGGACCCGGCCGGGTGGCTCTGCCGATCCCAAGTCCGCGGTTGCCCACGGGGACGCGTGCGACCGCGGCAACGATCAGCTCCACGTGTGGAGCAGTACGGTTCAAAATGACTGGGGGACAAGCAATCTCACCAAGGCCCAGTTCGTCGCGCACACCTGGCACGGCGGGGACCTGGCCGAGGCTCTCAACGGCCTGGGAATCGACCGGCCCGCCGGTGGGACCGCGGTGTCGGCCGCCGACCTGGCGACCTCGGCCGCGTCCCGGACGCGCGTCCCCGGCTCCTGGGAGCGGATCGACCTCACCGACATCGTCCGCGGCAAGGCCAAGCCCGTGGTCCCCGTGCGGTGGCGTCGGGACGACGGGCTCCACCTGCTCTATCCCGGACTGACTCACTCCATCCATGGGGAATCGGAGTCCGGCAAGTCCCTGCTCATGCAGGCCGAGGCCGTCGCCACGATCAACTCCGGCGGCCGGGTTCTGTTCCTGGACTACGAATCCGACCAGTTCTCGGTGGTCGGGAGGCTCCGGGAGATGGGCGCGGACGATGAGGCGATCCTCGGGCTGTTCGACTACCGCCGACCCGAGGACCGGCCCGACGCCAACCCCACGGCCTGGGACGAGATCCTGGCCGGGGACTACGCGCTCATCATCATCGACGGCGTCACCGCGTCCCTGGGCACGTTCGACCTGTCCGGGATGAGCAACGACGATGTCAACGCGTGGACGCGGGCACTCCCGCGCAAGCTGGCCGAGGCCACCGGCGCGCCTCTGGTCATGGTGGACCACGTCACCAAGAGCGACGACGGCCGCGGACGCTGGGCCATTGGTGCCCAGGCCAAAATGGCTGACATCACCGGGGCCGCGTACACCGTGGAGGTCATCGACCAGCCGCGGCGCGGGCACAAGGGCAAGCTCCGGGTCCGGGTCGGCAAGGACCGGCCGGGATATGTCCGGCCGCGGTGCGCCGCCAAGGGCCGCGAACACATGCAAGTGGTCGGTGAGGTCGTCGTGGACGGCACCGATCCCGACCGGCTCACGCTCACGATGGAGGCCCCGGCCACCACGCTCGACGCCGACATGCCCGTCACTTCCAAGGGCACCGCGCGCGATGAGGACCTCATGGCCCGGATCTGGGCCGAGATCGTCCGGCGACGTGACGAACACACCGCGTCGAACACCGGCGCGGAGGAGTTCCTGTTCTCACAGAACGAGATCGAGAGCAGCGTCAAGGGCAAGTCCCAGAGAATCCGGGACCACGTCAAGACCCTGGCCAATGAGGAGTACATCGAGGCCACGGGAGCCCGTTTCCGGCTCCTGCGGGACCACTACGTCAACCCCAAGGCCGTCAGCGCCGAGGACCTCGGCCAGGCCGGTGCCGCATGAATCCCGGCTACTGCGTCCCTGCGTCCCTGGTGCGTCCCACTGCGTCCCGGACGCGGGTCCCCACTACCGCGTCCCGCGTCCCCCCCTCTAGTAGGGGGACGAGGGACGAGCCGGGGATGTGCAGGTCAGAAGGTTCTGAATCTTCTACCGCGTCCCGCGTCCCGAGGCCCCGGCCTGGGGAGGTGCGTCCCTCGCGTCCACCACCCAGGGGAGGGACCGCACCGACTCCGATCCCCGCCTCCGCCGGTCATCCGCGGAGCCCGTTACACACCCCACCCACAACCCAGGAGAACCTAACCGTGAGCACCAACAACCCCACTCTGGCATTGGATACCTACCCACCCGAAGACGGCCGTGAGGTCATCCTCCAGGTCATGCTCCGCGCTCTGGCGTCGGAGGCCATGCGCCAGGGACCGCTCCGCGTCGTGGAGACCACGCCCGGATCGTTCGATGTCATGTTGCGGCTGGACGGGACGTACTCGCGTCGTGAGGCCGCCGAGGCGTCGGCGCGGTTCCTCCTCGGCGCGCTTCGAGATCATGCGTTCCCCACCGTCGTGCCGGTCGATGTCGAACGCACACCGGAGTCTGGCCTGGGAGATCTCCTCATCGCGATGGGTGAGCAGACCACCGAGGACGGCACTGGCCGATGACCGCTCCCGCCAGGCGTCGGCAGCAACGGCCAGAAGGCGGCCCCATCGCACTGGCCGCCGCGATCTTGCGCGGGAGCGCCAACCTCCACGGCGCTCGGTGTGTCGATTACGTCGGGGAGTTCGACGTGGACCAGCACGCCGAGGATCTCGGTTACCGCGACGAGCGGGAGCGGTGGGAGTTCTGCCAGGTGGTGTGTCGCGCGTGTCCTGCCCGCGCGTCGTGCTGGTCATGGGCCGATGGACTCACCGGCCACCGCAAGCCCGCCGGTCCGTTGGCCACCACCAACGGTCAACCCGTTCCCGATCACCCGAGCCCAGCGGGCACGCCACCAGCACGCCGAGCCACTGCCCGAGGCAGAGCCACCACCGAGTACCCCACAACGCTCCCGGAGCGCCAGGAGGCGAATCCGGCCCAGTATCAACCGATCCAGGAGACAACACCGATGACAAGACGACGCAAGCCCTCGAACGGCGACATCAGCGGGCGCAAGTACCGCAACGCGCGGGACCGATTCCGCGCCAAATGTGAAGCTGCGCAAGCACATTGCCACCTATGTGGTGGCGGCATAGATTATTCGCTCCCCGGTGGTGAGCCCAATTCGTTCGAGCTTGACCACTTCTACGCCAGAGCGACCCACCCGGAACTGACCGACGATCCGGGAAATTGGCGCGCCAGTCACTCCGATTGCAACCGGGCGCGAGGGTCCAAGCCCGTCCGTACGACGCTCGGCGTCCCGTCTCGGGTCTGGTGACCCCGCGCCGGTCCTGGGCCGTCTCCGGCGGCCTGGGAGCCAGCATGACCCCCCCGGTAGGGGTTGCAATCGCTGGATCGCGTCCCCGATGGACACTCCGCCGGTGTGTCGGCGTGAAAAAACCGGCCCGCTGACCAGCGAAAACACCCACCCATGTTGACCACAACCGTTAACACACAAGGAGATCCGCTCACCATGAGCACAGAACCCCTACAGGGCCTCTCGGTCCTCGCCGCGCGAGCGATACTCGCGCTGGTGGACGGCGATATTCCGGCCGCGCTCGACGCCATTGAGGACGCCGGAGACGACATCCACGAGGTCCGCCGTCTCGCGCTGGCCTTGGCTCAGTTCCGCGCCAACGTGACCACGCCGGACGACGCCGCCGAGCTGGCCCAGGTGGCCTTGGAGCGGCAGGAGGACCGACCGTGAACACCTCCCTCACACCCGTCCGCGCCGTTGGCACGACATCGCACCGCGTGCGCGGCGTCGGAGTCCACGATCATCATGACTTCCGCGCCGACGACGGGACCCACATCCAGATCACCCGCTGGCCGACTGCGCCACACCGAACCGCCCAGGTGGTCATCACCAGGCCGGACGGACGCGTGGACGGCCGCGAGGACATCCACTCCTCGGTGGTGAGCGTCGCCGGTCTGCTCCGCGTGTCGGGATACGTCCTGACTGGCGATTGACCGGGTATCGTTGTCGCCGGAGCACGCGGCCAGCGCGTCGGCCAGGTCTCAGCGAGACCCCGCCAGACACCCGCCAGCGAGATCCGACGCACATCCGCCCAGTGGGCGTAGATCGGCGTTGTTGAGTTACTCCAATTCCAGTGTCTAGGAGGCACTTTCAGTGAAGCATAAGCAAGTCCCGCTTGCCGGGATCAAGACCTCTGGACTGGCCGAGGGTGAGTTCATCGGGTACGCGTCCACGTTCGGGAATACCGACATCCAAGGCGACCGAGTCATGCCGGGAGCGTTCGCCAAGAGTCTCGACGCCATGGCGTCGGGAGGGCAGGTGACCCCGATTCTGTGGATGCACCGGGCTACCGATCCGAAGGCGTTCGTCGGGGAGATCAAGTCAGCCCGTGAGACGGACGAGGGACTGGAGATCCACGCCGCGCTCGATACCGACACACCCGAGGGAGCCGCCGCGTACAAGGCCGTGAAGGCTCGGCGGATCACCACGTTGTCCATCGGGTATGCCACCCGTGACGCGGTGAAGGCCTCGGACGGTGTCCAGGAACTCCGGGATCTCGACCTCATGGAGGTGTCCCTGGTCCTCCGTCCTGCCAACGACCGTGCGGTGATTACCGCGTCCAAGTCCGGCGACAATGCCGAGGACAAGTCCGTCATCGTCATCGCACGGAAGGCGCTCGCCGCGGTCAGCGGGAAGGCCTCGGAGTTCGTGGCGGCCGACGAGACCGAGGACGACAACGAGACGGACCCGGCCGACGACACCGATCAGTCGCTCGGGGACCGTTTCCTGGCGCTGCTGGAGCGGGCGACCGAGGAGGCCCAGGCGCTCATCTCCGCGGCCGAGGATGAGGGCCGTGACCTGAGTCCAGAGGAGGCCGGTCAGGTCGCCAAGGCGCTCCGCGCCGCGCACGGCTGGAAGTCGGAAGTCGAGAAGTGGGGCGACATGACCCCGTCGCAGCGCTGGGGTCTCCAGTTCGCCCATGACGTTATGGGCGGCAAGTGCTCCGGCGACGAGTTCCGAGCCAAGTTCGGTGACGACCAGGAGACCGCCACCGGATTCCAGACATTCGACGCCACCGGCGTCGGCATCCACACCAAGACACGTAAGACCAAGTCCCACAAGGAGATCCCCACCGTGGAAACCACCAAGTACCTCCCGCTCGGCTCCGGCCGCAAGGCCGCCGCCCAGGCGATCACCGCCAAGATGACCGGCCAGACCGCGCTCCACGACGGTGGCGTCGGCACCAAGGCCCTCACCAGCTCCGGCCAGGTGGTCACCGACATCCCAGTCATGCCCGGTGTCATCGCCACCGGACGACCGGCGGTGTCGATTCTCGACGTGGTCCCGACCGAGCGCCGGACCGCGCCGACGTACCGGTTCATTCGCCAGGCGTCGCGCGCTCTGGCCGCCGCCGCGGTGGCCGAGGGCGACGAGAAGCCTGTCAGCGCGATGGGGACCCAGACCATCGACAACACGGTCAGCGTCATCGCCCACCTGAGTGAGCCGATTGACAAGTTTGTGCTTGCCGACGCGGGCCAGTTGGTCAAGTTCGTGACCGACGAGATGTTGTACGGCCTGGATGTCGCGGTCCAGGCGCAGGTGTTGAACGGCACCGGCACCGGCGCAAACCAGACGGGCCTCCTCAACACTTCGGGAATTCAGGTCCAGGCGTTCGCCACCAACGTGCTGACCTCGGTCCGCAAGGCGATCACCGCACAGGAGGCCTTGGGCTACGCGCCGAGCGTCCTGGTGATCCGCCCGGACGACTGGGAGGCCTTGGAGTTGCTGGCCACCACCGACGCGGCCCTGTCCTACCGCGGGGTTCCGTTGGACCAGGGTGAGCGGCGTATCTGGGGACTCCGCGCGGTCCTCTCGACGGCGCTCCCCGCCAAGACCGCGCTGGTGCTCGACCCGAACGCGGTGAGCGTCGATACGGTCGGCGGGATCGACGTGGAATGGTCCACCGAGTCAGGTGAATTGTTCGCCCGGAACCAGGTGCAGCTCCGCGTCGAAGGTCGGTTCGGTGTCTCGGTCTATCAGCCGAGCGCGGTGGTGAAGGTGGCCACCCAGGCCGCGTAAGTCCCACCGCACAACCGCACACCACCGGCGGCCTCGGACTCCTCTCCCGAGGCCGCCGGTCTGGTCAATAGCTCACTGACACAGGGAGATTCACATGGGATTCCTCGGCGGACACTTTGACGGGGAGATGACCTCGGAGGGCAACGGCGCACGCGTGCGCGCCGGTGTCCGAGACATTCCGATCATCGGGGACGTGGACCTGGTCAACGTCCACGTCTCAGGGTTCCGGGACGGCGGTCAGGTCGGCGTGGACCGCGCCGCGGCGTCGGCCGCCAAGCTGGCCGCGCTGCACAAGGAACGCGGTGAGTCCCGCACCCAACGCCAGGAACGCCGCGCGACCTCGGGAGCGGCCCGGACCGCACCGGCGGCGTCGGGAGACCGCCAGGGTGGCCGTGACGCGCCGACGCGTTCGGGCTCCAGCTCCGCGGCGTCGGGGTCCTCGGCGGCCGACGCCGGACACGTCCCCACCGGCCGGACCCCGTCGCGCAAGGTCGTAACGGTCGGGTACGCGCGGGCCAAGCATGAGATCCGCCCCGGCGTCCCGTGCCCGTCGTGCGCGGCCGGGATCACGCGGCCGGTGGCGTAGGTGACCGTGGGTGAGCTGGTGGCCCTCGGCCGCCGGATCATGGCCGTGGGTGCCGAGGAGCGCAAGGCCGCCAAGTTGGCCACGCTGCGCCAGGGTGACGCCGCCCCGTTCAGGGCCAACGCTCTGGTGTCGGCTATCGCCAGTCGATGACCACGGTGGACGGGTCAAACCTGTTGCGGCCTCGGACACCTCGGCAGAGCCGGATCTCGGCCAGCGCGTCAACCACCGCGCGCTGGGCCATGAGGTCGGCGGCCAGGAACGCCGCGGCCGGGTCCTCGGTACCCAGCACCGACCCCAACGCCGAGCCGTTGCGCTGGCTCCCGAGCTGCTGCTCCACCTCTGTGAGCTGGACCCGGAGCCGCTCCACCTTGGTCCGGTGGAGCCGCGCGTCGATCTCATCGGCCAGGTACTCCTCATCCACCACCGCGATCCGTGCCCGGAGCCGCTCGGCCTCGGCCACCAGCGGGGCCATGTCGGCCTGGGCCGGGGCCAGGAGTTCGGCCGCGTCGGCCTGGCGGAGCCGCTCGGCCACGACCTCCCGGACCAGGCCGTCCGCGACGTGAGCGACCCGAGACACGTGGCCGTGGCACTGGTAGGACCGTCCTCCGGCCAGCTTCATCGGGCCTCGGCACTCATCGCAACGGTAGAGCCCGGACCCGAGGTGTTTCCGCGCCGTGCTCACCGCGCGGGCCTTGCGCTCCGGCGCGGCAAACGTGGCCTGGACCAGGTCGAAATCGGCCCCGTCGATGATCGGCTCCCACTGGCCGACGACACCGGCCAGGACCTCACCGTTGTGGACCACCCGGCCGACGTAACGCGGGTTGGTGAGGATGGTCTTGACGGTGGCCGGGTGCCACCGACGACCGGACCGGGTCGGCACCCCATCGGCCTCCAGCCGCTTGGCGATCCCGTGGACCGCGCCACCGGCCAGGAACTCAGCGAAGATCCGGCGGACCACCTTGGCCTCCTCGGGGATGACCGCGCCACCGTGCGCGTACCCGGTGAGCCGGTGACCCTTGACCGGGGCCTTACCCGACGCCGCGCGCTGGGCCTCGGCGCGTTTCTGGCGTGCGGACTTGCGCTCCACCTCGGCGCGCGCCACCGCGGCCTTGATCCGCGCGAACAACCTGCCCGCGTCGGTGGTGAGGTCGGCCTCCCCGTTCGTGGTCACCAGCGCCAGGCCGGAGGCCTCGGCCGCGTCGATCCAGTCCTCCAGTTGCCGCGGCTGGCGCGTGAGCCGGTCCAGGTCGTAGCAGACCAGCGCGTCGAACGCTCCGGCGTCGTAGGCCTTGACCAGCGCGTCATATCCCGGCCGGACCTTGCGCGCGTCCGACGCCGAGATGGAGTTATCGCTCCAGACCCCGGCCAGGGTCCAACCGCGCTCGGCCAGAATGGCCTTGGCGTCCTCCTCCTGGCGGGCAACCCCGAGGGCCTCCCCCGTTCGGTCCAGAGAGATCCGGGTGTAGATCGCGGCGCGGCGTCGTGCGGTGGTCATGCCAGGATCATAGCGGTTGACGATGTTATATGGGTCTGAGCCACTCCGCGATGAACGGTGTCCTCGACATGGCGAACGCGATCATCCTGGTCAGTTCACCGGCGATGGACGGCGCGCGCAGTGCGGGCGCGACACTCGACTGGCTCGAGGCCCACGGCTACGGACACCTGGTGTCGCGGGCGGTCGTCGTCCTCAGCTCGTCACGGCCGGGAGCGTCGACGATCGACACCGATCAACTCGGCCAGCACTTCCTCACCCGATGCCGCGCCGTGCACAAGATCCCGTTCGACGATCACCTCTCCGAGGGCGCCGACGTCGACCTCGAACTGGTCGGCAAGAACACCCGCCGGGCGTTCGCCGAGCTCGCCGCGACGATCGCCGACGACTTCTCGGCGGCATCCGCCGACCGCGACGAACCGTTTTACCAGTAGCTCGCAGATCGCACGCAGATGACGTGGAACGTCACGGTCAGCGATACGTTCACCGTCATCTGATCACCGGTCCCGCCGACACCGGCCGCGTCACGCAGCCGGGTCGTCGTCGGGGACCTTCCGCGACGCACGCCACCGGCGCCCGAAGTGGATCGCGGTGGGGACCACGACCGTCAACACCGACGCGATGATGAACAGCTCGAGATGATCGCGGATGATCGCCACCTGACCGAGCCAGTACCCGAGCATGATCAGGCCTGCCGCCCAGGCGATGCTGCCGAGCACGCTGAACAGCGTGAACACCCGATAGGACATGCCGGTGAAGCCGGCGACGACGGGCGTCAGGGTCCGCACGATCCCGATGAACCGGGCGAAGAACACGGTCACGGCGCCGAAGCGCTCGAAATACCGATGTGTCTTCTCCAGGGGCTCCGGGCCGATCATCCGCATCACCCGCCCCTCGACGACACCCGAGCCCAGACGTCGGCCGATGACGTAACCCAACTGATCGCCGATGATCGCCGCGGCCGGGACCGTGAGGCACAGCAGCCACCACGGTGCAAACGGATCCGGTTGCGCGGCAAGCACACCCGCGGTGAACAAAACCGAGTCCCCGGGAAAGACGAAGCCGATCAGCAGCCCGGTCTCGACGAAGATCAGGACACAGAGACCGATCAGCCCACCGGTGGCCAGGAAGCTGTCGACATCGAACGGATTCATCATGTCCAGCCTAGTCAGGCAGGCACCCCACCCGACCGCTGCGACGGCAGACGGCGCACCAGCGTTCAACCGACGTTAACTCGATGCAACATCCTGGGCAGAATGTGCCAACGTAGGGTTTACTCGGGGTCAGGACGCCGCCGCGGCAGCACCGCGAGACGAGCGCGTACTTGAGACGTGATCCACGAGGAGCCACCGTGTCCGGAACCACCCACCCGCCCACCGGGGGCGCCCGCGGACGGCCGCGTGCGACGTCGCCGAAGGCCCCAGCGCTGCGTCCGGTCGTCGACACCGACGTCCGCATCGAGTATCACACCATCCACGGCTACCGTCGGGCCTACCGCATCGCCGGGAGCGGACCCGCACTGCTCCTTATCCACGGCATCGGCGACAACTCGTCCACCTGGGACGAGGTGATCCCCACGCTGGCGCAGCACTACACGGTCATCGCGCCCGATCTGCTGGGTCACGGTCTGTCGGACAAGCCCCGCGCCGACTACTCGGTCCCGGCCTTCGCCAACGGAATGCGCGATCTGCTGGTGGTTCTCGGACATTCGAAGGTGACCGTCGTCGGGCACTCCCTCGGCGGTGGCGTGGCCATGCAGTTCTGCTATCAGTTCCCGCGGTTCGCCGAGCGGCTGGTGCTGGTGGCGGCCGGTGGCGTGACGCGTGATGTGAACCCCGCACTACGTCTCGTCTCCACCCCGGTCGCCCACGAGATCCTCACGATGCTCCGACTGCCGGGCGTCGTGCCCGCCTTGCGGCTGGGCGCCCGGACCCTCGCCGCCGCTCCACGGATCCCCGGTGTGCCGAACGCGGTCTCGCCGCGGAGGCTGCTCAACGATCACGAGGACCTCGTCCGCGTCCTCGGCGATCTGACCGATCCGACGGCGTCGTCGGCGTTCCTGCGCACATTGCGTGCCGTGGTCGACTGGCGCGGCCAGGTGGTCACCATGATGGACCGATGCTATTTGACCGAGCGTCTTCCGGTGTTGTTGATCTGGGGTGACGAGGACACCGTGATCCCCTATCAGCACGCGCTGCTCGCACACTCCGCCATCCCGCATTCCGAACTCGAGACCTTCACGGGCTGTGGCCATTTCCCGTTCCGGTCCGATCCGGAGAGGTTCGCCAAGCTCGTCATCGACTTCATCGACCGCCACGACGCCGTGGTGTTCGATCCCGTCAACTGGCGCCACCTGATGAGCGAAGGTCAGCGACCCGAGGAGTTCGTCGGGGACGACGAGACCGTCGAGGCCGTCCTGGAGGCGATCGAGGACGGTCGCAGCGCGACCTGACCGTCCGGCGGATGGTGGTCGGTCATCCGGCCGTATGACGTGTGCCGGTATGTCAGGTGATCGTGCGATGATGTGCCGATGAGCTATCCGGGCCCCTCCTCCGACGATCCGTACCGCGACCCACGCGCGGGCACGTCCGGCGATCCGTACGGACAGGCGAATCCCTACTCGCAGCCGAATCCGTACGGCGACCCCTATGGCAACCCCGCGGGGTACGGCGCGGCCGGTCAGCCCTACGGCGTGCCTCAGGGAGGCCAGGCATACGGCGGCCAGCCATACGGCGGTCAGCCCTATGTCAATTACGGCACTCCGTACGGTGGGGTGCCCGGGATGGATCCCTCCGCACCGTTCGGGCGTGATCCGATGTCCGGGCTGCCCTACTCCGACAAGTCCAAGATCGTCGCCGGGCTCCTGCAGATCTTCCTCGGCACGTTCGGGGTGGGTCGTTTCTACCTGGGCGACAACCAGACCGGCGGCATCCAGCTGGGCCTGACCATCCTCGGCTGGATCACCCTGGTGTTCATCGTCGGTCTGTTCATCCTGATGGGCGTCGGCCTCTGGGCCCTGATCGACGGCATCATGATGCTGACCGGCAGCGTGCGCGACCGCAACGGACTGCCGCTGCGGTCCTGACCCCGCACCGCCGACTCCTCCGATCACCGTTTCGTACAGCCGTCGCCCTCACGCGGTGGTCCGCGCCGCCCGACGATGCAGTTCGGCCGCCACCACGGACCGGCGAGTTGACCTCTTCGTATCCGCGATGGCCGCCGCATGACTGCCCACCCGGGCGTCGGAGATCCCGCACACGCGCGGGGTCAGTCCCCGCAGCAGCCGCCCGGCGACCGCACGTCACGGGTGATCTGGTTGCGCGCGGCGAGTTCCGCGTCCGACGGATAGTCGACGCCGACGAGACACAGACCCCGGGCCTCGGCGACCGGGACCGTGCTGCTCCGCGTCCGCTCCGCCAGCAGTCCACGACACCAGTCGACGTCGCGACGACCGTCGCCGACGCTGGCGACGGCGCCCACCAGCGACCGAACCATCGACCAGCAGAAGGCGTCGGCGCTGACCCGTCCGATCAACACCCCGTCGGAATCGATCGTCCACTCGAAGCGCTGCAGGTCCCGGATCGTCGTGGCGCCCTCCCGCCGCCGGCAGAAGGCCGCGAAGTCATTGAGGCCTATCAAGGTCCGGGAGGCGTCGTTCATCGCGTCGACGTCAAGGGGGCGACGCCAGGTCGCCGTCGTGCGGGCGGCGATCGGCTCGGCGCCCCACACCGAGTCGGTCAGCCGATAGCTGTAGTGGCGCCGGAGCGCCGAGAAACGGGCATCGAAGTCGGTGCTCACCGCGGCGATCCGTCGGACCCGCACATCGTCGGGCAACATCTTCGCCAGCCGGCCGACGAGCCGCGACGGGTCCCCGTCGATCGACCGCGTATCCAGCGACGACGCGGGGATGTCGGTGTGCGCGACCTGGCCGGTCGCATGCACCCCGGCGTCGGTGCGGCCGGCCACCGTCAATCGGACGGGAACACGCAGGACGGTGGCCAGGGTGTCCTGCAGGGCACCGCACACCGTCCGCTGCCCGACCTGGGCTGCCCACCCGGCGAAGTCGGTGCCGTCGTAGGAGATGTCGAGCCGGAGACGACAGAGCCCGCCGTCACCGGAGATGGTGACGGCGGGCTCTGACAAGACGTGCGGACTCAGGCGTCCGACTTCTTACTTCTTGCCGCCGTCGACGTCCGCGCCCGCTGCCTCGGCATCGGGGGCGGTCGCCGCGGACGACTCGTCGTCGACGGCCTCGGCCACGGCCTCGGCGTTCTCGACCTGAGCGTCGGTGGCGTCGGCCTCGACGGCCTCCACCGGGTTCTCCGCGTCGGCGGCCGAGGCGTCATCCTCGGTTGCGACGACGTCTTCGGTCTCCGAGAGCTTGTCCTCGGCGGCCTTCTTCGAGGCGGCGACGCGCGTGGCCCGGCTGGCCTCGCTCGACGCGGTCGACTCGCGCACCAGCTCGATCACGGCCATGGGGGCGTTGTCGCCCTTGCGCGGCAGCGTCTTGATGATGCGGGTGTAGCCGCCCGGACGGTCTGCGAAGAACGGACCGATCTCGGCGAACAGGGTGTGCACGACATCCTTGTCACGGATGTCCTTCATCACCTCACGCCGATTGGCCAGCGAACCGGCCTTGGCGTGGGTGATCAGCTTCTCGGCGTACGGGCGCAGCCGCTTCGCCTTCGCTTCGGTGGTGGTGATCCGGCCGTGCTCGAAGAGCGAGGTGGCGAGGTTCGCCAACATCGCCTTCTGATGGCTGGCCGACCCGCCGAGGCGGGCACCCTTGGTGGGCTTGGGCATTTCTCTTCTCCTAGGAGAGACTCCCGATCGCAGTGATGCGGAAGTCAGGGTTGGGCGAGCGCCTTACAGCTGCTCGGTTTCAGCGAAATCCTCACCGGAGTCGGCGTCGAACGACGCGTCATCCGACCACGTTCCGGTCGCCGGGTCGTAACCGGCGACCTGCGACGGGTCGAAGCTGGCCGGGCTGTCCTTGAGTGACAGTCCGAGAGCATGCAGCTTGACCTTGACCTCGTCGATCGACTTCTGCCCGAAGTTGCGGATGTCGAGCAGATCCGACTCGGTCCGTGCCACCAGCTCGCCGACGGTGTGGACACCCTCGCGCTTCAGGCAGTTGTAGGACCGGACGGTCAGCTCGAGATCCTCGATCGGCAGGCTGAACGACGCGATGTGGTCGGCCTCGGCCGGCGACGGCCCGATCTCGATGCCCTCGGCCTCGACGTTGAGCTCGCGAGCCAGACCGAACAGCTCGACCAGGGTCTTGCCGGCCGACGCCAGGGCGTCGCGGGCGCTGATCGAGTTCTTGGTCTCGACATCGAGCACCAGACGATCGAAGTCGGTGCGCTGCTCGACACGGGTGGCCTCGACCTTGTAGGTCACCTTGAGCACGGGCGAGTAGATCGAGTCGACCGGGATACGGCCGATCTCGGCGCCCGACGCCTTGTTCTGCACGGCCGGCACGTAGCCACGGCCCCGCTCGACGACGAGCTCGATCTCGAGCTTGCCCTTGTCGTTCAGGGTCGCGATGTGCAGGTCGGGATTGTGCACGGTGACACCGGCCGGAGGCACGATGTCGGCGCCGGTGACGGTGCCCGGACCCTGCTTGCGCACGTACATGGTGACCGGCTCGTCCTCTTCGGAGCTGACCACGAGGCCCTTGAGGTTCAGGATGATGTCGGTGACGTCTTCCTTCACCCCGGGGACGGTGGTGAACTCGTGCAGGACACCGTCGATGCGGATGCTGGTGATCGCAGCTCCGGGGATCGACGAGAGCAGGGTACGGCGCAGCGAGTTGCCGAGGGTGTAGCCGAAGCCGGGCTCGAGCGGTTCGATGACGAACTTCGACCGGTCGTCGGCGATGATCTCCTCGGTCAGGGTGGGTCGCTGTGAGATGAGCATTTCGTGTTTCTCCTTTGGCCGACCGCTATATGACGGCCTCGAGGGTGAACCGAGCAGCGTTGTGCTGCAGGGCGATTACTTCGAGTAGAACTCGACGATGAGCTGTTCGGCCAGCGGCACATCGATCTGCGCGCGCTCGGGCACCTGGTGCACGAGGATGCGCAGCGTCGAGGGGACCACCTGCAGCCAGCCCGGGACCGGACGGTCGCCCTGGATCTCCTTGGCGATCTGGAACGGCACGGTCTGCAGCGACTTCGGACGGACGTCGATGATGTCGTACTGGCTGACCCGATAGCTGGGCACGTCGACATTGACACCGTTGACGGTGAAGTGGCCGTGCGTGACCATCTGACGGGCCTGACGACGGGTCCGGGCCAGGCCGGCGCGGTAGACGACGTTGTCGAGGCGGGTCTCGAGGATCTTCAGCAGTTCGTCACCGGTCTTGCCGTTGCGACGGTTGGCCTCTTCGTAGTAGCGACGGAACTGCTTTTCCATCACTCCGTAGGTGAAGCGGGCCTTCTGCTTCTCCTGCAGCTGCTGCAGGTATTCGCTCTCCTTGATCCGCGAACGACCGTGCTGGCCGGGCGGGTAGGGGCGACGCTCGAACGCCTGATCGCCGCCGATGAGATCGACGCGCAGACGACGGGACTTCTTTGTTGCGGGGCCGGTATAACGAGCCATTTTCTATTCTCTTCCTTTCCCGCTAGACCCGGCGCCGCTTGGGCGGACGGCAACCGTTGTGCGGCTGCGGGGTGACATCGGAGATGGTGCCGACCTCGAGACCGGCGGCCTGCAGCGACCGGATGGCGGTCTCGCGACCCGACCCCGGTCCCTTGACGAACACGTCGACCTTCTTGACGCCGTGCTCCTGGGCCTTGCGCGCAGCGTTCTCGGCTGCGAGCTGAGCCGCGAACGGGGTGCTCTTGCGCGAGCCCTTGAAGCCGACATGACCCGAGGACGCCCAGCTGATGACGGCGCCGTTGGGGTCGGTGATCGACACGATGGTGTTGTTGAACGTCGACTTGATGTGTGCGTTGCCGTGCGGGACGTTCTTCTTATCGCGACGGCGGGTGCCCTTCTTGGGGCCTGCGCTTCGTGACTTGGGTGGCATTACTTCTTCTTCCCGGCGATGGTCTTCTTCGGGCCCTTGCGAGTGCGGGCATTGGTCTTGGTGCGCTGTCCACGGACGGGCAGGCCACGACGGTGGCGCAGACCCTGGTAGCAGCCGATCTCGATCTTGCGACGGATGTCGGCCTGAACCTCGCGACGCAGGTCACCCTCGACCTTCACCGAGTTCTCGATGTACTCACGCAGCTTTGCGACGTCTGCGTCGGTCAGATCCTTGGCACGGAGGTCGGGGCTGAGCCCGGTTCCGTCCAGGATCTCCTTGGAGGTGGTACGACCAACTCCGTAGATGTAGGTCAGTGCGATCTCCAGCCGCTTCTCGCGCGGGAGATCCACACCAGCAACACGTGCCATGTGGCGTTTCCTTCACTCCTCAGAGGTCTGCTCCTGGTCCGCCCCTCTCTCTGCGGAGGGCTCCGGCCTCTGAACCGGAGGTGGGCGCCGACCCGTATGTCGGTGCTGGTGCCAGGAGGGCTTCACAAGAATCTGTTCAGCTCTGTAGGTGTATTCAGTTGTCTGTAACTGTGTCGCCCGCTCGCTTCGCTCCCGGCGCGACGTCTCAAGCGACCCCGAGGGGTGCCGATGATCAGCCCTGACGCTGCTTGTGACGCAGGTTCTCGCAGATCACCATGACCCGACCGTTGCGGCGGATCACCTTGCACTTCTCGCAGATCGGCTTGACGCTCGGCTGAACCTTCACGTCCGCTTCTCCTCGATGGTCCAGGCACGACGAAGCCGCGCCTGATCTGTCCTCACCCCTATCTGGGGGAAGTCTTACTTGTACCGATAAACGATGCGCCCGCGACCCAGGTCGTAGGGCGAGAGTTCCACGACGACCCGGTCCTCGGGCAGGATGCGGATGTAGTGCTGCCGCATCTTGCCGCTGATGTGGGCGAGGACCTTGTGACCGTTCTCCAGCTCGATGCGAAACATCGCATTGGGCAGGGGTTCGATGACTCGTCCCTCGACCTCGATGGCCCCGTCTTTTTTCGCCATGTCCTCCGCGATCCTGGCTCGGCGGCCTCGGTGACCGCGGTAGCGGGACCGTGACGCGAAGCCGGGTTGAATCAATGTTTATCCGTTAGGGTGATGGCACCGGATCGGGTGACCGAAACCATCAGGGTGATCACCGCCGGACCCGTCTGCCCCTCCGCCGTGGGGCCGAGGACACGCAAGCACCGGCATGCGACGCACACCGACGTTCCATGCTACGCGAACTGGCAGGACAGTCCAAACCGCCAGGAACGGCGATCGCGCTCAGCGTCGGCCCGGATCGACGTCGCGGGCGCCCGCCGGGGCCTCGATCCGCACCCGGCGATCGAACATCCACTCTTGTGACCGCTCGGTGACGACATACCGGAACATCAGCCGCATGGCGGTGTCATTGAGCATGCGGCGCGACCACGCGGCGTCTTGCTGCTGCTCGCCCGCGCGCCCATCGCCACGATCTTCTCCACGCGCTGCCGTCGTGTCTGCTCGAATGCCCGGAATCCGGCCTGCGTGTCGGCGCCGGCCAGACTCGACGCCATTCCCACCGCGTCCTCGAGCGCCATCGAGGCCCCCTGGCCCGAACTCGGGGCGGGTGCGTGGACGGCGTCGCCGATCAGCCCGATCCGACCGCGATGCCATATCGGCACCGTCGGCAGGTCGTAGGTGTTGTCGCCGGCCAGCTCGAGCTCACCGTCGCGGATCAATGCGGCACCCGTCAAGCAGCGACGGCCGAGGTCGGCCGGGCGATGCAGCGGTATCAGCGCACGGTCCAGTCATTCGACGACGCGGTCGCGCGCAGGCTGGGCGTGGGTCCGGCCGACATGCGCTGTCTGGACTGGGTGTCGGAGAGACCGTGTACCGCAGGCGAGATCGCCACCGCCACCGGATTGCGGCCGGCCGCGACGACCGCACTCATCGATCGGCTCGTCGACAATGGCTTCATCCGACGGACCGCCGCGCCGACCGACCGACGCAAGGTCCTCGTCGAAATGACCGATGACGGACGACAACGGGTCTGGTCGGCGTACGGGCCGATGGTCGAGGAGGGGCAGATCCTGTTCGACGACCGGCCGATCGCCGAGCTGCATGCACTCGGCAAGCTCCTCGATTCGATGTCGGAGCTCACGGAACGGCACCGAATCCGCGTCGACGCGGGAAAATGAGACCATGGGCACCGTCGACGACTATCCGGCCGGACTCGACGCCGCCGATCGCGATGCGGTCGAGGCCATCTACGCGATAGCCCGCTCCCCCACCCGACGACGCGATACGTGCACTGATCACTGCACGCCGCGACCAGATCTGAGCGATCGGGCCCGAGGAGGGTCAGCGCAGCGGCGGACGCGCCCGCCATGGCGACATCGACGTCGGTCAGCCGTCGAAGGTGGCGCTCATCGGACGATCTTCCCGCACGGGACACACGTGTGCTGGGTGTTCGGCGAGTCTCCTGGCACACTGTGCCCATGTCCGCGTTCCTGATTCGCTCCGCGTTCACCGGCTTCGCCCTCTGGATCGCCACCCTCATCGTGCCCGGTCTCGACTTCGTCGGTGGTTCGACGACGTGGGAGAAGGTCGGGATCGTCGTCGTGGTGGCGCTGATCTTCGGCGCGGTGAACGCGATCATCAAACCGATCGTGCAGTTGCTCTCGATCCCCCTGTACATCCTGACGCTGGGGCTGATCCACGTCGTCATCAACGCCTTCATGCTGGAGATCACCGCGTGGATCACCCGCAACACCACCCATTGGGGACTCGAGGTCGACAGCTTCTTCTGGTCAGCCATCCTGGGCGCGATCGTGATCTCGATCGTGGGGTGGGCCCTCGCGTTGCTCCTCAAGGAACCGGTATGAGGCCGGGAGGGTGCCGCCCCGTCCGGATCGCCGTACTCGGCGTCGCGCTCATCACCGCACTGGGACTGAGTGCGTGCGGAAGAGACGACGGCGGTGACGATCCCCGCACGGTGACCGTCGTCGGCAACGGCAAGGTGACCGGCGTGCCGGACACGCTGCGCGCCGACATCGGTGTCGAGGCCACCGCCGCTGACGTCTCCAGCGCACTGAACGAGTCGAGCGCGCAGGTCACCAAGGTCACCGACGCGGTCGTCGCCGAGGGCGTCGACCGCAAGGACGTGGCGACCCAACAGGTCGATCTGAGTCCCCGCTATTCGAACGCGACGCCAGGCGGATCGAGCGAGATCTCCGGCTATCAGGCGACGAACACGATCCGCGTGACGATTCGCGACATCGCGAAGGCGTCCGACATCCTCGCGGCGGCCGCGACCGCCGGCGGCGACAACACCCGGATCAGCAACGTGACGTTCGCGATCGACGATGACGCCGAGTTGATGAAACAGGCCCGGGAGGCCGCCTTCGACGACGCCCGGTCGCGCGCCGACCAGTACGCGTCCCTCGCCGGCGACTCGCTGGGCAAGGTCCAGAAGATCTCCGAGACGACGAGCGGGCAGGAGCAACCCGCTCCCCTGCAACGGGATTCGTCGGTGGCGGCCGCACCGGTCCCCGTCGAGCCCGGCCAGCAGACCCTGACCTTCTCGGTGACCGTCACCTATGCGTTGACCTGACCCGCGCCAAGCGCAACCCGCTCCCCAGTGTTGTCGGTCTGGAGTTCTCCGGTGATTTCCAGCGGTTCCGGTCCGACACCCTGGCGTGCAACCGATCCGGGGACCGTCACGCCCGGATGATCGCGGTGAGCTCGTCGACGGGTGTCTCGGATCCGAGCACCTGGATGGCGACGTGGTCCGCGCCGGCGGCGAGATGCGCATCTACCTGTGCGCGCACCGACGCCGCGTCACCATGCGCGACGAGGGCGTCGATCAGTTCGTCGCTGCCGCCGTCGGCGATGTCGGCGTCGGTGTAGCCCAGCCGCTTCAGATTCGACGTGTAGTTCCGCAGGTGCAGGTACGGCTGATCCACCGGCGGACGACCCACGGCCCGCGCCGCGACCGGATTCGTGTCGACGACGACCTTGTGCTCGGGAGCGAGGAGCACGCCGGCGCCCAGTTCGTCGCGAGCCCCCTTCGTGTGGGCCGGTGGTGTGAGGTACGGATGGGCGCCGAGGGCGCGGTCGGCCGACAGGCGCAGCATCCGCGACCCGAGTGCGGCGAGCAGTCGTCGGTGCACCGGCACCGACTTCTCGTCCAGCACGTCGAGGTAGTCGCGGACCGCGTCGTACGGCTTGCGGTACTCGGCGGTGGCCTCCGGATGTCCGGCTCCGATGCCGAGATAGAAGCGGCCGGGGAAATCGGCCTCCAGAGCGTGGAACTCGTCGCCGATGACAGCGGCGTCGGTGTTCCAGATGTTGACGATGCCGGTGGCGACGGTGATGCGATCGGTGGCCGCGAGGATCGCCCGTACGGGCTGTAGATCCGTGGGTGAGCCGCCCAGCCAGATGGTGCCGAGGCCCAGTTCCTCGATCTGACGTGCCTCGTCGGCCGAGAAGCGCCCGTGCCATCCCCACGTGCCGTGTGTGCCGAATCTCGCGATGTGCGCGGCCTTGGCCGAATCGCCGCCGGGGTCCGAGGTGCTCGTGCTGATGTCACTGGTCATGTCGACGTCAACGACGCGGGGCCCGCAGAAGATTCCACACGGTTCCGCTCACTGGCGTCACCCGGCGACGACACGGACAGACGAAACGGACAAAAGACCAGCGGGGGTCTAACGGTTGGAACGCCGGACACATCGGGTGATGGTGATCCATCGACATCAGATCGACGCCTGACATCCCGGGGGTATCCCAGACGTGACCGCATTGTCCACACCAAAGGCCATGGCCGCACGCGGCTTTCGACGCCACAGATCCGCATGGCTGGTCCTCCTCGTCGCCGTCGTGACGACGCTGTCCGCCTGTTCCTCGAGCGACGGACCGGAATTGAACACCGACACACCGCTTCCCACCCAGATCCCGTCGGGCGCGACGTTGGTCGTCGCCGACCAGCAGAACCAGATCCAGACGCTTCTGCGTGCCAGCGGACTCGAGAAGACGCTTCCGTTCACCGTCGAGTATGCCAATTTCGTCGGCGGCCCGGCCATTCTGGAGGCGTTCCGCGCCGGCACCGCCGACGTCGCGCCGGTGGGCGACGTCCCGCCCATCCACGCGGCCGCGACCGGACAGCAGGTCCCCATCGTCCTCGCTCGCGAGGTCAAACCGTCGAGCATGTCCCTGGCCACGAGCCCGGGCACGACGATCCGTTCCCTCCAGGATCTGCGCGGCAAGAAGATCGCCTACGCCGAGGGCACGGCCCAGCAAGTCGTCGTCCTCCGCGCCCTGCAGAACGCCGGCCTGTCGACCGACGACGTCGAACTCACCCGACTTCAGCTCGCCGAGTTCTCCGAGGCACTCGGTGCCGGCGAGGTCGACGTCGCGCCGCTCAACGAGCCACGCCTGACCCGTTACCTGCGCGACTACGGACGCGACGGCGCCTCCATCGTGGACCCGGCGGTCGCCGGGAAGATCAACGAGGGCCTCAGCTATGTCTATGCGCGCGGGGAGTCGCTGGCCGAACCCGCCAAGGCCGCGGCCGTGCGTGCATTGACAGCGACGCTCGTGCAGGCGTTCCAGTGGACCAACACCCATCCGGCCGAATGGATCAAGTCCTACTACGTCGACGATCAGAAGGTCTCCGAGGCCGACGGCTGGAAGATCCTGAAGAGCAACGGCACGACGGCGATCCCGGCGCTCGACGACGCGCTCATCGCACGACAGCAGGGAACCATCGATCTGCTCGAGAATGCCGACGCCCTGCCCGAACCGGTGACATCCGCCGATCTCTTCGATCTCCGCTTCGCGCCGGTCGTCGACGACGCCGTGACGAAGTACGGCGCGACCCGCCAACCGGAGGACGTGACGCGATGACATCGGCGACAATCCATCAGCCCGCCACCGGGATCACATCGTCGGTCGACGGGGCCACCCCAGTCCTGGAGCGCCGTCACGGCACCGCTCGCCGTCGCCTCGGCCCCGGCCGTCGTATCCCCGGGGGATGGCTCATCGGACCGGCACTGCTGCTGCTCATCTGGATCGTCGGCTCTGCGGCGGGTGTCATCGACGAACGAACCCTGCCTGCTCCGGGGACGATCGCGGCCACCGCCGCCGAACTCTGGTCCGACGGGCGGTTGCCGGAGAACATCCTGGCGTCCCTGCGTCTGGCGTCGATCTCCCTGGTCATCGGTGTGGTCCTCGGAGTCGTCCTGGCCCTGATCTCCGGACTGAGCCGGGTGGGCGAGGCGATCGTCGACGGTCCCATCCAGATCAAGCGTGCCATCCCGACGCTGGCCATCATCCCACTGGCGATCCTCTGGTTCGGGATCGGCGATCAGATGAAGATCATCATCATCGCGACGAGCGTGCTGATCCCGGTCTACATCAACACCCATGCCCAGCTGCGCGGGGTCGATGTCCGCTACGTCGAGCTCGCGCAGACCGTGAAACTCTCCCAGTGGCAGTTCATCCGACGCGTCGCGCTACCCGGCGCGGTGCCCGGGTTCTTCACCGGACTCCGTCTGGCCGTGACCATTTCCTGGCTCGCGCTGGTCGTCGTCGAGCAGGTCAACGCGACGCAGGGCGTCGGCTACCTCATGAACCAGGCCCGCGTGTACGGGCAGTTGGACATCGTCGTCGTCGGACTGGTCGTCTACGCGGTCTTCGGCCTCGTCGGTGACGTCGTGGTCCGTGCGATCGAGAGGAGGGCCCTGTCATGGCGCAGGTCGCTGGGCTGATCGCCCCCGCCGTGGACGCGCACGTCCACGGAACCGTGCTCGCCACACGAGATCTCACCCGCCGTTATGGGAATCGTACCGTCCTGGACGGCATTGATCTGACGATCGTGTCGGGTGAGTTCGTGGCACTCCTCGGACGCAGCGGCAGTGGCAAGAGCACTCTGCTGCGTGCCGTCGCCGGACTCGACGCGGGTGTCGACGGTTCCGGCGAACTCGATGTGGCGCAGGAGACGTCAGTGGTGTTCCAGGACTCGCGTCTGCTGCCGTGGGCGCGGGTGCTGCCCAACGTCATCCTGGGACTGACCGGGCGTGACACGAGAGCGGCTGGACAGAGCGCTCTCGACGACGTCGGGCTGGGCGGACGCGAGACCGCCTGGCCGAACGAGTTGTCCGGTGGCGAACAGCAACGCGCCGCACTCGCCCGGTCCCTGGTCCGCCGGCCCGATCTCCTCCTCGCCGACGAACCGTTCGGCGCCCTCGACGCATTGACCCGGTTGCGGATGCACACCCTGCTGCGTCGGCTCTGCGAGAAGTACCGGCCCGGTGTCCTTCTCGTCACCCATGACGTCGACGAAGCGGTCACCCTCGCCGATCGTGTCCTCGTCCTCGACGACGGACGATTCGTCGCAGACCGTGACCTCACCGACCTGGGAACCCGCCGTTCACTGCGCGATCCCGCATTCGTCGCACACCGCGAAGCGCTCCTCGAGGCGCTCGGTGTCGAGACCACCACGACCAGATAGGAACTCATGCCTGCCGAGCCGAAACGTCAACTCCACCTCAACGCGTTCATCTATCCCGCGGGCCATCACGAGGCGGCGTGGCGGCATCCGTCCTCGCAGCCCGAGCGGATCTTCGACGCCGACTACTACCAGCAGATCGGACGCACCGCCGAGGCCGCCCGGTTCGACGCCGTCTTCCTCGCGGACGGGCCGGCACTGCGCTCGGAGGCCCGGTACAGCACCGCCGGCCGGCTCGAACCGGTGACCCTGCTGACGAGCATCGCGGCGGCGACCGAACGCATCGGCCTGATCGCCACCGCATCCACCACGTACTACGAGCCCTACAACCTCGCGCGCCTCTTCTCAAGTCTGGACTTCCTGTCCAAGGGTCGGGCAGGCTGGAACATCGTCACGACGTCGAGCGAGGCGGCCGCCGAGAACTTCGGTCTCCCTGCCCATCCCGACCCCGCCATCCGCTACGAACGGGCACGTGAGTTCGTCGACGCGACCGTCCGGCTCTGGGACAGCTGGGAGGACGACGCGGTCGTCCTCGACCGTGACGCCGGGATCTACGCCGACACCGACAAGATCCATCGCGCCGAGTTCGTCGGCAAGCACATTGCAGTCCGTGGCCCGTTCAACGCGCCGCGGTCCCCGCAAGGTCATCCGGTCCTCGTCCAGGCAGGGGCGTCGAACGACGGACGGGCGTTCGCGGCGCAGTACGCCGAGGCGATCTTCACCGCGCATCAACTCCTCGAGCATGCCCAGGCCTTCTACTCCGACATCCGTGCGCGTGCGGAGTCGTTGGGCCGCAACCCTGATCACATCAAGATCCTGCCCGGCATCAGCCCGTTCATCGGCGGCACCGAACACGAGGCCAAGGCACTCGAGCAGGAGTTCAACCAGCTCACCGTCCCGGCCTACGGGCTCTATCAGTTGCGCGGCATCACCGAGGTCGACCTGTCCTCACTCGATCTCGATGCCCCGGTCCCACCGGACATCTTCGGCGATGCGGGGGATGTCACCGACAACACCCGCAGCCGCAAACAGGTGGTCGCCGGGATCGTCGCGCGGGAGAAGCCGACGGTCCGCGCCCTGCTGCACCGCCTCGCCGGGGCGCGCGGGCATCGTGTGGTGACCGGCACGCCGGAGCAGATCGCCGACACCATCTCCGAGTGGTTCACCCACGGTGCCGCCGACGGTTTCAACGTGATGCCACCGTTCTACCCGGGTGGGCTCGAGGCCTTCACCGAGACCGTCGTCCCGCTGCTGCGGAAACGCGGACTCTTCCGGACCGAGTACACCGGCACCACGCTCCGTGAGCATTTCGGTCTGCCGCGTCCGGTCAGTGGATTCGCCGGCGCCGACGCCGCATCGCATGCGAGTTGATCGAGCCGTCCTGACGATGAAGGAGCCCGCATGACCCTCTCGCCCACGGAACCCGAGTACGCCGTCACCGCCGACCTCCTCCGCCGGCGGTACCGGGATCCGGACCTCACCGCATTGCGGCTGCGGTCTCCGGTCATCGATCAGCTCCTCGCACACAGGTCCGTCCGACAGTTCCTGGACGCCCCGGTCGACGACGATCAGCTGACGTCGATCATCGCCGCCGCACAGTCCGCATCGACGTCGTCGAACCTGCAGGCCTGGAGCGTGATCGCCGTCCGCGATCCCGCCCGGCGCGCACGCCTCGCCGCGCTGGCCGGCGACCAACAGTTCCTGCGGTGCGCGCCCCTGGTACTGGTCTGGCTCGCCGACCTCGGGCGGGCCGCTCGCGTGGCCGACCGCCACGGCGCCGCACTCGACGCCACGGACTATCTCGAGAGCACCGTCCTCGGCTTCGTCGATGCCTCCCTCGCCGCACAGAACGCCGTCGTCGCCGCCGAGTCCCTGGGCCTGGGCGCGGTGTTCGTCGGCGCCTTCCGTAATCGACCCACCGAGGTCGCCGCGGAGTTGCGGCTGCCGCAGCGGGTGTTCGCCACCTTCGGCCTCGCGGTCGGGGTGCCCGACCCCGAGGAACGTGCCGGGATCAAGCCGCGACTACCGCAGCGGGTCGTCGTGCATCAGGAGACCTACGATCCCTCCCGCGACGAGGCGGTCGCCGACTACGACTCCCGTCTGGCCGCCTACAACCGGGAGTACGAGCGCGACGCGGGCTGGATCGCACCCCTGCTGTCCCGGTTGGCCGATCGGCACAGCCTCAAGGGCCGTGACGACCTGCGTGCGCGTCTGCGCGATCAGGGGTTGCCGTCGCGCTGATCGCGGGGCGTGGGAGCCTGGTCCGCATGCGTGCAGTGGTCCAACGTGTCTCCGAGGCATCCGTGGTCGTCGACGGCGAGACCGTCGGCGCGCTCGATCTCCCGGCCGGCCACCTCGGGCTGGTCGCCCTCATCGGGGTGACCCATGACGACACCGGCGAGCAGGCGGCGCGGCTGGCCGACAAGATCTGGCGTCTGCGCATCCTCGACACCGACGACGACGGTCGCGAGCAGTCCGCCTCCGACGTCGACGCACCGATCCTCGTGATCAGCCAGTTCACGCTGTACGCCAACACCGCCAAGGGGCGGCGGCCCTCGTGGAACGCGGCCGCTCCGGGGCCGGTCGCCGAGCCGCTCGTCGAACAGGTCGTCACGGCGTTGCGCGATGCCGGAGCAACCGTCGCGACCGGCATGTTCGGCGCCCACATGCACGTCCACCTCGTCAACGACGGTCCGGTCACGCTGATCCTCGACGTCTGATAGGGGCACGCTCCCCCGCCGCCTCGCAGTAGTGTCGACCTCGTGGGACGTATCACCTCCCGACGACGGGTGACCAGGATCCGCCGCGGCATCGCGCCGACGGCGCGTGCCGACGTCCTTGCCGTCGAGGAGCCGCTGGAGATCCGCATCGGTGGCGATCGTTTCGCCGTCACCATGCGCACCCCCGGCAACGACGTCGAACTCACGATCGGATTCCTCGTGTCCGAAGGCATCGTCACCACCGCAGAGTCCGTGATGACGGCGCGGTACTGCGCGGGAACCGACGACGACGGCGCCAACACCTACAACGTCCTCGACATCACACTCGCACCGGGCGTCGCGGTCCCGGCAACGCTGCGCGCCCGCGATCTGCCCATCACCAGTGCTTGCGGCGTATGCGGGAAGGACAGCATCGAGTCGGTCACGACCCGTTCGGCATTCGACGTCGGCGCCCTCATGACACCGATCGACGCCGAGCTGCTGCTGGCCCTCCCCGCCCGGCTGCGCGACGAACAAAAGGTCTTCGACAAGACCGGCGGGCTACACGCGGCGGGTCTGTTCGACGCGACGACCGGCGCGCTGCTGGCCGTCCGCGAGGACGTCGGCCGCCACAATGCCGTCGACAAGGTCGTCGGATGGGCAACCGCCCAGCAGCGACTCCCCTTGCACGACACCGTTCTCCAGGTCTCCGGGCGCGCCAGTTTCGAACTCGTGCAGAAGGCGGCGATGGCCGGCATCCCGGTACTGTCGGCCGTGTCCGCGCCGTCGTCGCTGGCCGCCGAACTCGCCGACGAACGCCACATCACGCTCATCGGGTTCTCACGCGGCGACTCGATGGTCGTCTACACCCACGCCGACCGCGTCGACGCGACGCAGGCGCGGCTCTCGGCCCGATCGTCCTGAGCCGTCGGGCGGTGCGGTCGCAGCGCGAATTCGCCACAGTCAACATTCGCCACACTTTTCGGCATTTGTCCGATTACCCTGCCTCGTAGGGCGGTGGCCGCGACCATCAGAGTTGTCCGGTTCCCGCCCATTGTCATCCCCAAGAGTCGGAGAATCGCGTCATGGATGCACAGCAGATCCGGGCCGCCTACCTCGCGATGATGGCTGAACGCGGCCACACGATCATCGATCGGGCATCGCTGGTCCCTCACGACGATCCGACGACACTGTTCACGGGGAGCGGCATGCAACCGCTGCTGCGATTCCTCCTCGGCGAAACACACCCCGCCGGGAACCGCCTCGCCGACGTCCAACCCTGTGTCCGCGCGCAGGACATCGAGGAGGTCGGCGACAACCGGCACACCACGTTCTTCGAGATGCTCGGCAACTGGAGTCTCGGTGACTACTTCAAGGCCGAACAGATACCGATGTTCTGGTCGTTCCTCGTCGACGTCGTCGGCCTCGACCCGAATCGAATCTATGTCAGCGTGTTCTCCGGAGATGCGGAACACGGCATCCCACGCGACGAGGAAAGCGCCGACATATGGACCGATCTGTTCCAGAAGGCCGGCGTCTCTGCCGATCGCGTCGACCTGATCACCGAGGAACACGGCAACGACGTCGGCAATCAGGGTGCCCGGATCGCCTTCTATCAGGACAAGAACTGGTGGTCGCGGGCAGGCGGACCGAACGAGATGCCAGTCGGTGACCCGGGCGGACCGGACTCGGAGGTCTTCTACTACTTCCCCCAGGTCGTCCACGACACCGCGTATGGTCGCTTCCCCCACCAGAATTCCGACGGCGGTCAGTATCTGGAGATCGGCAACTCGGTGTTCATGCAGTACCGTCGGGCCGCCGGTGACGACGGCGCGGGCTTCGCCGAGCTGCCCCACCGCAACGTCGACTACGGCGGCGGCCTCGAGCGGATAGCCGCCGCTGCGATCGACAGTCCGGACGTCTTCCGGGTCAGCCTGCTCTGGCCGATCATCGAGAAACTCCAGGGGTTGTCCGGCAAGTCATATGACGACGAGACGCACGCGATGCGGATCGTCACCGACCATGTGCGCGGTGCCGTCTTCCTCGCGGCCGACGGCGTGTCACCGAGCAACCGGGAAGCCGGTTACGTGATGCGGCGCCTGCTGCGCCGCGCGATCCGGTTCGCGACCGAGCTGGGCGTGGAGAACAACGTGCTGGCACCGCTCGTCGATGTCGTCGCCGACATCTACGCCGACTCCTACCCGGAGGTCGGCGAGAAACGCGAGACCATCGTGAAGGTTCTCCAGAAGGAGGAGCGCGCCTTCCGCCGCACCCTCAACAAGGGCCTGCGCGAACTCCGGCACATCGCCAAAGAAAACCGTCCCATCACCGGCGACGACTTCTTCACGCTCAGCGACACATTCGGCTTCCCGGTCGAGCTGAGCACCGAGGAGGCACAACGTCAGGGCCTGGTCCTGTCGACCGACTGGCGAGCCGAGTTCGACGACCGCCGTGAGGAACAGCGCCGGAGGTCGCAGGCGGCCACGAAGCTCGGGGCGCACGAGTAGGACGTGCGAGACCTTGGTGTCGGGGTCAGTCCCCCTTGCCCGAGGCGGCCAGGCGGACCAGTTGTCCGGGTGTGGCGTCGGGCAGATACGCGCGGGAGATCGCCAATCCGATTCGCGGTAGGTCACTCTCGTCGCGGAAGGCGAGGAAGACCGGCTCGTAGCGGGGACTGAACTTCTTCTTGAAGGCGTGCAGTGACCGGAATCCGTAGAACGGCTCCATGGCCGCACCGAGGCTGTCGAGCAGGCGGTCCATCCCCTCTTCCTCCGCCGTGTCCCCACTGCGCGCGAGGGGAGCACCAGACAGTGAGATGAACTTCGCTCCCTCGTCTTTGAACGCCATCGCCGACGACGCGATCAGGTACTCGATGACGGGACCGAATCCGTCGGTGCGCCGACGCATGACGTCGAGGGTCCAGCCGCGGACGGTGCCGTGGTCGGTCTGCTCCCCATCGCCACCGGCGGGTCCGTACACGGGCAGCCAGGACAGGACCCCGTGGACGCTGCCTGTGTCGTCGAGCGCAAGTGCCACGCGCACTTCGGGATCCATCGCTTCGTCGACACTGCCGAGCGTGAAACCCATCTCGGGCAGGCCCTTGTCACCCACCCATTCCTCGGAGATCGCCCGCACCTGCGACTTGATCGAGAACGACTCGTCGGCGAGCACCACCGAACGGAAGGTGATGTTCTCCTTCTTCGCCTTGTTCAGAGCCGAGCGGACATGCTGCCACGGCTTGCCCTTGAACGCCAGGTCGGGTAGGTCGACGATGGTGTCCTCGGCGATCTGCAGACTGCGCCACCCGCGTTCCTCGGCGATCTGCGCGGTCTCGGCACCGACCGAGAACCAGCACGGCGTCTTCCCGCTGCGCTCGGCCAGATCGATGAACGCTCGCACCGCATCTCGGCGGCCCGCGGGATCACAGACCGGATCCGCCAGCGCGAGCAGCGTTCCCATGTGACGTTGGTACGCGACGGCACCAGCGCCGTCGTCGCTGAAGAGGTACTCGTTGCCGGGCCACGTGATCATCCAGGACATGGTCCCGCCACCGTGTTCGTGCAACAGGTCCTTCACCTGGACAACCGGATCGCCCTCGCCCGCACCGACCCGCTTGGTCCGCCACGGCACGCGGAAGGCGAATCGGCCCGGGATGAGCACGGCGAGAACAACACACCACAGCAGCGTCGTGCCGACCGTGACACCACCCTCGGCCTCGAAGTCCGACAGCGCCACCAGCGCGACCACCAAGACGGTGACGACGACGTTGAGCAGACCGATCACGATCGCGACCCACCACGCCCATCGTCGACCGCGGCGCAACTGGTCCGCGATCAGCAGGTTGATGACCAGGATGATGAGCATCGAGAAGGTGGACTCGTCGCCGGAATCGGTGGGGCCGAGCGGACCGCTGCCCGGGAAGAAGAACACCAGCAGGTTGGCGGCCGCGATGAGCAGCACGCCTGCGCATCCCAGCATCCGGACCTCGCGCCGGGTCCGGGGCAGGTAGCCGTGTTCGGCGGTGCTGAAGTACCGCTCGCCGATGGGGAGCAGGATGATCGTCGCCAGGACGTACTGAACGGTGCCGAAGGTGCCCTCGAACAGGAAGGTGATCGCCACGACGGCACCGAGCAACACGCGGATCCGCAGCCGCCACGGTGACCGCAGCGTCGCCGATGCGACCGCGACCGCGGCCACCACCATCGTGATCACCCCGGTGCCGCGCGAATCCGCCAGATGATCGATCCACTGCCACGAGGTGAAGTCACGGCTGAACAGCCACACGAGCAGCACCGTCAGCAATTCCGCGACGATCTTGCCGCCGATGGCCACGATGGCCACGCGTGCCGTCCCGAGACGCCACTCCGCCCAGCCGATCCCCACGGCGACGAGGACGAGGGCGATCGCGTACTTCCCCGGACTGGGCTCGAACACCGAGGAGGTGACGATCGTCCACCATTTGCCCTCTTCGACGGCGGGCAGTCCGAAAGCCACGTTGTGATACCAGGATTTGTGGCTCGCGTGATCCCACAGCGACCCGGAGGCGAGCCCGAGGACGAAGACCAGCACCCAGAGCGTCAGGGTGAAGGGCAGTCGCACAAGAGCGGTCGCGGTCGTCCGGAGCCGGGCGACGAGGACGCTCGGCGTCTCGTCGACGGACTCTGCCGTGGGTACGCTCATTCGGGAATCCCCAATCGCTTGGCCAGCCATGGCATCTGCTGACGCAGGCCGGCCGACCACACCGCGAACGTGTGGGCACCCGGCACCTCGGAGTAGTGCACGTCCATCCCAGCACGTTTCGCGGCCTCATAGGTTGCTTGGACGCCCGATTTGTACTCCGTGTCGCCCGAACCGACCACAAACGCACCGGCCGACTCCGGATACTGCCGGGTGGCCATCAGGTCCATCGGGTTCACTGCGCGGAAGGCGGCGGCATCGCCACCGAAGGCGACGTCGATGGTGCGTTGCCGTGACCCCAGCGTCGGTTCGAGCTGACCGGAGATGTCGAGGAAGGTCGGATACAGCTCGGGGTAATTCGTCGCGAGCTGCAAGGAGCAGGTGCCACCGTAGGACAGGCCCGACGCCGCCCATCTCGTCCGCGCGGTGTCGGCGTTGCGGAGGTTCTGCCCGACCCAGTCGGGCACGTCCTGGGTGAGGTAGGTGGCGACGTTGCCCAGCTTCGAGTCCACGCAGATCGGGTTCGCCAGTTCGGTTCCCGTCGCATCGGCCACGACGACGATGGGCGTCAGACCGTGATGGGTGCGGGCGAAGTCGTCCATCGTGGCGACGAGCTGCCCGCCGAGCAGCCAGTCGTCCGGGGAACCGGGCTGGCCGGCCATCAGCACGAGCACCGGCAGGAGCGGCGTCGGCGTTGTGAACGTCGCGGGTGGGAGGTAGATCTTGGCCGGCCGGGTCTGGAAGCCGGACTTGGTTCCCGGGATGGTGGCCGTCAGAATCCGCCCGCCGCTGGTCATCCCGGCGGGCGCGTGCCATTCGTCGATCGGCACGACCCGCAGACTGTGATCGTCGAGCTGGGAGAGCGAGACCGAACTCGCACCGACGTCGCCCATGAGTGCGCCGACGGTCGGGTATGCGGCGAAACTGATGTTGATCTGCGACAGACCCATCGTGATGGCCAGCAGACCGGCGACGACCGTCACGAGCTTCTGCGCCACACCATGCCCGACGATGAATCGCGCGACCAGGAGGATCGCGGCGAGGACGGCCACGCCGCCCGACACGTAGACCTTCGTCTGGATCGGCTCGGGAAACGGATGCCAGACGTCTTCGATGACGTGGCGGATCGCGATTGTGCCGATCACCGCGACCGCGACCGACACGGGTACCACGATGAGGAGATAGCGGACACTCGGATAGACGATCAGCCAGAGGAAACCGAGAATGCCGAGAATGGTGACGCTGACCGGAACCCAGCCACCGACGATCGACAGTGACGAGGAAAGTCCCATCTCCACCCTCCGCCGCAATGGACTTCGGGGGCCGCCGTGACCGGTGAATCCCGAGATGGAGACAGCCGGATCACACGAAACGGTGTCAGACCACCGGCACCAAGCCGTCAGTGGAGGACATACGGATCGAACGTATCAAGGGCACCCCAACCGGCGCATCCCCCTCGCTCTCTTGCGAGATAGCGACAGCGTAATGCACACATCGACATCGCGCGGCCGATTCGCCAACTTCTGTTCACCGCCCGAACTCGGACGGTGAACGCTGCCTGCTCAGGTGGGCCGGGTCGTCAGGATCCGCGGTCCGTCACCGGTCACGACGACGGTGTGCTCCCAGTGGGCGGCGCGAGAGCCGTCGTCGGTGACGACGGTCCAGTCATCGTCGAGAACGCTGGTCTCGGTGGTGCCGAGGGTCAGCATCGGCTCGATGGCGAGCGTGGAGCCGATCACGAGGACCGGCCCACGGTTGGGCTTGCCCTCGTTCGCGAGGAAGGGCTCCATGTGCATCTCTCGACCGATGCCGTGCCCGCCGTATCCGGACACGATCCCGAACTGCCTGCCGAACTTCTGTTCCGCGGCGCGGGTACCGGTCTCGATCGCGTGGGAGATGTCGGTCAGGCGAGCGCCTTCGACCATGGCCGCGATGCCGGCCTCCATCGCCAGCCGCGTCGCCTCCGACAGATCGGCATCGGCGTCGGACAGCTCGCCGACACCGAATGTCCACGCCGAGTCGCCGTGCCAGCCGTCGAGGATCGCTCCGCAGTCGATCGACACAAGGTCACCGTCGGTGAGCACGGTGTCGGCCGTCGGTATCCCGTGGACGACGACCTCGTTCACCGAGGAGCAGATCGAACCCGGGAACCCGTGGTAGCCCTTGAATGACGGAACCGCACCCGCCTCGCGGATCACGGTCTCGGCCACCTCGTCGAGGTCGAGCGTGGTGGCGCCGGCAACCGCAGCCGCACGAACGGCGACGAGCGCGGCTCCGACGACAGCACCGGCCGCGGCCATGGCGTCGACCTCGCCGGCGCTCCGGAAGGGCACCGGCCTCGGTTTACGAAATGCCATGGGCGCGACCGATCTCTGTGTGCGATCGAAGGATCAGGAGACGCCTGCGCCGAGCGCGCTGAGCACGCGCTGATGCACGTCCTGCACGTCGCCGACGGCGTCGATGGTCTTGACCTCGCCGCCGTAGTACTCGAGAAGCGGCGCGGTTTCCTTGGTGTACACCGCCATCCGGTTACGGATGACCTCTTCGGTGTCGTCGGCGCGTCCACGCGACATCATCCGCTCGACGACGACGTCCTCGTCGACGACGAACGACAGAACGGCATCGAGACCGGTGTCCAGCTTCGCCAGGATGTCCTTCAGCGCGTCGGCCTGCTCGGTCGACCGCGGGAAGCCGTCGAGGATGAATCCCTTTGCGGCGTCGGGCTCACCGACACGGGCACGCACCATGTCGACGGTGATCTCGGAGGGGACCAGGTCACCGGCGTCGAGGTAGCGCTTGGCCTCGATGCCGACCGCCGTGCCCTCGGAGATGTTGGCGCGGAACAGGTCTCCCGTGGAGATGTGCGGAATGCCCAGTGCCTCGGACAGAAGTTCCGCCTGAGTGCCTTTACCTGCGCCGGGGGGGCCGAGAATCACGAGTCTCACTTGAGGAACCCTTCGTACTTGCGTTGCATCAATTGACTGTTGATTTGCTTCATCGTGTCCAGACCCACGCCGACCATGATCAACACGGCCGTGCCCCCAAATGGCAGGTTCTGCACACCACCGCTGTTACCGATCTCGAGGAACAGGTTTGGCAGTACGGCGATGATACCCAGGTAGATCGAACCCGGCAGTGTGATGCGGCTCAACACGTAACCGAGGTAGTCCGCCGTGGGTGTGCCCGGGCGGATGCCCGGGATGAAGCCGCCGTACTTCTTCATGTCGTCGGCGCGCTCTTCGGGATTGAACGTGACCGCGACGTAGAAGTACGTGAAGAAGATGATCATCAGGAAGTACACGAGGATGTACACCCAGCTGCTGGGGTCCGTCAGGTACTGGCTGATGTAGCGCTGCCACGTCGACTGCTCGCCGCTCGACCCCTGAGTCAACTGCAGGATCAGCTGCGGGAGATACAGCAGCGATGAGGCGAAGATCACCGGGATGACGCCGGCCTGGTTCACCTTGAGCGGCAGGTACGTCGACGATCCGCCGTACATCTTGCGACCGACCATGCGCTTGGCGTACTGGACCGGAATTCGACGCTGACCCTGCTCGATGAAGACCACACCGGCCACGATCAGCAGAGCCGCGACGCAGACGAGACCGAAGACCAGCCCGCCGCGGGTGTCGAGGATCGTCTTGCCCTCGGCCGGGATTCGTGCCGCGATGCCGGCGAAGATCAGCAGGGACATGCCGTTGCCGACGCCACGCTCGGTGATCAGCTCACCGAACCACATGACGACACAGGCACCGGCAGTCATGACGAGCACGATGATCGCGAGCCCGAAGATGGACTGGTCGTTGAGGATCTGATCACCGGTCGAGCAGTCCTGCAGCAACTGTCCGCGGTCGGCCAGCGCCACGATGCCGGTCGACTGCAACAACGCCAGTGCGACAGTGAGATAACGCGTGTACTGCGTCATCTTCGCCTGACCGGACTGACCCTCCTTGCGCAACTGCTCGAAACGGGGGATCACCACGGTCAACAGCTGAACGATGATGCTCGCGGTGATGTAGGGCATGATGCCGATCGCGAACACCGACAGCTGCAGAAGCGCGCCGCCGGAGAACATGCTGATCAGCGAATAGATATTGGCCGAGTCGCCGCGCGAGACCTCGTCGAGACACGCATGGACGGCCTTGTAGTCGACACCCGGGGAAGGAATGGTCGCACCCAGTCGATACAGCACGATGATGCCGATGACGAAGAGGATCTTCTTCCTCAGATCGGGCGTCCGGAAGGCCGCGACGAGGGGGGAAAACACTAACTCCTCCTAGGAACGACCACGCGGATGGACTCGGACGTCCCCCCACGTGCTCGGCAATCGACGTTGATCGAAGCGTCAAGACAACGCTTGAACTCTAACAGTCACGCCATCGGCCCTTGTCAGCGCGACGGGCCGATGTCCGCCTTGTCCAGCTGATCACCTGTCGGTGACCCTTGAACAGCGAGACCGCCGGCAGGTCGGCAATGTATCCGCTGGATGTCATTGCCGACCGCCGACGGTGACGGACTCGATTCAGAGCTCGGTGACGCTGCCACCGGCAGCGGCGATCTTCTCCTTGGCCGAAGCCGTGAACTTGTTGGCGGTGACGTCGACCTTGACGCCGAGGTCGCCGTCGCCGAGGACCTTCACCAACTGGTTTTTGCGAACCGCGCCTGCGGCGACGAGCTCGTCGACGCCGATGGTGCCGCCCTGCGGGAACAGCTTGGCGATGTCGCCGACGTTGACGACCTGGTACTCGACCCGGTTGCGGTTGGTGAAGCCCTTGAGCTTCGGCAGCCGCATGTGGATCGGCATCTGGCCACCCTCGAAGGCGGCAGGCACGTTCTTACGCGCCTTGGTGCCCTTGGTGCCACGGCCCGCGGTCTTGCCCTTGGAGCCCTCGCCGCGACCCACGCGGGTCTTCTCGGTCTTCGCGCCCGGAGCGGGGCGAAGATGATGGAGCTTGATTGTCATTACTTGACCTCTTCAACTGTCACGAGGTGCCGAACCACGTTGATGAGGCCGCGGTTGATCGGGGTGTCCTCGCGGGTGACCGACTTGCGGATGCCCTTCAGTCCGAGGGTCCGCAGACTGTCACGCTGGTTCTGCTTGGTACCGATGGTGCCCTTGATCTGGGTGATCTTGAGTTCTGCCATGTCGATCAGACTCCCTGGCCGGCGCGGGCACGCAACATGCCCGCGGGTGCGACATCTTCGATCGGCAGACCACGACGTGCGGCGACCTCTTCCGGACGCTGCAGCATCTTCAGCGCGGCAACGGTGGCGTGGACCACGTTGATCGCGTTGTCGCTGCCGAGGCTCTTGGCGAGGACGTCATGGACGCCCGCGCACTCCAGCACGGCACGCACCGCGCCACCGGCGATGACACCGGTACCGGGGCTGGCCGGACGCAGCATGACGACACCGGCTGCGGCCTCACCCTGGACCGGGTGGGTCACGGTGCCGGCGATCAGCGGCACGCGGAAGAAGTTCTTGCGAGCCTCTTCGACGCCCTTCTGGATTGCGGCCGGGACTTCCTTGGCCTTGCCGTAGCCGACGCCGACCATGCCCTGACCGTCGCCGACGACGACGAGAGCGGTGAAGGAGAACCGACGTCCACCCTTGACCACCTTGGACACACGGTTGATGGCGACGACGCGCTCGAGCTGGTTGCGATCTTCGCGGTCGCGACCTCCGCGGTCGTCACGGCGGCCGCGGCCGCCGCCACGGCGGTCGTTGCCGCCGGCTGCATTCTGGTTGTTGTCGTTTCCGGCGGGTCCGTTTCCGCCGTCACGCTGACGTCCGGGCATCAGAGGTCCCCTCCGGTGTTGACTGTCGTGCTTGTGTAGATGGTCATCAGACTCGTACTCATTAGAAGGCGAGCCCTCCCTCACGGGCGGCGTCGGCGAGTGCCGCGATCCGTCCGTGGTAGTCCTTGCCACCGCGGTCGAAGACGACGGTGTCGACACCGGCGGCCTTGGCGCGGGCGGCGATCAGTTCGCCGACCTTGCGGGCCTGCGCGGACTTGTCGCCACCGGCGGCACGCACGTCGGCCTCGATCGAGGACGCCGCGGCCAGGGTCTTGCCGGCCAGGTCGTCGATCAGCTGCACGTGGATGTGACGCGAGCTGCGCTTGACCGCGAGACGCGGGCGCTGCGGCGTTCCGCTGACCTTCTTGCGGAGGCGGAAGTGACGATTCGTGGTCGCGGTGCGACGACGGGTCGACACGTCCTTGCCCAGGGGCTTGCGAACAGTCCGCACAGGATTCTTCTGGGTTGCTGTATCACTCATGGCTTACTTACCCGTCTTTCCGACCTTGCGACGGATCTGCTCACCCTCGTAGCGAATGCCCTTGCCCTTGTAGGGGTCCGGACGACGCAGGCGGCGGATGTTCGCCGAGATCTGGCCGACTTGCTGCTTGTCGATACCCGAGACCGAGAACTTGGTCGGGGACTCCACGGCAAAGCTGATGCCCTCGGGAGCCTCGATCGGCACGGGGTGGCTGTAGCCGAGGGCGAACTCGAGGTCCTTGCCCTTGGCCTGCACGCGGTAGCCGACACCGAAGATCTCCATCTTCGTGGTGTAGCCCTGCGTGACGCCGATGACGAGATTGTTCACCAGTGAACGGCTCAGTCCGTGCAGTGCACGGCTGCGACGCTCGTCATTCGGCCGGGTGACAACGATGCTGTCGTCTTCCTTGGCAACCGAGATCGGCTCCGAAACAGTGACGGAGAGCTCACCCTTGGGGCCCTTGACCTTCACGTTCTGGCCGTCGACGGTGACGTCGACACCTGCGGGGATCTCGATGGGATTCTTACCGATACGCGACATGGTGAGGCTCCCCTACCAGACGTAGGCGAGGACTTCGCCGCCCACGCCCTGGTTGGCTGCCTGGCGGTCGGTGAGCAGGCCGGATGACGTGGAGATGATGGCCACGCCGAGGCCGCCCAGAACCTTGGGCAGGTTTGTGGACTTTGCATACACCCGGAGTCCCGGCTTGGAGACTCGGCGCAGGCCGGCGATGCTGCGCTCGCGACTCGGGCCGTACTTCAGGGTGACGATGAGGCTCTTGCCGACCTCGGCATCTTCGATGCGGTAGTCGGTGATGTAGCCCTCGCGCTTGAGGATCTCGGCGATGTTCACCTTGATCTTCGACGACGGGAGTGTCACCTCGTCGTGGAACGCCGAGTTGGCGTTACGCAGACGTGTCAAGAAGTCTGCGATCGGGTCAGTCATGGTCATGGTTGACCGTCAACCTTTCTCGTAGCGGTTCCCATACAGCGCCGGACAGAGAAAAATGATCCCTGACCTGCGGTGGGCCTTCCACGAAGTGGATAGTTGTCAATAGGTTCTCGCCACCGATGCCCTTGGTTTTTCACCGGCACCGGAGACTATTCGGTTGTGGCGTGCGCGCCCCGGGGAAGACCGCAGAGCGCAGGCAACCGTTCTAGTGTAGAGAAGTCGCTGGCCAGACCCAAATCGCGTCGGCGATCACCACACCACGTCGTAGCGCGAGGTCGGCACCCGGTCGAGGTGCCGGTCGGCGCCGAACCGCTGCACGCTCTCCAGCATGGCCGTCATCCGACGCTCGAGTTCGGCCTGGTCTCCCCCGTCGTCGTCTCCCCCGTGCCGCAGCGTCCGGCACGTCAGTCATTCGGGAAGCATATGGAGATCGTGCCGTCGCCGATGGATACTTCTGCTCACATGTCCGATTCTCATCATCGTCAATCGCCGAGGGGCCCTCTTGCCGACACCGCCCGGAACCCTGCCCGGAGGCCGCCGCCTCATCGCGCTGATGTCGATTCTCATCGCACTGTTCCTGTCGGGATGTGACTCGGTGCGCAAGGTGATCGGTGGCGCAGACGCCGCCGAGTACTTCGACTCGCGTACGGTCGCGTTGATCGAGGCGGCACGCGCGGGTGATGTGGACCGAGCTCGTGGCCTGCTCGCCGACGGCGTCGACGTCGATGCCCGCGGCAACGACCACGACCCCCGCCGGAAGGCGTTGTCACCCCTGCAATTCGCCGTCGAGTTCGAGAGTCCGCGCACCGTGACGACGTTGCTCGAGGTGGGGGCCGACGCGCGGTTGACCCGGGGCAGCAGCTACAACGCGATGACCTACGCACTGCTGCGCGATCGGCCGAAGTCGGTGCAAGCCCTCCTGGCCTTCGACCCGACGTTGGCGAACGCCGAGGACCGACTCGGTGGCAACGCCCTGCACACTGCCGTGCGCCACGGCCGGGACGACGGTGTCCGCATGCTCATCGACGCCGGCGCGGACCTCGATTCGGTGCAGCCGCTGTCCGGTCAGACACCACTGTTCACCGCGGCGGCGGTACAGAACATCGACCACTGTCTGCTGCTCATCCGCGCCGGCGCCGACGGCGGTCACCGCGACGACCGGGGCGCCACCTTCTCGGGCGGTCTGTATCTCGCGAACGACTCGGTCCGTACCGCGGAGTTCCTGCGCAAACGCAACTCCCTCGAGGCCGAGCTACGACGACGGGGCTTCCCGGTCGAGACCGGACGCTGACGGCAGGAGCCGCCGTCACCTGACGCGACCGTCGCAGATGTCCGATTTCGTGGACCATCGGGGTTGTGAACCGACGACAATTCCTGTCCGCGGCCGGCGCGGCGGCCACCACCCTCGTCGCGGGTGGGTGCTCGTCCACCCCGTCCGGTCCGACCGGGACGTCCGGGCCCGGCAGTTCGGGCACTCCGGCGCCCGACGGTGCGCCGCAGACGATCGTGTCCGGGCTGAACGTTCCATGGTCCATCGTGTTCCTCCCGGATCGCAGCGCACTGGTCTCCCAACGCGACGACGCCCGGATATCGCAGATCACGGAGGACGGCCGTGTACGGACCGTCGGCGATGTCGCCGACGTCGCGCCGCGCGGCGAGGGTGGGCTGCAGGGACTCGCCGTGGCGCCCGACGATCCCCGAACCGTGTTCGCCTACTACACCACCGATGACGACAACCGCGTCGTCCGAATGGACTTCGACGACGCACGCCTCGGCGCACCCCGGCCGATCATGACCGGGCTCGACACCGCCTTCAATCACCACGGCGGTGCGATGCTGTTCGACCGCGACGGCACCCTGTTCGTCGCCGTCGGCGATGCGGCGCGGCCCGACGTCGCCCAGGATGTCCGGGCACGCAACGGCAAGATCCTGCGGATCACCCGCGACGGACGACCCGCGCCGGGCAATCCCTTCGGCAACGAGGTGTGGTCCTATGGGCACCGCAACGTCGAGGGGCTCGCGTTCGACCGCGCAGGCCGCCTCTGGGCGACCGAATTCGGGCAGAACGACCGGGACGAACTCAATCTCATCCGTCGCGGCGGCAACTACGGCTGGCCCGAGGTCGAGGGCGAGTCCGACGACCCGCGATGGATACCACCGGTCACGACGTGGTCCACCGGGGAGGCGTCGCCCGCGGGACTTGCCATCGTGGGCGATCGCGCCTACGTCGCCGCTCTGCGCGGCCGCCGGCTGTGGGAGGTTCCGCTGCAGGGTGAGACGGCCGGAGCACCGGTGGCACGGTTCACCGACGAGTACGGACGGATCCGAGCGGTGGCGGCGGCGCCGGACGGCTCGCTGTGGATGGCCACAAGCAACACCGACGGCCGCGGTCTGCCCGGCGACGGCGACGACCGGATTCTGCGGATCCCGCTGTCGTGAACCGGCGTCACAATCGCAGCCGTTGACCAGATTGATGACGTGGCAGTCACGTTTACCCGCGAGTCCGGACACAACCGATGCTGATCGGAGCACCATGGAATCATGGACGTCACGCATCTGCCCGATCTCGTCGACGAACTGCTGGCCGCCGCGCGAGAGGCGCACAGTGGCCGCGCCGCACACACGTTGTACGGGAACTCGGCTCACCACCTCCGACAGACCGTCATCGCCCTGGCCGCGGGACACTCCCTCTCCGAACACAACAGCCCCGGCGAGGCCACGCTCCAGGTGCTGACGGGTCGCGTCACCCTGGTGGCCGACGACGATCGCTGGGACGGTGTCGTGGGCGATCTCGCCGCGGTGCCCGACACCCGACACAGTCTGCTCGCACAGGATGATTCGGTGATCCTGCTGACGGTGATCACCGGTCCGCAGCACCCCTGACCCCACCCCCTCGTCGACGACCCAGCCATCGCGTCCACCAGACGAGCATCCCGACGAACACCACCGCCCACACCGACAGGGTCACCCACGATTCCCACGCCCCGAGCGATTCCAGCCACGGTCTCGATCGAAAGACCCCGAGCTGATGACTGGCCTCGCCGTACATACCGATGGGAAACACCGTGGACCACAGCGCTGTTCGAAATCCGGTGACGGCCCCGGGCCGTCGCGCGTGCCACACCGTCAGCGCGATCGGCAGGGTATGAGCCACGTCGGGAACGCCCACAGCGCCGTGCTCACCGACGCGACGACCTCGTCGTCGAGCAACGTCTGATCGGCCGCCGCACCCAGGATCTCGACACCGGCCAGCACGGAGATCGCGCCCATGAACACCCAGAACGGAGCGACCTCGTCGTCGACGCGGAGCGGCGCGGTGAGCAGCCGGGCCGCCATCAGTGCGGCAATCAGGATCAACTGCACCAGGCCCACCGACCAGCAGACGACGGCCAGGAACCAGGGTCAACGGCGTCCCCGGTCACAGGTCTCAGTGTTCCATCGACGCGATCCGCTCTCGTCAGGACGACGAAAAACGGATTGCCTCACCTTTCCTGCGACCGATCGTCATGAATCCGGAAGGTATACGCGAAAGAAAGAGAACTCACACGTGGTTCTGTACAGAGAGAGCTTTGTGGACCGCGCGTCGACTTCCGGGTACCTTTCGGAAACACCCTGCGTCCCTGCATACTTCGGGCTCGCCTCAACAGCGCGCAAACCATCGGGCGGCACGTGTTTCGGCGATGTCACGGCAGGAAGACAATCACGAAAGCCGACAGACCTGATCGCCGGTAAACCCGGCAACGGGATGCAAACACACCTACAGTGACCACATGGCCCGGTCTTCTGGAGTACAGGGCGACGCAGCAGCCGCTCTCCTCGACATCGGCAGATTCTTCACGCGATGGGACGAGACCGATGACGGCCGAGCCGTTTTCCGGGAGGGCGGACGCGCCGGAGATATCTTCTACCGGGACCGATGGAGCCACGACAAGATCGTCCGGTCCACGCACGGGGTGAACTGCACGGGCTCCTGCTCCTGGAAGGTGTATGTCAAGGACGGCATCATCACCTGGGAGACACAGGAAACCGACTACCCCTCGGTCGGACCGGATCGCCCCGAATACGAGCCCCGCGGATGTCCGCGCGGCGCGGCGTTCTCCTGGTACACCTACTCCCCCACCCGAGTGCGTCATCCCTACGCCCGAGGTGTGCTGGTCGAGATGTTCCGGGCGGCGAAGGCACGCCTCGGCGACCCGGTACTCGCGTGGGCCGATGTCGTCGGAGACCCGATCCGCCGCCGGTCGTACCACCAGGCTCGCGGCAAGGGCGGCCTCGTCCGGGTGACGTGGGACGAGGCCATCGAGATGGTCGCCGCCGCCCACGTCCACACGATCAAGACCTACGGGCCGGACCGCTGCGCGGGCTTCTCGCCCATCCCGGCGATGTCGATGGTGTCGCACTGTGTCGGCACACGTTTCATCCAGCTCATCGGTGGGGTGATGACATCGTTCTACGACTGGTATGCCGACCTGCCCGTCGCCAGCCCGCAGGTGTTCGGAGATCAGACCGACGTCCCCGAATCGGGCGACTGGTGGGACGCGACGTACCTGATGATGTGGGGGTCCAACGTCCCCGTCACCCGCACCCCGGACGCGCACTGGATGGCCGAGGTCCGTTATCGCGGGACCAAGGTGGTGACCGTCAGCCCCGACTACGCCGACAACACCAAGTTCGCCGACGAATGGCTTCCCGCCCAGGCCGGCACGGACGCGGCGCTGGCGATGGCCATGGGCCACGTGATCCTCACGGAGTACTTCGTCCAGAAGCGGACCCCCTTCTTCGACGACTTCGTGCGCACGTACAGCGATCTGCCGTTCCTCGTGCACCTGGAGGAACACGAAACAGGTCACGTGCCGGGCAAGTTCGTCACCGCCGAGGATCTCGGACCGTCGCGTTCGGACCCCGATGCCGACGATGCGTGGAAGACGGTCGTGCTCGACGACGCGACCGGGACACCGATCGTCCCCAACGGGTCCATGGGATTTCGACACTCCGCGTCCGGGGAGGGCCGGTGGAACCTCGACCTGGAGGGCATCACCCCCGCCCTGACGTTGCTCGGCCGCACCGGCGCCGAATCGATCGCGGTCTCGATGCCCGCCTTCGACGCGCCGGACGGGAGCGGTTCCGTCCTGCGACGGGGCGTCCCGGCCATCCGCGTCGACGGCCACCTCGTCACCACGGTGTTCGACCTGATGCTCGCCCAGTACGGGGTGCGGCGCGACGATCTGCCCGGGGACTGGACGTCGGGGTACGACGACGCCTCGACGCCGTACACACCCGCGTGGCAGGCCGAGATCACCAGCGTCCCCGCCGAAGCCGCGATCCGCGTCGCACGCGAGTTCGCGGCAAACGCGATCGAGTCCGACGGTCGCTCGATGATCATCATGGGCGCCGGGATCTGCCAGTGGTTCCACGGCGATGCCACCTACCGCGCGATCCTCTCCCTGCTCATCCTCACCGGTTGTATGGGGCGCAACGGCGGTGGCTGGGCCCACTACGTCGGGCAGGAGAAGTGCCGGCCCATCACGGGCTGGATCTCGTTGGCCAACGCGCTCGACTGGTCTCGTCCGCCCCGGACGATGACCGGGACGTCGTACTGGTACATGCACACCGATCAGTGGCGCAACGACGGATATTCGACGGCGTCGCTCGCATCGCCGCTGTCGCGGGGCACGCTGACCCACGAGCACACGGCCGACGCCATCGCGCAGTCCGCCCGGCTCGGCTGGATGCCGTTCTACCCCCAGTTCGATCGCAATCCGCTCGAGATCGCCGACCAGGCGACGGCCGCGGTGGACGCCGGAGAGTCACCGGATGCGGCGGCCTTCGTGGCCGCGCAACTGGGCGACGGAAGCCTCACCCCGGCGATCACCGACGTCGACGCCCCCGAGAACTGGCCACGGACCCTCGTCCTCTGGCGATCGAACCTGATGGGGTCGTCGGCCAAGGGGAACGAGTATTTCCTTCGGCACCTCCTCGGTACCCATCACAACGTCCTGGGCTCCGAACAACCCGACACCCCACGTCCCAGTGACGTCGTGTGGCACGACGAGGCGCCGGAGGGAAAGCTCGACATGCTGATGTCGGCCGACTTCCGGATGACGTCGACCACGCTGCTCTCCGACGTGGTGCTGCCGGCGGCGACCTGGTACGAGAAGCACGATCTCTCGTCGACCGACATGCATCCCTTCGTGCACGCGTTCTCCCCGGCCATCGATCCGCCGTGGGAGGCCAAGTCCGACTTCGATCTGTTCCACCTGCTGGCGCAGGAACTCTCGCGGCAGGCCCGAACGCACCTGGGTGTGCGCAAGGATCTCGTCAGCGTGCCGCTCCAGCACGACACACCCGGTGAGACCGCGCAACCGCACGGTCGGGTCGCGGACTGGCGGAACGGCGATGCCCCCGGACGGCCTGGCCGGAACATGCCCGATTTCGTTGTCGTCGAACGCGACTACACCGCCGTCGCCGACAAGCTCGCCGCCATCGGGCCGCTGGCGGACACACTCGGATTCACCGTCAAGAACGTCACCTTCGACCTCGCCGACGAGACCAGCCGGCTCGCCGAGTCGAACGGCGTCATGCTCGGCGGCGCGGGCGACGGGCGTCCCGCCATCGACACCGACGCGAAGCTCGCCGAGGCGATCCTCGGTCTGTCCGGTACGACCAACGGGGCTTTGGCGGTCAACGGATTCGAGAAACTGCAGAAACGTGTCGGCACACCGCTCGTCGACCTGGCGGCCGGTGCCGAGGAGAAGCGCATCACCTTCGCCGACACCCAACGCTCTCCCGTTCCGGTGGTCACCTCACCCGAGTGGTCCGGATCCGAGACCGGCGGTCGGCGATATGCGCCGTTCACGGTAAACATCGAGCGGCTCAAGCCGTTCCACACACTCACCGGCCGGATGCACTTCTACCTCGATCACGACTGGATGATCGACCTCGGCGAGTCCCTCCCGACCTATCGGCCACCGCTGGACATGCACCGACTCTTCGGGGAACCCAAGCTCGGTCCCGACGGCGAGCAGCAGATCACGGTCCGCTATCTGACGCCGCACTCGAAGTGGTCCATCCACTCCGAGTATCAGGACAACCTGTTCATGCTGTCGTTGTCGCGGGGCGGTCCCACCGCCTGGCTCAGCCCGCAGGACGCAGCCGCGATCGATGTCCACGACAACGACTGGATCGAATGTGTGAACATCAACGGGGTCGTCGTCTGCCGGGCCATCGTCAGCCACCGCATGCCCGAGGGTGTCGCGTACGTCTATCACGCGCAGGAGCGGACCATCGACGTGCCGAAGTCGGAGGCGACCGGCCGCCGCGGTGGCATCCACAACTCGGCGACTCGGCTGCTGGTCAAGCCATCTCACCTCATCGGCGGATATGCGCAACTCTCCTACGCGTTCAACTATCTCGGGCCTGCCGGCAACCAGCGCGACATGGTCTCCACCATCCGCAAGCGCAGCCAGGAGGTGACGTACTGATGCGGGTCATGGCGCAGGTCGGAATGGTGATGAACCTCGACAAATGCATCGGCTGTCATACGTGCTCGGTCACCTGTAAGCAGGCGTGGACCAACCGGTCGGGCACCGAATACGTGTGGTTCAACAATGTGGAAACCCGTCCCGGACAGGGCTATCCCCGGCGGTATGAGGATCAGGAACGCTGGCGTGGCGGATGGCATCTGAACAAGAAGGGCAAGCTCCGGCTGCGTACCGGCGGTCGCCTGCAGAAGTTGCTGACGCTCTTCGCCAGCCCGGTGCAACCGACGATCTCCGACTACTACGAGCCGTGGACCTACGACTATCAGACGCTGGTGGACGCCCCGCTGGGCGACGACTTCCCGGTGGCCCGGCCGAAATCGTTGCTGACCGGCGAGGACACCAAGGTGACGTGGTCGGCGAACTGGGATGACAATCTCGGCGGCGCCACCGAGATGGGTGATCTGGATCCGATCGTCGCCAAGCTGCGCCGGGACTGTGAAGACGCCGTCAAGTTCAGCTTCGAGCAGACGTTCATGTTCTATCTCCCCCGCATCTGCGAACACTGCCTCAACCCGTCGTGCATGGCGTCGTGTCCCTCCGGCGCCATCTACAAGCGCAGCGAGGACGGGATCGTGCTGGTCGACCAGGACCGCTGCCGCGGCTGGCGCCAATGCATCACGGGGTGTCCGTACAAGAAGATCTATTTCAATCACAAGTCGGGCAAGGCCGAGAAATGCACCCTGTGTTATCCCCGCATCGAGGTGGGGCAGCCGACGGTGTGTTCCGAGACCTGTGTGGGACGCCTGCGATACCTGGGCATCTTCCTCTATGACGCCGATGCGGTCACCGATGCCGCGTCGGTCGCCGACGAGCGTGATCTGTATGAGGCGCAACTCGATCTGATCCTCGACCCGAATGATCCGGCCGTGATCGTCGCGGCCCGGGCCGCCGACATCCCCGAGGACTGGCTCGACGCGGCCCGCCGTTCACCGGTCTACGCACTCGCGAAGAAGTACCGGGTCGCGTTGCCGCTGCATCCGGAATATCGGACGATGCCGATGGTCTGGTACGTGCCGCCGCTGTCCCCCATCGTCGACCTGCTGTCGGAGCAGGGACACGACGCCGAGAGTCACAGCACGCTGTTCGGCGCGATCGACGCCCTACGGATCCCCGTCGAGTACCTCGCCGAACTCTTCACCGCCGGCGACACTGCGGTCATCGACTCGGTACTGCGACGTCTCGCGGCGATGCGGGCGTACATGCGCGACGTCACGCTCGGCCGCGAGCTGAACGCGGACATCCCGGCATCGGTGGGCATGACGGAAGAGGAGGTGTACACGATGTACCGCCTCATGGCGATCGCAAAATACGAAGACCGATACGTGATCCCGACGGCGCACCTGGAGCAGGCGGAGAAGCTGGACGAGATGGCCTGCTCGCTCGACTACGAGGACGGCCCCGGCATGTTCGACTCGTCGGCCTTCGGCGAGGCGAGCGGTCGGCCGGCACCGGTGTCGGTCGAGACCTTCCACGCACTCAAGCAGCGACAGACCGGCGATGTCGCCACGGGCGACCGTGCACTCGCCGGCCGTACGAATCTGCTCAACTGGGACGGAAACGGCGTTCCACCCGGCATGTTTCCCGGACGGGGTGAGCAACCGTGAGATCGCTGCGCCGCAAGCACACCGGACCGGACGACCGGGTGATCCATCAGGTGGCGTCCTGGTGCCTCGGGTATCCCGATGACGTGCTGCTCGGCCGGCTCGACCTGCTGCGTGCTGCCCTCGACGAACAGCCACCGGGGGTGCAGGTGACCCTGTTGAGCGGGTTCGTCCACCACCTCGGCACCGCCGACCCCGACGGGCTCCGCCGCGACTACATCGATGTCTTCGACCTGTCCCGCAAACAGACTCTCTACCTGTCGTATTGGACGGACGGCGACACCCGTCGTCGTGGTGCCACGCTCGGCGAGTTCAAACAGCTCTACCGCGACAGCGGTTTCCTCGTCGATCTGGGCGGTGAGCTACCCGATCACCTCCCCATCGTGCTCGAGTTCAGTGCTCGAGCGGATCCGCGTCGAGGCCGCGAGGTCCTCGAGAAGTACCGCCCTGCACTGGAGTTGATCCGACTGGCGCTGGCCGAGCGCGGCAGCCGCCACGCCGATGTCCTCGCCGCGGTGTGCGCAACGCTGCCCGGGCCGGCGCCCGCCGACCGTGAGTCGGCGTTGGCCCTGCGCGCGCCGATACCGAAAGAGTCCGTCGGTCTCGAGCCCTTCGACCCGCGGCTCCTGCCGATCAATCCGACCTGATTGTGAGGTGAGCCGTGGACATCTTCCTGTGGGGCGTGCTGCCGTACGTGACGCTCGGGCTGCTCATCGGCGGAACGGTCTGGCGGTACCGATACGACAAGTTCGGGTGGACCACGAGATCATCCGAGCTCTACGAGTCGCGGTTGCTCCGGATCGCGTCGCCGATGTTCCACTACGGCATCCTGGTGGTCATCGTCGGACACGCGATCGGCCTGGTGATCCCCGAATCCTGGACCGACGCCATCGGGGTGTCCGAAACGTTGTATCACTACGGTGCCGGTCTGTTCGGCATCATCGCGGCGGTGGCCACGCTCGTCGGGATCGCGTTGCTGATCTACCGGCGCAGAACGACCGGCCCCGTCTTCATGGCAACCACCCGCAACGACAAACTGATGTACGCGGTTCTCGTGACCGCCCTCGTCGCCGGCACGTTCATCACCCTGATCGGCACCATCGACCCGCACGGACCGGGCGTCAACTACCGCCAGACCGTCTCGCCGTGGTTCCGGTCGATCTTCCTGTTACAGCCCGACATCGACGCCATGAACGCCGCTCCGATGCGCTTCCACGTCCATGTCCTGATCGGCATGCTGCTGTTCTGCCTCGTGCCGTTCACCCGCCTGGTGCACATGTTCACCGCGCCACTGCACTACCTTTTCCGCCCCTACATCGTCTATCGCAGCCGTGATCAGCGCACCACCCCGGGCAATCAACCGGCCCGGCGGGGGTGGGCGCCGGTCGGAACAAAGGCTCGGGATCGATGACCACCCCCGCCGCAGATCCCGCCGCGCTCAAAGCCGGTCAGGGAATGAATCTGTTCCTCGCCACGCTGGCCTTCTGCATCAGCTTCTGGGCGTGGAATCTCATCGCACCACTGGGAGTGCGGTATTCGGACATCCTTGATCTCTCGTCGACGCAGAAGTCGGTGCTGGTCGCCATCCCGATCATCGTCGGCTCGCTCGGCCGCATCCTGACCGGCGCACTGACCGACCGCTTCGGTGGCCGCATCATGTTCCCGGTCCTGCTGGTGGCGACCGCGCCGTTCGTGGTCCTCGTCGCGGTCGCCGGGGAGATCGGTTCTTACCCGATGCTCCTCGTCATGGGGTTCTTCCTCGGTATCGGCGGTACCACGTTCGCGGTCGGCATTCCATTCGTGAACGCGTGGTACGACCCGTCGAAACGCGGATTCGCGACCGGCGTGTTCGGTGCCGGGATGGGCGGCACCGCCCTGTCGGCGTTCTTCACGCCGCGATTCGTCAGCTGGTTCGGCTACGTCGCGACCCACGTCATCATCGCCGTCGCCCTGGTGGCCGTCGCGGTCGTCGTCTGGATGTTCATGCACGACGCGCCGCAGTGGCGTCCGAACCGCGATGCTGTGGCACCCAAACTCATTGCAGCGGCCAAACTCCCGATCACCTGGCAGATGGGCTTCCTGTACGCGGCGACCTTCGGTGGGTTCGTCGCCTTCTCCACGTACCTGCCGACCTATCTCAAGGACATCTACGACTTCGACCTGCAGGCGGCCGGGACGCGCACCGCCGGTTTCGCCGTCGCCGCGGTCATCGCGCGCCCGCTCGGCGGCATCCTGTCCGATCGTTTCGGGCCGCGCATCATCACGGCGGTCTCGACCGCCGGCGCGGCGCTCCTCGCGGTGTGGATGATCACCCAGCCGCCGCTCGAGATCCCCGCAGGTCTGGACTTCGTCCTGATGGCGGTGTGCATGGGGCTCGGATCGGGATCAGTGTTCAGCTGGGTGGCCCGGGACGCCCCGGCGGCCCGGGTCGGCTCGGTCACCGGCATCGTCGGCGCGGCTGGCGGTCTCGGCGGGTTCTTCCCGCCGCTCGTGATGGGAGCGACCTACGACGCGGCGGCGCACAGCTACACGGTCGGCCTCGTCCTGTTGGTGATCACCGCGTGCTTCGCCCTGGTGTTCACCATCTTCGGCATCAAGCGACGAGAGGAAAGATCGGCCGGCTGAGCGTCCGCTATTCAGCACCCCGCGGGTCAGAACGGTGGTGGGTTGTCCTTGTTCCACCGGTCGGTGGCACGTTTGTCGGCACGCCGAGCGGCTGCGGCGCGGGTGGCTCGGAGTGTGTCGATGCGTTCTCGGGCGGGGTGTTCGGGTGGGTGTGCGGTGGCGGTGAGGCTGGTGAACAGGTCGCGGCCGGTGAAGGCGTTACCCAGATAGGTGTGGCCGGTGGGTGACTGGAAGAACACGGTTCCCATCGGATCCTGGTAGTCACGCCAGCCGATGCCGAAGGTCTTCAGCCGGTGGTGAAAGCGGCACAGGGGTTTGAGGTTTCGGGGATGGGTGGGGCCGCCGTCGCCGTGCGGGACGGAGTGGTCGAGGTCGGCGTGCCAGACCCGGTTGTTGCAGCCGGGGAAACTGCAGCACAACTCGCCGGCCCGTACGAGGTCGGCCACCTTCTTCGACGGTGCGTAACGGGCGATGGCCTCCGGTGTCGTCGACAGGTCGGGACGCAGGTAGGTTCTGCGCGCCTCGCCGAGTAGTTGGCGTGCGGTGTCGGCATCGATCGCCCCGTGCCCGTCGAGCACCGCTGGATCGTTGTCGTGTCCGAGCAGGGTGCTCAGGTTGACCACGATGTGAAACGTCGGGCGTGGTGCGGTGTCGGAGACGGGAGCGGACGTGTCCTCGACAGTGGTCGACTCGCCGGTATCGTTGTCGGACTCGGCTTCGAGGTCCGCCGTCGGCTCCGTCTCCGGTACGAGCGCTGGTGCGTCCGACTCGGCTGACGTGTCGAGCTCCGGGTCGGGCTGGTGGGTGCAGGTCTCGCAGCGGCAGGCCAGGGTGGTGATGCCCTCGGCGAGGGCGACCAACGCGTCGGCGCGGCGCTGCTCGAGGGTGCGGGGGTCGCCGGGGTGGACTGCGGTGGCCATCGAGGTCAGTCGGGCATCGACCGCGGCGGCCTTCTCCGCGGGCAGGGCACCGGAGATCCGTGACTGGCCGGGGGTGTGGCGATCGGGACGTACCGAGACGTTGCGGTCGGCGTCGACACGCTCGCGTCGACGGCGCAGGGCAGAAGGATCGATCTGCGCGATGATCGTGTCGACCATGGTCTGAAACCGTGCCAGCGACATGGGTTCACGGGTGTCGATCGCCTCGGCGAGGTCGGTGTCGATCAGGTGCAGTGTCTCGGTGGAGCAGAACGCGACCCGACGCACCGCGATCAGGAAGCGGGCCAGGTCGATACGTCCGGACGCCAGGGTCGCGCCGGTGAACGGCAGGTGATGACGCATCACGTTGCCCGCCTCGATCAGCTCGCGGGCCCGGGCGGGCGCGATCGTCAGTGCGGCACCGACTTCGGCGACGGCGTGGTCGAGACCGGTGGGACCGTACTGTGCGCGTGGATCGGCTCCCGCCGCCGCCCGCTGGGCCAGCTGCTCGAGCTCGGCCAGGGTGGTGGCCTCGCCGGTCCCGACACCGGCAGCGATCCGCGCCAGATACTCCTGCTCACGCTCATCGTGGATCAGGCTGGCCGCCTGCACCATCCGATAATCGGCGCTGGCCCGCACAGCGTTGCAATGATGCAACACCTCCACCAGTTCGGTCGCCGAGTGCTGCTCATCCTCGGCCAAACGGGCCACCAAGGGAGCTGTCGAAGTCATGAATCAAACATACATTCGACCACCGACAAGAACGTGACGTCCTCGGCTGCGCCGGACGCCCTCAGATGCCGCGGGTTGTCGACGCACTCGTCGACCAGCCGTGAGGAGTTGTCCCAGATGACATCTGAGACGACCGCCGACGCGCCGGACGCCATGGCCGGCCGCTGAGGTGACATCTGGGACATCACCCGGCCGAACCGATCTCGCAAGATGGGCACCTCCGCCGGGCGGAAGGAACCACCGTCACCTCCTCACGACGTCGTGTTCGCCTTCGCCGCCGCCGCGGCAACCGCCTCCAGGACCGGGGGCACATCGAGCTCACTGGTGACCACCTCGATCAGGGTCAGCATGACGGGGCGCTCGGCTGCGTCCGCGAGTGCCGCCGAGAGCTCGTTCGCCGTGGTCGCTCGCTGCGCACGGACGGTGTCCGGCGTGCCACCGAGCGCGGCGGGCAGCGCGGTCCAGTTCCACGCAGCGATGTCGTTGTACGCCTTGTCGGGTCCGTGGATCGCCCGCTCGACCGTGTATCCGTTGTTGTTGACGACGACGATCACCGCCGGGATGCGCAGGCGGATGATGGTGCCGAGTTCGGCGATGGTCAATTGGGCTGCGCCGTCGCCGATCAGGAGCACCGGGCGTCGTTCCGGCGCGGCGACCGCGGCACCGACGATCGCCGGCAGCGTATACCCGATCGACGCCCACAGCGGCTGTCCGATGAACACGGCCCCATGCGGCAGATGCTGACCGGCCATGCCGTAGAAGGATGTGCCCTGATCGGCGAGGACGATGTCCGCCGACGTCAGCGCCGTGGCCACCCGCTCCCACAACACCGCTTGCGACAGAGGCGAATCGGCGTCGGACGCATCGGTCACCGGCACCGCATCGGGTGTTGGGACGGGCTCGGTGTCGGCGGGGTCGGCGGGCGGGATCACGTCCGTCAACGCGGCGAGGGCGTCACTCATCTCGATCCCGGTGAACACCTCCCCTGCGACGACCGCGGTATGCGGCTGCACGTCGATCCGGACGTTGGCGTCCAGGTGCTGGCTGAAGAAGCCGGAGATGAGATCGGTGAAGTAGACGCCGGCGGTGACGAGACAGGAAGCGTTCTCGATGGCCTCGCGGACCTCTGGGCTGCTCGCGGCCCCGAGATACAGTCCGAGGTAGCCGGGGCCGCTCTCGTCGACCACCCGTCGTCCCCAGAGCAGCGACGCGTAGCGGAGGCCGCCGACCTTGACGAATCGGTCCAGCTCGTCCTGTGCACCTGCTCGGTGCACATAGATGTCGGCCAGCACGACCGGGGACCGCCCGTCGAGCAATCGCCGTGCAGCCGCGGCGAACTGGCGCAGCACCGTCGCGTCCGTCGTCGCCGCCGGCACCGCGAGCGCTCCCGACGGCGGTGTGCAGGGCGCCTCGGCGACGTCGGCCGGCAGCGACAGATAGCCCGGCTGATGCAGGGCCACCATCGTCGCCAGCACGCGGTCGATCTCCTCCGGGGCGGTCGCCGCGGTGAGCTTCGCCTGCGCCACCGTCACTTCGACGGTCATGCGCAGCGTGTGGTCGAAGTCGCCGTCGCCGAGCGAGTGGTGTGTCGGCCTCCCGGCGGCCTGCACGGGTTCGGTCGGCGACCCGACGAGATGCAGGACGGCCACGTGCTCGGCGTAGGCGCCTGCGACGGCGTTGATGGCGCTGAGTTCGCCCACTCCGAAGGTCGAGCACACGACACCGATCCCCCGCATGCGGGCATATCCGTCGGCGGCGTAACCCGCCCCGAGTTCGTTGGCGGTGCCCACCCATGAGAGATCGTCACGATCGTCGATGTGGTCGAGGAGGCCCAGGGTGAAATCCCCGGGCACCCCGAAAACGGTGTCGACTCCGAGTTCGACCAGCCGGTCGAAGAGGTAGTCGGCAACGGTGTACGGAGTCGTCATGCGTGCGCCCTGTCAGTCGTCGTCGAGGCCCCCGGCCCTGTCAATTCTGTCCGACCTCACCGGATCCCTCTCACAAAGCGCTCACATCGGCTCACGACCTTGTCGGACCGCTCTGGTCTACTCGATCGCACCTTCGAACAAAGGAGCGAACAATGTCCGATCACGCCGCCGCTATCCGGGGCCTGCGTCGCTGGCACCCGAACCCGGTGATCCAGGACACGATCAACCGGATCCGGGCACACGGTTGGGCGGTGACCGCGATCAGCGAGCAGTGCTCGTGTCGGTCGGGGAACTGCTCGTCGCCGGACTGCTCCTTCGCCTACACGTCGGGGCTCGGCCTGCACGGCATACCGGAGCTCGCCGTCTACGGACTCGACGCGTGGACGAGCCGCGAGGTCCTCAACGAACTCGGCGACGTCTTCCACACCTACGACTGGCGCGATGCCGTGGACCGGGGCATCGACGTGCGGCTCAGCTCCATCGAGGTACCGGTACGACTGATCGAGATGGTCGACAAGGACGATCTGCACATCACGAACGAGCTCTTCCCGGATTCACCTGCGCTGCAAGTTATCTGGCCGGACGATCACGGACACCTCCCGTGGGACGACGGCTACTCGCTCCGCCCTGCCGACCAACAGCTCAAGGGCATCGTCGCGACCGGGTCGGGTCGGGTGCGCGGACCGCGCGTGATCACCCGGCACCGCGGCCCGAATCGCGCGCAACGGCGGGCGGCCACGCGACGGCGGTCCTGATCTCGGGGCACTGGCACATCGCAGGCCACTGATACGGACACGAACGGCCCCATCTTCCCGTCAGGAAGGTGGGGCCGTTCGCCAAACCTGTTGAATCCGTAGTATCTACACGCCGATTCCGCGTGTTCGTACTACGAAATCGGGTGAGAAGTCACCAGCTGGACTTCTGCACGCCCGGGAGCTCGCCGGCGTGTGCCATCTCGCGCAGGCACACACGGCAGAGGCCGAACTTGCGGAACACCGAGTGCGGGCGACCGCACTTGTTGCACCGTGTGTAGCCCCGCACGGCGAACTTGGGCTTCTTGTTGGCCTTGTTGACCAGAGCCTTCTTTGCCATGTCAGTTGTCCTTCACGGAGTTGTCTTTGAACGGGAAGCCGAGCTGACGGAGCAGCGCGCGGCCTTCCTCGTCGGTGGTGGCCGAGGTGACGACGGTGATGTCCATACCGCGCGGGCGATCGATCTTGTCGATGTTGATCTCGTGGAACATCGACTGCTCGTTCAGGCCGAACGTGTAGTTGCCGTTGCCGTCGAACTGGCGATCCGACAGACCGCGGAAGTCGCGGATACGTGGGAGCGCGATGGACACGAGGCGGTCCAGGAACTCCCACATACGGTCGCCGCGCAGCGTGGCGCGGGCACCGATCGGCATGCCCTCACGCAGCTTGAACTGCGCGATCGACTTGCGGGCACGACGGATCTCCGGACGCTGACCGGTGATCAGCGCGAGGTCCTCGACGGCGCCGTTGATCAGCTTGGCGTCGCGAGCGGCGTCGCCCACACCCATGTTGACGACGACCTTGACGACGCCCGGGATCTGCATGACGTTGTCGTAGGTGAACTCTTTGTTCAGCGCGTCCTTGATCTCCTCGCGGTAGCGAGTCTTCAGGCGCGGCTGGATCTTGGTCCCGGCGGAGCTTGCAGAGCCGTTCTCGATTTCGGTGCTGGTCATATCAGATGTCCTTCCCGTTCTTGCGGGAAATCCGGACCTTCTTGCCGGTCTCCTCGTCGACGCGGTAGCCCACGCGAGTCGGGTTGCCGTCGGAATCCACGACCATCACGTTCGAGACGTGGATCTTGGCTTCCTGGGTCACGATGCCGCCGGAGGATGCGCCACGCTCGTTTGCCGAGGCGGCGGTGTGCTTCTTGATGCGGTTCACGCCCTCGACCAGGACTCGCTGCTCCTTCGGGAAGGCCTGGATGACCTTGCCCTTGGCGCCCTTGTCCTTGCCCGAGATGACGATCACGGTGTCACCCTTGTGGACCTTCATGTCAGATCACCTCCGGTGCCAGCGACACGATCTTCATGAAACGCTTCTCACGCAGCTCACGGCCGACCGGGCCGAAGATGCGGGTCCCGCGGGGGTCGCTCTCACCCTTGAGGATGACGGCGGCGTTCTCGTCGAAACGGATGTAGCTTCCGTCCGGACGACGGCGCTCCTTGGTGGTGCGCACGATGACCGCCTTGACGACCTCACCCTTTTTGATGTTGCCGCCCGGGATGGCGTCTTTGACAGTGGCGACGATCACGTCACCAATGCCGGCGTAGCGCCGCGAGGAACCGCCCAGCACGCGAATACAAAGGATTTCCTTCGCACCGGTGTTGTCGGCGACCCGCAGGCGAGATTCCTGCTGAATCACTCGTCAATCTCCTTGACCTGGATGTTGATGTCCGCCGGATTGCCGACCCGACGCACACGGTCTGTCGCCCACCGAACACGCGCCTGCCTGGGCTTTTCGTCTTCCGACGGCCATCCCAGTGGGTTCGCGAACCGATTTGCGGCACGTCAATGCCGCAGGCAACTCCACAAGTGTAGGGGAAACCGCAGGTCGGGACCAAATCACCGGTCGCCAGGATCTACTGGCGAGATCTCGTCCGGATCGTAGCCCGCCGCTGGGTTCCGCGGTCGAGACGCTATCGAGATCTTCGACCAATCCGCCCCCGACCCTCACCCGAAGCACCCATAGACGGCCAACGCATCGGCCACCCGGCCGAGCCGACCGCCGACACGAGGGAGGACTGCGTGACCACCGACAACGTCATCCGGACCGATGGGCCCACCGACGACCGGGACGAGGCACATCGCACCCGTACGATCCCGATGACCGCCGCGCAGCGGGGCATCTTCTATGCACAGCAGATCGATCCGGACGTGCCGATGTCCGTCGCGGCGTTCGCCGAGTTCCGCGACGCGGTCGACGCGGACGTGATGGACCGCGCGGTCGCCGCCACCGCCGCCGAGACGGAATCGGGTCTGTTGCGCCTCGTCCCCACCGAGGACGGCGAGCCGCGGACGCTGGTCGACACGGAGCGCCGGGTCACCCTCGGCCGACGTGACTTCGCCGACGCCGACGACCCGCGCGCGGCGGCGATGGCCTGGATCGACGAGCACCGCGGCACCCCCACCGACCTGTACGGAGATCATCTCCTGCAGACGTATCTGCTGCGTCTCGGTGACGCACACCACATCTGGTACTGCTGGGGCCATCACCTGGCCTTCGACGGCTATGCCGCGATGTACATGATGCTGCGGGTCGCCCAGCACTACACCGCCATCGTCGACGGCACCGACGTCGCGCCCGCCGACATCGCGTCGATGGCCGACATCGCCGACTTCGACACCGAGTACCGCGAGTCGGACCAGTTCGCCGCCGACCGCGAGCACTGGAGGTCGCGACTCCTCGACGACGGCGAACTCCCCGAGGTCACCTCCCTGTCCTCACGGACGGCCGTCGCCGCGCCGACTGCGACGGTGCGCGATCACACGCTGCCCGCCGACCTCGTCGACACGATCCGCGGATTGGCCAAGGCGCATCGGGTCCGTCCCGCGTCGGTGATCACCGCCGCCGTGGCGACCTACCTCGCGCGGCTCAACGACCGCGACGAGATGATGCTCAGCCTCCCGATGGCCGCACGCGAGCGCGAGATCCTCCGGACCTCCGCCGGACTCACGTCGAACGTCGTGCCGATCCGCGCGCGCATCGACGACAACAGTGGTCACCCGGTCACCATGGCCGATCTGCTGACCACGGTGAACGGTGAGATCAAAGAGGCTGTGCGCCATCAGAAGTTCCGCCACGAGGACATCAGCGGCGACGTGCTCGCCAGCCCTGGTGGCCGACGCGGATTCTTCGGACCGATGGTCAACATCATGCTCTTCTTCGAGCACATCGACTTCGGCACGCTGCGCGGCGAGCTGAACGTGCTGTCCACCGGACCGGTGGAAGACGCCTCGATCAACGTCTACGACGGGTTCACCGGCGGGATGCGCCTCGACCTCGAAGCCAATCCGAACGTCTACTCACACAACGAGATCGTCACCCACCACGACCGGATCATCGCGTTCCTCGAACGTTTCGTCCAGGCCGACCCGTCGACCCCGGTGACCGACCTGGCACTGATGGGCGCCGACGAGGCGGCCGCAGCCAACCGCGCCGCCGTCGGGGAGCATGTCGATCTCGGCGACACCACCCTGGTCGACCTCCTCACCCGCGCCGCCTGCCGGCACGCCGGACAGCCGGCGCTGGTGGCCGGCGACGGCACGACACTGTCCTACGATGAACTCACGCGACGGGCAGATGCGGCGGCGGACGGGCTTCGCGCCCGCGGGATCGGACCGGAGAGCGTTGTCGGCGTGGCACTCCCGCGGGGCATCGACCAGCTCGTCGGCCTACACGCCACCGTCCGCGCCGGGGGTGCCTTCCTGCCGATCGACCCGGCGGAACCCGCCGAACGTCTCACCCACATCCTCGACACAGCGAGTCCGGCGCTGCTGATCGCCGACGACGACTTCCCGGCCTCCGGTGTCGACACCGTCGACCTCGCGGCCCTGTCCGACCCGGACACCGCGTCAGGACACCCGCGTTCGTCGACCCCGGTGCGCGGGGATCATCCCGCATACGTGCTGTTCACCTCGGGCTCCACCGGAAAGCCCAAGGGCGTGATGATCTCGCACCGCTCGATCGTCAATCGCCTCCGGTGGATGCAGTCGCGGTACACGCTGAACGGCGGCGACCGGGTCATGCAGAAGACCCCGGCCACGTTCGACGTGTCGGTGTGGGAGTTCTTCTGGCCGTTGGTCTCCGGCGCCGCGCTGGTCATCCCGTCCCCCGACGGCCACCGTGACCCGTGGTACCTGCGCGACATCATCGCCGCCCACCAGGTCACGACGACCCACTTCGTGCCATCGATGCTGACGGCGTTCGCGGCCGCCCACGCCGACGACATCGCGGCCACCGCCGACGACCTGGATTCGCTGCGACAGATCTTCACCAGCGGTGAGGCCCTCACCCCCGAGACGGTCGCCGCCACCGCCCGGCTCACGGACGCGCCCGTACACAATCTCTACGGGCCCACCGAGGCCGCGATCGACGTGACCTTCCACGATCGGTCCGACGCCGACGCGACGACGGTCCCGATCGGCGCGCCGGTCTGGAACACCGGGGCCTACGTCCTCGACCACCGACTCGCCCCGCAGCCGGTCGGTGCCGTCGGCGAGCTCTACCTCGGCGGAGTGCAACTCGCCCGCGGCTATGTCCATCGAGCCGACCTGACCGCGGGACGGTTCGTCGCCGATCCCTCCGGCTGCGGCGAACGCCTGTACCGCACCGGCGATCTCGTCCGCCGTCGCGCCGACGGCGAGCTCGAGTACCTCGGGCGCAGCGACTCGCAGGTGAAGATCCGCGGCCAGCGCGTCGAACTCGGTGAGATCGAGGCGGCGCTGCACCGTCTGGACGGCGTGCGCGCCGCGGCGGTCGTCGTGCGCGATGACCTGGTCGCCGACTCGGCCGCTGTCGTCGGTTATGTCACCGGCGACGGCTCGTTGTCCGAACGCGACCTGCGCGCCGAACTCACCGACCACCTGCCCGACCATATGGTCCCGACCGCGATCCTCGTACTCGACGATCTGCCGACCACGGCCAACGGCAAGCTCGATCGCCGGGCACTCCCGGCGCCGGAGCGCCCGGCCGGCACCGATCACCTCGCACCGCGCAATCCGCTCGAGGAGCTCGTGGCCCGCACCGTCGCGGCCGTCATCGGGGTGGACTCGATCTCCATGTCCGACAATTTCTTTGCAGTCGGCGGCAACTCCCTCTCGGCCACCCGCGTGGCGGCCCGACTCTCCCGGGCGACCGGTGAACGGATCGGCATCCGCACCATCTTCGACGCCGCCGACATCGCCGGTGTCGCAGCCGCACTGGTCGCCGCCGGGGTGTCCGCCGACGAGCACCACACCGATCCCGTCGCCGGCATCCCCGTCGCGATCCCGACGGATCCGGTTCCGCTCTCCCCCGCCGCCACCCGGCTGTGGCTGACCAACCGGATGGACCGGTCGGCGGCCGCGACCTACAACATCCCGTTCACCGTGCGCCTCGTCGGTGCGCTCGACACCGACGCGCTCTCCGCCGCACTGCTCGACGTCGTCGCCCGTCACGAACCGCTGCGCACCAGGGTCACCGACGACGGCGGTAGCCCCTACGCCGACATCATCGACGCCGGCCGCGTCGAGATCGACGTGCCGGTGTCCGAGGCCGACGACACGCTTCCGGTGCGCGAGTTCGCCGCCGCCCCCTTCGATCTCGCGCATGATCTGCCGATCCGCGCGCGGATCGTGCGCACCGGCGACGACGACCACAACCTCACCGTCGTCATCCACCACATCGCCGCCGACGGGTGGTCGCTGGCACCCCTGGCGACCGATCTCGCGGAGGCCTACCGCGCCCGCCGCGACGGCCAGACACCGGATCTGATGCCCTTGCCGGTCACATACTCAGAGGTCAGTGCACGACGCCACGCGGTGCTCGATGCGACGGTCGACGACGAACTGTCCTTCTGGCGGACCGAACTCGCCGGCTCGCCCGGTGAGACGGAACTGCCGTTCGACCGTCCGCGCACACGGCTGCCCGACCCGACCGGCGCCACCATCCACAGCGGCGTCGACGCCACGGTGCACCGGAGCGTCCGGCAGATCGCCGACAGCACCGACTCCACCGTCTTCATGGTCTGCCACGCGATGGTCGCCGCACTGCTGCGCGGCATGTCGCAGAACCCGGACATCACCGTCGGCACACCGGTCTCCGGACGCGGCGACGCCGAGCTCGACCCGATGGTCGGCATGTTCGTCAACACCGTCGTCCTGCGCACCGGGGTGGACAAGGACGCGTCGTTCGCCGATCTGCTCGAGCGGGTGCGCGATCGCGACCTCGCCGCCTTCGAGCATGCGGAGGTGCCGTTCGATCGCCTGGTGACGGAGCTGAATCCCGAACGGGGCAGTGTCCATCCACTGTTCCAGGTCTCGGTCGCCGTCGAGGACAGCTCCGCGATCGACCTCGAGTTCGCCGGATTGTCGGCGACCGCATCGCGGATCGACACCGGACACACCAAGTTCGACCTGCAGTTCACGTTCACCGAACACACCGACGCCGACGGCGGTCCGGGCGGACTCGGGATCGAGATCGGCTACGCGACAGCACTGTTCGACCGTGCCACGGTCGCCGCACTCGCCCAGCGCCTGCGCCGGGTGATCGACGCGGTCGTGCGTGATCCCCAGGTCACCATCGGCGATGTGTCGATGCTCGACCCGATGGAACGTCTGGACCTCGTGCCCGCCGTCGGCGCGGGCCGCCGTCCCGTCGAACACCTCTCGCGGCTGCTCGACGCCGCCGTGTCCGCGGAACCGCAGCGCACCGCGCTGTCCGACCGCACCCATGATCTGACCTACGCCGAACTCGACGACGCATCGAATCGGTTGGCGCGGCTGCTCATCGCCCACGGCGCCGGCCCCGAGCGCTTCGTCGCCGTGTCGATGCCGCGCGGGGTCCGCTGGATGGTCACCCTGTGGGCGATCGCCCGCTCGGGAGCGGCCTGGGTGCCCGTCGATCCGGACTATCCCGCTGCGCGTATCGCCTTCATGATCGAGAACTCGGGCGCGGCTCTCGTCGTCACCGACTCCACCAGCGATCCGGGAGCCGATGGCGTCCGCGCATTGCGCCTCGACGACGACGCCCTCCGCGAGGAGTTCGCCACGCAGGATCCCGGTCCGATCGTCGACGCCGACCGTCGGGCCCCGCTCGCCGTCGATCACCCCGCCTACCTGATCTACACGTCCGGCACCACCGGCACGCCGAAGGGCGTCGTCGTGAGCCACCGGGGCCTGTCCGACTTCGCGGCCGAGCAGGTCAGTCATTTCGGCCTGAGCCCGGACAGCCGCACCATGCAGCTGGCCTCGCCGAGCTTCGACGCCTCGGTGCTCGAGGTGCTGATGGCGGTGTCGGCCGCCGCGACGATGCACATCGTGCCCCCGGGCATCGTCGGGGGCCGTGAACTCGCGGACATCATGCGCGCACGTCGGGTCACCCATGCGTTCCTGACCCCGTCGCTGTTGACGACGATGGATCCCGATGAGCTGCCCGACCTGCGCACGTTGGTGATCGGTGGCGAGCACCCGAATCCCGAAGTGGTGCGCCGCTGGTCGGCCCGCAGATCACTGTTCAACGCCTACGGGCCGACCGAGACCACGGTGGTCGCGACGATGTCGGAGGACATCGACCCGGCCGACGAGGTCCTCACCATCGGTCGCCCGATCCGCGGCATCGCCGCGATGGTCCTCGACGAGCGCCTGCGCCCGGTGGCGCCGGGTGCGGTCGGTGAGCTGTACATCGCCGGCCCGCACCTGGCCCGCGGGTATCACGGCGTGCGGCCGTTGACGTCGAAGAGCTTCGTGGCCAACCCGTACGGCGACCCGGGTGACCGGATGTACCGCACGGGCGACCTCGTCCGCTGGACGGCGGACCGTGTCGGCGACACCCCCGGGTCGACCGGTCGGCGGCTGGAGTTCCGCGGCCGTGCCGATCATCAGATCAAGATCCGCGGACACCGCATCGAACTCGGTGAGATCGATGCGGCGCTCGTCAGCGATGATGCGGTGAGCGCGGCAGTCACGACGACGCACGGCGAGCCGGCGGCCGCGCGACTGGTGGCCTACGTGACGCTCTCCGGCGCCGCGGACGGACACGTCGACGACGTCGTGGCGACCGTCCGCGACCGGCTGAGCCGGCGACTGCCGAAACACATGGTCCCCTCGGTCATCATCGAGCTCGACGAGATCCCGACGACCCCGATCGGCAAGGTCGATCTGCGTGCCCTGCCCGCGCCCGACTCGGTCGGCGCAGTCGACGGCGACTCCCCCTACATGGCTCCGCGGACCGCCGCCGAGCGGACCGTGGCCGCACTCGTCGCGGACCACCTCGGGATCGATGCCGCGACCGTGGGCCGGGATCACGACTTCTTCGACCTGGGAGGCAATTCGCTCTCCGCGACCCAGCTGGTGGCCGGGCTCGAGGAGATCGGCGGGCGCCGCATCTCGGTCCGCGACATCTTCGACCACTCGACGATCGCGGCGCTGGCGCGCCTGGCGGCGGGCGAGCCCGACACCGAGTCCGTCACCGACACAACGGTTCCCGACGACGAGGACTCGCGTCCGCTGTCGCTGCTCAGTCACGACCCGGACGCCGTGGTGGCGCCGGGACCCGCGCAACAGCAACTCTGGTTCCTCAATCGGCTCGCCCAGTCCGATGATCCGGTGGACGGACAGTCGGACGGTCAGACGTCGGCGAGTGCGTACAACATCGCGTTCGCGCTCGACCTGCGCGGCGACCTGGACATCGACGCGCTCTCGGGTGCCCTGCTGCACGCCGTCGAGCGCCACGAGCCGCTGCGCACCGTCTACCCGGAACGCGACGGACGACCGGTGATGGAGGTCCGGCCGGCCGACGACGTGATCAAGGAACTGACCGCACAGGTCACCGATCATGCGGGCTGGACCGCAGATGCACGCCACCTGGCGGGCGCCGGTTTCGACCTGACCGTCGACGCCCCGATCCGTGTCGCGCTGCATCGCCTCGAGACCGGGGACGGCGACATCGATTCGTCTGCGCCCCACCACAAGCTGACCATCGTCGTGCATCACATCGCTGCCGACGGATGGTCGATGACGCCCCTGGCGCGCGACATCGCCGGGGCCTACGCGGACCTGCACAACGGTCGATCACCGGCGCAGGCACCGCTGACGGTCGACTACCGCGATTACCTCCGGTGGCAGGCCGAGAATCTGGGTGTCGACCCGCAGCGTGGTCTCTCGATCGACGCACGCGAACTCGACGCCGACGTCGGCGGGCAGGACGGGACCCGGCTGGGCGAACTCGCCCACTGGTGGCGTCGTGAACTCGAGGGAATCGACGCCTCCCCCGTCCTGCTCCCCGATCACGACTCCGCGGCCTCCGCCGACGATTCCGACGCCGCGCCGCACACCGGTGTGGTCGAGGTCGAATTCGACGCCGGACTCCGGGCGCGCTTGCGTGCCCTTGCCGACGGCAAGGCCACCGAGTTCATGACGGTGCACGCCGTGTTCGCGGCCCTGCTGCACCGATTGAACTCCGATGCCGATGTCCATGTCGCCGGCGCGGATGCTGATGTCGTCATCGGTACCCCCGTGGCCGGACGCAACGATCCGCGGCTGTCCGATCTCGTCGGGATGTTCGTCAATTCGGTCGTGCTGCGCACACCGATCGACGGTTCGGCGGGCTTCGGAGAGCTGCTCGACACCGTGCGTCGCCACGATCTCGAGGCACTGTCGCAAGCCGATCTCCCGTTCGAGCAGGTCGTCGCGGCGGTCAATCCCCCACGCAGCGGCCGTCATCCGCTGTTCGGTGTGGTGCTGGCGTTCGACGCGGAGACCACCGACGGCCGGGTCCCGACCGGTCCGTCGCTGGATCTGGAGGGTCTGCAGGTCACGCCCGAGGAGGTCGACACCGGCACGGCACGTTTCGATCTCGAACTGCGCATCCGGGGCGACCGCGCACGGTTCACCTACGCCGGCGACGTCCTCACCCACGCTCGCGTCGAGTCCATCGCCGACGCATTCGTGTCGTTGGCCCGTCAGATCGTCGCCGATCCGCGGCGACGGATCGACGAGCACACCCTCACCACGCCACGTCCGTCGGCGCTGCCGGCGATCGCGCCACGTCATCTCGCCGACATCCTCGAGACGTCGGCCCTCGGGCACGCCGACACGGTCGCCATCGACACCGGAACAGAGACGGTCACCTACCGCGAGCTCGATGAGCGGTCCTCGGCCTGGGCTCACCGGCTCACCATGCTCGGTGTCGGCACCGAGGATGTCATCGCCGTCGCGCTCGAGAGGTCGATCGAGTCGGTCGTCGCAGTGTGGGCCGTCGCCAAGGCCGGCGCCGCCGTCCTGCCGATCGACCCACGGTATCCCGCCGAGCGGGTGACCCACATGCTGACCGACTCCGGCGCCATCCTCGGGATCACCACCGCCGAACGATTCGGCACGCTGCCGCAACGCATCTGGTGGGTCAGCACCGTGTCGTTGGAGACCGACGGCGTGACGGGTACGACACCCGCACGACCCGCCGCACGTCTCGTCGACAGCACGGCCTACGTCATCTACACGTCCGGGTCGACCGGCGAGCCGAAGGGTGTGAACGTCACCCACCGCGGATTGGCCGCGTTCTCCACCGCCCAGCGTGACCGCCACGGCGTGACGAGCGACAGCCGCACCCTGCACTTCGCGTCGCCGAGCTTCGACGCGGCCATGCTGGAACTGCTGCTGGCCGTCGAGGCCGGCGCCGCCATGGTCATCGCACCGCCGACGATCTACGGCGGCGACGAGCTCGTCGACGTCCTCGCCGAGCAGTCGGTGAGCCACGCGTTCATCACACCTGCCGCACTGTCCGCGGCCGCCCCGCGCGACCTGCCGGACCTGCAGACGCTGGCCGTCGGCGGAGAGGCGTCGCCGCCCGAGCTGATCGCACGGTGGGCCCCGGGCCGGAGCTACCTGAACTGCTACGGTCCGACCGAGACCACGATCGTGACGACGATGTCACAGCCGCTGTCACCGGGCGACGAGATCACCATCGGCACGCCGATCGACGGTGCCACCGCACTCGTGCTCGACCATCGGCTCCGTCCCCTGCCCGGCCGGGTGCCCGGCGAGCTGTACCTCGTCGGCGACGGGGTCGCCCGCGGTTACCTGAACCGGACCGGCCTCACCGCAACGCGTTTCGTCGCCGCACCGGACGCCGACGGCCGGATCATGTACCGGACCGGCGACGTCGTCAGTCGACGACCCGACGGCGCCCTGATCTACCACGGCCGCAGCGACAACCAGGTGAAGGTGCGTGGTTTCCGGATCGAGCTCGACGAAGTGACCTCGGCGATCAACCGTCATGCCGCTGTGGACTTCGCCACCACACTCGTGCACGGCACCGGTGCCGACGCCACCCTGGTCTCCTACGTGACGATCCGCGACGACGTCGCGCACGAGGCCCGACCGGACGGTCCCGGAATCCTTGCCGCCGTCCGCGGCCGCCTGCCCGCCCCGATGGTCCCCGCGTCGATCACGGTCATCGACCGGATCCCGCTGACCCGCAACGGTAAGCTCGACCGAGCGGCCCTGCCGACCCCGGCGTCGACGGCGCGCACCGCGTCGGGTCCGGCCCCGGAATCGTTGGCGGAGAGGCTCGTCGCGCAGGTCCTCGGCGACGTGCTCGGTGTCCGCGACGTGTCGTCGACCGACGATTTCTTCGAACTGGGCGGCACCTCACTGCAAGCGACCACGCTGACGAGCAGGCTCAACCATGTGCACCGCGGACAGCCGGTGCGTGTCCGCGAGGTGTTCGACAACGGCACCGTCGCCGAACTGGCCGCCCTGATCGATCCCGTCCCCGAGGCGCTCGACGAGGCGTCGGCGCCGGGACCGCTCGCGCCGGTCGATCGTCCGTCGACCGTGCCGTTGGCCCCGGTGCAGCGACGACTGTGGTCGGTGACCCGTGCGGCCCCGGATTCGACGCAGTACACGATGCCGTTCTCGTTGCGGCTGACCGGCCGCCTCTCTGTCGACGCCCTACGGGGCGCACTGGAGGACGTCGTCACGCGTCACACGTCGCTGCGCACCGTCTATCCGGTGCGTGACGGCGAGCCCGTCGGCATCGTGCTCGACGAGCCCGCGGACGTCGTCGGTTCGGTGCGGGTCCACCGCCACGCCGATCCCGTGGGCGTCGCCGAGGAGATCTGTGCCCGCCCGTTCGACCTCACCGTCGACGCGCCGTTCCGTGCAGCCGTGGCGTCGTCGGGCAGCGACGAGCACGTGCTGATCCTCGCGATCCACCACATCGCCGCGGACGGTGCGTCGTTGCCGGTACTCGTCGGCGACCTCCTGACCGGCTACCGCGAGCGCCTCGCCGGCCGCGCCGAGCCCTGGCGGGCCGCCGACGTCGACTTCCGCGACTATGCGGTTCGGATGGCGTCGGAGGGTCTGGCCGACGACGACCTCGCCTACTGGACGGCTCGTCTGGCCGATGCCCCGACCGAGACGACCATCCCGGCCACCGTCGCCGACGACGCCCCCGCCGACAGCGGGGCGCTGGCCACCGTGGCCATCGACGACGACGTACGCGAAGGACTCACCCGGTTCGTCCGTGACCACAACACGACCGCGTTCTCGGTGTTGCACAGCGCGCTCGCAATCCTGTTGCACCGCATGGGTCTGGGCCGCGACGTCGTGGTCGGGACTCCTGTCGCCAATCGATCCCCGCGGTCGGGCAGCGTCCTCGACTTCTCCGGCGTCGTCGGCATGTTCGTCAACACCCTCGCCCTGCGTACCCGGATCGAGCCGGGCCGCAGTGTCGCCGACATGGTCGCCGAGGTCCGCGACGACGACCTCGAGGCGCTCGATCACCGGGACGTCCCGTTCGACGACGTGGTCAGTGAGCTCAACCCGTTACGCGAGGCGGGACGGCATCCGCTGTTCCAGATCGCGTTGTCGGTCCACGATTTCGCCGACGGTATCGACGGTTCGACACTCGAAGTCGACGAGAACCTCGGCATATCGGTCTCCGAACTCGACACCGGCACAGCCAAGTTCGACCTGCAGTTCACCGTCACCGGGATGAGCCCGGCCGCCGGGAACGCCTCGGTCGAGGTGTCGTACGCGGCAGGCCGCTACCGCCGCGAGGATGTCGAACTGCTCATCGCCCGGCTGATGCGGGTCGTGCGCGCGATGATCTGCGACCCACAGCGGGCCGTCGGCGACATCCGTGTCACCGACCCGCTCGAGGTGGCCCGGTTCAGTCCGGTCACCGGTCCGCACCCGTCGCGCCCCGTGACATTCGGGACGCTGCTCGACGAGGCGGTGCGCCGGAACCCGAACGGGCTCGCCGCAGTGACCGAGCACGACGTCATCACCTACGCCGACCTCGACGCCCGGGCAAATCGTCTGGCGCGTGTGCTTCTCGGACGCGGAATCGGTTCACGGACAACGGATTCCCCCAGCACCGAGTCGTCCCACGGTGAGCCGGTGGTCGCGATGGCGGTGCCGCGGTCCATCGACGCGCTCGTGGCGATCTGGGCGATCATCCGCTCCGGCGCCGCGTATGTGCCGATCGATCCGACCTACCCCGCGGACCGGATCGCGCACATGCTCGACGACAGCGGCGCCTGCCTCGTCGTCACCACCGGGGAGGCACGGCCGTCGGTCACCACCGACACCCCGACGATCGTGCTGGACGACCCGGCGATCCGCACACGGATCGGACATTCGTCGCCGGCTCCGCTCAGCGATGACGAACGCACGACACCGATCCGGGTGGATCAGCTCGCCTACATCATCTACACGTCCGGCTCGACCGGGAAGCCCAAGGGCGTCCTGGTTCCGCATTCGGGCCTCACGGCGGTACGCGACGAGCTGCGAGATCGTCTGGCGCCGAACATGTCGTCGCGCGTACTGCACTTCGCGTCACCGAGTTTCGATGCCTCCGTGCTCGAATTCCTGCTCGCCTCGGCCGGCGCGGCGACGCTCGTCGTGGTCCCGACCGACGTCTACGGTGGTGCGCCGCTCGCCGACTTCGTCGACCGCCACGGAGTCACGCACGCCTTCATCACCCCGGCGGCGGTGGCCAGCATGGATCCCCACGCGGTCCCGACGCTGCAGGCGCTGGCGATCGGCGGTGAGGCCTTCGGCAACGAACTCGTGCGCCGGTGGGCACCCGGCCGCACCCTCGTCAACGTGTACGGACCGACCGAGACGACCGTGATCACCACGGGCAGTGAGGAACTGTCGACCGACGCCGACCTCACCATCGGCACCCCCAACAACGGTGTCGCGGCGCTCGTCCTCGACGAACGTCTGCATCCGGTACCACCCCGGGTGACCGGCGAGCTGTATCTGATCGGCGATCAGGTCACCCGCGGTTACCACCGCAGACCCGACCTCACCTCGGTCCGGTTCGTGCCGGCACCGATGGTGGCCGGGCCGCGCCATGCCGGATGCCGTATGTACCGCACCGGAGATCTGGTGCGGTGGACCGACGACGGACGCCTCCGCTACGTCGGCCGCGGCGACAATCAGGTACAGGTGCGGGGCTTCCGCATCGAGCTGGGGGAAATCGACGACGCCCTCGCCGCGCAGCCCGCCGTCGACTTCGCGGTCACCGTCGTCGACGACCCGTCGGCCGACGGCGGGAGCGGACCCGCCTCGGTGCGCAGCTACGTCACCGCTACGCGCGGCCACGAACCGGATCCGGAGGCGCTGCGGCGCGACGTCGCGGCGCTGCTGCCCCGGCACATGGTGCCGGCGTCGATCACCGTGCTCGACGAGATACCGATGACCCCGGTCGGGAAGCTGGACCGGCGGGCACTGCCCGAACCGCAGCGCCGCGCGCCGTCGCGGGCACCGCGCCCCGGCACCGAATCGGCCGTCGCCGCGGTCTTCGCGGACGTGCTCGACCTCGATGTCGCCGACGTGGGTGCCGAGGACGGATTCTTCGACCTCGGCGGGAACTCGTTGATGGCGACCGCCGTGACGACACGCCTGTCGGATCTGTCCGGTCGCGACATCAACGCCGGAATCCTGTTCACCGCACCGACACCGGCCGAGCTGGCGGCGATCGTCGACGGCCACGGGACGCCGGAGGGCGTCGAGGATCGCGGTGTCGTCGATCCGTTCGCGACGGTCCTCCCGCTCCGGCGGGCGCGGTCGTCGGCCGAGCCGGTCGCACCGCTGTTCGTGGTGCACCCCGCCATCGGGTTGTCGTGGAGCTTCACTTCGCTGCTCCCGCACATCGATCCCGACCGTCCCGTGTACGGGCTGCAGAACCCGATGCTGTCGGGCGGCGCGGAACCGCAGTCGGTCAGCGAACTCGCAGCCCTCTACATCGAGCGGATGCGGGAAATCGCCCCGGCCGGCCCGTATCACCTGCTCGGCTGGTCTCTCGGCGGTCTGATCGCGCAGGAGATGGCGATCCAGCTGCACGCCGCCGGCGACGTCATCGACGAGCTCGTCCTGCTGGACTCGTTCGTCGTCGCCGACCGTCCCGGTTGTGACGAGACCCCGTCCGTCGCCGAACTGCTCGCCGAGTTCGGGCTCTCCGCCGACACCGGCCCCGGCGGCGAACCGACCATCGCCGAGGCGTGGCAGGCGGTCCGTGACGCCGGTGGCTCGCTCGGCGGACTGACCGAGGCCGAGTTCGGGAGGGTTCACCGCGCCTTCCTGGCCGCGACACCGCTGGCCGCGGACTGGCGGCCACGCACGTATCACGGCGATGCGGTGTTCGTGACGGCCACGGCGGACCCGCCGCCCGGGGGCCCGGCGGTGGGCGACTGGGCAGGACGCATCACCGGCACTGTCACCGAGTTCACCGTGGACTGCAGTCACGCCCGGATGCTGCTGCCGGAGAACGTGTCCGAGTATTCCTCCGCCATCGACCGATCCGCGCGCCCTCGCCGCACGAACGAAGGGTGAGAAGCACAGACACGAGGAGGACTGATGACCAATCCGTTCGACAACACCGAAGGCGTGTTCCTGGTACTCGTCAACGCGGAGGACCAGCATTCGCTCTGGCCGCAGTTCGCGGCGGTACCGGACGGCTGGTCGACCGTGTTCGGCCCTGCCGGTCACGATGACTGCCTCGCCTACGTCGAGGAGAACTGGCGCGACATGCGCCCGGCCAGCCTGATACGCGCCATGGAAGGGAGCGAGGACCGTGGGACGACACACGATGGCTGACACCACCGAGACACCCGCACTGGAATTACGAGGAATCTCCAAGACCTTTCGCTCCGGCCTGTTCGGCCGGGGACGCAAGGTCCACGCACTCACCGACCTCGACCTGACGGTTCCGTCCGGCACCATCCACGCCCTGCTCGGACCGAACGGGGCGGGCAAGACGACGACGGTCCGTGCCGTCGCGACGCTGATGCGCCCCGACGAGGGTTCGGTCCTCGTCGACGGTGTCGACGCGCTCGCCGAACCCGACACCGCGCGCGAGATGATCGGCGTCTCCGGACAATACGCCGCCGTCGACGGCACGCTCACCGGGTTCGAGAACCTGCGGCTGGTCGCCCAGCTCTACGGTCACCGGCGCAAGGAGGCGTCCGAGCGTGCCCGGGCGATGATTGCCGACCTCACACTGTCCGACGCCGCCGACCGCCCGATGCGCACCTACTCGGGCGGCATGCGGCGCCGGCTGGATCTCGCCGGCGCATTGATCAACGAACCGACACTGGTGATCCTGGACGAGCCGACCACCGGTCTCGATCCCCGTGGCCGACGCCAGATGTGGGAGGTCATCTCCGAGCAGGTGGCCGCCGGCACCACCGTCCTGCTCACCACCCAGTACCTCGAGGAGGCCGACGCGCTCGCCGACGAGATCACCGTCATCGATCACGGCACCATCCGCGCGCAGGGCACGGCCGCCGAGCTGAAGTCGACGACCGCGCAGTCGATCCTGACCGTCGAACTCGAGCACCGGGCTGCGGACTCCACCCTGGTCGCCACCACCCTGGCCGAGATCGGCCTCGGCATGCCGCAGCAACTCGACGATGTGCGCTGGTCGGTCGCGGTGACGGAGGGATCGCGTAGCGCTGTCGATGCGGTCAAGGCCTGCGAGCACGTCGGCATCGACGTGCTCGACGCGACCGTCGCCTCCCCCACCCTCGACGACGTGTTCCTCCAGTTGACCGAACGAACCGGGACCCCGCGCGCGTCGGCGAGCGATAACGACGAGACCGCCACCGAACGATTGGAGCGCGTGTGATGTTCACCGACACCGCCGTCATCGTCGAACGAAATCTGTTGACGGTACGGCGAATCCCGACCCTGCTGATGAGTGCGACGGTACAGCCGCTCATGTTCGTGTTCCTCTTCGCCTACGTGTTCGGCGCGACCTTCGGCGGCGGCTCCTACCGCGAGTTCCTGATGTCCGGCATCTTCGCCCAGACAGTCGTCTTCAACGCCGCGATCACGACCGTCGGTCTGGCCAACGATATGTCCGACGGCATCATCGACCGGCTCCGCTCCCTGCCGATGTCGAGACTCGGGGTCATCGCCGGTCGGGTCACCTCCGACATGCTCCTCGGCATCATCGGACTCGGTGTCATGGTCGCTTGCGGTCTCGCCATCGGCTGGCGGATCCGTGACAGTGCGCTCGACGCCCTGGTGGCGTTCGGCATCATCCTGCTGTTCGCCCTCGCGATGGCCTTGGTGGGCGCGGTGACCGGGCTGGCGGCACCGAATGTCGAAGTGGCCCAGAGCATCGGCTTCCTGTGGATGTTCCCGGTCACCTTCCTCTCCAGCGCATTCATCTCGGCGCAGAGCCTTCCCGGCATCCTGCGCCCGATCGCGGAATGGAATCCGGTGACCGCCGTCGCCACGGCCTGCCGGCAGAAGTTCGGCAATGCCTCGCCACCGGACTTCCCGGCTGCGACCGGGTGGGTGGCCGAGCACGCCGTCGGCTACTCCATCGCGACCAGTGTCGCGATCCTCGCGATCTGCATCCCGGTGTCGCTCATCATGTATCGACGCTCGACCAGCTGAGGTCTCGATACGCAAGCCTCGACCAGCCACCCCGACTGTACGAAACCACCTTGGTTCACAACCATTGTGGTGTTCAACGGTCGGGGTGGCTGCACGCTGGGCGGCTCCGGACGATCGCCACCCGCACGATCAGAGTGAGATCTGCGCCAGGATCGGTGTGGTCGGCTGTTGCGAGCCGCCCTTCGGCTCGATCGTCACCGCGAGCACCGTCGAGCCGTCGAGGCGGTCCACGAGCGCCGGAGACCCTTCGCCCGACGGCGGGATGAGGCCGGCCGATACCGGATTGTCCGCCTTGCCGACCAGCCACAACTGGAAGTCACGGTCGGTGGGGATCGGATTGCGCAGGTCACGCAGCAGGGCGACCGCCTGGTTGCGATCGCGCGAGGCGACCACCGACATCGTGCCGCGCCGGTCGTCGAGACGCCCGACGGACAGTTGTGCGTCCGGGGCGGAGAGCACATCGAGCACCTGCTGCTGATCCGAGGCCACCGCGGGCCGCGCGGGCTCGGGTGCGGTGCTCCGGCCGATCACGACGCCGGCACCCAACGCGACCACGACGGCCGCCGCGGCCGCGACGGCGACGCCGGCCCACCGCCGACTGCCACGCATCTTGTCGATCGGGACGACGTTCGGCGAATCCTGCTCCACCACAGGAACTTCCGACTGCGATTCGGGAATCGCCGGCGAGGTCCCGGCAACGGCGGCCGGGGGCGCGGCGAACACGTGATCAAGGACGCGGTCCCGCAACGTGATCGGGGCGTCCAGTGCGTACGAGCTGGCGAGTTCGGCCATGGCCGAACGTGTCTCGGCGATACGGCCGTCGTAGATCCGTCGCTCCACCGGTGTCAGCGATTCCAGCTCGCGATCGACGCGATCGTGCTCGGGACGGGTCAGGACATCGACCGCGTAGAGCTCGACGTGGTCGTCGAGCCAGTCGGTATCAGGCATCGTCCCGGCTCCTCAGGCAATGGCGTAACTTGCGGAGCCCGTCCCGGATCCGCGATTTGATGGTCGGCAGCGGCGTCGCAGTGTGCTCGGCGACCTCCGGATAGGTCATGCCGCTGAAGTACGACATCTCGATACTATCGCGCTGCAGGTCCGTCAGACGAGACAGACACGTCCGCAGTTCGTCACCGTCCTCGCGGTCGACGATGATCTCCAGCGGCACCGGAGTTCCCGGCTCGCGGTTCATCGACTCGTATTCGGAGACCTTCCGGTGCTGCAACTCCTCGGTGCGCACCCGGTCGACGGCGCGCCGATGGGCGATCGTCATCATCCAACTGATCACCGACCCGCGGGCCGGGTGGTACTCGGCGGCCTTCTGCCAGAACTGCAGATACGCCTCCTGGACGACCTCCTCCGCGTAGTTTCGGTCGCGGACCACCCGCAGTGCCAGACCATAGACACGGGCGCTGGTGAGGTCGTAGAGGTGCGCGAAGGCACCCCGGTCGCCTTCGGCGGAATCCGCGAGCAGAGATCGTAAGAGGTCGGAATCATTGGCCGCCCCGGTCGCAGTCATTGCCCCACCGTAACCAAGCCCACCCTGGCCGTGAGTGGCTTCATGCCGTCCGGCACCCTCAGGGAAGGCCGTTAGACTGGGCAGCCGGGTCATCAAGAGAAGATGGATGGGAACAGCGTGGGGAGACAGCAGCGCCACTTCGTGGCCGCGATCATGACCGTGGTGGCGACCATCGCAGCACTGCTCGCGGGGGTCTCGGGGCCGGCTTCGGCAGCACCGCCGTCGTCGGTGACCAGCGTGCAGGACGACGACCCGCAGCAGGTCACACTGATGGTCTATTCGGCCTCGATGGACCGCACCATCCCGGTGACGGTGCTGACACCGCGGGATCGCTCGAAACCCAGCCCCACCCTCTATCTCCTCAACGGCGCCGGTGGCGGCGAGGACTCGGCCACCTGGGACGCCCGGACCGACTACAAGAAGTTCTTCGCCGACAAGAACGTGTACGTGGTGACGCCCATCGGCGGTGCGTTCTCGTATTACACCGACTGGGAGCGCGACGACCCCAAGCTGGGCCGCAACAAGTGGCAGACCTTCCTCACCAAGGAGCTCCCGCCGCTGATCGACCAGCACTTCACCACCACGGGCCGCAACGCCGTCGCCGGCATCTCCATGGCCGGGACAACCGTGTTCAACCTGGCGATCGCCGCACCGCAGCTCTACCGGTCGGTGGCCGCGTTCAGCGGGTGCGCACGGACGAGCGACCCGGCCGGACAGCAGTACATCCGTTTCGTCGTCCAGGACCGCGGTGGGGCAAACCTGACCAACATGTGGGGTCCGCTGAACGGACCGGGGTGGCGCGCCAACGATCCGTACATCAATGCCGCGAAGCTCCGCGGCACCAAGATCCACATGACGTCGGGTACCGGACTGCCCGGTCCGCATGAGCGTCTGCAGGATCCGTTCGTCGACGGAGATCCGTTCTTCCTCGCCAATCAGGCCGCGCTCGGCGGGCTCATCGAGGTCGCCATCGATCAGTGCACCCGTCAGATGACCACCCGGCTCGGCCAGCTCGGCATCCCGGCGAAGGTGACCCTGCGTCCCAACGGCACGCATTCCTGGGGTTACTGGCAGGACGACCTGCACCGGACCTGGCCGTCGATCGAGCGCGACCTGCGATGAGCGCCCCGGGTCGCGTTCCACGGAACGCGACCCGGGGCGTCCGTTCGGGCCGGGTGAGGCCCTACCAGCGATCGAGGCTGGTGTAACCGTCCTGCAGCGCACGGGCCAGTAGATGGGTCTTCGTCGGGGCGTCCCGACCGATCGCCGAGTACTTCGCCCGGATACGCGCGAGATGCGTGCTCACCGTCGACGCCGAGATGAACAGCGACGAGGCGGCCTCGTCCTTGGACTCCGCAGCCAGCCAGGCCAGCAGGACCTCGACCTCACGTGAGGAGAGGACGGGACGTCGGTGATCCGCCACTGCGGAGTCACCGGCCCGATAGTCGGAGATGCACGTCACCGACGGGCCTGGCACGGCATGCCCGATATCCGGGGCCGCGTGCCCCGCCCGCTGGGCCTCCGCCCGCGCCAGACGATGAATCGGCAGTTGAGAACTCGCGGTCACTTGTCATTCCTTCGCTCTGTCACACGCCGTATCCGGGGATCCAGGGGCGCCCCAGTGCCCCGACAAGACCGCACCACAGGTAGTCCAAACGTAGGCACTTCGCGAGTGGATCAATAGACCCAGAACTGGGGACACTCGTCGGCCGACGCGCTGAACAGGCCCGGGAGTGGTCACCGCGAACTGCGGATATCCCCTGTCTCCGAATCTGCGCCGAAAATTCGGCGAAGAGTGTGAGGAGCATCTCTGGCCACGATGGTCCCGATCGGTGACCGTCCACGCGGATGGACGCGGACGGTGATCGAGGAGTCGCGCGGCATCGTCGACAATAGGTCGACCGCGGCGGCACACAGCTCGTCGACGATCTGCAGCCGAGCCGGATCGTCCGGCGGCACGTCGGCGTGCGAGGCGGCGTCCGAGTCGTCGAGGAGCGTGACCGAGACACCCGAACCCCGGGCGGCCCAGACGGCCTGGGCGAGATCGGGCCGGTCGAGGGCGGGCGCCCGGATCGCGTCCCGCAGCCGCCCTTCGGTGAGCCGGCACAGCTCACGTTCGGAGTCCGTGAGCCGGCTCCCCTCGGCGATCCGGGACAGCAGTCCGCGAGCATGCTCGTCGAGTCGGACCATCTGGGCGACGCTCTCGTCGGCCTGCGCGACGGCCGCGCGACCGGCGATCTCGCGTTCGGTCCGGGCACGCATCGCGCCGATCCGGAGGGCCGCGTGCCGGATGAACACGGCGAAAGCCACGGCACTGATCATCACTGCGAGGTCGGGCATCCCCACGGTGATCCAGGTCGACGTCGTGATCCCGACGGTCCCGCTCCGCGGGAGCACCACGACGGCTGTGGCCACCGACCCCAGGTAAGCGGCAATCGCGACCCGAACACGATGGCGCACACCCAGAAACGCCGCGACCATCGCCACGGCAGCGGTGAGCGCGGTGGTCGGCAGCAGCGGCGAGGCGGGCAGCCCCGGCGCCCCGGTCAGGATCATCAGCGCGGGTGTGACGGCGACGACCGCGGTCGCGCGCGGCCGGAGCGGATCGCCGGTCACCCGCAACACGATCGCGGCCGAGACCACCATCAGTGCGTAGGCGGCGGCGCTGCGCCAGATGCCGACTCCCGGGGTCGCGAACGTGATCGTCACACATACCAGCACGAAACCCGAGATCAGGGCGGCCGCGCCGACCGAGCGCAGTCCGATGCCGGCCATACCGACGACGGTCGGCGCATCCGTGGTCTCCGCCCCACGCGCCTGGCCTCTCGACCGATTCAGCGTCGGGACCATGACACCTCCACGACGGTGCCCGATCCGGGCGAGCTACGGACTCTCGCGGTCGCACCGACGGATTCCACCCGCTGGCGCACGCTGACCTCGATCCCGACCCGCGCGGGTTCGACGCGGTCCGGATGGAATCCGACTCCGTCGTCGGCGACGGTGACCGCGATCCGATCATCGGCGATGTCGACGAGGACGGCGCAGGACGCCGAGGTCCCGGCGTGACGGACCACGTTGCGCACCGCCTCGCCGGTCGCGTCCACGATCGCGAGTACGATATCGACCGGGAACACCGACGACGCATCGGTCACCCGGTCACGCAGGACGCCGACATCCTCGCCGGCCGCGGTGATCGCCGCTCGCAACGCGGTGATCAGCTCGCCCGCGGTCTGGTCGGCGGCCATCGGCGCCCGTCCCTCCGCCAGTTCGTCCAGCCGGGACATCGCCGATCGCGCCTGTTCGGCGAGCTCGGGTCCTGACGACCCCGCGGAGGCCTCCAGCAGTGTCGCGAGCACGTGGTCGTGAACGAGCGCATCGAATCGTCGGCGCTGGACGTCGCGCGCCTTGGCCGCGGCGGTGGCAGCGGCCGCGCGATACGCGTCGATCCGCGTCGCGTCGAGCAGGTGTCCCGTGCGCAGCACCGTCAGGGCCGTCGCGAGGAAGACGGATGCGAACGCACTGGCGAAAACCGTCTCCAGCACCAGGTAGCCGACGTCGACGTCGGTGCGCCCGAAGTACGTGATGACCGCCGCCACCACTGTGCCGGCGACGACGACCGCCGCTGCTCTGCGACTCGAGATCGCCAGCGCGACAGCGATTCCCGGAAGTCCGGAGAAGCTCACCAGCCACGTCGCCCGCTCGGCGTCTCCGATTGCGCCGTTCCACGCGACGAGCCAGAGGACCGAGGCGAGAAAATAGCCGACGACCGCGAGCCGGCAGCAGAGTGTGACGTATCGCCCGCCGCGCCACAGACTGGCCGGCAACAGCGCGAGCCCCGGGCCGAAGGCCACGACCAGCGCGACCGGCGTGTACCAGACGTCCACGATGGCACTCGCCGGGCCGATCTCCGGGATCGAGGTGACGAGGAACGCGAGGTAGCCGCAGGCGATCACCCGCGCGAGACTGCGGACGACGCGTTGTACCTCGCGGTCGCCGCCCGCGGTCGACACGAGTGCGCCGGCACGGCCGGAAAGGCGGTCAGGGGCGCGGTCGGGCGTTCCCGACGATCGCATGCGGTCGCCGGCCGTCGCGCCCGGCGACAGGTCAGTCACCCGGATCGCGCGGTGCGTCGCGGCGCACGGACCGGTTCGGCGCCGACGACGCGTTCCGGCCCGGGACCGGTAGCCATCCGTCTTCGACGGCCCGTTTGAACAGGTCGAGTTTGGTCCTGGTCGGACGTCCGGCGGCTGCGTACTTCTGGCGGATGCGCTTCAGGTATTCGTTGACCGTCTCAGCGGTGACGCCGAGCGCGGCGCCCACGCCCGCCGACGTCTCACCGGACGCGTACAAGGTGAGGACCCGCTGTAGCTGGGGACTCAGATCGACGGCCTCGAGTTCGGGATCACCGTCGATCGCGGCGGCCCACTCGGTGGTCAGCACCTCGCGACCTGCGGCGGCCGCTCGGATCGCGTCGACGATCTCCTGTTCGGACGCAGATTTCAGGACCACCCCGAGCGTGCCCGCGCGGGCGGCCGACCGTAGCAGCGACGGATGCTCGCCGGAGGTGTAGACGACGGTGCCGACGCCGGCCTCGGTGAGTCTGGTGACGTTCTCACCCGGACTCGTGCCGTCGTCGAGCCGCAGATCGAGGATGACGATGTCCATGGCGACGCCCTGCTGGAGGAGTCCGCCGACGGTTGCCGACGAACACACCAGTTCGAGGTCGGGCTGTCGATCGAGGATCCGCTCGACCCCCCACACCGGCGACGGGTGATCGTCGACCATCCCCACGCGGACCACGGCGGGCGCGCTCGGTGTCATCGGCCACCTCCTCATCGACGTCGTCGCACCTGAGCCTATCCGGCGACTGGGTACCGCACATCGCCGACCGCGACCTCTGTGCAGCCGCGATAGACGGATCCGGTGGCCCGTCGCAGGCGGAACTGGCATGATGCGAAACGAGAACACGTTCTCGTTTCGGCATTCCGATCCGAGTCCTGCCACCGATCCGAGGGAGAGATCAGTCGATGGCCCACGCCGCATCCACGCACGACGTCCTGGGCAGTACCGTCACGATGCCGGTCGAGATCCGTCACGCACGCTGCTTCGTCGCCGGGTTCACCGCCGACAGCAACGCCGTCGCACGCGCGATCGACGCCGCCGGGAGCGGCGCCGCGACCACCCCGCGTCCACTGCGCATCCGGCCCGGCCGGACCATGTGCATGATCGTCTTCGTCGACTACGTCGACGGTGACCTCGGACCGTACAACGAGTTCGGCGTGTGCTTCCTGGTGGAGGACCCGCACAAGCCGCCGGCCTCACCGATCCGCGCGTTGCGATCGCTCATCGGCGGCGACGCGCGCGCACTCATCCATCGACTCCCCGTCGACGGCGACTTCACCCTCGCCGCCGGACGGGGCATCTGGGGCTTCCCGAAGACGCTCGCCGAGTTCGACACCGACCACGACTCCCCGACCAGGCACGGACGGGTCGTCGCCGACGATCAACTCATCGTCGACCTGACGGTGCGTCCCGGGTTCCGGGTGCCCGACAACACCAAGGACGCGGTCCTCAATGCCTACTCGCAGCTCGACGGCGTGCTGCGCGTGACGCCGTGGAAGCTGACGTCGACGGCGGGCACACGCACCCGCGTCGGCGGTGCCGAGCTCGTCCTCGGCGATCATCCGATCGCCGAAGAGCTCCGGTCGCTGAAGATGGGACGTCATGCATTGATGACATCGTCGGTCGACCGGCTCACGATGACCTTCGAAGACCCCACCGTCCTGGGCTGAGGTCGTTCGGGGAGACCGTTCGAGATCGCCGACGTGAGCGGGTATCGCCCACCGACGGACTCCTGCCGCGTCTACGGACAGGGCAGAATGGATCGAGACGTTCAGCCTCGACCGAAAGCCACCCGACCATGAGCAACCTGGAAGCCCAGCCCACCGAGATCGATTGTCGCTCAACAGTTCACCGTGGCGGCGATGCCGACGGCGACCTGGTGGCGGTGGAGGTGCTCACCGCCCGCGACGTCCCGCTGGGCGGCCCGCGCGCGATGACGGTCCGTCGGACACTGCCACAGCGGCGACGGTCTCTGATCGGCGCATGGTGCTTTGCCGACCACTATGGCCCCGACGACGTGTCGGCCACCGGCGGAATGGACGTCCCTCCGCACCCGCACACCGGCCTGCAGACGGTGAGCTGGCTGTTCTCCGGCGAGGTCGAGCACCGCGACACCATGGGCAGCCACGCGATGGTGCGGCCCGGCGAGCTCAACCTGATGACGGCCGGACACGGGATCGCGCACACCGAGGTGTCCACCCCGGACACGACGGTGTTGCACGGTGTGCAGCTGTGGGTCGCGCTGCCCGAATCCGAGGTCGACACGCCCCGGGACTTCGCCCATCACGTGCCACCCGTCGTCGAACGCGACGGTGTCGAGGTGCGGGTGTTCCTCGGCGACCTGCTGGGTCGACGATCGCCGGTCCACACGTTCACCCCGCTGCTGGGTGCGGAGCTCACGATGCCACCCGGCGCGGAGATCGACCTGCGGGTCGACGCCGGGTTCGAGCACGGCATCCTCGTCGACGCGGGGCGGATTCGGATCGTCAACTCCGCGGCGGAACCGTTGGCGCGCACCGAACTCGGCTACGTCGGGGTCGGTGCCACGCATCTGTCCCTGGCGAACGGCTCCGACGAGCGTGCGCGACTGGTCCTGCTCGGGGGTGCACCCCTCGAAGAGGAGATCATCATGTGGTGGAACTTCCTCGGCCGCAGCCACGACGACATCGTCCGATTCCGGGAGCAGTGGACCGAGCACAGTGACCGGTTCGGCCAGGTGCAGGGTTATCAGGGTTCGACGCAACATCTACCGGCCCCGGACCTGCCGACGACACGTCTGCGCCCGAGGCACAACGTCCCGGGTCAGGCGTGACGCTCGACGACGTTCAGGCGTTGTCGCCCAACAGCTTCGCGAAGTTCGCGATTCCCTCTGCCTCGAGCGCGGTCCGGGTCGCGTCGGCGCCAGTCGCCGCCGTGGTGCGGTCCCCGACCGCGGCGCCCCGATCCGTCCGCAGATCCGGACGGGCGGCGCGCATCGCCGCGGCGAGCTCCGCGGCAGCGCGCCGGATGCGGTCCGACAGCTGCGCCGTGTCCCCGGAGGTGCCGGCCCAGTCCTCGGCGGCCGCGTAGACCCCGGTGGGGACGACGACGGCGCGAAGGTAGGAGAACAGCGGCCGGATCGCGTGATCGAGCACCATCGAGTGCCGGGGGCTCCCTCCGGTCGCGGCGACCAGCACCGGCTTTCCCTGTATCCGATCGACCTCGACGAGATCGAAGAACGATTTGAACAGTCCGCTGTAGGACGCGTTGAACACCGGGGTCGCCACGACCAGACCGTCGGCCTCGTGCACCAGAGCGATCGCCTCGCGGGCATCGCCCAGCACGAATCCGGAGATCATCGACCGGGCGATGTCCACCGCGAGGTCGCGGAGATCCACGACCTCGACGGTGACCCGATCCGCACCGAACTCGTCGACTGCGGCGTCGGCGAGCCGGTCGATCAGCAGTCGGGTCGACGACGGGTCGCCGAGTCCGGCGTTCACCGCCACCAGCGACAACGTGGGATCGGTCATGGTCATGCCTGCACCGTGTCCGCGTCGGTCATGTCTGCGTCGGTCACCTGTGCAGTGGTCACCTGTGCATCGCGTGCAGCGACGAGACAGGCGTGGGTCGGGGCGTCCGGGACGCCGGCGGGACGCCCCTCGTCGAACCCCGCGCGCAGGTCCGGCAGAACCTCACCGAGCAGGTCCAACTGCTCGAGCACCGTCTTCAGCGGCAGTCCGGCATGGTCGACGAGGAACAGCTGACGCTGGTAGTCGCCGAAGCTGTCCCGGAACGTGAGCGTCTTGTCGACGAACTCCTGTGGGCTGCCGACCGTCAGCGGCGTCTCGCGGGTGAACTCCTCGAGCGACGGTCCGTGTCCGTAGACGGGCGCGTTGTCGAAATACGGCCGGAACTCGCGCACGGCGTCCTGCGAGTTCTTGCGGATGAAGAACTGGCCGCCGAGACCGACGATCGCCTGGGCGGCGGTGCCGTGTCCGTAGTGCTCATAGCGCTCTCGGTAGAAACCGATGAGCTGCTGGAAGTGCTCCTTGGGCCAGAAGATGTTGTTCGCGAAGAACCCGTCCCCGTAGTAGGCGGCCTGCTCGGCGATCTCCGGACTGCGGATCGAGCCGTGCCACACGAACGGCGCGACGTCGTCGAGCGGTCGCGGCGTCGACGTGAACGAGGTCAGCGGGGTCCGGAACTTGCCCTCCCAGTCGACGACGTCCTCGGTCCAGAGCCGATGCAGCAGGTGGTAGTTCTCGATGGCCAGCGGGATCCCCTGCCGGATGTCCTGCCCGAACCACGGATACACCGGACCGGTGTTGCCGCGCCCGAGCATCAGGTCGACACGCCCGTCCGACAGGTGCTGGAGCATCGCGAAGTCCTCGGCGATCTTCACCGGGTCGTTCGTGGTGATCAGGGTCGTCGCGGTCGACAGTTGCAGGCGCTCGGTCTGCGCGGCGATGTAGGCCAGGGTGGTCGTGGGCGACGAGGAGAAGAACGGTCGGTTGTGGTGCTCACCGAGCGCGAAGACATCGAGACCGATGTCCTCGGCCTTGCGGGCGATCGCGACGATCGCCTTGATGCGCTCGTGTTCGGTCGGTTCGACACCGGTCGTCGGGTCGACGGTGATGTCGCTGACGCTGAAGAGTCCGAACTGCATGTCACGCCTCCTGGCTCTGAGATGTCCGGGTTGCCCGAGTGGTCACCCAGTCTAACCGGACCACGGTCCGATTAATTCCGAGTGCGGTTCTCCCGGCGGGAGGCGTGGGTTAGTGTGGGCTTACCCAAGAGGAGGAATCGATATGAACGTTCGGAAGTCCCTGGCCGCAGCGCTGCTGGCCACCGCGACCCTGCTCGTCGCCGCAGGCTGTTCCGATGACTCGTCGGACACCGTGAGCAGTGCCGCCAGCGACGCGTCGGCAGCGGTCGCATCGGCAGCGAGCGACGCCAAGCAGGCCGTCGTCGGACTCAGCTCCGACGACGCACAGGTCATCCTGCGCAAGGCGGTCGACCCCGCGACGTCGTCGGAGGAGATCGAAGCCGTCGTCGACACCACCAACCCGATGACCAAGGGCGCACTGATCGCCTACGCCAAGGGCTCGAACATGGCCGGCTACACCCCCGAGGTCTACACCGTCAAAGAGGTGAAGGCCGAGGGCGACAACAAGGCAGTCGCGACCGTCGCGGTCAAGAGTCCGCACGCTCCGCAGCCGATCGACATCACCTTGGCCTACACCAAGGTCGACGGCGACTGGAAGCTCAGCGGTGACGCGGTCACCCAGCTGACCTCCATGGGCGGCCAGCACGGAGGCTGATCGCCAACGATCCACGCACACGGAACTCGCCATTCCCGGGCATCCCGGATGGCGAGTTCCGTCGTTCTCCACCATGTCCGACACGGGCGTTACGCGTCCGTGACGTTCGTCGGCTGCAGTGGAGTACGACAGAATGGACGTCGCGCCCCTCCCCTCCCGACCCCGAGTCGCGAGGATGGGGAGCCGAGTCGTCGGGCACCAGGAGGATTCCCATGCGGGTGAGCGACCATCCCACACAGCCGATCGTGCCGTCGGTCACCGAGGAGATCCGGCGTTGGCCCGCGGGCGACTCCGGGACGCCGATCGTCGAGTACCAGGCGCCGGAGGTGTCATCCGGGGTCATCGTGCCGGAGGCGGCGGCCGTGTCGCACGCATCGGGACGGTTCTCCACCCCGCCGATGGTCCATCCCGCGATCACGCGGCGCGACGTCGAAGATCGTCCGATCCCGGCCGCCGTCCCCGAGGTCTGGGAGTACGCGATCCCGTACACGTCTCCGCGCCTGCCGGTCACGGCTTCGGTGGTAGCGGGACCCATCACAACCATGTCGTCACGACCACGCGAGAGCAGTGGCATGGCCACGGCCGCGCTGGTCACCGGCGTCGTCTCGCTTCCCCTCGCGCTGATCGGAGTGGGAGCGGTACTGGGGTTCATCGCCATGGTCCTGGCCGCGACCGCCCTCGTCCGGATCGGCACCAGTCGCAACGCCGTCACGGGATCTACGCGCCACCGTGGGACAGGACGTGCGATCGCCTCGCTGGTGCTCGGCACCGGCAGCATCGTCGTCGGCGCACCCATCCTGCTCGTCATCCTGGCGATCGCCGCCATCCTCTGAGCGAGCCGGCCCGACAGGCCATGAAAACGAACAGGCCCCACCGAGTGATCACACCCGGTGGGGCCTGTCGTTTGTCCGTGTCAGCTGACGGCGCGCAGGCGACCGCCACCGTTGCCGAGGTCGCGGCCCAACCAGCCGACGATCTCCGACACCACGCGGTTGCGTTCGACGTGGCCGTCGATGCGGGTCAGCGAGGGCATGCAGTGCAGGAGGCTGGCGTGGAACGCGGCCTCTCGGGACAAGCCGTGACGTTCCGTCACCGACTCGTAGGAGGCGATACTCTCGTCGAGCGCTCCGTACGTCACGGCGTCCTCGCCGAAACGCACCGCGGTCAGTCGGGGCGTGATCTCCGCCCGGCGCTGGATGTCTTCTACAAGTTCCATAATCATCGTCGCTCCCCCGAGCTCGATCCTTCGACCCTGGCCACTCTGCCTCCCAGTTGAACTGGCACCGGGTCCTTGTACATAGCTTGCCTTGCTAACGGACTTTTGGAAACCGGTGACGCTGATTCTGTGACGAATACACAGAAAATTTCTGATCCTCGCCGTGCCTCCGATGTTACCTGCGTGTCTCGTGTTAGAGGAGTGGCGTATGAGCTTGATGTGGAAGCGTTATCGCGGTGACACGTCCCCGCGACGTCATCCTTCGATCTCACCGCCACCCCCGGACTCATCCCGCCGACGGCCCGCTCGGGGCGGAGCCACCCTGTGCTGCGGCGTCGGCCGCCATGGCGTCGATCAGGCTCTTCGGACGCAGATCCGTCCAGTTCTTCTCCACATACTCCAGACACGCAGCCCGAGAATCCTCACCGAAGACCTTCGTCCATCCCGCCGGGATGTCGGCAAAAGTCGGCCACAGCGAATGCTGATTCTCATCGTTCACCAGGACGTAGAAACGTCCGTTCTCGTCATCAAAGGGGTTGGTCATCCCTTCACTCCTCTCTCATCGTGAGTTCTCGTCGTGCTGACCGGCCGGTCGCGAACGCAGCCGGCGGTCCAGCTCCGGACCGATGATCTGCAGCGCCTCGGCATTGGCGAGGCCGAGGTGGTCGGCGTCCACGTCGACGTTCGTGACGGTGCCGCCGACGTGGGGTTCCCACCCACGGGCGACCGCACTCGGGTCCTCCTTGTCCCTCGTGGCGGTGAACACCAGCAGCGAGCCGTCGTAGGGGGCCGGCCGGAACTGCTCGACGAGGGATTCGCCGATCGCGAAGCTGTCCATCACCCCCCGGACCTGATCGGTGTCGAGCAGCCCCATCGAGGCGATCTGCTGCCGGATGATCTCCGCGACCTCTTCGGCGCTGTCCGCGTGGACACTGTCGTCGAGGTCGAACAGGTCGCGCCATCCGCCGAGGAAGTCCCCGACGTACTCCCCGCCCAGCTGCACGCCGACCGGTGCGTCGGCGCCGGTCTCGGCGGTCTGCGCCGGCACCGGCGACGAGTCCATGACCCCGAGGAACGCCACCTCCTCGCCGTCGGCGCGCAGCGCGGTCGCGATCGCATAGGCGACATAACCTCCCAGCGACCACCCGAGCAGGTGATAGGGCCCATGGGGTGAGACCCGTCGGATCTCCTCCAGGTAGCGGGTCGCCATCTCCTCGACGCTGCGGGCACTCGGCTCGCCGGCGACGACGTGCGGGTCCTGCAGGCCGTACACGGGCCGGTCGGCGAGGAACGGCACGAAGCCGCCGTAGAACCATGCCAGACCACCGGCCGGGTGGACACAGAACAGCGGTGGCTGTGAGCCCTGTGCGTTGAGCGTGATCAGCACCTCGCCGGAACCGCTGCCACCCCCGTCGATCCGGGCGGCCAGACCGCGCGGGGTGGGGTCGTTGAACAGCCAGGCCAACTCGAGGTCGTGGCCGCGCTCGCGCAGTCCGGCAAGCACACGCGTCGCCGACAACGAGTTGCCGCCGAGGTCGAAGAAACTCTGCGTGACGCCGACCTGCTCGGCCTCCAGCACGTCGGCGAACACCGCCGCGACGGCAGCCTCGACCTCGGACGCCGGGGGGACGTACTCGTCGACACCGGCGTCGATGATCGCCTCCGGCAACGCCCGCTTGTCGAGCTTGCCGACCGGCGTCAGCGGGAGCGAGTCCAGGACCATGATGCTCGACGGCACCATGTGCGCCGGCAGGCGCTGCCCGACGAAGTCGCGCAGCGCGCCGACGTCGAGGGTCCCCTCGGCCACCACGTACCCGGCCAGGGCCGTCGCCACCGATCCCCCGACGCCGATCACGACCGCCGACTCGACGGACGGATGGTCCGCCAGGACGGCCTCGATCTCCCCGAGCTCGATTCGCAGACCACGCAGTTTCACCTGATCGTCGGATCGGCCCGCGTACTCCAGCACGAGTTCACCGTCGCGGTCACGACGCCACCGCACCACGTCACCGGTTCGGTACATCCGCTCCCCGGCCGCCCCGAACGGGTTGACGACGAATCGTTCGGCGGTCAGGCCCGCACGATCGAGGTAGCCGCGCGACAACGCCCCGCCCACGGCGTACAGCTCGCCCGGCACACCCACCGGCACGGGTCGCAACCGTCCGTCGAGGACGAGGAGTTCGACGCCGGCCAACGGTCGGCCGAGACGGACCGGCTCACCCGCGCGCATGGGGGCGCTGAGCGTGATGCCGATCGTCGTCTCGGTGGGGCCGTACAGGTTGTGGATCGGCACGTGCGGCGACCACGCGTCCACCAGGGACGGGGGCACCGCTTCACCGCCGGCCATCAGGGCGGCCAGATCCGGCAACGCGGCCGGATCGAGGGTCGACAGCACCGTCGGCGTGAGGAACGTGTGTGTGACCCGATGCTCCTGCATGAACTGTTGCAGCGCATGGCCTCCGACAGCGTCGCTCGGACGGTAGGCGAGGGTGCCGCCGTTGACCGTCGTCAGCAGATACTCCAGGACCGACGCGTCGAAGCTCGGTGAGGCGAAGCCGAGGACGACCGGCGCGTCGGCCACCGAGAGGCGGGCCGTCTCCTGAGCGGCGAAGTTCGCCAGACCGGAGTGGGTCACCGAGACGCCCTTGGGCCGACCGGTCGATCCCGACGTGTAGATCACGTATGCCACGTTCTCTGGGCGGACCGGCCCCGCGGTCTCGCCGTCCGCGATGGGGCCGCCGGGCAGGCCGTCCACGGTCGCACCGATCTCGTCGTCGTCGAGGTGGATCCAGTCGAAGTCGCGGCCCGGCAGGTCCGACGTACGAACCGTCAGCCCCAGGATCGCCCCGGAGTCCTCGACCATGTTCGCGACGCGTTCGGCCGGATAGTCGGGGTCGATCGGCACGTACCCCGCGCCGGTCTTGGTGACGGCCCAGATCGCGGTGAGCAGGTCGACCGACCGGCCGATGGCCAGGGCGACCAGCGATTCGACACCGATCCCCCGTCCGATCAACCAGCGCGCCAGACGATTCGAGCGCTCGTCGAGGTCCCGATAGGTCAGCGAGGCGCCGTGGCCGTCGACGACGGCGACGCGATCAGGGTGGCGTGCCACCGCCGCACCGAACATGTCGGTGAGCAGCATCGGCCCGGTCCCCGGTCCGCCCGAGACCGACGTCAGACCCGCGACCTGCTCCCCACCGATCAACGGGATGTCGACGGTGAGTGTGTCCGGTGCGTCCGCGACCGTCCGCAGGATCTGCACCAGCGCGTCGATGAACACCTGGACCTGCGCGGCGTCGAATGCGCTCGGCAGATACTTCACCGTCAACGAGAGTCGCTCTCCCGCAATCGGTGACGTCGACATGTTCAACGGATAGTGGGTTGCGTCCGAGCCCTCGAAGTCGAGGATCTCCAGTCCACCGGTGAGTGACGCATCCGTGGTCGACAACGAATCGGTGTCCACCGGATACGACTCGTGCACGGTGAGGGTGTCGAACAGCGGCCCGCCGATCCCGGAACCACCGGCGAGTCCGGACAGTTCGGCCAGTGAGAGGTGCTGATGATCGAGCACCGACACCTTCGTCTCCTGGACGCGTGCGAGCACTGTGGAGATCGGCGCCTCCGGGTCGACGTCGATCACCGCGGGCAGCGTGTTGATGAACAGACCCACCATCGATTCGACACCGTCGAGATCGGCCGGTCGACCGGACACGGTCTCGGCGAACGAGACGACTCGGTTGCCGGTGAGCCGCGACAACAACACGGCCCATGCGAACTGCAACACCGTCGCCACCGTCGCACCCTCGGCACGGGCCACGGCCTCGATGCGCGCCGTCAGATCGGCATCGAGGACGACCGAGAGATCCTGCGGCAGTGCGTCCGCCGTCGCCTCGGCACCCGGCGCCACGAGCGTCGGCGCCTCGATCGGCGCCAGGACCGCGCGCCACGCCTCGCGTCCGGCCGTGTCGTCGGCGGTCGCGAGATGTCGCAGGTAGTCCTCGAAGTCACCGTCGCCGGAGCCGATCTGGCCGGTGTAGGTGAGGCCCGTCGCGTACAGCGCAAGCAGATCGGCGAGCACCAGCGGTCCGGACCATCCGTCGATGAGGATGTGATGGTTGGTCACCACGAGATGCGCAGTGTCACCGTGCCGCACGACGGCGAAGCGCATGAGCGGCGGACGTTCGAGGTCGAACGGCGTGCGCCGCTGTATGTCCGCGATCTCGTGCACCCGCGCAGCGATCGCCTCGTCGGTGCCGCCGGCGCCGAGCACCTCCCACGGGACCTCGACCGACGGCGGCACCACGGCCACCACCGCTCCGGAAGCAGTCCGGACGAAGCCGGAGCGCAACGCGCGGTGATGCGCGAACAACGCCTGCGCCGCGCCGTGCAGCCGATCGAGGTCGACGGTGCCCCCGAGTTCCAGGATCGACTGGACCACATAGACATCCACCGATGCGTCGGTGACGGTCGACGCCAGCTCCGATTCGAAGTGCAGACCCCTCTGCAACGGCGACAACGGCCAGATGTCCGAGTTCCCGAAGCGCTCGGCGAGTGCGTCGAGGTCGGCCTGGGTGACCCCGGTTCCCGGGACATCCGAAGGCGAGAGCCCGGGATCGCCGACGGTCGACAGGTGATCGACGATCGCCGCCAGCTCGCCGCGCCAGCGCGAGGCGATGTCGGCGGCGTCGTCGTCGGAGAGCACCGACCGGATGAACAGGAAGTCCGCCGACAACGCGCGGCTGTGCTGATCGGCCAGCGTCCCGACGTTCACCGTGAGTGTGTTCATCGCTGTCATCGCACCCGAGACCGTGGCCGGCAGAACGGGAGCCGACGGATCGGCCATGAACGGCACGACGATCTCCTCGCCGGACGAGCGGGTGCCGGCACCGAAGAAGTTGAACCCGATCGACGGCAACGACGTACCGGCGAGCCGGGCATCGCCGCCGAAGCGCAGGAGCCCGAATCCGACGCCACGGTCCGGCTGACCCAGCCGCTCCTCCTTCGCGGCCTTCACCGCCCGCACCACGTCATCGGCCGGGTCGAGGGCCGTCGGTGCGATGGTCGTGAACCAGCCCGCCGTCCGCGACAGGTCCGCGGAGTGCGGATCGTCGCCGCGCGCCACCACCTCCTCGTAGCGCCCGTGGCCCTCCATCAGGACCGTGACCGGCGCGTCGTCGGCGATGGCCCGATCACGCTGCCAGGACCGCACCGCCCGTGCCAGCGCCGCGACCAGCGCGTCGTTGACGTGGCCCGCGTAGGCGTCCGGCACTGTCGTCAGCAACGCCTCGGTGACGTCGGCGTCGACGCGCACCCGTACGGAACCGACCGTCGCGAACGTGTCCCGTCGCGGATCGAACGGCACACCGAAATCGGTGGGCGCCCGGTTCACCCGGGTCTGCCACCAGGCCACCTCGTCGTCACGATCCCTCACCTGCTGCGCCAGCGCCGCATGCCACGCCCGGGCCGACGTCACCTCGCGCCGGACGGCCGGCTCCTGACCCGACGTCACCGCGCCCCACGCGGTGATGACGTCCTCGATCAGGATCGGCCAGGACACCGCGTCGACGCCGAGGTGGTGGACGGCGAGCACGACGCGTGCACCGTCACCGCCGACGACCAGCGCCGCGGAGACGATCACGCCGGTGGCCGGGTCCAGCCGGCCGAGCGCATCGGCATGGGCGGTGCGCAGGGTCTCGTCGAAGTCGGGGCTCCCGACATCGGCGCCGGTGGTCACCTCGCCGGCGACGCACCCCGCCCCGTCGCCGAGCGTGTACTCCCAGCCATCCGGCGTGGCGGTCAGCCGCGCGGAGAGGATCGGGTGCGCCCCGACGACGGCGCCGAGCACCGTCGTCAGCGTCGCCAGGTCGAGCGCAGGCGGCGCCATCAGCACCATCGACTGGGAGAAGTCCGCGAAATCCTCCGGCGCCGAAGACAATTCGAGCATCCACGCGGCCACCGGCGGAACGGTCACGTCGTCGCCGGCCGGTTCGGGCAGCAGGGGCAGCCGATCGGTTCCGGCCGACACCGCGATCGCCATCGCGCGGACTGTCTTGTGCTCGAAGATGTCTCGTGGCGACACCGCGAATCCGGCGGCCCGCGCCGCAGACGACAACTGGATCGCCAGGATGGAGTCGCCGCCGAGCGCGAAGAACGACTCGGTCACGCTGACCCGGTCGACGCCGAGGACTCCGGCGACGACCCGGGCGAGGGCCTCCTCGGTGGTGGTCTCGGGCGCGACGTAGTCGTCACCACCGCCGTCGAGGTCGGGCAGCGGAAGTGCTCGTCGGTCGAGCTTGCCGTTGGCCGTCAGCGGCAGGTGGTCGACCGACACGATCAGGCCGGGCACCATGTATCCGGGCACGGCACGGGCGGTCGTCTCCCGCACGACCTGGGCATCGATCTCAGCGCCGGCCTCGGCGACGACATAGCCGATGAGCTGCTCACCGCGGCCGGGCAGTTCGACCACGTTCGCCGCGGCGGCGGCGACACCGTCCACGCCGAGGAGCGCGGCCTCGATCTCGCCGTACTCGATCCGGAAGCCGCGCAACTGGACCTGCGAGTCACCGCGGCCCAGGTACTCGATGTCGTCGCCGACACGGCGGGCGAGGTCACCCGTGCGGTACATCCGTGCACCGTTCGGGTCGAACGGATTCGCGACGAATCGGGTCGACGAGAGTCCGGCACGTCCGAGGTAGCCTTGCGCGAGCTGTCCACCCGTGACATACATCTCGCCGACGACCCCCGGCGGCACCGGATGCAGGCGGTCGTCGAGGATGTGGATCGCCAGCGAGTGCAGCGGACGGCCGATCAGGGAGGCCTCGCCGCCCGCGACGAGTGCGCGGTCGAGGGGGCGGTAGCTGACGTGCACGGTCGTCTCGGTGATCCCGTACATGTTGACCAGCTGCGCCGTGTCGTCGGGATGGTCGTCGAACCACCGACGTACCTGATCGAAGCCCAGCGCCTCACCGCCGAACACGATGTAGCGCAACGGCAGTTCGACGGTCGAGCGTCGACGCGCGTCGATCAGCTGATAGAAGGCCGACGGCGTCTGGTTCAGGACCGTCACGCCCTCGGCGGCCAACAGATCGACGAAGGCGTCGGGATCGCGGGCGAGACCGCGATCGACGATGACCAGCCGGGCACCCGACAGGAACGGTCCCCACAGCTCCCACACCGAGAAGTCGAAGGCGTAGGAGTGGAACATGGTCCACACGTCGGTCTCGACGAAGTCGAAATCCCCTGCCGCGGTGTCCATCAGTGTGATCACATCGCGATGGGTGATCTCCACACCCTTCGGCAGCCCGGTCGACCCGGACGTGTAGATCACATAGGCCCGCGACGACGGGCGCACTCCAGGCCAGGGCACCACGGAGCTCGCACCGGTCGTCGCCAGGTGGTCGACGTCGACGGCGACGACGGTCTCCGGCAACGAGCCGAAGAGTTCGTGTCCCGCCGTCGCGGCGTCGGTGATCACCACGCCGACCGATGCGTCCGACACGATGAACGCCAGCCGATCCACCGGATTCGTGGTGTCCAGAGGGAGGTAGCCGGCGCCGGCCTTGAGGACGGCGAGGATCGACACCGCGAGGTCCACCGACCGGGCGGTCGCGATGCCCACCAGGACACCCGTACGGACGCCGCGCGCATGCAGGGCCGCGGCCACCGCATCCGAGCGTACGTCGAGGTCGCGGTAGGTGAGCGACGTCCCCTCGGCCGTGACCGCGGTGCGGTCGCCGTGACGTGCGACGGTCGCGGAGAACAGATCGACCAGGGTGCGGTCGGTGTGCGCGGTCGCCGTCACCGGCGCGGGCAGCGCCGCAAGGTCACTCGACTCCGTGGTGGAGAGCAACTCGACGTCGCCGACCGGTGTCGTCGGATCGGCCACGAGCGCGGCCAGTACCCGGACGAACCGCTGGGCCATCGCCGTGACCGTCGCCTCGTCGAACAGATCGGTGGCATAGACGATCTGGGCCGGCCATGCCTGCCCGTCGGTTCCGCCGGCGACGGCGAACGTGAGGTCCACCTTCGCCGGTGTCTCGGGTGCCTCGACCGGCGTGATCGACAGCCCGCCGATGGTGGTCGTCGCCCCCGACGCGGACTCCCCCAGCGCGGTCGAGAACTCGGGCAGCGTCGACTGATGGAACGTCAGCAGGATCTGGGTCAGCGGCGCGAACGCCTCCGAGCGCACCGGATCCAGATGCTCCACCAACGTCTCGAACGGGACATCGGCGTGGGCGAACGCGTCCAGATCGGTCACCCGCACCTGATCGAGCAACTCCGCGAACGACATTCCCGGGTCGACACCGGCGCGAAGCACGAGCGTATTGACGAACATGCCCACGAGGGCATCCAGTTCGCGCCGTCCGCGACCCGCGATCGGTGTGCCGATCGCGATGTCGTCGGTGGCCGACAGTCGGGCGAGCAGCACCGACAGACCGGCATGCACCACCATGAACGGGGTGACCCCCCGCGCGGCGGCGATGGCGGAGATCCCGTCGACGACGTCGGTGGGGATCTCGAACGCCACCTGATCGCCGCGCTGTGATGCGACGACCGGTCGCGGTCGATCGCTCGGGAGATCCAGCACATCCGGCAGGCCGCGCAGCGCCGACGACCAGTACGAGAGTTGCTGTCCCACCACTGAATCGGCGTCTGTTGCCGAACCCAGCACACGGTGTTGCCAGAGCGCGAAGTCGGCGAACTGGACCTCGAGCGGCGTGAACGCCGGCTCGCTGCCGGCCGACCGCGAGGCGTAGGCGGTCATGAGGTCGGCGACGAGCGGGGCCATGGACTCGCCGTCCGCGGCGATGTGGTGCGCGACGATCGCGAAGACGAACTCACCGTCGGCGACATGCCACAGGCGGGCGCGCACCGGCCACTGGTCGGTCACGTCGAACCCTGCGGTCACGGCCTCCTCGAGGCCGGCCGACGACTCGACCTCGGCCCAGTCGAGGGTCTCCCCGACCGCGGCGGCGGGGGCGATCACCTGGACCGGGACCCCGCCGACCGCCGGGAATGTGGTGCGCAGGACCTCGTGGCGCACCACGACGTCGACGAGAGCGGCACGCAGCGCGGCGACATCGAGGTCTCCGTCGAGGCGCAGGAGCACCGGGACGTTGTAGGTGGAGGCCGACGGGTCGAACTGGTTGATGAACCACATCCGCAACTGCGCGAAAGAGACCGGCGTCCGGTCCGGTCGCGGCACGACCGCCGTCACCGGTTCCAGGCCGGCTCCGCGGCCCGCCACCGCCGCTGCGAGAGCCCGCACCGACGGCGACTCGAACACGTCGCGAACCGACACGTCCACACCGAACACGTCGCCCACGCGGGCGGCGACACGCGTCGCGGACAACGAGTTGCCGCCGACCTCGAAGAAGCTGTCGATGACACTGACCTGCTCGACGCCGAGGACCTCGCCGAACACCTGGGCGACCGACTCCTCGGCCTCGGTGCCGGGGGCGACGAACTCGACGGCGATGTCGACGACCGGTTCCGGGAGCGCCTGCTTGTCCAGTTTGCCGACCGGGGTCAGCGGAAGTGACTCCAGCACGGCGATACTCGCCGGGACCATGTGCGACGGCAACCGCTGCCCCACGAACGTCCGCAGGGTGCCGGGCTCGACGTCGTCTCGCAGGACGACGTAGCCGGCCAGCGCGGTGGCGACCGATCCGCCGACACCCACGACGACCGCCGACTCCACCGACGGATGCGAGGCCAGCACCGCCTCGATCTCACCCAGCTCGATGCGCAGACCGCGCAGCTTCACCTGATCGTCGCTGCGCCCCACGTACTCCAGGGACAGTTCACCGATCGCGTCGCGGCGCCACCGGACGACGTCACCGGTCCGGTACAGACGGGCACCGTTGTCGCCGAAGGGATCCGCGACGAACCGCTCCGCCGTCAGGCCCGCGCGCCGGACATAGCCGCGGGCGAGTGCACCACCGGTCACATACAGTTCGCCGGCGACCCCGACCGGCACCACCCGCAGTCGCGAATCCAGCACCAGCAGGCCGACTCCCGGGATCGGTCCGCCCAGCGTCGGCGGTGTCCCCGGTCGCAGCGCCCCGCTCATCGCGACGACGATGGACGTCTCGGTCGGGCCGTATATGTCGTGGAAGGCCACGCGTGCACCCCACCGGTCGACCATCGACGGGGGTACGGCCTCACCGCCGGAGGCGAGCACCTCGAGGTCGGGCAGCGTCTCCGGTTCGAGGGTCGCGAGCACGGTCGGGGTGAGGAATCCGTGGGTGATCCGGGACGCGCGCAGGAATCCGTACAACGGTTCGCCACCGAGCGCGTCCTCCGGACGGTAGACCAGGGCGGCCCCGGCCCGGACGGCCATCAGCCATTCCAGCAGCGACGCATCGAAGCTCGGCGATGCGAACCCGAGCACCCGCGATCCATGCGACACCGCGAAACGCTCGACCTCCGCAACGGCGAAGTTCTCCAGTCCGCGCGCGGTGACCTGCACACCCTTCGGTGTGCCGGTCGACCCGGATGTGTAGATCACGTACGCCACCGCGTCCGGATACGGAACGCCGATCAGCTCGCCGGCGAGCACCGGCGAGGCGTCGACACCGTCCAGGTACGACGCGAACCCGTCGGAGTCGACGACGGTCCAGTCCACCTCGGGGCCGAACTCCTGCCGGTGGGCCCGGGTCGTCAATCCGACGCGGACTCCCGAATCCGTGAGCATGTGGGCGATGCGTTCGGCCGGGTAGGCCGGGTCTACCGGCAGGTACCCGGCCCCGGTCTTCGCGACCGCCCAGATGGCGGTCAACAGCTCGACAGAACGGCCGATGGCCAGTGCCACCAACGATTCCACTCCGACGCCCTGCGAGATCAGCCACCGTGCCAGACGGTTCGACCGCGCGTCGAGTTCGGCGTAGGTGAGCGAGGTACCGGACGCGTCGACGACGGCCGTCGCCTGGGCGTGACGATCGACGACCGCCGCGAACATGTCGCGCAGGACACTCGGCGGCCGGCCGGGAACGCCGCGGACGGGCGCCAGTTCGGCCGCGTCCTGCGAGGTCAGCAGGTCGATGTCGCCGACCGCCGCCGACGGGTCGTCCACCATCGACTCGACGACGCGGAGCCACGCCCGGACGAAGCCCTGCACGGTCGCCTCGTCGAACAGCGAACGGGCGTAGACGAAGTCGACGGTCATCGGTGCGGTCTCGCTCCGATCGGTCACCGCGACCGACAGCTCGAACTTGGCCACCTGGTCGGGCAGGTCGAGCGGCTGTGCGACGAGACCGGCCGCCTCGAGCACCGCGGCCCCCGGATCGCCGTCCACATGGGTGAAGGCGATCTGCGCGAGCGGCGGGAAGGCCGTCGACCGCGTGGGCGCGAGTTCGTCGATCAGCTCCTCGAACTGCACATCGGCATGGGCGAACGCCTCGAGATCCTCGCCGCGGACCCGGGCGAGGAGGTCGGTCACCGACGTCGACGGCTCCACCTGCGTACGCAACACGAGGGTGTTGACGAACATGCCCACGAGATCACCCAGTGCGGCATCGGTCCGTCCGGCGATCGGGGTGCCGATCACGACGTCGGTCGTCGACGCCAGCCGCGAGACCAGGATGGCCAGCGCGGCATGGGATGCCATGAACGGGGTGACGCCCTGAGCGCGGGCGAACTCCTCCAGCCGGCGGGCCACTCCGTCGTCGACGGGCATCGACACCACCCCGGCGGTGGTCTCCATGACCGCCGGCCGCGAGCGGTCCATCGGCAGGTCGGTCACCGACGGCAACGAGCGCAGATGCTCACGCCAGTATCCGAGCTGTGCCGCCATGCGGCTGGTCGGATCGTCGGCCGCGCCCAGCGTGGCCCGTTGCCAGAGTGCATAGTCGGCGTACTGCACATCGAGCGCCGGCGCGGGCTGTACCGCGTCGTCGACGCGAGCCATGTAGGCGCTCAACAGGTCCCGGACGAACACGGACGTCGACGAGCCGTCGAACGCGATGTGGTGGGCCGTCAGGACGACGTCGACGGCGTCGGCACCGGATCGTCGGACCCGTCCGCGCAGCGGGAGATCGACGGTCACGTCGAAACCGCGGGACGCCGAGGCGGCCAGTTCGGTCTCGTCGTCGACGACCTGCCAATCCAGCAGACCACGTGCCTCATCGGCATCGAGGATGCGTTGAGTGGGTCCGTCGGTGTCGAGCGGATAGACGGTGCGCAGCACCTCGTGACGGGCCACGACGTCGCCTACCGCATGGGCAAGGGCCTCGAGATCGAGGGACCCGGTGAGCCGCAGCGCCATCGGGATGTTGTAGGCGGGTGAGGCCGGATCGAAACGGTTGATGAACCACATCCGCGCCTGCGCCGTGGACAGCGGCAGCCGGTCGGGCCGTGACGCAGCGACCAGCCGCGGCACCGTCTGCTCACGTCCGGCCACTGCCGCGACGAGCTCTCGCACAGAGGGCGATTCGAACAGATCGCGCACCGACACGTCGACGCCGAGGGCCTCGGCGACCCGTGCCGCGACCCGCATCGCCGACAGCGAGTTGCCGCCGATGTCGAAGAACGACTCGGTGACGCTGACCTGCTCGAGCCCCAGCACGTCGGCGACCACCGCAGCGACCGCGTACTCGTCGTCCGACGACGGCGCCACGTAATCGCCGATCTCGAACACCGGCGCCGGCAACGCTTTCCGGTTGAGCTTGCCGGAGCTGTTGAGCTCGATGTCGTCGAGCAGCATCCACACCGACGGTCGCATGTACTCCGGCAACGCGTCGGCGACGGCCGCCTTGACGACGCCCTCGTCGACTGACGCGGGAGCGACATACGCGACGAGATGCTGACCGCCGGTCGGCGAATCGGCGACCGTACAGGCCACGTGCACGACGCCGGAGGCGGAGGCGATGACCGCCTCGATCTCACCGAGTTCGATGCGCTGACCACGGAGTTTCACCTGGAAGTCCGTGCGGCCCAGGTAGTCGATCTCGCCGCGGTGGTCCCACCGCACCAGGTCACCGGTGCGATACAGGCGGTCTCCGTCGTTCCCGAACGGGTCCGCGACGAATCGTTCGGCCGTGAGGCCAGGGCGCGAGGCGTAACCGCGTGCCAACTGCACGCCACCGAGATACAGTTCGCCGGGGACGCCCGGCGGCACCGGCCGCAAGCGGGCGTCCAGCACATAGGTCGTGGTGTTCCACTCCGGTGTGCCGATGGTGACCTTGTCGGTACCTGTCACGTTGACGGAGGTCACGTCGACCGTCGCCTCGGTCGGCCCGTAGAGGTTGATGATCTGGGTATGCGGCAACAGCTCGTGCGCACGCGCCGCCACCGGGGTCGGCAATGCCTCGCCCGAGGTCAGCAGCCAACGCAACCCGTCGAGATGCGCAAGCTTCTCGGCCGAGACGACATCGAGGAAGACCGACAGCATCGACGGCACGAAATGCACCGACGTCGCCCCCTCGGACGCCAGCAGGTCGGCGATGTAGTCGGGCTCCATGTGACCACCGGCGCGGGCGATCACCATCGTTGCCCCGGACATCAACGGACCGAACAGTTCCGGCACCGACACGTCGAAGGTGACCGGGGTCTTCAGGACCACCCGCATCCCGATGCCCCACTCGAATTCGATGACACACCAACGCATCCGATTGAGCAGCGACCGGTGCGACACCGTGACGCCCTTGGGCCGCCCGGTCGAACCCGACGTGAACAGTGTGTAGGCGGCATCGTCGAGCCGCAGCGGCGTCCGGCGCGTCGCGTCGGTCACCGGCGGCACCGACAGATCGACGGTGCCGGTGGAATCGACCTCGATCACGGTGACGCCGTCGACGGTGGCGCCCACCGCGGCTCGGCCTGCGCCGATGAGCACCACGTCCACGTCGGCGGTCTCGAGCATGTACTCGACGCGGTCGAGCGGGGTGTCCGGATCGATGGGGACGTACTGCGCACCGGCAGCGAGGACGGCATTGACCGCGAGGACCATCTCGACCGAGCGGTCCAGCGAGACAGCCACGGCCACACCGGGTCCGACACCGCCGGCGATCAGCTCCGTGGCCAGCGTAGACATGCGTGCGGCGAACTCGGCGTAGGACACCGTGCGGCCCTCGTACACGAGCGCGGCCTCGTTCGGCGTCCGGGCCGCCTGCGCGATGATCGCGTCCGGGACCAGGTCATCCGGCACCTCGACGACGGCACCGGTCGACCACCCGTCGACGACTCCCCGTTCGGCGTCGGAGATGAGGACGGCATCCCCGACCGGATCGGCCGGGTTCGTCACCAGGTCGGACATGAGCGCGACGAAGCGTTCGGAGAGCGTCTCCACAGTGGACTCGTCGAACAGGTCGGTGGCGTACACGATCGAGCATGCCCAGTCCTGGCCGGCGGGCGCGGAGCTGACCGTCACCGACAGATCGAGTTGCGCAGGAACCCAGGACGGTTCGATCGACCGGACGGACAGGCCGGCGACCGCGATGTCGGCATCCTCCGCGGATGCCGCCGGATCGAACGACAACATGACCTGCGCCAGCGGCGCGAAACCCTCCGAACGGGTCGGATTGACCGCCTCGACCACCGTCTCGAACGGGACGTCGGCGTGGGCGAAGGCATCGAGATCGGTCACCCGGACGTCGTCGAGCACCTCGGCGAAACTGGTCGACGGCGCGACGCCCGTCCGCAGCACGAGGGTGTTGACGAACATGCCGACGAGCGGATCGAGCGCGGCGGACCCGCGCCCCGCGATCGGGGTGGCGATGGTGATGTCGTCGGTGGCCGAGAGACGTGCGAGGAGCACCGAGAGTCCGGCGTGCACCACCATGAACGGGGTGGCCCCGAACTGCTGCGCCACGGCGCCCACGCGTTCGCCGAGCTCCGCCGGCAGGGCGAATCGGACACGGGCACCCTGGTGCGACGCGACCGCCGGACGCTCCCGGTCGGCGGGGAGCTCGAGGACGTCCGGGACACCGGCGAGCTGTTGCCGCCAGTAGGACACCTGCCGGCCGAGTACCGTCTCCGGCGCATCCGGCGCGCCGAGCGCGGTGTGCTGCCACAGGGCGTAGTCGGCGAATTGCACTGTCAGCGGCGCGAACTGCGGCTCATCACCCGCCGCGCGCGCCTGGTAGGCGGCCACCATGTCTGTGACGAGCGGCAACATCGACTCGCCGTCGGACGCGATGTGATGCGCCACCACCGCGAGCAGGTGCTGACCCTCGGACTCACCCAGCAGACGCACCCGCAGTGGCCACTGCGCCGTGACGTCGAATCCGGTCGTCGACGCCGATTCCAGATCGGCCGGCTCGGCGACGACCGCCCAGTCGATCCGCTCGGCGACCTCGTCGGCCGGGCTGATCACCTGCACCGGTACGCCGTCGACGGCGGGAAAGGTCGTGCGCAGCACCTCGTGTCGCACGACCGTGTCCACGACCGCCTGTCGCAGGGCGTCGACATCGAGCGGGCCGCTCAGTCGCAGCACGACGGGGATGTTGTAGGTCGCCGTCCCCGGCTCGAACCGGTTGATGAACCACATGCGGGTCTGCGCGAACGACAACGGGATCGGTGCCGGTCGCGGTGAGATCGCCACCAGCGGAGGAAGTCCCGCGTCGCGTCCGACGACGAGTTCCGCGAGCTCGCGGACGGAGGGTGCCCCGAAGATGTCGCGCACCGACACGTCGGCGCCGAACTCCTCGCCGACCCGCGCGGCCACGCGCATCGCCGACAGTGAGTTCCCGCCGATGTCGAAGAACGATTCCGTCACGCTGACCCGCTCGACACCGAGCACGTCGGCGATCACCGTCGACACCCGTACCTGCGCGTCGGTCGACGGCGCGACGTACTCCGCTGCCTCGAACGCCGGGGCGGGCAGCGCCCGCCGGTCGAGCTTGCCGGCACTGTTGAGGGCGATGTCGTCGAGCAGCATCCACACCGACGGACGCATGTACTCCGGCAACGCCTCCGCGACGGCGACGCGCACGGCCTGCTCGTCGACCGTGGACGGCGACACGTACGCGACCAGATGCTGTCCCCCACCGGAGGTCTCGATCACGGTGCAGGCGGCATGCACGACACCGGGCGCCGAGGCGACGACCGACTCGATCTCACCCAGCTCGATCCGCTGACCGCGCAGCTTGACCTGGAAGTCGGTCCGCCCCAGGTACTCGATCCACCCGGAGGTGTCCCAGCGGACGAGGTCACCGGTCCGGTAGAGCCGAGACCCGTCGGAACCGTAGGGATCCGCGACGAACCGTTCGGCGGTCAATCCGGGCCGCGAGGCGTAGCCCCGCGCCACCTGCACGCCACCCAGATAGAGCTCACCCGGCACTCCCGGCGGCACCAGCCGCAATCGTGCGTCGAGCACGAAGGTCGACGTGTTCCACACCGGGACACCGATCGGTACCACGTCGGTCGCTTCGGTCACATCGACGTAGGCCACCTCGACCGCGGCCTCTGTCGGCCCGAACAGGTTGACGATGGACGCCTGCGGCAACAGGTCATGGGCGTGCGCGACCACCGACGGAGGCAACGCCTCACCGGAACAGAACAGCCAGCGCACCGAATCCAGCGCCGAGATCCTCTCCGCCGGGACGACATCCAGGAACACCGACAGCATCGACGGGACGAAATGCACCGACGTCGCACGTTCGGACGCCACGAGGTCGGCGATGTACATCGGGTCGGCGTGGCCGCCTGCGCGTGCGACGACGATGGTCGCACCGGCCATCACCGGCGCGAACAGCTCCGGCACCGACACGTCGAAGGTGAACGGGGTCTTGAGCACCACCCGATCGCCCGACGACCACGGGTACTGATCGAGGCCCCACCACAGCCGGTTCGCCACCGACGAGTGCGACACCGTCACACCCTTCGGCCGCCCTGTCGAGCCGGACGTGAACAGGGTGTAGACGGCATCCTGCGGACGCAGCGGCGCGAGACGTTCCGCATCGGTCACCGGGCCGACCGACTCATCCACGTCACCCGAGGTGTCCACCTCGACGATCCGGACGGCCGTACCGAGGTTAGCGACCGACGACGGCACGACATCCGAACGGACCAGCACCACACCGACATCCGCGGTCTCGACCATGTACTGCACTCGATCCGCCGGTACGGTCGGATCGATCGGCACATACTGGCCGCCCGCGGCGACGACGGCGTGGATCGCGACGACCAGCTCCACCGAGCGATCCATCGCCACGCCCACGGCGACACCCGGCGCGACCCCGGCCGCGATGAGTTCCCGTGCCACGGTGGCGATCCGTGCGCCGAACTCCCGGTAGGTCAGGGCGCGGCCCTCGAACCGCACCGCGGCATCGTCCGGTGTGCGAAGGGCCTGTGCGGCAACGGCATCCGGCACGGAACCGACGGGCACGGCGACCTCGTCGCCGACCGAACGGTCGGCGATCACCGCGCCGGCGGCGGCGGTGAGCAGCGGCACGTCGGCGACGAGGGTCTCCGGCGCCGATGCGGCGGCACGCAGGATCTCGACGACCGCGTGCGCGAACACCCGGACCTGCTCGTCGGCGAACGCCTCCGGCAGGTATTTCAGCGTGATCGAGAGTTCGTCACCCATCGGCGACGTGATCATGTTCAGCGGGTAGTGCGTCGAGTCGCTGACGATCGCCTCGGCGATGTCGAGACCGCCGGTGAGCGCGGCGTCCGTCGTGGCGAGCGAGTCGGTGTCGACCGGATAGGACTCGTGCACGGTGAGCGTGTCGAAGAGACTCGGGACGTTCGTCAGCGCGATCAGGTCGGGCAGGCCCAGGTGCTGGTGATCGAGGACCGACACCTTCGCCGCCTGGAGGGCACGCAGCACCTCGGCGACCGAGGACCGCGGGTCGACGTCCACCACGGCGGGCAGCGTGTTGATGAACAGGCCCACCATCGACTCGACACCCTCGAGGTCGGCCGGACGCCCGGACACCGTCTCGCCGAAGGTGACGACACGATTGCCCGTCAGCCGCGACACCAGCACCGCCCACGCGAACTGCAGGACGGTCGCGACGGTCGCGCCCTCTGCACGGGCGAGCGAGTCGATCGCCGCGGTCAGCTCCGCGTCGACGACGACGGCATGGTTGCGCGGCAACGCATCCAACGTCGCCTCGACTCCCGGTGCCACCAGCGTCGGACCCTCCACGGGGGCGAGCACCTCCCGCCACGCGGCGAGTCCGGCCGCGTCGTCAGCGGTCGCGATGTGCTGCAGGTAGTCCTCGAAATCGCCGCTTCCGGTGGCGATCTGAGCGGTGTAGGTGGCCCCGGACGCGTACAGCGCGAGCAGGTCGGCCAGGACCAGCGGACCGGACCACCCGTCGAAGAGGATGTGGTGGTTGGTGATCACGACGCTCACACCGGCGTCGTCGCGCACCACGACCACGCGCAGCAGAGGGGGTGCGGCCAGGTCGAACGGCTCGACACGCGCTGCCGCGGTGATCTCCTCGACCCGCATACGGCGCTCGTCGTCGGACACCGATCCCAGATCGACCGTGTGCCAGGGCACGTCCACGTCATCGCGGACCACGGCGACCACTGCACCGCTCTCGGTCTGCACGAAGCCCGACCGCAGCACCCGATGGTGTGCGACGAGCGCGTCGACCGCCGACCTCAGGCGCGTCTCGTCGACGTCACCGCGCAGGCGCAGCACCGCCTGGCTCACGTAGACGTCGACGGCATCGGTGCCGGCGAGCGCGGACTGCAGGTACAGGCCGTTCTGCAGCGGGGACAGCGGCCAGATCGCCGCGCCCGGCGCCTCCTCGGCGATCCGGTCCAGATCCTTCTGTGTCACACCGGTTCCCGGGACATCGGATGGGGACGGTCCGACGACACCGTGCGCGACGACGTCGACGATCGCGGCCAGCTCGGCCGACCACCGGTCCGCGATGCCCTCGACGTCCTCGGCGGTGATGATGCCCTCGGCGAAGAGGAAGTCCGCGGACAGTTCGCGGCCCGCGGCAGTCGGTCGGGTACCGACGTTGACGGTGAGGACGTTCATCGCCGCCATCGCGCCCGAGACGGTCGCCGGGAGGGCAGGGGCGTCCGGGTCGACCATGAACGGCACGACGAGATCGTCGTCGGAGACCGCACGGCCACCGGCGCCGAAGAAGTTGAATCCGATCGACGGCAGCGGCCGCCCGGACAGCCGCTCGTCGCCGCCGAAGCGCAGCGGGCCGAAGCCGGCACCACGGTCCGGGCGCCCCAGCCGCTCCTCCTTCGCCGCCTTCACGGCGTGGACGGCGTCGTCGGACGGATCGAGGCTCATCGGTGCGATCGTGGTGAACCACCCGACGGTGCGCGACAGGTCCGCGCGCCGCGGATCCAGGCCGGACGCGACGAGTTCCTCGTATCGGCCGTGTCCCTCGAGGAGCACGCCGACCGGGGACTCGTCGGCGATCCCGTTCGCCCGTTGCCACGATCGCACGGCACGCGCCAGGGCGGCGAGCAACGCGTCGTCGACATGCCCGCCGAACGCCTCGGGGACGACGGTCACCAAGGCCTCGGTGATGTCTGCCGCGACCCGGTGCCGGACCGAGCCGAGTGTCGAGAAACGGTCGCGGACACGGTCGAACGGTGTTCCGAAACCGGTCGGCTCCGGCAGGCGCGCATCCCAGTAGGCGACCTCGCCGCCGCGATGGGCCGTCTGGTCGGCGATCGCGCCGTGCCATGCCTGCGCAGAGGTGACCTCCGGACGCACCCGGGGTTCCTGCCCCGACTGCACCTGGCCCCACACCGTGATGACGTCCTCGATCAGGATCGGCCACGAGACGGCGTCCACGCCGAGGTGATGAACGGCGAGGACGACGCGTGCGGCATCGGTGCCACGGACGATCACCGCGGACACGAGCACACCGGCGGAGGGATCGAGACGGGCCAGCGCATCCGCGTGCACCGCGGCGACGGCCTCGGTGAACGCGACGGTCCCCGAGGTCGTGTCCGTCGAGACCTCACGGACCACCGGGCGCGATCCCACGCCGGCGGTCAGCACCCAGTGTCCGTCGACGTCGGTGATCCGCGCCGACAGCATCGGGTGGGCATCGACGACGACACTGAGCACCGCAGCGAGGTCGTCCGTGGTCAGGCCGTCCGGCGCGATCAACGCCACCGCCTGGGAGAAGTCGGCGAAATCGGCTGCTGTATCCGAGGATTCGAGCATCCACGACACCACCGGCGAGATCGCGACCTCGCCGGTACCGCCCGACGGGTCGTCGAGCAGCGGGAGCCGTTCGCCGCCGGAGGAGACGGCCTGGGCCATGGCGCGCACGGTCTTGTGCTCGAAGATGTCGCGGGGCGTCAGCGACAACCCGACGGCCCGCGCGGCGGACGAGAGCTGGATCGAGCTGATCGAATCCCCACCGAGGGCGAAGAACGACTCGGTCACGCTGACCCGATCGACGCCGAGGACGCCCGCGACGATCTGGGCGAGGGTCAGCTCCGTCGACGACGTCGGATCGACGTGATCGGCTGTCTCCGTCTCGATCACCGGTGCGGGCAGTGCGCGGCGATCCAGTTTGCCGGCCGGAGTCAACGGCAGGACGTCGAGGACCTGCAGACCGGCCGGGACCATGTGCGACGGCAGACGCTCGGCGACGAAGTCGCGCAGCGCGGTGACGTCGGTCGAGGCGTCGGCCACCACATATCCGGCGAGCGCGCTGGCCACCGATCCCCCCACACCGATCACCACGGCCGACGACACCGCCGGATGCGATTCCAGCGCCGCCTCGATCTCGCCGAGTTCGATGCGCAGTCCGCGCAGCTTGACCTGGTCGTCGCTGCGGCCCACGTACTCGAGGACGAGATCGCCGGATTCGGCGCGGCGCCAGCGCACGACGTCCCCGGTGCGATACATCCGGGCGCCCGGCTCGCCGTACGGGTCGGCGACGAACCGTTCCGACGTCAGACCGCGACGATCGAGATAGCCACGGGCCAGAGCGACCCCGGCCGCGTAGAGGTCTCCGGGCACGCCGACCGGGACCGGGTGCAGGCGCGCGTCGAGGACGAGCAGCCCCACTCCGTCGACCGGGCCGCCGATGTGGACCCCGATGCCGGGTGTCAGCGCGTGACTCATCGCGACCGCCACCGAGGCCTCGGTGGGACCGTAGGCGTTGAAGAACCGCAGCGCGGGCGCCCAGCGGTCGACGAGCGTCTGGGAGACAGCCTCGCCGCCCGAGATCAGCACGCGCACATCGGGAATCGACGACGGCTCCAGGGTGGCCAGCACCGTCGGGGTGAGGAAGACGTGGGTCAGTTCCTGTTCGCATACGAAGTCCGCGAGCATGTCCCCACCGAGCACGCCCTCCGGGCGGTAGACCAGGGCGGCGCCGCTGCCCGACGCCAGGAGCCACTCCAGGATCGAGGCGTCGAAACTCGGGGACGCGAAGCCCAGCACGCGTGCGTTCTCGTCGACGCCGAAGCGGTCTATCTCCGCGGCGGCGAAGTTGTGGATGCCGCGATAGGTCACCGACACGCCCTTGGGGGTACCGGTCGACCCGGATGTGTAGATCACGTAGGCGGTGGCGTCGAGGTGCCGCGGGACGCGCAGCTCGTCCTCGCGCACCGCCACGCCGTCGAAGCTCGCGAGGACGTCGGGCGAGGCCACGTCCTCCACCGCGCTCCAGGCCACCCCGGTCGGCAGCGCCGACACCCGTGCCCGCGTGGTGAGGCCCACGCGCACACCGGAATCGGTGACCATGTGCTCGATGCGCTCGGACGGGTAGTCGGGATCGATCGGCAGATAGCCGGCGCCGGCCTTGGCGACCGCCCACATGGCGACGAGCAGGTCGACCGACCGCCCGATGGCCAACGCGACCAGCGACTCGGTCCCGATGCCCTGCGAGATCAGCCATCGCGCGAGCTGATTGGACCGCACGTCCAGGTCGGCGTAGGACAGAACGGCTCCGGAGCCGTCCGAGACGGCGACGTGATCCGGATGGGCCGCTGCGACATCGGTGAACACGTCGGCGAGCAGGCGCGCAGCGACGCCGGGCCGGCCCGACACCGGCAACAGGGCGGCCGCGTCCTCGTCGTCGAGGAGGTGCGCGTCGCCGACCGGCCGGGCCGGCTCGGCCGTCAACTGGTCGAGCAACCGGACCAGCTGGGCCGCCATGTGCTCGGCGGTCGGCGCATCGAAGATGTCGGTGGCGAAGATGAGCGAGCCCGACCAGCGGTCGCCCGCATCCGTGATACCGACCGTCAGGTCGACCTTCGCCGGGATCTCTTCGACGGCAACGGAACTCACATGGACACCGGCGACGTCCTCGGCCAGCACCCCACCTCCGGAGAACTCGGCGAGCACCGACTGGTCGAAGGACAGCAACACCTGGGTGAGCGGCGCGAACGCCTCGGACCGCACGGGATCGAGATGCTCGACGACCGTCTCGAACGGCACGTCGGCGTGCGCGAAGGCCTCGAGGTCGGTGACACGCACCTGGTCGAGCAGGTCGTCGAATGTCATGTCCGGATCGACCCCGGTCCGCAGGACCAGGGTGTTGACGAACATGCCGACCAGCGGATCCAGCACTCGCTGACCGCGACCCGCGATGGGCGTGCCCACGGAGATGTCGTCGGTCGCCGACAGCCGGGAGAGCAGGACGGACAGTCCGGCGTGCACCACCATGAACGGGGTGACCCCGCGTTCACGGGAGACCACGCCGATCCGGTCGACGACCCACGCCGGGATCTCGAAGGTGACCTCCGCACCGCGCTGGGAGGCGACCGCCGGCCGTGCACGGTCGGTGGGGAGTTCCAGGACATCAGGGAGTCCGGCCAACTGCTTGGACCAGTACGCGAGCTGCCGGCCGACGATCGAGCCGGGCTCATCGGCGGATCCGAGCACCTCGTGCTGCCAGATGGCGAAGTCGGCGAACTGCACGTCCAGGGGCGCGAACTCGGGTTCTGCCCCGGCGACCCGTGCCGCGTAGGCTGTGACGATGTCTGCCACCAGCGGCGCCATCGACTCACCGTCGGCGGCGATGTGGTGGGCGACGAGACCGAACACGTACTCATCGGCACCGACCTGCCACAGGCGGGCGCGGACCGGCCACTGCACGGTGACGTCGAACCCGGCGGTGACGGCGGTGGCGAAATCGGACTCCGACGCGACCGTGTCCCAATCCAGCTGTGCAGCAACGTCATCCGCCGGAGACACGATCTGGACCGGGGAGCCGTCGACCGACGGGAACACCGTCCGCAGGGCCTCGTGCCGGACGACGACGTCGGCCAGCGCCGACCGCAGCGCCGCGACATCCACCGGACCGGCGAGGCGCAGCAGGACCGGGATGTTGTACGTCGACGCGGCCGTGTCGAACTGATTGATGAACCACATGCGCATCTGCGCGAAGGACAGCGGGATTCGATCCGGACGGATCGGTACCGCGACGACAGGCGCGACACCGACACCGCGGCCACCGACGACCCCGGCCAGTCCGCGCACCGTCGGCGCGTCGAACACGTCGCGCACCGAGAGGTCGACGTTGAAGGTCTCCCCGGCGCGGCCGACGATTCGGGCCGCCGCCAGTGAGTTGCCACCGAGGTCGAAGACCGACTCGGCAACGCTGATCCGTTCGATCCCCAGCACGTCCGCGACGATCTCGGCGAGGATTTTCTCGGTCTCGGTGCTCGGAGCCACGTACTCTGCGGCGCCGACGATCTCGGGGTCGGGCAATCCGCGGCGGTCGAGCTTGCCGTTGACCGTCAACGGCAGTGCGTCGATCAGCATGACCACGTCGGGAACCATGTAGCCGGGCAGTGCGCCTGCCGCCGCGATGCGGACATCCGACGGACTGACATCGGCGCCGTCGGAGAGGACAACGTAGCCCACGAGCAGTTCGTCGCCGCCGTCGCGCTGTTTCACCGCGGTGGCCGCGGCGTCGACCCCGGGGGTGGCCAGCAGAGCGGTCTCGACCTCGCCGAGTTCGATGCGGAAGCCGCGCAATTTGACCTGCGCGTCGCCGCGGCCGAGGTATTCCAGACTTCCCTCGCGCGCGATCGCGAGGTCGCCGCTGCGATACATCCGGCGGCCGTCACCGGCGAAGGGATCCGCGACGAACCGGCCCGACGACAGCCCCGGGCGGCCCAGATACCCACGGGTGACCTGGGTTCCGCTCACGTAGATCTCACCCGGTACGCCATCCGGGACGGGGCGCAGGCGATCGTCGAGAAGGTGGATCGTCAGCTCGGGTAGTCCGTGGCCGACGTCGGATCCCTTGGCGGAGGCCACGAAGTCGGGATCGAGGGCACGGAAGGTGGAGTGCACGGTGGTCTCGGTGATGCCGTACATGTTCACCAGGACCGGCCCGACCACGCCTTCGGCCTCGAGACGGTCCTCGTACCACCTCCGCACCTGGGCGAAGTCGAGTGCCTCACCGGCGAAGACCATGTAGCGGACGCTGCCCGCCAGTCGGTTCCGGGTGGCCGGACGCACCGCGGCGGCCAGCTGGTAGTAGGCCGACGGGGTCTGGGAGACGACGGTGGCCTGCTCCGCCGTGAGCAGTTCGGCGAACTCGTCGGGGCTGCGGGTCGTCAGGAAGTCGACGACGACGAGGCGGCCACCGAACAGCAGCGGTCCCCACATCTCGAACACCGACACGTCGAACGCGTAAGAGTGGAACATCGTCCACACGTCGTGCTCGGTGAACGCATAGTGCTGCTGGGCCGCCGCCATCAGCGCCACGACGCTACGATGCTCCACGACAACGCCTTTGGGACGTCCGGTGGACCCGGAGGTGAAGATCATGTAGGCGGCGCCGCGCGCGTCGATCGCACTCGGCAGCGACACGGTGGCCCCGTCGGCATCGGCGAGGAGTTCGGAGATCGTGCGGCGTTCGACATCGAGGAAGCCGAGCACCTCGCGCCCGTCGTGGTCGGTGATGACGAGCACCGGATCGGCGTCGGAGACGACGAAGGAGAGGCGATCGGCGGGATGCGAGGTGTCCAGCGGAAGGTAGGTGGCGCCGGCCTTGAGGATGCCGAGAATCGCGACCATCACGTCGACGGTGCGCGGGGTCGCCAGACCGACCACGCTGCCCGTGGTGACACCGGAGGCGAGGAGCCCGGAGGCCACGGCATCCGAGCGGTCGTCGAGCTCACGGTAGGTCAGCGCACCGCCGGACAGGTCGGTGATCGCGACGCGATCGCCGAAGCGATGCACCGCCGACCGGAAGATGCCGGGCAGGGAACCCCAGTCGGTGGTGCCGGCGACGGCGTACGCGCGTTCGCGGATGTCGTCGATCGCGGTCTGGATCGCCGCGGCGATACCTGCCGGATCGAGTCCGTCCTTGGGGATCAACGCGGTGACGATCGCGCTGACGGCCGCCTCGGTGTCCAGGCCGCGCGAGGCGAACACCGACGCGGTGGGCGCGACCCGGCCGTTGAGTTCGGCGAACGTCACCGGCGAGGCGGTCCCGGCCAGCGCTACAGTACCCGGTTCGAGCTGGGCCGCAATGGTGATCAGGTCTCGCGTCGGCGGACGCCGCCCCCATCCCGTAGAAATGTCTACTGCGTCCAAGCCGATCTCCGTCACGTTCGCTCGCTGCCTTCCGACTCAACCGAATCCGTCGAATGTTCGTTCTGTGTCACCACGCTTCGGGCCCGATCCCGCAGCTCACTGAGGAGACCGTCGAAGCCTTCCGGCCCGGCCTCGGCCAGGCCCGGCACCAAGGTCATCAGCGCCATCGTCAGCGCCGAATCCGCGTCTGGCGCAGTGGGTCCCATTGCCTGCGTCATGATGTCGACGTCACCGAAGGTCAGCGTCGCGGCGCCGCTGACCGCCATCGCTGTCGGGTCGGCCGCCGCCGCCTCCGACACGAGGTCGGCCAAGCTGACCTCGACCGAGTCGGATTCCGGCGCCGCGGACATGATCTCGTCGGACAGCCGAATGCTGACATCGCCGACGACGTGCTCGGGATCGGCGGCGACCGTCTCGAGCACCTGTAGATAGCGTGACGCCAGCCGCTCGATCGTGGTGCGTTCGAAAAGGTCTGTGGCGAAGAGGAACTGAGCCCGCATCGCTCCCCCACGCTCGTCCCGGTCGGGATCGTTGGGGAACAGCGTCAGCTGCAGATCGACCTTCGCCGACGTCAGTTCCTCGTGCACCGGTGCCACGGTCAGCCGATCGAACTGCAGGGTCGGGAAGTCGACGTCCTGGAACGCCAGCATCACCTGGTAGATCGGGTTGTACGAGGTCGGTGGCTTCGGCAACGTGCGCGACACGATGTTGTCGAACGCCACGTCGGTGTGCGACATGTCGGCGAGATCGTCGTTGCGCACGCGTTCGAGCAGGTCGACGAACTGCTCACCCGGATTGACCCGGGTCCGCAGTGCCAGCGTGTTGACGAACATGCCGACGACGTCGTCGAGGCTCTGCTCGCCGCGGCCCGCGAACGGCGTACCGATGACCAGGTCGTCGCGACCCGACATGCGGTTGAGCAGGACCGCGAATGCGGCGTGCACGACCATGAACAGTGTCGTGTGGTGTTGCCGGGCGACATTCTCGAGCAGCCCGACGAGTGCCGCGGGGATCTCGAAGTTCACCGCATCACCGGCGAAGCTCGGCGACTTCGGCCGCTGGTGATCCAACGGCAGTTCCAGTCGCTCCGGCACGCCCGCCAGCCGTTCGTCCCAGTAGGCGAGCTGACGCTCACCCTCGGTGACGCCGTCGGCGTCGAGCACGGCCAGCCGCTCGGAGACCCAGAGGCTGAAGTCCGCGTACTGCACCGGCAGCGGTTTCCACGCGGGCTCGGCACCGTTGCTCCGCGCCGCGTACGCGGTCATCAGGTCGCGAGCGAGCGGCGACATCGACGCCCCGTCGGCGCTGATGTGGTGCACCACGAAGACCAGGATGTGCTCGTCGGAGGCGATCCGTAACAGCACCGCCCGCACCGGAGGGCGGGTGGCGATGTCGAAGCCGGCACCGGTGACCTCCGCGATCGCGGCCTCGAGAGAGGTTGTGACCTCGCGCAACTCGACGGTGAGATCGCTCTCGACCACGTCCGCAGGCATGATCACCTGGATCGGCTCACCGTTGATCATCGGGTAGGTGGTGCGCAGCGACTCATGCCGCCGGACGATGTCCGCGGTGGCCAGCTGCAGTGCGGCCACGTCGAGATCTCCGGTGAGACGCAGCGCCATCGCCACGTTGTAGGCGGCCGAATCGGGGTCGGCACGGTTGACCAGCCACAGCCCGCGCTGCATCTCCGAGACGTGCACCAGTTCGGCACGGCTGCGGGCCAGCAACGGAGGCGCACTCTGACCCGTCGGGCCGCCGGCCAGCGCCTGCGCCAGGGTGGCCACGGTCGGCCGCTCGAACAGGAGCTTGACCGGGACCTGACGATCCAGCAGCGCCGACAGCCGCGACGTCACCTTGGTGGCCGACAGGGAGCTGCCGCCGAGGTCGAAGAAGTCGGCATCGGCGCTGACCCGGTCCTGCCCGAGCACCTGACCGAAGATCCCGGCGACGACCGCCTCCATTTGCGAACTCGGCGCCCGATACGGCAGCGATGCGGTGAAGTCCACCGGCGGAAGGGATTTCCGGTCGATCTTGCCAGACGTGGTGAGGCGGAATTCCTTCACCACGACCAGCGCGTGGGGAACCATGTAGCCCGGCAGATGCGTGGCGGCCTGCTCGAGGATGCGCTTGGGCTCGGCCGGGGCGCCATCGACCAGTTTCGCGTAGGCGACGAGCACGTCCTCACCGCCCGGGCCGGGAACGCCGAGACTCACGACCTCGGTGACCAGCGGGTGATGCAGGATCGCGGCGTCGACCTCTCCCGGCTCGATCCGCAGTCCGCGGATCTTCAACTGGAAGTCGGTTCGGCCGACGTACCGTAGATTGCCGGTGGCCGTGCGCACCACGCGATCTCCGGTCCGGTACATCCGCTCACCGGCACCGAACGGGTTGGCCACGAAACGTGTTGCGGTCAGATCGCTTCGGCGATGATAAGCACGAGCGAGCTGGATACCCGACAGGTACAGCTCACCCGGGACGCCCTCGGGGACCGGGCGCAGCGTCTGGTCGAGGACGAGCGCGCCGACTCCCGGGACGGCGCGGCCGACGGTGACCTCGTCGCCCTCGTGCATGGGTCCCGCAGCGGTGGCCCAGATGGTGACCTCGGTGGGTCCGTACAGGTTGAAGAACGCGCGCCCCGCGCGTGCCCAGCGGCGCATCAGGTCCGGCGGGCAGGCCTCACCGACGCTGATGACGCGTCCCAGACTGGGGACTGCGGCGGGCTCGAGGGTGCCCAGCGCCGACGGGGTCATCACCGCGTGGGTCACCCGGTGCCGGTCGATGAGCGACGCGAGTTCGTCGCCGCCGTACACACCGGTCGGGCTGATGACGAGTTCGCCTCCGGTGCCCAACGCCATGAGGATCTCGAAGATGGACGCGTCGAAGCTCGGTGAGGCCACGTGCAGCACGCGCGAGCGCTGGTCGAGACGCAGGATCTTCTTCTGGTTGGCGACCACGTTGGCCAGACCGATGTGGCTGACGGCGGCGGCTTTCGGTCGTCCGGTGGAGCCGGACGTGTAGATGAGATAGGCGAGATCGTCGACGCGCGGGACGCGACGGAGTTCGTCACTGTGCAGTCGTGCACCGCTGTGGCCGGCGAGCTGCAGTTCGACCGTCTCGTCGTCGACGGCCAGCCACTCCACGCCGGCCGGGGCCTGCGCGCGGACGGCGACCGACGTCAGTCCCATCGACGCCCCGCTGTCCGCGAGGATCTCGGCCAGGCGGGCCGGCGGATGACCGGGGTCGATGCTGACGAACGCGGCACCCGATTTCGCCACCGCGATCATCGACGTCACCGACAGGTGCGACCGCGGGATGCAGATGGCCACCACGTCGCCGGCACCGAGACCGCGCGACACCAGTTCGCGCGCAAGCTGATTCGAGTTGGCCTCCAGCGTAGACCAGGTGATCGTGGACGTGCCGCTGATCGCCACCGCCGCCGGGTTCGACTGGACCAGACCGTTGAACAGCAGATCGCGCAGGGTCTCCGGGATGACCCGGGACTCGGCCGGTGCGGTCAGCTCGGCGACGTCTCCGGTGCCGAGCAGGTCGATGGTGCCGACCGGTCGGTGAGGCGCGTCGATCATCGACTGCAACACGGTGATCAGCTGCGCGCCGACCCGTTCGATGGTGCGGTGATCGAACAGATCGGACGCGTAGGCGAGTTCGACCTCGAAGCCGGACGCCCCGACCTGATCGGTCACCGTGACCGACAGGTCGAACTTGGCTGCGGGCACACGGGTATCGAGAAGCTCGGCCGAATCGACCCACTCGTCGAGGGCGGCCGCCTGACCGGGATGCATCGTCAGCGACACCTGGAACAGCGGGGTGTGCGCGGCCGAGCGTTCCGGCGAGACGGCCTCGACGACCCGCTCGAACGGGATCGATGCGTGCCGCATCGCGCGGGTTCGGGTGGTGTGGGCGCGGTCGAGCAGCTGTGCGGTCGTGTCGTCGGGGCGCAGCGCGGTCCGCAGCACCACCGTGTTGACGAACATGCCGACCAGGTCGACGGTCTCGGGCTCGTCGCGGCCCGCGACGGCGGTGCCGATCGCGACCTCGTCGACCTCGGCCCAGCGGGTCAGCAGCACCGCGAACGCGGTGTGCAGCACGGAGAACGGGGTGACGTTGTGATCACGCGCGAGGGTGCGGATGGCCGCGGCCAGGTCGGCGTCGATGACGGTGTCGACATAGCCACCGGCACCGGTCGCCACGTGCGGGCGCGGCCGGTCGGTCGGCAGCGGCAGGAATCCGGGCAGGTCCGCGAGTTCGTCCTGCCAGAACGACAGGCCCTCGGCCGCCACCTCGGTCGGGTTGTCGGAGTCACCGAGGAGTTGCTGCTGCCACATCGCGAAGTCCGCGTACTGCACCTCGAGCGGCGCGAGTCCGGCCTGCACACCCTCGCGCCGCGCGGAGTACGCGGCGAACAGATCACGGATCAGCGGCATGAGGGAGAATCCGTCACCGGCGATGTGGTGGAGCACCACCATCACGACGACGCCGTGCCGGTCGGACAGGATGCGTGCACGGAACGGGATGTCGTGGGCGAGATCGAATCCGCGGGCGGCCTCGCCGGTGAGGACCTCGTCGAGGCGATCGTCGACGACGGCCACCTCGATGTCGAGGAATCGCAGTGCCTCGTCGGTCGTGAGGATCTCCTGGACCGGCTCACCCCCCTGCGACCCGAACCGGGTGCGCAGGCTCTCGTGCCGCTCCACCAGGTCCACCAGGGCCTGCTGCAGCGCGGTGACATCGACCTCGTGACCGAGGCGCACCGCGCCCGGCATGTTGTAGGTCGCAGCACCGGGATCCATGCGATTCACGAACCAGAGTCGGGTCTGCGCGTGCGACAGCGGGATCGTCTCCGGGCGCGGGTGCACACGGGTCAGCGCCGGCCGGCCGTCGGTGCCGCCGGAGCGCGATCGTTCGGCGATCTCGCCGACGTCGACCGAGGTGAACACGTCGGTCAGATCCACCCGCACGTCGTGCTCCACACGCGCGCGCGAGACCAGGCGCGCCGCCATCAGCGAGTCGCCGCCGAGCTTGAAGATGTTGTCGCGCAGGCCGACCTGATCGACGCCGAGCATCTCACCGACCAGCATCGCGAGTGTCTGCTCGACCGGCGTGCGAGGAGCCTCATAGCCGACCACCGGCCGCAACTCCGGTGCCGGCAGCTGCTTGCGATCCAGCTTGCCGGTCGCGTTGATCGGGAACTGTTCGAGCAGGACGGCGGCCGACGGGACCATGTGCGACGGAAGGTGTCGTCGGCACCAGGCCAGGGCGGCGGCCTCGCTGACGGAGTCGTCGTCGGAGCGCAGATAGGCGACCAGGACCGGACCCGGGCCGAGGTCGGTGCGGGCGACCACGGCGGTCGCGTCCACACCGGGCATGCCGTCGAGGACGGCCTCGATCTCGCCCGGCTCGATGCGCTGGCCGCGGATCTTGACCTGGAAGTCGGTGCGGCCGAGGTACTGGATCTGTCCGTCGGCGGCCCAGCGCACGAGGTCACCGGTGCGGTACATCCGGGCGCCCGGCCCGCCGACGGGGTTCGCGACGAACCGGTCCGAGCTCAGATCGGCACGACCGACGTAACCGTCGGCGAGCTGACAACCGGCGAGGTAGAGCTCACCGGCGACGCCGACGGGTACCGGCTGCAGCCGCGGGTCGAGGACGAGGACGTCGGTGTTGGCGACGGGACGACCGATCGGGACGGGGCCGTCGCCCGGGACGACCCGGTACTCGGTGACGTCGATGGCGGCCTCGGTCGGCCCGTAGAGGTTGACCAGCTCCGCGGAGGAGCCGCCGAGCACGCGGTCGGCCAGGAGTCGCGGCAGTGCCTCACCGGAGGTGAAGACGCGACGCACGGATGGCGGCAACAGGGTCTGGTGGCCGTCGTTGATCAGCACCTCGGTGTACACGTCGAGCATCGACGGCACGAAGTGCGCGACGTTGACCTGCCATGCGGTGATCAGGTCGAGCAGGTACTCGGGATCGCGGTGACCGTCCGGCCGGGCGATCACCATCGCAGCGCCACGGGCCAACGGCCACAACAGTTCCCAAACGGAGACGTCGAAGGTGAACGGGGTCTTGTAGAGCACCCGGTCCCCCGCGGTCAGCGGATAGTTCTCCTGCATCCAGGCGAGACGGTTGAGCACCGCGCCGTGTGCGACCTGGACGCCCTTGGGCGTACCGGTGGAGCCGGAGGTGAACAGGACGTAGGCCGCTTCCGGACCGCCGCCGACGACCTCGTGCTCGCCGGGTTCGGCGTCGCCGTCGCGGACATCGAATCCGATGGACGCCAGCCGCGCCGCGTCGAGGACGATCCGTGCCGACACGGTGTCGACGATCAGCGCGCGCCGCTCGTCGGGCTGCGCCGGGTCGACGGGGACATATGCCGCCCCGACGGTCAGGACGGCATAGATGGCCGCCAGTTGCGCCACACCGCGGTCGAGCGCGACCACCACGTGGTCGCCGCGGCCTGCCCCGGCGTCCACGAGGTGATCGGCCAGCGTGCGACGCAGCCGATCGAACTGCGCATACGTCCAGATCTGGTCCTCGAACACGACCGCCGTCGCGTCCGGGTGGTCGCGCACCGTGCGCTCGAACGCCGCGAGCAGGTGGGTGTCGGTGACGGGCTCGGTCAGCGCCGGCCCCTCACCGAGGCGGACCAGGGCGGCGCTCTCGTCGGTGCGCAGCAGGTCGACGGCGCCGACGAGCGCGTCGAGGTCGGAGAACAGACGGTCGAGGAAGATCAGGAACCGCTCGAGATGGCCGCGGAGTTCGTCCTCGGAATAAAGATTCGGGTTGCCGTGGAAGTCGACGACAAGTCGCGCCCCGGGACTCGCCTGATAGACGTTGAGCCGCAGATCCTCGAGGATGCCAGACGTCAGGATCTGGTAATCGACACTCGCGCCGGACATCTCGATGGGCTTGTCGAAGAACATCAGGTTGACGATCGGACCGAATGACGCGGTGTTGGCGTCGTTCAGTCCGGCGTCGATGCGGATGTCCTCGAAGCGGTACCGCTGGTGTCGTAACGCCCCGGTCAGCTCCAGGGTGACCTGATCGATGAGCGTGCGCATCGACAGATGCGAGATGTCGCGCGCGCGCACCGGAAGCATGTTGGCGAGCATGCCGCTCGCCCGCTTGATCTTGGCGGTCGCCCGGCCGGTGACGGGAAGGCTCAGGACCACGTCGTCGGTGCCGGCCATCCGGGCGAGGTAGGCGGAGAACCCGGCGGTGAGGAGAACGGCGGCCGAGGTGTTGAGGTCGGCGGCGACGCGATCGAGTTCGCCCTGCTGCGCAGCGGTCAGCTCGGAGCCGGCGACGATGTTGCGCGGGGACAGCTCGGCGGCGACGGAACTCTCGGCCAGGGTGACCCGCTCCGGCAGGTCACGGACCCGGTCGACCCAGTAGTCGCGGTCCGACACGCGGCGGGTGCCCTCGATGTATTTCTTGTCGTCCTCGACGAGTTCTGCCAACGACGCGCCGGGTTTTGCCGAATATTCTGTTCCGGCGACCGCCGCATTATATCGATTCACGACATCTTGAACCGCCATCAATCCCGCATATCCGTCGAGCGCAATATGATGCGCGCGCACATACCAGAAATGACGATCATCGGCGATCTGGAGAAGTGTGGAAACGACGAGTTTGTCGGTGCGGAGATCCATTTGCCGCTGATAATCGTCATTCATCCACTGCATCGCGGCGGCCGCCGGATCGGAATGACCACGGAAATCACGGTATTCGAGATCATTGTCGAGGGATTGGTCGACGACCTGCATCGGGATGCCGTTGACCTCGACGATCCTGGTGAACGCCGACTCCTGTGCACGCCCGTTGTCGACGACTGCGCGCCGGAACAGCTCGCGATCCAGTCGTCGATCCTGATCCCGGATATCGAGATATTGCGCAACGGTGACGGAATAGTCTGCCGACAGATTTTCCGCGAACCACATTCCTCGCTGCGCAGCGGTGAGCTCCAGAGGTACGAGCTCGGACTCAGTGCCGTCGTGGAAGTTGTCGACTGACCCCATTGCCTCTCTCTTCCAGGTCATCGGCCAGCCCGATCAGGCATCGGCCGGTTCGACCGACACCGGAACCGTGTTGGGCTGTCTGTTCCGGGGGAAGGCTGTTCCCTCGCAACAGTGTGCGTCATTATCCACCTTTCACAACGAACTTCACCATGATTCGATTGAATGGCAGAGCGTCCCCGTGGCCTCACAAATCGCTGATCACGGACTGGCTCACGATAGGATTTCGATCTGGCCACCCGGTTCGTTACCGATCGGTCGACCGAGTCCACCAAACGTATGAACATTGTGATCGCAGTCGTAATGATTTCGTGTCCTCCGACGACAGTCCTGCGAGGACATCGGCGATGATTTCGGTACCCTGGCCCACACGGACGCTCTCCCCCAGTCCGAGGTGTGACGCCAGGCCGTACGTCGCCGGCGCCCAGGTGCGCGTGTCTTGTTCGTCCGGCCGTGTGCTCCGGCAACCGAGGTGGCCCGAGAGGAGTAGTTGATGGCCGAGCAGTCCCGCGAGACGACCGCTGCACGCGATACGACTGCACCCGGGTCGACTGCATCGGAGACGACCGCACCCACGCCATTGTCGTCCGCCGCCTTCCACTCGGTGACCTCCACCGACCATCGTGCCGACACGCGGCCGCCACGACGACCCGCCCACGGTGAGCCGGCCGACAGCATGCTGTCCGTCAGCGTTCCGGATGTGCTCACCTCCGGCGACCTTCCTGTCGATCCCTCGCGCTTTTCCGCCCGTCACTCCGGGGCCGCACCCGACCCCGCTCCTGACCGGATCGGCCCCGACGATGCCGGTGCCCGCGACCACAACAGAGATCTCACCGCGAAAGCGGGCACCGACCGACCGGCGCGACCCCGCCATGCGGCCGTGCCGGGTGACGATGCACCCACAATTCCTCTGCCGACCGTACCCGAAGGGACCCCGGCGTCGCCGACCAGCGTGGCCACCGGATGGCAGATCGTGTCCCCGGATAGCGGCAACGACGCAGGTCCGGACCCGCAGACTCTGATTCCGGGCTCGAGGACACGCGCGGCGGGTGCGACGGCCCGCACGGAAGCCGAGTCCGGTGCGCGGGCCGACTCGGACACCGTCGTCGACGACCGGTCCCCGGCCACCGGTGTCGCCACCTCCACCGCGACCGCCGACGACGCCACCGACGACGCGACGCTCCCCGATCGGGCCGAGGATGTGCCCGCCGACATGCCCGGCCCCGACGAATCCGGCCCCGAGTACGCGATCCAGGCCGTCGACCTGCAGAAACGGTTCGGTGAGCACGTCGCGGTCCACAGCGTGAGCTTCTCGGTCGAGAAGGGATCGATCCTGGCGCTGCTCGGCCCCAACGGCGCCGGCAAGACGACGACGGTCAACATGCTCTGCACGCTGCTCAAACCCGACGGCGGGACCGCGCTCGTCGCGGGTCACGACGTCGCCTCCGATGCGGCCGGGGTGCGTCGGTCCATCATGCTGACCGGGCAGTTCGCGGCACTGGACGAGGCGCTCAGCGGTCGCGACAATCTCATCCTGTTCGGACGGCTCATGGGGCTGTCGAAGTCATCGGCCCGGGCGCGTGCCGACGAGCTGCTGACGTCGTTCGGCCTCACGGCTGCCGGGAAACGCAAGGTCGGCGAATACTCCGGCGGCATGCGGAGGCGGATCGACATCGCATGCGGTCTGGTCACCCAGCCCGAGGTCGTGTTCCTCGACGAACCCACCACCGGCCTCGACCCGCGCAGCCGCCAGGACGTGTGGAACCTCGTCGAATCACTGCGCGATCAGGGCGTGACCACCCTGCTCACCACCCAGTACCTCGAAGAGGCCGACACGCTCTCCGACCACATCGTCGTGATCGATCGTGGCCGCGTGATCGCCTCGGGGACCGCCGACGAGCTGAAGGCCGCCACCGGCGCCTCGCACTACGAGGTGACTCCGGCCGACCCGCACGACCTGCCACGTCTGACGACCTGCCTGGACGACCTGATCACCGACGGCCCCGCCGATACCGACGCCGCGACATCGGTCGCCGTGCCCGCCCCCGACGGCGCGGACACCCTGGTGGAGATCGTGCAGCGCACCACGACCGCGGGCATCCGCCTGTCGGACGTCGCGCTCCGGCGGCCCAGCCTCGACGAGGTCTTCCTCGCCCTGACCGATCCGTCCACGGCCGACGCTTCGCGCACCGGTGACACCACCGCCGCCACGACCACAGCTGCCACCGACGGGCCGGAATCCTCGACGTGACAACGCAATCCGTCTCCGTCGAACGTCCACGGACGCGCGCGTCGGTGCAGTGGTGGACCCTCACGAGCCGAGGCCTCGCCGCGATGATCCGCAACGGCGAGATCATCTTCGCTTTCGTCGCGCCGATCCTGCTCGCGATCTGCTTCTATCTCCCGTTGCGGGCGATCATGGACTCCGATCCGTCGATGGACTACGCGGCGTTCCTGATGCCGATCATCTCGTTGCAGTCGGTCAGCTTCGTCGCGTCGTCGGCGGCCATGCGCGCCGCCGTCGACACCACGAAGGGGATCAACACCCGCTTCCGCACCATGCCGATGCCCGCCGCGATACCCACGCTCGCGCGACTCGGCACCAACACGGTGCTCTTGGCGATCTCGGTCGTCTGCGCGGCGGCCACCTCGTTGGTGATGGGATGGCGCCCGGCGGGCAGCGTGCTCGACACGGTCGGGTTGTTCGTGGTCGTGATGGCCGTCGGCATCCTGATCGCCGTGCTCGCGGACGCGATCGGACTACTGTCGAACAGTCCTGAGGCGACCAGCCAGGCACTGTCGCTGCCGATTCTGATCCTGGGTATGCTGTCGACCGGATTCGTGCCCGAGAGCCAGTTCCCCGACTGGATCCAGCCGTTCGTCCGCAATCAGCCGATCTCACAGTTCGCGACGTCGATGCGGGCCCTCAGCGACGGCACAGCCACCCTCGAGGTGCTGACCCCGACCATCTGGTGGTGTGTCGGTCTGGCCGTCGCCGGCGTCGTCCTCACCGGCATCGGCGTGCGGAGGATGATCCGATGACCAGCCTCGCCGTGACCGGCACCGACCCGGCATCGGGCCCCGCCGAGGGGTCGGTACGCGCCTGGGCGGCCCAGAGCGGGGTGCTCGCGTGGCGGCAGATCTCGGTGATGGTGCGCGACAAGGGCACCTTCATCCAGCTCATCATCGTGCCGATCCTGACCCTGATCATGTTCAAGGTCGTCCTCGGTGATGCCATCGGCAGCGCCACCGGCGAGGACAGCACGTACGGCACGGTCCCCCTGGTCATCCTCGTCAGCGCCATGTTCGGATCTGTGGCGGCCGGTATCCGGCTCAATCAGGAACGCAGCACAGGTCTCCTCGCGCGGCTCTACGTCTTGCCGATCAACCGGGCCGCGGACCTCACCTCTCGTCTGCTGAGCGAGGTCTTCCGGATCGTGGTGGTCACCGCATTGCTCGTCGCGGTCGGGACGACGATCGGTTTCGACATCACCGGTGGTGTCGGCGCGGTCGCCGGGATCTTCGGCGTCTCGCTCATGTTCGGCGTCGCCTACGCGACCCTCGTCCTGGCGTTGGCGGTCAGCGCGCAGCCGTCGGCGCCCCTCGTCCCGCTGCTGTCACTCGTCTCGAGCGTGCTGATGTTCTTCAATTCCGGTTTCTCTCCGATCGACGCCTACCCGGAGTGGCTGCAACCGGTGGTGGAGAACCAGCCGATGACGCCGACGATCGAGGCGATGCGTGCGCTCGCGACCGGGGAACCCGCCGGTCACGACGTCATCAAGGTGGCGATCTGGACGATCGTGATCATCGGGGTGTGCATCTACCCGGCACTGCGCGGCTACCGGAAGGCCGCGACCGCCCGCTGAGGCGCGTGACTCCTCTGGCGGACGCTCTCAGCCGACGATGCCGATCTGTTCGTAGCCGTCGTCGATGTCCCGGGCGAGCCATTCGACCACCTGTCCGGTGGCGCCGGCGACGGCGCCGGGCTCACCGAGCGTCCCGATACGGGGCAGACAGTGCAGGATCGAGGCGACGACCGACGATCCGACGCCCAGTCCGTTGCGCTCGGCGACGGTGTCGTAACCGGTGAACGCCTCGGCGAGATCGCCGTAGGTGGCCGACTCCCCACCGAACCGGACCGCGGTGAGTCCGGGGGCGATCTCGGCACGGCGCCGGACCTCCCGTTGTGTCGCGAGCAACCGCCCGCTCCCCCACGGCTCGCTTCTCCATAGTCCGTTGTCACCGACCATGTCAGTCCCGCTCTCGGCAGATCCATGGGAGCGGCGAGGCGCCCTCCGGCCACGACCGACGAAGAACCCTGCTGACTCCCTGTGCAGAAATCGTCCCAGATGTCGCGGCCGCTGTCACGGCAACGGGCCAGCAGAGATCAGGATTTCCTGATCTCTGCCGGCCCGTGCGGTCGTGATCTACCTCAGGCGTCGCCGGAGGCGGCCTTGTCGGCCTCCATGGCGTCGATCAGGCTCTTCGGACGCAGATCCGTCCAGTTCTTCTCCACATACTCCAGACACGCAGCCCGAGAATCCTCACCGAAGACCTTCGTCCATCCCGCCGGGATGTCGGCAAAAGTCGGCCACAGCGAATGCTGATTCTCATCGTTCACCAGGACGTAGAAACGTCCGTTCTCGTCGTCGAACGGGTTGGTCATTGCTCGGTCGTTCCTCTCGCTCTTATCTCTGGTGGTGACGGTCGTCTGCCGCCACCGGCGTGGCCATGCCGGTCGTCGACCGGCCCTTCCTCATCGGTCCCCCAACTGCCTGTCGAGCCACGGTCCGAGGGTCTCCAGGACCACCGCGTCGGCCAGTCCCAGGTGGTGGGCGGCGACATCGATATTGGTGATCGTACCGGTCACGTGTCGACGCCAGGACGCGCGGACGCCCGCGGGGTCGGTCTTGTCCGCCGTGGCGGTCACCACCGACAGTGGGCCGTCGAACACATCGGGGCGGTAACCGGCCCCGATCCGGCCCGCCGCGTCGAAGCTGTCCATCACCCATTGGACCTGGTCCTCGCGCAGCAGACCCATCGCGGCGATCTGCTCCCGCACGATCTCCGCCACGTCCTCGGGGGTCGCTGCGGCGACGTCGTCGGGGAGGTCGAACAGGTCGCGCCACCCGCCGAGCAGGTCGTTGGCGAGTGCACCCGCCTGCTCTCCGGTCGGCTCGACGGATTCGACACCACCGGGGGCATCGTCGAGGGCGGGCGGCACACTGTCCGTCGACGTCGCCGCGGCCGGCGCCACGGCATCCATGATGCCGAGGAACGCGACCTCGTCGCCGTCGTGCTGGAGCATGACCGCCATGGCGTGGGCGATCTGGCCGCCGAGCGACCACCCGAGCAGGTGGTACGGCCCGTCGGGCTGGATCTGCCGGATCTCCTTGAGGTAGCGCAGCGCGAGTTCCTCGATCGACTCGGCGGCGGGCTCCCCGGTGACCACGTGGGGATCCTGCACGCCGTAGATCGGCCGGTCCACCAGGTGCGGCGCGAGCCCGCCGTAGAACCAGGCCAGACCACCGGCCGGATGAACACAGAACAGCGGTGCGCGCGCGCCGTCGCGGCGCAGCGGCAGCACCACCTCCCCGACGACCGCACCCGCGTCGTCGCCGTCGATGCGGGCCGCGACCCCGCAGACCGTGGGATCGCTGAACAGCCAGGCGAGTTCGATCTCGACGGACCGCTCACGCAGCCGTGCCAGCACCCGGGTCGCCGACAGCGAGTTGCCGCCGAGGTCGAAGAAGCTGTCCGTCGCGCCGACCCGCTCGAGTCCGAGGACCTCGGCGAAGGTGTCGGCGACGAGCCGCTCGGAGTCCCTCGCCGGTTCGACGTGGGAGGCGACCGTGATCGTCGGCGCCGGCAGTGCACGCTTGTCGAGCTTGCCGACCGGGGTCAGCGGCAGCGTGTCGAGCACGGTGAACGACGACGGGATCATGTGCCGTGGGAGATGGCGACCCAAATGGGCGCGCAGCGCGTCCACATCGGTGTCCGCGTCGCCGACGACATAGGCCGTCAGCGACGACACCGGATCGCCGACGCCGAGGACCACCGCGCGACGTACGGCGGGATGCTCGGCGAGCACCGTCTCGATCTCCCCGAGCTCGATGCGGAGACCGCGGAGCTTGACCTGGTCGTCGCTACGGCCATCGATCTCGAGGCCGAGTTCCCCGGTGGCGGCGATCGTCCACCTGGCGAGATCGCCCGTACGGTACATGAGTTCGCCGGGTGCGCCGAACGGTGCGGCGACGAAACTGCTCGCCGTCTGCGCGGGCCGGCCGAGGTAGCCGCGGGCCAGGGACGGACCCATGATGTGGAGTTCCCCGAGCGTGCCCACCGGCACCGGACGCAGCCGGTGGTCGAGCACGACGAGCCGCACCCCGCTCAGCGGATCTCCGATCCGCACGGGTGCGCCGGGCACCATCGGCTCCGACAGCGTCGCGGCGATCGTCGCCTCGGTCGGGCCGTAGCCGTTCAGTGTCGGTGTGCGACCGGACCATTCGTCGGCCAACGCCTGTCCGACGACCTCGCCGCCGGTGGTGAGCCCGACGAGATCCGGCAGTCCGTGCGACGGCACGGTCGCCAGCACACTCGTGGTCAGCATCGCGTGTGTGATCCGCTGGTCGGTCATGTACCGGTGCAGTTCGTCGCCGCCGACGGCATCAGGCGGCCGGTACACGAGTGTGGCGCCCGCCGTCATCGCCGACACCATCTCGGAGACGGAGACGTCGAAGCTCGGCGACGCGAAGCCGAGAACCCGTGCATCCGGACCGATTCCCATCAGCCCGTTGGAGGTCGACACGAAGTCGTGCAGACCGCGATGGGTCACCGCGACACCCTTCGGACGGCCGGTGGATCCGGAGGTGTAGATGACGTAGACGAGGTTGTCGAGCCGCGTCACACCACGGCGCTCGTCCGATACCAGTGCGGTGTCCGGTTGCGCGGCAACGATGTCGGCGTCATCGATCCGCAGCCAGTCGATCCCGGTCTGCGCCGGATCGGCGTCGAAGGGATGTGCCGCGTCGGGGCCGGTGGCGTCCGCGTTCGTCAGCCCGATGTCCGCGCCGCTGTCGGCGATCATCATCTGTACCCGGTCGGCGGGATAGTCGGGGTCGACGGTGACGAAGGCGCCGCCGGCGCGGGTCACCGCCCAGATCGCCGTCAGCAGATCGACCGACCGACCGATCGCCACCGCCACGAGACGGTCCGGTCCGACGCCGACCGAGATCAGCTGTCGGGCCCATTGATTCGAGCGACGGTCCAGTTCGGCATAGGTCGCCGACCGGCCGTCGGCGTCGACGACGGCGACCGCGTCGGGCCGCTGCCGCGCGGTCCGGTCGAACAGATCGGACAGCAGCAATGGTGTCGCCGACGGCGCACCCGCGACGGGGACGAGCCGATCGTGCTCGTCGACGTCGAGCAGGTCGATGTTGCCGACCACGACTTCCGGACTCTCGGTCATGGTGTCGAGCACGTCGATCAGCCGTCGAGCGAGGGTGTCGACGGTCGGTTCGTCGAAGATGTCGGTGGCGTAGATGATCGACCCGTGCCACGGCCCGTCGTCGCTGACGGACACGGTCACGGTGAGGTCCACCTTCGCCGACACCCCGGGCGGCGCGAGCGGTGTGATCCGGACACCGCCGACGTCCCCGGCGGTCAGCGTCGACGCCGCCATGTCCGGCACCGTGTTCGCCTCGAAGGTCAGTGACACCTGGAAGAGCGGGGCGAACGACTCGGATCGCACGGGATTGCGCCGCTCGACGACGGCCTCGAACGGCACGTCGGCATGGTCGAATGCAGCGAGGTCGACCGCGCGGACCGTGTCGAGCACGTCGCCCACGGGCGCGGCGATGTCGACCGGCGTCCGCAGGACCAGGGTGTTGACGAACATGCCGACGACGTCGTCGAGAGCGCGTTGTCCGCGACCCGCGACCGGCGTACCGATGACGATGTCGTCGGTGGCCGACAGCCGGGCGAGCAGGGTGGCCAACGCGGCGTGCACCACCATGAACGGTGTGGCGGAATGCCGTCGGGCGAGCCCGGTCGTGCGCCTGGCCACTGCTTCGGGGATCTCGAAGCGGACCAGCGCACCTCGTCCACTCGACACCGCGGGGCGGGAGCGGTCGGCGGGGATCTCCAGCACGTCGGGCGACCCGGCGAGTTCGGTGTCCCAGAAGTCGAGCTGACCGCCGATCACCGAGGTCGGGTCGTCGGGCGAGCCGAGTTCGCGGCGCTGCCACAGCGCATGGTCGGCGACCTGCACCGCGAGGTCGGGCAGCCCGGGGTCCTGTCCGCGCGTGCGAGCGGCATAGGCCGTCACGACGTCGCGGACGAGCGGCGCGATCGACTCGCCGTCCGCGGCGATGTGGTGCACGACGACGGCGAGCACATGGGTGCCGTCGGGACCGGAGAAGAACCGCACCCGGATCGGGCACTGCGTCGCCAGATCGAAGCCGACGCCGACGGCGGCGTCGATCTCGGCGCGCTCCCCGACGACGGCCCAGTCGAGTGTGGCCTCGGCGCTCTCGGCCGGGTGCACATCCTGCCTCGGGACGCCGTCGGTCTCCGGATAGGTGGTGCGCAGCGTCTCATGTCGTGCCACCACGTCGCCGATCGCGGCGCGGAGGGCGTCGACGTCCACGGGGCCGTCGAGGCCCAGGATGATCGGCATGTTGTAGGTGGACGATGACGTGTCGAACCGGTTGATGAACCAGATCCGCTGCTGCGCCAACGACAACGGGATCTCGTCGGGCCGGGCGACCGCGACGATGCCCGCCGACGGCCGGCCGGTTCCCGGCGTCAGTCCGGCTGCCAGGTCGCGGACGGTGGGCGCATCGAACAGGCGTCGTACCGGGACATCGGTGTCGAGTGCCTGTGCCACCCGCGCGACCACCCTGGTGGCCGACAGCGAGTTGCCGCCGAGGTCGAAGAAGCTGTCGACGACGCTGACGCGCTCGACCCCGAGCACCTCGGCGACGATCCCGGCGATGGTCTCCTCGAGGTGCCCGGCCGGCGCGACGTGGTCTCCGGCAGCCGAGAACTCCGGCTCCGGCAGCGCACGGCGATCCAGTTTGCCCGCGCTGTTGAGCGGGATGTCGTCGAGGACGGTCCACACCGTCGGGCGCATGTACTCCGGCAACGCCTGCGCGACCTCGCGTCGGACGATCTCGAGGTCGATTCCGTCGCCGGCCAGATACGCGACCAGATGTTCTCCGCCCCCGGGGGCGGTGGCGACGGTGGCCACCGCATGCACCACCGATTCGGTCGCGGCGAGGACGGACTCGATCTCGCCCAGCTCTATCCGCTGTCCGCGCAGTTTGACCTGGAAGTCGGTGCGGCCGAGGTATTCCAGCTCGCCCGCCGGGTTCACGCGCACGAGGTCGCCGGTGCGGTACAGGCGGTCACCGGGTTCGCCGAACGGATCGGCGACGAACCGCTCGGCGGTGAGGTCGGCACGTGCCGCATAGCCGCGGGCGAGCTGCACGCCGCCGACGTAGAGTTCGCCGGGCACACCGACGGGGACAGGCCGCAGTCGCCCGTCGAGCACATGCGATGTCGAGTTCCACACCGGCACACCGATGGGGGTGGTCGGCGCATCGGCGTCGATCGAGTCGATCTGCTGCCAGGTGACCTCGACCGCCGCCTCGGTGGGGCCGTAGAGGTTGTAGAGATCGGCGCCCGGGATCAGTTCGCGGGTCTGCGCGGCGACCGCCGGCGGCAGCGCCTCGCCGGTGGTGGACAGGATGCGCACACTGTCGAGGGCGGCGAGCCGTTCGGTGCCGGCGAGCTCGAGGAACACCGACAGCATCGACGGGACGAAATGCACCATCGTGGCGCGATGGTCGGCGATCTGCTCGGCCACGTACACCGGGTCGAGGTGGCCGTCTGCCTCGAGTATCAGGGTCTGTGCGCCGATCATCAACGGGGCGAACAGCTCCGGAACCGAGCAGTCGAACGTGTACGGCGTCTTCAGCACAACGATGTCGGACACGTCGATGGGCAGTTGATGCAGGCCCCACCACAGACGGTTGAGCACGGCCTCGTGGGTGAGCGTGACGCCCTTGGGTCGACCGGTCGACCCGGACGTGAAGATCGTGTACATCGCGTGACCGGGCCGTAGCGAGGCGTGCCGATCGGCGTCGGTGACCGGCGTCGTGTCGCCGGTGATCGGTGCGGAGGCGTCGACGACGAGCGTCTCGACCGACGACTCGGCCACCGGTGTCGGGGCGCCGTGCGCGGCCGACACCAGGACGAGCCCGGCGCCCGCGGTCGTCACCATGTACTGCACGCGGTCGGCCGGTGCGGTGATGTCGATCGGCACGTACTGGCCACCGGCTGCGACGACCGCGTGGGCGGCGAGCACCATCTCGATCGAACGCGGCATGCACACACCCACCGCCACATCGGGTCCCACACCCCGATCGATCAGGTCGTGGGCCAGCTCGGCGACGCGATCGGCGAACTCCGCGTAGTCGACGGTCCGGTCGCCGAGGCGCAACGCGGAGGCCGACGGCATCCGCCTGGCCTGCCTCGTGACGATGTCGGGCAGCAGCTCGTCGCTCACCAGCACGTCGTGACCGGTGGCCCGCTCGACGTCCGCGGAGCGCTCCGCCCGGTCGAGGAGTTCGACGTCGCCGACCGCCACGCCCGGGCCGGCGGTGACCACATCGAGCAGGCGGACGAACCGGCTCGCCATCGACCGCACGGTCGCGGAGTCGAACAGATCTGTGGCATAGAGGATGTCGACGGTCGAGTACACGCCCGCGGAGTCGGTGGAGACCCCGATGGACAGGTCGACACGCGCCGGGGGGACGCCGGGTTCGGCGACCGGTTCGACCCGCAGACCGTCGGGTGCGGTGGCGTCGGATGACAGGGCCTCGAGGGTCTCGGTGGCGCGCGCCACGCTCTGGTCGACGCTCAGCATCACCTGGGTGAGCGGCGCGAACGCGTCGGAGCGGACGGGATCGAGGGCCTCCACCAGGTACTCGAACGGCACGTCCGCGTTCGCGAGGGCGTCGAGGTCGGTCCGGCGGACGAGGTCGATCACCTCGTCGAAGGTTGCTGCCGGATCGATCTCGGTGCGCAGCACGAGGGTGTTGACGAACATGCCGACCATGTCGTCGAGGGCCGCCCGGCCGCGACCCGCCGTCGGTGTGCCGATGGCGATGTCGGTCGTCGCGGACAGTCGGGCAAGCAGCACCGCGAGCGCTGCGTGGATCACCATGAACTCGGTGACTCCCCGGGCGCCGGCGAACGCGGTCAGCCGGTCGGCTGCCTCGCGCGGGATCGGATGTGCGAGGCGTCCACCGCGCATGGACGCCGACGACGGCCGCGGACGGTCGGTCGGGAGATCCAGTACGTCCGGCAACCCGGCCAGCGTCTCGATCCAGTGATCGGCCTGGCGCCCGAGGACCGACTCCGGGTCGTCGGCGGCCCCGAGCACACGCCGCTGCCACAGCGCGACGTCGGCGAATTGCACCGGAAGCGGAGCGAAGTCGGGTGACTGTCCGGCCGCCCGGGCGCGGTAGGCGGCCGTCAGATCGCGGACCAGAGGAGCGAGGGACTCACCGTCGGCGGCGATGTGATGGGCGACGAGAAGCAGGATGTGCTCTCCCGCCTGCACGCGGTAGAGACGGGCGCGGAGCGGGAGCTCGCCGGTGACGTCGAACCCGACGCGGGTCGCGTCGAACAGGTCGACCTCGGTGTGCACCTCGTCCCAGTCGAACGCCGACGACAACTCCTCGACCGGCACGATCACCTGTTCGGGTCGGCCGTTGGGGTCCTGCGGGAATCGCGTGCGGAGGATCTCGTGCCGGGCCATCACATCGAGCAGAGCCTGATGCAGGGCCGAGACATCCAGTGCACCGGACAGTCTCATCGCCACCGGGATGTTGTAGGCGGTCGACAGAGGATCGAATCGATTGATGAACCACATCCGCTGCTGGGCGTTCGACAGCGGGATGTGCGCCGGGCGGGGACCCGCGACCAACGGTTCGACGTGCTGCCCCGACGCCGGTGTCCCGGATGCGTCGCCACGGCCGGCGACGATGCGCGCGGCGAGAGCGCGCACTGTCGGCGCCTCGAACAGATCGCGCACGACGAGATCCGTGCGCAGCGACTCGGCTACCTGCGCCACCACTCGGGTCGCCGACAGCGAGTTGCCGCCGAGTTCGAAGAACCCCGTCGTCGCACCGACATCCGCGATGCCGAGCACCTCCGCGAAGATCTCGGCGATGGCCCGTTCCTCGTCGGTGTCCGCCGCGACGTCGGTGTCGGTCGTGATGACCGGTTCGGGCAGGGCCGCGGTGTCGAGCTTGCCGACCGGGGTGAGTGGCAGGGCGTCGAGGACGGTGAACGACGACGGGATCATGAAGGCGGGCAGCCGATCTGCGAGCAGTCCGCGCACCTCGTCGACGACGCTGTCGTCGGTGGCACTGTCGTCGGTGATCGGACCGTCGCGGTGTCCGTCGACGACGACATAGGCGGCGAGCGCCGTCGCCACCGAACCGCCGATCCCGACGACGACCGCCGCGGTGATCGCCGGATGGTCGGTGATCGCCGACTCGATCTCGCCGAGTTCGATGCGCAGACCGCGCAACTTCACCTGGTCGTCGGTGCGGCCGGCGTACTCCAGGACGAGATCGCCGGAGACGTCACGGCGCCATCGCACGAGGTCGCCGGTGCGGTACATCCGTTCGCCCGCAACACCGTTCGCTGCGGCCCCGGTCAATCCACCAGCGTTCAATCCACCAGCGTTCAACCCACCACGGTCCGCCGCCACCCCGTTCGGCGCGGCCACGAACCGGTCGGCGGTCAGTCCCGGCTGACCGTGGTATCCACGTGAGAGCGCCGGTCCGGTCACGTACAGCTCGCCGACGACACCGACGGGCACGGGGTGCAGCCGTGCGTCGAGGACGGTGAGACCGAGGCCGGCCAACGGCGTGCCGAGTCTGACCGGCTCCTCCGGTCGCATCGGCGCGGACAGGGTCACACCGATGGTGGTCTCGGTCGGTCCGTAGAGGTTGTGCACCGCGACATGTGGCGACCAGTCGTCGACGATGGCCGTCGGTACCGCCTCGCCGCCGGCCATCAGGCCCGAGAGATCCGGCAACGCTTGCGGATCCAGCGTCGCGAGGACGGTCGGGGTGAGGAAGGTGTGGGTGATCCGCTGCCCGGCGCAGAAGGACTGCAGAAGATCGCCGCCGACCGCGTCGGAGGCGCGGTAGACCACGGATCCGCCGGACACGGTGGCCATCAGGTACTCGAGTACCGAGGCGTCGAAACTCGGTGACGCGAACCCGAGGACGCGCGGCGCGGTGTCCGGCTGCTCGATCATCGGGTTGTCGATGCCCAGGCGGCTGAGTTCCTGATCGGCGAAGTTCGCGAGTCCGCTGTGGGTGACGGCGACGCCCTTCGGCCGGCCGGTCGACCCGGAGGTGTAGATGACGTAGGCGACGTTGTCGGGCCGGACCGCCGGGCGCTCGTCGTCGGCGAGCGGACCGTCGGGAGTCGCGGAGATCCCTGCGGCCACCTCGCCGGTGTCGAGGGTCAGCCAGGCCACCGTGTCGTCGGGCAGGTCGGTGACGGTCGACAGGGTCAGGCCGAGGGCGGCGCCGGAGTCCTCGACCATCGTGGCGATCCGGGCGGCCGGGTAGTCGGGATCGATGGGCACGTATCCCGCACCGGACTTGGCGACGCCCCAGATCGCGACGAGGAGGTCGGTCGATCGGCCGACGGCCAGGGCGACGAGGGATTCGACGCCGATCCCCTGGGCACGGAGCCATCGGGCCAGTCGGTCGGATCGTCGGTCGAGGTCGTCATAGGTGAGCGCACGCCCGGTGGCGTCGCGGACAGCGACGCGCTCAGGCCACCGATGCGCCGCGGTGGCGAACAGATCGGCGAGCACGGCGGGTTCGGTGCCGCGTCCGCCGGAGACGCGGGAGAGTGCGGTCGCCTCGTCGGCGTCGAGGAGGTCCACATCGCCCAGCGCCACCGCCGGGTCGGTGACCGCGGCGCGCAGGAAGCTCACCAGACGTCGCGTCAGCAGTCGAACCGATGCCTCGTCGAAGAGGTCGGTCGCATAGGTGATCGATCCGGCCCAGTCCCCCGCCCCGGCGGCGACGGCGACGGTGAGATCGACCTTGGCCGAGCAGACCTCGGGATCCAGCGCGGTGATCCCCAGGTCACCGACCCGGATGTCGTCCGCGGCCGCATCCGCGCCACGCGCCATCCGGTCGACCGGGGTCTGATCCACGGCGAGCAACGTCTGGACCAGGGGCGCAAAGGCTTCCGAACGGACCGGATCGACCAGCTCCACCACCTGCTCGAACGGGATGTCGGCGTGGGCGAAGGCATCGAGATCGGTCGCGCGGACGCCGGTGAGCAACTCGTCGACGGTCAGCGACGGCTCGACGACCGAACGCAGCACCAGGGTGTTGACGAACATCCCGACGAGGTCGTCGACGAGCGGATCCCCCCGGCCGGCGATCGGGGTGCCGATCGCGACGTCGTCGGTGCCGGCGAGCCGGCCGAGCACGGCCGCCAGCGCGGCATGCAGGACCATGAACTCGGTCATCCCGCGCGCATGCGCGAGTCGCGAGATCTGGCGTCCGAGGTCGGCGGGGATGTCGAACGACACCGATGCGCCGCGCATCGACGCGACGCGGGGCCGGGGTCGGTCGGTGGGCAGCTCGAGGACATCGGGCAGTCCGGCGAGCCGGTCCCGCCAGTGGTCGGCCTGCTCGGCCAGGAGCGATCCGGGTACGTCGGCGGCACCGAGCACGGTGTGCTGCCAGGTGGCGACGTCGGCGAACTGTACCGGCAGAGGGCTCCACGCCGGTGCGTCGCCGGCGGCGCGCGCCGTGTAGGCGGCGATGAGGTCGCGCGCCAGCAGCCGCACGGACTCGCCGTCGGCGGCGATGTGATGGACGACGACGACCAGTAGGTGATCGGCGGTGTCGATCGCGCCGTCACCGGTGGCGAGGCGGATGCGGATCGGCCACTGCGCGGTGACGTCGAATCCGGTTGCGGCGGCGGCCAGTGCGTCTGCCGGGTCGTCGACGACGGCCCAGGGCAGGTCGGCCGCAACGGCGGACATCTCCGCGATCGACTGGTACGGGCGTCCCTGATCCGACGGGAAGGTCGTCCGCAGGATCTCGTGTCGTCCGAGGACGTCGAGGACTGCGTCCCGCAGGGCATCGGTGTCGAGGTGTCCGGTCAGTCGCAGGACCGCCGGAATGTTGTAGGTGGCGGCACCCGGGTCGTACCGGTTGATGAACCACATCCGCTGCTGGGCGAACGACAGCGGGATGCGGTCGGGACGCGGCAGCGATCCGATCGGCGCCACGGCACGACGGTCACCGGGCCGGATGCGCTCGACGAGGGTGCGGACCGACGGAGCGTCGAACAGGGCACGGACGGGCACGTCGGCGTCGAGTGCATCGCCGACCCGGGCCGCCACACGGGTGGCGGTGAGCGAGTTGCCGCCGAGGTCGAAGAAGCTGTCGGTCACCGACATCCGCTCGATGCCGAGGATGTCGGCGAAGATCTGCGCGACGGCCTCCTCGGTCGCGGTGGCCGGGCCGACGAACTCGCCTGCCCCGAACTCGGGCTCGGGCAGCGCCCGGCGGTCGAGTTTGCCTGCGGAGTTCAGCGGGATCTCGTCGAGCACCATCCACACCGTCGGACGCATGTAGTCGGGCAACGCGACGGCCACCGCGTCCCGGACGTCGTCGACGTCGGGTCGGTGATTCGCATCGGCTCCCGCGACGTAGGCCACGAGGTGCTCGCCCCCGGCCGGCGCGGACGCGACGGTGGCTGCGGCATGGACCACGCCCGGTGCCGACGCGAGGACGGACTCGATCTCGCCCAACTCGATCCGCTGGCCGCGGAGCTTGACCTGGAAGTCGGTGCGTCCCAGGTATTCCAGCGAGTCACCACCGTCGGTGGTGTCGGATCCCGCGCGGCGCCGGACAAGGTCACCCGTCCGGTAGAGACGTGTGCCCGGCGGCCCGAACGGATCGGCGACGAACCGCTCGGCGGTGAGGTCGGCGCGGTCGGCGTAGCCGCGGGCGAGCTGGATTCCGCCGAGGTAGAGCTCCCCGGCGACGCCTGCCGGGACCGGCCGGAGCCGGTCGTCGAGGACATGGGCGGTGGAGTTCCACATCGGTGTGCCGATGGGCACCGACGACTCGGCCGACTGCTCGGCGATCCCGGTCCCGATGCGCTCATAGGTGATCTCGACGGCCGCCTCGGTGGGACCGTACAGGTTGTAGAACTCGGCCTGCGGCAACGCCGTCCGCGTCGCCGACGCGACGGCGGGTGGGAGCGCCTCACCGGTCGTCGAGAGGTACTTGACGCCGGTCAGCCGGGCCAGCCGTTCGGCACCGGCGACGTCGAGGAACACCGACAGCACCGACGGCACGAAATGCACCATCGTGGCGCCGTGGTCGGCGATCAGGTCGGCCATGTAGACCGGATCGGCGTGGCCGCCGGGACGTGCGACGAGCAACCGCGAGCCGACGACGAACGGGGCGAACAATTCCGGAACCGAACAATCGAACGTGTACGGGGTCTTCTGGACCACCAGGTCGGTCGCATCGAGCGGGAATCGGTCGAGCCCCCACCACAACCGGTTGACGACGGCGGCGTGCGGCAGGGTCACGCCCTTGGGCCTGCCGGTCGAACCCGACGTGAAGATGGTGTACACCGCGTTGTCGGGACGCACCGGCGCGAGGCGCTCGTCGTCGCGGATCGGTGCGACATCGTCGGCAACGGGTGTCGCCGCGTCGACGGTGATCACGGCGATGCCCGCGGTCTCGGCCGCGGCACGCAGTCCGACGCCGTCGTCTCCACCGCCGACCAGCACGGCGGCCGCGGCGGCCGTCGCCAGCATGTACTCGGCCCGCTCGGCGGGGATGTCGGTGTCCACCGGCACGTACTGTCCCCCGGCGGCGACGATCGCGTGGATCGCGACCATCATCTCGAGCGATCGCGGGATGCACACGGCGACAGCGACATCAGGGCCGACTCCCAGATCGATGAGCCGGCGGCCCAGGGTCGCCACACGTGCACCGAACTCCCCGTAGGTCACCTCGTGCCCGTCGTCGAACACGAGTGCGGTGGCCGCCGGGGTGGCTGCGATCTGCCGGGCGATCAGGTCGGCCACGGTGTCCGGCTCGATCCTGACCTCGGGTCCGGCGGCGGCCTGCGTCACCGCGGCGCGATCCAGATCCGACAGCAGGTCGATGTCGCCGAGACGGGTCTCCGGTGCCCTCGCGATGGTGGCGAGGATCGACACGACGGACCGCGCCAGCGCCACCACCTCGTCGTCGCCGAACGCACTGGGCAGGTACTTCAGGTTGATGCTGAGGTCGTCGTCGCTCGGTGTGCAGTACAGGTTCAACACGTAGTGCGTGGCGTCGGCCACGTCGATGCCGGTGATGTCGAGCCCCGCCGCGCGACTGCCGTCGGCGACGGCGTCCGAGTCGATCGGGTACGACTCGAAGATCATCAGCGTGTCGAAGCCGAGCCCCGGTGTCACCGCGGCGATCTCCGACAGCCCCACATGCTGGTGATCGAGCAGGCGGGTACGTCGCGTCTGCAGATCGGCGATCGACTCACGGATGCTGCGGTCCGCGTCGCAGTCCACGACGGCGGGCAGGGTGTTGATGAACAGGCCGACAGCCTGCTCCACTCCGTCGATCTCGGGCGGACGCCCGGAGACGGTCTCACCGAACGCGACGGTCCGCTGTCCGGTCATGCGCGACAACAGAATCGCCCACGCCAGCTGGACGAGTGTGCTGAGGGTCGTCCCCTCGGTCTGTGCGACCGACCGCAGCGCCTCGGTGATCTCCGACCCGGCCAGGACCGCGTGCTGGCGCGGCATCTCGTCGCGGGTGGCGACCGCACCGGAACCGACCAGGGTCGGTCCCTCGACGGCCGGGAGTTCGTCCGCCCACGCGCGGACGGCTCCGGCGTGGTCCTGGCGGTGGAGCCAACGGAGGTAGTCGCCGAAGCCGAGCGGCGATGGGTCGTCGGCGGAACCGGCGAGGTAGCCGCGGACGAGGTCGGCGAGGACGAGCGGGCCGGACCATCCGTCGAACAGGAGATGATGGTTGGTCACGACGAGGGCCGATCGCGGCGAGTCGTCGTCACTCGGCAGCCGGACGAGGACGAATCGGATCAGCGGTCCGCGGTGCAGATCGAATCGGTTGACCCGTTCGACGATCGCCAGGTCGGCCAGAGCCGCATCGGCGTCCGCGGGTGCGCGGTTACGCAGATCCACGGTGTGCCAGGGCAGATCGGCGGCCGGTGGCACGACGGTCACCACGGTCCCCTGGGCGGTCTGCACGTAGACGGAGCGCAGGACGTCGTGGCGGTCGAGGAGATGCTCGGCGGCACGGCGGAGGCGGGACTCGTCGACGATTCCGCCGAGATGCAGGACGACCTGGGCGACGTAGACATCGATGTCCAGGTCTGTGGCGGTCCCGATGTCCGACGCGGAGCGCGCCGACTCGACGTACAGACCATGTTGCAACGGCGTCATCGGCCAGATGTCCGCCCTGGGGAACCGATCGGCGAGTTCGTCGATCTCGCGCTGCCCCAGTTCGGTTCCGGGGATGTCCGACGGTGTCAGGCCGATGTCCTCGGCCGTGTCCACGAACTCGGTCAGTTCGCCCAGGGCGGTGATCCAGTTGTCGGCGATCTCGGCCGCGTCGTCGTCGCCGAGGACGGCCCGCGGAAACGACAGCACGGTGTGCAGCCGTCGACCGGTGTCGTCGGCGCCGACGAACACCTGCACCGAGAGCGCGGGGGCGGCCATGGCGCCTGTGATCGACCCCGGAAGGACGGGCGCATCGTCGGCGAAGGTGAAGAGGCCACCCGACTCACCGGGCATCGAGCCCGTACGGCAGCCGAGGTCGTCGCGACGGGCCCCGCCATCGGCGGCGGTGCCGAGATAGTTGAACAGGATCGGCGGGAGGGGCCGGTCGCGGAGTGGCGCGTCCGGCCCGAAGCGTATGGCGCCGAATCCGATCCCCTGATCGGTGAGTGCGGCGAACGACTCCTTGACGGCCTTCACCGACTCCCCGATGTTGCTGCCCGGAACCACCGTCACCGGGACATAGGCGGTGAACCAGCCGACGGTGCGGGACAGATCGGCCCCGTCCGCGATCTCCTCGTGACGCCCATGACTCTCGGTCAGGACGGACACGGTGTCGACGTCCGCGCCCGTACCGCCGATTCGACGTTGCCACCGCGCGACCGCCTCGGTCAGTGTGGCCACGAGGACCTCGCGGGTCCCGGTGCGGAAGGCCGCGGGTATGCGCGCGAGCACCGCGTCCGACAGTCCCGTGTCCACGACGGATTCGCGCGTCACCACCGTCCGCACGCGATCGCGCGCCGGGTCGAGCCGAGCCGCCAGCGGCGATGCCGTCGCCGGGAGACGCGCCTGCCAGAACGCGAGGTCGTCGCGGGCCTCTGCGGTGTCGCGCAGTGCAGCCGCCCAACGCCGCATCGACGTCGACTCCGCCGTGAGCCGGATCGGTTGTCCGTGGTCGCGTTGTGCTCGTGCGGTGTTCAGTTCGAGAAGGAGCACCGACCACGACACCACGTCGATGCCGAGGTGATGGACGGTGATGAGCAGCCGTCCGCGTGATGCGGTCCCCGGTGCCGATCGGATGGCGGTCACGTCGACGAGGCGGCCGTGTGCCGGGTCGAGTCGGGCCAGGGCGTGCGCATGCGCGTCGAGAACGACGTCGGTGAACTCCTGGTCCCCGACGGCGGCGTCGGTGAGGATCTCGCGGACGGCCGTGTCGGCGTCGAAACCGGTGCCGGCGGTCATGATCCACTCGCCGTCCGCCTCACACAGGGACGCGGCGAGCATCGGGTGATTCGCGACGACGGCATCGATGATCACCCGGATGTCGGCCAGGGCGAGATCCTCGGGGAGGACGAGGAGCGCGGACTGGGAGAAGTCGGCGAAGTCGGCTGCGTCGCCGGAGCGCTCGATCATCGACCACACGGCCGGGGTGAGCTCGACGTCGCCGACACCGCCTCCGTCGAACTCGGCAAGGGTCGCCACCTCGCGGTCGGCGATCGCCCGGGCTATCCCGCGAACCGTGGTGTGCTCGAAGATGTCTCGGGGCGACACCGTCAGCCCTGCCGAACGCAGCAACGATGACAGCTGGATCGACACGATGCTGTCGCCACCGAGCGCGAAGAACGAGTCGGTGACCGAGACCCGCGGCACACCCAGGACCGCGGTGAAGACGGCGGCGATCTGTCGTTCCGTCTCGCCTTCCGGCTCGACATGTCCGGTGCCGGGTGTCCCGAATGTCGGCACCGGCAGGGCGCGGCGATCGATCTTGCCGGCGACGCCGAGGGGCATCTCGTCGAGGACGACCCAGACGGTCGGGCGCATGAAGTCGGGCAACACCGATGCGACCGCAGCAACGGCACCGGCGGAGTCGTCGACGCCGGCGAGGTATCCCGCGAGGTGGCGTCCGCCACCCGGCGCGGTCACCACCGTCGCCGCCGCGTGCACCACTCCCGGGACCGAGCGGAGCACGGCTTCCACCTCGCCGAGTTCGAGGCGCTGTCCGCGCAGCTTCACCTGGAAGTCGCTGCGGCCCAGGTACTCCAGCTCCGGCGCCGAGGACGGTCCGTCCGGCCTGCTCCACCGGGCGCGGTCGCCGGTTCGGTACAGCCGCGCACCCGGCGGTCCGAACGGATCGGCGACGAACCGTTCGGCAGTGAGATCCCCACGGCTCTCGTAACCTCGCGCGACCTGGATCCCGCCGATGTGGAGATCACCCGCCACACCGTCGGGTACGACCCGCAGACGGTCGTCGAGGACGTGGGCGGTGGTGTTGGTGATCGGTCGACCGATGGGCACCACGGTGTCACCGGCGACGACCTCGTGGTGGGTGACGATGATGGTGGTCTCGGTCGGCCCGTATTGGTTGAACAGCCGTGCCGACGGGAACGCCTCGAGCGTCGCCGACGCCAGGGCCGGCGGCAATGTCTCGCCGCCGGTGAGGATCGTGCGCACCGTGCGCAGACGGAGGAGTTCCGCGTCGTCGAGTGCCTGCAGGAACGCCGACAACATCGACGGCACGAAGTGCATCAGGGTGACGTCGTGGCGCGCCGCCATCGCCGCGATGTGTGTCGGCTCGCGGTGGCCGCCGTCGTCGGCGACGATCATGCGGGCCGCGGTGAGCGCGGGCAGGAACAGCTCACGCACCGATGCGTCGAAGGCGAGCGGGGTCTTGTGCAACACCCCGTCTCCGGCACGCACATCGAAGATCTCGGCATCCGCCGCCAGTCGATGGACGACCGCACGATGGGACACGGTCACACCCTTGGGTCGGCCCGTCGACCCGGAGGTGAAGAGCGTGTAGGCCGCGTCGTCGGCCCGCAGTGGCGCGGTGCGCTCGGCGTCGGTGATCGGCTCGGAGAGCTCGTCGGACGGAACATCACCGGACAGGTCGACGACGATGCGCGGGATGTCGGCCGACAGGGTGTCCGACGACCCGCCGGCATCGGTGACGAGCGCCAGATCCGCACCTGCGGTCGCCGCCATGTACACGGCCCGATCCGGCGGGGTGTCCGGCTCGATCGGCACGAATCGGCCGCCCGCGCAGACCACCGCATGGATGGCGACGACCATCGCGCTCGATCGTGGGATGCTGACGACGACCGCGACGTCCGGACCGACGCCGGCGCTGATCAGAGTGCGGGCCAACGCCGTCACGTGATGCGTCCATTCGCGATACGTCAGCCGGTCCCCCGACGTCTCGATGGCCACGGCGTCGGGATTCTCTCGCGCGGCGCCGGCGAGAACGTCGGCCAGGGTCGAATCGCCCCGGTCCGTCGCCTCGCCGGTCCCGCGGCTCACGATCGTCGCCCGTTCCGTGTCGTCGAGCAGGTCGACATCGCCGACCGCGATGCCGGGATCGGTGACGACGGCGGACACGATCCGCAGGTAGAACCCCGCGAACCTCTCGATCGTGTCGGCATCGAAAAGGTCTGTGGCGTACGCGATCCTGCCGACCATGTCGGCGCCCGAATCGTGGATGCCGATACTGAGGTCGAACTTCGCGGCCGCGGCGGAGGATCGCTCGGCGGTGATCGTGAGACCGTCGATCTCGGCGACGACATCGTCGGCGGCCCCTCCATCCGACTGGTCGTAGGTGAACAGCGTCTGCGCCAGCGGCTCGAAGGACTGGGATCGGACCGGATCGAGTGCCTCGATCACCTGCTCGAACGGGGCGTCGGCATGCGAGAACGCGTCGAGATCCGTGCGGCGCACGGCGTCGAGCAGCACGTCGAGACCGAGATCCGGGTCGACGTCGGTACGCAGCGCGAGGGTGTTGACGAACATGCCGATCAGGTCGTCGAGCGATCGCGATCCGCGGCCGGCGACCGCGGTCGCGACGACGATGTCGGTGGTCGAGGACAGCCGCCCGAGCAGTGCGGCCAGCGCCGCATGCAGCGCCATGAAGAGCGTGATGTCGTGCGACCGTGCCGTGCGCGCCAGGGCGTCGCGGACGTCGCCCGGGATCGTGAAGACCGTCTCGGCACTCTCCCGGCTCGGGATGTCCGGACGACGCCGGTCCGTCGGCAGATCGAGCACCTGCGGCACACCGGTGAGGACGTCGGTCCAGTGCGCCACCTGCTGGGCGATGACGGAGTCGGGCTCGTGCGGGTCGCCGAACTGCTCGCGTTGCCACACCGCGAAGTCGGCATACTGCACCGGCATCGACGACCATGCCGGTGGCGTGCCGTTGCGCCGTGCCTGATACGCCGTGACCAGATCGCGCGCCAGCACGGGCGCCGACTCGCCGTCCGAGGCGATGTGATGGGTGACGAGCACCAACAGGTGCTCCGGCTGCTCGGCTTCGCCGGTGCGGTGACGCGGCGCAACGCGCACTCGCAGCGGTGTCTCGATCGTCACGTCGAAACCGCGGCGCAGGATCGATCGCGCGGACTCCTCGCCGGTGACCTCCCAATCGATGGTGCCCTCGGTCGCCCCGAGGATGTCCTGGCGCGGCACACCTGCAGCGTCGGCCGGGTAGATGGTGCGCAGCACCTCGTGGCGTTCCACGACGTCCCGGACGGCGGCGCGCATCGCGTCGAGGTCGACATGCCCACACAACCGGAGGACCACCGGGATGTTGTACGCCGGTGACGACGGGTCGAACTGGTTGATGAACCACATCCGCTGCTGCGCGTAGGACAGTGGGATCGGATCGCGCCGCGGTTGCGGGCCCAGCGGTTGTACGGTGCGCGCCGTCGGTGTCGACGACACCGCCTCGGCGAGTCCTCGCACGGTGGGCGCCTCGAAGAGGATCCGAACGGGGAGGTCGACCCCGAGCGCCTCGCCGACACGTGCGACGACCCGGGTCGCCGACAGCGAGTTGCCCCCGATGTCGAAGAACCCGGCGGTGACCGACACCGTCTCGACGTCGAGAACATCGGCGACCACCTCGGCGATCGTCTGTTCGACGTCGCTGTCGGGGGCCACGAACTCATCTGTCCCGGCTCCGGTCTCGGGTGTCGGAAGGGCCCGGCGGTCGATCTTTCCGGCGGCGTTCAACGGCATCTCGCCGAGCACCGACCACACGGTGGGTCGCATGTACTGCGGGAGGGCGCGAGCCGCACGATCCTTCACGACGTCGAGGTCGACCGTCTCGCCGGCGATGTAGCCGACGAGCTGGCCGCCACCCGGCCCCGCGGTGACGAGCGCAGCCGCGTGCACGACACCCGGGGTGGCGGCGAGGACCGACTCGATCTCCCCCAACTCCACCCGCTGGCCACGCAGCTTCACCTGGAAGTCGGTGCGTCCCAGGTATTCCACCTCGCCGATTCCGGCACCCGACCCGCTCTCCGGGCCGGTCCACCGCACCAGATCGCCGGTGCGGTACATGCGGTCGCCGGCCACACCGTACGGGTCCGCCACGAAACGGTCCGCGGTGAGATCGGGCCGCGACGTGTAGCCGCGGGCCAGTTGGACACCGGCGAGGTAGAGCTCGCCCGGTACCCCGGCGGGAACCGGGTGCAGTCGTGAGTCGAGAATGCGGACCGCGGTGTTCCACACCGGGCGCCCGATGGGCACCACCGCGTCGTCCGCACCGACCTCGTGCACGGTCACGTCGACCGCCGCCTCGGTGGGCCCGTACATGTTGATCATGCGGGCCTGCGGCCAGCCCTCGAGCGCGGCGGACGCCACCGTCGGCGCCAGGGCCTCGCCCGAGGTGAACACCCGACGCAGCGACGTCAGCTCGGCCATCCCGTCCGGCCCGACCACGTCGACGAAGGCCGCCAGCATGGACGGCACGAAATGCGCGGTGGTCACTCCGGCCGAGTGCACCAGCGACGCCAGATACGCGGGATCCCGATGACCGTCGGGTCGCGCGATCACCAGCGTGGCCCCGGCGGTCAACGGCCAGAACAACTCCCAGACGGAGACATCGAAGGTGACCGGCGTCTTCTGCACCACGGCATCGGTCGTGTCGATCGGATACCAGACCTGCATCCACGACAGTCGATTGACGATGGCGTCGTGGGTGACGGTGACGCCCTTCGGACGGCCGGTCGAGCCGGAGGTGAAGATCGTGTACGCCGCGTGTCCGCCGCGCACCGTGCCCAGGCGGTCGGCGTCGGTCACGGGAGCCGTCGACTCATTCAGCGGTGCAGCACAATCGAGGTCGATCACGGGGGTGACGGCCGGGTCGACACCGGCCGGAACATCTCCGGACACGATGATCGCCCGGGCTCCGGCGACGTCGATCATGTAGACGACGCGATCAGCGGGTGTGTCGGGATCGATCGGCACGTACTGACCACCCGCGGCGATCACCGCGTGCAGGGCGACCACGAGTTCGACGGACCGCGGGACACTCACCGCGACGGCCACATCCGGCCCAACACCGTTCGCGATCAGATTCCGGGCGAGCACCGACACCCGGGCACCGAACTCGCGATTGCTCACCGACCGACCCTCGAACTCGAGGGCGACGGCGTCGGGTTCCTCTGCGACGCGCGCAGCGACCATGTCACCGAGCGTCCGGTCGGGGACGTCGACGGTGTCGCCGGCGGTCCACGAGTCCACCTGCGCCACTCCGGGCAGGATGTCGGCGTCGCCGATCGCGGCGGCCGGAGCCGAACAGAAGGCGGCGAGTGCGCGGACGAGCGTGTCGCCCATCTGCGCGACCCGCTCGTCGTCGAACAGGTCGGTCGCATAGGTGATCACGTAGTGCCAGGCATCGAGGCCGCTCGGCGGTGGGCCGAAGTCGACGCTGAGATCCACCCGTGCGACCGCCGTGCCGGCGTCGTCGACGGGTGTGACGTCGAGACCCGGCAGGATCGCGTTGCCCGCGCTGGTGCCGCCGACGTTCAGCCACACCTGCGTCAGCGGCGCGAACGCCTCGGACCGGACGGGATTGAGCCGGTCGACCAGGTACTCGAACGGGACGGCGGCACGTTCGAATGCGTCCAGGTCGGTACGGCGGATGTCGTCGAGGAGCTCGTCGAATGCCCGAGCCGGGTCGACCTCCGTCCGCAGCACCAGGGTGTTGACGAACATCCCGACGAGTCCGTCCAGCTCGCGCCTGCCGCGGCCCGCGACCGGGGTGCCGATCGCGATGTCCGTGGTCGAGGACAGTCGCGACAGCACCGCCGCCAGGGCGGCATGCAGCACCATGAACGGTGTGACGCCGCGGTCGGAGGCGTGCCGGGTGACCGCGCGGGCGATGTCGGCGGGGATCACGAGATCACGGCGGGCGCCACGCGCCGACGCCACCGCCGGCCGCGGCCGATCCGACGGGAGTTCCAGCACGTCCGGGAGATCGGCGAGTTGCCGTTCCCAGTAGGCGGTCTGGGTGCCCAGCACCGACTCGTCGTCGTCGACCGAACCGAGCACCCGCTGTTGCCACAGCGACACGTCGGCGAACTGCACGGGCAGCGGCAGGTACCGCGGTGCGGTGCCCTCGCGCCGTGCCGCGTAGGCGATGGCGAGATCGCCGATGAGGGGCGCGAGGGACTCGCCGTCGCCGGAGATGTGGTGCAGGACGACGACCAGGAGGTGACTGCCGGCGGACTCTGCGTACAGGCGCACGCGCAGCGGCGGGGCGGTCGTGACATCGAACCCGGTGTCGACGGCCCGGGCGAGATCGTCCGCGTCGTCGACGACCCGCCAGTCGAATCCGGCGCGCGCGGAATCGATGTCGAGGATCTCCTGACGCGGGACCCCGTCGGTTGCCGGGTAGACCGTGCGCAGGACCTCCTGTCGCTCGACGACGTCGGCGAAGGCCTCACGGAGAGCGGCGGTGTCGAGATCTCCGGTCAGCCGCACCGCGAGGCGGATGTTGTAGGCGGTGGAGTCCGGGTCGAACTGGTTGATGAACCACATCCGCTGCTGCGCGAAGGACAGTGGGATCTCGGCGGGACGGCCGACGGCGACGAGGGGTTCGAGGTCGGCGCCACCGACCTCGATGCGGCGGGCGAGGCCGCGCACGGTCGGCGCCTCGAACAGATCCCGGACGGCGACGTCGGCGTCGAGCGCGGCACCGATGCGGGCGGTCACCCGGGTCGCCGAGAGGGAATTGCCACCGAGGTCGAAGAAGCTGTCGGTGACCGATACGTCGTCGAGACCCAGGACGTCGGCGACGATCTGCGCAATGGTCTCCTCGACCCCACCCGACGGCGCAACGATGTCGCCCCCGGCGAACTCCGGTTCCGGCAGTGCCCGTCGGTCGAGTTTGCCCGCGCTGTTGAGCGGTACGTCGTCGAGGATCATCCACACCGTCGGGCGCATGTAACCGGGTAGTCGTGCCGACACCACGTCACGGACCTCATCGAGGTCGAGGACGGCGTCGGGACCCGCCGACAGGTAGGCGACGAGATGTTCGGCCCCACCCGCCGAGGAGGCGACCGTCGCGGCGGCATGCACCACGCCCGGCGCCGAGGACATCACGGCCTCGATCTCGCCGAGCTCGACTCGCTGGCCACGCAGCTTCACCTGGAAGTCGGTGCGCCCCAGGTAGTCCACTCCCCCATGCACGTTCCAGCGCACGAGATCACCGGTGCGATACAGTCGCGCGCCCGGGGCACCGAACGGGTCGGCGACGAATCGCTCGGCCGTCAGTGCACCGCGTGCGGCGTAGCCACGCGCGATCTGTGCGCCGCCGAGGTACAGTTCGCCGGCGATGTCGGGCGGCACGGGCCGCAGCCGGTCGTCGAGCACCCAGACATCGGTGTTCCAGACGGGCGATCCGATCGGCACCACCGGCGCGTGCTCGTCGACCAGGTCGAGATCCTGCGCGGTGACCTCGATCGCGGCCTCGGTCGGGCCGTAGAGGTTGTACATCTCGACGCGTGGCAGTCGTCGGCGCACCGCTGCGACGAGTGACGGCGGCAGTCCCTCCCCCGCCAGATACAGGTGGCGCAGACCGGTCATCGCGGCGAGGCGGTCGTCGTCGACGACGTCGAGGAACGCCGCCAGCATCGACGGGACGAAGTCGATGGCGGTGATGCCGTGTCGGGCGATGAGGCCGGCGAGATAGGTCGGGTCGGCGTGGCCACCCGGCCGGGCGACGACGACCTTCGCGCCGATCATGAAGGGGGCGAACAGCTCCGGGACCGAGACATCGAAGGTGTACGGCGTCTTGAGGATCGTGGTCACGTCGGCATCGACGTGCCGGAACTCGCCGATGCCCCAGCGCAGTCGGTTGACGACCGCCCGGTGCGCGACGGTGACACCCTTCGGTCGGCCGGTCGAGCCGGACGTGAACATTGTGTACACGGCGTGATCCGGTCGTCGGATTCCGTGCTCGTCCGGACGTAGCGGCGTGTCGTCGGCGGGGGTGTGGTCGGCGGGGGTGTGGTCGGCGAGGGTGTGGTCGGCGAGGGTGTGGTCGGCGGGTGTGTGGTCGGTGAGGTCGACGACGCGGATCCCGATGCGCACGTCTGTTCGCCGATCGTGCCCAGAATCTCGCCGACTGTGCCCAGAATCTCGCCGATCGTGCCCAGAATCTCGCTCATCGTGTCCAGCGTCGCGCCCATCGGGCACAGTCTGCGCAGAACTGGGCACAGTCGGCGCGAAACTGGGCACGATCGACGAGGAACTGGGCACGCTCGGCGCGAAACTGGACCCGGTCGGCGAAGAACTGGGCACGGTGGGCGGGTGGTCGAGTGCGGATCGCACACCGTCGGGGAGATCGCCGCGACCGACCAGAATCCGTGCGACCGAGGCGGTCTCGAGCATGTCGCGGACACGGTCGGCGGGCGCCTCGGTGTCGATGGGGACGTACTGACCACCGGCGACGACGACGGCATGCACCGCGACGATCATCTCGACCGATCGCGGGAGGCAGACCGCCACCGCGACGTCGGGTCCGACACCCTCGGCGATCAGTGCGCGCGCCAGACGATTGACGTGCGACGACAGTTCTGCGTACGTCATCGTCCGATCACCGTCGACGACCGCGATCGCGTCCGGTGTCCGGGCTGCGGTCACGGCGAGTGCGTCGCCGACGAACTCGTCGGGAACGTCGACGACCGCACCGCGTGACCAGTCCAGCACGATGTCGCGGTCGGCCGACGACAACAGGTCGATGTCGCGGAGGTACCCGCCGGCCGGGGCGCTCAGGTGCGCGAGGATCTGCTGGAGAATCCGGGACAGATGCTCGATCTGGCTGTCGGAGAACGCATCCGGCAGATACTTCAGTTGCAGGGTGAGCACGGGGCCGGTCGCGTCGTCCCCTCGTGCCGGCGCCGACACGAGATTGAGCGGGTAATGCGTGGCATCACCGGTGCGGACCTCGGCGATCGACAGCGCCGATGATCCCTCGTCCGTCCCACCGGTGCCCTCGGCGAGGGCACCGGTGTCCACCGGGTAGGACTCGTACACGGTGAGGGTGTCGAACAGGATGTGGTGTCCCGCCGCCGCCGCGATGTCGGCCAGGCCCAGGTGCTGATGGTCGAGAAGCCGGGTCTTGGCCTCCTGCAGTTGCCGCACCGCGGCATCGATCGACTGATCGGGATCGACGGTGACCGCGACCGGGACCGTGTTGATGAACAGGCCGACCATCTGCTCGACACCCTCGATGTCGGCCGGGCGTCCGGCGACCGTCTCACCGAACACGACCGACCGCTGCCCGGTCAGCCGCGACAGCAGCACCGCCCATCCGAACTGCAGGAGCGTCGATGTCGTCACCCCGAGCCTGCGCGCAGCGCGACCGATCGCATCCGTCATCTCGGGATCGACGTCGATCGCGTGGTCGTGGGGCCGTGAACTCTCGGTGGCGATCCGCCCCGGTGCGACGAGGGTGGGCCCGTCCAGTTCGGCGAGGGCATCGGCCCACGCGTCGCGACCGGCGCCGTCGTCGCGGCGGGCCAGCCAGCGGAGGAACTCGGAGAAGTCCGGGGTACCGGTGGTGATCGGCCGGCCGGCGAAGTAGGTGGCGAACAGGTCGCCGAGGACGAGCGGGCCCGACCATCCGTCGACGAGCAGGTGATGGTTCGTGACGATCAATGCCGAACGGGTCAGCCCGGTGTCGTCGGTCGGCAGGACGACGAGCGCGAATCGGATGAGGGCCGGCTCGTCGAGGACGAACGGCACCCGGAGTTGCTCGGCGGCGATATCGTCCAGTCGTGCTGCGCCGTCGGGGCCGGCGTCACGCAGATCGATGGTCGCCCACTCGGGTTCGGCGTCGGGAGCGACCACGGCGACCGGCGTACCCCGGTTGCTGCGGGTATAGCCGGAGCGCAGCACCGCATGGTGAGCCAGGAGGGCGCGCGCCGCGTCGCGCAGTCGCCACACGTCGAGGTCTCCGGCCAGCTCGATCACGGCCTGCGTCATGTAGACGTCGATCTCGCCCGCGGGATCACCGGCACCGCCGTGACCGTCCGCGCCCCGGGTGTCGCGGGTGCCGGTCGAACCGAGCTCGGCCTGGAAGTACAGGCCCTCCTGAAGTGGTGTGAGCGGCCAGATGTCGGCGCCGGGGTGACGGGCGCGGAGCTCGTCGATCTCGTCCTGGCTCAGCGGCAGGGCGATGAGGTCCGACGGCGAGGGGCCGGGCGTCTCGTCGGCGAGGGCCGCGACGACGGCTCCCAGTTCCGTGGCCCAGCGGTCGGCGATGGTGGTGACGTCGTCCGCTGTCAGCACGTCGTGCTGGTAGGTGAAGGTCGTCCGCAGTGTGCGTCGGCCGTCGACGACGACGGTGTTCACATCCACCGACAGCACAGTCGGTGCGCGTAGGGCTCCGCTGCGTGTCGACGGCAGTGCCACGCTGTCGCCGGTCGGCAGGAACGCGGTTTCTGCGGCGTCGTCGGGGCCGGTCGCGGCACCGACATTGCCGAAGTAGTTGAATCCGATGGCCGGCAGCGGTCGTCGGCCCAGTTCGGCCAGGTCGGCGCCGATGCGATCGGACCTCCGCGCGGCCGACCGTAGGACGCCGAACCCGATGCCGTTGTCAGGTCGGCCGAGCAGCTCTTCCTTGGTGTCCTGCACCGTCCGGACGACGCCGCGGCCGTCACCGACCGGAATTCGGATCGGTGAGATCGTGGTGAACCAGCCGACGGTGTGGGACAGATCGATCGAGTGGTGGGCGGAACCTGCTGCGCCGACGTCGGTTTCGCGTCCGTGGCCCTCGAGGAGGATGACCACCGACGAGTCGTCGGCGAGCGGGGTGCCGGCGACGGCCCGTGCGAGCGCGGCGAGGAGGGCGTCCTGGGTGCCGGCGCCGAAGGCCTCCGGGACGGCGGTGAGCAGGGCCGCGGTGGTCGTTGGGTCGATCGTCGTCGCGTGTGTCCACGCATCGCGCATGCGCGCGGCGTCACTCGCCCGGTCCCGCTCGGCCGGGAGGCGCTCGAGCCAGTGGTCCAGTTCGGTGGTGCGGTCGTCGGCGAGGTCGTCGAGGTGGTGCGCCCAGGCTCGGACGGAGGTGCCCTCGGGTTCGGGGCACGGTTCGAGGCCCGCTCCGACCTGTGACCACATGGTGGCGAGGTCGACAATGATCGTGGACCACGACACGGCGTCGACGGCGAGGTGATGGGCGACGATCAGCAGGCGTGCCCCGTCACCGTACGCGCTGTCGGGGTCCCCGCTGTGGTCGTGGGTGGTGATGACCGCGCACCCCAGGACCCGGCCGATCGCCGGGTCGAGTTCGGCCAGCGTCGCGGCGTGCACGTCTGCCACGGCGTCCGCGAACGCCTTGGTGTGCGGGTCATCTCGGACCGTTTCGACACGAATCGTCACGTCCGCGTCGAGGTGGTGGCCGGCGTCGAGCGCCCATCCGTTCGATTCGAGACGCAGCCGCGCCGACAGCATCGGGTGGGCGTGCACGAGCGCGCCGATCATCGCCGTGAGGTCGGACGGGGTGGTCGCGGCGGGCAGGTGCACCAGGGTCGACTGCGAGAAGTCGGCGAGGTCTGCCGGCTCGTCGGCGTGCTCGACGAGCCAGTCGACGATGGGTGTCAGGGGCATGTCACCCGTCGGTCCGCCGGCCGGTTCGGGCAGCGGCGCGACCGGTGTCCCGATCTGTCCGGCGGCCGCGGCCATCGCGCGGATGGTCTTGTGCTCGAAGATGTCCCGCGGTGTGAGGTGCAGGCCCGCCGATGTCGCCGCCGATGACAACTGGATCGACATGATGCTGTCGCCGCCGAGGGCGAAGAACGAGTCGGCGACGCCGATCCGGTCGATGCCGAGCAGTCCGGAGACGATGTCGGCCAGCACACGTTCCGCATCCGTTGCGGGTGCGACGAACTCGGTGTCGACGGCGAAGTCGGGCGCCGGCAGCGCCGCCCGGTCGAGCTTGCCGGCGGGCGTCAGCGGGAGCGCATCGACGACGATCAGTTGCGCGGGCACCATATGGGCGGCCAGCCGGGTGGCCGCGACCTCCGCGACGGCGGATTCCCGGATGCGATCGCCGACGAGATAGGCCACCAGTCGGATGCGGCCGGCGTCATCGCGGACGCCGAGGGTGACGGCCTGATCGACGTCGGGGGCGGCGGTGAGGACGGCGTCGATCTCGCCCAGCTCCACGCGCTGGCCGTTGATCTTCACCTGATGGTCGGCGCGCCCCGCGAACTCGAGATCACCGGATGCCGCGCGGCGCACCAGGTCACCGGTGGCGTACAGCCGCGATCCGGGAAGCCCGTGGGGGTCGGCGACGAATCGGGTGGCGGTCAGTCCGGCGCGCGCGAGGTAGCCGCGTGCCACACCTGGCGCGGAGAGGTAGAGCTCACCGATCACCCCGTGCAGGACCGGGTTGAGTCGCTCGTCGAGGACATAGGCGGTGAAGCCCCGGATGGGGCGTCCGATCGTGACCGGCCGGCCGGGCTCCGACCGTCCGGCGGTGGCCCAGACGGTGGTCTCGGACGGGCCGTAGAAGTTGAGCATGGTGCGGCCCGGCGCCCACCGTTCGACGAGCTCGGGTGGGCACGCCTCGCCGGCGGTGGCCAGGTGTTTGAGTCCCGACAGCCCGGCCGGATCCATCGTGGCGAGGACGGTCGGCGTGATGACGGCATCGCTCACACGGTGGCGTGAGATCAGTTCGGCCAGTGCGGGTCCGCCGTAGACGTGGGGCGGCGAGACGACGAGGGTGTGCCCCGAGGCGATGGCCCAGATCATCTCGAAGAACGACGCGTCGAAGCTGGGCGAGGCGACGTGCAGCACGCGGGTCGCCGAACCGTAGGAGATCTCGCGATGCGCCTGGACGAGGTCGGAGATCCCGCGGTGCGCGACCGCGACGGCCTTGGGACGGCCGGTGGAGCCGGAGGTGTAGATGAGATAGGCGAGATTGTCGAGCCGCACCTCGCGGCGTCGATCGTCGTCGATGAGCGGTGCCGGCGACTCCCGATCGACGGTGGCGGCGAGGTCGTCGTCGTCGAGCACCAGCCATCGGAGCTGGTCCCGTTCGCCGAGGACCGCCTGGTCCGCACTGGTGGTGATGCCGAGGGCTGCACCGGAATCCGACAGCATGTGGTCGATGCGATCGGCCGGGTAGGTCGGATCGACCGGGAGGTACACACCGCCGGCCTTGATGACGGCCCACGTGGCCACGACCGACTCGATCGAGCGGGCGATGCCGACGGCGACCACGACATCGGGTCCGACACCGTCGGCGATCAGGACTCGGGCGAGCCGGTTGGTGCGGGCCTCGAACTCGCCGTAGGTGACGGTGGTGTCGTCGTCGGCGATCAGCGCCGCGTGGTCCGGGTCGAGAGTGCGGTCGACGAGGACCTCGGGCAGCGTCCGCCCGCCACCGAAGGTGTCTGCGGCGCGACGAGCGGCGGCGAGTTCGGCACGGACGGCGTCCATCTCACGGAGCTGGTCGTCGCTGAGGAGATCGATGTCCCCGACCGCCACGTCGCGATCGGCGGTGAGCGCACTCAGCACACGCATCCAGGTGTCGGCGAACCCACGGATCGTCGACTCGTCGAACAGCGCGCGGGCATAGAGGAATTCCGCGGTCAGGTCGGACGACTCCCCACCGGCCGTCCGTTCGAGCACACCCAGGGTGAGGTCGAACTTGGCGTCCTGGTCGGCGATGTCGATCGGTTCGGCGACGACACCCGCTGCGCGCAGCGCCTGCCTGCTCGACGGGTCGTCGGCGGCGTAGGTGAACGCGATCTGGGCGAGCGGTGCGTGCGCCGGCGATCGTTCGGGCGCCAGGGCGTCGACGAGTCGTTCGAACGCGACGTCGGTGTGGGCGAATGCGTCGAGATCGACGTCGCGGACGGCGGTGAGGAAGTCGCCGACGGTGACCGCGGGATCGACGGCCGTCCGCAACACCAGGGTGTTGACGAACATGCCGATGACGTCGTCGAGGACGGCCTGTCCCCGGCCGGCGACCGGTGTGCCGATCACGACGTCACGGGTGGCGGCCAGACGCGAGACCATCACGGCGAATGCGGCGTGGCACACCATGAACGGGGTCAGGCCGGTCTCCCGGGCGGTGCGTGCGACCGCGTCGGCGAGCTCGCGCGGCATCTCGACGGACAGACGCGCGCCCTCGGGATCGAGGACCCCGGGGCGTGGGCGGTCGGCGGGCAGGTCGGTGACCGCCGGGATGTCGTCGAGGACCGACATCCAGTGGGCGAACTGCTGTCCGACGGGTGTTCGCGCGTCGTCGGTGCGCCCGAGCGTCTCGTGCTGCCAGAGCGCGTAGTCGGCGTACTGGACGGACGGTGCCGGGCGCGCCGTGGCGCCGCAGGTCCGGGTGAGGTAGGCGCCGACGAGGTCGGTGGCGAGCACCTGTGCGGACTCGCCGTCGAAGGCGATGTGGTGGATCACCAGCACGACGTCGGTGGTGTCGGAGTCCGTGTCGACCCGGACACGACCCCGGAGGGGAAGCTCTGCGGTGACGTCGAATCCGCGTCCGGTCACCGCCACGAGGTCGTCGGCATCCGCGGCGGGCGCGACATCGAGGACCGCTGCGGCATCGGCGGGGTCGAGGACTCGCTGCGTGGGCCGGCCGTCGACCGTGGGATACACGGTGCGCAGGATCTCGTGCCGGGCGACGACATCGAGGATCGCCGAATGCAGTGCTTCGACGTCGATGGGATCGGCGTCGTCCTCGGCCGGGCGCAGGCGCAGACCGAACGGGATGTTGTAGGCGGCCGACGAGGTGTCGAACTGGTTGATGAACCACATCCGCTGCTGGGCGAACGAGAGCGGGATCACCGCCGGGCGTGGGCCGGTGGTGATCGCGGCACTCGCGCCCGTGCCGGGGCGGACCCGCTCGGCGAGCGCCCGCACGGTGGGCGCCTCGAACAGGTCACGCACCGACACCTCGGTGTCGAGGGCGCGGCCGATGCGGGCGACCACGCGGGTCGCCGACAGCGAGGTGCCGCCGAGGTCGAAGAAGCTGTCGACGGCCGACACACGATCGGTGCCGAGTACCTCGGCGACGATGTCGGCGACGGTCTGCTCCGTGCCGGGCGCAGGGGTCACGAACTCGTCGGCGTCGTCGCGGTGCGCGGGATGCGGTGGCGGCAGCGCCCGACGGTCGAGCTTGCCGGCCGACGTGAGTTCGACCGACTGCAGCGGCATCCACACCGTCGGCCGCATGTGCCCGGGAAGCATGCGGGCGGCGACCGACCGCACATCGCCGAGGTCGACGGACGGTGTCCCGGGAGCACCGGCGATGTAGGCGACGAGGTGTTCGTCCCCGCCGGTGACCGCGACGGTCACCGCGGCGTGCACGACGCCCGGCGCCGTGAGGAGCACGGCCTCGATCTCGCCGAGCTCGATGCGCTGGCCGCGGAGCTTGACCTGGAAGTCGGTGCGCCCCAGATAATCCAGGTCGCCGGCCGGGGTGTGGCGGACGAGGTCGCCGGTGCGGTACATCCGGGCCCCGGCCGGGCCGTGCGGGTCGGCGACGAACCGGTCGGCGGTGAGATCCGGGCGGGCGGCGTAGCCGCGGGCGAGCTGGATTCCCGCGAGGTAGAGCTCACCCGGGACGCCGATCGGCACCGGGTGCAGGCGGGCGTCCAACACACGGGTGGTGGTGTTCCAGACGGGACGTCCGATGGGCACCGCGTCGTCGCCCGGCCGCACCTCATGTGCGGTGACGTCGACGGCGGCCTCGGTCGGACCGTACAGATTGTGCAACCGGGCATTCGGCATGCCACGCAGCAGGGCGTCGGCGACCGAAGGGGCCAATGCCTCACCGGAGGCGAATATCTGGCGCACCGAGGTCAGCCCGGCGAGGCCGTCGCTGCCGAGCGTCTCGACGAATGCCGACAGCATCGACGGGACGAAGTGGGCGGTGGTCACCCCGGTGTCGCGGATGAGTGCGGCGAGATAGGCCGGGTCCCGATGTCCGTCCGGACGGGCGAGGACGAGCGTGGCGCCGACGGTCAACGGCCAGAACAGCTCCCACACCGACACGTCGAAGGTGGCGGCGGTCTTCTGCACGACGACGTCGGACGGCCGCAGCCGGTGGGCGTCCTGCATCCAGGCCAGACGGTTGGCGATCGCAGCGTGGCTGACGACGACGCCCTTGGGCCGGCCGGTCGATCCCGAGGTGAACAGGGTGTAGGCGGCATGGTCGGCGGTGAGCGGACGACGCTGCTGCTCGTCGGTGACCGCCACCGGGTCCGGTGACCCGTCCGCACCGGCCTGTGACAGATCTGCTTCGACCACAGCGATCGCGGGGTCGACGACCGCGTCGGCGAGCAACTCGGCGGGTCCATCCGGCCCGACGATGACGATCGACGCGCCCGCGGTCTGCAGCATGTGACGGGTGCGGTCGGTGGGTGCGTCGGGATCGAGTGGGACGTAGTGCCCGCCCGCGGCGACGACGGCGTGGACGGCGACGAGCATCTCGGCCGATCGCGGCACACCGACCGCCACCGCGACATCGGGGCCGGCGCCGAGCCCGATCAGCCTGTGCGCCAGACGGTTCACCTGATCGCCGAACTCGCTGTAGGTGAGGGTCCGGTCGCCGTCGACGACGGCGGTCGCGCGGCGGTGTGCGCGGACCGACCGCGCGACGGAGTCGGGCAGCAGCGCCGGATCGATCTCCACGTCGAGTCCCTGCGACCAGGCGCGCAGCCGGCCACGGGTGGCCGCGTCGACGAGCGGCACATCTCCGATCACGGTGGTCGGGTCGTCGGTGACGGCACGCAGGACGGCGAGATACCAGTCGGCGATCGTCATCGCGGTGTCGTGGTCGAAGAGGTCGCGTGCGTACACGATCGAGCCCTCGAGAGCGGCGAGCCCGCCGTCGTCGTCACGGCTCGCGGACAGCCCGACCGTGAGATCGAACCGCGCGGCGGGATCACCTGGATCGGCTGCGGCGATCGTCAGGCCGGGTAGTTCGACCCGCGGGTCGGCATGCTGTTCGAGGGTGAACATCACCTGTGCCAGCGGTGCGAACGCCTCCGACCGGACCGGCGACAGACGCTCCACGAGATACTCGAACGGGACGTCCGCGTGATCGAACGCGTCGAGATCGGTTCTGCGCGTGGCGGTCAGCAGTTCGGCGAAGGTCATCCCGGGACGCACGGCGCTGCGCAGCACCAGGGTGTTGACGAACATGCCGATGACGTCGTCGAGTTCGGCTTGTCCGCGCCCCGCCACCGGCGTCGCGACCGCGACGTCGTCGGACGCCGTGATCCTCGCCAGCACCGCGGTGAGGACGGCATGCAGGACCATGAACGGGGTCACCCCGTGGTCGCGGGCGAGCTCGTCCACGGCCGTCACGAGATCGTCGGGGATCTCGAACTCGGCGAGCCCTCCGCGGTGGGAGGCGACGTCGGGCCGGGGCCGGTCGGTGGGGAGTTCGATGACGTCGGGCAGGTTCGCCAACTGCCGGACCCAGTGGTCCACCTGCCGCCCGACGACGGAGTCCGGGTCGTCGGCGGCACCGAGGACACGGTGCTGCCATAGTGCGACATCCGCGTACTGGACGCTCAACGGCGCCCATTCCGGCGCGCGGCCCGCGACGCGCGCACGGTAGGCGGTCACGATGTCGCGCAGGAGTGGCGCCAGCGACTCCCCGTCCGCGGCGATGTGGTGCAGGATCACCACGAGGAGATGTTCGTCGGCACCGGTGGCGACCAGCGCGGCCCGGATCGGCAGATCACGGGTGACGTCGAAGGGCCGTGCCGCGACGTCCGCTGCGGCGGCGGCATCGGAGGGTGTGATCCACCACGAGGTGTCGTGGATCAGCGCGTCCGGGTCGAGGATCTGCTGATGTGCCCGGCCGTCGTCGTCGGACGGGAAGAGCGTGCGCAGGCTCTCGTGCCGGGCCGCGATGTCGGCGATCGCGGTGCGCAGCGCGTTCTCGTCGAGACGGCCGCTCAGGGTGAGGGCGAACGGGATGTTGTAGGCGGGCGATGTCGGATCGAACCGGTTGATGAACCACATCCGCTGCTGCGCCGGCGACAGCGGGATCCGTTCTGGGCGCTGCGATGCGGTGACCGGTTCCAGAGCCTCGCCCGTGTGGCCCGCGACCAGCTGCGCCAGCGCGCGGGGAGTCGGGGCGTCGAAGATCTCGCGGACACCGATCCGCGTGTCGAGGAGGGTCGAGATCCGTGCCGCCACGCGCGTCGCCGACAGCGAGTTCCCGCCGAGGTCGAAGAAGCCGGCGGTGACCGAGACCTCGTCGACGCCGAGGACGTCGGCCAGGACCGAGGCGATGGCACGCTCGGTGTCGGTCGCAGGTTCGACGAACTCCCCCGCGCCGAACTCTGGTGCCGGCAACGCGCGGCGGTCGATCTTGCCTGCGCTGTTCAGCGGCATCCGGTCGAGCACCGACACGATCGTCGGACGCATGTACTCGGGAAGTGACTGCGCAGCAGCATCTCTCACCGCATCGATGTCGACGACCGCGTCGGTGTCGGCGTCGGTGTCGATGTCGGTGGCGTCGATCCCGCCGCCTCCGCCGGCGACGTAGGCGACGAGGTGATCGTCACCGCCGGGTCCGGTGACGACGGCCGCCGCCGCGTGGACCACACCGGGCGCGGACGCGAGGACCGCCTCGATCTCGCCGAGTTCGATACGTTGGCCGCGCAGTTTGACCTGGAAGTCGGTGCGGCCCAGGTATTCCAGTTCGCCGTCGGCCGTGAAGCGGACCAGATCACCGGTGCGGTAGATGCGGGTGCCCGCCGGTCCGGCCGGATCGGCGACGAACCGGTCGGCGGTGAGATCGGGTCGTCCCGCATATCCGCGGGCGAGCTGGACACCGGCGAGATACAGCTCCCCGGCGACACGCGGCGGCACCGGGCGCAGACGATCGTCGAGTACCCGTACCCCGGTGTTCCACACCGGGCGCCCGATCGGGACCGTCGACTCGTCCGTCCGGACCTCGTGGGCCGTGACGTCGACCGCCGCCTCCGTCGGGCCGTACAGGTTGTGCAGCGCGGCATCCGGTAGCAGTTCGAGGGCCGACGACGCCACCGGCGGCGCGAGCGCCTCGCCCGAGGTGAAGACCTGTCGGACCGAGGTGAGCTCGGCCAGTCCGCGCGGACCGACGACGTCGAGGAACGTCGACAACATCGATGGCACGAAGTGTGTCGTGGTCACCCCGGTGTCCCGGATCACCGCACTGAGATAACCGGGATCGCGGTGGCCGTCGGGTCGTGCGACGACGAGTTCGGCGCCGACCATCAACGGCCAGAAGAACTCCCACACCGACACGTCGAACGTCGCCGGGGTCTTCTGCAGCACGACGTCCGTGGCGTCGAGCGGGTGGGTCGCCTGCATCCACGCGAGGCGGTTCACGATCGCGGCGTGCGTGACCGTCACGCCCTTCGGGTGTCCGGTCGAGCCCGAGGTGAACAGCGTGTAGGCGGCGTGGTCGCCGGCGAGTGGCGCGATGCGGTCGGCATCCGTGAGCGGGACGTCGTCGGCGTCGTCCGTGCTGCCGGCATATGCCGTGTCGGTGTCGACGGTGAGGGTCGTGACCCGCTGTGTCACCACGGATTCGGTGATGTCGCGACCCACCAGCACGAGCGCGGCGTCGGCGGAGTCGAGCATCGCCGCGACGCGGTCGGTGGGGGCGTCCGGGTCGATCGGCAGGAACTGGCCACCGGCTGCGACGACCGCATGCAGCGCGACGAGCAGGTCGATCGACCGTGGGATGCACACGCCGACGGCGACATCGGGGCCGACGCCGCGCGCGATCAGGTCGCGGGCGAGTCCCCACACCCGCGAGCCGAACTCGGCGTAGGTGACCGTCCGGTCGTCGTATCGCAGTGCGGGGGCGTTCGGTGTCGCGAGGATCTGCGCGGTGACGCGGTCGGCGAGTGTGCCTGGTCCGACGTCGACGACGTCTCCCGCCGACCACGACTCGACGAGATCCCGGTCGGCGTCGCTGATCGTGTCGACGTCGCGCAGCATCCGGCCGGGGGCCTCCACCAGGGCGCGTAGTCCGGCGAGCACGTGACCGGCGATGCGGGTCACCTCATGGGCATCCAGGGCGCTCGGCAGATAGGAGAACCGGAACCGCATCCCGTCCGGGGAGTCCGTCCCGTCGACCGCCCGCGGGGCGACGATCAGGTTGAGCGGGTAGTGGGTCGAGTCGGCGAAGTCCACCGAGGTGATGTCCAGTCCGGCGGCGCGGCTGCCCGAGGCGAGCGCGTCGGCGTCGACCGGGTAGGACTCGTACACCGTCAGCGTGTCGAAGAGAACCGTCTCGTCGGCGACGGCGCCGATCTCGGCCAGTCCGAGGTGCTGATGATCGAGGAGTCGGGTCTTCGCCTCCTGCAGACCGGCGGCGATGTCGGCGAGTGTCCGGCCGGGATCGCAGTCGACGATGACCGGCAGTGTGTTGATGAACAGGCCGATCGCGGTCTCGGCACCTTCGAGGTCGGCCGGTCGTCCGGACACCGTCTCGCCGAACGCGACGACCCGATTCGCGGTGAGGCGCGACAGGGTCAGTCCCCATGCCACCTGGATCGCGGTCGACGGGGTGACCCCGCGATCACGGGAGAAGCGGTGCAACCCGGCCACGAGATCGTCATCGAGATCGATCTCGTAGGCGTCCGGCGTCTCCCCCACCGTGGACGTGTGGCCGGGTGCGAGCAGCGTCGGCCCCTCGAGTGGTGCGAGTTCGGCGGCCCAGGCCCGCCGTGCCGTCGCCCGGTCGCGACGGCTCAGCCAGGCCAGGAAGTCGCGGTACCCGGTCCGGTCGGTCGTACCGGTGTGCTCGGTGGCAGCGTGTTCGGTGGCAGCGTTCTCGGTGGCAGGGCGTGCGGCGTCGGCGGTGCGTTCGCCGTCACGGACGTAGGCGGCGAACAGGTCGGCGATGACCAGCGGTCCGGACCAGCCGTCGAGCAGGATGTGATGGTTGGTGACGATCAGACGATGTCCGCCGGTCGGCATGGCGACCGCGACGAAGCGGATCGGCCCGGGCCGGGACAGGTCGAAACGCTCCCTGCGTCCGGCCGCCGCCAGTTCGTCCACCCGCTCGCGTGCCGACTCGTCGTCGATGTCAGTGAGATCGACGGTCCGCCACTCGGGTTCGACGGCGGGTGGCACCACGGTGACCGGGGTGCCGGCGGATGTTCGGACGAACGCCGACCGCAGGACCGGATGGACCCGGAACAGTTCGGCGGCGGCGCGACGCATCCGCGCCTCGTCGATGCCGTCGGCGATCTCGATCACCACCTGCATCAGGTAGGGATCGAGTTCTCCGGGGCGGACCGCCACCTCGGACTGGAACAGCAGACCCTGCTGCAGCGGCGACAGGGGCCACAACTCGGCGCCCGGATGCCCGACGGCGAGTTCGTCGATCTCGCGTTGCGTCAATCCGGTTCCGGCGACGTCCGATTCGGACAGACCGGGATCACCGACACTCATCACGTGTGCGGCGATGTCGGCGAGGGCATCCTGCCACCGCTGCGCGATCGCGATGAGGCCGGCGGCGTCGAGGACGGCCTCCGGGACGCCGAGATCGGCACGCAGGACGCGTCCGGACTCGGTGGCGACCACCGACACGTTGACGGTCAGCGCCGCGAGCGCCACCATGCCGCCACGGATCGACGGCGGCAGCACGGGCGCATCACGCACGGGAAGGAAGCCATGAGTGGGCCCGGCGACGTCCGTGGATGCCCTGCCGGCGCCGGTGACGCCGGTGACGCCCGCGGCCACGTTGCCGAAGTAGTTGAAGCTGACCGGCGGCAACGGTGCCCGTGCGATCGGTGAACCGGCGCGCAGGTAGCGGAGCGGTCCGAATCCGATCCCGTGATCGGGCATCCCGGCACGGGAATCCTTCACCGCCTTCACGATTGCCGACGGGTCACCGGTGTCGCTGACGTCGACCGCCAGCGGTGCGATGCTGGTGAACCAACCGACGCTGCGCGACAGGTCGGCGCGGGTGCCGGCCGGGGTGATCTGTTCTTCGCGACCGTGGCCCTCGAGCAGGATCGACACCCGATCTGCGGGGTCCACCTCCGCCACGGCGATGGCGAGTGCGGCGATCAGCGGATTGTCGGTGCCGGTACGGTACGCGTCGGGAACGGTGGTGACCAACGCCTCCGACAGTGCTGCGGGCAGGGTCCAGGAGATCGTCCGGACGGTCGACTGCCGGTCGCGGGCGCGGTCGAGGGGCCGCCCGATTCCGATCTGGGTCGCCGTCTCGCCGCCGGCCGGTGCGCGATCACCGTCGAGCTGCCGCGACCACAGGTCGAGTTCGTCGGTGCGGTCGGCGAGGTCGGCGAGCACGGCCGACCAGCGACGCATCGAGGTGCCCGCCGGCCGCAATGCGATCGGTTCTCCGGCACTGTGGTGTGTCCAGGCGGTCACGAGATCGGTGATGATCGTCGACCACGACACCGCGTCGACCGCGATGTGATGGATGGCGAGGACGAGCCGGCCGGCACCGTCCGGACCGCGCAGTCCGATCGCCGCGACGACGGCTCCGGTCGAGGGATCGAGCCGCCCGAGTGCGTCGGCGTGGGCGGTCCGGATCGACTCGACGAACTCCGCCGTGCCGACGCGATGGCCCACGTCGCGGATCCCGACGGCGGAGACAGCGTCAAAGATGTTGCCCGCGAACATCTCCCAGGCACCATTGGCGTGGGTCAGGCGGGCGGTGAGGATCGGGTGGTGATCGACGACCGCGGACAGCACGGTACGCAGCGACTGCACGTCGATCTCCGGCGGAAGGCTCAGCACACTGGTCTGGGAGAAGTCGGCGATGTCGGCAGGCCCGTCGGCATGCTCGAGCATCCAGTGGATCGCGGGGGTCAGCGTCACCTGACCTGTACCGCCACCGTCGAATTCGGGAAGTTCGCGCCCGGCCGCCGTCCGCGCCGCGGCGGCGAGGGCACGAACCGTGCGCTTCTCGAAGATGTCGCGCGGACTCACCGCAAGTCCGGCGGCGCGCAGTGCCGAGGCGACCTGGATGGACATGATCGAGTCGCCGCCGAGGGCGAAGAACGACTCGGTCACCGACACGCGCGGCATGCCGAGCGCGCCCGCGATGACGTCGGCGATGACACGTTCGTCGTCGTCGGCCGGTGCGACATGGTCGGCGTCGGCGGTACCGAAGTCCGGTTCGGGCAGGGCTCGGCGGTCCAGCTTGCCCGAGCTGCCGAGCGGGACGTCGTCGAGCAGCGTCCACACGGTGGGCCGCATGTATTCGGGAAGCGACTGTGCGACCGCGTCTCTGGCACTGTCGACGGACGCGGGGCCGGCCAGGTAGGCGACCAGGTGCTCGGCACCGGAGGACGACCGGGCGACGGTGACCGCCGCGTGGACGACATCGTCGAGTGCGGTGAGGACGCTCTCGATCTCACCGAGCTCGATGCGCTGACCGCGGAGCTTGACCTGGAAGTCGGTGCGGCCGAGGTACTCCAGGACACCGCGCGCGGCCTCGTCGTGCCCGAGGTCGCCCCCTCCCGCTGCGCCCGGGCTCCAGCGGACGAGATCGCCCGTGCGGTACAGACGGCCGCCGGGAGTGCCGTACGGGTCGGCGACGAATCGGTCGGCGGTGAGATCCGGTCGGTCCGCATACCCGCGGGCCAGCTGCACGCCGCCGAGATAGAGCTCGCCGGGCACACCGGGCGGCACCGGGGAGAGGCGGTCGTCGAGCACCCAGGTCGTCGTGTTGTGGGTGGGCCGGCCGATGGGGACGGTGTCGCCGACGACGTCGAGGTCCTGGTGGGCGACCTCGACCGCCGCCTCGGTGGGACCGAACAGGTCGTGCAGCCCCGCCCACGGGAGGGCGTCGCGCGTCGCTCGGGCCACCGCGGGCGGCAACGCCTCACCGGAGGCGAACACGTACCGGATCGACGTGAGGCGCGCGAGGGTCGCGTCGTCGACGACGTCGAGGAAGACCGACAGCATCGACGGCACGAAGTGCACGGAGGTCACCGCGGCGGTCTCGATGACGTCGGCCAGGTAGGCCGGGTCGGTGTGTCCACCGGGGCGGGCGATCAGCATGCGCGCACCCGCGTGAAGGGGTGCGAAGAGTTCGGGCACCGACACGTCGAAGGTGTACGGCGTCTTGAGGATCACGGTGTCGGACGCGTCGATCGGGAACGTCTCCAGACCCCAGAGGATGCGGTTGAGAACGGCGCGGTGCGACACCGTCACGCCCTTCGGACGGCCGGTCGAGCCGGACGTGAAGATCGTGTAGGCCGCGTGATCGGGCCGCAGCGGGGCGATCCGGTCGGCGTCGGTGATCGGGGCGACGTCGTCGGCGACGGGTCCGGTGGTGTCGACGACGAGGGTCGCGACGTCGTTGTCGGCGATCGCGGCCGGGACGTCCGCGGGGCCGATGAGCACGAGGTCGGCACGTGCGGTGTCGAGCATGTACCGGACCCGGTCGGCGGGGGCGTCGGTGTCGATCGGCACGTACTGACCGCCGGCCGCGACGATCGCGTGCACCGCGACCACCATGTCGACCGAGCGGGCCAGGCAGACGCCGACGGCGACGTCCGGTCCGACGCCGCGGCCGATGAGCTCGCGCGCGAGGGTCGCGACGCGGGCACCGAATTCGGCGAGATCGACCACCCGGTCCTCGAACAGGAGGGCGGGCGCTGTGGGGTCGCGCCGAATCTGCTCGGTGATCGCCGTGTCCAGGGTCGTCGCGGGGACCTCGACGACGCGGCCAGTCGAGAACTCGTGTAGGCGAGCGGATTCGGCGGCCGACGTCAGCGCGACGTCACCGACGGGTGTGGCGGTGTCGGCGGTCAGCTCGCGGAGCACGCCGACGAACGCGGCGGCGAACCGCTCGACCGTCTCGACGTCGAACAGGTCCGTGGCGTAAACGATCGAGCCGCGCCACGCCTCCCCCGGCCCCTGGGGAGCACCGGAGATCGGACGGCTGAAGGTGGCGATGTCGATGGTCAGGTCGACCTTTGCCGACGGCGCTCCGGCGGGGGCCGGGGTGACGGTGAGACCGGGGAGATCGATGTGCGCCGGCGGCGTCGAGTCGACCGAGAGCAGCACCTGCGACAGCGGCGCAAAGGCTTCCGAGCGCGTCGGGTTCAGCGTCTCGACGATGTGCTCGAACGGCACATCGGCGTGGGCGTAGGCGTCCAGGTCGATCTGCCGGACACGGTCGAGCAGGTCGGCGAAGGTCTCCGACGTGTCGATCTCGGTCCGGAGGACCAGCGTGTTGACGAACATGCCGATGAGCGCGTCGAAGGCGGGATCTCCGCGGCCGGAGATCGGTGTGCTGACGGCGATGTCGCCGGTCCCGGACAACCGCGCGAGCACGACGGCCAGCGCGGAGTGCAGGACCATGAACGGCGTCACGCCTGCCTCGGCCGCGACGTCATCGACGGCGGCCGCGACGTCGGCGGGGACGGTGAGGTCGACGGTGTCGCCGCGCAGCGATGCGACCGCCGGTCGGGGCCGGTCCGCCGGGAGATCGAGGACCTCCGGCAGCAGCGCGAGTTGTTCTGTCCAGTAACGGGTCTGGTCTGCCAGCGGGGAGTCCGGGTCGGCTGGATCGCCGAGCACCTGTCGCTGCCACAGCGCGACATCGGCGAACTGCACCGGTAGCGGCTCCCACCCGGGTGCGGTGCCGGCGGTGCGGGCGCGGTAGGCGGTGAGGATGTCGGCGAGCAGCGGCGTCATCGACTCGCCGTCCGCCGCGATGTGATGGAGTACGAGCGCGAGTAGGGCGTGGTCGGGATCGGCGGAGTCGGTGGCGAGCAGACCACGGATAGGCAGGACACGTGTCGTGTCGAATCCGGTGGTCACCGTGTCGCTGACCGCGGCGGCGATCTGCTCGGCGTCACCGGCGATCTCCCGCCACGCGACCATCGCGTCGAGTTCGTCGACCGGGTGCACCCGCTGGGTGGCCACCGCGCCGGCCGCACGATTCGCGGCGCGGTCGTCGATCTCCTCGAAGGTGCTGCGCAGTACCTCGTGCCGGCCGATGACGTCGAGGAACGCCGCATGCATTGCGACGCTGTCGATGTCGCCGTGCAGGTCGAGCACCAGGGGGATGTTGTAGGCGTGCGACGCCGGGTCGAATCGGTTGAGGAACCAGATCCGCTGCTGCGAATAGCTCAACGGCAGGTGATCGGGACGGGCGATCGAACCCGGCGTGACCGTCGCCCTCCGCGTCGTGGTGTCGCCGACCAACCGGGCGAGATCGGCGACGGTGGGATGGTCGAAGACGTCGCGCACGCTCAGGGCGACGCCGGTCGCCGAGGAGATGCGCGCGGACAGCCGGGTCGCCGACAGCGAGTTGCCGCCCAGATCGAAGAACGATTCCTGCGCACCGACCTGATCGCGCTCCAGGAGTTCCCCGACGATGCCGGCGACGAGGATCTCCTCGGGTGTGGCCGGTGCGACATCGGCAGCGGTCTCCCACTGCGGCGTGGGCAGAGCGCGGCGGTCGAGTTTGCCGCTGGCGGTGAGCGGCAGGGCGTCGAGCACGACGATCGCCGACGGGACCATGTACTGGGCCAGGCGTCCGCGGACCGCCGCGATCAGGTCATCGGGGTCCGGTCCGGCGGGTCGAGGGGTCACCGACGACCTGTCCGGGTCCCGGTCGTCCGGGAGTTGCGCCGTCGAATCCTCGACGACGTAGCCGACGAGACGGACCGTCCGGCCGGGTCCGTCCACACCGAGGGTCACGGCAGCGACGACACCGGGCTGGGCGGCGAGGACGGCGTCGATCTCACCGAGTTCGACACGCTGGCCGTTGATCTTGATCTGGAAGTCGCTGCGCCCCACGTACTCCAACTCGTGGTCGTCGTTCCAGCGCACCAGGTCCCCGGTGCGGTACATGCGATGCCCCGGCGGTCCGTACGGATCGGCGACGAAGGTGGTGGCCGTCAGCCCGGCGCGATGCAGATATCCGAGGGCGAGTGCGTCGCCGGCCAGATGGAGTTCGCCGATCGCACCGACCGGGACCGGATGCAGTCGCTCGTCGAGGACGGTGACCGCGAGTCCGGCGACGGGACCGCCGATGGTGACCGGTTCTCCCGGTCGGACCCGGGCCGACGTCGCCCACACGGTGGCCTCGGACGGTCCGTACAAGTTGTACATCTCGCGGCCCGGCGCCCACGCGGCGACGACCTCCGGCGGACAGGCCTCGCCTGCCGTCGTGAGATGCCGCAGAGAGGTGACCGGTGACGGGTCCATCGTGGCCAGCACCTGCGGCGTGATGACGGCATCAGTGACACCACCACTGACGATGACGTCGACAAGCGCGGGACCGGCATAGATCTCCGATGGTGAGATGACCAGCGTGGCACCGAGCCCGATGGCCCACAGCATCTCGAAGAACGCGGCGTCGAAACTCGGTGACGCCACGTGCAGGACGGCCGTGTCGTCGTGGGTGCCCGAGATCGTCTCCTGGGCGGCGAGCAGTCCGGCGACACCGCGGTGGGAGACGGCGACGGCCTTGGGTCGTCCGGTGGAGCCGGACGTGTAGATCAGGTAGGCGATGTCGTCCGGACGGGGACGCCGGGTGCGTTCGTCGTCGGTGATCCGAACGCCCGAGAATGCCTCCAGGCGGTTCTCGGTCGCCGGGTCGTCGAGCATGATCCAGGCGATCGACGTGTCGGGGTCCGGCAGGGCATCCCGGAGCGAGAGACCCAGCGACACACCCGAATCGGCGAGCATGTGGCCGATCCGATCGGCTGGCAGCGTCGGATCGACCGGCAGATACGCGGCGCCGGTGGCGAGCACGGCCCATACACCGACGACGGAGTCGATCGACCGCGCCATCGCCACCGCGACGACGTCACCCGGGCCGATGCCCTCGGCGATGAGCAGCCGGCCGAGACGTTGTGTACGGTCCGCGAACTCGTCGTGGGTCACGGTGCGATCGCCGAGGACGAGCGCCGGCCGGTCGCCGACGATCGTCCGGCCGTCGAGGAGATCGGTGATCGTCCGGGGTCGCGTGACCGGCACGGCGACCTTGGGCGCCAGCTGTGCTCGTTCGTCGGCGTTGGTGAGGACGATGTCGCCGACGGCGATGTCGGCCGCATCGACGAACCCACGCAGCAGCGCCCGGTACATGTGTGCGATGCGGTCGATCTCGTTGTCGCCGAAGGCATCCGGCAGATACTTGAGGGTCAGGGCGATGTCGTCGTCGCCGTCGACCGACACGGGCGCCGCGGCCAGGTTCAGTGGGTAGTGGGTGGCGTCGGTGAACGAGATGTGATCGATCTCGAGGCCCGCCGCGAGGCTGCCGGTGCTCACCGCCTCTGCGTCGACGGGATAGGACTCGTACACGGTCAACGTGTCGAACAGCACGGCATGTCCTGCGGCGGAGGCGATGTCGGCGAGTCCGAGGTGGTGGTGATCGAGCAATCGGGCCTTGGTGGCCTGCAGAACCTCGATACCCGCACGCGCCGTCTGCGCGGCGTCGACGTCGACGACGACCGGCTGGGTGTTGATGAAGAGACCGATCATCGACTCCACGCCGGGGATCTCCGGAGGGCGGCCGGACACGGTCTCGCCGAAGGTGACCGTCGTCCGACCGGTCAGGCGGCCGAGCAGGACGCCCCACGCATACTGCAGGACCGTGGCAACGGTGGTGTCGGCGGAGCGCGCGAGGTCGGCGAGCGCAGTGGCGAGTTCGCCACCGACGGTGACCCGATGGTCGCGGGGCTCCTCACTCGCGCCGCTCGATCGGCCGGGACGCACGAGTGTCGGCCCGTCGACGTCGGCGAGCGCGTCACGCCATGCGGCCAGACCGGCCGTGTCGTCGCGACCATCCAGCCACTCCAGGAAATCGCCCCAGTCGGTGTCGGTGTGTCCGGCACCGGTGGGCGGCTCGAGGCCGCCGTAACGGGCGAACAGGTCGGCCAGCACGAGCGGGGTCGACCAGCCGTCGAGCAGGAGATGATGGTTGGTGATGACGATCCGGGTGAGGTCGTCCCCCATTCGGATCCGGCGGAACCGCATCAACGGGGGCGCCGACAGATCGAACGGTGCGACGCGGTCCGCACGCGCGATCTCGTCCGCCTGTCGCCCCCGTTCGGTGTCGGTCGTCCCCGTCAGGTCGGTGGTCTCGAGGACGGGGTCGACGTCGGTGGGCACGACCGCCACGGGCGTCCCGAGTGGTGTGCGCAGATACCCGGAGCGCAGCACCCGGTGACGGCGCAACAGGTGCCGCGCGGCCTCACGGAGTCGGGTGTCGTCGACGGTTCCGCGGACGTCGATCACGCCCTGCGTCACGTACACGTCCAGATCGCCGGGCGCATCGTCGCCATGGGCCGCTTCCGCCTGGTAGAACAGTCCGCGCTGGAGTGGGGTCAGCGGCCACAGTTCGGCACCGGGCCGACGGTCGGCGAGGTCGTCGATCTCCCCCTGGGTGAGGCCGATGGCCGCGACATCCGATGGGCTGAGTCCGGGGTCGCCCCGCTCGTCGACACCGGCGACGATCTCGTCGAGCGCCGCGGCGAACCCGTCGGCCAGTCCGATGACCGTGTCGGCGTCGAGAACGGCAGCGGCTGCAGCGAACTCGACGTCCAGCACACGGCCGTGTGCCGTTGCGACGGTGTTGATGTTGACGGCGAGTTCCGCGGTGACCGCCATCGCCCCGGACACCGTGCCGGGCAGTCGCGGCGCGTCGGCGACCGGCGCGAACGCAACGGTGGCAGTCGTGTCGGTGTCAGTCGTGTCGGTGTCAGTCGTGTCGGTGTCAGTCGTGTCGGTGTCAGTCGTGTCGGTGGTGTCACGCGCCGGCTCATCCGGATTCCGGCGGCCGGTCGCACCACGGCCGAGATAGTTGAACGTGACCGGCGGCAACGGACGCTCCGCGAGCGGGGACTCCGGACTGAGCCAGCGCAGCGGTCCGAACGCGATGCCGTGATCGGGCCGTTCGGCGACCGCCTCCTTGGTGGCCTTGACGACGCCGACGATGTCCGCGTCCGGGTCGACGTCGACGGTCACCGGGGAGACGCTGGTGAACCAGCCGACGCTGCGCGACAGGTCGGCGGAGGAATCCGCACCCGCGACCTGCTCCTCGCGGCCGTGCCCTTCGAGCAGGACGGTGATCGGCGTCGATCCGGCCCGGCGGGTCGCGTGTGCCCGGACGAGGGCCCGGTTCAGTGCCGCGAGCAGGATGTCGTCGGTGCCGGTGCGGAAGGCGGCGGGCACCCGGCCCAGGACCGCGTCGGTGATCGTCTCCGATATCCGGATGGTGTGCGGTGCCACCGTCGACTGCCGGTCGCGGTCCCGGTCGAGTGGCGCGCCGAGCATCGCCGGGTGCTTCGGCAGGTGGCGCTCCCAGAGGGGGATCTCGTCGTCGCGGGAACCGGCGAGGTCGTCGAGCACCGCCGCCCAGCGTCGCAGCGATGTGCCGTTCGGGGTCAGGGCGATCGGTTCGCCCGCCGACAGTTGTGCCCATGCGACGGCGAGATCGGTGACGATGGTGCGCCAGGAGACGGCGTCGACGGCGAGATGGTGCACGGCGACGACCAGACGGCCGGGGGCGGTACCGTCTCCACGCACGCCGGTGCAGGCGATCATTCGTGCGGCCATCGGGTCCAGACGGCGCAGGGCATCGGAATGTGCCGCGCGGACAAGCGCTTCCGCATCGGTGGTGCCGGCATCGGCCGCCGCGTCGGCAGCGGTGCGGATCGACACCGCGTCGGTGGCGGTGAACGGCTCACCCGCGCGCAACGACCAGTCGTCGCCGACGGGCGCCAGGCGTGCCGACAGCATCGGGTGATGCGCCACCACGGCCTCGACGACCGCGACGAGGGTGGGCTCGTCGACGTCGGCGGGCAGGGACAGCACGATCGCCTGCGAGTAGTCGGCGATGTCGGACGGTGAGTCGGCGTGGTCGAGCATCCAGCGGACCGTCGGCGTGATCGACACCTCGCCGATCGCGCCGCCCGGGAGTTCCTGCAGCACCGAGGAGTTCGACTCCCCGGCGGCCCGGGCCAGCGCGCGAACCGATTTGTGCTCGAAGATGTCCCGGGGACTCACCGCATATCCGGCCGCACGCAGGAGAGCCGACAGCTGGATCGACATGATCGAGTCACCGCCGAGCGCGAAGAACGACTCGGTGACGCCGACCCGGTCGACACCCAGGACGCCGGCGACGATCTCGGCGATGCGACGCTCGGCGCCCGAGTCAGGGGCGATCACCTCGTCCGGCGTCGTCGGTGAGAAGTCCGGCTGCGGGAGTCCGCGGCGATCGAGTTTGCCCGCACTGCCGAGCGGCAGCGCGTCGAGGACGGTCCACACGGTCGGACGCATGTACTGCGGCAACGCGTCGGCGACGGCACTCTCGGCGGCGGGGACGTCGACGGTCTCCGCCGGGGCGAGGTAGGCGACGAGGTGCTGGGCACCACCGGGAGCGATCGCGACCGTGGCGGCCGCGTGCACGACCCCGGGAACGCCCGCCAGTACGGACTCGATCTCGCCGAGCTCGATGCGCTGGCCACGCAGCTTCACCTGGAAGTCGCTGCGTCCCAGATACTCCAGGTCTCCCCGCGCGTTGACGCGGACGAGATCGCCGGTGCGGTAGAGGCGCGATCCGGGCGGCCCATAGGGATCGGCGACGAACCGATCGGCGGTGAGATCCGGGCGGTCGGCGTACCCGCGGGCGAGCTGGACGCCACCGAGGTAGAGCTCGCCCGGCACCCCGGTCGGCACGACACGGAGACGCGAGTCGAGCACACGCGTCCGGGTGTTCCACACCGGCCGCCCGATCGGGACGACGTCCCCGACGACATCGAGTTCGTGGTGGGCCACCTCCACCGCCGCCTCGGTCGGTCCGAACAGGTCGTGCAGCCCGGCCCCACCGAGAACGTCACGCGCGGCTGCCGCCACCGATGGCGCCAGCGCCTCACCGGAGCAGAAGACGTACCGCAGCCGGGTCAGTCGCGACAGCTCCCGGGCTCCGACCACGTCGAGGAACACCGACAGCATCGACGGCACGAAGTGCACCGATGTCACGTCGTGCTCGTGCAGGACTCGGGCCAGGTACTCGGGATCGGTGTGGCCGCCGTGTCGCGCGATGAGTATCCGCGCCCCGGCGATCACCGGTGCGAAGAGTTCGGGCACCGACACGTCGAACGTGTACGGGGTCTTCAGGATCACCGTGTCGTCGGTGCTGAGCGGGAAGGTCGTGAGCCCCCACGCCAACCGGTTGAGGACCGATCGGTGACTGACGGTGACGCCCTTGGGGCGACCGGTCGAGCCGGAGGTGAAGATCGTGTACGCGGCATGATCCGGCCGCAGCGGTGCGAGGCGATCGGCATCGGTGACCGGCGCGACCTCCATGCCGGCCGGCGCCGTGGCCCGGTCCACGACGACGACGGGGACATCGACACCGGACACCGCGTCGGGTCGGTCGTCGTCGTCGTCGAGGAGAAGCACTGTCGCGCCGGATGTCTCGATCATGTAGGCCGCGCGGTCGGCCGGGGCGTCGGTGTCGATCGGCACGTACTGGCCGCCGGCGGTGACGATCGCGTGGATCGCGACGACCATGTCCACCGATCGCGGGATGCACACCGCGACCGCGGTGTCGGGCCCCACGCCGGTGGCGATCAGTCGGCGGGCCAGATGATCGACCTGTGCGCGGAACCCGGCGTGGGTGAGCACGGTCCCGTCGTCGGCGATCACCGCGGGTGCCTCCGGATGCGCGGCACCGAAGGCGGAGAGCACGGTCGGCAGCACGTCGCCGGGCAGGTCGACGCTCGGGCCGGTGGACACCGCGACAGCACTTTCCACGTCGGCGGCGTCGAGCATCGGCAGGTCGCCCACGATCGGATCGTCTCCGGCAGCCGTCGCCTCGGCGACGACACCGAGCAGGCGGGTGAACATCGCCGCGATCCGCTCGACCGTCGGGGCGTCGAAGAGATCCGCGGCGTAGACGAATGTGCCCGACAGTCCGCCGTCCGCGGCGTCGGCGACGCCGACGGTCAGATCGAACTTCGCCGACTCGGCACCGGGTTCCTCCCACGAGATGAGGAGATCGCCGACGGAGGCGGGACCGAGTCCGCTCTGGTCGAACACGAGCAGGACCTGGGCGAGGGGCTCGAACGATTCCGACCGGACGGGGTCCAGGGCGTCGACGACACGCTCGAACGGCGCATCGGCGTGGGCGAACGCATCGAGGTCCACGCGCCGGACCTCGTCCAGCAGTTCGGCGAACGCCGTCTCGGGGCCCACCTCGGTGCGCAACACGAGGGTGTTCACGAACATGCCGACCAGATCGTCGAGTGCGGCGTCACCGCGCCCGGCGACGGGGGTCGCGATCGCGATGTCGGAGGTCGCGCTCAGGCGCGCGAGCAGGGTCGCCAGCACCGCGTGGACGACCATGAACAGTGTGGTGCCGTGGGCCCGCGCGAGGGCGTCGAGGTCTCGACGTACGGATTCACCGACCGCGTACTCGACGGAACCGGCACGCGTCGATGCGACCGGCGGTCGGGGATGATCGATCGGCAGCGCGAGAACATCCGGTGCTCCCGCGAGTTGTCGTGTCCAGTACTGCAGTTGACGTCCCAGGGGCGACTCCGGGTCTGCGGCGTCACCGAGCACCTCGCGCTGCCACAGTGCGTGGTCGGCGTACTGCATCGGCAGCGGTGACCAGTCCGGCTCCGCGTCCGCGAGTCGCGCCGAGTACGCCGTCGCGAGATCACGGGCCAGTACCGGTCCGGACTCGCCGTCGGCGGCGATGTGATGGACCACCACGACCAGCAGATGGTCGTCGTCGGCGGTACTCACCAGACGCGCGCGGATGGGCAGGTCGCGGGAGGTGTCGAAGCCCTGGGTCAGCAGCGATCGGGCGTCGGCCTCGGAGTCGGCGACCCGCCATTCCGGGGGCGACGCCGGGGAATCCGCGGACGCGATCTCCTGGTAGGGGACGCCGTCGGGACCGGCGGGGTATCGGGTACGCAGCACCTCGTGGCGCGCGACGACGTCGGCGAAGGCCTGACCCATGGCGCCGGGGTGGACCGGTCCACGCAGTCGCAGCACGACCGGGATGTTGTAGGCGGCCGATGAGGGGTCGAACTGGTTGATGAACCACATCCGCTGCTGCGCAAAGGACAACGGCAGGCGCTCGGGCCGGGGACGCGGGCCGGGCGCGACCATCCCACGCGCAGACGCGGCACCGGCGGTCCTCGCCACGGCCACGAGATCACGCGCGGTCGGCGCGTCGAAGATCGTCCGGACCGGGATGTCGGCGCCGAGGGCCTCACCGACCCGCGCCGCGACGCGGGTCGCCGACAGCGAGTTGCCGCCGAGATCGAAGAAGCTGTCGATCACCGACACCCGATCCGTGCCGAGGACGTCGGCGAACACCCGGGCGACCGTGGCCTCGGCATCGGTTGCCGGCGGCACGTGCTCGCCGGCGGTGAATTCGGGGGCGGGCAGCGATCGACGGTCCAGTTTGCCCGCGGAGTTCAGCGGGATGTCGTCGAGGATCATCCACACTGTCGGTCGCATGTACGGCGGGAGCGACTGCGCGACAGCGCTCTTCACCCGTTCAGAATCTGGGGCGTCGCCCGGGCGGCCGGCCAGGTAGGCGACGAGATGCTCGCCTCCCCCGGGTGCCGTCGCGACCGTGGTCGCTGCGTGGACGACGCCGGGCGCCGACGACAACACCGACTCGATCTCGCCGAGTTCGATGCGCTGGCCACGCAGCTTCACCTGGAAGTCGGTGCGGCCGAGATAGTCCAGCGATCCGTCGGAGAGCCGCCGCACGAGGTCACCGGTGCGGTACAGGCGCGCACCGGATTCGCCGAACGGGTCGGCGACGAACCGCTCCGCGGTCAGATCCGGACGTGCGGCGTACCCGCGCGCGAGCTGGACGCCACCCACGTACAGCTCGCCGGCGACCCCGTCGGGCACGGGATGCAGGCGCGAGTCGAGCACGTGGGCGGTGGAGTTCCACACCGGCACACCGATCGGCACGGACGCGGCGTCGTCGTCGACGGTGTCGATCCGTTGATGGGTGATCTCGACGGCGGCCTCGGTGGGCCCGTAGAGGTTGTAGAACAGCACATCCGGCAGCAGCGCACGGGTCTCGGCGGCCACCGACGGCGGCAGCGCCTCACCGGTGGTCGAGACGATGCGCAGCGATTCCAGCGCCCGGACACGGTCGGCTCCGGCCACCTCGAGGAAGACCGACAGCATGGACGGCACGAAATGCACCATGGTGGCACGGTGTTCGGCCATCTGGTCGGCCAGATGGATCGGATCGAGATGGCCGTCGGCATCGAGCACGAGGAGCGCGGCACCGACCATCAGCGGCGCGTACAGCTCGGCCACCGAACAGTCGAAGGTGTACGGCGTCTTGAGGACCACGGTGTCCGATGCGTCGATCGGCAACTCGTCGAGCCCCCAGCGCAGACGGTTGACGACGGCCTCGTGGGTCAGCGTGACACCCTTCGGGCGGCCCGTCGACCCCGAGGTGAAGATCGTGTACACCGCGTGATCGGGTCGCAATGGACTGCGCCGGTCACCGTCGGTCACCGCCGTCCCGTCGCCGTCGACATCACTCGCGCAGTCCACGGTCCGGGTCGCCACGTCGATCTGCCGGAGCGCGGCCGGTGCACCCGCAGGCCCGACCAGGACGATGTCGACGTCGGCGGTGTCGATCATGTACTGCACGCGGTCGGTCGGGGCGGAGACGTCGATGGGCACGTACTGCCCTCCGGCCGCCCCGATCGCGTGGATGGCGACGACCATCTCGATCGAACGCGGGATGCACACGCCGACAGCGACATCCGGTCCCACCCCGGCGGAGATGAGAGTGCGGGCCAGCGAGTTCACGCGTAGCGACAGCTCACGGTAGGTGACCGACCGGGTGCCGGCGATCAGTGCGGTGTCCTCGGGCGTGGACACGGCCTGCTCCGCAAGCGCGTCCGTGGTGGTCTGACGGGCCACGCGCACCGAGGGACCGTGCGAGAGTGCCGCGTGCCGTTCGGCTGCGGCACCGTCGAGCACGTCGATGTCGCCGACGGGCCGGGCGGGATCGGTGAGCACCTGTCCTAGCACCCGCGCGAACAGGGCGGCCAGACCCTCGATCGTGGTGTGGTCGAACAGGTCCGTCGCGTACTCGAGGACGGCGGCCAGTCCGCGCCCAAGACCGTCCTGCCCCGAACCGTCCTGCCCGGAGCCGTCCTGTCCGGAGCCGCGCATCCCCTCGGCACCCTCGACGAATGTGATCGCGAGGTCGTACTCGGTGAGGTCGCGATACTGCTCGAGCAGTTCGGCCGATGCACCCCCGAGGTCGAACCGCACGCCCTGCGCATCCTGCAACAGCAGGAGTACTTGCACGATCGGAGCATGTGCCGTGCTGCGGGTGGGCTGCACCCGCTCGACGATCATGTCGAACGGCACGTCGGCGTTGCCGAGCGCGGTGAGGTCGCGGTCGCGGACCTCCCCGACGAGTGCGGAGAACCCGGCGCCCGGGTCGACCGGCGTGCGGAGGACGACCGTGTTCATGAACATGCCGACGAGATGATCGAGGGCCTGCTCGCTCCGCCCGGCATACGGTGTGCCGAGCACGATGTCGCGGTCACCGGTGAGCCGGTGCAGCACGACGGTCCAGGCCGCGTGCAGCACCATGAACACGGACACGTTGTGCCCACGGGCGAATCGCGCCATGTCGTCGACGATCTCGGCGTCGAGGTCGAAGGTCACCGACCCCGCGTGCCGGCTCTGCTCGATCGGCCGCGGCCGGTCCGTCGGCAGGGCGATCAGCTCGGGAGCGCCGCGGAGGGTGTCCTCCCAGAACCGCAGTTGCTGTGCCGCGAGGGTGTCCGGGGCCTCGGGGTCACCGAGCAGATCACGTTGCCACAGGGTGTAATCCGCGTACTGCACATCGAGCTCGGGCCACGTCGCTTCGCGGCCGTCGAGTCGGGACGCGTACGCGTCCATGAGATCCCGCGCCAGTGGCGTCAGGGAGCCGCCGTCGCTGATCACGTGATGGGCGACGAGGACGAACACGAACTCGTCGTCGGCGATCCGGTACAGGCGTGCTCGCAGCGGTGGCGCCGCCTGCAGGTCGAATCCGGTCGCGACCACATCCGTGAGGACGGAGTCGACGACCTCGTCGCCCGGATTCGCGCGACCGTCCGACCGCGGACTGATCTGCGGGGACTCGATCACCAGGGGCGGGTCGATCTGCAGGTCGGGGCGGTGACCGTCCCGCGGCAGGACGATCTGTTCGGGCACCCCGTCGGTGGCGGGGAACCGGGTCCGGAGTATCTCGTGCCTGCCGACGAGATCACGCATCGCGGAATCGAGCGCAGAGGGGTCGAGATCACCGCGGAACCGCAGGACCAGCGGGATGTTGTAGACGTGCCCCGCCGGGTCGAGCTCGGCCAGGAACCAGATCCGGCGCTGCGCGTACGACAGCGGGATCGGCGCGATCCGCTCGGCGGCCGCGAGTACGGGGCGCTGCACGTGGATGCGGTCGGCGAGTCGGGCGGCGAGGTCTCGCACCGTCGGCGCCTCGAAGATGTCGCGGACGGTCACGACGAGATCGAGATCGTCCGAGCATCGGGTCGAGATCTGCGCGGCGACAAGCGAGTTGCCGCCCAACGCGAACAAGGACTCCTCGACGCTGACTCGGTCGAGGTCGAGCACCGCCTCGAAGACGGCGGCGATCGCACGCTCGGCGTCGTCGCGGGGCGGCTCGTACACGGCCGACGCCGCCGGCTCGGGAACGGGCAGGGCCGCTCGGTCGAGTTTGCCGTTGACGTTCAGCGGCAACTGATCGAGGACCATGATCACGTCGGGGACCATGTAGTCGGGAACGCGGGCGGCGGCGGCGGTCCGGATGTCGGTCACATCGAGATCCCCACCGTCCGCGGCGGTCCCGACGACATAACCGACCATCTGCTCGGGCCGACCCTCGCGCTGCTTGATGGCGGCTGCCGCCGCGTTCACCCCGGCCGCGGTCAGCATCGCGGCCTCGACCTCTCCGAGTTCGATCCGGAAGCCGCGCAGCTTGACCTGGGCGTCGGCGCGCCCCAGGTACTGCAGCGTCTCTCCCCGCGGAATGCAGAGGTCACCGGTGCGATACATCCGGCCGCCGTCGGGATCGAACGGGTCGGCCACGAAACGGGTGGCGTTCAGCTCGAATCGGCCGAGATAGCCCCGGGCGACCTGTCCCCCGGCGATGTACAGCTCGCCGGGCACGCCGTCGGGGACCGGGGCCAGACGCTGGTCGAGGACATGCGTCCGAGTACCCGGGATGGGGCCACCGATGTCCGAGGCGAGTGTGTCGGCGACGAACTCGACGGTCAGCTCGCGTCGGGTCATGTACACGGTCGCCTCGGTCGGCCCGTACATGTTGTGCAGCGCCGGACCGGGATCGCCGTCGACCGCCAGACGATCGGTGTGCCACCGCCGCACCTGGGCGAAATCGAGTGCCTCACCGACGAAGATCATGTGACGCACCGACGGCGCCACCCGCCCGGATGACGGCGGTCGCACTGCTCCGGCGTACTGATAGAACGCCGACGGGGTCAGATTCACCACCGAGACCTGTTCGCGCTCCAGGACATCGGCGAAATCCGACGGCGACCGGGTGGTGAAGTAATCCAGTACGACGAGGCGACCGCCGAAGGCCAGTGCCACCCAGATCTCGCCGACCGAGACGTCGAACGCGTACGACTGGAACATCGTCCACACGTCGTTCTCGGTGAAGTCGAACATGTCCCCCATCGACCGCAGCAGGGTGACGACATCGTCATGGGTGACGACGACACCCTTCGGCGTGCCGGTCGAACCGGACGTGTACATCACGTAGGCCGGGTGTGCACCGTCGATGTGCTTCGGCAGGACACCGGCATCCGCCTCGCGTTCGATGTCGGCAACCGTTGTCCGCGCCACATCGAGATCCGTCCACGCCGACACCGTCTCGGAATCGGCCAGCACCAGCAGGGGTTCCGCGTCGGCGACGATGATCTGCAGACGCTCGACCGGATGTGATCGGTCGAGCGGGAGGTATGCGGCGCCCGACTTGACGACACCGAGCAGGGCGACGATCAGTTCGGCGCTGCGTGGCAGCGCGACACCGATGACCGTCTCGGGACCCGCGCCGGCCGCGACGAGACCCGCCGCCACACGATCGGACACTTCGTCGAGTTCTCGATAGGTGAGCCGCGCGCCGTCGAGATCGCCCACGGCCGGCCGGTCACCGAAGCGATGGGCCGCGGACCGGAACAGTCCGGGCAGCGATCCCCAGTCCGCGGACCCCGACAGTGCGAGCGCGGCGGCGCGGACCTCCTCGACGACCCGTCGGGCCTCCGCCGCGATCTGTACCGGGGCCAGACCCGCGGTGGAGATCAGGCCACTGACGGCACCTGCGACTGCGGCGTCGGCATCCAGGCCGCCGGCGACCAGCGCGGCGGATGTCGTCGAGACGCGCTCGTGCAGGTCTGCATGGGTGACCGGACCGTCTCGGCCGACGAAGGCCTCCGCGTCGGGCGCCAGGGCTGCGGCGACACCGACGAGGTGCAGGGCGGAGGGCCGACGCCCCCACCCCTGCGAGATGTGCGGTGTGCCGGAATCAAACGCAGTCACGCGCGATCGGCACCTTCCGTCGGCGACAGTGACTCGTCCGGCCCGGCTCGACCGGCGCTTCCGCCGGTTCCGCATCTGATCGCCTCGGCGCCGGCGATCGTCTCGATCGCGCGGATTCGCAGCTGTCGGACGACGTCCTCGAGCGCGTCGGCTCCGGCTGCGGTGAGATCGGGGATGCCGGACATGAGGGCCATGGTGAGGGCGGCGTTCGGGTCTCCGTCGGGAAGTGCGCCGGACATCGCCACCCGCATGGCGTCGAGGTCACCGAACGCCAGGACGAAGGTGTCGCGGTCGACGGCTGTCGATGCGGGGTCGACGACTGCGGCCTGCGCGACGAGATCCGGCAGGGCCGCCGCGGTCATGCCGTCCGCAGCACGATCGGCGGGTGTCGACGTCGCCTGCTCGGGGTCGTCGAGCGCGATGTCGCCGACGATCGACATGGCATCGGCGGCGACCGCGGTCAGGACCCGCACGTACCACTGTGCGATTCGGTCGACCGTGGTCTCGTCGAACAGGTCGGTGGCGTAGAGGAACTCACCGCGCATCCGGCCGTCGCCCCGGTCTCCGGCGGGGTCGTCGGGGAACAACGTCAACTGCAGGTCGACCTTGGCCGCCGCCAGGTTCTCGTCCTCCGGGGCGATCTGCAGACCGTCGAGTTCGACCGTGGGGAACTCGATGTTCTGGAAGGCGAACATGACCTGGAACAGCGGGTTGTACGACGTCGGCGCGGCCGGGAGCACCCGCGCCACGATCTGGTCGAAGGCGACGTCGGCGTGCGCCATGTCCATCAGGTCCTCGGTGCGAACCCGTTCCAGGACGTCGGAGAAGCGGTCGGCGACCGGGACCTGCGTACGCAGAGCGAGAGTGTTGACGAACATCCCGACGACGTGATCGAGTGCGGCGTCGACGCGTCCGGCGTAGGGCGTGCCGATGACCAGGTCGTCCTTGCCCGTGATCCGGGCCAGCACCACCGCGAATGCCGCGTGGGTGACCATGAAGAGCGTCGTATTGTGTTGACGGGCCAGCGTTTCCAGCGACGACACCAGATCGGCAGGCAGCTCGAACCCGACGGCGGCGCCGCCGAAGGTGGGTGTCAGCGGACGCGGGCGGTCGGATGGCAGATCGGCCTGTGCGGGCGCACCGGCCAGTCGATCGGCCCAGTAACGCAGCTGCCGGTCCTCCTCGGTGCCCGTATGGCCGCCGGCATCGCCGGCGGGTTCGGAGAGCCGGTCGTGCTGCCACAGCGCGTAATCGGCGTACTGCACGGGCAGCGGCTCCCACGATGGTGACGCTCCTCCGCGCCGGGCGGAGAACGCCGCCATCAGATCTCGCGCGAGCGGTGCCATCGACGCGCCGTCGGCACTGAGATGATGGACGACGAAGACCAGGACGTGATCGTCTGCGGCCACCCGCAGCAACGCGAACCGGATCGGTGGTGAGGCCACGACGTCGAATCCGACACCCGTGACGTCCGCGATGGCGTCTCCGAGTTCTCCGGTCACATCGACGATCTCGAGGTCGAGATGCCCGACGACCTCCTCGATGGGGAGGATCACCTGGGTCGGCGCGCCGTCGATCATCGGGTATCGGGTACGCAGCGCCTCGTGGCGATCGACGATGTCGGTGATCGCCGACCGCAGGGCCTCGACGTCGAGGTGCCCCGACATCCGCAGTGCCAGCGCGACGTTGTAGTTGGCCGAGTCCGGGTCGGCACGATTGAGCAGCCACATGCCCCGCTGCACTCCGGACACCCGGACCAGCTCCGCACGGCTGCGGGCGGTCAGCGGCGGCGTCGCGCGGCCCGTCATGGTCGACGTGATGTGCGCGGCGAATGCGGCGACGGTCGGCTGCTCGAACAGGTCCTTCACAGGTACCCGCCGATCGAGCACGGCCCCGAGGCGCGAGGCCGCCTTCGTCGCGGACAGCGAGTTGCCGCCGAGATCGAAGAACGCGTCGTGCACGCTGACCCGGTCCACGTCGAGGACCTGTGTGAAGACGTCGGCGACCACGCTCTCCATCTCGGTCCGCGGTGCGACGAACTCGCGGGTGGCGGTGAGGTCGACCGCGGGCAGCGCCGTCCGGTCGATCTTGCCGACAGAGGTGACGTCGAAGGAGTCGACGACCGCCACGGTGTGCGGCACCATGTGGCGCGGGAGCCGCGCGGCGACATGCGCGACGAGTTCGTCCGATGTCGGCGCGGGATCGTCGGTGACCGTCACGTAGGACACCAGCACGGTGTCGCCGGATGGCGTATCGGTGCCGACGCTCACGGCGGCGCCGACGCCCGGATGTTCCATGAGTGCGGCGTCCACCTCGCCGGGCTCGATCCGCTGTCCGCGGATCTTCAGCTGGAAATCGGTGCGTCCGTTGTAGATGAGCGAGCCGTCCGCGGCCCGCACGACCCGGTCGCCGGTGCGGTACATCCGTCCGCCCGATGTGAACGGGTCGGCGACGAACCGGGTGGCGGTCAGGTCGGCCCGACCGTGGTAGCCGCGTCCCAGCTGGACGCCGGTGAGGTAGAGCTCGCCGGGCATGCCGTCGGGGACGGGACGCAGACCCCGGTCGAGGACGAGTGCGCCCACGCCGGGCACGGCCCGGCCGATCGTCACCGTGTCGTCGACGCGCAGCGGTCCGGCGGCGGTCGCCCAGATGGTCGCCTCGGTGGGGCCGTAGAGGTTGAAGAATCTCCGTCGGGCGGTCGTCCAGCGCCGCAACAACTCCGGCGGACACGGCTCGCCCACGCTGATCACCGTCGACAACTCGGGGACGGACGCGGGTTCGAGCGTGGCCAGGGCCGACGGTGTCATCACCGCGTGGGTCACCCCGGCGTCGGCGACGAGATCGTCCAGCTCGGCCCCGCCGTAGACATCCGGCGGGCTGATCACCAGTCGCCCACCGGTGCACAACGCCATCGTCGTCTCGAAGATCGAGGCGTCGAAGCTGGGCGAGGCCACGTGCAGCACGCGACTGCCCGGTGTCAGCCCGAGCATCTGCTGCTGATTGGCGACCATCGTCGCGAGACCGCGATGGGTGACCGCGGCGGCCTTGGGCCGTCCGGTGGAACCGGAGGTGTGCACGAGGTAGGCGAGGTCGTCGAGCCGCGGCGCCACGGTGAGCTCGGCGTCGGCGACCCGGGATCCGCTGTGACCGGCGATCCGCAACTCGACGGTCTCGTCGTCGACCACCAGCCAGTCGATCCCCGACGGCGCGGGGGCGACCTCGTCGGAGACGGTGAGCCCCAGCGACGGTCCGGCATCGGCGAGCATCCGGGCGCGGCGCGCCGCCGGCTGGCCGGGATCGATCATGACGAACGCCGCCCCGGACTTGGCCACGGCGACGGCGGCGCACACCGACTGCACCGACCGGCCGATGCTGATCGCGACGATCGATCCGCCACCGATTCCTCGCGAGATCAGCTCCCGAGCCAGCTGATTGGTGCGTGCCTCGAACATCGCCCAGGTGACCGCCGCTCCGTCGGCGACGAGGGCCGGCGAATCCAGATCCGCCCGATCCGCACCCGAGATGCACAGGTCGCGCAGCGTCGCCGCGTCGGCGACCGGGCCCGGAGGCGCGGTCAGCGCGGTGATCGTCTCGCCGGACAGCAGATCGATACGGGCGATCGGCTTCGCCGGGTCGGACACCATCCCGTCGAGCATCGTCAGCAGGTAACCGCCGATGGCCTGCGCGGTCGATTCGTCGAACAGGTCGGTGGCGTAGGAGATCTCGATGTCGTAGTGCTCGTCCGACGAACCCACCGCCCGGTCGGTGATGGTGAACGACAGGTCGTACTTCGCGGCGGGCACGCGGGCGTCGAGCATGCCGAGTGACTCGTGCCGCTGGCTGAGTTCGTCGGTGCGATCGGCCTGCATCGTCAGACCGACCTGGAAGAGCGGCGCGTAGGCCGACGAGCGCTGTGGTGCAACAGCATCCACCACCCGCTCGAACGGGATGTTCGCATGGTCCATGGCCTGCGCCCGCGTCTGGTGCGCGGCCGTCAGGACCTCGGTCACGCTCGCGTCGTCGGCGACCGGTGTCCGTAGGACGACCGTGTTGACGAACATGCCGACGAGGTCGGCGGTGATGTCGTCGTCGCGGCCTGCGACAGCGGCACCGATCGGGACGTCGTCGGTGTCGGCGAGTCGGCCGAGCACGGCTGCGAGCGCGGCGTGGAAGACGGTGAACGGGGTGACCGACGTGCGCTGCGCGAGATCACGGACGGCGCGGGCGAGGTCGGCGCCGACGGTGACGTCGACGAATCCACCGCGCCCGGAGGCGACCTCGGGGCGCGGACGATCGGTCGGCAGCGCGAGCAGATCGGGCATCCCGTCGAGAGCGCGACGCCAGTGGTCGAGTTCGCGGACCTGGACCTCGGACGGATCGTCGGCCGAGCCGAGCACCCGATGCTGCCACAGTGCGAAGTCGGCGTACTGGATCGGCAGCGGGGCGAACGCAGGTTCCCGACCTGCCGATCGGGCTTCATAGGACTGCAACAGATCTCGGATCAGCGGCTGCAACGAGAAGCCATCGGCGGCGATGTGGTGCAGGACGAGGAGTGCCACGGTATCGGCGCCGTCGGTGAGCAGTGACCACCGGAACCCGATCTCGTCGACGAGGTCGAATCCGCGTGCGGCCTCATCGGCGATGGCCTGCTCGATCGGCGCGGGGCCGACGTGGGTCACCGGCACCTGCGCCAGATGCCGGAGCTCATCGGCGTCGACGATCTGTTGCACCGGCTCCCCGGCCACCGACGGATAGCGGGTGCGCAACGACTCGTGACGGGTGATCACGTCGAGCACGGCCAGCCGGAGCGAATCCAGATCGACGTCGGGGCCGAGCCGGATGGCGCCTGGCATGTTGTAGGTCGGCGCCTCGGGATCCATCCGGTTCACGAACCACAACCGCGTCTGTGCATGCGACAGCGGGATCACGTCGCCGCGATCGGCCACCGGGGTCGGCCGGGCATCCCGAACATCGGCGACCGGTGTTGCGCGCCCGGCCATCTCGGCCAGATCGGCACTGTCGAAGACATCGGCCAGCCGCAGCGACAACCCGTGGTCGGCGCGTGCGCGGGCGACCAGGCGGGCAGCGGTGAGCGAGTCGGCGCCGATCGCGAAGAGGTTGTCGCGCAGACCGACCCGATCGGCCCCGATCAGATCGGCGACGAGCCGGGCGAGGGTGATCTCGATCGGCGACGTGGGTTCGGCGAAGGTCGTGCCGGCACCCGGGTCAGGGGCGGGCAGTGCCGCACGGTCGAGCTTTCCGGAAGCGGTGACCGGGAAGTCGTCGAGAACGACGACCGAGGACGGGATCATGTGGGCGGGCAGGTGCCGTCGGCAATGAGCCCGCACATCACGGTCGGTGACATCGGTTGTGCCGGTCCGCAGATAGGCGACGAGTTTCGGTGCGTTGCCCGCCTCGTCCGTCCGCGCGACCACGACGGCCGCGTCGACCCCATGCAGGCCGATCAGCACCGCCTCGATCTCACCGAGTTCCACTCGCTGCCCGCGGATCTTCACCTGGAAGTCGGTGCGCCCCAGGTATTCCAGCTCCAACTGCTCGTTCCAGCGGACGAGATCTCCGGTACGGTACATCCGCGCGCCCGGAACTCCGGCGAGGTCAGCCATGAAGCGGTCGGCGGTGAGGTCGGGGCGTCCGATGTAGCCTCGGGCCAACTGGCTGCCGGCGAGATACAGTTCCCCCGCGACTCCGGCCGGCACCTGACGCAGACGCCGGTCGAGCACTCGCACATCGGTGTTCGGCATCGGCCGGCCGATCGGCACCGGTCCGTCGCCACCGACGACGCGATGTCCGGTGACGTCGACCGCCGCCTCGGTGGGGCCGTAGAGGTTGATCAGCTCGACGTCGGCGGCGTCGGCGACCTTGTCGGCCAGACCACGATGCAGCGCCTCCCCCGAGGTGAAGACCTGCCGTACGGCCGCGCCGAAGACCGATCCCGCACCGCAGGCATCCGGCGAGGCCGCCGGGCGGCGTGAGATCACGTCGATGTAGGTGTCGAGCATCGACGGCACGAAATGCAGTGTGGTCACGCCCCGGGTCGAGATCAGGTCGGCGAGATGGTCCGGGTCGCGATGCCCGTCCGGGCGCGCGATCACGATCCGCGCACCGGTCATCAACGGCCAGAACAGTTCCCAGACGGAGACGTCGAAGGTGATGGGTGTCTTGTAGAGCACCACGTCGTCGGTGTCGATGCGATGCTCGTCCTGCATCCACGCCAAGCGGTTCAGGATCGCGCGGTGACCGACCTCGACACCCTTGGGTACTCCGGTCGATCCCGACGTGAAGATCACGTAGGCGATCTCGTCGCCGCCGGCCACGCGCGCCGGCGCCGGCGACGCGGGTGTGGTCGGGTTGCCGGCATCGAAGCGGGCGCGAGTCAGGTAGGCCTCGTCGACGACGACCTCCGCGGACACGGCATCGGCGATGAGGGCACGGCGACGCGGCGGCTGCTGGGGATCGACAGGAACGTATGCGGCACCGCTGGTGAGGATCGCGTAGACCGCGCAGACCTGGGCGACGCCTCGTGGCAGTGAGACCACAACCCGATCCCCGACGACCACGCCGTCCGCCGACAGGGCCGCGGCGAGTTCTCGACGCAGGGCGTCGATGTCGGCGTAGGTCCATGTGCCGCCGTCGAATTCGACCGCCACCGCATCCGGACGATCACGGACCTGCCGGATGAATCCGTCGAGCAGTCGAGCGTCGTCGTCAGGCGGTGCGCGCCGCGCACCGGTGCCGGCATCACGCAACGCCTCCATCTCACCGTCCAGCAGGAGGTCGATGTCGGCGATCGGGACGGCGGGCTCGGCCAGGAGACGCTCGGTGACGGCGAGGAAACGACGAAGGTGGAGGTCGAGTTCGGACTGGGTGTACAGCCCGGGATTGCCGTGCAGATCGATGACGAGGCGTTCGCCCGGACCGGCCTGATACAGATTGATCCGCAGGTCCTCGAGGATCCCCGAGGACAGGATCTGGTAATCGACCCGCGCACCCGACAACTCGATGGGCTTGTCGAAGAACATCATGTTCACGATGGGGCCGAACGAGGCGGTCGTCGAGCTCGCCATCCCGGCGTCGACGCGGATGTCCTCGAATCGATAACGCTGATGGCGCAGCGCACCCGTCATCTCCACGCGCAGCTGATCGACGAGGCCGGTCATCGAGGTATGGGTGATGTCGCGACCGACGATCGGCAGCATGTTCGACACCATGCCCCCGGCACGTTTGATGCGGGCGGTCGCACGGCCGGTCACCGGGAGGCTGAGGACGACATCGTCGGCGCCGGTCATCCGGGCGAGATAGGCGGAGAAGGCGGCGGTCAACACGACCGCCGCGGAGCTCCCGCAGTCGTCGGCGTAGTGATCGAGGCTCTTGTGGGTGACCGGGTCGAGCGTGGTCCGGGCGAGGAGGTTGACCGGTCGCAGCGGGGCGATCGTCGACGTCCCGGCAAGGCTGACCCGCTCGGGCAGATCCGCGACCCGGGCCGACCAGTGCTCACGGTCGGCGGTGCGGCGCCGGCTGTCGGCGTACGCGGTGTCGTCGGCGACGAGCTCGGCCAGGTCGGCACGTCGCGGATCGGAATGCTGACGTCCTGCCAGCGCAGCGTTGTAGCGCTCGAGGACCTGTTGGATACAGGTGAGCGCGGCATAGCCGTCGACGGCGATGTGGTGGCCCCGCAGGTACCAGAGGGCGCGGTCGTCGGCGACGCGCAAGAGGCTGGTGACCGCGAGGCGGTCGGAGAGCACATCGATGGTGCGCTGGTGGTCTGCGGCCATCCAGGCCTGGGCGTCCCGCATCGGGTCATCGCGGTCGCGGAGGTCGACGATGTCGAGCCCGAAACCGGTCTCGGCGTCGACGACCTGGGCCGGCACCCCGTCGATCTCGACGATCCGGGTGAACGGCGACTGCAGATCCCAGCCGACCGCACGGACGACGCGACTCAACAGGTCGATGTCGAGCGGACGATCGTCGTCCTGGATGTCGAGGTAGTGAGCGATGATGACCGAGTAGTCGGTCGAGAGGTTCTCGGCGAACCACATCCCGCGCTGCGCGGCGGTCAGGTCCAGTGGCTGGTTCCCCGGGACCGCGGCGACGCGAGTGATCGCGCTGTCGGTCGGGTCCATTCCACTCGCTCTCGTTCGGGCGAGGTGAAGAGGGTTACCGGCGTGGGACCCAGGTCTCGGGCCTTGCACGTACCGGTGTCTCTCCACCGTCTCGTACGTTCACACCCGCCGTCGCCGCACAGCCGTCACGACTGTCGGCGACAACGGTCCCCCGACCCGTTGGAACCACTGAACCGAATCGTTAGTATCTCGAACTAACAAATCCGGATCACTGGTATGTCGTCTGGCGTGATCCGTGCGTTACACGTCCACGCCCTTGTCCGACGAAGAACCGTAGCGAATACCTTCCGTCGGACGGTAATCGGAAACTCCGGTGCATCGGTACAACCGCAACTGTAAGGGCGAAAGCTGTGGGGTTGCTGTCGAGATCACCCTGACTCGCCATGAATCCTCGCAACGATCCGCTGACCTGCGCAGACATCGCGGCGTCGTAGGCTCGAAACCATGGCCACCGACAGGACCGGAGCGCAGGCCTCCGTCACGGACGATCCCGCCGAACAGCGCTACGAGATCACCGTCTCCGACGCCGGCGGCACCCCGGCGACCGCCGGATTCACCGCGTACCGCGATCGTGACGCGAAGGGCGTCGCGGAGCGTGTGTTCTTCCACACCGAGGTCGGCGAGGAATTCGGGGGCCGCGGTCTCGGGACCTCCCTGATCACCGAGGCGCTCGACGACACCCGCGCTCGCGGCCGGGTCATCGTCGGCGTCTGCCCGATGGTGGCCGCGTTCCTCAAGAAGCACCCCGACTATGCGGACGCCACCCATCCCGTCACGCCCGAGGTCCTCACCTGGCTGCAGTCAGCGCTCGACTGACACCCGGTCGCCGACGACGTCACCGATCGCAGTGCAGTCGTAGCGGCGGGTGGCGTCGCCGGCGTTGACGACGATCGTCGCGAGTGTCGGTCGCCCCGGCGGCATCACCCGCGCGGTGACCCGTCCGTCGGCCACGGCCGCGAGTTCATCGATCAGGACGTCGTCGAGGCGTCGCTGCACACCGTCATCGACGCTGCCGCCGTCGTCGAGGAGCAGAACGCTCACCCCTCGTTCCCGGGCCTGCCAGACGGCGTCTCGGACCCGCGGTGACTGCCACGCGGATGCACGGATGCCGTCACGCAGTTGTGCCTCGACCAGTCTCGCGGCGGAGACCTCCCCGGCGGTGAACCAGTGCGTCGCGGCGACCTGCTCGAGCAACGGCCGGGCGCGACTGTCGAGCCGGGCGAGCTGCCGGTCTCGTTCTGCGGCGGACGCGGCGGCGGCCGCGCCGGTCGCGGCGTATCGCAGTTCCTGTGCGCGCAGGAGCCGGATGCTGTCGGCCATCGGGCGCAGGATCATCGCGGTGAGCGTCGCGAACAGCATCACCGGATAGACCCACGATGTGTAGCTCAGGCCGGTGACGAATCCGATGCCGCGGTAGGCGCCCCATACCCCGGCCGACAACGACATCGCGAACGTGCCGACCCACGCCCACACCAGACGCCCGCGGACCGCGACCAGCACCACCACCACGATCCCGGAGATCGCCGCGGGCAGACACTGCAGGCGGTCGTCGGGACTGGGCGGTATCGACCACCAGGCGATGGCTGTGCCCGCGATCATGAGGACGACGGCCCCGACGGCGGCACGCATCGGCAACGGATCGCCGACGATCCGGACCAGCCCGGTGAGCACTCCCGCCAACAGCAGGAATGTGACGACGAGCCCGGCCCAGCGAACGATCGAGTGGATGGACGTGCTCGATCCGACAGTGACGACGACGTAGACCACGCCGTAGGTGAGCAGGGCCCCGGTCACCGGTCGTGAGCGAAGACCGAACAACTCGATGGACTCGGTGTCCTCCCGCGCGTCGTCCCGGGCGGCACCGCTGTTCGACACGTCGCTGTTCGGCTCAGTGCTCATCGCGCCCACCTCAGCACGACCGTCGTCCCGCGGCCCGGCGCACTGCGCACCTCGGAGTCGCCGCCACGTACCGACGCCATGCGTCGTCGGATCGCCACCGCCACCCCGAGCCGTTCCGGTGGCACCTGACCGGGATCGAAGCCTGCGCCGTCGTCGACGACGGCCACGGTGACGCGGTCCGGCCGGAAGTCGCCGACGACGAGGCACGACGCCGCCGGACCGGCGTGCCGGCCGACGTTGCGGATCGCCTCGCACATCGCGTCGTTCACGGCGCCGACCACATCGGTGGGATAGCGGGCGTCGGGTGATCGGTCCACGGAGAACTCCCGCTCGACGGTGTCGTCGGTGGTGGCGATCGCGGTTCGCACCCGCTGGACGAACTCGTCGACGGCCACGACCGGACGTCGCGGCGCGTCGTCGTCCCGGTGATCGAGTTCGTCGAGCGCCGACGTCGCCTGGGGGACCAACGCCATGGCCGGCCTGCCGACGTCGATGGCCAGCAGGATCGCGATGACCTTGTCGTGGATGAGCGCGGCGAAGCGTGCGCGCTCGGCGCCCTGTGCGGTCGACGCGGCCGAGTCGGCTGCGGATTCCATTGCCGAGGACCGTGTGTCGTCGAGGACGCCTGCGGTGCGGACGGCCATCACCGCGATCGCGAGGAACACACAATTGAGGGCCATCGTGAGCAGCGCGCCGAGGAACAGTTGTGGCCGCAGCTCCGCGTACAGACCGAGTTGGTTGGCGGCCGTGGTGGCGGTCGCCGAGATGATGATGTGCGCAATCGCCGGCCGGGCGTGCCCGGCGACGCCGAACACGAGGCCGGCGACGCCGGGGAACTGCACGAGCCACACACTCCACCACGAGGTGTCGGCCGCGACGTCACCGTTCCAGGCGGCGAACCACAACCCGACCGCTGCGAGGAAGCTGCCACTGCACAGCGCCGCGAGTGCGGTCAGATGGGTCAGGGATCGCCGGTAGGTCGCGGCGATCAGGATGAGCGCCGGACCCGCCACCAGCACGGCGCTCAGCGGCGGCCACCAGAACGCTGTCAGATCGGCGCGTGCGGCGATGAGGGGTGACAGACCCGCGGTGAAGATGAGCAGCCCGAAGCCGATGACGCGCGCCCCGAGGCGCCGCACGCGGGCGAGCGCGGAGCGGTCGGACGGCCCCGACAGCAACTCGCGCCAGGTGCGTCCGCCCGCTGACTCCGCGGACGCCGACCGGCCGTCTGCGGTCGTGGATAGCTGGGTCACCCGATCATCTCCGTCTGTGTGCGGCGGCGACGCCAACGCGGCCGCGTCCGACCCGGCCCGCCTAGCTAGGCGGTGACCGACCCGGTTCTCACTGTGACGATACCGTCGGCGCCGCATTCGACCCGACGGAAGTCCGTTCCGGCGTTGGCGACGATGGTGGCCAGCAGCCCGCGCTCCGGGGGGAAGATGCGGGCAGTCACCTGTCCGCGGTCTGCACGGGTCAGTTCGTCGACGAGCAACCCCCGCAGCCGGTCCGCGAGGTCGCGCCGTTCCGGGGCCAGGGCACCGTCGTCGAGCAAGAGGACGCTCACCCCCCGATGCCGTGCGGTCCACACGGCTTCACTGACCTGTGCCGAGTCCCATCCGGGGGCGCGGATCCCGTCGCGGAGCTGACCTTCGGTGAGCCGGGAGGCGGCAACCTCGTCGGCGGTGAAGCGGTGGCCGTCGACGATCTGTTCCAGGATCGGACGAGCTCGCCGATCCAACTGCCGCAGTTGCCGATTGCGCTCGTCGGCCGCAGCGGCAGTCGCGGCCTCGGTGGTGGCCTGGTCGACAGCGCGCTCCGCCAGCATGCGGATCCTGGCCTCCATCGGCCGGCCCATCACCACGAACAGCATCGCGAGCATCATCACCGGATAACAGAACAGTGTGTTGCCGGCGCCGACGACCGGACCCACGCCGATCACCGCTCCCCACACCGCCGCCACGACGCTGCCGCCCAGCGCCGCCGCCCAGGCGAAGAACGGCCTGCCCTGCAGTGCCAGCAGGGTCAGCACGATCGTCATCGCCGACACCGGTGGTGCGGTCTGCAAAGTCTGGTAACTGGGCGCGGGGATGTTCCACAGCGACATCGCGAGCCCACACACCGCGAGCGAACCGATGGCGGCCGCCCGCGGCACCGGACAGCGGATTCCACGGGTGCGGACCACGATCGCCGTCGCCACCACGAACACGGCGAAACCTACGCCGAGTCCCAGCCAGTTCCGCACCGCATGGATCTCCGCACACGTCCATCCGAGAACGACGACATAGGCCACCGCGAAGGCGCCGATGGCCCACGCCACCGTCGGCGAGCCGAGGCCGAAGAGGTCGACCGTGGCGTCGTCGAGATCCGTGCCGTCGGCGTCGCGGTCCGTCCCGCGCCGGCGCTTGCGCACATCGCCGATCATGGTCGCCGCCAATCGAGGACGACAGTCGTGCCTCGTCCCGGTGCACTGTTGATCTCCGCGGAGCCACCCGGCAGGGTCTCCATCCGGCCCCGGATTCCCACTGCGACACCGAAGCGTTCGGGCCGGATCGCCGCGGGATCGAATCCGATCCCGTTGTCCCGGACGAGCACCCGTACGGTGTCGGGTCCGAACTCGGCTGCGACCTCACATCGTGTCCCAGGGCCGGCATGACGGCGCCAGTTGCGGATCGCCTCACCTGTCGACTCACTGATCGCCGACATCACCGCGTAGGGATACATCGGTTCCTCCTCGGGCGCCACGAGATGGCAGTGGACCTGATCGCTGACGGTGTCGGCGATCTCCCGGAGCCGGGAGGAGAACCCCGCGGCGCCGACCGGTCCGTGGTCCGCCTCATCACTGCGGTCGAGTTCATCGAGCGCTGCGGCTGCCTGCGCGATGAGGCGCGGGTCGGGCGTCCCGCTCCGAACCGCGAGCAGCGCGGCGATCACATTGTCGTGGATGAGCGCGGCGAATCGCGCACGTTCGGCCTCGGCCGCCATGTCGGCCGCGGCGGTCGCTGCGGCGGCGAGCATGTCGGCCCGCCGTGCGTCGAGCGACCAGACGTTGCGGGTCGTCGCGTAGGCGACCGCGACGAACACCCCGCCGAGGGTGATCGTCAGCGGGGCACTGAGCAACTGCGACACGTGTACCTCGCCGTGACGCCCGAGTTGGTTGGCGACGTGCACGAGCAGTGTCGCGACGACGAGATGGGCCAGCGCCCAGCGCGTTCGGGACACCAGGACCAGAGCGATGCTCGCCACGGGCGGGAACTGCACGAGCCACACCGCCCAGCGTTCCGGCTCCGTCGCGCCGTTCCACGCGACGAACCAGAGGAGGGTCGCGGCGATGTAACCGATCGAACAGGCACCGGCGAGGGGCACCAGCCCCCGGGGTACGGGGCGAAACGTGACGATCACCATGAGGATCGGCGGACCCGCCACGAGCACCATGCTCAGCGGCGTCCACCAGGTGGCGGTGAGGCCGGCACGGCCGATCGCGACCGGAATCATCACCGCGATGAACACCAGCAGTCCCAGCCCGACGAAGCGGGTGCCGACACGCTCGAGTCGGCCCACATCCGAGTCGTCGGAGCGGACCCCGCTGCGGAAGCCCTCGAGGTAGTCGCCGGCCGCGCGCCGGACGTCGATCCGTCGGTCGAGCACCACCATGCGTTTCACCGTCGTTCGTGGGCGGGCCACCACCGCCGCGTCTGCGATGCATCGAGAGTACTGTGCTCCGAACCGCTCGGCAGCAGGTCAACGGTAGATCTGCCAACCCCATGCGACGAGCGACACGTCGACCGACCCGTCGTCGGCGACCGGGAGACATTCCCCGGAGAGTGGATTCGTCATGTGCGAGGGCGGATTCACCCAGCCGATCCGTACGCGTCCGGCCGCCCACTCCTCGGAGACGTTGACGACGATCAACCATCGGTCGTCGTCGTCGGCGGCGGTCCGCGTCCAGGCGATGACCGTCGGCGCGGCGTCGTCGGCGGCGCACAGATCGAGGGATCCATCGCGGAGACCCGGGGTGTCGAGCACACCGAGCAACGCGCGATAGAACAGCGCGCGGTCGGTGTCGACGGGTTCATCGGCGAATCGGCCGAGCTGCACCGGAAGTCGACGTCGGCGGCCGTCGAGCTGCCCCTGATGGATCAGCCGGGGCCCGTCCTGCGTGAGAGCCGCCACCGCCGCCTGTCGGTCGCGGTCGCCGAATGCGACGGGTGCGCGTGGTTCGTCATGGTTCTCGATGAACCGCAGGAGCCGTCGATGATCCGGCATCTCCGTCGACAACACGTCACGCAGCGTCGTCGGCGCATCGCGCAGAGTGTCGTAGAACCGCTTGCCGTAGCACTCGTCGAAACCGTCGGCGTGCAGTGCTGACTCGGTGTCCCAGTAGGCCTCGGCGATGAACACGAAACCCGGATGCCGCGCCCGCACACCATCGATGACGGCCGGCCAGAACTCGTCGTCGGGGATCGGCCCGGCCCGGCCTCCCCACGTCCGGGCGAACACGTCGTTCATCACCAGCATCGCCATGTCGCAGCGCACACCGTCACACTGTGCGGCGATCGCGGTCACCGTGGTGAGCGTCGCCGAGCGCAGGCCCTCACTGAACGCGTTGACCTGCACGACATCCCGCCACGCCGGAAAGTACGGATCCCGGCCGTTGGCGATCACCTCGTCCCCCACCGACACGAACGAGCCGGGATCGCGATCGAGGTCGTCGGCACTGCCACGGATGAACCATTCAGGATGCTCGGTGACCCACGGATGATCGACGGCAACATGATTCGGGACGACGTCGAGGATCAGACCGACGCCACGGTCCGCGAGCGCGCGACGGGCCGCCGCGAGGGCTGCCGGACCTCCCAGGTGATCGTCGACGACGTAGTCGCGCACCGAGTACGGAGAGCCGACGACGTCTGCGGGCTCGAAGTCGGGCATCGTCGAGGCGAACCACGCCATCAGCGGGTCGTCGGCGCGGGCGATCGCCACCCCGGCCGGGCTGCGTCGCCAGACCCCCATCAGCCACACCGCGTCGAACCCGCCGTCGGCGATCGCATCCCACTGATCGTCGTCGACGTCGCCCAGCGTGACCGGCCGTCCCGCCACGCGGCTCAGCGCAGCCAGCCACGGCCAGGTGTTGATCTCGTAGATGAGCGGCGACGCCGGGATACGGACGTGACCCGCATCGTCGGGGGCGGAATCCATGACGCCTGTCTACCGCATGACCGCCCGACCGGCAGCCCGATCGGACCCGACCGGAGGAACGGCGAACGGCCCGCTCCCCTGTCGGGGAACGGGCCGTTCGCGAATCTCCGAGTGGAGTGGCCTACTTGGCCTTCTCCAGCACCTCGACGAGGCGCCACCGCTTGGTGGCCGAGGTCGGGCGCGTCTCCATGAGCCGCACGCGATCGCCGATGCCGGCGGTCTCGTTCTCGTCGTGGGCCTTGACCTTGCTCGTGGTCCGGATGATCTTGCCGTAGAGCGGGTGGCTCTTACGATCTTCCAGCTCGACCACGATGGTCTTCTGCATCTTGTCGCTGACCACGTAACCGATCCGCTCCTTGCGGTTGTTACGCGTTTCGGTCTGGGTCACGTTCGCGTCCTTCGATGTTCCGGTCTCACTCATGCGTCATCACCTTCCGGTCCCGACGCCAGACCCAGCTCACGCTCACGCATCACGGTGTAGATGCGCGCGATCTCGCGACGCACGGTCCGCAGACGGCGATTGTTGTCGAGCTGGCCGGTGGCCATCTGGAAACGAAGGTTGAACAGCTCTTCCTTCGACTCTTTGAGGCGATCGACCAGATCGGTGTCGTTGAGCTCACGCAGCTCGTTGGCAGCAACTCCGAGTCCCATCAGAACTGCTCCTCTCTGGTCACGATCCGGGTCTTGATCGGGAGCTTGTGCTGCGCGCGGCGCAGGGCCTCGCGAGCGATCTCCTCATTGGGGTAGGTCATCTCGAACAGCACACGACCCGGCTTGACGGGCGCGACCCACCACTCCGGCGAACCCTTACCGGAACCCATGCGGGTCTCGGCGGGCTTCTTGGTCAGCGGACGGTCCGGGAAGATGTTGATCCACACCTTGCCGCCACGCTTGATGTGCCGGTTGATGGCGATACGAGCGGACTCGATCTGACGGTTGGTGATGTACGCGCCTTCCAGAGCCTGGATGCCGTAGTCACCGAACGTCACCTTGGTGCCGCCCTTGGCCTGACCCTTCAGGCTGGGGTGATGCTGCTTGCGGTGCTTGACCCGACGGGGGATCAACATGGGCTAGCCCTCCTGCTTCTCGGCGCCCGCCGCTGCAGTCGCCTCGGCCGGAGCCTCCGCCGCGCGACCCGCGTCGGTGCTCGTGGCAGTGGTGCCCGAGGCACCGCTGCGGCGAGGCCGGCTCGGCCGGCGCGGACGACGGTCCTCGGTGGCCGGCGCAGCTGCACTGAGCTCACGCTTGCCGCCGACGATGTCGCCCTTGTAGATCCAGACCTTCACGCCGATCCGGCCGAAGGTGGTCTTGGCTTCGTAGAGTCCGTAGTCGATGTCGGCGCGCAGCGTGTGCAGCGGCACGCGACCTTCGCGGTAGAACTCACTGCGGCTCATCTCTGCACCGCCCAGGCGACCCGAGCACTGGACCCGGATGCCCTTCACGTTCGGCTGACGCATCGCCGACTGGATCGCCTTGCGCATCGCGCGACGGAACGCCACACGGTTGCTCAGCTGCTCGGCGACGCCCTGGGCCACCAGCTGGGCCTCGGATTCCGCGTTCTGCACCTCGAGGATGTTCAGCTGCACCTGCTTGCCGGTCAGCTTCTCCAGGTCGCCACGGATCCGGTCGGCCTCGGCGCCGCGGCGACCGATGACGATGCCCGGACGGGCGGTGTGGATGTCGACGCGGACCCGGTCACGGGTGCGCTCGATCTCCACCTTGGCGATGCCGGCGCGCTCGAGTCCCGTGGACAGGAGCTTGCGGATGGCGACATCCTCTTTCACGTACTCCGCATACTGCTTGTCGGCGTACCACCGCGAACTCCAGTCCGTGGTGATGCCCAGACGGAAGCCGTGCGGGTTGATTTTCTGACCCACTACTGGGCTCCCTTCTTCGGCTGACGCGACCGGCCGCGGCCGGCGGTGGCCTTCTCGGGAAGGCTCTCGACGACGACGGTGATGTGGCTGGTGCGCTTGCGGATGCGGAACGCACGACCCTGTGCACGCGGCTGGAACCGCTTGAGCGTGGGGCCCTCGTCGGCGAACGCGGTGGCGACGACGAGGGTCCGGCGATCCAGATCCAGGTTGTTCTCCGCATTCGCGACGGCGCTGGCGAGCACCTTGTAGACCGGCTCGGACGCCGACTGCGGGGCGAACCGCAGGATGTCCAGAGCCTCGTCCACGTTCTTGCCGCGGATCAGGTCGATCACACGACGTGCCTTCATCGGCGTGACACGCACGAAGCGAGCCGTCGCCTTGGCGGTCGGATTCTCAGTCTTCGTTGTCATTACCGGCGCTTCGCTTTCCGGTCATCCTTGATGTGACCCTTGAAGGTACGGGTGGGGGCGAACTCGCCCAGCTTGTGCCCGACCATGTTGTCCGAGATGAACACCGGGACGTGCTTGCGACCGTCGTGGACGGCGAAGGTGTGTCCGATGAAGTCCGGGATGATGGTCGAACGGCGCGACCAGGTCTTGATGACCTGCTTGGTGCCCTTCTCGTTCTGGGTGTCCACCTTCGCAAGGAGGTGGTCGTCGACGAACGGGCCCTTCTTGAGGCTGCGTGGCATTCTCTTACTCCCTCCTGCTTATCGCTTGTTCTTGCCGGTACGACGGCGGCGGACGATGAGCTTGTCGCTCGCCTTGTTCTTGCGGGTGCGGCCTTCCGGCTGACCCCACGGGCTGACCGGGTGTCGACCACCCGAGGTCTTGCCCTCGCCACCACCGTGCGGGTGATCGACCGGGTTCATCACGACACCACGGACGGTCGGGCGCTTGCCCTTCCAGCGCATGCGGCCGGCCTTGCCCCAGTTGATGTTCGACTGCTCGGCGTTGCCGACCTCGCCGACGGTGGCGCGACAGCGCACGTCGACGCGACGGATCTCGCCGGAGGGCATACGCAGGGTGGCGTAGGTGCCCTCCTTGCCCAGCAGCTGGATCGAGGCACCGGCGCTGCGGGCCATCTTGGCCCCGCCGCCCGGACGCAGCTCGACGGCGTGCACCTGGGTACCGGTGGGGATGTTGCGCAGCGGCAGGTTGTTGCCCGGCTTGATGTCGGCACCCGAGCCGCTCTCCACCACGTCACCCTGGTTCAGACCACGGGGGGCGATGATGTAGCGCTTCTCGCCATCGACGTAGTGCAGCAACGCGATCCGCGCAGTGCGGTTCGGGTCGTACTCGATGTGGGCGACTTTCGCGTCGATGCCGTCCTTGTCGTTGCGACGGAAGTCGATGACGCGGTAGGCACGCTTGTGACCGCCACCCTTGTGCCGGGTGGTGATGCGTCCGTGTGCGTTACGTCCACCACGACCGTGCAGCGGGCGAACCAGCGACTTCTCCGGATGGTCGCGGGTGACCTCGGCGAAATCCGCGCCGCTGGCACCGCGACGACCCGGGGTCGTCGGCTTGTACTTACGAATAGCCATGTCTCTAGTCCCTCAGTTCTCGAGTCCCGGTCAGCCGACCGGTCCTCCGAAGATCTCGATGGGCTTGCTGCCGTCGGCCAGCGTCACGATCGCGCGCTTGGTGTCCTTGCGCTTGCCGTAGCCGAAGCGGGTCCGCTTGCGCTTGCCCTGCCGATTGGCGGTGTTGACGCTCGTCACCGTGACGTCGAAGATCTGCTCGACCGCGATCTTGATCTGGGTCTTGTTCGACTCCGGGTGCACCAGGAAGGTGTACACGTTCTCCTCGATCAGTCCGTAGGACTTCTCGGAGATCACCGGTGCCAGGATGATGTCGCGCGGGTCAGCCTGCGTAGCCATGCTCAGGCCTCCTCTCGGTCATTGGCGACGGGAGACTTCGTCTCGGTCGCTGCGTTCTGCTCGATGAACGCGTTGAGCGTCTCGACGCTGAACACCACCTCGTCCGAATCCAGGACGTCGTAGGTGTTGAGCTGATCCGGCGCGATCGGCAGGACGTTCTGCAGGTTCGCGACGCTCTTCCATGCGGTCTCGTCCTCACGGCCGAGGACCACCAGGAACTTGCGGCGGTCGCTCAGCGCCTCGAGGAACAGGCGAGCCGACTTTGTCGACGGGGTCTGTCCCGCAACCAGTTCGGTGATCACGTGAATCCGCTCGTTGCGCGCCCGGTCGGAGAGGGCACCGCGCAGGGCGGCAGCCTTCATCTTCTTGGGGGTGCGCTGGCTGTAGTCGCGGGGCTGCGGGCCGTGGACGGTGCCACCGCCGGCGAACTGCGGTGCGCGGGTCGAACCCTGACGGGCGCGACCGGTGCCCTTCTGCCGATACGGCTTGGCGCCGCCACCGCTGACCTGTCCGCGGGTCTTCGTCGCGTGGGTGCCCTGGCGACCCGCGGCCTGCTGGGCCACGACCACCTGGTGCATCAGCGCGATGTTGGCCGGTGCGTCGAACAGCTCGGCGGGAAGGTCGACGGTGCCGTCGGTCTTGCCGTCGGCCGTCTTCACGTCCAGCGTCAATTTGGTTGTCGTTTCGGTGCTCACTTGGTCGCACCACCCTTCACTGCGTCGCGGATCACCACGATGCCGCCCTTGCGGCCGGGGATCGCGCCCTTGATCAACAGCAGACCGGCCTCGGCATCGACCTTGTGCACGGTCAGGTTCTGCGTGGTCACGGTGTCATTGCCCATCCGCCCGGCCATCCGCATGCCCTTGAACACACGACCCGGGGTGGCGCAGCCACCGATCGAGCCGGGTGCACGGTGCACGCGGTGCGCGCCGTGGCTGGCACCCAGACCGGAGAAGCCATGGCGCTTCATCACGCCGGCGAATCCCTTGCCCTTGGAGGTCCCGGTGACGTCGACCTTGGTGCCGTCCGCGAAGATCTCCGCAGTCAGCTCCTGGCCGACCTCGAGCTCCGAGACGTCCGCGACGCGGATCTCGGCGAGGTGGCGACGCGGGGTGACCCCGGCCTTGGCGTACTGCCCGGCGACCGGCTTGGTGACCTTGCGCGGGTCGATCGCGCCGTAGGCGACCTGGACGGCGGTGTAGCCGTCGCGGTCCGCGGTACGGAGCTGCGTGATGACGTTCGGCCCGGCCTGGATGACCGTCACCGGGACGACACGGTTGTTCTCGTCGAACACCTGGGTCATGCCGAGCTTGGTGCCCAGGATGCCCCGTGTGGCACTTTGATTCTTCGTGGAACTCTCGTTGCTCATTTGTTCTCGCCCCCCGCCTACTGGATGTTGACGTCGACGCTGGCCGGCAGGTCGATGCGCATGAGCGCATCGACCGTCTTCGGCGTCGGGTCGAGGATGTCGATGAGTCGTTTGTGAGTGCGCATCTCGAAGTGTTCGCGGCTGTCCTTGTACTTGTGCGGCGAACGGATGACGCAGTAGACGTTCTTCTCGGTGGGCAACGGCACCGGGCCGACCACGCGTGCCCCGGTACGGGTCACGGTCTCCACGATCTTGCGCGCCGAAGCGTCGATCGCCTCGTGGTCATAGGCCTTGAGCCTGATGCGGATCTTCTGTCCCGCCACGCTGTGTCCTCTTCCGTCAGTTGTTCTCGACAGACGAACACCGCGTGACCGTTGCACCCCGCGAACGGGGGCCGACGCGACGTCGGCGGGCACATGACCACCCGTGTGAGATTCGGGGATCGACGCTGTTCATCTATCGTTGTACGTTGGCTCGTCTCTCGAACGAGCCTGGTTGCTCCGGCACCCGCGGTCGGGCGTGTCGTGTCCGTGCCCCTGGTTCGGCGCACGCGTTACACGCCCTGGCCCGGAATCCGGGGCCTGGGAGTCATTCACCTGAACGAGGTCACGGTGCACCCACACATGCAGGAGCGTGCGTTCCCCGGTCAAGGCAACCCGACAAGTATGCACCAGGTCGGGGTCACTATTCAAATCCGGGCTGGTGACACCCGAGCCGACTCGACGGACGTTCGTCGGATCAGGTGATCACGCCCCGGATTCGGCCACCGAGCCGGATCCCTTTTTGTACCCTCGTCACGCGCACGCACCTCATCGGGGGGTTCGACCATTCCAGGGAGATCGGGATCATGAGCACACTGTCCGTCGTCGTGCCCGCGTACGACGAGGAACTCGCCATCGCGAACTGCCTCGACGACCTGCTCGCGCAGTCCAGGCCGTTCGACGAGATCATCGTCGTCGACAATGGCAGCACCGACCGCACCGGCGACATCGTCGACAAGTACGCGATCGACCATCCGACAGTGCACCGCGTCGTCGAGCGGAACCCGGGCGTGGCCGTCGCCCTCCGCCGCGGCATCGAGTCGGCCACCTCCGACCTCGTCGCGAGGACCGACGCCGACAGCCGGGTGGGCCCGGAATGGGCGCGGGAGATCGAGGACTTCCTCGACGGCGACGACGGCCGGGACTACTCGGCGGTGACCGGACCGGTGTTCATCCACGACGGCCCCTCGTACGACTTCACCCGGCGGATGGCCATGAGGTCTATGGGCCGCCTCGCCCAGGGTTCCGAGGTGAAGAGCCTGTTCGGGCCCAACTTCGCCGTCCGCAGGTCGGCGTGGGATGCGGTCGCCGCCAGCGTCCAGACCCGGCAGGGCATCTGGGAAGACCTCGACCTGAGCATCGCGTTCCTGGACGCGGGACACCGCATGTACTTCCAGCCGACGATGACCGTGGACACATCCTGCCGGCAGCTGCGCCACTCCCCTGTCGGCAACCGTCAGTACATCGTCGGCGGCATCCGCACGATGAGGGGGCGCGGCGACGAGACCCGGACCAGACAGATGTACCTGGACCTGCCGTTCCGAGTCATCGCGTTCACGGTGATGTGGCTGTACTTCAGGCCCTGGGATGAGGCCGCGGGCAACTGGCGGCCGTACCGTCTGCTGATCCCGCTACGCCGACGACACCCGCTGGCGACCACCCGCCGCCAGCGACGACGCGCGACGCCGCACGTCGCCGGGAACGGAAACTTACCGGGGAGTAAGGTACCGGGGCATGACTGACACATCGTCGACGAGTCCGACCTATGCGCTGCGTCGCAAGTTGCCCGACAACGTCCTCGGGCACGCCCTGTTCTCCCTGGGCATGGTCGCCCGCGTCCCCTATTTCGGCACGGTGCTGCCGATGGTGGACGAGATGCGGCCGGGATTCTGTCGCGTCACCGGGCCCAACTGGTTCGGGGTGCACAATCACCTCGGCACCTTCCACGCGATCGCCGCCTGCAATCTCGCCGAGGCCGCGATGGGCATGCTGATGGAGGCGACCACACCGTCGACGCACCGGTGGATTCCCAAGGCGATGACCACGCAGTACCTGACCAAGGCGACCACACGCCTGACCGCGGAGGCGGAACTCGACGAGGCGGTGGACTTCGCCGCCATCGCCGACGGCGCCGACGTCGTCGTCCGCGTGCGCATCCTGGACAAGGCCGGAACCGAGGTCGTGCATTGCGACATCACCACCTGGGTGACAGTCCGGTCCTGACCCTACGGCCCTGACACACGGGTCTGCAGCCGCGTCCCCGGGACGGCCGGCCGCCGCGTCACGTGACAGCGCACCGGGCCGGCAGCCGCGTCACTCGTCATGCCGCCACGGTCGATTGCTCCTAGGCTTAGACGATGAGGCCGGTTGAGGAGCGCGCCGCGAACGGCGCCCTCTCCGAGGGCGCCCATCGGCGGGTGGGCGTCGAGGAGGAATTCCACCTCGTCGACCTGCGAACGTCACGACTGACCACCCGGGCGCCGGAACTCCTCGAACTCCTACCCGCCGACGGCCCGTTCGTCGAAGAGTTGCAGCGCTGCGTCATCGAGTCCAACAGCGGTGTGCACCAACGCCTCTCTGATCTCCGCGACAACCTGCGATCCCAGCGTTCGGTCCTGGTCGAAGCCGCACGTTCCCTGGGGATCGGTGTCGTCGCGGCCGGTTCGGTGCCGCTGTCGGTGCCGACCGAGATGCGGGTCACCGAGACACCGCGCTATCGACGCATGCTCGCCGACTACCAGCTACTGGCCCGCGAACAGCTCATCTGCGGCACACAGGTCCACGTCGACGTCACCGATCGCGACGAGGCGGTGGCCGTCGCCGCCCGCCTCACGCCCTACGTACCCGCCCTGCTCGCGCTGTCGGCGAGCTCACCGTTCTGGGCCGACGGCACCGACACCGGATATGCGAGCTCACGCACCCTGATCTGGCAGCGGTGGCCGACCAGCGGCCCGTTTCCGGACCTGCACTCCGCAGCCGACTACGACGCCGAGATCGACCGCCTCATCAGCAGCGGCGTCATCTCCGATCCCGGCATGCTCTACTTCGACGTCCGGCCGTCGGCCCGATTGCGCACTCTCGAACTGCGTGTCTGCGACAGTTGCCCGTCGGTCGACACGATCACGGTGATCGCGGGACTCTTCCGTGCGCTGGTCGTCCGCGAGGCGCGCCGACTCGACGAGCCGGCCGCGCCGACATCCCCGCCCCTCTACCGAGCCGCCCTCTGGCAGGCCGCCCGCGCCGGGCTCGAGGGCGATCTGATCGACGTCGAGCACGCGACGCCGCGACCGGCGTCGAGCGTCATCACCGCGCTGACCGAGATGGTCCGCCCCGAACTCGAGGCGAACGGGGACTGGGCGGCCGTGTCCGAGCTCACCCGGCAGGCGTTGTCGTCGGGCAGTTCGTCATCGCGCCAGCGGCGCATCCTTCGACGTCGCGGGCGGCTGACCGCAGTCGTCGACCACCTGATCGCCGAGACGGCGGGCACACTGCCGACGGTGACCGTGCCGGCCGACCCCGAGGGCCGGATGCTGCACGGCTATCACCGGATCGAGACCACCGATGACGTGCCGGTCGTCGACGCCCCGGACCGGCTCTCCTATGACGAGGCAGTCGCCGACGACGTCACCGCGCGACCGGGATACGCGGAAATCCTCTCCGTCGCAGCAGGTCTCGGTGCTGCAGAGCTCCGCAAACGCCAGTATCAGATCGAGCGTGAGCAGAGCATCGACGGCGTGACGTTCCGGGTCACCGGTCAGTCCCGCGCCCAACTGTTCCCCCTCGACATCGTCCCCCGCTACATCGGAGCCGACGACTGGGTGCGGGTGGGCGCGGGCCTACGTCAACGTGCGCTCGCGCTCAATGCCTTCATCATCGACGTGTACGGCGAGCAGGAGGCCGTACACGACGGCATCATCCCGCCCGAGGCCCTCGACCGCGCACCGGGATTCCGGCAGACCGGACGCGTGCCCGCGTGGCAACGCGTCCGCACCCACATCTGCGGCACCGACCTCGTCTCCGCAGCGCCCGGACGGTTCATGGTCCTCGAGGACAACCTGCGCGTGCCGTCGGGCATCGCGTACGCGATGTCGAACCGGGAACTGCTCTCCCAGTTCGTCCCCGAGATCCCGATGCCATCGGACACGCTGCCGCTCAACGATGTTCCCCGCATGCTCGGCGAGACCATCGCCGCGGCCGGCCCGCCGGATCCCCACCCCGACGGCATCGACATCATGCTCAGCTCCGGATGGCAGGACTCCGCCTGGTTCGAGCACACACTGCTTGCCCGCGGCGCCGGGTTGGCCGTGGCAACCCCCGAGAACATCTCGGTCACCGTCGGCGACGGCCCGGACGCCGGCCGTGTCCACTTCCATCACGGCACCGCGCGCGTCCCGGTCAACACGGCGTATGTACGGATGGACGAGGACATGTTGCTGTCGTCCAAGGGTTTCGACCGTGCCCCGCTGCGGCCGGGCATCCTCGACGGACTCGCGCGCGGCCGATTCGCGATCGCGAACGCCCTGGGCAACGGCGTCGGGGACGACAAGGCCATCTACTACTACGTGCCGAACATGATCCGCTACTACCTCGGCGAGGAGCCGCTGCTCGACCAGGTGCCGACCTGGCTGTGCGCCGAACGCCATCAGCGCGATCACGTCCTGGCCAATCTCGAACACCTCGTCGTCAAACCGATCGACGGACTGGGCGGTTCGGACATCACCATCGGCCCCGAGTGCGACGAGGAGGAACTCGCCCGCCGACGAGTGGACCTCCTGACCCATCCGGAGCGCTACATCGCGCAGGAGGTGGTCGCACTGTCGACCCACCCGACGTTCGACGGCAACGGCTTCTATGCCCACCATGTCGACCTGCGGGCCTTCGTCCATCTGAGAGACTCGGGCGAGCACGTGACCGCCCACGTCGCACCCGCGGCACTCACGCGGGTCGCGCCGGCGGGCAGCCTGATCGTCAACTCGTCGCGCGGCGGCGGGGGCAAGGACACCTGGATTCAGGGAGTCCCGGAGGGGCCCGGAGCCGCGGGATCATCGGCTCCGGGATAGGGAGAGGACGAGGAGAATGTGCGGAATCTGTGGTGAGATCCGTTTCGATGCAACATCTCCGGACATCGGTGCGGTCGACGCGATGACCCGGTCGATGACCCGGCGCGGACCGGACGGGTCGGGGGTGTTCGCCAAGGGATCGGTGGCGCTCGGTCATCGTCGACTCAAGATCATCGATCTGTCCGAACGCGGCGCCCAGCCCATGGTGGATCCCGAACTCGGGCTGGCACTGGTGTTCAACGGGTGCATCTACAATCACCGCGATGTGCGGGCCGAACTCGAGGGCAAGGGATACCGCTTCTTCTCCCACGCCGACAGCGAGGTCATCCTCAAGGCGTTCCATGCCTGGGGGCCCGACTGCGTCGACCACCTCATCGGGATGTTCGCGTTCGCGGTGACCGACACCGACTCCGGGACGTTGACCCTGGCCCGAGACCGCCTCGGCATCAAGCCGCTCTATCTGGCGGAGACCCCCGGCCGACTGCGGTTCGCCTCGTCCCTGCAGGCATTGCTCGGTGCGGGCGACGTCGACACCAGCCTCGACCGGGTCGCGCTGCATCACTACTTCAGCTTCCACGCGGTCGTCCCCGCCCCACACACCATCTACAACGGCATCCGTAAGCTGCCACCGGCGACCGTGCGGACCATCACCCCGGATGGCAGGAGCACCGAGAGACGCTATTGGACCACGGACTTCGCCCCCCACCCGGATCGGGGCGATTGGGACGAACGTCGGTGGCAGCACGAACTGCTCGACTCGCTGCGCACATCGGTCCGTCGTCGGATGGTGGCCGACGTCCCCGTGGGGGTGTTGCTGTCCGGTGGGGTCGACTCGTCGCTGGTCGTCGCGTTGCTGGCCGAGCAGGGTCAGCGCGACCTCGCCACTTTCAGTATCGGATTCGATTCCGCGGGTGGGGAATCCGGCGACGAGTACGCCTACTCCGACCTGATCGCGGACACCTTCGGGACCGACCATCACAAGATCCACATCGGCACCGACCGCCTGCTGCCCGCCGTACCGGACGCCATCGCGGCGATGGGCGAGCCCATGGTCAGTCACGACTGCGTCGCCTTCTACCTGTTGTCGCAGGAGGTCAGCAAGTCCATCAAGGTGGTCCAGTCCGGGCAGGGCGCCGACGAGATCCTCGGCGGATACGACTGGTATCCGCCCCTGCAGCACACACCCCGCGAGGACACCACCAAGGCGTACTCCACCGTGTTCTTCGATCGCGATCACGCCGCGATCGGGGCGTTGCTCGACGAGCGGTATCACGTCGACGGCGACTACGACCCCAGTTGGGAGTTCGTCCACGCCCACCAGTCGGCGCCGGGCGCCCGGACCGCCGTCGACGCAGCGCTGCGTCTCGACACCACGATCATGCTCGTCGACGACCCGGTCAAACGTGTCGACACGATGACGATGGCCTGGGGACTCGAGGCGCGGGTGCCGTTCCTCGATCATGAGTTCGTCGAACTCGCCGCCACGTGCCCCCCGGATCTCAAACTCGCCGGCGGCGGCAAGGGTGTCCTCAAGGAGGCCAGCCGGTCGCTGTTGCCGTCGGCGGTCATCGACCGGACCAAGGGATACTTCCCGGTGCCCGGCATCCGCCATCTCGAGGGCGGGGTGCTCGACATGGTGACCGACGCACTGCGTTCGAGATCCGCCGTCGACCGCGGACTCTATCGGCCGGAGGCGCTCGACCGACTGTTCGCCGATCCCAACGGCATCCGCACCACCCTCGGGGCCAACGAACTCTGGCAGGTCGCCCTGCTGGAGATGTGGCTGCAGAGCATGGAGGCGATCACCGCACGATGAATGTCGTCCGCAGCACCCCGGACGCCGGGGCCGGCCCGAACCCGGCATCGACGTCGATCCCCGCGGTCCGTTTCGACGAGACCGGGTGGCACACCTACGGCGCGTCGGTGTCGCCCGACGGCTCGGCGTTCGCCTACATCATCGATGACGGAACCGGTTATCCCCGTGCCGCACAACGATCTCTGTCGGTGGACGGGGTCGGTGAGCTCCGGTGGGTGCGGCTGCGCGCGACCGGGCCCGTCCGCAAGGTGGTCCACTCCACCGACAGCCGATGGCTGGCCGTCGAGATCGCGCCCAGCGGCGGTGAACACCACCAGGTGTGGGTGGTCACCACCGACCCCGACGACGACACCGCACACCGGATCGGTGCCACCCGCCCCGACGGACGGTCATTCGGCACCGTGTCACTCGTCGGCTGGGACACCGACTGGGTACTCATCACGGCGACCGAACCCGACGGGACCGCGCACGGGCTTCGCGTGCACCCCGGCACGGCGACCACCATGACCCTCGACGTCCGGGTCGGAGGCGCCCTGGTCGACTCGTGGAAGGGGGCCACCCTCGTCCGCGTGGGTCCGCGCGGCTATCGCGACATGCTGCTGCTGCGTCGGCGTGTCGACTCCCCGTCGGAGGAGGTCACCATGACCCCCCTCCTGCCCAACGATCCCGGCGCCGTGACCGACCACGGCTACATCCTGGATCAGGGTTTCGACCATTCATCAGTCGTCTTCGTCGGCGGCCCGCACGATGCCCAACGCGACCTCGACAGCGTGCAGGCGCTGGTCATCAGCGACTTCGATGCCAAGTTCCCGCGCCTGCTCGGCGTCGAGGTCAGCCGCTACGGGGTCCGGTTCCGGGTGCTCGCCCAGCGCCCGGACGCCGGCGTCGACGAGTTCGCGGTCAGCAACGATCAGTCGACGGTCGCGATGCTGTGGAATGTTGCCGGCCGCAGCGAATTACAGATCATGACCCTGCCCGATCAGACTCTGCACGACCCGATCCCGTTACCCGGAGACGTCGCATCGGAACTGTCGATCAGTGCGGCCGGCGCCCTCGCCACCGTGACCGTGTCGAGTCCGCAGCACTCCCCGCTCGTCCATCTCGTCACTCCCGGCACCGGCGAGGTCACGGCGGTCCGCGACGACGTCGTCACCGGCGAGGGACCGTCGAGCGCACTGGCACCGGAATTGATCGAGTTCTCGGCACGCGACGGTATGCCGTTGTCCGGCTGGCTCTTCCGTGCGCGTACCGTCGGCGGGCCCACGCTGATCTACTTCCACGGCGGCCCGGAGGCCCAGACCCGGCCGGACTACAACTTCTTGTTCGGGCCGCTGGTCGACGCCGGCATCACCGTGTTCGCGCCCAATGTCCGTGGGTCGTCGGGCTTCGGCCGGTTGTTCTCACACGCCGACGACCGCTACGGCCGCTACGCCGGGATCGACGACGCCGCCGATTGCGCCGAGGTCCTCGTCGCACGCGGGATCGCACAGCCGGGTGCACTCTACTGCTCGGGCCGCTCCTACGGCGGTTATCTGACGTTGGCCTGCTTGACCTTTCACGCCGACCTCTTCGCCGCGGGGATCGCGATCTGCGGTATGAGCGACCTCGAGTCGTTCTTCCGCAACACCGAACCGTGGATCGCCGTCGCCGCTTACACCAAGTACGGACATCCCGAGTCCGACCGCGAACTGCTGGCCGATCTGTCCCCCATCCACCGGATCTCGGATCTGCGCGCACCGCTGCTGGTGATCCACGGAGCCCACGACACCAATGTGCCGGTGAGCGAATCCCAGCAGATGGTCGACGAGCTCCGGGCACGCGGCGCGACCGCGGAGCTGTTGTTGTTCGGCGACGAGGGTCACGAGATCGTCAAACGGGACAACCAGCAGCGACTCACCGCGGCCGTCGCCGGCTGGATCCTGGACCATCCGCCCCGGGAGTGGACCGCGTGAACCCCCGGATGACCGAGCGGCTCATCGCTCAACTCGTCGAGACCCGCTCCGACAACACCCGGGCCAACGTGCTCGAGGAGTTGCGTCGGCTGATCCTCTCCGGCGGAGCGCCGCCCGGCGCCCAGATCCCGCCCGGAGAGGTGGCCGACGCCTTCCAGGTGAGTCCGATCCCGGTGCGCGAGGCCCTCAAGACGCTCGTCGGTGAGGGTCTCGTCGTCCATCAACGCAACGCCGGGTACCGGGTGAGTCAGATGTCGGTCGACGAGCTGCGCGAGATCTATTTCGTCCGTGGTGTCCTGGAGCAGGCCGCGCTCGCCCGGGCCGTCGACCAGATCGACGACGCCGGCCTCGACCGCGCCCGCGGACGTCACGACGAACTTGTCACCGCCGCGAAGTACAACGACAGCAAGGCCTTTCACGACATCTCCCGTGAGTTCCACCGCGAGCTCACCACTCCGTGTGCGATGCCTCGTCTGCTCAACATGTTCGAGAACACATGGAATCTCACCGAGCCGTTCCAGGTGATGCGATCGGTCGGATCGCAGACACAGGGTGCACTCAACGCCGATCACGCCGCCTTGCTCGACGCGTTCGCCGCCCGCGACATCGCGGCCGTGCTCGAGGTCGGGCAGGTGCATCATCAGCGCCTCGAGAGCGCCATCATCGAGACCGCCGCCGACCTCGTCGTGCGGCACGACGACTGACCACCCATCGCATCGAGGGCGTGGTGCGATCCGCCGTTCAGTCCGGGCGGGACGACACGTGCGCCGACACCACTCGCCACTCCCCCGAGATCCGTACCCACACCTGGGTCTGCCGGCCCACCGCCGCGATGCCGTCGCGCCGGAAGGTGGCGTTGGCCACCGCGTGATCGGAACCGAACGGCGTGATCTCGACCCGCTCCAGCGTACGGTCGAGTCCCGCTGACGGGCGTGTCGAGCGGAACTGCGCGATCTCTCGATGCCCGAACAGTTCCTCGGCCGCACCGAACCGTACCGTTCGCCGATCAGCCCAGAACAGTTCGTCCAGGACCGGGACGTCATTGCTCACCAGCGCGGACTCGTAGCGCAAGAAGGCGGTCGTCACGTCGTCGCGGGCCGTGTCGGGATGTGTCGTCATGAGTCGAGGGCCAGACCGTTGCGTACACGCAACGGCGCCTGGTCGGGGGCCTGCCGAGGAAACGCGAGGCGGCGCGACAGGTAGGCGAACACCGGGCCGAGGAAATTCATCGCGACGACGGACACCCATGCGGCCCAGGGATCTCCGGGGGCGAAACCGAATCCACCGAAGAAGGTGGCGAAGAACGACGCGAAACCGAGGAACATCCCCGGAATCAGCGAGAAGGTGGTCAGCCTGCCGGTGAACATCAGCGCCGAGTTGACGACGAAGATGATGGCCGCGAGCACCGCGTCCTTCGCGAGTTGCCCACTGCCCGCGATGGTTCCGATCTGTTGATCGATCAGGACGATGATCAGTGCGAAGGCGGAGCCGACCGGCATCGTGACCCAGAGTCGTCGAGCATTGGTCAAGGAGGGTCCGCCCAGCAGGAATATGCCCGCCCAACTGATGAAGATAGCCCATGGCGGCAGGTGGAGTGCGGTGCCGCCGATGAAGGCAGTCAGCGCGGCGAGAAACGACGCAACGAATTCGTGAGGGATACGGTCACGCACAGAGAACCTCCGAGATGCGAGTGGTTCGGGTGGTCCGCGCCACGACGCGACCACCCTTGATGACATAGGAACGATCGGGACGGTCCAGCAGGACGTCGGCCACACTGCGCGACGACAGGACAACGAGGTCGGCGATACAGCCCGGCGCGATTCCGTAGTGGTCGCCGATGCCGACCACATCCGCCGCCTGATGGGTCGCCATGTCCAGCACCCTGGCCAGATCGGCCGGTCCCGACAGGTGACCGATCTGCGCGAGGAGCAACCCGATGTCGAGCATGTCGGCGTTGCCGTACGGGGTGAACGCGTTTCGAACGTTGTTCGACGAGTACGCGCAGGTGACGCCGGCGTCCCACAGGTCTCTGACCGGCACCACCCCCCGTCGGGTGTTCACGCTGTCCGACCGACCTCCGAGATGCATGTCGGTGGACGGGAGCGGTACCACCGCCACCCCCGCGGCGGCGAGCCGCGCGAGCACCGCGCACCGATCCTCACGCTCGCGCCCCGCGAGAGATGTCATGTGTCCCAGAGCAACCCGGCCTGACATGCTCCGGTGCGTCGTGACGTCGGCGATGAACTCGGCGAGTGCGAAGCGTGGATCGGCGATGTCGTCGGCGAAGTCGGCGTGCATGTCGACTCCGACGCCGAACTCTTCGGCAAGGTCGAAGACCATCTCGACGTGCCGATGGCAGCTGTCGAGATCGACCTCGTTGTACGTGCAGCCGCCGATCACGTCCGCTCCGCGGTGCAGCGCCTCGCGGAGGAGATCGGCCGTACCGGGTGCTTTCAGGATTCCCTCCTGCGGGAAGGCCACGATCTGCAGGTCGACCAGGCCCCGGTAGTCGTCGCGCAGACCGATCAAGACATCCACGCCGAGCAGCCCGATGATCGGATCGACGTCGGGGTGGGCGCGGATCGTCGTGGTCCCATTGCCGATCGCCTGCTCGATCACCTGACTCGCCCGTCGTCGGACGTTGTCGGCAGTGAAGTTGCGCTTCAACTCACCGGTGACGTCGATCGCCCCGGCCAACGTGCCGTCGCGGTTCGGTTTCTCCTTGTCCAGCAGCGCCTTGTCCAGGTGCAGGTGGGACTCGATCAGGCCCGGGATGACCACACGCCCGGCGCAGTCGATCTCCTCCCGACCATGGGTCCGACAGTGGCCTGAGACCTCGGTGATGCACTGTCCAGAGATCGCGATGTCGACGAGTGGACTGTCGTCGGCCAGCCGCGCGGCGCGCAGGATCAGGTCCATTTCTGTTCTCCTCGTGGCTCACTCACCCCAGCCACTCTTACCGTCCGGTGTTTCCTCAGTGAGCGCGAGGAGTAACGCATGGGTTACACTTGGTCATACCAAGAGACCATGGTTCGCAACGGAGACGCGATGATACGACGGGGACACACACTCAGTGCGAGTACGGCGGCCTATCTGGAGAACATGATCACCAGGGAACTCAAGCCCGGCGACAAACTGCCACCGGAGCGCGTACTCGCCGAGAATCTCGAGGTCTCGCGGACAACGATCCGTGAGGCGCTGAACGAGCTCGAACAGCGACGTCTGCTGACCCGGGCGCCCGGGCGCGGCACCATCGTGCTCCCCCGGTCTGCGAACGCCACCGCGATCCTCGAGACCATGGCCGACGATGCCGAGCAGGGTCACGTGGCGGAACTGCGCATGCTGATCGAACCGCAGGTGGCCGGCCTGGCCGCGGAGCGGGCCATCGAGTCCGATCTCGTGTCACTCGAGGAGATTCTCGCGTCGACCCACACCGGGCTCAATCCAGCGGAATCGCTTCAGCAGGACGTCGCCTTCCATCTCCAACTCGCCCGCGCCGCAAGGAATCCGCTGCTGATCTCGCTCTGCCAGCTGAGTAGCGGGTGGGTACAGAACGTACGGGCGCGCTCACATGCGACGCGCGAGGGGCGACGGCTGTCCTTCGACGGACACACTCAGATCTATCAGGCAGTGCGTGTGAACGACCACGATGCGGCGGTCACCGCGATGACCGACCACCTCGCCGATGTGGCACGCCTTGTCGAGAGGCGGACACCATGACCACGTCGATCAATGACGTCACGATCCTCGCCCGCGGACAGGGACCGATCCGCGGCGAGGACTATCTCCCGTGCCGACCGGAGCAGGTCTTCTGGGGCGATCTCCCCTGCGCCACCGACCGGCCGGTCATCAGCGTTGCGCCGGGATCGACCCTCACCATCGACACCCTGAGCCACGAGGGGATCCTCGCCGACCAAGGTCGCGATCCCCGAGCATACTTCGGCGCGCACGGTGTCGACGCCGACCGTGTTCTCGGCGAGGGTATTGCGTTGGCCGCCTCGGATCGCACTCACCGACAGGGCATCGACGGACCACACGTCACGACCGGTCCGATCGAGGTGGTAGGCGCGATGCCGGGCGATCTGGTGTCCATGACGGTCGTGGAGACGCTGCGGCGAGTGCCGTACGGCGTGGTGTCCAATCGACATGGCCGCGGTTCGCTTCCCGGCGAGTTCCCCTCCGACGGAGTGACGTACAGCGCATTCGTGCCGGTTCTGGAGGGGGCTGACGGGGATCACGGGGTGCTGCCGTTGACGCAGGACGCCGACGGCCCGGTAGCTCGCTTTCCGCTGTCGCCGTTCCTGGGCATCATGGGGGTCGCGGTGGCGGGGGACGTCCGAGCTCATTCCATCCCTCCGGGGCCGCACGGCGGCAACATCGACATCAACGTTCTGACGGCCGGGAGCACCCTCTATCTGCCCGTCCAGGTGCCCGGCGCCCTGGCGTATGTCGGCGATCCCCATTTCGCCCAGGGCGACGGCGAGGTCGCACTCACCGCGCTCGAGGCGTCGCTGCGCGCCACCATCCGATTCGACATCGTTCCCGCCGTAGACGTGGCCGCGCGGTTCGGCGACCTCGTGGGCCCCATCGCGGAGACCCGGGAGTTCTTGGTGCCCACCGGCCTCGACACAGATCTCGACGTGGCCGTGCAGAACTGTGTGCGTGCCGCGGTCTCGGTGCTCACCGCTCGATACGGGATGGACCGCGCGCAGGCGCTCGCCTACCTCAGTGCGGCAACCGACTTCAACATCTCGCAGGTGGTGGATGTCGTGAAGGGCGTGCACGCCCGGATCCGGCGGTCGGATTTCACGGCATGAGCTCTTCTGAGGTCGCCGCGGTCATCCGGGACTATTGGTCGGCGATCCGCGACGACGATCGCACCGCCACTGCGCAGTTCCTGTCCCCGATGGTGGAATGTGCCGTCCCGAGCGGCGTTGTCAGCGGAGTCGAGACCGTCATCGCCTCGGGAGAGCTGTTTCGGAGCTCGGGCCGCCCCGTCGATCTCCGGATCGACATGATCACGTCCACCGCGGCCTCGGTTCTCCTCGTCGAGCAATGCGAGGGCGGCGGGCGCGCGGTGCAGGGCCAGCAATGGCGACGAGGCCCCCGGGGCTGGCAACTGACCGCCGTCCACCTCGGAGGACCGCCGGTCACGTTCGACCGCTCGGTGTGGCGAGTCGTCGGTGACCCCCTGATCCCCGCGACGGCTCGAGGCCCACTGGACGGCGAGGACGTGGCGGTCAAGGATGTGTTCGCCGTCGCGGGACAGCGAATCGGTGCAGGGGTACCCGAGGCCGAGACGGATGCTGAGCCGGAATCCCGGCATGCGTGTGTGGTCGAGCGGTTGATCGCGGCCGGAGCATGTATCCGCGGGATCGCCCGCACCGATCAGTTCGCCTACTCGATGGCCGGTGACAATCCCCACTCCGGCACGCCGCCCAATGCCGCCGTGCCCGGCGGACTGCCGGGCGGTTCCTCGAGCGGGCCGGCAAGCGCGGTCGCCCTGGGCGCGGCGTCGATAGGCCTCGCCACCGACACGGCGGGCTCTGTACGGGTGCCGGCCTCCTATCAGGGCCTGTGGGGGATTCGCACCACACACGGAGCAGTTCCGGTCGACGGAATGCTGCCGCTGGCACCGACATTCGATGCGGTCGGCCTGTTGACCCGCGATCCAGAGCTGCTCCTCGCCGCGACCAGGACATTGGTGGGAGCCGCGGGTGCCGGCACACTCGGGGCCACAACCGTCGACCTCGGCGAGGTCATCGACACCGGCGGTGGTGGACTTCGCGCGATCGCCGAGGCCTTCCGTGTTCACCAGGCTTTTCAGGCATGGCGTCAGCACGGCCACTGGATCACCATGCATCCGAAGGCACTTCGTGGTGCATCCGCCGATCGGTTCGCGGCGGCCGCTGCGATCACCGAGGACGACAACGCACGCGCGAGAGAACGACTCGACCACTGGGCGCAACTGTTCGACGCTCGGCTGGGCGACGCCGTCCTGACCCTGCCGAGCACCCCGTCATCCGCACCGATGCGGTGGGCCTCCGACCGTCAGATCGATCAGATCCGCACAGCAACACTGCAACTCACCTGCATTGCGGCGGTCACGGGGCGTCCCGCTGTGTCGGCACCGTTCGGCCTCGAGGGGTCGGCGCCGCAGGGACGCGGTTTCATGGGCCCGCCGGGCAGCGACCTGGCCCTGATCCGCCGTGCCGCAGATCTCACCCGTCACCGGTGACCACAGCAACCGACCCACGTGACCAGCCGACCCAGGAGCGACGCTCGTGCTCAACCGATTGCGCGCCATTCCCGAAGAACGAATGCACCTCACGCTCATGCTCGTCCTGACCTTCACCACCGGCATCAACGACGCTGTCGGCTATCTCGGGCTGGACAAGGTCTTCACCGGCAACATGACCGGGAACGTCGTCGTCCTCGGCATGGCAGTCGCCGGCGGATCGGAGCTGCCGGTGCTCGGCCCAGCTCTGGCTCTCGCCGGTTTCATGGCCGGGGCCGCGATCGGCGGTCGCGTCCTGCGCCGGAGCGGGCGACGATGGACCCCGGGCACGACCATCCTCTTCGCGACGGTGGCGACCATCATGGCCGCCCTGGCGACAAGCTTGTTCCTCGCCGGGCAGCATCCGGCCGGACCCCTGATGGTCACCATCACGACGATTGCGGCAAGCGCGATGGGACTTCAGGCGGCGGCGGCTCGGGTGGTGGCGGTCAAGGATGTGACCACGGTTGTGGTGACGTCGACGATCACCGGGCTGGCGGCCGACTCGGCCCTCGGCTCCGGGCGCGGTACGGGCACCGGCCGCCGGATCGCAGCAGTGGTGGCCATCATCGTCGGCGCCGGTGTCGGCGCCGGTGTGATGCACCTCCACATGGCAGCCGCACTCCTGATCGCTGCCATCCTGATCGCGGGGGTCACGGTGATCGGCGCTGTCCATGACAGCGGGTCGACCGTCCGGTCCTCGTCCATGGCGTCCACGGTTCCCGGTGACGGCCCGGCCGCGGCACGACAGCGACGGTCCTGAAGCAAGCTCCCGGCCCTCGTCGAGATCACCGAGACGGGCGAATTCGGACATCGGCGGAATATATCTGTCTGTTCATCCGTGGGTAACAAACCGTTCTTACCTTTTTCTCATCAGCGCACCCCGACCGTCGGCGCTGAAAGACCGGGAGAACACACATGTCAGCACCATCTGCCGACGCCACGACCACGCATGAGAGCGCGGCGGGCGAGAGCGTCATCAAGCTCGGCTATCACCAGAACCTGACCAACTCCGACCTCGCACCACTCAAAGAACAGAAGTGGACCTGGTACAACATCTTCGCGTTCTGGATGTCGGATGTGCACAGCGTCGGCGGCTACGTTTTCGCCGGCAGCCTGTTCGCCCTCGGCATCGCCGCGTGGCAGGTGCTCGTCGCGCTGCTCGTCGGTATCATCGCCGTCAACCTGCTCTGCAATCTCGTCGCCAAGCCCTCGCAGCTCGCCGGCGTGCCCTACCCGGTGACCACCCGGGTCGCGTTCGGAGTCAAGGGTGCGAACATCCCGGCCATCATCCGCGGCCTGATCGCCGTTGTCTGGTACGGCATCCAGACCTACCTTGCGTCAGTCGCTTTCGGCCTGCTGGCCCTCAAATTCTGGCCGGGTCTCGAGCCGTGGGGCGACGTGGAGCAGCACGGTTTCCTCGGCCTCAGCATCCTCGGATGGGCCGGCTTCATCCTCATGTGGGTGCTGCAGGCGTTCGTGTTCTGGAACGGCATGGACACCATCCGCAAGTTCATCGACTTCTGCGGTCCCGCAGTCTATGTGGTCATGGTCGCGCTCGCCGCCTACCTGATCGTCAAGGCCGGGTGGAGCAATGTCAGCTTGGATCTGTCCACTGGGCCCGGATTGTCGGGATGGTCGTCGATCACGCAGATGATCAGCGCATTCGCCCTGGTCGTCTCCTACTTCTCCGGCCCCATGCTGAACTTCGGTGACTTCTCCCGCTACGGACGGACGTTCGCGGAGGTGAAGAAGGGCAACTTCTGGGGCCTGCCGGTCAACTTCCTGTTCTTCTCGATCCTGGTCGTGTGCACGGTGTCCGCCGGTGCCACCGTGATCGGCAGGGACGAGGACGGCAACATCATCACCGATCCGGTGCACATCGTCGACAAGATCGACAACACCACCGCGGCCGTGCTCGGTGTGCTCACCTTCGCGATCGCCACCATCGGCATCAACATCGTCGCCAACTTCGTGTCGCCCGCCTTCGACTTCTCGAACGTCGCGCCCACCAAGATCTCCTGGCGGACCGGCGGGATGATCGCCGCCGTCGGCTCGGTGCTGATCACCCCGTGGAACCTCTTCAACAACCCCACCGCGATCCACTACACGATGGACACCCTCGGCGCGGTGATCGGACCGCTGTTCGGCATCCTCATCGTCGACTTCTACGTCATCAAGAAACAGCGAATCGAGGTCGACGATCTGTTCAGCATGGACCCGGGCAAGTCCTACTCCTACCGCAACGGATGGAATCCGGTCGCGATCATCTCGGTGATCATCGCCTCGGTCCTCCCGATCAGCTTCGTGATCTGGGGTACCGCCTACCAGGCCAGCTTCACGTGGTTCATGGGCGCAGCCGCCGGCGCGGTCGTCTACTGGATCGGGATGACGTTCGCACCCAAGAGCTTCATCTATGACACCGGTGTGGAGCCGGAGGTCCTCCCCACGGCGAAGGACGGCACACTCGAGCCGTCCGCGCTCTGAGTCCGCGGACCACGATGCGCATCTGCGTCATCAACCCCAACACCGCGACGGCGATGACCGACATCATCGCCGTCGCGGCGTCCGCGGTCGCCCGCCCCGACGCCGAGATCATCCCGGTGACGTCGTCGATGGGCCCGGCGTCGATCGAGAGTCACTACGATGAGGCGTTGGCGGTGCCGGGCGTGCTCCGCGCGATCGCGGAGCACCCCGATTGCGACGGCTACCTGATCGCCTGTTTCGGAGACCCCGGGATCGATGCCGCGCGTGAGATGGCCGACGCGCCCGTACTCGGCATCGCCGAGGCCGCAATGCATCTCGCGGCGCCGCTGGGGCGTGGATTCTCGGTCGTCACGACGCTGCACCGGACCATCGGTCGGGCCACCGATCTCGTTGCACATCACGGATTCTCCCGACAGTGTCTGGGCGTTCACGCCTGCGACATCCCGGTCCTCGAACTGGAGACCAACCCGGCCACCGCCGACATCCTCGAGAAGGCGTGTCGAGAGGCATTGTTGTCCGACGGTTCGGACGCGATCATCCTGGGTTGCGCAGGGATGGCGGACCTTCCGCGGCGCATCAGCGACGCGATCGGGGCGCCCGTGATCGACGGCATCGCCGCCGGCGTCGGCATGCTGACTGCCATGGCGGCGATGGGACTGCGCACCGGCACCGCGTCCGGCGAGTTCGCTCCCCCACTCCCGAAGCCCTACTCGGGCCAGTTGCGCGACTTCGGCCGGGGCTGAGCACTTTTCGTCCCCTGACCGTGCCCAGACCCTCGCTGACCGTGTCCAGGATCTTGCCGACCGTATCCAGGATCTTGCCGACCGTGTCCAGGATTTCGCCGACCGTGTCCAGATGACGTCGCGCGCTCCGGTCGCTCCCGCCGCGTCGTCCACGTCGGTCGGTCGGCCCGATCACCGAGAAGCTGGGCCCGGTCAGCGACAATCTGGACCCGGTCGGCGGGATTCGAGCCGCCTGCCTGATCGAGAGGTCAGACACGCATCTTGACGTTTCTGGCCGCCACCAGAGCGGAACCCGCCTGCGGGATCAGGACCAGGCCGAGGACGCCCATGGCCAGCGTCCACGAACCGGTCGCGTCGTGCAGCGCGCCGATCACGATCGGCCCGATCGCCGCGACGACGTAGCCGATCGACTGCGCCATCCCCGACACCTGGCCGGTCACTCGTGTGGAGGGACTGCGCAACACCATGAACAGCAAGGCGAGGCTGATCGATGCGCCCGGACCGAACATGATGAGCATGACCCACAGAGTGACCACCTGATCGGTGCTCACCAGGCCGATGAACCCGATCGCACAGACCGCGACGACGATCAGCGTGATGACCCGCTGGTCGGCGAATCGGCCGGCGACGATGGGGATCACCAACGACGCCAGCAGTGCCACCACCTGACCGATGGCGAGTATCGTGCCCGCCTGCGCGTCGCTCCGACCGTGGTCGAGAAGATACTGCGGCAACCACGCACCGAACGTGTAGAACACCAGCGACTGGGTGCCCATGAACACGGTGATCGCCCACGCGATCCTGTTGCCCCGCAAGGAAACCGTTCCCGACGACACCGCGATCCGGTGAACACGCGTCAACTGCGGCACCCAGACCACCATCGCAACGACGGCGAGCACGGCCCACGTCGTCAGGGTCAGCCGCCAGTTGCCGTCGAGCCGCTCGTCGATCGGGACCGTCAGCGCTGCCGCGACGGCGGCGCCGCCCGACAGCGTCATCGAGTAGAGGCCCGTCATCAGACCTGATCGGTGCGCGAAATCCCGTTTGATCAACGCCGGAAGCACCACATTGCAGATTCCGATCGCGGCACCGATGACCGCGGATCCCGCGAACAGACTGATCGGGTGAGGCACGAAGCGCAGTGCCATGCCGAGGATCAGGACGATCAGCGAGACGAAAACGGTTCGCTCGATACCGAATCGGGCCGCGATCCGTGGAGCGAAAGGTGCGCTCAGGCCGAAGAACAGGACCGGCAATGTCGTCAGCAGTCCTGCGATCGCACTCGTGACTACGAGGTCGCCCATGATGTCGTCGATCAGCGGAGCCACCGACACCACCGGCGGACGGAGATTGGCCGCGACGAGCATGATCCCGACGGCGGCGATGACCGCGGCGACACCGCGCGGCGCGTTCCGGTCGGGCCCGTCGGTGTCCGCGGTCCCGTCGGTCGTCGCTCGGGTCGACGTCTTCCCCGACATCACGCCAGCCCCCGTCTCGCCTCTTCGAGATAGGAGTGCACCGCTGCACGTGCCGCATCGGCGTCACCCGCCTCGATCGCCTCGACGAGTTCCCGATGCCCCTGTGGATGCTGTCTGTCGGTCACGGTCGCGTCGACGATCACCGCGTGCATCCGCTGCATGACCTCGACGATCCCGCCATACAGCTCGATCAGCAGACCGTTTCCCGACGCGTCGACCACTCTCGTGTGAAAGACGATGTCCGCCTGCGCATATGCCTCGATATCACCCGCCGACAGCGCCGCCTCGGCTCCTGCGAGGCACTCCTGCAAAGCGACGACCTGTGGCGGGGTCGCCCGCTCGGCTGCCGACGCCGCCGCCTCCGTCTCGACAGCTCGCCGGGCCTCGAGCAGATCGAGATGCGCCGGTCCGGGCAGGCATCGTTCGATGGCCGCAGCGAGGACGTTCCGGCTGCGCACGTAGGTGCCGTCGCCGCGCCGTGGCACGAGCATCCCGGAGTACTCCAGCGCCCGAACCGCTTCGCGGATGGTGTTGCGGCCCACGCCGAAGTGCGCGACGAGTTCCGGCTCGGCTGGTATGCGCTCGCCGACGGGCCACCGGCCGCTGCGGATCATGTCCTGCATACGGCCGACGACGAGTTCGCTGGTGCGGGGCGGTGGCGTGATCAGGTCGGGCATCAAGACACCCTAACATCCCATGTTTGACGGCCATGTCCGCCGGGCGCACCTGGTCGGCCGTCAGTGCGAGTGCACGGACGGCATCTCCCATGTCGGCAACGGGTCCGGAGATCCGCGCCAGGCGTCGGGCCCTTGCGAGAGTTCGCCATCGGTCAACAGAGCCGACCCGAGGAGGCCGTGTACTGCGGGGGCGTCGAGTCGGACACCGATCAGCACCACCCCTTGCGACGGGCCGAGAGCGGTCGCGCCGTCGTCGGCTTCCCAGTACTGTGCAGGCTCGATGACCAGATTCGGACCGGCCTGGGACCAGACCGCCAGGACCTCGGGGCGGCTTGCGATCCAGCAGAATCCCTTGCTGCGCAGCACTCCTCGCAGGTCGGCGAGCACCTGCGCCAGCCGCGCGGGGTGAAAGGGCCGATCGGAGCGGAACACGGTCGAGGAGATCTCGTACTCCTCGGGCTCGGGCACGTGACCACCGAGCAGTGCATCGTCCCAACCTGCGACCGACGACGCGGCCTCGTGATCGAAGAGCCCTGTCCCGACGACACGTTCAAGAGGCACCGCACCCCGATCGCCGACGACGACGTCCGCTCGTGGATTCAGCCGCCGCACCATCGCCTCGACGGCACCGCGTACCTGATCGGTGACCAGGTCCGCCTTGCCGAGGACGACGACGTCGGCGGACTCGACCTGGTCGATGAGCAGATCGGAGATCGAACGATGTTCGCCCCCTTCGGCTTCCATCGCCCGCTCGTCGTGGCGGTCACCCGCGACGAGCTCCGGGAACGTCGCACAATCCACCACTGTCATCATCGTGTCCAATCGCGCGACATCGCCGGGCGACGAACCGTCGTCGAAGACCCGGTCGATGCTGGCCGCCACCGGCATCGGCTCGGAAATGCCGGTCGACTCGACCACCAGCTACTCGAACCTCCCGGCACGGGCGAGTTCACCGACGGACTCGACGAGATCGTCGCGGAGGGTGCAACAGATGCACCCGTTGGTGAGTTCGACGAGCCGCTCATGCACAAGAGTTCGAACCCACCGAGACCGATCAGCGAGGCATCGACGTTGACCTCGCCCATGTCGTTCACGATCACCGCGACCCGGTTGCCGGCACGGTTGGCGAGGATGTGGATGAGCAGGGTCGTCTTGCCCGCGCCGAGAAATCCGGACAGCACGGTGACGGGCAAGGGCGCGCATGGCGGGGAAGGGTCACGCGCCAGTGATGACTGTTTTCAACAAGGCGTTGGCTGGAGCCTGTCAGCCCAACACGTCGAGTGCGCCGATGACGGTCGTCGGCTCGATCCAGACCGCCAGCTCACCCTCCACCCCGTTCCGTGCGCCGAACTCCTCGGCACGGTCGGCACCCATGTACCGTTCGCCGGCCAGAGTTGCGATGCGACGCACCTCGTCGAGGTCGTCGGTCACCTCCGCCCGCCCCTGGATCTGGACGAACGCATACGGCGGCTCCGGCAGGTCGACCGTCAGCACCACGCGCGGATCACGGTTGATGGCACGACCTTTCGCGGTCATCGCACCGGTGTTGAAGGCGATCCGCTCGCCGTCGAGAACGAACCAGACGGGCGCACCTAGCGGTCGGCCATCCTTGGCCAGATAGCCGAGGTGGCCCGTCTTGGTCCCGCTCGAGAGGAAGTCTCGGATCTCCGGATCGTCCAGGGAAGCAGCCATGTCCCCCACCCTACGGCTCATCCCGGCGCCCCGTCAGCGCTCCAGGAGGCGGTCCCCGATACGGCATGCGGTCATCATGATCGTGGCGTGCGGACCGCTGCGGCCGGCCGTGGGCAGGATCGACCCGTCGACAACCCGCAGTCCGTGTACTCCGATCACCCCGCCGAGCCAGTCGGTCCGCTCACCCATCGGCATGCTGCCCCACGCGTGCTGCGAGGTGCGCACCACCGGGTCGGCGGCGACCGAGTCCGGATTCACGTCGCCCGCGAACAGATCCGACCGCAGCATCTCGGCGACGGCACCCACACCGTGCTCGAAGCGGGTGGCCGCCACGTCGTCGACCGTCCCGAGATCGATGGTCAACCCGGTCCGGTTCAGCCGCACCGACCCGGGTGTCCCCGGCCGCATCACCGCGACACCCATCGCGGGCCCCGCCGGCGGGAGACCTTTGATGTAGTTCGCCATATCGTCGCTGTAGCAACGGATCTCGATGTCATCAGCGGTGTGCACCACCGACTGCAGGAGTGGCCGTGTCGCCGCCCGCCCGGATCCCCACCGGGCCCGGTAGTGCACGAGCACCTCGCGATGCTCGTGGACCGGCAACTCATCGGCGTCGCCGAGCATGTCGAGTCCCGACCGCAGCAGGATCGCCGCGGTGCCCAGGGTGCCGGCGCTCAGGACCACCTCACCGCAGTCGATGGTGATGCCACCGACGTCGACGCCTGTCACGGTGCGACCGACCGACGTCACCGCGGTCACCTCCGCCACGGTCGCGACGACCAGGTTCTGCCGGCCGAGTGCCGCCCGCAGGTAGGCCTCGGCAGCCGTGCGACGCCCGTCGCCCTCGCGATTCGACCGCACCCGGTTCACTCCGACGATCGGCCACGGGTCGTCGGCGCGGCGGATCGGCATCGACCGCGCCCAGTACGCCTCGAATCTCGGTACCACGTCGGCGAGTTCGTCGTCGGCGAAGGCCGACACGCCCATGGTTCCGCCCGGCGCATCGAGCTCTGCGTAAGCGGCCGCGACGTCGTCGGCCGTCCAGCCGGTGGGCCAGTCGTCGAAATCACCCGGATGCCATCGGAGGAAGTAGCCGCCATTGACCGACGACGACCCGCCGAGTCCGCGGCCGCGGATGACACCGAGCCCGGATGCCTCGTCGTAGGCCTGGGCGTAGGGCGAGCCGGCGGAGATGGGCAGTACTCCCAGGTCACGGATCTGCGTGGTCGGCCATTCGTGCGGCCCACGGTCGAGCAGCAGGACCGAGCGATCGGGATTGCGCGACAGCCGTTCTGCGATGACACATCCGGCACTCCCTGCGCCCACGACGATCACGTCGACGCGCGACGGCAGATCGTCACGCGACATGGCTATGTCGTCAGGACCGGTCGGAGTGCGCCGAGATCGCGGTGCGTGAGGGCCCCCTGCCAGAGGCCGGCACCGTAGGCGAGGTCGTCGAGCCGGCGGAACAGCGTATAGGTCAGCGGCCCCATCGCCGGGCCCGTCGCGGGTTCGGCGACGGCGTGACGCACCCACGATACGACCCCCTCGGCGACGGCGATCTCGACCGCCAGCCGCCGGAAGCGGGCCGAGATCACCGCGAGGATCAGCGCGACCGGCCAGTAGTGTCGGCAGACCGCACCACCTGCCTGCAACAGACCGAATCCGACCGCCCGGCCGGTCATCTGGGTCGCGACGAGGGGTGCGCCCGGCAGCTCGCCCAGTCGCTGTCGGAGTCGCATCCCGAGCTGCCCGAGAATGATGACGGCGATCGCGAGGCCGACCCGGGTCCGGGTCATCAGGGCGACGACGGCGATGGCCATGGGGATCGACATCACGACCGGCGCGGCGAATCCGCCGTGTCGGTCCGCGAGGTAGGACGCGCCGGTGCCGTAATAGCGCCGCCGATCGAGCACCGACCGGACATCGGTGCGGTGATCATGGGAGACCCGGGCCACCGGGTCGTAGCGCACCCGCCACCCCGCCTTGTGCGTCCGCCAGCACAGATCCACGTCCTCGGCCACCCGAAGCGTTTCGTCGAATCCGTCAAACATGCCGCGCCGCACCACCATCGCTGCGCTCGGGACGTAGGGGACGCGACTTCCGGGGACGACGGCACATTCCTCGGGTCCCATGTCGAGCGAGGAGTAGCCGTTCTCGTAGCGCTCCGCGATCGACGCGCCACGGTCCGCGCGGCTGAGTCCGACGATCCGGGGCGCCACGATGGCGACCGCCGGATCGGAGAAGTGCCCGAGGAGCATCGTCAACCAGTCCGCGGGAGGGACGACATCCGAATCGAGGAAGGCGACGAAGTCGGTCGTCGCGGCGGCGGCGCCCACGTTCCGCGCGGCTGACGGTCCCCGGTTCTCGTCGAGCCGGATCACGGTGACGTCGGCACCGGTGGCGACGATCGGCTGCGGCGAGCCGTCGTCGACGACGATGACCTTCGTACCGGCGACCGCACGAAGGAGCCGATCCACCCCCGACTGATTTCCGCGCACCGGTACGACGACGGTCACATCGTCGGGCCGAGGCCCGAACATGGGGCGCGGGTTGGCGATTCCGCTGTCGAGGAGCCGGCGGGCGAGGCTCCGGGTCGCGGGGTCGCACACCTCGATGCGGCCGTCGGCGGAGGTCATGCCGAGGGCCGCGTCGGTCAGTCGGAGCATCCGGGTCGGCGAACCGCCCACGAGGTAGCGAAGGTCGCGATGCCGCGCGCATCGCATGTCGATCTGCACCTGGAAGCCGTCGGGCAACGTGTTGTCGACCGTGGCGGTGGCCTGCGGCTCCTTGTCCACCGCGGTCATCGTAGGCGTCCCCTGTCCCCGACGTTCCAGTCGCGCACCGCCGACACCAGGCCGGCGATCATCGTCTCGGTGATGTCCGCGCCGTGCTCCTGCGTCGCACCGGCCGGGTCGCCCAGCACACCGTTACGGCTCACCGCGGCCACACCGCCGTCGCGCAGGGTGGGCAGCAACGTGGCGATGGGCGCGACGTTGCCCGTCTCGGCCACCGACATGGACACGGACTCGGGTGAGAAGTGAAGGAGCACAGATGTTTCCGTGACACCTGCGTGCGCATCGCCGCCGGGGACGGCGCACGGGAACCACGCGACGTCCCGGCCCTCGTATCGCAGCCGTTCGACGGCCGCGACCAGGGTGGCACCGTTGCCACCGTGACCGTTGACGAAGACCAGCCGGTCGGCCCACCGGCAGGCGCTGCGCCCGTACTCGATGAGCAGCAGGTGCAGGGCCTCGTGTCCGACGGAGATCGTGCCCGGGAAACCCTCGTGCTCGCCGCTCGCGCCGTAGGACAGGGCGGGCGCGGTGACGATCAGCCGGCCGTCGTCGGTGGGGTCGTCGTCGGTGCGGTTGTCGTCGGTGGGGTCGTCGCCGGCGAGGCGGGCCGCCGCACGCGAGGCGACCAGCCCGGCGATCCGGGTGTCGGTGTCGAGCGGGAGGTGCGGCCCGTGCTGCTCGGTTGCACCGGTCGGCACGAGCAGGGTGACGGTGCGGTCCGACAGTTCGGGCCAGCACATCTGCCCGAGGCCCGACCGTCGCTCCATTCGTTCAACTCTAGCGACGGCACCGGTGCCTGAAAACCGAGTCGACGCATTTACTCCATTCGATTCCGGTATCCCTGTCCCGTCAGAAGAGACCGTATGTCCGAGCGATCGATCGGTTATGCCATGCTGGACCTACGAACGTGAGACCCGACACATGGCGTCGGGTATCGGACCGGGAGGACATCATGACGTCAACTGCGCCGCACAGCAGCGGAAAGAGCGGGCCCCTCAGCGCAATCCGGGTGATCGAGTTCGCGGGCATCGGCCCCGGACCGCATGCGGCGATGCTGCTGGCGGACCTCGGTGCGGATGTCGTACGCGTTCAGCGCCCCGGATCGCTCCCCGCGGCAGACCGCAAGGCGGACGCGCTGCTCCGTGGTCGGCCGGTCGTCGAGGCGAATCTGAAGGATCCGGGCGATCGGGAGACGATCCTCGGTCTGGTCGCCAAGGCCGATGTCGTCATCGAGGGTTTCCGTCCCGGGGTCATGGAGCGGCTGGGTTTCGGCCCCGACGATCTCGCGGCGGTGAATCCGGGTCTGATCTACGGACGGATGACCGGCTGGGGTCAGGAGGGTCCGCGCGCCGACCGTGCCGGCCACGACATCAACTACATCTCGCTGACCGGGATGCTGCATGCGATCGGCCGTAAGGAGGACCGGCCGGTCCCCCCGCTCAATCTGGCGGGTGACTTCGGCGGCGGTTCGATGTTCCTCGTCGTCGGCGTCCTCGCCGCACTCTTGGAGCGCCAGTCGTCGGGGACGGGTCAGGTCGTCGACGCCGCGATGGTCGACGGGGCGTCGGTGCTCGGTCAGATGATGTGGGCCTTCCGGGGCACCGGGCTGTGGAGCGACGCGCGCGGCGTGAACATGCTCGACACCGGCGCGCCGTACTACGAGGTGTACGAGACCTCCGACGGCAAGTACATGGCGGTGGGCGCGATCGAGCCGCAGTTCTATGCCGAGTTGCTCACCGGACTCGGACTGGCCGACGCCGATCTGCCCGCACAGAACGACTTCGCGAACTGGCCGAAGCTCGAACAGATCTTCACCGACACCTTCAAGTCGCGCACCCGCGACGAGTGGACGAAGATCTTCGACGGCACGGACGCCTGCACGTCACCGGTTCTCGACTTCGGTGAGGCCTCGGCCGATCCGCACATGGCTGCCCGCGCGAACCTCGTCGAGATCGACGGCGTCACGCAGGCCCAGGTCGCCCCGCGCTTTTCCCGCACCTCGCCGGAGACGCCCACCGCACCCGCCCGCGAGGCCACCGACCCGGCCACCCTCTGGCAGGACTGACCGACGTGTCGGGGGCGCCTCCGGCTCCCCCGACACCCCGCGCCAACCTCGCATCCGTTCCGTCATGCGACGAAGGCCGGGTTCGCCCTTGCCGATCGTGCCCAGGATCTCGCCGATCGACGCGATTCTGGCGGGGACCGTCCTCAGACCTTGGTCGCGCCCATGTCGATCGAGAATTCCGCGCCGGTGACGGCTTTCGCGCCGTCCGACGCGAGGTAGAGCACGGCGTCGGAGATCTCGTCGAGGGAGGCGACCGGGTGGTGGTTCATCATCGACGTGAGATGCGGTCCGACCCAGGGAATCCCGAAGATGCGGTGAGCTTCGGTGTCGGCGACGCCCATCGGCGTGTCGACCGCGTAGGGGTGCACGCTGTTGACCCGGATGCGGTGGTGGCCGAGTTCCTTGGCCGCGGACTGGGTCAGGCCGCGCAACCCGAACTTCGACGCGGAGTAGGACGCCTGCAGCGGCATCGCCTTCAGTCCGGCGGACGAGCTGATGACCACGATCGATCCGCCGTTGTCCGCCTCCAACATTGCCGGGATCGAGGCGCGTAGCGTCTTCCAGGTCCCGACGAGATTGATGTCGACGACGTCGGTGAACTGTTCCTCCGTCAGCTCCCACACCTTGCCCCAGGTGAGCAGACCCGCATTGGCGACCACGACGTCGAGACGTCCGAACTGCTCGACGCCGGCGGCCACGAGCTCCTCTTGGAACGCCAGATCGCGCGTATCGCCTTGCCGGGCAAGGATCTTGCCGCCGGCCTCTTCGACGAGGCGGACGGTTTCCCGGAGGTCGTCGGGCGTGGCGGCCGGATAGGTGGTGTGGTCGGCGACCTCACCGGCGATGTCCATACCGATGACGGCCGCACCCTCGCGGGCGAACCGCACCGCGTGATTGCGCCCCTGCCCGCGGGCGATGCCCGTGATGTAGACGACCTTGCCGTCGAACTGCCCCATCCGCCCGAGTCCTCATCTTCCGTGTTCCGTTTCGAAAAACTGTAACACGTTCTACTTTGGCTCGGGCGGACTGGGCGCCCCGCGCAGATCAGGCCTGGCCGAAGGACCGCTCGAAGTCGTCGGGGATGATCAGATCGTCCCGCGACAATTCGTGAACACTCTTGTGCCCCAAGCCCATCACGACCCCGTCGAGACCCATGCGCAGGAGGTCGAGAACATTCTCGACGCCGGCCTGCCCGTTGGCACCGAGACCCCACAGATAGGCGCGGCCGACCATCACGGCACGTGCACCGAGGGCCAGCGCCTTGGCGACGTCGCCGCCGCGGCGGATGCCGCCGTCGAGGAGCACGTCCACCTGTCCACCGACCTGGTCGGCGATCGGCCCGAGCAGACGGATCGTCGCCGGCGTGCCGTCGAGGTTGTTACCGCCGTGATTGGAGACCGAGATCGCCGAGGCTCCGATGTCGACGGCCCGTTTGGCGTCGTCGAGGCGGGTGATGCCCTTGACCATGAACGGCCCGTCCCACTGCTCACGCAGCCACTGCAGGTCCTCCCAGGTGGGCGGGGGTGTGTTCATCCACTGCCCGTAGGCGCCGAAGAACGTCGGCCCCTGTTCGCCCTTGGGGGTCAGGTTCGGTGCGGTGAGGTCCGGGATCTCGACCTTGCCGTCGCGAATCCAGTCGAGCGCATACCGCGGCTTGACCGCGATCTCCGGAGCGAGCTTCAGCAGCGCCGGGATATCCACCTTCTCCGGGATCTCCGGGCTGCCCCAGTCGCGACCGATGTTGAACACCCAGTCGGTGGTGACGATGAGTCCCTTCGCTCCGGCCTCCTTGGCGCGCTGCACGCGGGCCAGGATGTCGTCGCGGGTGCCGAGCCAGTAGAGCTGGAAGAAGATCTTGTCGTTGACCGCCGTGACCTCTTCGATCGGATGAGAGGCGAAGCTGGACAAGCCCATCGCGGTACCGCGGGCCGCCGCTGCCCGGGCTACGGCGACCTCGCCGTCGGGGTCGACGGCCTGCACACCGGTCGGCGAGATCATCACCGGGAACGAGATCTCCTGACCCATCACCGACGTCGACAACTCGCGGTCGGGCTGTGCGCCGACCACGTGCGGGGCGAAGCCGAGCTCGGAGAACGCCTCGGTGTTGTCGCGGAGCGTGACCCCGGCCTGGGTGCCGGCGACCAGCGACGAGTACACGGATCTGGGCAGCCGCTTCTTGGCGCGACGCTGCGCCTCGTGGACGGTCTCGAACCAGGGATTGCGAGCCCACGGATTCTGTACCCACGGTTTCTTGGCCATTGTGTTTCCTACCTGTTTTCTTCTTCCGGTGGCAGCACGGCATCGCCCGACCGCATGCCGGGCGTCCGTGTCGCCGATACAGTTCTGGTGTTCGTCGTGGCGGTGGTTCGTCGCGGCGGTGGTTGGTCGCGGCGATGGTTCGTCGCGGCTAGGGGGTGAACCCGGCGAGCGGGTTCTCGTCACAGCTCTTCGACGGCGGCGCGCCGACGGGCAACAGGTCCCCATCCGGCCGCCGTGTCATCAGGGTCAACGGGGTGCCACGCGAATGATCCTTGTTCGCCGTCGGTTTGGAACGCTCACCGGCAAGAAGCTGCTCGCCGTAACCCTGCACACACTCCGGGTCCGGACCGGCCAGCGGCAGGCCGGTGAAGAACTTGGCGGCCATGCAGCCACCGCGGCAGGCATCGAAATGCGCGCACTTGGTGCAGGCGCCGGCGTTCTGCGGCTCACGCAACTCGGTGAACAGCTCCGAACGCTGCCAGATCTCCTGGAAACCTCCGTCGGTGGTGATGTTGCCGGCGAGGAAGTTCTCATGGATCGCGAACGGGCAGGCATAGACGTCGCCGACCGGATCGATCAGACAGACGACACGTCCGGCGCCACACAGGTTCAGACCCGGCAGCGCACCCGACCCACCCGTGCCGCCGAACGCCGACAGATGGAAGAACGAGTCGCCGGTCAACACGTTGTCCCCGTGTGCGACAAGCCATTCGTACAACGATCGCTGCTGTTCGGGAAGCGGGTGCAGGTCATCCCAGACATCGGCGCCACGACCCGACGGACGCAGCCGCGTGATGCGCAGCGTCGCGTTGTAGCGATCGGCCAGTGCCTTGAACTCGTCGAGCTGATCCACGTTCTGCCGGGTCATCACGACACTGATCTTGGCGTCGGCGAAACCCGCCTCGTGCAGGTTCTCCAACGCTCGCACCGCCATGTCGAAGGATCCCGGCCCGCGCACGGCGTCATTGACCTCGGCGGTGGCACCGTCGAGCGAGATCTGCACGTCCACATAGTCCGAGGCGGCCAGTCGGGCGGCGACCTCCTTGTCGATACGCAACCCGTTGGTGGAGAATTTCACCCCCACCTGATGGCTGGTCGCGTAGTCGACCAGCTCCCAGAAATCGGAGCGGACCGTCGGTTCGCCGCCGCCGATGTTGACGTAGAAGACCTGCATCCGCTGCAGCTCATCGATGATCGCCTTGCACTGCTCGGTCGACAACTCGCGGGGATCACGCTTACCCGACGACGACAGGCAGTGCACACACGCCAGATTGCAGGCATACGTCAGCTCCCAGGTCAGGCAGATCGGCGCGTCCAGTCCCTTCTCGAACTGATCGACGAGGCGACCGACCTTCGGGGTCTGCGCAGCAGCGGGCGGCACACCGGGCGGTTCCGATCCGACGAGAGCGGTTGTGGTAGGCGGCATTTCGAGTGTGGTCATCGAGAAGAATCCTCTGGGCGTCGAGTCGAAAAGGGGCGTCGAGAAGCGGTCAGGCGGCGCGGCGGCGGACGATCATGCCCGAGTCGGCGAGCGCACCGAGGGCCTGCACGTACAGCGGGCGGTCGGCCTCGCCGATCCCGGCGTCGATCAGCGCGTCCTCGGCGGTCGCGTGATCGGCCAGCGAGCGCACGATCCCGACGACGGTCAGGTTCTTGAGGAACGACAACTTGCGCGTACCGAAGTGATACAGGAGCGCGCCGAACGGCTCCGGACGCAACGCCACCTTCGGGTTGAGCGTCCAGGCATCGTCGAGCGAGAAACGGTTGAGGTCACTGGGCGAGGGCCGGGCCCCGGCGGCCGCAGAGCGACCGCCGGAGACCGGAGTCGATGCCGGGGTCGACATCAGTAGACCCCGCACATCCCGTCGATCGACACCTCTTCGACGAGCGACTCGCCCACGAGTTCGGTGTCCTGCGACGTGGCTGACTGATCTGCCATGATCCAACCTCCATTTTCTGACGGTAGTGATGCGGATCACCTGACACTATAATGGCACTCGGTGCATCAAAACCACCCCTGGCGGAAAACTGATCAAATGGACAGGTGACGATGAGCACACCCGGCGCGAGACCCGCCCCCCCACGCTCGGCCCAACCGGGACGACGGCCGGTCACCTCGCGCGCCGAGATCAGCGCAGTGGCGATCGATCTGTTCACCTCCCGGGGATTCGAGGAGACCAGCGTCGACGACGTCGCGGACGCCGTCGGGATCGCCCGCCGGACCCTGTTCCGCTACTACCCGTCCAAGAACGCCATCGCCTGGGGTGATTTCGACTCCCACCTGGCCGAGATGCGCACCCTGCTGGCCGACATCCCGGCGGATCTGCCGATGGCCGACGCCCTTCAGCAGGCGCTGATCTCCTTCAACGAGGTGCCGGAGAGCGAGCTCCCCGGACATCGCCGTCGGATGTCACTCCTCCTGGGCGTGCCTGCGCTCCAAGCGCATTCGATGCTCATGTATGCCGAGTGGCGGCAGGTCATCGCCGAGTTCTGCGCCCACCGACTCGGCCTCACCGAGAACGGCCACCTCCCCCAGACGGTCGCCTGGTTGTGCCTGGGCACCGCCCTCGCCGCCTACGACCAGTGGCTGACCCATCCGGGCACCGACCTCCAGGCCCTGATCGTCGCCGGCAGCCGTACTCTTGCGCAGGGAGTGGACGCGCTGTCATGATCGGCGCACCTTGTGAGTAGACTAGGTAGAACGTGTTCTAATTGTCGCTCTGAGCAGCCACAACGCGAAGGCATCGGGTGCGACGACGATCATCGAGAGGTGGCGAGATGACCGAGCTGACCCCGCATGGCTCGCGCAGCGTGATCCTGACGGTGGCCGAGGTCATCGACGAGACCGCGGATGCCCGGTCGGTCGTGTTCGAGGTCCCCGAAGTCCACCGGGAATCCTTCACCGACTACAAGCCCGGGCAGTTCCTGACGCTGCGGATACCGAGCGAGCAGACCGGCTCGGTCGCGCGATGCTACTCGCTGGCGTCCTCACCCCGCACCGACTCCCGGCCGAAGGTGACCGTCAAACGCACCGCCGACGGCTACGGCTCCAACTGGGTCTGCGACAACCTCACCAAGGGCACACAGATCGAGGTGCTGCCCCCCTCGGGCGTGTTCACCCCGAAGGAGCTCGACACCAAGCTGCTGCTGATCGCCGCGGGCAGCGGCGTCACACCGGTGATGTCGATCCTCAAGGCGGCGCTGCACTCCGGGTCCGAGCCGATCACGTTCTTCTACGCCAACCGCGGCGTCGACGACGTGATCTTCGCCGACGAACTGCGCGAGCTCCAGCAGGCCCATGCTGATCGGCTGACCGTGATCCACTGGCTGGAATCACTGCAGGGTCTGCCGAACGACCAGGTGCTCGCGACCACGTTCCGCGCCGTCGCCGACCACACCGCGTACCTCTGCGGACCCGGGCCGTTCATGGATGCCGTCCACAAAGGCCTTGCCGGAGCGGGCTTTCCGCACCACAACGTCCACACCGAGGTCTACAACTCGCTGTCCGGCGATCCCTTCGCCGACGTCGAACTCGACGAGGTCACCGAGGATGAGGACGCCGAGTCCGCGACGGTGGAGGTCGATCTCGACGGCGAGACCCACAGCCTCAAATGGCCGCGGAAGCGTTCACTGATCGACATCATGCTCGCGGCCGGTCTCGATGCCCCGTACTCGTGCCAAGAAGGCGAATGTGGTTCCTGTGCCTGCACCCTGACAGAGGGTACGGTCGAGATGGAGAACACGGGGGCGCTCGATCCCGAGGACATCGCCGACGGCTACATCCTCGGCTGTCAGGCGCATCCCACATCGGATTCACTCCGGGTCGAGTTCTGACACATTACGAGCCGGTTCACACGACGAAGGGCACCCCATGACCCCCGACCGACTGGCACGTTCCCTCGCGGGCATGCTGTTGACCATCGGCACACTGCATTTCGTGGCACCCAAGCCGTTCGACGAGATCATTCCCGAGGAGATCCCCGCCGATCCTCGTACCCTCACCTACGCATCGGGTGTCGCCGAGGTCGCCATCGGCGCAGGCCTGCTGTCCCCACGGACGCGCAAGCCCGCCGCAGCGCTGGCCGCCGCGCTCTTCATCGCGGTCTACCCCGCCAACATCAACATGGTCCGGCTCTGGAAGGACAAGCCGCCCGCCCTGCGTGCCGTCGCCATCGGCCGACTGCCGCTGCAGTTTCCCATGATCTGGGCAGCGGTCAAGGTGTTCCGCGGGACCCCGGCCAAGTAGAGGTCGGGCACGCCGGCTCTGGGCGCACGCCCCGGCTCGGGGGTTCAGGGCACAGGGTTCAGCACACAGGGTTCAGCGCAGTGATCGGTAGTGCGCACGCTCGTCGGCGTCGAGGTGCTCGATCGCGTAACTCAGTGCGGTACGGCCCATCTGGGCCGCGTTGACGGCCAGGAATCCGGTCAGCAGGTCGCGGTCCACGCGTTTGCCGAGTTCTCGGAGCATCCATCCCGTCGCCTTCTGGATGAGATCACGGCGATCCGCGATCACCACCGGGACGACGTCCAGTGTCGCATCCGGGTCCCCTTTCTTGAGGAACGCGAAGGTCCCGACGATCCCGACCCGGCGATGCCAGAGTCGTTGGTCCGCGGCGAGTTCGACCAGCGGTCTATGGTCGCCCTGGTCGACCAGCCAACGTCCCAGGACGGAATCGGCCGATGCATCGACCAGATCCCAGTTGTCGACGCATCCCCGGTCGATCGCGTCACGGTAGCGGTCGACCCACCCGGCGGCCGCGTCGCCCGACGCGCGGTCGAACTCGGCACGCAGCAGAAACAGAGCGATCAGCCGGTGTTCGTGGATCGGTGACGCCAGGAGGGTGTCGATGGTGGCCGGGTCGACATCACGGAAGCGCTTGGCGACCTTCCGCAGCTGCGGCACCGTCACGCCGATGAAGGAGTCGCCCTCGCCGTATTGCCCTGGGCCGGTCTTGAAGAACCGCGCCGAGCCGGCCGCGCGCTCTGGATCGGCGAGTTGCGCTGTCTCCGCGACGATCTGGTCCGCCAGCGACATCGTCGCGGGTCAGCCGAGGACGTCCGCGATCGGCGTCGGGGTCAGCAACTTGGGTCGGGTCCTCATCACCGCGCCCACCTTCCCGGCACCGACGACGCCGGTCAGGATGCCGTCCCGGCTGTAGTAGCCGAGGAACTTGGTGCCGTCGTCGTCGACGAGGTGCAACTGGTCGGTGGATTCCGGCCGGCCCAGCACCTGGATCTTCAGGTTGTACTGATCACTCCAGAAGTAGGCGGGCGTGGCGGGGATCATCGCGTCGGTCTTCGCGATGCGATGAGCGACGACGGTCGCCTGCTCGACCGTGTGGGTCCAGTGCTCGACGCGCCGTGTCTTTCCCGATTCGAGCCGCCAGTTCGCCACATCGCCGAGCGCATAGATGTCCGGCGCCGACGTCGCGCCGTTCTCGTCGCAGGCGATACCGCCGCCGGATTCGCGTGGGGCGAGCTCGATTCCGGAGCCGTCGAGATAGTCGACCACCGGGATGGAGCCGATCCCGACGACCACGATGTCGGCGGTCACCTCGGATCCGTCGGCAAGCCGTACGCCGCGTACCTTCGTCGCCTGCGTTCCCGTATCAGCCGGCGATGCCGGTTCCTGCGACACGTCGGTCAGGATCTCCTCCACGCCGACGCCGGTGCGCACGTCGACACCGTTGGCCTGATGCAGTCGGGTCACAAGGGCGCCGACCTCGGTGCCGAGCGCGGCGGCGAGCGGTGTGGGCGCGGGTTCGACGAGAGTGACCGTGACCCCGCGCTGATTGAGACTGGCCGCCACCTCACAACCGATGAACCCCGCGCCGACAATGACCGCGGTCGACGCGTCGTCGATCTCACCGCGCAAGGCCAGCGCGTCGTCGATCGAGCGCAGGACGTGGATTCCCGACACACCGTCGGCGCCCGGCAGGGTCCGCGGGCTCAGTCCCGTGGCGAGGATCAGTGTGTCGTAGCCGACGGTCTCGCTGGACGCCGGATCGTCGAGTTTCTCGACCGTGACGGTGTGATCGTCCGGCGAGATGGCACTCACCCGCTCGCCGACCCGCAGCCCGATCGACGACTCGTCGAAGAACTCCGCGGGCTTGAGGTCGACACGGTCGTCCTTACCCAGCAACACCGACTTCGACAGCGGCGGACGGTCGTATGGTGGGTGGGATTCCGCGCCGATCAGGGTGATCTGGCCGTCGTAGTTGTTGGCCCGCAGACTCTCCGCGACCCGGATACCACCGAGTCCTGCTCCCACGATCACCACACCCGCGTCTGATCCACTCATCGTGTTCCTCCGTGACGACATCCGTCCGTCGCGCCGGACCTCCCACTGCGCGCGGTTCCCGGCCTGGTGACCGGTGCGAGCGGTGCGACGTGCGCCTGCTCATCGAGTGACGTCGCCGACCGGTTGCAGGTCGGCGAGGCGCCAATTCCCCTCGACATTACGCATAGTGGCCCACCGTGCGGTAGGGGCACGTTCACCGTTGCCGTCGGGATCGCCCGCTCCCGCGGTCGCAACGGCGCCCGGAAGACGGATCGCCTGATCGGCGAACACCAGGACCTGGGACTGGTCGTCGGCGTACGCATTGACCGCTGCACCGACGACACGTACCGACATCGTCGCGCCGGCGGCCACCGCGCCCGGCAGCACCACATCCGGTCCCCTGCTGCGGTAATCGGCGAGCAACGGACCGGTGAGGCGGGCCTGCACCTCGTCGCGGCCGGCGCGGTCGAGGTCAGGGCCGAAGGTCATCAGTGCCGTCACCGCCGACGTGGTCGCCGACAGGACGGCGGCGCGCTGCCCGTCGTCCGGCACCGATCGGGATCGGAACACGGCGACGATCCCGATCATTGAGACGACGAGCGCGACGACGATGACACCCACGGCGATCGTGACCCGTCGACGGCCGCGGGTGGTGAGTCGCGCCGGCGACCGCGGGGTCGCGCTCACGCCGGACCCGCCGAACTGATCAGCCATCCGTTGGTTTCGCGGGTCATCGTCACCTCGACGGTCACCCTCCCGGTGTCACCATCGACCAGTTGTGGATCGGTCGCCTCGGCGACCACGAGCACCCGCGCCTGCGCCCCGACGTCGTCGGACTCCGGATCGGTGATGAGTCCGGCCGACAGCACCTCCCCGCTGCTCGGGCGGTCCTGCGCCGCGACCTCCGCAGCGAGGGCATCCCGTGCGGCCGTGAGCCTGTCGCGCTGCGGACCCGTGCTGACCGCGAGTGCCCGCTCGACGTAGCCGCGACCGTCGACGGGATCCGCGGTCAGCAATGTGGTGATCGCGCTCCGCGACGCGTCGAGTGCTGCCGTGGCGGCATCCGAGCGCTGAGCCGCCGATCGATTGTGGACGGCGAGCGCTGTCATCAGGCCGATCAGTGCGATCACGACGGCGATCATCCCGATTCCGGCCAGTCGGAACCGGCGGCTCCGCTGCCGAGCCCGAGCCCGCAACGGTTCCGCGGCGGCGATCCGTGCCGAGCGGGCCCGCCTCGTCGCCTCGTCGTGCCGCCGGCGTGCCGACTGCAACGCCTCGTCGGTGACGGCATCGCTCACGCCACCTCTCGTGTTCACGTGAGCACCTCCACCCGGGTCAGCACCCACCGGTCGTCGACGCGGGCGAATCGTGCGGTGACCGTGCGATGTTCGGTGTCGTCGGCCGACGGTGGGGATTCCGGCGCCGGCGACACGGGGGTGACGACGACCCTCGCCCGAATCAGAGTGTCTCCGTGATCCGGTGCGGCGTCGACGATCCCGACAGCCTCGGGCGTCCACACGACCGCGCGCGCACCGTCGGCCGGCGGTCGGGTCAGTTCCGTGGCATACCGTGCTGCGAGCTCTCCACCCACGAGACCGCGGGCGCGCTCCCGGTCGGCCCGCCACCGCGCGGCGTCCACCGAGAAGACCTGCGCCACGATCGCTCCGGCCTCCCGACGGAGTTCGTCACGGGTGCGCTCGACGGCGGCATCGGTTGTCGCCGTGCGCCACTGACACACGACCCCGATCACAGACACCACGACCACAACCGTGGCGACGACGGTGATCGCAGCAGCAGCACGGACCGAGATGATCCGGCCCGACGGCCTGAGATCCGACGGCGCAGGATCCGACGGCGCAGGATCCGACAGCGCAGAATACGACAGCGTGGAGTCAGAGTCGGCGGGTTCCGAGTCGGGACGATCCTGGCCGGATGTCGAGGTCTGCTTCCGGGACGCGCTCATGGCAGGTACTGCACCGCCCCGATCTTCAGCTGTCCGTCATCGGGTTCCAGCAGGACCCGGAGCCGAAACTGCCTGGCGCTCTGCCCCTCTGCGCCCGATCCCTCTGTGCCCGATCTCTCTGTGCCCGATCTCTCTGTGCCCGATCTCTCTGCGCCCGATCCCTCTGCGCCCGATCCCTCTGCGCCCGATCCCTCTGCGCCCGATCCCTCTGCGCCCGGCTTCTCGGATGTGAACAGCACCGTTGCGGCGACGAGCACCGTCGCCTTGTCTCCCGACCGCGCGGACACCCCGACACCGTCGACAGTGCCCTGTCCGACGGTTCCCTGCGTGTCCACGAACTTCGTGTAGCCGTCCGCGGATTGGGCGAACTGGTCGTGGAACTCACCCGTCGCACCGTCGAGAATGCGTCGGACCTGATCGGGCCGTCGATGATCAGGGCTCAGCAGAACCGACACCCTGGCCGTGGCCGCACGCTCGTAGTCGTCGTCGGTGTACGCGCCGGTCGCCCGGAACCAGTAGACGACACACACCGTTGCCGCGAGCACTGCCGCGACCGCCAGGACGACCAGCACCGACACCGCCCGCGACCGGCGTCGGACACCGGCCGCGACCTCGGCGGTCAGGAGATCGTCGGCGGCACGACGCAGATCTCGACGCGCTGTGCGCTCGTCGTCGAGCACCGCACGGTCAGGCATCGGTCCCCTCCTTCTCGACCGGTGCACGGTATCGCAGGGCACACTCCGATGGCCATCGGTCCGTGGCATTCAGTCCGCGGCAATCAGGCGACCGCCATCACCCGATCTGACGCCGGCACCGTTTCGGTCAGCGGGATCACTCGGCACCGATCCGCCGCGAGTAGGCGGAGCGCTGGTCGTGGTCGTAGTCGAGGAACATGCTGTCCAGCTTCGCCATCCGTCGTGATGCGCGTTTCATCCGCTGCGGGAACAGCGCGTTCGCGTGGGTCCACGCCATGGATCGCGGTGCGGTCACGCGGACGCGCGGACGCGCGATGATGGAGACGACCTGGGCGGCGACCTCCTCGGGTTCGATCGCCCGGACCATGCTGTTGGTGTGCAGACCGGAGATGAGTCCGGTGCGGGTGAACGTGGGCAGGACGGTGCTGACCCGTACACCGGTGGGCTCGAGTTCGGCGTCGAGCGCCTCGGAGAACTCGATCACGGCGGCCTTCGCACCGTTGTAGATGGTGAGGCCGGGTGTGGGCAGACGACCGGCGACCGACGCGATGTTGACGACCTGCCCGTGACCGCGCCGCACCATCCGGCGTGCCGCGAGCTGCGTTCCGGTGATCACGCCGATCACGTCGATGTCGTAGGTGCGCCGGATCAGCGCGTCGTCGTAGGACAGGAAGTCGCCGACGGGCATGATTCCCGCGTTGTTGATCAGCACGTCGATCGGCCCGAGGGTGTCCTCCACCTTTGTGAGGAACGCGTCGAACGACTGCCGATCGGTCACGTCGACCCCGAAGCCCTCGATACCGAGGTCCGCGCCGGCCTTGCCCACCGCCTCGTCGTCGATGTCGCCGAGCACGACGACCGCCCCGGCATCGAACAGCTGCGTCGCCGTCTCGAATCCGATCCCTCGGGCACCGCCGGTGATCGCGATGACCTTGCCGCGCAACGCCGCTCGGAGGCCGGAACGGTCGGGGGTGCGGCGCAGACGGTTGCTTAGTGACATGTGATTCCTTCATTGGTCGGGCAGGACGGCTCGTGGGCGACGGCGAGAGCAGTGGCAGAAGTGCGGCGGTCTGCCGTCACCAGGTCACCAGATCATCGGCGCCAGATACTTGGCCGCCAGCGCTCGGACCGCGTCGGGTTGCTGACGTTCCTCCGTGGTCGGAATCTCGAGATAGGAGATCACGAGTCGCACATGGAGTTCCACGGCCTGGTGGAGATCCTCGTCGGGCATGGTGGCACCGGCGTCGCGCAAGGTGGCGGCCACCCGGTCGGTGACCATGTCGATGAAGAGCGCGGTCACCGCCGAGGTGATCCCGCGCATCTCGGAGTCGGTGAGCACGAGTCGGCGCATCAGCGGGTCCTCGGAGATCATCACCGCACCCTCGGCGAACGCCTCGACGACCGCCTCGGCCGGCCCGAGCCCGACGACGGCGTGCTCAAGCCGGTGCATGCCGTGTTCGTAGAGGTCGTTGGCGACCGCCAACAGCAACGCCTCCTTGTTCGGGAAGCGCCGGTAGAGCGTGCTCCGGCTCACGCCGGCCGCGGATGCGACCTCGTCCATGTTGGCTCGCCGTACCCCGACCTCGGTGAACTCCGCACCGGCGGCGGCGAGGATGGCCTGCTCCTGGTCTTCCGGGCTCGACGTGTTGCGCGTCTTGCGCGGCGCTCGGGTGGAGGTCATCGGCGGTGCAGTCGGACAGGCAGTCTGTCCTTCGGGACCGGCAGCGAGCTGTAGTCCATCGGGATCTCGTAGCTGTCGGGCACCGACCATTCATAGTCACGCACCAGGTGGTGCAGGATCGTCTTGATCTCCATCTGGCCAAAATACAGCCCGATGCATTTGTGCACTCCGCCGCCGAACGGCATCCACGCCATGCGATGACCTTTGTCCTCGGCGCGCTCCTTCGAGAACCGTTCCGGATCGAACATGTCCGGGTTCGTGTAGAACTCGGGGTCGCGATGATTGGTCAGCTGAGGCACCGACACGAAGCTCCCCTTCGGCACGAAGTAGCCCTGCACCGAGGTGTCCTTGACGGCCATGCGCGGTTGAGCCGGGACGGGCGGGCACATCCGCAACGACTCCTTCATCACCTGGTCGATGACGGTCAGCTTCCCGAGGTCGTCGTACCCGAGTTCGGGACTGAGTTCCATCGACTGCTCATACGCACGCTGCTGCCACTCCGGCGCCCTCGCCATCCGGTAGGCCATCTGCGTCATGGTGATCGTCGACGTGTCGTGGGCCGCCATGAGCACGAAGATCATGTGGTTGACGACATCCTCGTCGGTGAACGAATGACCTTCGTCGCTCTCGGCGTGACACAGAACCGAGAAGAGATCCGGGGTCTCACGCGCACGTTTCGCCGGGATGTTCTCGTGGAAGAACTCCTCGAGCACCTTGCGTGACCGCAACCCCTTCCACCAACGACCACCCGGAACGGGCTTGCGCACGTAGGCGACTCCCGCACGCACCGTGTCGATGAAGGCTTTGTTGATCCGGTCCGCCTCCGTCTTCGGCAGTTCCACGCCCAGGAAGACCTCGAGGGCGACGTCGAGGGTCAACGCCTTGAACTCCTCGAACATCCGCACGTTGCCGGTCGGCAGAGCGGCGACCCGCTCTGCGATCATCGGCTGCATCTCCTGCATGTAGCCCTTGAGCGCCGACGGCGTGAACGCCTGCTGCAGGATGTGGCGGTGATGCCGGTGTTCGTCGAAGTCGAGCAGCATGATGCCGCGGTTGAAGAATGGCCCGATGAAGTAGCTCCACGCCGGACCATTGGCGAATGCCTTGTCGCGGTTCATCAGGATCTCATCGGCGGCGCGCGGTCCCGACGCGATCACCATCTGCACGCCGAGAGCGTTGAGACCGGACACCTTGCCGAACCGGGCGAGCCGCTCGTCGCCGAACGCGAACGGGTCGCGCCGCATCGCCATCATCTCGAGGATGCCGTTGCGCTCGGCGCACGGGACCTCGAGCAGACCACTCTCGGCCGGGGCCTTCGCGAACACCGTTGTCATGGGGACTCTCCTCACCGAAACACCATCGACCGGACTCGAACCTCATGGACGCCGTCGCCAGCACTGTGACGCGGGTCGCACCCCTATTGGAACAGATTCATGAAAATGTTTCTAGCCCGGGTGCCCGGCCCACGCCGGCGTTGAGCCGCGGGCGGCGAGAACCGCGTGGCATCGATGCAGGCGCTCTCGCCACCATCGGTCCCGGTCCGGCTCCGCGACGGGCACTCGGCGGGCGTCGATGTCGGCCGGTCCGAACCATCGAGGGGTGACGACCCCGTCGACCGGCACGAACCCGTCGGTCACATCGGCGGTGAACAGCGCCCCGGTACCCAGACCGCACGCGTGGCCGAGCACGGGCAGCGCTGCCGCCGCGGCCACACCGGCGGCGATCCCGACGGCGGAGTCCAGCGCCGACGAGACCACGACCGGCAGTCCGATCGTGTCCGCGAGTTCGAGCGTCGAGCGCATGCCGCCGAGTGGTGCGACCTTGATGATCGCGACGTCTGCGGCCTCGGCGGCGACGACCCGGTGGGGATCATCGGCCTTGCGTATCGACTCGTCGGCAGCGATCGGCACGTCGACGGCGCGACGCACCTCGGCGAGTTCCTCGACTGTGGCACAAGGCTGTTCGGCGTACTCGACGTCGCCGATCGCACGGATGGACCGGATGGCCTCGGCCACCGTCCACCCGCCGTTCGCGTCGATCCGGACGCGCGGCACCGTCGACCGGGCGGCCGCGACTCGCGCAACGTCGTCGTCGAGCGTCTGTCCGGGTTCGGCGACCTTCACCTTCGCGGTGGTCGCGCCCGGGTACCGCGCAAGGATTCCGGCAACCTCCTCCGCCCCCACCGCCGGCACGGTCGCGTTCACCGGGACCTCGCCCCTCAACGCGGCCGGCGCACCCAGGTAGGCCGCCTCGATGCCGGCTGCCAGCCAGGTCGCGGCCTCGTCGTCCGCGTATTCGACGAACGGCCCGAACTCGGCCCACCCGGCTGGCCCGCGGAAGATCATCGTCTCCCGGACCGCGAGCCCGCGAAAGCGCGTGCGCATCGAGAGCCGCACCACCGCCGCCGACTCGAGCAGCTCGGCCACCGGCGGAAGTCCTTCGGCCACCTCGACCACCTCTCCCTCGATCACCGTTGAAACAAATCTTCCACTTCGTTCCAACGTGGGCTACTCTCCTCACATGTCAGTCAACCAGGACTACGAGCATGCGATCCGTGAGGCCGAGCCGCTCATCGTGGCCGACGACGCCGACACCGCGCTGCCCTCGCCCCGCCTCGGCGCCGATTCCCTCATCTGGAAGTTCTACGGGGACAGTCGCGGCATCCTCGGGTTCCAGCGGCTCGCCGGGACCGAGAACTGCATCGAGCAGCTGGGCCAGGCCGTGCTCGACCACTCGGTCATCTTCGATGACTTTCTCGGCCGCGCCCGGCGCACCGGCCCGCCGGTGATGAAGACCGTCTACAGCACCGAGCCCCAGAGGTGGGGGCGCACGGTCCGTGACTTCCACCGCGACATCAAGGGCACGATCGGCGACGGCTCGCGCTATCACGCGCTCAACCCGGAGCTGTTCTATTGGGCGCACGCCACATTCGTCGATCAGGTCCTGTTCATCACCGACACCTTCATCCGGCGCCTCAGTCACGCCGAGAAGGTCCAGATCTTCGAGGAGAGCAAGATCTGGTACGAGCTGTACGGGGTGAGTGCGCGCAGTCAGCCGCAGACCTACGACGAGTTCGTCGAGTACTGGGACGACATGCTCGACCGCTTCGTCCCCCACAAGACCGTGGTGTACGCGACCGGCTACATCCGGCAGGGCCTCCCACGGCCCAAGAAGATTCCCGCCCCGGTGTGGAAGGTGTTGTCCGCTCCGCTGAACGCCTTCACCCGCACCGTCGTCGTCGGAACCGTACCGCAGCAAATGCGCGACGTGTGCGGACTCGAATGGGACGACAAGCGGGAGAAGCGTTTTCAGCGTTTCGCCGCGATCATGCGGGCGCTCAACCCGGTGTTCAACAGGCTGCCGCTCAAGTGGCTGTATGTACCGTGGGCCTACCAGGCGTGGCGCGAGATCGGTGTCGATCCCCGCCCGCTGTACAACAAGCCCGCGGCCTGACCGCACATCATCCGGCCGTGCGTCATCCCACGTTGCGGTACCGGCCGCCGGGGCGGTCGTAGTACCCGCCATAGGAGTCGTCGCGCACCGCCGCGCCGGGCTCGCGAAGTCGGGGTGCGCCCACGTCTTCGCCGAGCACACTCTTGATCGTCCTCCCGATCCGCGCGAAGTCGGACGACGCGGTCGACATCGGGTAGGCGTCGGCGATCAGAGCCATCCAGTGATAGATCTGCCGTAGGTCGTCGGCCGACAGCGGCCCGTTGACCCAATCGTCGTTCGTCCACGTCTCGCGATGCCACGTCTGCCAGGGATAGTCCGCGTCGGCGGGCGGGGACACCGAGAACAGACCGCGCACGACGACGTCGTTGCGGTCGGCCCCGATCTCCGTCCGCCACCGGGCGACGAGCTCGGCGAACCCCGCATAGTCGTCGGCGGTCCACGCGCTCGCCGGGAATCGCTTCCACCCGGCCCGCCGGATGGTGCGCGCGATCTTGCTGTCGAGCACCTGGCTCGGATGCTCGGGCGCGCCTCCGCCCGCGAAGTACAGGAACCAGGTGAAGCCGGTGGGACCGAGACGGTCGATCGTGTTGCCGCCGCGCTCGGGTTTGAGCAGCTCGAAAGCGGTGGCCGGATCCTCCCGACTCGCCTGCGCCGCCTCCTGGAGGAGACCGCCGATGCGGGTGCGGTCGGTGGCGACGGCGACCATGCGCCGCGTGTTCTCGCCCGGCCGACGACCGTGGCAGAAGGCGACGGTGTTCCACAGCAGGTTGATCGCGTCGTCGGGCGATGTGAGTGCGGCATCCGCCAGCCCGAAGAGGTCGGTTCTGCAGATGGTCTCACCGCACAGGACGCCGGGAAGTCGGTGGTCGGCAAGGCGTTCCGACCACCAGGGACGGTCGACGCCGACCGTGTCGGCGAGGAGTTCGGCAGCGCGGTCGCCGGCGGCGAGCCACTCGGACAGGACGGTGGGTGGTGCGATGTCTCGGGGTGTCATGATCATTGGACGCAGGGCCGGGCGGACCGGTTCCATCGGGCGGGAACATTTCGCTCGACGCGGGCCGACTCCGCCGCCCCAGGTGCGCATCGCTTGCGCGGGCTGTCGACGACTCGTGTGAGCCGACCCCGGGCACGTCGTCCGTGCCAACCGGCGTGAGGCCGAGGACCGGCCGGTCTAGCCCGCGTCAAGGAATCCCGTCACCGTCGCACCGAAGTCGGCGGCGCGGTCGCGGTGCACACTGTGCCCGGTCGGGATCTCGATGAAGCGGCCGTCGGGCAGTGCATCGCTCAGCGAGCGAAGGTGCTGCGGCGGAAGGAAACTCCGTCGACCGCCGGAGATGACCAGCGTCGGCGAGGCAACCGCGCCCAGGCGCGTCCACCAGTGCGGGTCGGCGACCTCGAACTGAGGTGACACGTCGGCCGGGACGCGTCGGTCGAACCGGATCAGCGGCACTGGATTGCGCACGGCCCAACCGAGTCCGCGGACACGCTCGCCGAGGGATGCGGCGACGACGATGCCCTCGGCGAGATCGCGTTGATCACGGGGCATCGGCGGTATCTCCTCCAGCACGAGGCGACCGATCCGGTCCGGGACCTCCATCGCCATTCGCAACACCGCGTGCGCGCCCAGCGAATGCGCGACGACATCGGCGACGTCGATGCCGAGGTCCTCGAGCACGAAGCGCAGGTCGTCGCGGAAGTCGTCGAGCCGATAGTCGGCGGCGTGCCCACTGCGACCGTGGCCGCGGAGGTCGACGGCGACAACGGTCCGATCGTCACGGCGCAGCGCTGCGGCGAAGGCCCGCCAGGTGCTGTGGTCGCCGGCCATGCCGTGGACCAGGAGTACCGGCGGCCGGCCGCGATCGGCACCGGAAACCCGCACGGCCAGGGCGAGGTCCCCGTCGGCCGTCGGTCGGTGCAGCACACGCATGCCGTCGAGGGTAACGAGCGGTGTGGTCGGCGGCGTTCCGGGTGCCGTCGCTGACGGCGAGGCTGCCGTCAGCGCAACCGACGGTGCTGTCAGCGGGGCGGGTCAGTCGCGGAACCAGCCGCCGCGCTTCGCGGCGAAGACCATGTCCTGCCAGTAGCCCCACTGGTGTGTACCGACGGCCGGATAGTCGGTCGTGATGCGGATTCCGGAGATCGCCGCGGCCACCTCGAAGGTGCGGGTCTGTGCCAGCGAGAACACCTCGAGCGGTGTGCCCTTGATCGAACCGACGGCATCGGTGTTGTACCGCCCCCAGACCCCGGAGGCGGCGCCGACACGGATGTGCATCCCCCGCATCCGCGGGAGTTGGACCACCGCATCGTTGTTCACCCACCGCCTGTCCCACGGCAGACCCCACATGCTGTCGGCATTGAACGGCCCGACACCGGCTGCCATGCCCGCGTCGATGAGGGCCAGGCGGACAGCTTCGCGCATCGTCGGCGCGGACGGGTTCAGGAAGCCCGACATCGAGAAGATGTGCGAGATCCTCTTGCGGTGATAGGCGCCGTAGATCATCGCGGCGTTGCCGCCCATGGAGATCCCCATCAGCGCGTACTTCTCGCGGGGTCCGGCGGCCAGACCACGCGCGTCGAGTTCGTTGATGATCGTGTTCAGCCGGCACGTCCAGCGATACCGGTACTTGATCTTGTTGCCCGGGCTGGCGGCGTTCCAGTCGGTGTAGAAGCTGGCGAGCCCGCCGACGGGTTCCACGACGTTCACGCCGGAGTCCGCGATCCGCTGGATGCGCGTCTCATGGCGCCAACCACTCATGTCATCGGTCGCGCGCAGTCCGTCCAGTGCGATGACCGTCTTGTAGTTCCCCCAGCGCGTCCACATGTCCACCGGCGTCGTCGGCATGCCGCATCCGGAGACGTAGAAGCGCCCGAACGACGCGGCGTTCGCGGTCCCGGCGGTCACCACCCCCACCCCCAGCGCCGTCGACAACGCGAGCAGCAGGACAACGAGACGTCGCCGCATGATGGCGAACCGCCTGCGGGTGGTGAGAACTGGCACCGCAGCAACATATTTCGCCTGGTGGGCGCGGCGCCACAGCTGTGACCACAGCAGCGACACTTTGCAATCGTTGCGTTACCAAAGTGGCTGATGTGACCAGTGTGGCCCATGGGGCGACGACGATACTCTCAGATCGAATCCAGGATCCGCTGTCGCGCGGCGGCATACTCCGCGTGGGTGATCTGCCCCGTGCTGCGCAGACCCTCGAGATCTCCGAGCCGTTCGCCGACCGGGCGTCGCGAGTCCGTCGACAACAGATCGGTCGCGGCCACCGATCCACCCGCCGGCGATGACTCCGCGATCCACCTACCGTCCCGGCCGGCATACGCTCGCACGATCTCCATGACCGCCTGTCGAGCGTGAGGGTTGCTGCGGAGGTCGATCGAACCGGATGTGCTCACATCGTGTTGTCGCAGGATCTCGAGTATCCGGATCAGCGGTTCGGTTCGACCCGTCATGTCATAGGTACGGCCGTCCTCGCTCGACGTGAACCGCGCCGGCACCGATCCCGTCAGCAGAGCCGTTGCCTGCCAATCGATCTCGAACTCGTTCGTGGCCGGGTCGACCAGCACGGCAAGAACTCGGCGATGCAGCATCGGCTGCTGGAAGATCGGGACGACGGTGCGTTTCTGCGTTTCGAAGGACGATATGCCGTCGCCGTGGATGTGGAGATCCAGCTTCATCAGGGGCTGATCGTTGATCTGGACATTCGTCTGCTCGACGCCTCGGATCTCGGCGATCGCCATCCGGCCCGTCGTGCGCAGTCGCGCAGTCCTCTGTTGCCCGCCGATGCTCAGTCGCGCAATGAACAGGGCGATGACGACGTCGAGGAGGGTGACGCCCAACCCGGTCCACAACATCCACCCGGTGCCCGGTTCATCGATGAGGAAGTAGGCGACCAGAAAGATCGGACCGACGATGCCGCACAGCATCACGAACCCGAAGATCTTGAGGAACGAGGTGACCGTCCCCGGCACGCGAGGTCCCGTACCGGCCTCACCGAACATCGTCATGTCCTGCAGATGATAGTGCGCACCGGGCGGCCTGCCGCCTCCGCTCCGTCGCGTTCTGCGCGCCGATCGCCTCGCCCGGTGGCACACTCGATGTGCAGGTGGGTCGTCGGGTCTGGGCAGCGGCACTCCCCCGCCGCCACCTCCGGGCTGCGGGAGTGTGAACTCGCAGGACTTCCTCTGGCAGGCCGTCAAGGATGCCAAGCCGGCGAACTTGGGCACCAATGACGACGTGGTCAGGCCACAACCCCAGCCGACGTCCCAGTTCGATCAGTACTACGCGATCCGACACGGCGGCGATCAGCCGAAATCTCCGTTCGATCAGCTCCTGCTGCCCACCCGTCGCATCTCGGGGATCGAGCAGTGCCAGACGATCTGGCAGCCGGACATGCTGAACCTGTGGAAGTACTCGTGGACCCGCGGCCACGAGCATCCTGAAGATTCCCGAGGAGACCATTGTCGTCGTGATCAACTCGAAGCGGACCCGCAAGCTGAACCGACTCCACATCCATCTGTCCCGACTGAACAACGGCACCCGCACGTCCTCGAACGGGGTCACCGGACTGCCACTGTCTGTGGGGCCAGGTGACGGACACCGCCCCCGGCAAGGTCGGAACGAACATCGACGTGATCAAACCGGGTCCGCAGTATCAGCCCAGCCCGGCACATCCCAAGTTCTACGCGGTCCGCAAAGGCGGTGACAGCAAAGGTGTCAACGACGATCTCCTGCTGCGCACCAACCGCATCAATGGGCATCGAGTGCTCCTACCTGTGGAACGGATCTCAGCTGAACCTGTGGGTCTGCCGCATGGTTCCAGGCCACCCAGCGAGTTGCCAAGAACCCTGCCAAGCCGATCGCCCTTGGTGTGAACTCCGCGACTGCGCGCGGCCAGGACCAGCTCCACATCCACCTCGCGCAGGCGAATCCCGACACCGTGGCCGACCTGAAGGCGATCAAGAAATCCCGCGACGAGCTTCACGAACTGGACGAGCACCAACATCCGGTTGCGCATCAACGATCCCAAGAAGACGAAGACGCACGCTCAGTTCCGCGTCGTCAATTACACGGGCTCGCTGCCGAATCTGTTCGTGACCCTCCAGAAGGCGCTGCCTGCCAAGAAGACCATGTCGAGCCAGTCCATCGCCGTGATCGACGCGGGTGACTCCCAACAGACAAGCACCCGACAGACAAAGGCACCGACAGACAAACGCACCCGGCCACTCTCGTGACCGGGTGCCTTTGTCGACTCAGTGAGTCAGATCAAGCAGGTGAGGATGTCACTTGTTGATCTTGGTGACTCGACCCGCACCGACGGTGCGGCCACCCTCGCGGATGGCGAAACGCAGGCCCTCGTCCATGGCGACCGGCTGGATGAGCTTGACACTCATCTCGGTGTTGTCGCCCGGCATGACCATCTCGGTGCCCTCGGGGAGGGTCACGACGCCGGTCACGTCCGTGGTACGGAAGTAGAACTGCGGACGGTAGTTGTTGAAGAACGGGGTGTGGCGTCCACCCTCGTCCTTGCTCAGGATGTAGGCCTGGCCCTCGAACTCCGTGTGCGGAGTCGTGGTGCCCGGCTTCACGATGACCTGACCGCGCTCGACGTCCTCACGCTTGAGGCCGCGCAGCAGCAGACCGGCGTTGTCGCCCGCCTGTGCCGAATCGAGCAGCTTGTGGAACATCTCGATACCGGTGACGGTGGTCTTGCTGCTCTTCTCGCGGATGCCGACGATCTCGACTTCCTCGTTCACGTTGACCTCGCCGCGCTCCACACGACCGGTGACCACGGTGCCGCGGCCGGTGATGGTGAAGACATCCTCGACGGGCATGAGGAACGGCTTGTCGGTCTCACGGACCGGGTCCGGGATCGACTCGTCGACAGCAGCCATGAGCTCCTCGACGGACTTGGTCCACTCGGGGTCGCCCTCGAGAGCCTTGAGCGCCGAGACCTTGACGACCGGGGCCTCCTCGTCGAACTCCTGGGCGGCCAGCAGTTCGCGGACCTCCATCTCGACGAGCTCGATGATCTCGTCGTCGTCGACCATGTCGGCCTTGTTCAGGGCGACCAGGATGTAGGGCACACCGACCTGGCGGGCCAGCAGCACGTGCTCACGGGTCTGCGGCATCGGGCCGTCGGTGGCGGCGACCACGAGGATCGCACCGTCCATCTGAGCAGCACCGGTGATCATGTTCTTGATGTAGTCAGCGTGACCCGGGGCGTCGACGTGCGCGTAGTGGCGCTTGTCGGTCTCGTACTCCACGTGCGAGATGTTGATCGTGATGCCACGAGCCTTCTCTTCCGGGGCCTTGTCGATCTGATCGAACGCAAAGCTCTGGTTGAGATCCGGGTACTTGTCGTGCAGCACCTTGGTGATGGCCGCGGTCAGCGTGGTCTTGCCGTGGTCGACGTGACCGATGGTGCCGATGTTCACGTGCGGCTTGGTCCGCTCGAACTTCGCCTTCGCCACTTGATTGTCCTCCTGGACTGTTGTTGCTCTGCCGAGTGGATCCCAGCAGGGTTGTCGAATACTTACGTTGTCGCGGTCCCGATCCTTGCGAGAAAGGGGCGCACGCCAGTGCCGTGGGCGAGTATTACTCGCCGGTGGCCTTGGCGATGATCTCCTTCGACACGTTCGCCGGAACCTCGGCGTACGAGTCGAACACCATGGAGTAGTTTGCTCGGCCCTGGGTCTTCGACCGAAGGTCTCCGATGTAGCCGAACATCTCCGACAGCGGAACCTGCGCCTTGACGACACGAGCACCGCTGCGCTCCTCCATGGCCTGGATCTGGCCACGGCGGGAGTTCAGGTCGCCGATCACGTCACCCATGTAATCCTCGGGCGTCGTGACCTCGACGGCCATGATCGGTTCCAGGATCACCGGGCTCGCCATCCTCGCAGCTTCCTTGAGGGCCTGCGAACCGGCGATCTTGAACGCCATCTCCGACGAGTCGACGTCATGGTACTGACCGTCGAGCAGAGTGACCTTCAAGTTGACCAGCGGATAACCGGCGAGGACACCGTACTGCATCGCATCCTGCGCGCCGGCATCCACGGACGGGATGTACTCGCGCGGGACACGACCACCGGTGACCGCGTTGTCGAACTCGTAGGTGGCGCCGTCCTCGGCGTCGACCAACGGTTCGAGCTTGATGATGACCTTGGCGAACTGCCCCGATCCACCCGTCTGCTTCTTGTGGGTGAACTCGTGCTTGTCGACGGTCTTGCGGATCGTCTCGCGGTAGGCCACCTGCGGCTTGCCGACGTTGGCCTCGACCTTGAACTCCCGCTTCATGCGGTCGACCAGGATGTCGAGGTGGAGCTCGCCCATACCGCCGATGACGGTCTGGCCGGTCTCGTCGTCGAGCTGCACCGAGAAGGTCGGATCCTCTTCGGCGAGCTTCTGGATCGCGGTCCCCAGCTTCTCCTGGTCAGACTTCGTCTTCGGCTCGATCGAGACGTTGATGACCGGGTCCGGGAAGCTCATCGACTCGAGCACGATCGGCGAGCTTGAATCACACAGGGTGTCGCCCGTGGTGGTGTCCTTCAGACCGATCATGGCGTAGATGTGACCCGCGGTCGCGTCCTCGACGGGCATCTCCTTGTTGGCGTGCATCTGGAAGAGCTTCCCGATGCGCTCCTTCTTGCCCTTGGTCGCGTTGAGCACCTGCGTACCCGCAGTGATGTGACCCGAGTACACGCGCACGAAGGTCAGCTTGCCGAAGAACGGGTGAGCGGCGATCTTGAACGCGAGCGCTGAGAACGGCTCGTCGGCCGACGGCTTGCGCGACAGCACCTCCTCCTCGTTGCCGACGGCGTGGCCCTCGACCGAGGGGACGTCGAGCGGCGACGGGAGGTAGTCGATGATCGCGTCCAGCATCGGCTGGACACCCTTGTTCTTGAAGGCCGAACCACAGATCACCGGGTAGTACTCGCGAGCGATGGTGAGCTTGCGGACCGCACCCTTGATCTCGTCGACGGTGAGTTCCTCGCCACCGAAGTACTTCTCCAGCAGGGCCTCGTCGGTCTCGGCCACCGTCTCGAGCAGCTTCTCGCGGTACTCGGCGGCCTGATCGGCCAGATCGGCGGGGATCTCCTCGATCGTCGGCTCGGCGCCGATCTCGACGGTGCCGCGCCACGTGATCGCCTTCTGCTCGATCAGGTCGACGACGCCGTCGAAGTTGTCCTCGGCACCGATCGGGAGCTGCAGGACCAACGGCCTCGCGCCGAGGCGGTCCTCGATGGTCTTCACGGTGAAGAAGAAGTCCGCACCCAGCTTGTCCATCTTGTTGACGAAGCAGATACGCGGGACGTCGTACTTCTCGGCCTGACGCCACACCTGCTCGGACTGGGGCTCGACGCCTTCCTTGCCGTCGAACACCGCAACCGCACCGTCGAGCACGCGCAGGCTGCGCTCCACCTCGACGGTGAAGTCGACGTGGCCCGGGGTGTCGATGATGTTGATCTGGTTCTTGTTCCAGAAACAGGTGACGGCGGCGGAGGTGATGGTGATACCCCGCTCCTTCTCCTGCTCCATCCAGTCGGTGGTCGAGGCACCGTCGTGGGTCTCACCGATCTTGTAGTTCACACCGGTGTAGAAGAGGATTCGCTCGGTAGCGGTGGTCTTACCGGCATCGATGTGGGCCATGATGCCGATGTTGCGAACCTTTTTCAGGTCGCTGAGCACTTCCTGTGCCACTTGGTTTCCCTTCATTCCCTACGGGAATTGATACTGACTAAAGGCTGATCTCTCCGAAGTAGCGCCTTCGGCGCAACCCGAAGCGAGCTTCGGGTTACCAGCGGTAGTGCGCGAACGCCCGGTTGGCCTCGGCCATCTTGTGGGTGTCCTCACGACGCTTGACCGAAGCACCGAGACCGTTGGAGGCGTCGAGCAGCTCGTTGGCCAGACGCTCGACCATGGTCTTCTCGCGACGCTGACGGCTGAACGTGACGAGCCAGCGCAGCGCCAAGGTGTTGGCGCGGCCCGGCTTGACCTCGATCGGGACCTGGTACGTGGCGCCACCGACGCGGCGGCTCTTGACCTCGAGGGTCGGCTTCACGTTGTCCAGGGCGCGCTTGAGGGTGACGACCGGATCGGTGCCGGTCTTGTCGCGAGCCTGCTCGAGGGCGCCGTAGACGATGCGCTCGGCGGTCGACTTCTTGCCGTCGAGCAGGATCTTGTTCACGAGCTGGGTGACCAGCGGCGAACCGTAGACCGGGTCGTTGATCAGGGGGCGCTTGGGTGCGGGTCCTTTACGTGGCATGACTTATCAGTTCCCCTTCTTCGCGCCGTAACGGCTGCGGGCCTGCTTGCGGTCCTTGACACCCTGGGTGTCGAGCGAGCCGCGGATGACCTTGTAACGCACACCGGGGAGGTCCTTCACACGACCACCGCGGACGAGCACCATCGAGTGCTCCTGCAGGTTGTGACCCTCACCCGGGATGTAAGCGGTGACCTCGACGGAGCTGGTCAGGCGCACACGGGCGACCTTGCGCAGCGCGGAGTTCGGCTTCTTCGGGGTGGTGGTGTAGACGCGGGTGCACACGCCACGACGCTGCGGGCTCCCCTTGAGGGCCGCGGTCTTGGTCTTGGCAGCCTTGTCGTGACGGCCCTTGCGGACCAGCTGATTGATCGTTGGCACTAGGTGGTTCTTCCTTTGTCGGCAGGGTTCGCCGGGCGCCGTGCGGCGCGGGCGGCGGTGGTGCAGTTGTCGTGTTGAGGTTTGCGCTCCGGGCAAGCACCGAGGACCGTCGCCGATCTCGTTGCTTCCACAACTCGCCCCACCAGCACGTTTGCGCTGGTCAGTACATTTATCGCTACCCCGAGGTCGGGCGTGTCATACACTCGACGACGGTCTCGCCTGTCAGTCCACGTGGTACCGGTTGCCGGGCATGCGGACTGGCCCAGCATGTGCCGGGCACCGGCGATCCACTCTACCGATCGAGTTTGCACAGGTCAAAAAACGGTTCGCCCACATTTACCGGAACCGTCGCGAGGGTGAACACACAGTGATCACCCGGGTAGGTCAACCGCGGGATCGGCCGCATTGTTCCCGGTCATCCGAGACATCTGAATCAGGGACCACCGTCGACCGCCGACTTGAGTTCGGCCTCCTCATCCCACAGTTGCGCGGTCTGGACGAGCCAGAACGCGAGGAATGCCGCCAGCAGAACCCATTCGACCCAGAACACGAGGTTCACGCCCTCACCCCAGCCACAGACGGATGCCACGCCGGCGACGACGACCGTCACGAACATGCCGGTGGCGATCAGGAAGTACGCCGTCGCGTATCGGCGTGGGGCGTCCCGGACCACCGCGGCGAACCCGTTGACGCCGACGACCAACGTCAGGAACCCGAACGTCGAGACGGCGGCGACGTGCAGCGTGATTCCGAATGCGTCCTCCCACCAGAGCTGCTCGGCGACGACGACGATCACCGCGCAGAGCCCGAGACCACGGGCGACGTAGCCGGCGAGGGTCATCCGTCGTGATGTCGCGAACCGGCCGATCCGGCTGATCAGCGACCAGATGAGAACGGCACTCACGCCGCCGAACACGGGCGGTCCACGTGTTGAGGATGACCCAGTCGCGCGGCGGATACACGTGGCGTTCAGGGGTTTCGGTGGGCAGGAACGCCACGAAGAACGCGAGAAGGCCCGACATGGTTCAGCAGCACGTCCTCGATCTCGGAGCGACCCTTGTAGGCCATGAGCATGACGCCCATCGCACACACCGTCGCGATGAAGACCGCCCGCACCGAGGTGTCGTGATAGTCGCGGATCGACGGCAGGATGTCCTTCGACCGGGCCGATTCGACGATCACCGCGAACGCGAGCATCAGGATCAGGATCACCATGCCGATTCGGAGGTTGCGATAGGTGTCGCCGACATCACCCCGACGGCGCGCCACGACAGTGCGTTCGGCGAAACGCATGATCCCGACGTGCACGCGCCCGATCAGACCCATACCGTCCATTCAAGAACCCGCACGCCGACGCCGACCCCGGATTCGTGCAGCCGCCGTGGGGAGTGCCGTGGAGAGTGCCGTGGGGAGTTCTGACCCCTATCCGGTCACTCGGTCGACTGCGGGAGCTTCACCTTCGACGTCCCGCGCCTGGCCGGGTTCGACGGCGGCGGCACGACCGGTCCGATGTCGCCGTCGGGAGCGGCGTCGAGGTCGACGACGACCGGCGCATGGTCGCTCGGTTTGCTGCCCTTGCGCGCCTGACGGTCGATCCATGCGGCCGTCACCCGATCGGCGACCGCGCCTCCCGCGAGCACCAGGTCGATCCGCATCCCGAGGTCCCTGTGGAACATGCCGGCGCGATAGTCCCAGTAGCTGAACACGCGATCGTCGGGCCACCGGTCCCGCACGACGTCGTGCAGCCCGAGGGACTGCAGTCCCGTCAGCGCATCCCGTTCCGGCGGCGTCACGTGCGTGTGTCCCTCATAGGCGGCGGGGTCGAAGACGTCCGCGTCGGCGGGTGCGATGTTCATGTCGCCGCACAGCATCGTGTTGTCCGCAGCGTCGTCGCCCGTCCCGGCCGCGACGGTGTCCCGCAATCGGGCCAGCCAATTCAGCTTGTACGCATAGTGATCCGAGTCCGGCACCCGCCCGTTCGGCACGTACAGGGAATGGATTCGCACGCCGCCGCAGACCGCGGACACCGCACGCGCCTCGGCGGGCGAGTCCGGTTCGGGAAAGCCGGGTGCGTCGTCGAACCCGCGATGCACGTCGACGAGTCCGACCCGCGAGAGCAGGGCGACCCCGTTCCACTGCCCTTGTCCCACATGGGCGATCTCGTAGCCGCGCTCAGCGAGATCCGCGCCGAGCACATCGTGGAAGGCGTCGTCGGACAGCTTGGTCTCCTGCAGGCAGACCACGTCGGGTGCACGATCGTCGAGCCACGGCAGCAATCGCGGGATCCGCTGCTTGACCGAGTTCACGTTCCAGGTCGCGACGCGCATGCCGTCAACCGTAGTCGGCGGCGGAAACCGCACGCGGCACCGTCGTCATCGGCGAGCAGACTTCCCTCAGCCGGTGATGTGTGTCACGTTGGTGGCATAGACACCGTAGCCTTCACCTCTGACCAGACACCGAGACGCTCGGTCATCGAGCACTCCTGGCGGCGCTCCGCGCTGTCCGGCGTCCGTCCCGACGACGCGACCCCCGCCGCGCTCGCCGACATCGCCTCCGCCGATCCCCTGCTCGACGCGGCGCGACCGGTCCTCGACGATGCGGCCGTCCGCCTCGCCGACACCGACGTGTCCCTGCTCCTCGTCGACCACGAGTGCCGCATGGTGACGCGGGTGGCGTTCGGTTCCGCGGTCGAGCGGACCCTCGACGAGGTCGGCGCATCGCCGGGTGCCCCATTCGCGGAGGACGTCGTGGGCACCACCGCTCTCGGGACGCCCGCGGAGATCCGTGGCGGTGTCGTCGTGAACAGCAGCGAGCACTATCTCGAGCAGTTCAAGTCGATCAGTTGTTTCGGGCAGCCGATCATCCATCCCGCGACCCGCAGGCTGGCCGGCATCATCTGCATGTCCGAGATCGCCGATCGCGTGAATCCGTTGGCGGTGCCGTTCGTGAACGGCATCGTCGCCGACATCGCCGACCGACTCCTCGATCGTTCCCGGGCGCATCAGCGGCGGGTGCTCGACGCCTTCCAACGCGCCGCGCCACGCCGCGATCTCGCGGTCGCCGCGATCGGCGACGACCTGCAACTGACCAATGCACTGGCCGCAGAGTTGCTCTCCCCCACCGACATCGGCGCGCTGCGGATCGTCGCGACCGATCCCCGGCTGCGCGAGACGGCGCTGCCACTGAACCTGGTGTCCGGGGCCGAGGTCGAGGTGGCCGTCGAGCCTGTCGCCGGCGTGCGTGGCGCGGCGCTGTTCCGCTTCCGTCCGGTCGTTGCCCCGCCCCCGCGCCCCACCGCGGTCGGTGCGCCGTCAGCGGTCAGTGTGGCGGTGTCCGGCGAGCCCGGCACGGGACGCACCACCCGGGCACTCGAACTTGCCGCCGACGTCGGCGCAGACGCTCCGGTCGTCGTCGACGTCGCCGACGACTTGATCGCCGGGCGGGAACCCGACATCCCCGGGTCGGTCGCCCGGGCCCGCGAGGTCCGCGCCCCGCTGGTCATCGACGGCGCCGACCTGCTCGACGACCGATCGATCGCCCTGCTCGGACGGGTCGCGACCCTCAGCTCGGCGGCCACGCCGCTGATCGTCGTGAGCGGCCCACGTGAGCAGGCGGCCGCAGGTGTCGCCGCGCTGCTGGCCCGATGTGCGAGGCGGGTGGACCTTCCGCCCCTGCGCCACCGCGTGTCCGAGCTCGGCGCACTTGCGGCCGGGGCACTCACCGACATCGACCCGACGATGACGCTGTCCGGTGGGGCCACCGACGCGTTGCTGTGCCAGGACTGGCCGGGCAACTTCTCCGAACTCGGGTCCGTCCTGCGGCAGGCCACCGCCGCCTGCCGGATGCGGGCAGCGCGTGTCATCGAGCCCGCCGACCTCCCGCCCGCGTATCGCACGACGAGTCGCGCCGCACATCTGTCGGGCCGCGAACAGGCCGAACGGACGGCGATCGTCGAGGCCCTCGACCGGGCCCAGGGCAACAAGGTGCACGCCGCCCGCGAACTCGGCATCAGCCGCACCACGCTGTACGCGCGGATGCGCGCGCTCGGGGTCTGACGGCCGGAGATCCGCGGATCCGGTTCAGTCGACACGATCCGAGGTAGCGCCCGTCTCGCGTCACCACCGGCAGGCGACCTGAAGCCGTGCTGATCGAACAACTCGGCAGAGATCCGTGACGGTGGCGTCCGGTCCGACGGTCACCGGATCGCTCGAGATCGCGTCGGAGGCGTTCAGCGGACCGGCGCCATGTCTGGCGGCCCGCAACCCGGGGGGCGCGATCGGTCGGGCGAGAGGCCTGGGTGAGGAGACGGTACTTCCCCGGGTCACGGCGGTGCGGCGCGGGTGTACAGCGCACTGTCCAGTTTCTGGACAGAGCGACACGGTCGATGGGTGGCAGAAATGAAGCAGGTCACACCTATGACCCAGATCACTTCCGATCTTCACCTGACCAGGAGGTTTTCATGACCGCCGTCGCCACTGACCTGCACGAGAAGGTCCGCGACTTCATTTCCGGCGACCGCCCGATGCTCATCGGCGGGGAGTGGGTGTGGTCCGCGTCGGGCCGCACATTCGAGACCATCGATCCCGCGACCGCCCGGCCCATCACCTCGGTCGCCCACGGAGAGGCCGCCGACATCGATCGCGCGGTCCGTGCGGCGAGGCAGGCCTTCGACGACGGCCCGTGGTCGCGGATGAAGCCCAATGAACGCGAGCGTCTGCTGTGGAAGGTCGGCGACCTGCTGACCGAACGTGCGGCGGAGTTCGGTCAGCTCGAGGCTCTCGACAACGGCAAGGCGGCGACCATCGCCGCCGCGGTCGACACCAACTGGTCGGCGGACATCTTCCGCTACAACGCCGGACTGGCCACGAAGATCACCGGCTCGACCGTCGACGTGTCGATGCCCTTCGTGCCCGGCGGCGAGTTCCACGCCTACACGCTGCGCGAACCGGTCGGCGTGTGCGGGCTCATCGTCCCGTGGAACTTCCCCCTCCTGATGGCTGCGTTCAAGCTCGCCCCCGCCCTCGCGGCCGGGAACACGGTGATCCTGAAGCCGGCCGAGCAGACCCCACTGACGGCATTGCTGCTCGGCGAGATCTTCCAGGAAGCCGGGTTCCCGCCCGGCGTGGTCAACATCGTCACCGGATACGGCGAGGCGGGTGCCGCTTTGGCCGCCCATGACGACGTCGACAAGATCGCGTTCACGGGTTCCACCGAGGTCGGCAAGAAGATCGTGGAGGCGGCGAAGGGCAATCTGAAGAAGGTGTCGCTGGAACTCGGCGGCAAGAGCCCGAACATCGTCTTCGCCGACGCCGACTTCGAGAAGGCGGTCGCCGGATCGGTGGCGGCGTGGATGTTCAATCACGGCCAGTGCTGTGTGGCCGGCACGCGTCTGTTCGTCGAGCGGCCCATCTTCGACGACTTCACCGCTGCGGTCGCCGAGGCTGCGTCGCAGGCGAAGATCGGCCCCGGTCTCGATCCGACGACCGAGCTGGGACCACTCGTCAGCCAGGAGCAGTTCGATCGTGTGTCCGGCTACCTCGCCGCAGGCCTGGCCGACGGCGCGCGAGCGCTGACCGGCGGAAAGCGTTGGGGCGATGAGGGTTTCTTCATCGAGCCGACCGTGTTCGTCGACGTCGACCCGAGCTTCTCCATCGTCCAGGAGGAGATCTTCGGGCCGGTGGTCGCGGCGCTGCCCTTCGACGCCGACACCGGGGTCGCCGCGGCCGCCAACGATTCCATCTACGGACTCGCCGCCGGCATCTGGACCCAGGACCTGTCCAAGGCGCACAAGACCGCACGACAGATCAAGGCCGGTTCCGTGTGGGTCAACCAGTACAACGGCTTCGACACCGCGATGCCGTTCGGTGGCTACAAGCAGTCGGGCTGGGGCCGCGAGCTCGGGTCGTCGGCGATCGACCTCTACACCCAGACCAAGGCCGTCAACATCTCCCTCTGATCCCCACCCCTCACTCGATCCAGGAGCACAATTCATGTCTCTCACCACCAAGGCCGCAGTCCTCACCGGTCCCGGGAAGCCGTTCGAACTCGTCGAACTCGACCTCGACGAGCCCCGCGACGGGGAGGTCCTGATCAAGTACACGGCTGCCGGCCTGTGTCACTCGGACCTGCACCTCACCGATGGCGACCTGCCGCCGCGCTATCCCATCGTCGGCGGACACGAGGGTTCCGGAGTCATCGAGGCGGTCGGGCCCGGCGTCACCAAGGTCAAGCCCGGCGACCACGTCGTGTGCAGCTTCATCCCGAACTGCGGTACGTGTCGCTACTGCTCGACCGGACGACAGAACCTGTGCGACATGGGAGCGACCATCCTGGAAGGGTCGATGCCCGACGGATCGTTCCGCTTCCATTCCGGCAGCGATGATTTCGGCGCGATGTGCATGCTGGGCACCTTCGCCGAGCGCGCGACCATCTCCCAGCACTCGGTGGTCAAGGTCGACGAGTGGCTCCCGCTGGAGAAAGCGGTGCTGGTGGGCTGCGGCGTGCCGTCGGGGTGGGGCACCTCCGTCTATGCCGGCGGCGTGCGGGCCGGCGACACCGTCGTCATCTACGGCATCGGCGGTCTCGGCATCAACGCCGTGCAGGGCGCCGTGTCCGCGGGCGCCAAGCACGTCGTGGTGGTCGACCCGGTCGCGCTCAAACGCGACACCGCGATCAAGTTCGGTGCGACACATGCGTTCTCCGACGCAGCGGCGGCGGCTGAGAAGGTCAACGAACTGACCTGGGGCCAGGGCGCCGACCAGGCACTCATCCTCGTCGGCACCGTCGACGCGGAGGTCGTCGCCAACGCCACGGCGGTCATCGGCAAGGGCGGCACCGTGGTCATCACCGGCCTCGCCGATCCCACCAAGCTCACCGTTCAGGTGTCCGGTACTGATCTGACGCTGAACCAGAAGACCATCAAGGGCAGCCTGTTCGGCTCCGCCAACCCGCAGTACGACATCGTCAAACTGCTGCGTCTCTACGATGCCGGTCAGCTGAAGCTCGACGAGCTGATCACCCAGACCTACACCCTCGACCAGGTCAACGAGGGATACCAGGATCTGCGTGACGGCAAGAACATCCGCGGTGTGATCATCCACGACAGCTGATCCCCGCGGCCAGGCCCCGGCCCGGACGCGATGCCTCCCCTGCCGCGTCCGGGTCGGTCCACGACTGCGGTCGTGCGACGTCCGTCGACCTCTCAGAGGGCTTGGATCAATCCCGCGATCCACGGCACCACGGGGACGACCACGATGCCGACATCGAGCCAGAGATGTTCTCGCAGAATAGCGATGAACTCGCGATTCTGCGCGTTGGGGAAGAAGTGGGACGCTGTGTGGGCGCCGGTGCTGAATCCGTCGATTCCCGCGTTACGCATGAGTGTTGCGGCACGGAAGGCCTGGTAGTCGCTGGTGACGACCGCGACCGGACCGCGGATCCCCCGCTCGGCCAGAAGCCGCGCGGAGTATGTGAGGTTCTCCTCGGTGTCGGTGGACGAGTCCTCGAGCACGACGTCGATCGCATCGACCCCCACCACGAGGACGATGACGAGCAGTACGACAAGGACGACTGCGGCACCGAGATAGACCCCCGGCCGTAGTCGGCGCAGGTCACGCCAAACACTGATGATCCCGCTGATCAGCAGAACGACCACTGCCGCGATGATGACCATGTGCCATGCAGCCAGGGAATGGCATGGGCCCGTGTTTCTCGACCCCTGAGGACGAGAAGAGCGCCGGCGGAGGCAGGCCGCGAAGGGCCGATCGACCGGGTCCGCGATTCGGCATCGCGTGCGTCGGCTTGACCTCAAGTGACCTTGAAGTACGACAGTATGTGCATGACGACACCCCTGCACCGCATCGACAAGTTCTCCGTTCCGACACCTGCGATGGACGAGTTCCTTTCCCGGATCCGTCACATCCACGAGGTCCTCGGGCGCCAGCCCGGCATCATCCGCAACGACGTCATCACCCTCGTCGACGGCGACAGCGCCTACAACGTGGTGACCGCCGTGACCTGGGAATCACACGAATCCCTCAGCAATGCAGGCAGAGTGGTGGCTGCTGACGTCGCTGCCACAGGCTTCGATCGCACCGAGTTCCTGGCGCGCCTCGGTGTCACCGCGGATTTCGGGACCTACGCGTGAGGAGCGTCTGACCGCCGGCCGGCCTTCGTGAAAGAAGTTCTGAGATTTCCTTGCGCTTCGTACATGTGTTCGATAGGCTGGTTTCAGCAGGTTCGAGTTGATGTGA
>NZ_JASXSI010000029.1 GCF_030315685.1 Gordonia sp. ABSL11-1 | reverse complement strand
TGCCTGGCGTTGATGGCGACGACGATCGTTTCGGCGACGTCGTCGAGCGGGGCGCGGGCGGTGAGGGGTGACCGTCGACATCGACGATGACGGTGTGGACTCGGCGCAGCGACGAGAATCGGATCAGGAGGTCCAACTCAGGCCTGATCTCGATGGGTTCTTCGGTCACGACGCCATCGACGATGCGATAGCTGCGGATCTCGGCGTCGTCGGCGTCACGGATGGACACCAGGACGTAGTGGGCGTTCGGTTCGCTCGCGTAGGAGACGTCGGTACGGCTCGGATAGGCGTCGGTCGCGGTGTGCGAGTGGTAGATCACCACCGGCTCCTCGTCGACGCGGTCCATCTCCCGCCACACCTCGAGCTGCTCGGCCGAGTCGAACCGGTAGAAGGTGGGCGAACGCTCCGCGTTGATCATCGGGATGAAGCGCTCTGGGACATCGGAACCCTCCGCTCCCGCGATGATCCCGCAGGCCTCGTCGGGATGGTCGGCGCGTGCGTGCGCCACCATCGTCCACCAACTCCCCGCCGATCATCAGCACTCGTGGACCTCTGCCCTTACTGTCGTCCACGCGCCAAGGCGCGCCAGTCAACGGTCATCGTGATCGACGACGTCGCTGTCCACCACGCTGTTCCCATGTGGTCCGGGGCAGCGTGTGGACTCGGTGGCTCGACGCGCCGGCCCCCGGTTGGCACACTGGTTTCCATGTCAAGGATCACTTTGGGCGGCAATCCGATCAATACCGTCGGCGAACTCCCCACTATCGGCTCACCCGCTCCGGAGTTCACGCTGACCGGCGGCGACCTGTCGTCGATCTCGAGTAGCAGCTTCGGGTCGCACCGGTTGGTCCTGAACATCTTCCCGTCCATCGACACCCCGGTGTGCGCCTCGAGTGTGCGAACGTTCAATGAACGGGCCGGCGAGTCCGGTGCGACCGTCGTGTGTGTGTCGAACGACCTTCCGTTCGCCCAGCAGCGCTTCTGCGGCGCTGAAGGCATCGACAACGTCACCGCGGCGTCGGCGTTCCGCGACACATTCGGGTCCGACTATGGCGTCACCATCATGGACGGACCGATGGCCGGTTTATTGGCGCGCGCCATCGTCGTGATCACCGACGGAATCGTCACCTACACCGAGTTGGTCCCTGAGATCAGCCAGGAGCCGGACTACGACGCCGCTCTTCGTTCGGTTCCCCAACCGAAGTAGCGTCCGGGAGTTGGCGTACCGCGCCGACAGTCGGATTCAGTCGTGCGACGGTAGGTGTTTACGGGAAGCGCTCAGCACGACTGCGAGCGACACCATCAGCAAGGTCGCGAGTATCAGCAACAATTCGATTGTGGTGAAGGGTGGCGTCAGAGCCGCCAGGATGGTCGGCGCGGCGAATCCGGTGTAGGCCACCGCATAGAACACCCCGGTCAGCTTCGCGAGTTCGTGTGGCGGCGCGATCCGCTGTACCTCCATGAGCCCGGAGACCAGCCCGATGCCGAAGCCGGAACCGAGCACCACACTGGCGGCCGCGCCGACCAGCAGATTCTCCGTGGAGACCGCGAGAATCATGACCGCAAGCCCGGCGACCAGGGTCAGCAGCGCCACGACGAGGCCGCGCGCACTCGAATGCGAATCGATCCTGCGGGCCACCGGCTGGATGAGAGCACCTGAACCCAACGCGATCACACTGAGCAGCGTCGCGTACGCCAGACCCATCCCGCCCGCGGCGTCGGCCAGGAGCACCGGCTGATATCCGTAGGAAAGACCGCAGGCGATGAACAACCATGGCCCACAGATCATCACCACGCGAACGAAGCGTCGATGCCGCACGGACGTGACTCGCAGACGGGTCAGCATAGGGGCCGGCGGCCCGGCGGTGACCGTCTCGGGCGGTCGCCGGAGCATCCACAGGAACGGAACGGAGACCGTGATGTGGATCAGGAACGGCAGGATCTGTGGGTAGGGGCCCCACTGCGCGATGCAGCCGGCGATCAGTGCGCCGAGGGCGGAACCCAGTGTGAAGGCCAACGAGGCACGTCTCGCGCCCGCACCGGCATCCGCGCGGGCGTCGTGCGGCGCCACCGACAGTTCCTTGAGCCAGCTCGTCCCGACCGTCATGGCCGTGCCCACCGACATACCCGCGAACAATCGCCCGAGAATGATTGGGATCTGCCCGAATTCGTCGAAGGCCAGCAAGAGGCTGCCCAACAGACCGAAAGCCACACCGGCGATCATCAATGGTCGCCGGCCCTGGTGATCGGAGACCGCGCCCGCGATGACCAATGCCGGTGCCAGGCCCGCTACATACACACCGAGAAACAGGGTGACCGTGGCCGACGAGTAATGTTCGACATCGCGATACATCAGCAGCAGCGGGCTGAACTGGTTGCCCGACCATGCGCAGACGAACAGCGCGCCGAACACCATGAGCCAGGGACGCGTCGGCTGCCCACCCGAGGCGCCTATTGATCCCGAGATGTGTTCACGCACTGTCATATCGCACCGCGATACCGGTCGAAATGCGCCGCGAGGAGGTCGCAGTATCGCGACAGATCGCCGTCGAACAACACCTGGGCCAGCTGCGTGTGATCATCATACGCGGCCGACAGTTTGTCTGGGTTGACGGACAGCAGGACATTACGCAGTCGCTGCTGGCGGCCTCGGAGCTGTTCGTAGAAGTGCACAGCAATGGGGTTTCCGGAGGCCGCCACCATGTGCGCATGGAACTCGTCGTCAGCGACCACGAACCCGACCATGTCGGAGTGCGCCACACAACGCCCCTGTCGAGCGAGATTGTCGCGGATGGCCACACGCGCGGACTCGCTCGGCCCTCCGGCGGCGCACACCTGAGCGGCCGCCGCACCTTCCACCCCCTGGCGCATGGCCAACACATTCGAGGCTTCCGCTGGATCGACCGGGGTCACCACCGCTCCCCGACGCGGGATCAAGGTGAGCAGTTGCTCGGCGCCGAGCCTCAGGAAGGCCTCGTGAGTGGGAGTCCGGCTGATGCCGAGCTCATGGGCGATCTCGACCTCACTGAGCAGCTCACCCCCGCACAACTCACCTGCCACGATCCGGTCGCGGACCGTCGAGTAGGCCTGGTCGACGGCATTCAGCGTTTGCTTAGCCACACAAAGCACCGTAGCACGCGCTTGCATGCAAGCATGCATTCAACCCGATCCGGACGATCCGGCGATCTCGACCTCACGGCCCGACTCGACATGTCGCGTCGGCCTGCCGGTCATCTGACTCAGATCACGCAGCGGAAGGTCGGTGACCGCCGACAGCGTGATGATCGGCAGAGCGACAGCCCCATACGCGACCGGGGCGGTGTTGGCAACCAGTGCGGCAGTCGCCGCCTTCAGCGGCTTCAATCCAATGGAGACGAGCAGCACCGCACAGATCGCGACCGGGGCGCCGAAGCCCGCCAGGGCCTCGAGAACTGCACCAAAACAGAACGCGATGATCAGGCCCTGAATTCGACGATCGTTGCTCACCGCGACGAACGATCGTTGAATGATGTCGAATGCGCCCGACTTCACGGTCATGTTGTGAATCCACAACGCATTGACAACGACCCACATCGCCGGAAAGACGCCGAACGCGGCGCCCACGAGTGCCGACAGTCCCGCTTGGTCGGCGGGCATCTGATACGCGAAGATCGCGACACCCAGAGCGAGCGCGAGGCCCACCAGTGATGCAATCCAGGCTTTGACCTTCAACCCGCCGAGCAGGATGAAGAGGACCACCAGAGGCAACGCGGCCACGAGCGCCGATAGACCGAGATTTCCCAGGGGTGACACATCTTGCTGATACATGAAAGCTCCCTCGAACCAGTGACGCCTATGGTCCTACCACTACTGTGGTTCGCAGCACAAGCAAAACTCGAAAGTTGCGTACCCCACTCACCCGGGGGCACAAGGCTTGCGCCACTTGCACCCGCAGTCGTATGGTCGAACCACAGGACGCTCGAGCCGACCGGCAGCGTCGCACACCGGCGATGAGGAGTTCATGTGGCCGAGATGTTCTACGATGACGACGCCGACCTCACGTTGATCCAGGCCAGGCGAGTGGCAGTGATCGGCTACGGAAGTCAAGGTCACGCTCACGCTCTGTCGTTGCGCGACAGCGGAGTCGAGGTTTGCGTCGGCCTGCAACCGGATTCAACGAGCCGAGCGAAGGCCGCGGATCAAGGTCTGCAGGTTGCGACGCCGGCGCAAGCAGCGCGAGACTCCGACGTGATCATGATGCTGGTACCCGATCAGCATCAGCGAACGTTGTATCGCGAAGAGATCGAGCCCGAGCTCACGCCCGGCAAGGCACTGGCCTTCAGCCACGGGTTCAATATCCGCTTCGGCTATATCACCCCGCCCGACGGTGTAGATGTGTTCATGGTTGCCCCAAAAGGACCGGGCCACCTCGTTCGGCGCGAGTATGTCAACGGCCGAGGGGTACCTGTCCTTGTTGCCGTCGATGCCGACCACTCAGGTCAAGCGATGGACCTTGCGTTGGCGTATGCCAAAGGAATTGGTGGCCTCCGTGCCGGAGCGATCAAGACCACCTTCGCCGAGGAGACCGAAACAGACCTGTTCGGTGAACAATCGGTACTGTGCGGGGCCACATCTCAGTTGGTGACCTATGGCTTCGAGACCCTGGTCGAGGCCGGCTACCAGCCAGAGATCGCCTATTTCGAATGCCTGCATGAATTGAAACTCATCGTCGACCTCATGTACGAGGGCGGGATCTCCAAGCAGCGCTGGTCGTGCTCGGACACGTGCGAGTTCGGCGACTATGTCTCGGGACCGCGGATCATCACCCCCGACGTCAAAGAGCACATGAAAGCCGTATTGGAGGATGTCGTAAACGGCTCGTTCGCACAACGATTCATCGAAGACCAGGACCACGGTGCGCCCGAATTCCGCGTTCTCCGCGAGCACGGTGAAAAGCATCAGATCGAGGCGGTGGGACGCGATCTACGCGCCCTGATGGGCTGGATCAAGACCGATGACACCGATTATCAGGGTTCGGCTCGCCGTGCATGACTCCATTGTCTCTCTGCCGGCCCGAGCAGAGCGGGACCACTCGTCGTCGAAACCCAGATCACACCCGTTGCGATGGAAGTTGATCGTGGCCGCTGACGGTCCGTGGAGCGGGGAGCTCTATCACACCCGGCCAGGACACGGACGTCACGGCTTTGACGATCTACAGAGCTTCTGTGAGGCTTTCCTCGGCGCCACCGGCTGGCAGATCGAGGTGTCACCGCCGAGCGGTCCCGACCGCAACTCCGGCACCGACAAGCAAGCAGCGGCCTGCCAGCGGTCCTTTCAGCGGACCCGTTGCAGCACAGACATTCCGACGCGGTCCAAATTCATCATCGCTGCCGACGAGCAGTGGCGGGGCGAGATCTACCGAACCCGCCCCGGACTTCCACACCTCGGGTTCGAGTCCTTCGAACAGTTCGTGCTCGCTGTGGTGCGCGTCTCCGGGTGGCAGTTGCACTGAGTACCACACCTCACGCACCCAGTCACTCGCCCTCATCAGAAATCGTGAAGCCGACCGCCTCGTAAAAGCCGCAAATGTGACGGCCGACCGCGTTGGCGGCCTTGGTACCGGCGCCGGAGCTGATCGCGTCCACGATCTTCGAGTGCTCGTTCGTCAACTTTCGCATGGCGGCCTGCGGGTCGGTCAACTGCTCGAATGCAGTAACCATGGTGTCGCGCAATGCCTGCCGCATCGCTGCCATGAGAACAGCAACCAGGTCATTCCCGGAGATCGTGGCGATCTGTATGTGGAAGGCCGCGTCGAGATCGTTGAACGTCGCCACCGAGTCGACTCCGCGCATCCGCTCGACCAGCGCCCGCAGTTCGTCTATGTCCTCACTGGTCGCCGCCCTGGCGGCTTTCCGCGACGCCAGCCGTTCGATGGACAGCCGCACCTCGAGCAGGTCATCACGCTCGAAAGAGGCCACCTGCATGTGAATCCGCAGCACCATCGCCAGCCCGGAAAAACTGTCGCGCACGATCGTCGAACCCGCGGTCGGTCCTGATCCGGTGCCGGCCTCGACCACGCCGATGGCCTCGAGAATTCGCAGCGCTTCGCGAACGGCGCCTCGACTGACACCGAGGGCCTCGGCCAGCTGCCGCTCCGGCGGCAGACGATCACCCGCGGCCAGGGCTCCAGTGCTCAATCGGTGCTCGATCTCGGCGATGACCTGTTCGTGAGTACGCAAACGCTGCAGTGGTTGCCAACGGACTTCCTGTGTCACGGTCCAACGCTCCCCTCACCCCGACCGGGCCTGCCCGACCGCCTCGTTGTGGCAATCACCCGTCACCGGATCGAATCGACGCCGTCATGATACCGACCAATGCGTCGTACTACCGTGCTGTGGTCGGTATGACCCGCATCGCGGACCTTCGGTTCCGCGACCGCAGAACGAACGCAGCGACGATCAATCGCCACGTGATTCCCCGCGCTCTGGGTCAGAACACCGGGGTCTCCTGGTAGGTGCCGAACACCTCACCCAACGCACCGGTGATCTCACCCATCGACAGATGCGCCCGAACCGCCTCGATCGTGGCCGGCATGAGGTTTGCACTGTCGTCGCGAGCAACCGCGATCAGGTTGCTCAGCGCAGCGTCGGCACGCTGCTGGTCACGGTCACCACGTACCCGCTTGAGTCGGCTGATCTGACGAGCCTCGGATTCCGGATCGAGCTTGTGCACCTCGATCTTCTGGTCCTCTTCGGCGTCGATGTACTTGTTGACACCGATCACGGGCCGGTCGCCGGTGGCCTTGCGCTTGGCGTAGTCGTACGCAGTGTCAGAGATCTCCTTCTGGAAGAAGCCCTGCTCGATGGCGGCCTCGACGCCACCCATGGCCTCGACCTTCTTGATGTAGTCGTCGATGCCCTGCTCGATCTCGTCGGTGAGGGCCTCGACGAGGTACGAACCACCAAGCGGATCGATGACGTTGGGCACGTTGGTCTCGTCGGCGATGATCTGCTGGGTCCGCAGTGCCAGCTTCATGGCCATCTCGCTGGGGATGGTGTAAGCCTCGTCGAGGCCGTTGGTGTGCAGCGACTGAGCACCGCCCATCACTGCCGACAGCGCCTGGAGTGCGGTACGGATGATGTTCACCATCGGCTGTGGTTTGGTCAATGTCGCCGCAGCGGTCTGGGCGTGGAAACGCAACCGCATCGAGTTGGCCTTCTTCGCTCCGAACTGCTCCTTCATCATCTTCGCGTAGTACCGGCGGACTGCCCGGAACTTCGCGACCTCCTCGAAGAGGTCGGCCTGCGAGACGAAGAAGAAGGACAGCCGCGAGGCGAAGGTGTCGACATCGACACCGGCCTTGACCACATCTTCGACGTATGCCTTGGTGATCGCCATCGTGAATGCGACCTCCTGCACTGCGTTGCCGCCGGCCTCACTGATGTGGTACCCGCTGATGTTGACGGGGTTGTAACGGGCCATGTTGTCGGCGCAATAGGCGATGCAGTCCCGCACGATGCGCATACTCGGACGAACCGGAAAGATCCATTCCTTCTGTGCCACATATTCTTTGAGAATGTCGTTCTGAATCGTGCCGGACAGTTTGTTCAGGTCGTAGCCACGGTCTTCGGCCACCGCGATGTACATGGCGAGCAGAATCCAGGCCGACGGGTTGATCGTCATCGAGACCGAGATCTCTTCGAGGTTGATCGCGTCGAACAGCGCTGCCATGTCCGGCAGGACATCAACCGCCACACCCTCGCGGCCGACTTCACCGAGGCTCATCGGATGGTCGCTGTCGAGGCCCATCAAGGTCGGCATGTCGAAGTCGACCGACAGGCCGGTTTGGCCTTGTTCGATGAGGTACTGGAAGCGCTTGTTGGTTTCCTCAGCCTGACCGAATCCGGCGATCTGGCGCATGGTCCACACCCGTCCGCGATACATCGTGGGGTACGGACCGCGCGTGTAGGGGTATCGGCCCGGCAGACCGATCTCGTCCCAGCTCTCCGGGAGGTCCTGCGGGCCGTACACGCGCTTGACCTCAGCACCGCTACCGGTCAGGTACTTGTCCTTCGACTCTGGAGCACGCGCGAGGAACTCGGCGAGCTCACGCCCCTCCCAGTCATCGAGATCGGCGCTGGCGCGCTTCACCAGAGCGTCGGTCGCGAGGCGCATCTCGTCGGGCGTGACGTGATCATTCTCAGGCATCGGTCTTCTCTTTCTGATCAGTGTGCGGTCGGGTCATAGCTCTCAAGAGGTGGTCGGCTGCGGTGCGGGGATCGATCTCCCGCGCGATGAGTGAGTTCACCGCGGAATCGAAGCCGGCATCGCCGGCTCGCAGCTGTTCGGAGATGAGAACCTCTGCTGCCCAGCGGATCCGGGTCGCCGCATTTCGGCGCTCGACTTCGCGCAGCCCGCCGTGGTCCTTCATCCACCTCTGGTGTTTCTCAGACTTGTCGAGCAATTCGGCGACACCCTCACCCGTGGCGGCAACGCATTTCACGATCGGGACGTTCCAGCTTCCCGCCTCCCGGTGCGCCAGTCGCAGCGACTCGCGGAGCTGCTTGTAGGTCAGGTCGGCGCCCGGCCGGTCGGCCTTGTTCACCACGTGGATGTCAGCGATCTCGATGAGCCCTGCCTTGATCGCCTGGATGTCGTCACCCAGACCCGGAACGCTGACGACGAGCACGGTGTGGGCCACCGACATCACGTCCATCTCGGCCTGCCCGACACCCACGGTCTCGAGGATGATGACATCGAAACCTGCCGCATCGAGCAGACTGATTCCGTCGAGTACCGCACGAGACAACCCGCCGGTCGCCCCGCGTGAAGCCATCGACCTGATGTAGATTTCGCGATCCTCGGCCAATTCGGTCATCCGGATGCGGTCCCCCAGGATCGCGCCACCGGAGTATGCACTGGACGGATCGACCGCGATGATCGCCACCTTCGACCCGCGCGCTGTGCACCCTTTGGCCATCCGCGTGACCAGCGTGCTCTTGCCGCTGCCTGCCGGCCCGGTGACGCCGAGGACATGTGCATGTCCGCTGTGCTTCCAGAGGTCGGCCAGCAACTCCGACGCGGCGGCGGATCGACGCTCCACCACGGTGAGCCCGCGTGCGATCGCCGGCTGAGATCCAGCACGGATCTTCTCGGCCAACTCCGTCATGGGTCGGTTCGCCACTGCCTGGGTCATGACAGCACCTTCCTCTCGATCGACTCGAAGAGCTTCCGGTCGTCGATCACGCGTCGCGCCTTGAAGTCGGTGCGATCGAACGTGTTCGGGGCGACCACCACCACCGTGGCGCCGACGCCGAGAACAGTGCGCAGGTCGGAGCCCAGCTTTTGGATCCATGCGGCATCGGTGATGCCAGCCTTCGTCGGATCGAACTCCACCTGGACCACGAGCTCGTCCATCGCACTCTCACGAGTGATGACGATCCGATGCTCCCCGCCGTACCCCGGTGCAGCCATGATGACTTCGTCGATCGCGCTGGGATGCACGTTCTCGCCGCGAATCTGGAACATCTCGTCGATCCGCCCGTAGATTCCGTTCGGCAGGAACGGATACGTGCGTCCGCGTGCGATGTCGGGCGCCTCCCAGCGTGTGAGGTCGTTGGACAGCAGGCGGATCATGGGCTGCGCGGTTCGCTCCAACGTCGTGTACACCGGCGTACCCTCCGCGCCGAAGGGAACGCGCTTCATCGTCTCGGGATCGCAGACTTCCGCGTATACGAGGTCCTGCCAACAAAAGACACCGGGACCGTTGTGCGAGGAACCGAGATGCATCCACGGTGCCACCTCGGCCATGCTGCCCGAGTCATAGACCTCGACGTCGAAGGCATCAATGATGCGTTGCCGGATCGCCGGTACGCTCGCGCCGGGCTCGCCGGAGAAGAACATCTTGTGCAGACCCAGCTTGCGAGGATCGATGTCGTTCTCGTACGCGACCTCGGCCAGTCGCAGCGCATATGACGGGGTCCCGTAGAAGATCGTCGCCTTCATCTGCTTCATCCACTGAAGGGTGCGCAGGCTTCCACCTTGGGTGCCGGCACCGAACGGGAACACCGTCGCCCCGAGCCGTTCTGCGCCTATGTAGGCACCCCACGACCCCCAGTACAGAGCCAACGGTGAGCCGATCAGGACCACGTCATCGGGACGGATTCCCATCCCCCACATGACCCTGGCGTGAGCATTGGCAATGGATGTCCAGTCGCGCTGGTTGATACCGAAGGCCGTCGGCCGTCCAGTGGTACCCGATGTGCCGTTGATGTGCGCGACCTCGCCTGGATCGATGCACAAGTAGCTACCGTAGGGCTCGTTCGCAGCTTGGTCAGAACGGAGGTCGTCCTTGCGGATCACGGGTACCGATTCGAATGCCTCCAGCGAGGTGATGTCGCCGGGTTCGATCCCGACCTCGGACCACTTCCGTCGGTAGAACGGCGACCGTTCCCACGCATACCCCATCAACTGTTGGATACGCCGCAGGATCTGCCCGTCGCGCAACTCCGGGTCCATGGTCTCCCGCTCGGGAAACCAATGCTCTTGTCCAGACGGTGGACGATAGTCCGGATCGTACTTCGGGGGCCATGTCCACTCTTCCATCTCCGGCATCAGGAAGCCATCTCCGGTGCGCACTCCTTGATCGTCTCGACGATCTTCTCCGGCGTGGTGTCTTGCCCGAGAACCGCTGCCACACCCATCTTCTGGAGCTCGAGCTCATCCTCGTCCGGCATCACGCCGCCGGCCACGATCGCGAATCGCGGACGATCCTCCATGGCGCCGAGGATCTCGAAGATCTTGGTGAAGATGGGCATGTGAGCGCCGGACAACAGACTCACACCGAGGACATCCACGTCCTCCTGCGTGGCCGCTTCGACCACTTGCTCGGGGCTGCGGTGCAGACCCGTGTAGATGACCTCCATGCCGGCGTCGCGCAGTGTCCGCGCCACCACTTTGACGCCGCGGTCGTGCCCATCCAACCCGATCTTGGCAAGCATGATGCGAATCGGGACGGCTGACTGATCACTCACGGGAATCCTCCTATATGGAACTACCAAAGCTGTGGTTCTACCATAGGGCCTGTCAGTGATCAGCGCAACAAATCACTGTGGGTCCAGCTCAGGTCACGTCACGGCCTGACGAGAAGGCGCAGATCAGACGTCGAGCCCTCGGTGGCCGACCACCGAACCACCATCGGAGTACGTCGAGGCCAGTTGCTGCTCGGAGAGGCGGGAGACGGCCCCGACCACCGTGATCGCCGGCGGTTTCATCCCATGGTCGGCCACCTCCGCCGCGATACCGCGCAGATCCGAGCGCACAACGCGTTGGGTACGCAAGGTGCCGTCCGCGATGCACGCTGCAGGCGTATCCGGCGCCATGCCGTGACCGATCAGCGCCGTCGTGATGGCGTCCAGGTTGGTCACGGCCATCAGGAACACCAGCGTGGTGCCGGCAGCAGCCAGGGCCCGGTAGTCGACAGTCGATGAACGATGATCCGGGGGAACGTGCCCTGACACGACCGTCACGCCTTGGGTGAGGCCGCGATGTGTTACCGGAATGCCCGCGGCGGCCGGCACCGCAAGTGCCGAAGAGACGCCCGGGATCACCGACACGGGAATTCCTGCTGCTTCGCAGGCCAGAAGTTCCTCACCTCCGCGGCCGAACAGGAAACTGTCTCCGCCTTTGAACCGCACCACAATCCGCCCTTGTGACGCGCGCTCGATCAGGATTCGGTTGATGTCCTCCTGCGCCGCGGCACGGCCGAAGGGGATCTTGCCGACGTCGATGATCTCCACGTGTCCCGGCAGGTCGGCGAGTACGGACAACGGCGCCAATCGGTCGGTGACGATCACGTCGGCGGACCGCAGAGCTTCTGATCCCGCGACGGTCAGTAGCCCCGGATCGCCTGGGCCACCACCGACCAGGACGACGCGACCGGCTCCACCAGCGCGCCGCGACGGTCCGTTGTCCCGCAGACACCACAGCCGACGATTCGAGCATGCGTCCGCTATGGCCCGGTCCACCAACTCGTTTCCCGTCGCGGCAACCGCCAACCAGATTTCGTCCAGATCCGCCGCTCTGAAATCCCTATCACACCAACCGATCAGGTCTCGAGCAGCAAGATCGGCGAGTGCCGGTGTCACCGAGGTGCCGACCACCGTGACCACCGCACCGGCGTTCAGGAGTGCGGATGCGTGCCGTAGCGCCGGACCACCCGACCCGAACACCGCGACGCGACGTCCCGCCACCGGCAACGCCGCCCGGTACGTCGCACCTACGTCGGCCGTGCGCGCGGTCACCACCCCGACGGCCCCTGAATCCGAACGATCCATCATTGTCCTCCACGGAGTTCGCTGTGACGGCAGAATGACGGATCGAGGTCGGTCTTCGGACTTCCTGGACGGTCACCGCAGCGAATCTTGTGTCGGAATCTCGCCGACTTCCCGTTCGGCCCTGTCGGGGCACCTCGATCACGGTTGCCGTTCACCCTATCCGATGGACATGCATCGGCGCGACAACTTCACCGCACCGAGACCCGACGTCGCCAAGAATATCGTCGATTTTCGTCCGGAACCTTTTCTGGGCCAACTATTTACGTAGTATGGAACACATGGTCAACCTCACTCGAATCTATACCCGCACCGGAGATGGGGGGTCGACCAAACTGGGCGACCTCAGCACGACGTCCAAACTCGACTCACGGCTGGAGGCCTACGCCACGGTCGACGAAGCGAACGCACACATCGGCCTCGCATTGTCGACCGAACTCATCGGAGGCAAGGCACAAGAGGTTCTGCTACACGTCCAGAACGACCTGTTCGACGTCGGCGCGGACATCAGCACCCCGGTCGTACCGAACCCGAAGTATCCCCCGCTCCGAATCGAGCAGATCTATATAGACCGTCTCGAGCAGTGGTGCGATGAGTTCAACGAGTCGCTGGAACCGTTGCGCTCCTTTATCTTGAATGGTGGTACACCGTCCGCATCGCACCTGCATGTCGCACGGACTGTGGTGCGACGTGCAGAGCGCGCAGCATGGCATGCGCACGCCGAGTTCGCCGAGACGATGAACACGTTGACGATCGCCTATCTGAACCGACTGTCGGATCTACTGTTCATCCTTGCTCGCTACTGCAACCGGAGCCACGGTGACGTGCTGTGGGTACCTGGTGGTGAGCGCGAGTAGCCCGACCTCGAGCAGAGGGGTGGTGTCATCGCTGCCGGCACCGCCCGTCGATCGACTCGAAACCGCTGTCCGTCAGACTCATACGCCGAGATCGGGCTTGCCGGTGTATCGGAATGGAATCGGCCACTAGTTCGACCATCTCGTCGATGTCGCGGGGCAGGTCGCGTGCCGGGAGCGATATGTCTCGTCGGCGGAGTCGCTCAACGAGTTCGACTGTCCATGGCGCGACCAGGCGTGATTCCTCGAGCAGTTCGTGGTCGCCGAGAATCTCGCGAGGGTCACCTTGCCGTACCGAGCCCGCACGCACGACTGCCACGGAGGTCGCCCAGGCCAGCGCCAATGCCGTGTCATGCGTAGACAGCACGACTGTGGTGTCGTTGTCCTCGAGCTCTCTCAGCGCACCGAAGAGTTCGCGTACACCAACCGGATCGAGTCCTGCCGTCGGCTCGTCGAGCAAGAGTACACAGGGGTGCATCGCCATGGCTCCGGCGATCGTGACCCTTTTGCGTTCCCCGTACGACAGCTCGTGCGTCGGCCGATCCGCCAGGCCGGTGATCGACAACAGTGCCAGTGCTTCGGATACACGCGCAGCGACTTGGACATTGGTCAAACCGAGATTCGCCGGACCGTAGGCAATGTCATGTGCGACGTCTGCCGAGAACAATTGATCATCCGGATCCTGCAGTACCAGCTGAACCGTTTGTCGGTGACGTCGCAGACCACCACGGCTGTGGCGCAGAACATTCCCGTCGACTTCCACTGTGCCACCCGTCGGCTGGAGTGAGCCGGCCAGAATACGCAGTAGTGTCGTCTTCCCCGAACCGTTCGCCCCCAGGATCGCGACCCGGGAACCGGGCGCGATGTCGACCGACACGTCCCTGAGAGGGCATGCACCCGAGGGATACGCGAAGCCGACCGATCGTGCGGCCAGCCGCTGATGGCTCATGTGAAGGACTCCCAACTCATCGTGGCGACCTGCACAGCAAGCAGGACACCGATGCTGATCACGACGAAGCGCCAGCCGATCCGGGTGTGTTCGAGCACCGGTGTCGAGATGCCGAAATCCCGTCCTGACAGACCTATCTCGAGTCGATGGGCTCGATTCCACGACCTGGTCAGCACCGCGGCGGTGAGCAAACCCGCCGACTGCAGACCCCGCCGCAACGTGGTATAGCCCTGCCGCGAGACCTGGGCCTGCCTTATCGTCGAAACAGACTCCAGCAGAACGAAGATCAATCGGTACATCACGACGATGACATCTACGCAGGGAGCGGGGAGCCCGATTCGACGAAGCGATGTCATGACGGTGGTCATCGGTGTCGAAGAGGCGAACGCGAGCATGGCCAACGACGCCGCTGCGGCTCGAGCACCCACCGCAATAGCGTGCAGCACCGCAGATCCGGTCAATGTCAGGCGAAACGGATCGAATCCGACCGATACCATAGTCGAGGCCGACGCCAGCACGATAAAGACGGCTGGGGCACGCGCACATCTCGCAAGATGCGCCATCGGCACGCCCGCACGGCGTGCTGCGACGAGGCAGACCGCCACCAGGAGCGGCACTGTCGGCCATGGGGGCAGGGCCAGGGCCAGCGTCACGACCCCACCGAAGAGCACCACCTTCTCCATGACGGATCGATGGCGCCAGCGACTTCGCCAGGCGACCGAGTCGATCGTCGCCGCACCCAGGCTCATCTGCACACTCGCACGACATCAACCATCGGTCGCACCCGACACCGGATCATTTCGTGGCAGAGCAGCTTCCGACTTCTTCCTGTTTCGTTGCCAGAGGGCGCCGATCGCAAAACCGAACACACCACCGCCGATCGCGGCTTGCAGGGCGAACAGCCCGGATTCGATCTCGCCGGACCCCGGAGTGAACACCGATGTGAACCAGGGCGTGTACTCGGGATGATTCGCTTCGATGTGCTCGGTTGCCGCGGTGTCGGTTCCGACGAAGCTCGAGTCTTCGGACGCTCCACGGTTGAGCCACATGGAGATTCCGAAGATCGCGACGATGGCGGCGAGAAGTGTGATGGTAATCAGCGTTGACTTACGGGACGACATCGGCTTCCTCCTCCTCGAAGTCCCCGGCGCGGCGTCGGCGGCGATCCAAGACCCCGAGTTTGATCAGTTCGACGCTCGCGACCCGGCGCAGCACGCGGAAGACCAGTACGCCCAACAACCCCTCGATGACGGCCAGTGGTATCTGGGTGACGGCGAAGACGGAAAGAAACTTGGCGACAGCGCCGATAACACCACTCGTCGGGTCCGGAAAAGCCAGCCCCAGCTGGATCGAGGTGGTGCAATAGGTGGACAGATCAGCGAAGAACATGGCGAAGAATATGCCCACCGATGCCGGCGCGTTCAGCGCCCTGGTCACTCGCCACGCCGCGTAACCGACCCAGGGACCCACGATCGCCATCGAAAAGGCATTGGCGCCGAGCGTCGTGATACCTCCGTGAGCCAGCAGTAGCGCCTGGAAGAGCAGCACGACGGTGCCGAGAAACGCCATCACCGGGGGCCGGAACAACACCGCGCCCAGCCCGGTCCCTGTCGGGTGGCTCGAACTCCCGGTGACCGACGGCAGCTTGATCGCCGACAACACGAAAGTGAACGCCCCGGCCGCACCCAGAAGCAGGCGGCTCTCTGGATGTTCGCGGATCTGGCGGACCACCGCGTAGCCGCCGTGCACCACGAACGGCGCCGCGACCGCCGTCCAGGCCGCCGCCTGCATCGGCGGCAGGAATCCCTCTGCTATGTGCATCGTCGCACTCCGTCTCTCTCTGTCGTCGAACAGGTTGCGGCTGCCGAAGTCGCGTCGTGATCAGCGTTGTGAGCTGCGCAGGATCAGCGCATCCCCCTGCCCGCCCGCCCCGCACAGAGCCGCCACCGCGTATCGCCCGCCGCTCCTCCGCAGTTCCAGAGCAGCGTGCAGAGTGATACGGGCGCCGGACATGCCCAGCGGATGGCCGATTGCGATTGCACCGCCGTGGACGTTGACGCGACTTTCGTCAACACCGAGTTGCGCCGTGGACGCCAAGGACACGGCAGCGAACGCCTCATTGATCTCGATGACCTCGAGCGCATCGACCGTGATCCCTTCGCGGCCGAGTGCACGCACGATCGCGTTGGCTGGTTGCGCCTGCAGACTCGAATCCGGTCCGGCGACCACCCCATGCGGACCGATCTCGCAAAGATAGTCGATACCGAGTTCGTCAGCCTTGCGGCGACTCATGACCACGACCGCGGCGGCTCCGTCGGACAGTTGTGACGCCGATCCCGCAGTGATCGTGCCATCCGGACGGAATGCCGCGCTGAGACGCCCGAGGGTCTCAACCGACGTATCCGCGCGGATGCCCTCGTCCGCGGCGAACTCGAACGCGTCGCCCTTTCGCTGCGGGATCGACACCGGCACCACTTCATCGGCGAAGATGCCGTCCTTCCATGCAGCCGCCGCACGTTGATGCGATTGCGCGGCGTACTCGTCCTGCTGTGCACGGGTGAAGCCCGACTCGTCGTTACGGCGATCGGTCAGCTCACCCATCGGCTGCTCGGTGAACACGTCGTAAAGCCCGTCGTACTCGGTGTGATCGAGCATGGTGACTGCACCGTACTTCGCGCCCCGGCGGCTGTCGGTCAGCAGACGTGGCCCACGAGACATCGATTCCTGACCTCCCGCCACGACAACTTCGAATTCGCCGGCGCGGATCATCTGATCCGCAAGCGCGATGGCGTCGATCCCCGACAGACACATCTTGTTGATGCCCAGCGTCGGCACGTCCCAGCCGATGCCGGCTCCAATCGCCGCTTGTCGCGCGGGCATCTGCCCGGCCCCCGCGGTGAGCACCTGACCCATGACGACGTAGTCGACGAGTGCCGGATCGATCGTCGACTTCTCGAGCGCACCTCGAATGGCGATCGATCCCAGCTCCGATGCCGAGAACCCGTCAAGAGCTCCCAGGAATCGTCCCACCGGGGTGCGAGCCCCGGACACGATCACGGATGTCATGATTCCCCTGTCTTCATTGCCGATGTGGTCCTACCATAGGATGATGTGTGTGACAGCCGCAACATACCGCGCACCCCGCAGACCAGAGCACAACTCAGCGCACGCTCAGCCGGTGATCGGCCACCGGACGTTCCCGGTAGCGATGCACCGGTCGACACGAAGGATGAACTTCCATGACGACGCCCGCCCCTGCAGCCGTCCGTAGCCGCGGCGACCTCTGCCCAGGGGTCTTCCGACCATGGCCAACCGACGACGGACTGCTCGTCCGCCTCCGCCTCATCGGCGGACGCATCTCACGTACGTCGCTGCTCAGTGTGATCGAGGTCAGCGAACGCTACGCCGACGGGCGGGTGTACCTCACCTCGCGCGCAAACCTCCAGTTACGCGGCCTTCCCGGCAGCTCCGGCGCACTACCCGCCGAAGTAGTCGAGGCAATCCGCTCCACCGGATTGCTGCCGACCCGGGCCGCTGAGCTGGCCCGGAACGTGGTGATGTCGCCGCAGACCGGACTCAGTGGAGGACGAATCGACCTGCAGCCCATCGCCAGGCGACTGGACCGGGAACTGTGCAGTGATCCCGTGTTCGCCCAGCTACCGGGACGCTTCCTGTTCACATTGGACGACGGCCGCGGGGACCTGATCGATCGGATGACCGCGCGGGGCCGACTGGGCACGGACCTGGGTGCGGTGGCCGTCGACCACGACGAACTGCAGCTACGTGTCGGAGACCACTGGGGAAAGATCGTCGACTCCGATACGGCGGCAACATCTCTGGCCGAGTTCGCGCGAGCATTCCTGGCAGCCCGCGGCCATGGCCCGACCGCACCGTGGCACATCAGAGAACTCGGAACGGACCTGCTGCCGGCGCATCCTGCGGACGCACGTCTTCCCACACCTATCGACCCACTGCCCTACGGTGCGGTCTCGGGCGGGCATCACCTGCTGGTACCCGGTGGAGCACTCGACGCCGGCCTCGCTCACGCCGCAGCCCGAATCGACACAAACACACCCACGAGCACGTTGATCGTGACCCCATGGCGCGGCCTACTCGTGCCGACGACGAGTCAGGAGACCCGGTGAACAGCCCCACCACGCGCCTCATGCGACCACCGAAACAGTACGTGTACATCGATCGCGGGGCCGACATCTATACCGACTCGTTCGCGACCATTCGTCGGGAAGCGGACCTCACACGGATCCCCACCGAGGCCGAAAAGCTCGCTGTCCGAATGATTCATGGGACCGGGCAAACGGATCTGGCGCGTGACCTCGCAATCCACCCCGGTCTGGTGCGGTCGGCACGAGCCGCCCTCGACGCCGGTGCCCCGATCCTGTGCGACGCGTACATGGTGTCCACCGGGGTGACCGCAAGCCGGCTGCCCGCAGCCAATGACGTGCACTGTTTTCTCCGTGACTCGCAAGTACCCGACCTGGCCCGACAGTGGAACACGACCCGCGCTGCGGCAGCGGTCTCACTCTGGGAGCCACTGCTCGACGGGGCAGTCGTGGCCATCGGGAATGCGCCCACAGCGCTGTTCCATCTGCTCGAGATGCTCATCGACGGCGCTCCACGACCCGCTGCCATCGTCGGCTGTCCTGTCGGGTTCATCGGTGCCGCCGAATCGAAGGACGCATTGACGACGTTCGCCGACGACCACGGCATCGATGTCCCGTTCGTGACTGTCCGAGGCCGTCGCGGCGGCTCCGCGATGACATCTTCGGCCATCAACGCGCTTGCCTCGGAGGACGAATGACGACAGGAAGCCGACCCGGCAGGCTCTACGGCGTCGGTCTCGGCCCCGGAGATCCGGAGCTGATCACCCGCAAGGCGGCGCGGGTGATCAAGGACGCCGATGTCATCGCCTATCACGCGGGGGTCAACAAGCGGTCCTACGCGCGCGGCATCGCCGCCGATCTGATCGCCGACGGCGTCACCGAAGAGGAACTACGTTATCCGGTCACGACCGGTGGCACCGATCATCCCGGAGGATACTCACGCGCTCTCGCGGATTTCTATGAAGAATCCGCGGCGCGTCTGGCAAGTCACCTCGACGCTGGCCGGACCGTTGCGCTCCTCGCAGAAGGGGATCCTCTCTTCTACGGGTCATACATGTACATGCACGACCGGCTCGGCGAGCGGTACCTCACCGAGGTGATCCCCGGTGTTCCGGCATTCGCTGCCGCTACGGCAACCATCACGTCTCCGCTCGTTCGTCAGACCGATATCCTCACCGTGCTGCCCGGGACGCTGCCGGAGGCCGAGCTCGCTCGTCGGCTCGCCGACACCGACGGCGCCGTCATCATGAAGCTGGGACGCACCTTTCCGGCTGTGCGGCGGGCACTGGCCGCGGCCGGACGGCTCGCGCACGCCATGTACGTAGAACGTGCGGGTCACCCACAAGCGCGCTGGATGCCGGTGGCCGAGGTCGACGAATCGAGTGTCCCGTACTTGTCGCTCATCGTCGTGAACGGCGATTCGCTCAATGGCCGCAGGACGCGGTCCCACGCGGCGCCGGCCGACAAGCCGGCGGTATCGCCCGTCAAGCCTGAGGAACTCGCCGTGGTCGGGCTCGGTCCGGGACCCGATAGATGGCTGACACCCGAGGTCAGCGCGATCCTCGCGGAGGTCGACCATGTCGTCGGCTACGCGCCATACATCGCGCGGGTCCCGCAGCGCGAAGGCCTTCGACGTCATGCCACGGGAAACACTGTGGAGATCGACCGCGCACGATTCGCGTTGGATCTCGCGCGCCGGGGTGAACGCGTTGCCGTTGTCTCGGGTGGAGATGCCGGAGTGTTCGGCATGGCCGCCGCGGTGTTCGAGGCGGCAGATGATCCCGCATACAACGCCGTTCGCATCACAGTGCACCCCGGCGTCTCGGCGGTGCAGGCTGTCGCCGCCGCCGCCGGCGCACCGATCGGTGCAGATTTCGCGGTGATCAGTCTGTCCGACCGACTCAAGCCGTGGTCGGTGATCGATACCCGGTTGCGTGCCGTGGCAGAAGCCGATCTCGTACTGGCCCTGTACAACCCCGCATCTCGCAGCCGACCGGATCAGATCGCCGACGCCCGCAAAGTACTCCTGGAGCATCGGTCGCCCGACACTGTGGTGGTGGTCGGCCGTGACGTCGGCCGGGCCGAGCAATCCGTGACTGTCACCAGCCTGGCCGAACTCGACACCGACTCGATCGACATGAAGTGCCTGGTGATTGTCGGAGCCTCGGGCACTCGAACCACAACATCGGGACAAGTGTGGTCACCGAGGTGGGTTCGATGAGCCGGCATCCCATACGTTTCGTGGGCGCGGGGCCCGGGGCCGCAGATCTACTCACGGTTCGTGCGACACGACTACTCGAACAGGCCGATCTGGTGCTGTACCCCGGTACCTACCTCGAGCCCGCGGTACTCGAGCACTGCGCCAAGACAGCATGCCTGATCGACACACAGGATCTGAACCTCGACGACATCGTCGGTCACCTCGTGACAGCCAATCATGCTGCGCTCAAAGTGGTTCGGCTCGTGTCCGGGGACCCGTCGGTTTACAGCGCCATCTCCGAACAGACCCGTCGGCTCGATGATGCCGGAGTCGATTGGGAGGTGACGCCCGGCGTGCCGGCATATGCCGCCGCAGCGGCACGGGTGGGCCGGGAACTCACCATACCGCTGGTCACTCAGTCTGTGGTCCTCACGCGGACGCAGCAACGGTCTACCGCGATGCCGGCGACCGAATCCCTCACCGCCTTCGCGGCGACGAAGGCCACGCTGGTCTTACACCTGTCCATCACCCGGATCCGGGAATTGATGATCGAGCTCTACCCTGCGTACGGATTGGATTGTCCCGTGGTGGTGGTCTATCGAGCATCCCAACCCGACGAGCGGATTCTACGCGGAACGATTTCGGATATCGCCGCGAAGGTCGAGGCCGCCCGACTCCGTCAGGCGGCGGTGATACTGGTCGGGTCCGCACTTGCCGACCGTGATGCGATGGCCGGTGAGAGCTATCTCTACGACAGAGATCGAGATCGATCGACGAAGGTCACAGGAGGCCGACGATGAGAGCCATCGCCCCCCCGGGAAGCGCAAGCGCCGAATCACGGAGAGCAGCAGCTCTTTACGAGATCATCAATCTTCGACGGGACACGCGTAGAGAATTCACCGGCGCATCGATCGACGACAATGCACTCGAACGGGTGCTCGCCGCTGCGCACGCGGCACCGTCGGTCGGCATGTCCCAACCGTGGGACTTCGTTCTCGTTCGGAATCCGGATACCCTACAGGCCTTCCGCGATCATGTCGCCGGTGAGCGCGACGTGTACGCAGCCAGACTCACCGGAGAACGTGCCCGCACCTTCGCAAGCATCAAGATCGAGGGAATCTGCGAGTCCCGCTTGGGAATCGTCGTCGGGTACGATGCCACCCGCGGAGGTCCGGATGTACTCGGGCGTCACGCAGTCGACGATGCAGGCCTGTATTCGACCGTGTGCGCGGTACAGAATCTGTGGCTCGCCGCCACGGCTGAACAGTTGGGCGTCGGGTGGGTTTCGTTCTACCGTGAGGAGTTCCTCCGAAATCTGGTGGGAATGCCGGCCCACATCCGCCCGATCGCCTGGTTGTGCGTGGGTCGCGTCGACTCACTGCCCGAGGTGCCCGATCTGGAACGATTCGGGTGGCGGCATCGGTCGCCACTGGAGCACGTCGTCCACCATGAACGCTGGACGCGGCCGGAACCGTGGTGATCGATTTACCGCGCTTGCCCCGGGCGGGTCCAAGACCACTGCACAATCGTCCGGGCAGGTGACCATCCGGTGAAAGCCCCTACCGGGGCGGCGCGTTCGACGGACATACGGGCGAGTTCGCCGCCGTGTGCGCGGTAGGCCTCACCGAGCATCATCTCCGTCTCCAGGGTCACGCCGTGGACCACCAGACGACCTCCGGGTAGCAGGGACTCTCGACACGTATCCAAGACACCGGGTCGTGTCGCACCGCCGCCTACAAAGATCGCGTGCGGCCGGGGCAACCCGGACAGGGCGTCGGGAGCCTTGCCGCGAATGACCTGCACGTCCGGGACGCCCAGTCGTCGCGCATTGACGGCGATCCGCTCGACGCGCTCGGGGTCCACTTCGACAGCGATCGTCCGGCAGCTGGAGTGCGCGCGCATCCACTCGATCCCCACCGATCCCGCGCCTGCACCCACATCCCAGAGCAGCTGTCCCGGTAGTGGGCTCAGCCGCGCCAACGCCGAAGCGCGAATGTCGCGGCGGGTGATCTGGCCATCGGTGACGAACAGTTCGTCCGGCAATCCCGATGTCCATCCACCCACCACCGGACCGGAGAGTTCCAGCGCGATAATGTTGAGTGGCCCTGCCGCACCGTCGAATTCATCGGCAGTCGAGTCGACGCGTGACTCACTTGGAGCTCCCAGATCGCCCAGTACAACGAAACGACTACGCCCATAGCCCAATCCGACAAGAAGATCGCGAACCACTCCGGGTGTTCGCTTGTCCGACGACAAGATGAGGAGCCGCCGCCCCGGCGCGAGTTCACGCAGCACCCTCGCCACATCACGGCCCACTACGCTGACCGTCCCGGCCGATTCCGCCGACCACCCCAACCGTGCACGGGCCAACGCAATTGACGAAACCGCGGGCAACACGGTCACCCGCTCCTGGCCGAGAAGCTCGACCAGTGTGGTCCCGATGCCGCTGAGCATGGGGTCACCGGACGCCAGGGCAACCACCTTCCGACCGGAAAACCGTTGCAGCACAGCTGGAAGACCGTCGCGAAGCGGAGCCGGCCAGCTCTCGCGAACCTGCCTGCGCACCGGCGGAATCAGCGCCAGCTGACGATCGGATCCGAGCAGCACGTCCGCGGCCAGGACCGGCGCGCGGGACGACTCGGCGAGACCTGACCAGCCATCGGCACCGATGCCGACGACGACGAGATGAACATCGGAGATCAGCACGGCGCAGATGTTATCCTAGTGGGCGCAAGGTGTCTGCCGGCCTGGGCGCAGCCCGATCCGGGTTCAGCAGACCCAACTGGTAAGCCGGTGTGAATCCGGCACAGGCCCGCTACGGTGTGCCGACGTCCGCTGCGCCAGATCTACGCCCGGACACTCGGCGAGTCCGACTACCGACCTTGCGTTTCCAACACTCCTGTTGGCGACCCGAGCGGAGCCTCATGCTGAATCTGTACCCCTTTGCTGCCGTCGTCGGTGGCGACCCTGACACTGACGACGGGCTCGACGACATGGCGCTCGCCCTCATCCTCAGTGCGATCAACCCCGCAATCGGCGGTGTGCTGATTCGCGGAGAGAAGGGGACGGCGAAGTCCACGTTGGTACGCGCCCTTGCCGGAGTTCTCCCGCCGATCGAGGTGGTTGCGGGCGACCGCTTCTCCTCCGACCCTGCCGACCCGGAAGCGGTGTCTCCGGATGGAGTCAGCGCAGCCCAGAACGGAATCGAGACCCGACCGGTTCGGTTGGTTGAACTGCCGGTCGGCGCCACCGAGGATCGACTCGTGGGATCGATCCACCTCGAACGCGCGCTGAGTCACGGACAGGTCGACTTCGAGCCCGGACTTCTCGCCAAGGCGCATCGCGGCATTCTGTACGTCGACGAGGTGAACCTGCTGCACGATCACCTCGTCGACCTGCTACTCGACGCTGCGGCGATGGGCAGGCTCAGTGTCGAGCGCGACGGGATCTCGGTGACCCATGCGGCTCGCTTCGTGTTGGTGGGCACAATGAACCCCGAGGAAGGCGAGCTGCGGCCGCAACTGCTCGACCGCTTCGGCCTCACCGTCGAGGTGTCGGCTCCCGAGCACCCTGCACGGCGTGTCGAAGTCGTCCGGCGGCGACTCGACTACGACTCCGATCCCGCCGGTTTCCGTGATCGCTACGCGACCGCCGAGACCCGTCTGCGCGACCGGATTCAGGCCGCCAAGCACACTATCACCGAAGTGGAACTCACCGACTCCGTGCTACTCGCCATCGCCGAGGTCTGTTCGGCATTCGGCGTTGACGGGATGCGCGCGGACATCGTGACCGCCCGGACCGCAGCCGCGCACGCCGCATGGCACGGACGCAGCGAGGTCACCAGCGGTGACGTCCGGGTGGCGGCACGTCTCGCACTCCCCCATCGTCGACGCCGAAACCCGTTTGACAGTCCCGGTATCGACGAAACCCAGCTCGACGAACTCCTTGCCCCGGAGACCCCGCACGACGATCCCGAGCCCGACCCCGACCCGGACGGGCCCGGCGGTGGTGCCTCGCCCAGCACAGATGACGACCACGGTGGGCAGAGCCCCGCCGATGCGCCGGCACGGCCGCAGCGGCGTGACCCGGACATCTCGCGTCGCTCCGACGACGCCGCGCCCGAACCATCGGACCCCGACACCGAGTCGGCACGCCCCCGTCAAACCCTGGCACAAGTGAACAGCGGGGCTCCGTTTCGTACCCGTCTGTTGCGCGTCGCCGGAATCGGGGACGGCGACAGCGGACGTCGCAGCCGCGCACGGACAACCACTGGCCGCCGCGTCGGAGCGAGCACTGTCGAGGGAGCCGGGGTCCACCTGCTCGAGACCATGCGGGCGGCCGCGCCGCACCAGCGGGCACGAGGCCGCACCGGGGGGCCCATCCGCCTGCGTGGCGAGGACTTGCGGCGGGCGATCCGCGAGGGGCAGGAGTCCAATCTTGTTCTCTTCGTGGTGGACACCTCCGGATCGATGGCCGTCCGCGAACGTCTGCGCCAGGTGAAGACCGCAGTTCTGTCAATACTGCTGGATGCCTACCGGCGGCGTGACCGCGTGGCCCTTGTCACCTTCCGCGGGTCGGGTGCCGAAGTCGCTCTGCCGGCCACCCGATCAGTGGAGGCCGCCGCGGCCCGCCTGGAATCGCTTCCGGTGGGAGGTCGTACGCCGCTCGCGGAAGGCCTCATCCGGGCTGTGGACGTGGCTCGCGTGGAAAAGCTCCGCGATCCGGCCCGGCGCCACCTACTCGTCATCCTCACCGACGGCCGAGCCACCTCCGGCCGCGATGCCGTACCCCGTTCCCGACACGCGGCCGCCGTCCTGGCCGCCAGCGGCTTGCACGCGGTGGTCGTCGACTGTGAGAGCGGATTCACCCGCCTCGGGTTGGCCCGGCCTCTCGCCGACCACATGCGGGCAGACTACGTGAGCCTCGATCGGATCAGCGCCGATGCCCTCACCGACATCGTGGACGGGGCAACAAAACGAGGAGCAGCCTGATGCCACAGGGAAAGCCGTCCGTCGTCCCCGACGACGGTCTGACGACACGACAGCGCCGCAACCGATCTCTGCTGGTTGTGCACACCGGCGACGGGAAAGGAAAGTCGACGGCGGCCTTCGGTCTCGCCCTGCGCGGGTGGAATCAGGGTTTCTCGATCGGGGTGTTTCAGTTCGTGAAGTCCGCGAAATGGCGGATCGGTGAGCAAAGCGTCCTGGAGCGACTGGGTTCCCTGCACGAGCAGACGGGTGAGGGCGGATCGGTCGAGTGGCACAAGATGGGCGCCGGCTGGTCCTGGAGCCGCAAGGCCGGCTCGGAGCACGACCACGCGGCGGCGGCCGCCGAGGGGTGGCAGGAGATCCGGCAGCGGCTCGCCGAGCAAACCCACGACATGTACATCCTCGACGAGTTCACTTATCCGATCAATTGGGGATGGATCGACGTGGACGACGTAGTCGAGACCCTCACACGGCGACTTGGGCGTCAACACGTCATCATCACCGGACGCCGAGCCCATCCTGATCTCGTGCACGCCGCAGACCTGGTCACCGAGATGACAAAGGTCGCCCACCCGATGGACGCCGGCCAGAAGGGACAGAGAGGCATCGAATGGTAGGTGCACATCTTCCCCGCGTCATGATCGCGGCACCGGCTTCTGGCCATGGAAAGACCACGGTCGCAACCGGTCTCATGGCCGCCCTGGTGCACCGCGGCATCGTCGTGAGTGGCCACAAGGTCGGGCCCGACTACATCGACCCCGGATACCACTCATTGGCTACCGGTCGTCCAGGACGCAACCTCGACCCTTTCATGGTCGGTTCAGCACGTGTGACACCGTTACTCCTGCACGGCGCAGCGGGCGCCGACATGGCGATCGTCGAAGGCGTGATGGGCCTTTTCGACGGGCGCCTCGGCACCGACGGCGAGGCGTCCACCGCGCATGTGGCCGCGTTGACCTCGTCACCGGTTGTACTCGTCGTCGACGTCTCGCACGCATCGCGAACGCACGCCGCGATGATCGCCGGCCTCATGTCCTTCGATCCCCGTGTGCGCATCGCTGGAGTCATCCTCAACAAGGCACGAACCGAACGTCACGCCGACGAGGTTCGCCGGGCTGTGCGCGGGCTCGGCGTTCCAGTGCTCGGGGTACTGCCTCGAGACATCGAGGTGGAGACACCGTCACGCCACCTCGGGCTGGTTCCCGTCGCCGAGCGTGCCGAATCCGCTGCCACCCTGCGGAGTCTTGCCGCACTGATCACCGAACACATCGACCTCGATGCGATCCTGGATATCGCCCGTGCGGCAGATCCGTTGCACTCGGAGGTATGGGAGGCAGCGGACGAGGTGACGCCCCCGGATGTGGCCCACACGGCCGGCGGGCGTCGCCCGCTGGTCGCGCTCGCCGGAGGCCGAGCGTTCACCTTTCGATATACCGAGACCGACGAACTCTTGCGCGCTGCCGGTTGTGACGTAATGCACTTCGACCCGCTCACCGACACCGCACTTCCACCGGCGACCGCCGGCATCTACCTCGGCGGCGGCTTTCCCGAGGTGTACACCGCTCGGCTCGCCGAGAACACCGGCATGCTCGCAGCGTTGTCGCAGGCCATCGATGACGGTGTGCCCACCGTCGCCGAGTGTGCCGGATTCACCTACTTGTGCAAATCGCTCGACGGCGCGGCCGCCGTCGGCGCCGTCGGCGCCGTCGCCGCCATGACGCCCCGGCTGACCCTCGGATATCGAACGGCGACAGCGCCGTCGGCGTCACTGCTGACGGCGGGTGGGGAGCAGGTGACCGGCCATGAGTTCCACCGCACCACAGTCACGCCCACCGCCGGCGACAATCGGCGTAGCGGGGATGCGGCGTGGAATCTCCCAGCGGCAGACGGATTCGCCGGACCGACACTGCACGCGTCGTATCTGCACACCCACTGGGCGGGCCACCCGTGGATGGCCCAACGCTTCGCCGATGCGGTCCACACGTACGACCGACGACGACACGCACCCCGCGATCCACTGCGTCACCACGGTGATTCGGAAACCGGCGACAACCTCATCGACTTCGCGGTGAACGTGTACCCGGAGCCACGTCCGGAGTGGCTGGAGGAAGCGCTCCGGCGTGGGCTGGCAGCTGCCACCGCCTATCCGAACGCTGCCGACGCCCGGACGGCCCTGGGCAACCGCCACTGTCGGCCTGACGCCGATGTCCTGCCGACAGCCGGCGCCGCAGAAGCGTTCACCTTGATTGGCCGGCTCGCCAAGTGGCACCGACCCACCATCATCCACCCACAGTTCACCGAGGCCCACCGTGCGCTGGTCGATGCCGAGCACGAAGTCTGCGTGGTGCAGAGCACGGCAGATGATGATTTCACTCTCCATCCCGAAACCGTGCCCGACGATGCGGATCTGGTCGTGGTCGGCAACCCGACGAACCCGACCGGGATCCTCCATCCCGCAGACGCGATCCTCACGCTGTTGAGGCCTGGGCGCGTCGTGCTCGTCGACGAAGCATTCATGGACGCGATCCCGGGTGAGCCCGAGACGCTTGCGGCATACCGACACACGGGGCTGCTGGTGTGCCGAAGTCTCACCAAGCAATGGTCCATCCCGGGCGTCCGAGCCGGATATCTGGTGGGGGACCCCCATCTGATCGCTCAGGCAGCCCGCATCCAGACCCCATGGTCGGTGTCGACCCCGGCCATTTCGGCGATACTTGCGTGCAGCGACGAGCGCGCCCTCCGCGAAAGCGATCGGCGCGCGCACCGACTGCATCGGTGGCGCACTCACCTGACGACCCACCTGGCAGCGCGCGGCATCCCGTTCGTGGACGGGGGTGCACCGTTCGTCCTTGCTCGCCCGGGTGCCGGCGTGCATGATGCGCTCCGGTCGCGGGGCATCGCCGTCCGTCGCGCAGACACCTTTCCCGGGCTCGATTCGACCTGGATTCGCGTGGCCGCACGCGATTTCTCCACAACAGATCACCTACTGACCGCCTTGGACGAGATCCTCGGCACGAGTCCCACCGACCGATAGGAGACCTCGATGACCGCACACCCACCGCCGACACCGGTGGCACCTCCCGATCCCGAGGTGATTTCCGCCGCCATCCAGCGGCTGCACCGACTCGCCACGCCGCCGGGCGCCCTGGGCCGTCTGGGCGACATCGCGGTCTGGGCATCAGGCACCCAGGGCGCCGTGCCGCCGCCGCCCCTCGACCATGCGCGACTCGTGGTGTTCGCCGGCGACCACGGCGTCGCCGGTCACGATGTGTCGGCGTTCCCGCCCGCGCTCACCGGGCTGATCACGCGCGCCGCACTGTCGGGTGGGCTGGTGGTCAATGCACTCGCCGCCGAGCAGAACGTCTCGGTGCGAGTGCTCGACATCGGTGTCGACGACGACTTCACGGACCTGCCGAATCACACGCGACAAGCGCTGCAGGAGTTCAAGGTCCGGCGCAGCTGCGAGCCGATTCACTTACGTGATGCGATGCCCCCCCACGACCTGGAGGCTGCACTCGCCGCTGGCACCGCCGTTGCACAGGAGGAGATCGACGCCGGGGCACAGCTATTGTTGAGCGGCGACCTGGGTATCGGCAACACCACACCGGCAGCGGCGCTGGTCGCGTCCGGGCTGGGCCTGCCCGCAACCGAGGTCGTCGGCCGGGGCACCGGCATTGATGACGCGATGTTGCGGCACAAGGTGAGCGTGGTGCAGACCGCATTGGACCGGGTCGGTGACGACACCGAGGATCCGAAACGTGCGTTGGCAGGCTTGGGCAGTCCCGACCTCGCAGCAACCACCGGTTACCTGCTCACAGCCGCCCGGCGTCGCGTCCCGGTACTGCTCGACGGTCTCATGTCCGTGGCGTGTGCGCTGACCGCCGATCGCATCGCCCCGGGTGCTGCCCGATGGTTTGCCGCCGGCCACCGGTCCACCGAACCCGCCCAGAGCCTGGCCCTGGAGAAGATGGGACTCACGCCGATATTGGACCTCGACATGCGGGTGGGCGAAGGTTCGGGTGCCGTCGTAGCCGTATCCGTGGTGCGTAGCGCGATCACGGTGCTTCGCGATGTCGCACTGCTCGACGATCTCATGGCCGGGTGACCACCGCTGCGCCGCGCCGCCAGGTCACAGCCGACGGCTGGCGACTGGCGGTGGGGACACTCACCGCACTGCGGGTACGACCGCCCGGGCAGGTCGACGCGGCAGTCGCGCACGTCGCGATGTTGCTCGCACCGATCGCCGCACTGCCCCTGGGCATTGCCGTCGCGTTGTCGGCACTGGCCGGCCACTCGCTCTCGTGGCCGGGTCCGGTGATCGGATCGGTCGCCGTGGGCGTCGTCGCGCTGGGGACCCGGTGCCTGCATCTCGACGGCTTGGCTGACACAACAGACGGCCTGGCGGCATCGCATGATCGAACACGGGCCCTGGAGGTCATGAAGTCGGGCGACATAGGGCCGGCCGGTGTCGTCACGTTGATCGTCGTGATGGGACTGCAAGTCTTCGCGATCTCGGAACTCGTCGACTCGACCGCAGGCGCGGTACTGGCGGGTCTAGTTGTCGCGGCATCTCGCGTCAGCTTGGCGATCTGTTGTCTCCGTTCGATACCGTGCGCCCGGCCGACGGGCCTCGGTGCTGCGTGTGCGGGCACCGTGGGCTACACGCACGCCGCGGTCTCGTTGCTGATGATCAGCGGCGTGCTGATCACCGCCACGCTGCCCTCCGGAATCTCGCCGTGGCGGGCGGTGAGCTCCGTCGCGTTCGCGGTCGTCGTGCTGGCTCTGTTGCTGCGACACGTGATCCGTCGCCTCAGCGGGATCACCGGTGATGTGCTCGGCGCCTCGGTGGAGGTCACCTGCACGATACTACTGCTCACGCTCATCTGAGCTGTTGGGCTCATTGCGAGCCCAAAGATCGGCACCCGCGCCGGGAGAATCAGTCCGAAGGAGCAACAGACATGCGCGACAGGATATCTCGACCAGCAGGCATTCTCCTGGGCTTTCTCTTCGACCGGCTGACCGGTGATCCACAACGGTTTCACCCGGTGTCCGGATTCGGCAGCGTGGCCACATACGTCGAGCGTGCGATGTATCGGGACTCTCGGGCCCGAGGAGTCGGTTTCGAACTGATCATGGTCGGCGGTCCGACTGTCCTGGGTTTCGTCGCCGAGCGATCTGTGCGGCACCCGCTCACCCGAACCGTTCTCATTGCCGGCGTCACGTGGGCCGTGCTCGGCGGGAGATCGCTCGCACACGAAGCCGGTGTAGTCGACAAGCTCCTCGCGTCAGGCGACCTCAGCGGCGCACGAGTTCGCCTGACCCGCCTCGTGGGTCGGGACACGAGACTACTGAGCGAGACAGAAATCGCCCGCGCCGTGATCGAATCGGTTGCCGAGAACACCTCCGATGCAGTCGTCGCGCCCCTGTTCTGGGGAGCGGTGGCCGGCGTTCCGGGACTGGTCATGCTGAGAGCCGCGAACACACTCGATGCCATGGTTGGTCACCGGAGCCCACGTCTCGAGAGGTTCGGCTGGGCAGCAGCACGTTTCGATGATCTACTCGGATTGCCCGCAGCCCGGGTGACGGCGGTCGTGGCATCTGCCATAGGCCCCGACACACGAGGCGCACTCCGTTGCTGGCGACGCGATGCACAAAGGCATCCGAGCCCCAATGCCGGCGTTGTCGAAGCTGCGTTCGCAGGCGCACTCGGTCTACGCCTGGGCGGAGTGAACCGCTACCCCGGCCGAGCACCGGAGACCCGAGCCGTCATGGGTGACGGACGATCGGCCACTCGTGATGACATCGGCCGTACAGTGATGCTGGCACAAAGAGTAGGGGTCAGTACGGCGGCGGCCGTCGCGATCGCCGCGGCCCGGATGGGAGACCGCCGACGGGGTATCGCCCCATTGCTCAGGTGAGCGTCTGCAACCACCCCATCACGCTCTCCACCGAATGTACGGTCTGCAGATCCGGCGGGCTCGCCGGGCGCCGAATCACGACGACAGGAATACCGAGTTCGTCGGCGGCTTGCATCTTGGGCCACGTGTACTCACCCCCGGAGTCCTTGGTGACCAACACATCAGCGCGATGAGCGCACAAGAGCGCGGTCTCGGCGGCAAGCTGGTAGGGGCCGCGATCGGCGATCACCTGCCACCGATCCGGTAGGTCGAGGCTTCGCTCGTCGACGACCCGTGCGACAACGTCGTGTTCCCTCAGCACCGGCACGAACTCGGACAGTCGCTGCCGTCCCACCGTCAGAACCTGACGGGTGCCCAACTCACCGGCACGAGCGGCAGCCTCGTCATGATCATCGACCCAGTGCCAGAGGGGCCCTGACCGCGCGCCCCAGCCGGGCCGCTCCAACCGCAACAGCGGACGTCGCGATTCTCCGGTGAGACAGGCCAGCGCCGCATTGCGCGTGATCCCCGCTGCAAACGGGTGCGTCGCATCGACGACCACGTCGTAGTCGACTGCCGCGTTGCGCAATCCATCCACTCCACCGAATCCACCGATTCGAACCGCCCCGGCCGGCAGACGAGGATTGGGTACTCGTCCTGCCAATGAGCTGGTGACATCGTGGCCGGTGTCGATCAATTGCCTCGCGAGTTGCCGTGCCTCGGCCGTACCGCCGAGCAACAGGATCCGAGCCGCCATCACGGCGCACCGGGAGGCAGAACGGGCACATCGAGGGGGTGTTTCCGGAGAGCAAGGTCCAACAGGGCGTCAACATCGACGAACTTCTCGACAAGATCTCCTAGCACGTCGATGCGTCTCTCTCGCGCGGCCGGAAAAGATGCCGCCGAGGCCTCGAGCGACAGTGACTCCCGCAGGAATGCCCGGCGCAGCCGATCACCTTCCAGCGAGCCGTGCCACATCGTGCCGAAGACCATCTCGGCCCGAGCCCCACCCAGGAAGTCCTCGGCTCCTGGACCACGGATGACCCTTCCGTGGTGGATCTCATAACCGGCCGCCGGCTCGTCCTGCCAGGTACCGCTCGGCAGCCGCAGAATCTTCTCATCGGCGAACTCGGTCGTCACATCGAGCAAGCCGAGGCCCTCCACCGTCGTCGGCGGACCCTCGACACCTCCGACATCCCGAATCTCACGGCCAAGCATCTGAAAGCCGCCGCAGATACCCAGCACCGGCTTCCCGGCTGCAACGTGCGTGTTGAGGGCCCGATCGAGCCCGCGCCCACGCAACCACGCCAGGTCTGCGATCGTCGACCGTGTGCCGGGTAGTACGACCAGGTCCGCATCGGCCAGCGACCGGGGATCCGACACGAAGACCACATCGAGGTCGGGCTCCATCCCGAGCGCGTCCACGTCGGTGAAGTTGCTGATCCGCGGGAGCCGGACGACCGCCACTCGTCGGGCACTGCCCGAGAAGGTTCGCCGTCCCGGTAGGTCCAACGCATCCTCGGAATCAATCCAAACATCGGGATGCCATGGCACCGTGCCGAATACCCGACGGCCTGTGAGACGTTCGAGATCCCGCAGCCCCGGGGCCAAGAGGTCGGGGTCGCCACGGAACTTGTTGACGACAAACCCTGCCACGAGCGTCTGGTCTTCCGGCGACAACAGGGCAACGCTTCCGAGGAAGGCGGCAAACACACCCCCACGATCGATATCACCAACCACTACGGTTGGTAGCCCGGCGTGGCGTGCCAACCCCATGTTCACGTAATCGCCTGATCGCAGATTGATCTCGGCGGGACTGCCGGCCCCCTCGGCGACGACCACATCGAACCTGGACGCGAGATCATCGAAAGCGTCATGGGCGGCGCGACCGATCGCCCGGCGGCCCTCCAACCAGTCCGACGACTCCACCGAACCCCAGGGCCGTCCCATCAGGATGACATGACTGCGGCGATCGCTCCCGGGCTTGAGCAACACGGGGTTCATCGCGGCCTCAGGGGTCGCGCGCGCCGCAGATGCCTGCACCCACTGCGCGCGACCAATCTCCACCCCATCGCCATCCGGGCCAATGCACACCATCGAGTTGTTGGACATGTTCTGCGCCTTGTACGGCGCGACCCGCACGTCGCGGCGAACCAGCGCGCGACACAAACCCGTTGTCACCGCGCTCTTTCCGGCGTCACTGGCGGTTCCGGCGATGAGCAGTCCGGCCATCAGGGCTTCCTCACTCGAAATACATCCATCACCCAGCCAGCGTCCTCTCTCGCTGCACGGCGAGCCTCGACGACGGCGGGCATGACGTCCGCGAGTCGTCCGGAGACCAGGCGTTCACCCGTCGCCCCGAGGTTGGCTCCCCACCAGATGGTCCAATCGTCGATCCCGGTCAGATCCAGTTGCTCCGGCGGCGGGTTCAGCATGGACACGATGTTCTCCTGCCCGGCCGCCACCGCTTGTCGGAGACGACGACCGGTGGTCAAGTGAATCGGCTCACCCACGTCGTGTAACACCATGGCATGACGTGCCGCGAGAACCTGCGGTGCGCTGATTCCCGGGAGCACCTCGACCTCGAGGTCCGTACCGAGATCTCGGACATACTCCACGATTCGGATCGTCGAGTCGTACAGCGACGGGTCACCCCAGACGAGGAATCCCGCGGTACCGCCCCGGTCCGCGAGCACCTGTCCGTATTCGACTGCCCGTGCGCGATGCCAATCGTTCACCGCCGCTTGGTAACGCTGCGTCGTCAGGTTCTCCGACCGGTCCCTCTTCGGGTCGGGTACGGCGACGATCTGCACTGCCGTGTCGCCTGCGTACTCGTCTAGGATCGCCTGTCGCGCGGCCAGTAATTCGTCGGTGTCACCGTCCTGTGTTTTTTCAGCGGCGACAACGTAGTCGATAGATCTCAGCGCAGCCGCCACTTCCGAGGTGACATGTGCGGGGCCCATGCCGACTCCCAGGATCTTGACTCTGACCGCGGCAGTCATGACGCACCGCCGGCGCACCCACAGGTGGCGTCTTCAGACCGATGCACTGTGGCTGCACCGCAGCGTTTGGCCCGCATGGGCAATCGGATCATGGCGGGGTACCTCCGGAGATACGAACAACCTCGACGACCGCCCCGTGACAAGTGTCTGGCTACGTGATCCCCCGGGCGATCGCCCGCGAATCATCACAGTGTGAAGTCCGCCCGGATTGACGACCGAGTTATTCACCACGAGACCTACCAAGACTCTAGTGCAGGATTGTTTCTGTTGACCAGACCGATCAGGCGCTTTGCCGTGCGTCCGGACGGTGGGGTCTCAACCCGCCCGCTCGAAATCCGCGACGCCGCTGGCGGCGCACAGGTCCCTGACATGCGCCGACACGAGCTCGGAGACTGCCTCTACATCGCCATCCGCGATGGCATCCACAATCGCACCATATGTGAATCCCAGCGGCGGTTGCGGATTCGAGATCGGACTCAGGGTGAATGCTGAGCGGGCGGCGTCTTGCATCGCACCGCTCAACACTGCGAGAAGCCTATTGCCGGAGATCTGCGCAACGCTCTTCATGAACGCTGCGGTGACCGTTCCGGCCTCGATGCCCCGAGCCCTGTGCGCGGCCACCACGAGTTCGCGCAGGCCGTCGAGATCAGCCGGGGTAGCTTTCACGACAGCCTTGCGTGCCGCCTTACTCACCACGAGTCCGTAAACCTCGGCGAGCTCATCGAGACGAAATGACGCGAGTTGAAGGTGTATCCGGAGCACCATGGCGAGTCCGGCGCCACTGTCCGAGACGATCCTCGAGCCGGATCCGGGCCCGGATCCCGTTCCTGCCTCGACGACTCCGAGCGCTTCGAGGATGCGCAGGGCCTGCCGTACGGTGCCGCGGCTCACGTTGAGCGCATCAGCGAGTTGCCGCTCGGCCGGGAGACGATCACCGGATCGGAGATCGCCCGCGGCAAGACGACGCTCGACCTCAGCGAGCACAAGGTCGTGAGTGCGCACACGGGCCAATGGCTGCCACTGCGCGGCAACGGAATCGGATGGGTGGATGGAAACGACACCAGTCATTGCGTCCTCCTTCAGGGATTCAGCGTCCCCAGGATACGGATGGGCTACGGACCGTCAGGTCTGACTTCGCCCCCGCCAGGAGCGTCACAGTAGCGCGACTGCACCGGATTTCCACCGATTTCATCGGGCCCGTACGGATAGCTTAGCGGCATTCGAACTGTGGTACAACCACAGGATCTGGCTCTGGCGGAAGACGGCGGTCGGCTTACTCGATGACAGTGACGATGTTCGCCGTCCCAGGTCAGGCCAGGCGGTCCACACGGTACCGCACGAACGCCGGGATCGCCAGCGCGGCAACGATGGTCAGGACGATGACCCCGATCCCGCCGCCAGCGGTGGCGACGGCGGTGCCCACCATGGCCGCAGCGGCACCGTGGGCGACGTCGGCGATCCGCGGGCCACCGGCCACGACGACGACGAACACCCCCTGCAGTCGTCCGCGGACCTCGTCGGTCGCCGCCGCCTGCAGCATCGTCTGCCGGAACGCTGCCGAGGCCATATCGGCGGCGCCACCGACCATCAGCGCGACGACCACGACCGGCAGGACGGGCAAGGCCGTGCCGTGAGCGAAGAACAACACCGCTCCGGCGACGACGATCGCCACTCCCCAGATCAGGATGCAGACGATCACCGCCAGACCCTGCCGTCGGACGCGGCCTACCCAACCGGAGAAGACCCCGCCGATGACCGATCCGAGGGGGATGGCCGCGAACAGCAGCGCGAAAGCGATTCCGCCACTCTCGGGTCCGCCGAAGCTCTCGTGCGCCATCTGCGGGAACAGTGCGCGCGGCATGCCGAAGATCATCGCGATGAGATCGACCAGAAAGCTGGCCATCAGGACACGGTGACTGCGCAGATACACGAACCCGTCCACCACGGAACGCAACCCGGCGACCGGCCGAGGTTCCCCCTCGGCGCGTTGCGGCCTGAGTACCGGGAGTCGGATCACCGCCCACAACGTCGCGAACAGACAGATGGTGTCGACCAGGTACAGCGTCGAGTAGCCGAGGAACGGGATCAGCGCACCACCGGCCAGCGGTCCCGCGATCGCACCGGCCTGCATGACCGTCATGTTGAGCGAGTTCGCGGCCGGCAGTTCGGCGAGCGGGAGCAGTCGCGGCAGCACCGCCGTCCGGGTCGGCTGGTTGACCGCGAAGAAGGCTTGTTGAACGGCGAACACACACAACAGAATCCAGACATTCCCGACATCGAACGCGGCTTGCAGCCAGAGCAGGGCGCTGCACCCGATCAGCCCGAAGGTCGTGATGATCAGGATCAGTCGACGATCGAAGACGTCGGCCAGGGCACCACCCCACAGACCGAATACGATCAGCGGCACCAGTCCGAAGATCCCGGTCAGGCCGACATAGGCCGAGCTGTCGGTGATCTCGTAGATCTGCGCCGGAACGGCGACGACGGTGAGCTGGGCGCCGACGACGGTGATGATGTTCGCCGTCCAGAGGCGACGGAAGTAGGCGTTTCGCAGCGGTGTGGTGTCGGCGAGCAGTCGTTGCACCAGAAGAGTCTACGAGTGGAGCGGGTCCGGCCCGCGGCTCCCCAGTACTGGCGCCACGCCCGGCGCCGCGAACGGGATCAGGGCTGGAGTCGCTCGACTTGCCAGCCGTCGTCGTTCTTGGTGAGCCGCACGCGATTGTGCAGTCGGTTGGCCCGGCCCTGCCAGAACTCCACCGTTGCCGGCACCAACCGGTACCCGCCCCAGTCCGACGGCACCGGGATCTCCGCGCCGTCGGCGAATCCGCCGAAGTCGTCGGCGACCGACGCCGCTCTCGCCTCGAGCTCGATCCGGCTCGCGATGGGCCTCGACTGATCCGAGGCGAAGGCCGACAGCTGCGATCCGCGAGGACGCATGTACCAGTAGGCCTCGGTCTCCTCCATGCTGACGTGGGTCACCGAGCCACGGAAATGGACCTGCCGTTCGAGCGCGATCCACGGAAAGGTGATCGACGCCCACGGGTTGGCAGCCAGTTCGAGACCTTTGTCGGAGTCGAACCCGGTGAAGAACACGATCCCCGCCGCGTCGGCGCCTTTGCACAGAACGGTGCGCGTCGAGGGTCTCCCCTGCGCGTCGGCGGTGCCCAGCACCATCGCGTTGGGTTCCGGGATCCGGGCGTCGATCGCCTCTCGCAGCCACACCGTGAACAGGTCGACCCAGGGCGGGTCGCCCCGGATCCAACTCGGATCGAGATTCTCCCGGATGCCGTCGGCGCCGGCCGCGCGATCACCCTCACCGATGTTCGGCGGGATGCCCCCGCCATATCCGACCCGCATGTTCGGCAGGTCAATCGGTTCCTCGGCCACGTCCGTGAGGCTACCCCTGACACGAGGAGTTACTCCCCGGTATGCCCGGGAGTGTCTGCTGCCCTAGAGTCAGCGATGTCCACAATGAAGTGTCGAGATGGGTGGTCACCATGGCGAACAACGTCCCTGACGATTTCGTACCCGGCCTGGAGGGTGTCGTCGCGTTCACCACCGACATCGCCGAGCCCGACAAGGACGGTGGCAATCTGCGCTACCGCGGCGTCGACATCGAGGACCTCGTCGAGAACCACGTCACCTTCGCCGACGTGTGGGCGCTGCTCGTCGACGGCCGTTTCGGTGACGGCCTGCCCCCTGCCGAACCCTTCCCGCTGCCGATCCACACCGGTGACGTCCGCGTCGACGTCCAGGCCGCCCTGGCCATGCTCGCCCCCATCTGGGGCTACCAGCCACTGCTCGACATCGACGACGCCACCGCCCGCGCCAACCTCGCCCGCGCCTCGGTGATGGCGCTGTCCTACGTCGCCCAATCCGCCCGCGGCATCCATCAGCCCGCCGTCCCCCAACACATCATCGACGAGTGCGACACCGTCACCGCACGCTTCATGACCCGTTGGAAGGGCGATCCCGACCCCCAACACATCCGCGCCATCGACGCGTACTGGGTCAGCGCCGCCGAACACGGCCTCAACGCCTCCACCTTCACCGCACGCGTCATCTCCTCCACCGGCGCCGACGTCGCCGCCGCACTCTCCGGTGCGATCGGCGCCATGTCCGGACCATTGCACGGCGGCGCCCCCGCCCGCGTGCTCCCGATGATCGAAGAGGTCGAACGCACCGGCGACGCCCGCGGCCTGGTCCGCGGCGTCCTCGACCGCAAAGAGAAACTGATGGGCTTCGGCCACCGCGTCTACCGCGCCGAAGATCCGCGCGCCCGCGTATTGCGCCGCACCGCACAGGAACTCGGCGTCCCTCGCTACGAGATCGCCGCCGCCCTCGAACAGGCCGCACTCACCGAGCTCCGAGAACGTCGACCCGACCGGGCCATCGAGACCAACGTCGAGTTCTGGGCCGCGGTGATCCTCGACTTCGCCGAGGTGCCCACGCACATGATGCCCGCGATGTTCACCTGCGGACGTACCGCGGGCTGGTGCGCCCACATCCTCGAACAGAAGCGTCTCGGCAAACTCGTCCGACCTGCCGCCATCTACACCGGACCCGCCCCACGCCGGCCCGAAGACGTCCCCGGTTGGGGTGAACTCACCAAGCCCGGGCTCTGAGTCGCCGGGGGCGACTGTCGGCATCGGCTGGGTGGGACCTCACCCGATGTCGCGCCACCGGAATGCCGCCCACGCCAGAGCCGTGAACACCACTGTGAGGCAGAGCATCACGATCGCCGGAGTCCACACCATCGGCTCGACCGGCACCAGAGGGGTGTGCGTGTACGGCGACAGATCTTGCGCCCACTGGGGTAAGTCGAACATGCCGGACAGCGGTCCGAGGAACAAAGCGACGATGACCAGCAACCACCCGATCGGCACCAGGGCGGTTCGGATCGCGTACAGGGCCAGCATGATCGACGACATGACGAGCGCGGCCGGGATCTGTGCCGTCGCCGACCGGAACGCATCGCCGCCCGCCGACGACCAGTCACCGCCGGCGATCCCGTTCCCGAGGGTCAACGCGGTCGCGGCCAGCTCCAGGATGACGACGACACCGGCGCCGGTCAGAGCGGCGTGGTCGAGGAGGTACCGGCCGCGTGCGGTCGGCGTGGCGAGCAGGAGTTCGGTGCGGGCCCGGGTCTCCTCACCCCGCATCCGCGTCGCGACGTTGACCGCCCATGTACCCGCAGCGACCGCGAAGAACCCCATCATCGTGATCCCGAAGAGGGTGCTCAGATCGGCGTCGACCCCGGACTGGCGGACGACGTCGCCGAATTGCGAGTTGCCCGAGGCGAGTTCGTCGACCGAGGGCTGCATGAAGCCCACCACGAGACCGTAGACGACGAGCGCGCCGACCCAGGAACCCAGCAGCGGGAGGGTCAGTCGGGCCACCACCGCCTCGGGCGACGAGAGGCGCGATGTCGCCGCCGGTCCGGGTCGTGGCGCGATGAGGCCGGCATCGATGTCGCGGCGCCGGGACAGCACTCCCGCCAGGATCCCACCGCCCACGAACACCGCAAGCGAGGGCAGTGCCCACCACACGGCGTTGTCGGCGAACGGATCGATCGATTCCGCCCACCCCATCGGCGAGATCCACCGCAGCCCGCCCCAGCTGCCGGAGGCGTCGGCGACACCCCGCAGCAGATAGCCGAGGATCACCACCGAGGAGGCCGTCAGATTCGCGATGTGAGAGGTCTTCGCGATCTGCGCGGCGACGAGCGCGACTCCGGCAGCTGCCATCCCGGTGCTCGCGTACTGCGCGAAGACCGCGAGCACATCGATGACCCCGGCCCCCAACGGAAAGAGCATCACCGACATCCCCAGTGCGATCACCACACTGAAGGCGGTGGCCGCGATCGACGCCGCCGCGAGCGATGCCAACGGTCCGGTGGCACCCGCCCGGACGAATTCGGCACGGCCGAGCTCCTCCTCCTTACGGGTCTGGCGGACCACGAGCAACACGACACACACCGCGAGTGCAGCGATCATGAACAGGCCGGCCCGCCAGACAGTCAGTGCGGCAGCGGAATCGGTGTTGTCGATGGGACCGAGCAAGAACAGGAATGCCGCGTTCCCGCCGAGACCGGTCCGCGCACCGGCACGTTGTTCGGCGGTCGAGTACATGCTCGTGATGGACGCCGCGGTCGAGGAGTTGATCAGCGCGAAGACGACTACGCTGATCACCGCGAGAAGCCGCTCACGACGAACGGCCAGGCGCAACAGGAGTCCGGTCCGGGTGAACAGCGCCGACGAGCTCGGCGCCCGCGTCGCAGATGATGTCGCGGACACGACGGTGGTCATGGCCGCGTCCCGTCGTCGGACAGCGCTTGGTCGGCGAAGACCGGGTCGTCGGAATACGCATGCAGGAACAGCTCTTCGAGGCTCGGCGGTTCGACCGACAGGGCACTGACGTCGAGGCCGGCGAGTGCTCTGGTCACCGCGCCGAGTGCCGCGTCGTCGACGGTGAAGACGACGACACCGTCCTGGACGTCGAGGTCGTGGACTCCGTCGACGATCGACAGGTCGCCGAGATCACCGGCCACGGTGGCGGTCACCCGGGACCGGCGCAGATGGCGCAGGTCCGCGAGACTGCCCGACTGGACCGTGCGTCCCGCGCGGATGATCGTGACCGTCTCGCAGAGTTCCTCGACCTCGGCCAGGATGTGGCTCGACATCAACACCGCGGAGCCGGCCGCGGCCCGCTCCCGCACACAGTTCATGAACTGTCGCGTCATCAGGGGGTCGAGCCCCGACGTCGGCTCGTCGAGGATGAGCAGTTCCGCGTCGGCGCACAGCGCCGCGATGAGTGCCACCTTCTGCCGGTTCCCCTTCGAGTAGGTGGATGCCTTCTTGGTCGGGTCGAGTTCGAACCGGTCGATGAGTTCGGTTTTGCGCGAACCGGATTCGACGCGGACCCCGCGCAGCGACAGCAACAGGTCGATGCACTCACCGCCGGTCAGCTGTGGCCACAGGTTCACGTCGCCCGGGACGTAGGCGAGCCGCCGATGGATGTCCACGGCATCGGACAACGGATCGGCACCGAAGACACGTGCATGTCCGCCGTCATGTCGATACAGACCCAGCAGGACGCGGATCGTCGTCGACTTCCCCGCCCCGTTCGGCCCGAGGAACCCGGCCACCTCCCCCGGCGCCACACGCAGATCCAGACCGTCGAGAGCGCGGAAGGAACCGAATCGCTTGCACAGTCCGACCACATCGATCACCGCATCAGTTCGTGGGCGCATCGTGTTCCTCTCGGTAGGCGAGCACCGTGTCGAGCAACGACTCGTCGGCCATCACGCCGTGGACGGCGACCTCCGTCGCGGGGACCAGCACGCGGTCGACGTAGGAGCGCAGGATCGAGCCGGCATCCGACCAGTCCGCAGGGGGATGCATGACGACGTCGACGAGCAGTGCGCCCATCGACTGCGCGACCATGTAACGCGCCCGCGCACGTTCATCCCGCGACGGACGTACGGTGCCCGTCACGACCCCATGACGGAATGTGGCCTCGGCGTCGCCGGCGAGGTGATCGAGCAACTGCCGGGCCATGTCGCCACCCGCCTGCAGACTGCGGATCAGATAGACGATGCGCGGCCCGTCCTCATCGATCGTGTCCAGTGTGGTGAGAATTCCGCCGAACGCCTGTGGGCCGGCGCCGACGTCGAGACTGGCCTCGTTCACCTCACGGGTCCGGCGCAATACGTGGTCGTCGCACTCCGAACGCAGCTTCTCCTTGCTGCCGAAGTGATGGATCACCAGCCCCGGACTCACCCCGGCCGCGTCGGCGATGGTGCGCACGGTCGCCGAGAACCCGTCGCGGGCGAACACCTCGATCGCGGTGTCTCGCAGACGGGCACGGGTCGTGCGATCGTCGGCATGCGTTGTACGCATGTTCAGTAGACTAAACGCGTGTTCAGCGGAGGTCAAAGGGATCGGCGCCGTAGGCCCCGATTCACAGATGACGGAGAACGTAACGGTGAGCGTTACGTTCTCCGTCATCTGCTCTGGCGTGCACACTGACGAGACAGGCGACCCGAGGACGGTGATGGAGGTGACGACACTCCACTGGATTCCGCTCGGTGCCGGCAGCAGCGTGGTTCCCCACTGCGGTCGCGCTTACGAGGCGGTCTGTGCGGTCAGGGAGCACCGAACCCGCCGACAACTCGTGCACGCCGCACTGACCGTCGAGCAGGACGGCCTGGTCCACACCGTCGAGCAGGCACCGGCGTGGGCGGACCGGCACACCGACCGCGGTGTGCGCATGACCGGACCGGTGGGCCTGCGATGGCTGGGACGCTTCCGCCTGTTCCGCTACGAGATCCGCTGCTGGCCGGGCGGCACCATTCCCGATCTCGATCGAGCCTTGGCACACACCGAGATCCCGTCCGATCCGACGCGCACGTCCGCTCTGATCGAACTCGCCGGCGAGGTGCCGATGCACACCTGGGGGCGCGACGAGATCGGCGTCGGCGACATGTGGAACTCGAACTCGGTCATCGCATGGCTGCTGGTGCGCAGCGGTCATGACCTGACATCACTGCGCCCACCTGCGGGGTGCCGGGCACCTGGCTGGCGGGCGGGACTCGTCGCCGCCGACGGTGACGAGGGACCACGACCAGGGTGGTCGCGGCCACATCCCTAGACTCACCGGTATGAGTGACACCGCCACCGCACCGATCACGATCCCCGCCGACCTCCTGCCGTCGGACGGCCGCTTCGGTTGCGGTCCGTCCAAGGTGCGCCCCGAACAACTGCAGTCCCTCGTCGACACCGGGGCGTCGGTGTTCGGCACCAGCCACCGACAGGCTCCCGTCAAGAACGTCGTCGGGTCGATCCGAGCCGGACTCGCCGAGCTGTTCGCCCTCCCCGAGGGCTATGAGGTCGTCCTGTCCAACGGCGGCACCACCGCATTCTGGGACGCCGCGGCCTTTGGCCTGATCAAGCAGCGTTCACTGCACCTGACCTACGGCGAGTTCTCGTCGAAGTTCGCGACCGTCGCCAAGAAAGCGCCGTTCCTGGACTCGCCGTCGGTGATCTCGACCGACCCGGGCACCGCTCCGGACCCGGCGGCCCTGACCGCCGACGACTTCGGCGGCATCGACCTCATCGCCTGGGCGCAGAACGAGACCTCGACCGGCGTCTCCGTGCCGGTCACCCGGCCCGCCGGTTCCGACGACGCGCTGGTCGCCATCGACGCCACCTCGGGTGCCGGTGGACTGCCGGTCGAAGTGGGCGATTCCGACGTCTACTACTTCGCGCCGCAGAAATGCTTCGCCTCCGACGGCGGCATCTGGATCGCCCTGATGAGCCCACGTGCCCTCGAACGCATCTCTCAGATCGCCGAGACCGACCGTTGGTGCCCGGAGTTCCTGTCGCTGCCGACCGCGGTCGACAACAGCAGCAAGAACCAGACCTACAACACACCTGCGGTCGCGTCACTCCTGCTGCTCGACAACCAGATCCAGTGGATGCTCGGGCAGGGCGGACTCGACTGGTGCGTCTCGCGAACCGCCGACAGCAGCTCACGGCTGTACCAGTGGGCCGAGGCCAGCGAATTCGCGACGCCGTTCGTGACCGATCCTGCACACCGCAGCCAGGTCGTCGGCACCATCGACTTCGACGACGACGTCGATGCCGCCGCCGTCGCCAAGGCCCTGCGCGCCAACGGTGTCGTCGACACCGAGCCGTACCGCAAGCTCGGCCGCAACCAGCTACGCGTCGGCATGTTCCCGGCGATCGACCCCGACGACGTGAGCAAGCTGACCGAGTGCATCGACTTCGTCGTCGACAAGCTCTGAGGCAAGGGCCGCACCACTGATCGAGTGGTGGCCGCACACCCATCGCTGATCGAGTAGCTGCGAACAAGAGTGAGTGGCGTATCGAGATCGATGTGCGAGGCCGCGATACGCCTCGGGCTCGCTCCGCCCACTCGCGGCTGGTCGACCATCAGGCAGCGCGTGGGTGACCATCAGGTGACACACCTGTAGCCTGGGCCCCACGGGCCACATCGGCAACAACCTTGCTGATCTGCGGTTTTACCGCGTGTCCCGCGCTCGGACGAGTCCGGGCTGGATTACCCTGACCGCAATGCCCGCACTCGTGGTGGCTGGAGGAGGAGCAGATGCGTGAGCTTCGCGTCGTCGGCGTAGAGACCGATGGCAGCCATGTCATCTGCCAGGACTCCGAGTCGGGTGAGAAGTTCCGGATCGCAGCCGATGAGCGTCTCCGCGCCGCGGCCCGCGGTGACATCTCACGATTGGGGCAGATCGAGATCGAAATGGAAAGCTCACTCCGGCCACGCGAAATCCAGGCCCGCATCCGTGCGGGCGCCACTGTGACCGAGGTCGCCGCCCTGGCCGGCGTCCCGCTCGACAAGATCGAACGTTTCGCCCACCCCGTCCTGCTCGAGCGCTCCCGCGCGACGGAATTGGCATCGTTGTCCCATCCGATCCGCGAGGACGGACCGTCGGTCTCCACCCTGGGTGAGGTCGTCGCCGAGGCCTTCACCGCGCTGGGCCACAGCCAGCAGGACGTCGAATGGGACGCGTGGAAGGGCGACGACGGCCACTGGGTCGTACAGGTCGGCTGGCACGTGGGCCGCACCGACAACCACGCACACTGGCGCTTCCAGCCGGGAGCCCACGGCGGCACCGCAGATCCGCTCGACGACCTCGCCGACGAACTGACCCACCCCGAGACCATCACGCCGCGTCGTCGACTCACCCCGGTGGCCACGCCCGATCTCGCACCCGCGGTGGAACCCGCCCGGGTGGCCGGCCGCTCGGCCGACGGCCATGACGAGGTCACCTTCGACGCCGATCGCCTGATCGATGCGCAGCGCACCCGGTCGGGTGCGATCCCGCCGACTCATGACGAGCACGGAACCGTCGCGCTCGACTTCGGTTCCACCGACGACAACGACCGCTGGAGCGAGCCGGCATCCGAGGGGACCACCGAGACCCGAGGCGAGGGCACCGGTACCGAGTCGGACGACGACACCGCGCCCGCCGCGACGACCGCATCGGGCGAGTCCGCCGACGGTTCGGATGCCGCGCCCGCCAAGCCGCGCCGTCGCTCCCGCAAGCCGGCCGTCCCGGCGTGGGAAGACGTACTCCTCGGCGTCCGCAGCAACGGCAACAGCTAACCTCTATCGACGTGTCGGCACGCGCAGTCACCCTCTGGTTCCTCGACAGCGACGATCCCGTCGCACTCCTCCGCGGATGTGCGGCCAATGACGTTGTCGCATCACAGAAGTTGGCGGAAGCAATCTACGGTGACCGGGTCCTGGTGCCGGTTGCCGACACCAGCTTGGCCGCCGCGGCATCCGCCCAGGACGCCCACGTCTACGCCGGCTGGTACGGGCGTCTCGCCGTGATCTCCTGCTCGCTGTTCGCGACGACCGAGCCGTCCACCCTGACCCGAACGATCGCGTCCATCCGACAGAGCGCGGCGGCCACGCTGCTGGTCACCGATCCGGAACGTTCGGTGGGTGCGTTCGCCCGGTGGGAGGACGGCGAGCTGCGCCGATCGTTCGCGGCCGACCCGATCACCATCGTCGAGGACACCGGCCTCCCCTATCCGTTCGAAAGGCCTTTCTGGGCGGGCGATTTCCCGCTGCAGTACGCGCCGGGGGTCGCACCCGAACCGCTCGCCCTGCCGTTCCACCCGCAACAACTCGCCGAACAGGCCAACCGGGAGTGGCTCGGATTCCGGTTCACCCCACCATTCGTCGAGTCCGATCTCGATCCCAACCGGATTCCCGTCACCGCGTTCGCCATTCATCCGTCCGATTACGTTCCGTCGGCGGCGGACAGGGAGCGCTACCAGCATCGCAGCGGAGTCGCGACCGTCGGTCCGGAGCCCGCCGACGATACCGAACAGCCGACGCGACGACGCGGGAAGTTGGCGCGGTACTTCGGCTTCGGCTGACGGTCCGCACTCGATCCCGAAGAAGTCCGCAGCGCCGAAGGCCGAGTGTCACGAAGGCCCCCTTCGACACTCGGCTGGCGCCTCATTCCTCACAGATCAAGTGGCGGACGGCGCAGCGATCAACGCCCGAGCGCGAGAAGTGCCACGGCCGAACCTGATCCGGCCAGCAGTCCGATGAGGCTGCCCCAGACGATCCAGCGCCAGACGGGCCGATCGCGCAGATCCCACAGGGTCCATCCCAGGCCCACCGTCACGACGACGACTGCCGCCACCCCCAGCCACGGAACGAGACCGCCGATCAGTTCGTAGACACCGACGAGCAGGAACGTCGCGAACAGGGCGCAGGCGATGGTCACGGTGATGCCCAGGCCCCAGGGCGTCGGCTCGACAACCCGATCGTCATCGGCCGCCGACGACGCGAGCGCAGCAGCGGACAGTCGCCGGGGACGCTCGCGGTCGGGTGAGGTCATACGTCCATGGTGCCCGATCGGGCTCGTTCATAGAACGCGATCGCCGCGGCCGTCGCCACGTTGAGCGAATCGGTGCCGCGGCTCATCGGGATTCGGGCGCGGACATCGCTGGCGCGCATGGCCGTCTCGGACAGTCCTGGCCCCTCCGCGCCCACCAGGAACGCGATCCGGTCGGCATCGACGGCGGAGGCGAGCGGGACCGAGCCCTCCCCCGGGGTGAGGGAGACGAGCCGGAATCCCGCGTCCCGCACCGTAGGAAGGTCCCGCGGCCAGTCGTCGAACCGTGCGAATGGCACCAGCAGTGCATGCCCCATCGACACGCGGACGCACCGTCGGTACAGCGGATCGGCGCATCCCGCGCCGAACAGGACCGCGTCCACTCCGAGACCGGCGGCGTTGCGGAAGATGCTGCCGATGTTCTCGTGGTCGTTGACACCTTCGAGGATCGCGACGGTTCGTGCCATCGCGATCACGTCGTCGACCTGCAGGGCCGGTGGACGGCGCGCCGCACCCAGCACACCACGGTTCAGGTGGAATCCGACGACCTCGGCCATCACCTCGGCGCTCCCACGATAGAAGGGCACGCCGTCGAGTGACGGCTCGGTGAGGTCGTCGGCGAGCTCGGTCAGTCGTTTGTCGACGCCGAGGAAGGCGTGCGGGGCGAAGCGCGACGCGATCATGCGTTGCACGACGAGCACGCCCTCGGCGATCACCAGTCCTTTGCCGACCCGTCCGCCGGGGAGTGCAGGAAGATCGGGTCGGCGGTCGACCGAGTTGAGATCGCGGAAGTCGTCGACGCGGGGATCGGCGGGGTCGTCGATGTCGATGACGTCGACTCGGATGCTGTCCACCTCGACAGTCTGCCAAGCCACCGCGCGACCGCTTCGGGCAGGCCATGGCGATTTCGGAGGGGTTGGGCGATGCCTGTCGAGGGCGTTGTGAAACGGTTGTCGGGTGAGTATTCCGCAGGCCGCATCGTCCGAACTCACCGTGGCTCGTGCCACCGACGACGACTGGGACGAGATCTTCGCGACCGACGCCCGAGCCTTCTTGTTCACCAATCCGCTGTCGGCGGCCGAGCAGGCGGACATGCGCGGGAAGGTCGACAACGCCGACGTCGTCCTCGTGCGCGACCCCGACGGACTGGTCGGTCGACCGCTCGTCGGGGTGTCGATGTTCTACCGCATGACGATGACCGTGCCCGGCGAGACGCAGCATCCCGCGGCCGGTCTGTCGTGGGTGTCGGTCGCCGGTACCCATCGTCGCCGCGGGATCCTGCGGACGATGATCACGGAGCTGTTCGATCAATGGGAGTCCGAGGAGCAGGTGTTCGCCATCCTCACCGCGAGTGAGGCGACGATCTACGAGCGGTTCGGCTTCGGCCCCGCGTGCTTCTCCACCGAGATCAGCGTCGACCTCGCCGCGGCGAAGGTCCGTCGTCGGGCCGACCGCAAGTCGTCGCCGGTCAACTACGCCACGGCCGACGACGTCGCAGCGCGAATCCCCGAATTGCATGCACGATGGGCGGCGATGACCCCGGGCGCGCTCGCCCGGTCACGATCCTGGTGGGATCCGATCCTGGCCGACCGCGAATCGCAGCGCCCGGCGCACAGCAGCGGGCTGCACTACCTCCTGCATCCCGACGGTTACGCGAGCTACCGGATCAACACGTCCATCGAGCCCACTCGTGCCGACGTCGCCGAGGTCTTCGCCGTCACCGACGCCGCCCACACCGATCTGTGGCGCGTCCTCGTCGGACTCGATCTCCTGCCCACGCTCACCGCGTCGATCCCGGTCGACGACCCGCTGCAGGCCAAGCTGACCAACCACAGGGCGGTGTCGGTGACCGGCGTCGACGACAAGATGTGGTTGCGCATCCTCGACGTCCCTCGGGCGCTGACCGCGCGCAGCTATTCCGCCGATCTCGATGTCGTCATCGAGGTGACCGACGAATTCCGCGGCCGCGGAGGCGTCTTCGACCTGTCGATCCGCAACGGCGGCGCCATCGTGGTACCGAGCGTGGCCGCGCCGACGGTCCGACTCGACATCTCGGTCCTCGGCTCGCTGTTCCTCGGTGGGATGACGGCACGCACCTTTGCGGCCGCTGACCGGCTGTGGACGGACGGTCCGGAGACGCTCGACGTCCTCGACCGCGCTTTCACGACGACACAGGCCCCGTTCGCCGGCACGTTCTTCTGACGCGATCCGAGCCGTCACCTGGTGAACCGCCGCTAGCGTCTCCGCTGACCGGCGGGCCGACTACCGGAGAAGCGACTCAGTGGCCGTCGTCGCCGCCGCTGATGATCTTGGTGATGATCGGGACGACCGCTGCCAACGTCTCACGCTCGGACGGGGTGAGCTCGTCGAGGCGTGCGCTCAGCCATTCCTCGCGGGCGTCGAGTTCGGCGTTGATCACCTCATTGCCGCGGTCTGCCAGGGTGACGATCGCCTGACGACCATCGGTCGGATGCGGCTCACGGCGGACCATGCCCATGTCCGAGAGCGATGCGATGACCCGCGTCATCGACGGCGGCTGAACACGTTCGGCCGTGGCCAAAGCACCAGGGGTCATCGGCCCCTCGTGATGGAGGGTCGACATCGCCGACAACTGGGTCAGCGACACGACCTTGCTCACCCGTCTCCCCCGGAGCCGTCTCGCCAATCGCACGATGGCCAGGGACAACTCGCCGGAGAGGGTCCGTTCCGACATGTCGAGATCCTGGAGGTCGAGGTGTGTGAGTGTCATGTCGTAGGTGTCCTGTTCGTGCGATCTGTGTCTGAGACCACGTGTTTTCCGATGCTAAGCGTAATTCACTTCCGCGTCGGTGCCATGCAATAGCGGCATTTGCCCACAACGGGCGTTGCAGATTGGTCTCTTTGATCGACGCCGGCTCAGCCGATGAGGTCGGAGATCGGTCCGCGCGCGAAGTAGGCGACGAACACCGCGGCGACGATCCAGAGCAGCGGGTGGACGGTTCTGGCCTTCCCGGATGCCACCGCCATGACCACCCAGCTGATGAATCCGACGCCGATGCCGTTGGCGATCGAGTAGGTGAACGGCATGGTGACGATGGTCAGGAACGTCGGCAGGGCGTAGGAGAACTTGGTGAAGTCGATCGAGGTGACCTGACCGATCATCAGTGCCCCGACGACGACCAGTGCGGGCGCGACCGCCTCCAGCGGGATGACCTCGTAGAGCGGGGTCAGGAACATCGCAACCAGGAACAACACACCGGTCACGATGTTGGCGAGACCCGTGCGGGCCCCTTCCGCGATACCCGACGCCGACTCCACGAAGACCGTGTTCGACGACGACGACGCCACACCACCGGCGATCGCACCGGAGCCCTCGACGACGAGTGCGCGGCCGATGCCGGGGAGGTTTCCCTTCTCGTCGGCGAGTCCCGCCTCCTTGCCCAGCCCGGTCATCGTGCCCATCGCGTCGAAGAAGTTCGACAGCACGAGAGTGAATACGAGAACCGAGGCCGCGAGCACCCCGATCCGGGTGAAGGCGCCGAACAGATCGACGTCGAAGACCAGATTCAGATCGGGCAGCCCGCCGAGTCCGTCCGGCACTTCGGGGACCGACAAACTCCACCCGTTCGGATTACTGACGCTTGACCCCAGGTCGAGAGTCGCCTCCAGAATGATTGACACGATCGACGTGATCGCGATGCCGATCAACAGACCGCCGGGGACCTTGCGGACCACCAGGACGCCCATCAACAGAACACCGAGGCAGAAGATGAGCGTCGGGACCGTGGTGATCGAGTTGTCGGTGCCGAGCTGCACCGGCACCGTCGTGCCCGCTGCGTCCGGGATCCGGCGGACGAACCCGGCGTCGACGAAACCGATGAAGGCGATGAACGCACCTATACCGGCTGCGATGGCCGCCTTCAGCTCGGCCGGGACCGCGTTGAAGACGGCGGTGCGGAATCCGGTCACCGCGAGCAACACGATGATGATGCCGTCGATCACGACGAGACCCATGGCCTCCGGCCAGGTCATCTGCGGTGCGATCGTCACCGCGAGCAGACTGTTGATGCCGAGCCCCGCGGCGATCGCGAACGGGTAGTTGGCGACGAGCCCGAAGATGATCGACATGACGCCGGCGACGAGTGCGGTGACCGCCGCGACCTGCGCGAGCGGGAGCACGTTGCCCAGGACGTCGGCGTTCTTGTCGCCCCCGGGTATGCCGCCGATGATGATCGGGTTGAGCACCACGATGTAGGCCATCGTGAAGAAGGTGACGAGACCGCCGCGGATCTCACGGCTCGGCGTCGACCCACGCTGACTGATCTTGAAGAAGCGATCAAGGGTCCCGGAGTGTGCCGTCGGCGTGTCTCCGGTTGCCGTCGGCGGTGGGTCTGCCGGTGGTGACGCCGCGTTCGATGAGGAGGTGGACGCCGTCGACGACTCCGCGAACTCGATCGACGATTTCGTGGGCTCGCTCGACGGATCGGTGGGCACAGTCGAAAGTTACTCTGAAGCCATGCCCGATGCATCCGACATCCCCGAACTCCCGCGCGTCCTGCGAGCCCCCGAGCCCGTCATCATCGCCGGGATGGTCGTGTGGATGGTCGCGACCGTCGTGGTGTGGATGACCGGGTGGGGTGGCGACCGCGCGGTTCAGGTCTGTCTCGTCGGACTGGCCGTCGGAGTGCTCGGTACGACTATCTTTCTCGTACAGCGGGCCGCGTCGCGGCGCGGCGACCGGACGGCGCAGCAGGGACTCGACTGACCGGAGGCACCTTCCGGGACAAACCCCCAACGCAGGTGAGTAGCGTTACTCATCCGCGTGGGAGCAATCGGCGACATGCTCGGGTCATGACCACATCACCCGACGCCGAGCCCACCGCGGTCCTGGACCGGATCGCCGCCGAGTTCGCCGGTATCTCGCGCCAGATGTCCACCGTGTCTGCAGAGTTCGAGGAGCTGCGGACGGTCCTGGCGTCGCGCGGTGCGCGTCGGCCACAGTCCGACGGACCGGCCCCGCACCCCGCACCACCGGTCGCGACGCCGTACCCACAGATGGCCACCCAGGCCTACCCCGGCCGAGCGTATCCGGGAGGGCCGACGCCGATCCAGTCGTATGCGCCACAGCCATATCCGGCGCAGCACTATCCGGCTCACCAGAATCAGACACAGCCATATCCTCCCCAGGGGTATGCCCCCCGGGCCCACATCGGACGGCCACACCCGCAGGCACCGCCACCCACATTGCCGCCGACACCGCCCAGACCATCTCTGTCCGAGAGCATTTCGTCGGCGTCGGATCGGGGTACGGTCGGCAAGCTCCTGGCCGCGGCGGGGGTCGCCGTCACGCTCATCGGCGTCGCACTGTTGCTGGTGCTCGCCGCGCAGGCCGGCGTTCTGCGACCGGAGTTCCGGGTCGCCGGTGGCGCGATCCTCGCCGGCGGGCTCATCGGTGCGGCAGCCTGGTTGCGCCGCAGGGCCGATGGGCGCACCGGCGCCGTCGCCCTCGCGGCGACCGGAGTCGCCGCCGCCTATCTGGACGTCCTTGCCGCCACCAGGATCTACGGCTGGCTGCCCATCGTCGCCGGACTGACCGTGGCCGCGGTCGTCGCCGGCGGCGGGCTCGCGATCGCACGGCTCTGGGACAGTGAAGCACTCGGCCTGCTCGTCGTCGTACCGCTGATCGTCCTGGCTCCGGTGTTGACCGACGGGCTCGACCTCGTGCTGATCGCGTTCATGATCGTCCTCGCCGCAGCCGGACTGGGTGTTCAGATCGGCCGCGACTGGATCTGGTTGCACGCCGTCCGGATGGCGGCCCCGGTGGTTCCGCTGACGCTGATCGCGGTGTTCACCTCGATCACCTCGTCGGACACCGGCTCCGCGTGGCAGTATTCGCTCGCGGTGTCCCTGACGCTGGTCCTCGCTCTGGGGTCCGCGGTGATCCTGCTCCCGAACAGTACCCACGGCGTTGCCCATGCGGTCATCGTGGTCTGCTCGACCATCCCGGTGCTGGCATCGGGCGCGGTGGTCGACAGAGTCACCGCGGCGGGCATCGCGGGAGCGTCCGCCGCGCTCGTCCTCGCCGTCGTCGGTCTGTGCCGTGACCGGCGGGGCTTCTCCCCGGTCGTACGTCAGGTCCTCGCCGCGCTCGCAGCGGTGTTGCTGCTCATCGCGACCGCAGTCGCCTTCGATGCCGATGTCGCGGTGCCCGTGATCCTCGGCCTGTCGGCGATCGGAGCAACCGCGGCCCGATCAGCTTTCACGCAGTCGCGTTCCACGGGGCCACGTTCCACCCGGTCACGGTCGACCCTGGCGCCGGTGTGGCTCGGCAGTTCGATCATGTTCTGGCTGTTCGGTCTTCAGGGTCTGCTCACCGACGCCCCGATCCGCGTCCTCTCCGACGCGGATGCCACAGCGGCGGCCGCATCGCCCACGATCCTGATCTCGGGCCTGCTGTTGGCCGCTGCGGCCGTGGTGATCGCCAGGGCGGTGACGCAGATGATCGGCACCGCCCCGGAACTCGCCTGGGTGGGTCGGCTGGCCTCCTCGGTCGCGGCAGTCACCGTCATCTACGCCGTCGCCCTGGTCAGCGTGGTGGTGGGTGTGCTCATCGGCGGGGACCGAGGGTTTCTCGCGGGACACGTCGCGACCACCATCTGCTGGATGGCGTTGGCAACGACGGCACTTCTCTACGCACGCAGGATGCACGGCCCCTCACGCAACGCCGCGGTGACCGGCGGACTGGCCCTCGTCGCAGCGGCCATGGCGAAACTGTTCCTGTTCGATCTGGCCACCCTCGACGGCATCTTCCGGGTCGTCGTGTTCATCGTGGTCGGCCTGAGCCTGCTCGCCCTGGGGTCGTGGTACGCGAAGATCCTGGGCCGCGACGAGACGTCGCGCGGAGCGGCGCACTCTCACCTTTGACCTACCCGCCGAAGGTCACGACGTCCAGGTCCAGCGGCATGGCGTCGGTGACCTCCTTGTCGACGGGTTCCGGCGCGTACGGAACATGCAGGCGTCGGGGTCGGCACGGCGTCCCGTCGTTTCGCGAACAAGGAAGAGATCATCGACACGCTGTTCGAAGAACGGCTGCAGGCCGGTCGAGGCGGTCGCCCGGGAAGCGCTCGACGAACCAGACCCGTGGAAGGCGCTGACCTACTCACCTGAGACGCGCGCTGCGGATGCAGTTCGGCGATCGCGGTCTGCATCAGATCCTCGACGATCCGACCCTCGGCGACACACGGATCGCCGACGTCCGCGTCCGTATCGCTTCCCTGATCGTCGAACTCGTACGGCGCGCCAAGGAGGCCCGAGTCATCCGCGACGACTTCGAACCGACCGATGTCACGTTCATCCAGTCGGCGATGGCCCCCATCATGGACAGCACCCGCGACGTCGCCCCCGACGTCTACGAGCGATACCTGACCTCCTTTCTCGACGGAATCCGCAGCGAGGACCTGGGGATTCACGCCATTGCCAGCGGCTGCACTCAGCTCCGAGACCACCCACAAGGGCCATGACGGCTCGGCGGCGGTCACCTCACACCATCGAGCGTGAGTCCGCCGCACAGCGCTGACCGTGCTCAATTCTTGTCGAGTGTCCCCGTGGCGGTGGGCACACTCGATGAAGTCTTGGGCTCGGTCGGCGAGCTGTCAGGCCCGGACCACGGTCAGGAGCGGGTGCCCGTGACGAGCAGGAGTGCCAGGCGTGCTTCCACGACCGAGAGCGGTGGCGGGATGGTCTCCGCGAGCTGCAGCCTGGACTCCGGTGGTGGTTCGGTTGTCGGTGGTGGTGGGTGCATCCGGGCACGCGCCTGCCCCAAATACTGGTTGTAGAGCGATGCGATGTCGGGACGCCGATTCATCTGCTCGGGATTGGGTGGCGCATCGGGAGAACTGTTGCGCCGCCACCAGGCACGCCCTGCGTGCGGGCCAACTCGGTATACACCGGTGGTGAACTGCCCGACCCGATGCCCGACCATCCGATTGTGCTTGGGACACGCCGGCGCCAAGTCGACGATGTCAGTCGCGCCGCCCTCGGCGAAATCCTGTGCAGCGTGGTGCATCTCGACCTGGGTGGCCGGCTGATCACAGCCAGGCGCTGAGCACACCTCGCCGTCGGGTCGGGCGAACGAGGCCAACCGTTGCCCTTGCGAGGCCAACCGTTTGGCCCGCCCCAGATACAACGGCACCGCGGTGTGCTCGGCGAAGACCGCCAAATACTGCTGGGCGTCGGCAGCCAGTCGGATCACGTCGCCGATCGGCAGCAGCGACCCGGTGGCGGTGGTCGCCACACCAGCTTCGCGTTTCAGATCATT
>NZ_JASXSI010000028.1 GCF_030315685.1 Gordonia sp. ABSL11-1 | reverse complement strand
CGTCACCCCGACCGCCGCGAGCAGCACCACCCGCACGGCCAGCACCATCCGCACGGCCCGACCCTCCCGCACGGCCCGGCCCACCTGCGCGCGTCGCGCCGGGCCCGCCGGCACCGTCGTCGTCCCCCGTGAACAGGGCGACGGCGGTCGCACCGACGACGGCACCGACGAATCCGACGACCGCAAGCCACTGCAGTCCGTCGATCGCCTTGTCGCCCAAGAACATCACTCCGACGATCGCGGGACCGCCCGTCTCGCCGACGACGAGTACCGCTGTCACCGCGTTCACCGGGCCGATCTGCAGTGCGACGGTCTGCACGTAGAACGCCGTCGCACCGGCGACCGCGATGGTCCACGCTGCCGGATCGGTCAGCAGGCGGACCGGATCGACCGGGCTGACGCCGTCGAGCACACGCACCGCGACCGCGATGGCCCCGTACATGACCCCCGCCAACGCCCCACAGAGGAGGGCGCCACGGTCCCGGAGCGTCTGCATCACCACGAACCCGGTCACCACCAACACCAGGCTGACCCCGAACAGCGCCCAGTGGAATCCCATCCCCATCGACGGTGCCGCCTGGTGTGAGGCCGACGCCCCGAGCAGGAACAGCGACACCACGACGGCACCGATGGCGACCCACTCACGCCGGCCGAGCACGTTGCCGAGCCACACCATCCCGAGCAGCGCAGTCACCACGAGATTGCCGGCGACGATCGTCTGCGCGAGGAACAGCGGCAGGAATCGCGCTGCGACAGCCCCTCCGGCGAACCCGAGGATCACCAACAGGGTGCCGAGCAGAAACGTCGCGTCACCGAACGCCGCCACCGTCGATCGCGTCGACCCCGCCGTCGTCGCGTGCCCGACCGGACCGTCCGCCCCCGAACCGACCCCTCGGGAGCCGCCCGACGCCGCCGCCCCCGAGCCGGCGTCCAACCGCTGCAACGCGCGCCGCGCACCCACCGCACGCAGCACCGTCGACAACCCGTACGCGAGCGCGGCGAGCGCGGCTGCGATCACTCCGATGGCGAACATGTACCGACCGTAATGTCTGATTCCCTCGTTCGCGGGTTCACTGCGTCCACTCGGACGTGACTGGCACGAAAATCACCGTCATCCGACGGATGTTGCGCGCCGACGACGGGAGCAGAGTCGATGACATCACCACCAACCCCGAACAGGAACACACCATGAACGCCAAAGACATGATCGTCGGACTCGCCCCCTGGTTTCTCTTCTCCTTCGTCGCCTCGCACTTCGGCGCCGGCGCGGTCGGCTGGGCCGGACTCGTCGCCTTCGCCGCATCGCTGGCCCTCATCGCCTACAGCGTCACCCAGAAGCGGTCGATCAAGATCCTCGACGCCGCCGGCACCGTGACCTTCGGCATCATCTCGGCGATCGGGTTCGTCGGCGGATCGGGCGTCGACACCTGGCTCACCGACTACGGCCGCGGCGCCACCACGATCGTCCTCGGACTGGTCATGCTGATCTCCGCGTTCACCGTCCCGTTCACCGAGCAGTACGCCCGCGAGACCGTCGACCAGCGCTACTGGGGCAGCCCGATCTTCCGCGCCAAGAACCGCTCGATCAGCCTCCTGTGGTCCGGAGTCATCTTCGCCATGGCCTTCTGCCACGTCGTCGCCGGTGTCCTCGCGTCGGCCGACACCATCTCCGGCGCGCACCCCGGCAACCTCCTGCTGAACTGGGTCATCCCGATCGCCCTGATCATCTTCGCCGTCAAGCGCACCCAGGCGATCGCCGACCGCGAGACCACCCCCGCCCCGATCGCGCCGGCCGGCCCCACCCGCTGACCAGCCCCGATCGATGCCCACTGAGAGCCGACACGATGCTCACAGTGGCACGCTCGCCCACCGACCACCGACCACCGACCACACGCTCCGGAAAGCACACCCCGATGCATCTCCCACACGCTCCCCACACCGCTTACAGCAACGGCTTCTACTCCGACGCCGGACGCGACTACTCGATCCGAATCCTCCTCGGCTACTGCAACTCCGGAGCCGCCGACGCCGGTGAGGTGCTCGCCACCATCGACACCGTCGGCAACGGACACGAGCGCGATCTCTACGACGCCTGGCACCGTCTCGGCCGACGACTCGTCGCCGAGGCCGACGACAGCGCCGCCCATGGGCACGACGTCAGCGCGGCATTCGCCTACCTGCGTGCCGCCACCTACCTGTCGGAAGCGTTCGACGCGCTCGACGGGATCGCCGACGACACCGAACGCATGCCGGTGTTCGCCGAACACCGCGCGGCCTGGGAGGAGTTCGTCGACCACGGACCGTTCGACGCCCGACGACTCGCCATCCCCTACGAGAACACCACGCTGCCCGGCTGGTTCCTGTCGCCCACCGACGCCGGCGCCACCCCGCGACCCACACTGGTGATGGTCAACGGCAGCGACGGCGCGGTCTCCGGCCAGTGGCCGGCCGCCGCGCACGGCGCACTCCGTCGGGGCTATCGGGTGGTCATGTTCGACGGTCCGGGCCAGCAGTCGATGCTGTTCGACCACGGCATGCTGTTCCGACCCGACTGGGAGGCCGTCCTCACCCCGGTCACCGACGTCGTCGTCGGGCTGCCCGGCGTCGACGCCGACCGGCTCGCTGTCTACGGGATCAGTCAGGCCGGCTACTGGGTTCCCCGGGCAATCGCCTTCGAACATCGCTACTCCGCCGCGATCGCCGATCCCGGAGTCGTCGCGGTCGACTCGTCGTGGCTGGCCAACGTCGGTCACGCGCTGGCCAAGAAGCTGGCCGACGGCAAGGACCACGACTTCGACCAGATGATGACCATCGGCTTGAAGGCCAGCAAGTCGACGAAGCGGATGTGGGACTGGCGCGCCCGCCCGTACGGGCAGGACACCTACTCGGGAACGATGAAAACCGTTGCGCAGTACACACTCACACCGGACGTCGCCGCCCGCATCCGGACACCGATGCTGATCACGTCACCCGAGCACGAACAGTTCTGGCCCGGGCAGTCCGAGCGGCTGGCGCAGATGTCCGGTGCCGACACCACCGTCGTAGCCTTCACCGCCGCCGAGGGAGCGAGCTGGCACTGTCAGCCGATGGCCCGCGCACTCACCGATCAGCGGATGTTCGACTGGCTCGACGACACCCTGGGCTGACACGACGCACCACCCACACGCCCATCCCGACCGCCCGTCAGCGATACGGCTGACGGGCGGTTTCCGGATCGCCGTAGGTGATGGCGCGTTCGCGCCGCGAGTCGGTGAGCAGCGTCGCGCCCCAATTCACCACGGTGCCCATGCGGTTGCGGACGCCGGCCAGGAACGCGATGTGGATGATGCCCCACGCGACCCATCCCACATACCCGGAGAGCTGGAGCCGCCCCGACTCGACCACCGCATGGCGCCTCGCGATGTAGGCGGCATTGCCCAGATCGCGATAGCGAAAGGGCGCCCGGTCCGTGCCGCCGTCGATGATGTGAGCGATCACCGCACCCACATGCCGGCCGCCCTGCATGGCAACCTCCGCCACCCCGGGAAGGTTGTCGCGGGAACTGACGTCCCCGACGACCCACACGTCGGGATGGCCTTGCACGGACAGATCGGCCTCGACGGGGATGCGGCCGCCGCGGTCCTGGTCGACCCCGAGCGCCCGCGCGAGCACCCCGGCGAACGGCACCGCCTCGACGCCGGTGGTCCACAGGGTGGTCCGAGCCGGATAGTGGATGACCTCGTGCGGTTCGGCTTTCGCAGTGGTCTCGACCTGCTCGGCGGTCACGCCGGTGACGTGCACACCGAGGTGGGTCTCGACGCCGAGCTCGTCGAGGATCTTCTGTGCCCGGCGCGACAGATCCGGGCTGAACGACGGCAGCACCCGATCACCACCGTGCAGCAGGAGCACCCGCGCCTCGCCCGGGTCGATGCTGCGGAACTCGTGGTGCAGCGCCAGCGTCGCGAGTTCCCGGATCTGCCCGGCCAACTCGACGCCCGTCGGACCTCCACCGGCGACAGCGAAGGTCAGCCACGGCCGACGCTGCTCCGAATCCGGCAACGACTCGGCGATCTCGAACGCACCGATGATCTTGCGGCGGATCGCGAGTGCGTCGTCGAGGGTCTTCATCCCCGGCGCATGACCACTCACGCCCTCACACCCGTGGTACGACGTGCGCATGCCGACCGCGACGACGAGATGGTCGTAGTCGATGGTCATCGTCGAACCGTCGGGACGGTCGACGGACAGCGTGCGCGACCCGGCATCGACATCTTTGGCCTCGCCGAGCACGACGTCGGCGTTGCGCTGGCGCCGCAGCAGATGCCGGATCGGACTGGAGATCGCACCCTCCGAGAGCAACCCGGTCGCACATTGATAGAGCAACGGCTGGAACAGATGGCTGGTGCCGCGGTCGACGACGGTGACGCGAACGTTCGCCTTCTTCAGGCGCCGCGCGGCATGAAGACCGCCGAATCCGGCGCCGACGATGACGACATGAGGCGTTCGGGACGCACTTCGGAGGGCCACAGCCGTGATTGTTCCAGAACCAGGTCGAGAAGGTTCAGGCGTTGCGCGTCACCGCATATGTCGCGCCTGCCGTCGCGGCCGTCACCGCGAACACCGACGGCCACGCACCGATCTTCTTCGCGAGCGGATGCGACGCGCCGAACGCACCGAGATATCCCGCCAGCAGACCGGCGGCCGCGACCGGGCTCTGCCGCGCCCACTCGCGCGTGCACCAGGCGCCCGCCGCGGCGAGGACCACGCCGCCGAGTTCGCGACGGCCGGAGAATCGTGCGGCCGAATAGCCACCGATCAGACCGGCCGAGGACACCACAACTGTCGGGTTGATGCTCATTCCGATCACAGTAGGCCCACAATGATGGCCATGACCGAGGCAGGTGGCGCCCATCAGGCCGAGTCCGACGACATCGCAGACGTACCCAAGACCGTCGCGGTGATGTTCCTGAAGGAGCGCGTCTACGCGACGTTCACCGGACTCGCGATCGTGCTGGTCGTCTACACCTCGACCGGCCATCACTCCGCCGCATACGCATTCGAGATCCTGCTGCTCGGTGTGTTCGCCGTCGTGCTGGCCGGCTTCGCCTCCGACGGCATCGCGCACCTGGCGGTGCACCGCACCTTCCCGCATGGCGAGGACCTGCGCACGTTGCTCCGCGTCGCGGCCAGTGGTCTCGGCACGCTGCTGCTACCGCTGGGCATGATCACGCTGGCCTGGCTGGACGTGCTGAAACTCCAGACGGCCCTGCTGATCGCCGGCTACATCTACATCGGCACGCTCGGGCTGATCGGATGGCTCGCGGTCCGCCGGGCCGACATCACCTGGTGGCAGAAACTCGCCGCACTGATCACCCTCGTACTGATCGGACTCGTCGTGCTGTCGATCCAGGTGCTCGCGCACAGCCACTGAGCATGTCGCGACCGGGTCCTCCCGACGCCGAACCCGCCCGTCAGAACCCGCCCCTCAGACCCCGACCGCTCCGGCCGCCCGGTCACGCGCCCGCGCGAAGTGGAGGTTCTCGTCGGCGACATCGCCGCGCAGTACCCGCCGGTCGGCGTAGTAGCTCATCGACATCACCCACGGCGCCTTCTCGCCCTGCTTCGGCAACGTCGCCAGGGCCCGCTGCACATATCCCGCACCGAAATCCAGCAGCGGCCGGGTGGGCATCGTCGGGTCGGCCACGGGCCACACGCTGTCGTGGCGGTGGGCGTCCATGTAGGTGAGGAGCTTGCAGAAGTACTCGCACAACAGACCGATTTTCAACGTCCACGACGCGTTGGTGTAGCCGATCGCGAGGGCGAAGTTCGGGATACCCGACAGCATCATGCCGCGGTAGACGACCGTGTCGGGCAACGACACCGGATGCCCGTCGACGGTGAGTTCGATGCCGCCGATGATCTTGATGTTGAGTCCCGTGGCGGTGACGATGATGTCGGCCTCGAGTTCCTCGCCGCTCTCCAGCAGGATGCCGTTCTCGGTGAACGACGCGATGCGGTCGGTGACGATCGACGCCTTGCCCTTGCGGATGGTGCGGAACAGATCGGAATCGGGCACGACGCACAGCCGCTGATCCCACGGGTTGTACGGCGGATTGAAATGCTTGTCGACCGGATAGCCTTCGGGCAGCTGGGATTCGTTGATCTTACGGATCATCCGACGGGCCACCGACGGAAAGCGTTGGCACAGCTCGAACAACAGCCGCTGCTGCGCGACGTTCTTCTGCCGGGTCAGGGCGTATCCACGTTCGTCACCCAGCACCTTCTTGAGGGTGTTGGCGATCGCGTCCTCACGCGGCAACGGGATGATGTAGGTCGGCGTACGCTGCAGCATCGTCACATGCTCGGCGTCGTCGGCCATCGCGGGCAGCAGGGTGACGGCGGTTGCACCACTGCCGATGACCACCACCCGCTTGCCGGCGTAGTCGAGGTCCTCGGGCCAGTGCTGCGGATGCACGATCTGCCCCCGGAACCGTTCACGCCCGGCGAAGTCCGGGCTGAACCCCTGGTCGTAGTCGTAGTAGCCGGAGCCGCAGAAGATCCAGCCGGCACTGATCCGGACCCGTTCACCGGTGTCGGTGCGGTCGATCTCCACCTGCCAGCGCGCGTCGTCCGACGACCACGCCGCTGACACGACCTTGTGGTCGTACCGGATGCGGTCGGTGAGCTCGTTCTCGTCGATCGTCTCGTGCAGGTAGTCGAGGATGCGCGGCGCATCGGCGATCGCCTGCTTGTCCGTCCACGGCTTGAACGCGTAGCCGAAGGTGTGCAGATCGGAATCCGAGCGGATACCCGGATAGCGGAACAGGTCCCAGGTGCCCCCGGACGTCGAGCGCGCCTCCACGATCGCGAACGACTTCGACGGGTGTTCGGTGCGCAGATAGCGGGCGGCGCCGATGCCCGAGATGCCTGCGCCGATGATGAGCACGTCGACACGATCAGTGGTGGTCGGAGAGGTCACGAGAGCTCCTCGGGGTTCGTCGCGGATGCGGATACCTACCAGGATGCTCAGCTGCGCCGCCCGACGCCAGGGACAATCTGCAACTGCGGCCGTTGCCGCATGGTGCAGAATGTGCGCATGTCGGACTGGCCGCACCCTTCGCAGCGGATCCGGGAACTCCTGCGCCGCGGTGCGGAGATCGCCCTGAGCCCACCCGAGGAGTGGATCGAGGAGATGCACGACGCCGCGCTCGGCGGCGTGCGGATGACCGCCGTCGCCGACGACCCGGTGCTCGCTGAGGGCGCCCGACGCACCAACATCGCCAACATGCTGCACTGGGCCGCGGCCAACGTCCGCGACCCCGGTCGGCGGGTACCGGTGAACCTGACCGGCGAGGTCCTGGACACCGCGCGCGACCTGGTGCGTCGCGGCCTCGGGGAATCGTCGCTCGACTCGTACCGCACGGCGCAGAGCGTGGCGTGGCGTCGGTGGATGGACATCTGCTTCTCCCTCACCGACGACCCGGCCGAACTCCGTGAGCTGCTGGAGGTGTCGTCCCTGTCGATCTCCACGTTCATCGACGACACCGTGTCGGCGATGTCGGAACGCATGGAGTCCGAACGGGCCGACCTCACCCGCGGCACCCACGCCGAACGTCGGCAGACGGTGGCCCTCCTCCTCGAAGGTGCGCCGATCCCCGCCGGCCGGGCGACCGCCCAGCTCGGCTACCGGCTGAACGGCCCCCATGTGGCGGCGGTGATCTGGGCCGACGCCGGGGCGACGACCGCGCAGGAACTCGAGGCCGTCGCCGACATCATCACCAAGACCACCACACGACGGGAACGGCTCACGGTCGTCGCGAGCGCGGGCGCGCTGTGGGTCTGGTTGTCGACGTCGGAGGTGCCGCCGATCCGGCGGATACCCGATCACCCGACCGTGCGGGTGGCGTTCGGCCACCCCGGCGACGACCTGGACGGCTTCCGGCGCAGCCACTTCCAGGCCCTGGCCACGCAGCGACTGGTCGCCCAACTCGCCTCACCCCAGCTCGTGACACGGTACGAGGATGTGCGGCTGGTCGCGCTGCTGACTGCCGATCCGACCGCGACGGACGAGTTCGTCGCCGACACCCTCGGCCATCTTGCGGCGGCAGACCCGGACACGGTCGAGACCGTGCGTACGTGGATCGCCGAGCAGTGCAACACGTCTCGAACCGCGGAATGTCTGTATGCACACCGCAACACCGTGATCCGACGACTCGCCCGCGCCGAGGAGCTCCTGCCCCGGCCCATCGGGGAGAACCTCGTCGACGTCGCAGCGGCACTCGAGGTCTTACGGTGGCGACCGACCGACCGTCGCTGACCCGACAACTGCCGGCCTGCAATCCCTTCGGTCGGTGACGTCAGTCTGCGGCACCCAGACGGGCCTCGGGGGCGAACGCGGCCGGCACCTGCCCGGACCGGACGGTGTCGGCCAACGTCTGGCCGATCAGCGGCGCATGCTTGAACAGGTTGTGGCCGGCGAACGCGACGATCGGACCCGACCGCCAGATCGCCATGCCGTCGTCGCCCCAGGGCAGGCTGGTCACCCAACAGTGCACGACATCTCGGGGTGTGGGGTCGAGGCCGGGCAGCGCGGCGGCCACGTATTCGGCTGCGGCACCGGCCAGATCCGCGAGTCCGGCGCCGTCGTCGATCGCACCGTCGTCGTGGGCGTCGACGCTCCCAGCCATGCCGAGGCCGTATCCGGACCGATCCGGATAGACGGCCGCATACACTCCCCTGGCCCCGAACACCCCGCTGCCGTCCTGCACCGTCGGCATGCGTATCCCTGTGTCGCGCACGGCGAACGACACGCGCACGTGTGCGCCGAGCTGCACGGGAACCGACAGCCCGACGCCCCGGGCGAGCGCAGCCGTGCCGCGTCCCGCGCAGATGACCGCAGCCCCATGGTTTCCCACGGTCGTCGGTGTCCGCACGGTCACCCCGTTCTCCGAGTGGTGCAACGCGATCACCTGTTCGCCGACGGTCACATCGGCGAACCGGTCCGCCAACCAGGTGATGGCGGACCGGGTGTCGATCGATCCGCCGTCGACGTCAAGCATCGCGGCGGTGTCGAACATCGCGGAGCCGTCGAACATCGCGGAGCCGCCACACCCGGTGTCGTCCGGTTCGCGGAGGATCGGCAGGACGTCACGCAACGCCGACGGATCCAGCTTCTCGACGGCCACGCCCTGCTGCTGCAGGATCGTCGATCGCTCCGGCACCGCCGGTCCCAACGCCACCGCGCCGTCCGCGGAGATCAGCGGTGTCCCCACCTCGTCCGACCATTCCCGCCACTGCTCCCGGGCCCGTACCGCGAGGGCGACCAGGCGCGGATCGTCGTGGGCGTGCCGGAAGATCCTCGACTCGCCGGCGGACTGTCCGTATCCGGGCCGACCCGACTCGTAGACGGTGACCGTGAACCCTTGTCGAGCAAGATGATGCGCCGCGGACAGACCGATGATCCCGGCCCCGATCACGGCGACGTCGGAGGTCACGTCGGAGGAGACGGCTGTGCTGACGGACATGCCCCGACGCTACCGCCGCCGTTCGCACACCACAGCGCAGTCGGCGCCCGTGTTTGCCCACTGGACGGCACGGGTACACCTGCAACCAGAACGTGCGATCGAGTTGACGGAAGGACTGCCATGCCAGAGGAACTGAACAACCACACCATCGCCTTCCTCGTCGCGCCCGAGGGCACCGAGCAGGTGGAGCTCACCGAGCCGTGGAAGACCGTCGAGGCCGTCGGTGGCGCACCGAAACTCGTCTCGACCGACGGCGGCACCATCCAGGCCTTCGATCACCTGGACAAGGCGGACACCTTCCCGGTCGACGTCACCGTCGCCGACGCCTCCGTCGACGATTTCGATGCCCTCGTCCTGCCGGGCGGCGTCGCCAATCCTGATTTCCTGCGCACCGACGACGCGGCGGTCGCCTTCATCAAGGCATTCGTCGACGCCGGCAAACCGGTCGCGGCCATCTGTCACGCGCCGTGGACACTCGTCGAGGCAAACGTCGTGAAGGGACGTACGCTCACGTCGTATCCGAGTGTGCGCACCGACCTCCGCAACGCCGGCGCCACGTGGGTCGACGAGGAGGTCGTCGTGGACCGATCGGGCCCGAACACCCTCATCACCAGCCGAAACCCCGACGACCTCCCCGCCTTCACCGCGACGCTGATCATCGAATTCGCGAAGTCTCGGGCCTGAGGCGCCTGCACCGCGGGCCGCAACTCTCGAGCGAGTCAGCCGTCCTGGGCATCGAGGCGCTCGGCCACGTCGGCGGGGAAGCCGCCGGTCGCTATGGGACCCCATCGGGTCGGCGTGATCCGGATCAGCGACTTGCCCTGCGTCCGCATCGCCGCGCGGTAGTCGTCCCAGTCGGGATGCTCACCGGAGATGCTGCGGAAGTAGTCGACGAGAGCATCCTCGGCGTCGGGCATGTCGAGCACCTCGGCGTCACCGTCCACCTGCACCCATGCACCGTTCCATTCGTCGGACAGGACGACGACGCTCGCGACGGGCGTGTTCTTCAGGTTCGTCGCCTTGGCGCGACCGGGGTAGGTCGAGATCACGATGCGGCCCGCCTCGTCGACGCCGCCGGTCACCGGTGACAGTTGCGGACTCCCGTTGGCGCGGGTGGTGCTCAGGATCATGTGGTGCCGAGGACGGATGAAGTCCAGCAGCGCGATACGGTCGACGACATCGGCTTTCGCAACGGTTCTGGCCATGTCGCCGACAGTAGTCGCCGACAGTACGCCGACGCCGGGAGCGCAGCGAGCGGGTCGCATGACACCGACGCCGGGAGCGCAGCGAGCGGCTCAGAGCTTGAAGCGTCCCGCGAATCCCCGCAGAGGGAGGTCGGCGCTGGTGAGGATTCCCGGCGGGGCGGCGACGACGGACCGGATCGAGTTCAGGGCCGGCAGCCCGGTCACGGTCATGCCGATCGATGCGAACGAGTCCGGGTTCGACAGATCCACCCCGGCCTTCGGGAAAATCATGTGCTTGCTGTACACCGACGGGTCGCCGGTGATGTGGGTGATGTAGCAGCCCTTGATGTCCCACGACGGATCCGTGTACGGCGTCATCTGCCACTCGAGGTGCGACTCCACCCGTGCGACGCCGTCGATCATGCCCTGGTACTTGATGTAGCTGCCACCCAGCGAGCCCTGCGGGAGGGTGTACCAGCCGAGGTCGATGTCCTTGGTGCAGGCGCCGAGTTCGTAGCTGAAGGCGACCTCGTCGAGTTCGAGGTCGAAACAGTCGGCCATCAGGTAGACCGAGTCCGCGAACACCTCGGTGTACTTGCGGAGCGACTCGGGGATCGACGGGTCGTCGACGGGCCGTCCGTATCCGACTGCCTTCCAGGTGTCGACCGAGTGATGGCAGGAGACGTCGACGGACTCTGTCACGGTGACGTTCTCGATGTCGGCGACGTCCATGGACTGGACGACTCCGATGATCTGGCAGGCACCGGGATTCATGCCGGTGCCGTAGAACGTCGATCCGCCCTGCCGGCAGGCGTCGGCGATCACCTCGGAGACCTTGCGGCCGCTGGCGTGCGGATGATTCGTGTCGCGGTGGAAGCCGGTGATCCAGTCGGCGGTGGTGACGACGTCGATGCCCGCTTCGAGTACCGCGACGTAGAGGCCCTCGTCGGGGAACACGCCGTGGAACGTCAGCACGTCGGGGCGGGCGGCGATGATCTCGTCGACCGATCCGGTGGCGATCACGCCGATGGGCTCCAGACCGACGATCTCGCCCACGTCGCGTCCGATCTTCTCCGCTGTGTAGCAGTGCAATCCGACCAGTTCGAGGTCCGGATGGCTTCGTATCCGACCGATCATCTCCGTGCCGAGGTTGCCGGTGGCGACCTGGAAGACCCGGATCGGCGTCGAGGTGGTCATCGTGATCTGTTCTCCTGAATCAGCGACTCGACGCGGGGATGACCGCGCCGCTCTGGGGTTGACGGGTGGGGTCGACGCCGGCGGGACCGCCGTCGGGATAGAACTGGCGGGCCCAGTCCCGCAGGGCGGTGAAGCCCGCGTACTCCTTGCGCGACAACGCCGGCGGGTCCGAGTAACGCTGGTGCGCCCAGATGGTGATGTCGGCTTCGAACTGTTCGATGACGAAGTCCGCCATCGCCTTTCCGTACGGGGTGAGGTCGCCGTGCTCCTCGCCCGCCTTGCGGCCGATCCACACGGTGAACCGGATGTCGGAGGTGTGGTCGTCGACGGGCGTGACCGCCGGCATCGTCCGGTTGTCGACCATCCCCCGGCTCTTGGTGATCGAACATCCCAGACCGGCGTTGATGGATTCGACTCCGCTGGTGGCGTTCTCGAGCGTGGCGCCCTCGTCGAAGGCGATGGTGAAGTCGACGTAGGAGACCGGTCCGGAGAAGTCCTGGCGGGTGAACTCCGGCATGAACGGAGTCTTGTGCACGAACGTGAAGTGGGCGAAGTCGACGCCGTTCTCCATGATGTACTGCGGGTGGATCTCGAGGCCGGGTCGGAACAGGGTCGCGGCCGGCACCGGCGGGTAGTAGTCGTCGGCGGTGCGGTCGTCCCCGAAGTCGGCGAAGATGTCCGGCACGTCGAAGTGGGGCGGACGGTTCGCGGCGTCGTACCAGAGCCAGACGGCCTCGTTGCGTTCGACGACGGGATAACTCCGGATGCGCCGGCCTCGATTGGGATGGTTCTCATACGGGATGCAGACGTTGCGTCCGTTGCTGTTCCACTCCCACCCGTGAAACGGGCACACCAGGTTCTCACCCTCCACGTGGCCGCCGTATCCGAGGTGCGCGCCCAGATGCTCGCAGTAGGCGTCGAACACCGAGACCTGCCCCGACGCCGACCGCCACGCCACCATCTCCCGCCCGAAGTACGTCATCCGGTGGACGGCGCGTTCGCCGATCTCCGCCGACCACGCCACTTGGAACCAGCCGGTGGGCTCCATCGACAACGGGGTCCTGGCCATCTCCGAACTCCTCTCGCACGTCCTGGCTGCTGCGTGCTCCCGTCCGGGAACGCGAGTCCTGTCGAAAAACCATAGTGGGTTCTGTGAAAGATTCACAGTGGGCTCTGTGAAAAACTTCGGTCGCGGTTAGGATCGGGAGTCATGACCCTCGACGCCGTCGGTGGACGTCGCACGAACCGTCGCGGACTCGCAACCCGTGAGGCGATGCTCGATGCCGCGCTGGCCGCCCTGGCCTCGGGTGATCCCGGGTCGGTGTCGGCCAACCGCATCGCCAAGGACATCGGCGCCACGTGGGGGACGGTGAAGTACCAGTTCGGCGACGTCGACGGACTGTGGGCGGCGGTGCTGCGCAGGACCGCCGATCGCCGCGGCGAACTCCCCTATCGCGAGAACAACACCGCCCCGCTGCGCGAACGGGTCATCGAGATCGTCGAGACGCTGTTCCTCGGGCTCACGTCCGTCGACTCCCGCGCGATCGAGAACCTGCGCGCGGCGCTGCCGCGTGATCACGCCGAACTCGAACGGCTCTACCCGCAGACCGCCGCCGAGTTCGCCTCCTGGAATCACTCATGGGCCCGGGCGTGTCAGAAGGCCTTCGCCGATCTCGAGGTCGACCCCGGCCGCGTTCGGGACGTTGCGGCATTCATCCCGGGCGCGATGCGCGGTTTGGTGTCGGAGGCACGGTTGGGCAGTTACCAGGACGACGCACTCGCCCGCCGCGGATTCGCCGGCGCAATCGTCGCGTATCTGGAACAGCCCGTTCGGGATTGACGCCCACTCGAGATGGGCACTCGGCCCCGGTTCGACGAATCAGGGTCACCGGCGGGGCGTCGTCACCTACCGTCGGTGAGCGGATCGACTCATCACCGATCCCCGACCGACCCATCAGAACAGGGAGTACCACACATGTCAGCAGTCATCGTCGTCGCCACCATCTCACCGAAGCCCGGCGAGGAGGCAGCCGTCCGGGACGCCGTCCTGGCCGCCATCCCGCAGGTACACGGCGAGCCCGGCTGCGACACCTACGCCCTGCACGAGGCCACCGGCGATTCGACCGACCTCGTGATGATCGAGAAGTGGGAATCGATGGAGGCTCTCGCCACCCACGGCGGCGCACCAGCGCTGACTGAACTCGGCAAGGCGATCGGCTCCCTGCTCGCGGGTCCGCTCGATGTCAAGACGTTCAGCGCCGTGCCCGCGGGTGACGGTGACAAAGGCGCCCTCTAGGACGAGGCCGCACGAGGCGAACCTGCGGACTGTTGATTCCGCGGGTTCTGGCGTGCTAGACAAGTAGAACGAGCGTTAGATCGGCGCTGTCACGTTGACGTCGCACCGATGGTCTGCGCCGATGATCAGCCCGTTCCGGTCAACACCACCCTGGGAGGACCCTCATGCCTGAAGCCGTCATCGTCGACGTCGCCCGCCTCGCGTCCGGTAAGGGAAAGCCCGGCGGCGCCCTCTCGGAGACGCAGCCCGTCGAGCTGTTGGCACATGTGCTCAAGACCCTGGTCGAGCGCAACAACCTCGACCCCGCCCTCGTCGACGACGTGATCGGCGGATGCGTCGGCCAGGCCGGCGAGCAGGCGCTGAACATCTCGCGGACCGCGCTGCTGTCCGCCGGGTTCCCCGAGTCCGTGCCGGCCACCACGGTCGACCGGCAGTGCGGATCCAGCCAGCAGGCCGCCCACTTCGCCGCCCAGGGCGTCATCGCCGGCGCGTATGACGTCGTGATCGCCGCGGGCGTCGAATCCATGAGCCGGGTACCGATGGGCTTCACCACCGTCGGGCGCAGCCCGTACGGCCCGAGCATCGCTGCCCGTTACCCCGATGGCCTTGTCGGACAGGGCATCTCGGCCGAACTGGTCGCTGCGAAGTGGAAGTTCGACCGCGACACCCTCGATGCATTCGCCGCACAATCCCACCAGCGGGCCGCGCAGGCGGCGGCGGACGGATTCTTCGACCGCGAGATCATCCCGATCGACGTCACCGACGCCGACGGTGCGCAGATCACCCACACCGTCGACGAGACCGTCCGCGCGTCGACCACGACCGAGGGCCTGTCCGGGCTCAAGTCGTCCTTCCACTCCGAGGAGAGCGCGCAGCGATTCCCGGAGATCAACTGGCACATCACGCCCGGCAACTCGTCACCGCTCACCGACGGAGCGTCGGCCGCCCTGATCATGAGCGACACGATGGCCGCCAAGCTCGGCCTCACCCCGCGCGCACGGTTCCACTCGTTCGCGCTGGCCGGCGACGACCCGATCTTCATGCTCACCGCGCCCATCCCGGCCACGCGCAAGATCCTGGAACGGTCGGGCCTGTCCGTCGACGACCTCGACGCCTACGAGGTCAACGAGGCGTTCGCGTCGGTGCCGCTGGCCTGGGCCCACGAGTTCGGCGCCGACCCGGCGAAGCTGAACCCGCGCGGCGGTGCAATCGCCCTCGGCCACGCGCTCGGCTCGTCGGGCACGCGACTGCTCGCGACACTGGTGAACCACCTCGAGGCGACCGGCGGCCGCTACGGGCTGCAGACCATGTGCGAAGGCGCGGGCATGGCGAATGCCACGATCATCGAACGTGTCTGACACCGTCTCTGCCACCACAGGACCCGCAGTCGCCGACGACACCCTCGACGACTGGCGGGTGATCGTACCGATCACCCTGCCGGTCACGCTCGCAGCCGCCAAGGAGTCGTTTCACAACCGCGGCTTCCACGGCACCTCGATCCGCGACATCGCGTCACGGGCCGGGGTGTCGCTGCCGACGCTCTACTATCACCACGACAACAAGCAGGGCATCCTCGTCGCACTCCTCGAAGCGGGCATGACGTCGGTGCTGCGGCGCGTGCGTGCGGCGATCGCGGACGGCGCGACACCCACCGAGCAGTTGTCGAACGCCATCGAGGCGATCGTCCTGCACATGACCGCGGACCTCGAATTGGCCAGTGTCGCAAGGGAGCTGCGCTACCTCGACGCGGACAACGAGCATCGCCGTCATTACGTCGGCATGCGCACCGAGGTCGAGGATCTGCTGGAAGGTGTGCTCCGCGACGGCATGTCCTCCGGTGACTTCCACCTGGACGACGACGTCAAGGAAGTCCTGCGCTACCTTCTCGGCGCCTGCCAGGAGGTGACCACCTGGTATCACCACGGCGGCCCCCGCACCCCGGCGGAGATCGCCACCTCGTACGCGGCGACATCGCTCCGAGCGGTCGGAGCCGAACCGCCGCAACGAGACTGACCACCGTCGAACAAGCACAACCGATGATCGACGACAACACCGAGACACCCATCTGAGGAGCGAACCATGAAGCGCACAGTCTTCGAACCCGAGCACGAACAGCTCCGCGCGAGCGCGCGCGAGTTCCTCGCCCGCGAATGCGCCCCGAACGTCGAGAAGTGGGACGCCGCAGGCCAGGTGGACCGCGAGTCCTACCTGAAGGCCGGCGAGGCGGGGCTGCTCGGCTTCAACATCCCCGAGGAGTACGGCGGCGGCGGCGTTTCCGACGATTTCCGGTTCAATGCGGTCGTCGTCGAGGAGTTCGCGCGCTTCGGCGGCGCGGCCCCCGGCCTGAGTCTGCAGAACGACGTCCTGGTCCCCTACTTCCTCAACCTCGCGAATGAGGAGCAGCGCAAGCGCTGGATGCCCGGAATGGCAACGGGCGAGACGATTCTCGCCGTCGCGATGACCGAGCCCGGCGCCGGAAGCGACCTGGCGGGCATCAAGGCGTCCGCCAAGCTCGACGGCGACCACTACATCCTGAACGGTAACAAGACCTTCATCTCGGCCGGTATCAACTCCGACCTCGTCGTGGTGGTCTGCCGCACCAACCCGGATCCCTCGGCGGGCCACAAGGCCTTCTCGCTGCTCGTCGTCGAGCGGGACATGGAGGGCTTCGAGCGGGGCCGCAAACTCGACAAGATGGGCCTCAAGGCGGCCGACACCGCGGAGCTGCACTTCACCGACGTGCGCGTGCCGCGGGAGAACCTGCTCGGCGAGGAGAACAAGGGCTTCTACCACCTGATGCACAACCTGCCGTCGGAGCGCCTCTCGATCGCGATCGGTGCGATCGCGGGCGCCCGTGCGGTGCACGAGGAGACCTTGCAGTACGTGAAGGACCGCAAGGCCTTCGGCAGGCCGATCGGCACCTTCCAGCACAACCGATTCGTCGTCGCCGAGCAGTCCACAGAGCTCGACATCGCCGAGCAGTACCTCGACCGCTGCCTGCAGGCCGTCGTCGACGGTGAGCTCACCGCCGTCGACGCATCGAAGGCCAAGTGGTGGTGCACCGAACTCGCCAAGAAGGTCATCGACCAGTGCGTCCAGCTGCACGGCGGCTACGGCTACATGAACGAGTACCGGGTGGCCCGCGCCTACACCGACTCCCGCATCCAGACGATCTTCGGCGGAACCACCGAGATCATGAAGGACATCATCGGTCGGGATCTGGGGCTGTAACCGCTCCCCACATGAAGACCCGTTGAAGGGTGTGCCGGATTCCGGCACACCCTTCACCTATCCGCGAAGCTTGCGCCGCAACAGCTTCCCGGTCGCCGACCGGGGCAGCGAGCCGACGAGCTCGACCTCACGCGGATACTTGTAGGCCGCCATCCGCTCGCGGCAGTACCCGACCAGATCCGCCTCGGTGACGGTCGCGCCCGGCCGTGGCACCACATACGCCTTGGCCGTCTCACCGCGATAGTCGTCGGGTATGCCGACAACGGCGGCCTCCGCGACGTCGGGATGACGGCCGAGCACCAACTCCACCTCGTGCGGCCAGATCTTGTAACCGGCCGCGTTGATCACGTCCTTGCTCCGGTCGACGACGTAGAACCAGCCGTCGGCATCCATGAATCCGATGTCCCCCGTGCGCAATTCGCCGCCAGTCAGCGCTGCCGCGGTGGCCTCGGGATCGTCCCAGTACCCGCCGATCACCTGCGGACCGCTCGTGATCAGCTCACCGATCTCCCCGACCGGGAGATCGCGGCCGTGATCGTCGACGACCCGGACCACCGTGTTGGACACCGGGAGCCCGACCGACAGGACACCGGTCTCGTCGTCCACCGGTGCACGCAGTTCGGCGGGCACGATGTGTGATGGCGAGGTGGTCTCGGTCTGACCGTAGATGTTGTGGACATACCCGCCGAGGGCCTCCTCCAGACGTTCGGCGACGACCGGATCGATCGGTGCGCCACCGGAGTACCGCAATCGCAGGGACGACATCTCGGCGGGTGTGATGTCGGACTCGTCGGCGAGACCGATGTAGGCGGTGATCGCCGCGACGGAGAACGCCGGCCGGTACTCACGGATCGCATCGGCGACCACGCCCGGATGGATGCGGTGGGTGAGAACGACCGGGGACCGCAGCAACATCGACAGTGTCACCGCCCCGACGAGTCCGGTCACGTGGAAGATCGGCGCCAGCGCCAGGATCGGCTCGCCGTCCCGCAGGCCGGTCCAGTCACGGTAGGTCTGCGTGTTGAACGTCAGGTTCGCGTGGCTGATGCGGGCGCCCTTCGGGAACCCCGTGGTGCCGGAGGTCGCCAGCAGTGCGGCGACGTCTCCCGGACCGACCGGACGACGCCGCGGCGCCGATCCGTCGTGGCCGGCCACCAACTCGGCCAGGTCGATGGTGTCGGCCGGCCGACGTCGCCGCACTCCGTCGAACACCCGGGGGTCGTCGCGAGTCTGACCGTCGAGGCCCGATGCGGTGACCACCACCGGGATCGAGACATCGGAATCGGTTGCGAGAACGGGTCGCACGACGTCGGCGTACAGCTCGTCGAGCACCAGCAGGGCGGCGGGTTCGTACCGGCGGAGTAACCAGCCCAGGTCGTCGGCCGTGCTCATCGGGCTGATGGCGGTCGGGATTCCGCCCGCCTTCCACGCGGCGACGAGCCCTATCACGAAGGCCGGATCGTTCTGGACCTGGAGCGCACACCGGTCGCCCGCCCGGAATCCGCGCATCATCAAGAGAGTCGCGAGAGCGTCCGACGCCCGGTCGAGCTGGGACCATGTCGTCGTGGTGCCGAAATAGTGCAGCGCCGGATCGTCGGGAGCGGCGCGCACGGCGGTATCGAACATGTCCATCGCGGTGCCGTGCTCCACCCGGAGGTGTGCCGGCCGGTCACCGTAGTGCGCGAGCCACGGCCGGTCGTCGTATGCGCTCACCCGACCTCCACCCCGTTCCCGACCGGTTCCTCACCGCGCCGCACTCGAATCACTGCGCGCTCCCGTATCTGCAGCCGTTGTCGGCTGCAGTCTACGACCGAGGGGACGCGGCGCTACCGTGTTCAGTATGGCCGAACCCTCCCCGACCGGTCCCGCGGTCCGCCAAGCCCGCGTCCGAGCCGGACTGACCTTGCGCGGGCTGGCTGCGGGGATCGGAGTCAGTGTCGGGACGATGAGTGCGATCGAGAACGGCAAGGTCGCGCTCACCATCGACCGGCTGCAGGAGATCGCGGAACATCTCGGTGTCACCCCGGCATCCCTGCTGAGCCCGCAACCGCAGCCAGCCGCCCCGGTGGACCCGGTGCCCGCCGCCGGCGACTGGCGTCATTTCACCGATCTCGACCTCGACCCGGCTCTGCGTGCGGCGGTCGAGGTGTTCACCGACCTGGGCTATCACGGAGCGACGATGCGGCTGGTCGCCACCGCCGCCGACAGCAGCGTCGCCGGGATCTACCACTATCACCGCAGTAAGCAGCACCTCCTCGCCACACTGATGACCCGCACCATGGAGGACATCGAATGGCGGGTCGTCGCCGCGGAGGCCGACGGCGACACCCCGGCGGAGAGGTTCGCCCTCATGGTCGAGGCGCTGGCGCTGTGCCACGCTGTCCGCCGAGACCTCGCGTTCATCACCGCCACCGAGATGCGTAGCCTCGAAGAGCCCACGCGTGGCGACATCATCGCGGCACGGCGGCGCCTGCAACGACGCCTCGACGACGCAGCCCTCGGCGCCGCCGCCGACGGCACGTTCGCCACCCCGGATCCCCGCAGCGCGACCCGCGTCGTGGCGACGATGTGCATGGCGCTGCCGTACTGGTTCTCACCCTCCGGGCCGCTGGCCCCGGCCGATGTCGCCCGCGAGTACGCCGACCACGCCGGGGCGCTCATGCGAGTTCAGCCGGGCTGAACCGGAAAGCGTTTGCCCGACAGCCATTTTCGATTTCGGCGAAGCCCTTGACGTGCGCCCCGATACCTGTGATCCTCGTCTCACTGAACATTCCGAACGTTCGCTCGAACCGTTCAGTCCGCGAAACGACTCACTGGAGAGGCGCCCATGACCACCGCACCCGATCTCACCGAACTCCTTGCCGGATCCCCGTCGAACTGGGGCAAGTGGGGCGCCGACGACGAGGTCGGCAGCCTCAACTATCTGACCGCCGGGCAGGTGCTCGCCGGTGTCGGACTGATCAAGAAGGGCGAACTGTTCACCCTGCAGCGACTCATCGGTGATCCCAACGGCGACCCGGTGTGGCCGGGGCGCAGTCCGGCCACGCGCGAGATGATCTTGGACGAGTCGAACTGGGACGAGGGTGGCGACGGACCGGCCTTCCCCGGCGGTCTGCATTACGCCGACGACAAGATCAATGCGTTCCTCCAGGGATCGACGCAGTACGACGCCCTGGGTCACGTCTGGTACGACGGGCAGATCTACAACGGTTACGACGCCCGCACCACCGTGGGCGGACTGGAGAAGGCCAGCGTCGAGCCCATCGCCCAGCGCGGTGTCGCCGGCCGTGCCGTGCTTCTGGACATGGCCCGACATCTCGGCGTCGCCCATCTCGAGGCCCGGCGGACCTTCGACCACACCGATCTCGAGAAGTGCGCCGCCGCACAGGGAATCGAGATCAAGCCACGCGACATCCTGCTGATTCGCACCAACCATCTCGATTTGTTCTTCGAGGACGAGTCGGCGTTCTACGGCGACTTCTGCGAACCCGGCCTGGTGTATTCGCCCGAACTGGTGAACTGGTTCCAGGACAAGGAGATCCCGAATCTGGTCACCGACACGATCGCGAACGAGGTCACCACCGATCCACACTCGGGTGTCGCTCTCGTGCTGCACAACGCCCTGATGCGCAACCTGGGCATCGCCTTCACCGAGATCTGCGACCTGGAGAAGCTCGCCGAGGACTGCGCTGCCGACGGTGTGTACGAATTCTTCTACGTCGCAGCGCCATTGAAGATCCATCGCGCCACCGGCGCGCCGGTGAACCCGGTGGTGATCAAGTGACCTACGCGGACCGGCCGTGGCTCGCCCGCTATCCGGCGGGCAGCCCGGCCGACATCGAGGTCGAACACCCCACCGCCCTCGCCGTCTTCGATGCGGCGGTCGCGGCGGAGCCGGACTCCGCCTTCCTGCACTACTTCGATGCGACGCTGACGTTCGAGGAGGTGAACTCGGCCGCGGACGCGTTGGCCGCCAGGCTGGTGGCCGAGGGTTTCGGCAGCGGTGATCGGCTGGCGGTCTATGTCCAGAACAATCCGGCGTTCGTGATCGGGATCGTCGCGGCGTGGAAGGCGGGCGGCATCGCGGTCGCGATCAACCCGATGAACAAGCAGCGTGAGCTCACCTACATGCTGACCGACTCGGGCGCGACGGCATTGCTGACACTCGACGATCTGTACGTCGACGTCGCCGAGCCGGTGATCGGGACCGGGACGACGGCGGTGCGGACGGTCGTCACGACGTCACCGCTGGATTTCCAGACCCGCGACGATCCGCGGCTGTTCGCCGGTGCGCAACGACGACGCTCCGCCGGCACTCTCGACCTCGTCGAGACGATCGACCGGTTCGACGGCACGCCGCCGCCGACTCCGTCGCCGACCGCCGACGACATCGCCGTGCTCACCTACACCTCGGGCACGACCGGAGAACCCAAGGGCGCGATGAACACCCACGGGAATCTGGCGTTCAACGCACAGACGTACCGGGACTGGACCGGGCTGAAACCCGGTGAAGGCGTGCTGGGTGTCGCGCCGCTGTTCCACATCACCGGTCTCGTGGGTCATGTGATGACGTCGATGCTGGTGCGCGCGCCGCTCACCCTGACCCACCGGTTCGCGCCCGACGTCACTCTCGACGCGATCCGCGAACGCCGGCCGGTGTTCACCGTCGCGGCGATCACGGCGTTCAACGCGCTGTCGGCCGCACCGGGCGCAACGCCGGCCGACTTCGAGAGTCTGCGCGTGCTGTATTCGGGCGGTGCGCCGATCGCACCGGCCATGGCGGATCGCCTGGAGAAGGTGTTCGGCGCCTACATCCACAACATCTACGGGCTGACCGAGACGTCGTCGCCGTCGCACGGGGTGCCACTGGGTGTCCGGGCGCCGGTCGACCCCACATCGGGCGCGCTGTCGGTCGGGGTTCCGGTGTTCAACACGATCGTGCGGGTCGTCGGAGAGGACGGCGACGACGTCGGAGTCGGCGAGATCGGCGAGTTCGCGACGTCCGGGCCACAGGTCGTGCGCGGGTACTGGAACAAGCCCGACAAGACGGCCGAGTCGCTCCCCGGCGGCGAACTGAGGACCGGTGATGTCGGCTTCATGGATCCCGACGGCTGGTTCTACGTCGTGGACCGCAAGAAGGACATGATCAACGCGTCCGGATACAAGGTGTGGCCGCGCGAGGTCGAGGACGTGCTGTACACCCACGACGCCGTGCGGGAGGCCGCCGTCGTCGGCGTGCCGGACGACTACCGGGGCGAGTCGGTCAAGGCATACGTGTCCCTGCAGGACGGAGCAGCCGTCGAGCCGGAGGAACTCATCGCGTTCTGCAAGGAGCAGATGGCCGCCTACAAGTACCCGCGCGAGGTGGAGATCGTCGGCGAGCTCCCGAAGACCGTCACCGGCAAGATCCTCCGACGCGAGCTCCGCGACCAGAGGTGACGGGCCGACGCTGAGGGACACTCGCTGATCGTGACCGGTTGTGGTCTGCGTCCGCTTTCCGACGCAAACCACAACCGGCGACGCGCACGGTGATCTACCGTCAGCCCAGACGGCGAGGCGACATCGCCCGACGAGGAGTGATCCCATGACCGAGATGCCCGAGGTCCGCGGCGACACCGACCCGCGATTCGACAGTGTCCGTGACGCACTGGCAGAGCAGCTCGCATCCGGTGAGGAACTCGGCGCCGCCATCGCGGTGGACATCGACGGCGAGGTCGTCGTCGACATCTGGGGCGGCCACCGCGACGCGGCCCGCACGCTGCCATGGGAACGCGACACCATCGTCAACGTGTGGTCGACGACGAAGGAGATCACCGCCCTCGCGGTGCTCGTGCTCGTCGAACGAGGCCTCGTCGACCTGCATGCTCCGGTGGCGACGTACTGGCCCGAGTTCGCCCAGAACGGCAAGGCGGACATCGAGGTCCGCCACATCATGGCGCACACCTCCGGCGTCTCCGGGTGGGATCAGCCGTTCACCGTCCCCGACATGTACGACTGGGACTCGTCGGTGGAACACCTGGCCCGCCAGGCGCCGTGGTGGGAGCCGGGGACCGCGTCCGGCTATCACGCGCAGAACCAGGGACACCTGCTCGGCGAGATCGTCCGGCGGGTCACCGGCGAACATCTCAAACAGTTCGTCGCCGACGAGATCGCCGGGCCGCTCGGCACCGACCTCCAGATCGGCGCCGGTCCCGAGGACGATGACCGGATCGCCGAGATCATCCCGCCACCACCGCTGGACCTCGATCTCAGCACGGTCTCCCCCGACTCACCCATGGTCAAGACATTCACCGGCCCGGCCGCGAGTGCTGCGGCGGCGAACACCATCGAATGGCGCCGCGCGGATCTCGGCGCGCTCAACGGGCACACCAACGCCCGCGCCCTTGCCCGCACGTTGTCGGTGATCTCCCGAGGCGGCACCGTCGACGGAGTGAACCTGTTGTCGGACAAGACCATCGACCAGATCTTCGACGAACAGGTGCGGGGCGTCGACCTCGTGCTCGGCGTCCCGCTGCGCTGGGGCATCGGCTTCGGCCTGCCCGAACCGGCGACCCTGCCCTACCTGCCCGACGAGCGGATCTGCTTCTGGGGTGGCTGGGGCGGGTCGATGACCATCATGTTCCCCCTGCAGAAGATGACCATCTCCTACGTGATGAACAAGATGGCGCCGGGCATCATCGGGTCGGAGCGGTCGGCCGCATACGCCAACGCGATCTTCGCTTCCCTCGGCACCTGAGGGGTCACCGGGGCACCCGAACGCGGGCCGATCGCCCGGCGCACCGATCCCGTAGGATCGCCCGTCGAGATCATTCGAGGGGGAGACACGCATGCTCGACGGAGTCCGTACGCTGTACCGGTTGACCCGGGGTGAGCGCGTGGCCGAGGATCAGCCGACGCCGCATACGCTCATCGCCGACGACCCGCATCGGCACCTCCGTCGCCACGGCTCCTACGACGACCTCGTGGCCGCTCGGGCCGCAGGTCGCGCTCCTGTTCTCCTCGTGCCGCCGCTTGCCGTCCCTGCCCGCTGCTATGACCTGTCGCCGGACATGTCCGTCGTCGCGTTTCTGCTGTCGACCGGGCGCGTCCCCTATGTGATCGACTTCGGCGAGATGGGTTACGCCGACCGGCATCTCGGGTTCGAGGACTTCTTCGACGACATCGTTCCCGAGGCGATCGAGAACGTCGTGGACGACTACGGGATCGCCGGCACGCGGGTCGATCTCGTCGCCTGGAGTCTCGGCGGGACGGTCTCGTTCCTCACCGCCGGCGCACACCCCGAACTGCCGGTACGGTCGATCACCGCGGTGGCGACCCCGCTCAACTACTCGCTGATACCGCCCTATCCGCTGGTCAAGCAGGTCGTCCGACCGATCGGGGCCAGTCCGGTGCGCTACGGCCTCAAGGCGCTCGGCGGCATCCCGGCACCACTGGTCCGGGTCGCCTACCGGGCGACCGCGTGGCAGCGGGAGATCAAGAAGCCCGGCTACATCATGCGCAACGCCGACAACACCGAGGCGCTGGCACGGATGCAGGTCATCGACTGGTTCCAGGACACGATGCCCGGATATCCGGGCAAGCTCGCCGAGCAGATGTGGGTCAACCTCGTCTACCGTGACGAGATCGCCCGCGGCGTGCTCGATTTCGGCGACCGGACAGTCGATCTGACGTCCATCGCGGTGCCGATCCAGCTGTTCGGCAGCCATCGCGACGCGATCGTCAGCTGGGCCGGGGCCCGGCATGGCGTCGAGTTGTTCGCCGACTCCCCGCAGGTGCATTTCACCACGGTCGAGAGCAGTCATCTCGGTCTCATCGCCGGCACCGACGCGGCAGCCAACACCTGGCCCCGGATCGACGAGTTCCTGACGGCGCTGGACGATCCGACGGACTAGCAACGTCCTGCAGCACGCGTCCGACACCCTGGGCCGCCACCTGAGCCGCGACGACGGGCCACGGCCGATTGCGGCCGGGCGTCGGGACCACCCCGGGCGGCGACCTCCCGGATGCCGGACCGGATCGGGGCGAGCAGCCCGAGGTCCCACATCCGGCGTCCGACGACGAAGGTGTTGTCGGGGCGGCGGGTCAGCGCTCCCCAGGTCTCGAGTTCGCGGACCAGCCGATGTGCGGTCGGGTTCCTGGGTTCCTGAGTTCCTGGGTTCCTGGGTTCCTGGGTTCCTGGAACAGTCGCCAAGCCGCTCCCGGGGAAATGCACCCCGGAAATGCGCCCGACTCAGCGGAGGCATCGACCCTGTGTCGACGGGCTCGCTGCAGGAGGTGCATCTCCGGGGCGCATTCCCGGGGGCCGCAGCTGAAGAGCGGCTTCCCAGGGAGCGTTTCCCAGGAGCATTTCCCAGCGCCACGATCTTGCCGGCACTCATCAGATACGACGTCCGCGATCAGCCCGCCCGACGGCGATGGATCCGCTGCCGCATGATCCGCTGGATGTCGGCGTAGGTGGCCTCCCAGTGCCGAAAGACCTGACCATAGGTAAGGCGGAGCGGGATGTAGCCATCCGCGACCAACAACCGATCCCGCCGACGGTCGGATTCGTAGTTCGTCACACCCGTGTGATGGTCGCGGCTGTCGAGTTCGACCGCGAGACGCTCCCCGACGAGCAGATCGATGTGCCCGACAGCGGGGACATGATGCTGGACCTCGACGGTCACCCCGGCCGCGCGCAGCCTGAGCCGCGCCGCGGTCTCGGTGCCGGATCCGGCCAACTTGTCGCACTTGTCGATCAGCCGACGTATCGAGTGCGGGGAATGCCGGAATTCGGTCCTCAGCTGCGCTTCTGTGAGCTTCCCGTGATTCATCGCCGAATCGCACAGGATCACGAAATCCTTGGCGGAACAACACCGCGCGGCGTAGTGCAGCGCGGTCACCACATCGTCGATCGCGCCGACTGCCGGCGTCGGCCGTCCGTAGCGTCGGCACCGATCATGGGAGTGCCGGCGTCCATAGCGTGTGACGCGCGAATGCACACCCTCGTGTGGATAGATGAGGCTGACCCGGCACATCGTCGCATTCCGTCCCTCCACCCGGGAATGCGCCCCGGAAGAGCTTGCCGGACGACCCTCACCAACCGATCAGAACCCCTGCCCTGGAATCCAACTCGTGCCGGCCAGCGGTACGCGGGCCATCGCCGACGCCTCGATGGTGATCGCCACGAGGTCCTCCGGCTCGAGGTGCTGCAGATGCGCCTTGCCGCAGGCACGCGCGATGGTCTGGGCCTCCATCGTCATCACACGCAGGAAGTTCGCAAGCCGACTGCCGCCCTCGACCGGATCGAACCGCGCAGAGAGCTCCGGGTCCTGTGTGGTGATACCCGCGGGGTCCCGACCCTCGTGGAAGTCGTCGTAGAAGCCCGCCGCCGAACCCAGTTCCTCGTACTCGGCTGCGTATCGTGGATCATTGTCGCCCAGGGCGATCAGCGCGGCGGTACCGATCGCGACGGCGTCGGCACCGAGGGCCATGGCCTTGGCGACGTCGGCACCGTTACGGATGCCACCCGACACGATGAGCTGGACTCCAGAATCCCCCGCCGCTCCGCTCGCCCCGCGTCGGTGAACTCCCAACTCCTGCAGGGCCTGCACCGCCTGCGGGATCGCAGCGAGCGTCGGGATGCCGACATGTTCGATGAACACGTCCTGGGTCGCAGCGGTGCCGCCCTGCATGCCGTCGACGACGACGACGTCGGCGCCCGAGTGCACCGCCAGCTTCACGTCGTAGTAGGTGCGGGTCGCCCCGACCTTGACGTAGATGGGCTTCTCCCAGTCGGTGATCTCACGCAGTTCGTTGATCTTGATCGCGAGATCGTCGGGCCCGGTCCAGTCGGGATGCCGGCAGGCGCTGCGCTGATCGATCCCCTCCGGCAGAGTGCGCATCGACGCGACACGCTCGGAGATCTTCTGGCCCAGCAGCATTCCACCGCCGCCGGGTTTGGCCCCCTGTCCCAGCACGATCTCGATCGCGTCCGCGCGACGCAGGTCGTCGGGATTCATCCCGTAACGCGACGGAAGATACTGGTAGACCAGGTTCTTCGACTGACCACGCTCCTCCGGGGTCATCCCGCCGTCACCGGTGGTCGTCGACGTCCCCACCTCCGACGCGCCGCGACCCAACGCCTCCTTGGCGCCCGCCGACAACGCGCCGAAGCTCATCCCGGCAATGGTGACCGGGGTGTCGAGGTGCAAGGGGAACTTGGCATTCCGCGCGCCGAGCACGACGTCGGTGTCGCACCGCTCGCGGTATCCCTCCAATGGATACCGCGACATCGAGGCGCCCAGGAAGAGCAGATCGTCGAAATGCGGCAACTTGCGCTTGGCTCCCCAGCCGCGGATGTCGTAGATCCCGGTGTCGGCGGCCCGCTGGATGGCGGCGATGGTGGTGCGGTCGAAGGTGGCGGACTCGCGGAGCCCGCGGTGTTCGACGGACAGATTGTCGGTCATGGTGTTCTCCGAGGTCCTCAGTAGGCAGACGTGTTGTCGACGTGGAAGTGGTAGAGCTCGCGGGCCGACCCGTATCGCGTGTAGTCCGTCGGGTCGTCGTCCTTGAACCCGGCGGCCTTGAGCAGGCCGGCCAGTTCGTCGAGGTGCTCGGCACGCATCGGCTTCGCGATGCAGTCGGCACCGAGGGAGCCGACGTCACCGCGCACGTAGATCCGTGTCTCGTAGATCGAATCGCCCAGACCGTCACCGGCATTGCCACGGATGACGAGACGACCGGCCTGCGCCATGAATGCGCTGTTGTGGCCGACGTCGCCGCCGACGACGATGTCGACACCCTTCATCGAGATCCCACAGCGCGCCGCTGCGTCGCCTTCGACGACCAGGAGACCACCATGCGCGGTCGCGCCTGCCGACTGTGAGGCGTTGCCCTTGACGACGACGGTGCCGCTCATCATGTTCTCGGCGACACCCGTTCCCGCGTTGCCGTTGATGGTGATCTCGGCCTGCTGGTTCATCCCCGCGGCGTAGTAGCCGACATGTCCGTTGACGGTGATCTTGACCGGCGCGTTGACCCCGGCGGCGACGCTGTGCGCACCGGACGGGTTGTCGATCACGATCTCGCCGGACACGTCGTCACTGTGCAAGGCCCCGTTGACGTCTCGCAGAGACGTGGTGGCGAGGTCGAACGTGTGGTTGGGGTTCAGCGTGTCCATGCGTAGACCACCTCCGGCTCGGGTTCCCAGATTCGGGCTTCGGCGACGCCGGGCAGGTGGGCCAGTGCGCGGTACTCGCTGGCCATGGCGACCCAGTCGTCGGTCTCGGCGATGACCGCCGGCTTGCAGGCGATGGCGTCACGAACCACCGCGAACGAATCGTGATTCGACACCAGCAGGGTGTAGAAACCGTCGAAGGTGGCGCACACCTCTTTCAGCGCGGTCTCGACATCCTTACCCTGCGCGAGCTGGTGCGCGACGAAGCGCGCTCCCACCTCCGTGTCGTTCTCGCTGTCGAACGACACGCCCTCGGCGCGCAGTTCGCGGCGGATCGTCGCGTGATTGGAGAACGAGCCGTTGTGCACCAGGCACTGCTCGGGTCCGACGGCGAACGGGTGTGCGCCCGATGGGGTGACGGCAGACTCGGTGGCCATACGGGTGTGTCCGACACCCTGCCAGCCGCTCGCGTTCGACAATCCCCACGCCCGCACCAGATCACGCGGCGCACCGACGCCCTTGAGGACCGTCATGTCGGCGCCGAAGCCGGCTACGAGCGCCTCCGGGTACACCGTGGTGGCCGTCGCGAGCAGGGTCTCCGAGTCGACCTCGGCGCTGAGCACGAGTGTGGCGTCGACGAGCCGACCCGTGACCTCGCTTCCCAGTGCTGTGCCGACGGCGATGGTCGCGGCGTCCAGTTCATCTGCACCGATGCCGGTTTCGAGCAGCGACACGCAACCCTGCCCGGCAGGTGACCAGGTCGGATCGCCGTAGATGGCGATGCCGGCCGAATCGGCGCCTCGGTCCTGCATCTCGCCCAGCATCTGGCCGAGAAGCTCACCGAGGCGAGGATGGAGTTCAGGGTTGCGCAGGTGCAACCCGACGATTCCGCACATGTCGTCTGTAGTCCTTGTCTGTCTGAGAGTAGCGGCTGTCTGATCAGGCGGGTTAGAAGGCGGTCAGGTAGTTCTCGATCTCCCAGGGGGAGACCGCGGAGTGCCACGCGAAGAACTCTTCGCGCTTGAGTCGAGAGAAGTAGTCGGAGACGAGTCCGGCATCGCCGGACCCGGCCTCGGGCACTGCGGCGTTCAGGACGCCGGAGATGACCGGATCCGCGTCGAGCGCCTCCACCGCGTGGAGCAGCGTGAGCGGTAGCGACTCGATGTGCTCGGGACATCCACCGATCACGCCCGGGTCGAGACTGCGCTTCACGCCGTCGAGCCCGGCGCCGAGCGCGGCCGCGATCGCCAGATACGGGTTGGCGGAACCATCTCCGCCACGGAGTTCGACGCGCTGCTCATCGGGCACCCGCACGAAATGAGTCCGGTCGTTGCCGCCGTAGGTGGGACGTCGAGGAGCCCACGAAGCGCCAGAACGTGTCGCGGTGGCGCCGGTTCGCTTGTAGGAGTTGACCGTCGGGGCCATCACAGCCTGCAGGGCACACGAATGTTCGAGGATGCCGCCGACGAATCCGTATGCGGTCGGCGACAATCCGAGACCACGCTCATCCTCATCTGCGGCGTCGGGGAACACGGGGGTACCGCCGGAGGTCAGTGACAGATGGAAGTGCAGACCGGAGCCGGTGCGCTCGGCGAACGGCTTGGGCATGAACGTGGCGACCATGCCGCGCTCGGCCGCCATCGTCGAGAGCAGGTAACGCAGCGTGATGACGCGATCGGCGGTGGTGAGGGCCTCGGCATATTTGAAGTTCTGTTCGAACTGACCGTTGCCGTCCTCGTGGTCGTTCGCGTAGTTACTCCACCCGAGCTGGTTCATCGCCGTGGAGACCGCGGTGAGATGGTCGTACATGCGGGTCAGGCCGCGAACGTCGTAGCAGGGCTGATTCGAATCGTCGGCATCGTCGGCGGTCACGAGTGACCCGTCGGCAGCGCGCTTGAGCAGGAAGTACTCCACCTCGGCGCCGACCCACGGCTCGAAGCCGGCGTCGGCGGCCTGCGCGACGAGCGACTTGAGGATGTTGCGCGGCGCGAACGGCCACGGCTTGCCCTCGACGTGGGGATCGCAGTGGACGACGGCCAGCCCCTCCTTGATGAACGGGATCGGTGTGAAGGACGCGATGTCGGGGATGGCAATGAGGTCGGGGTCCTTCGGCTCCTGGCCGATGGCACCCACCGCGTAGCCGGCGAAACCGACTCCGTCGGTCGCCAATTCGTCGACGGCCTCGACGGGCACGAGCTTGGCGCAGGGCTTGCCGCGGAGGTCGACGAACAGGGCCAGGATGAACTTCGTCCCCGAGGCCGCACACAGGTCGGCGAGTTCGTTGCGGTCGGTCATGGTGGTTCTCCGTCGGTGAGGGTGTCGAGATCAGTATGTCTGCTGCTAGGAAACTTTGTCTACAACGAGTAGACATCCCGATTATTTCCACCCTGTTACGACGTCGTGAGTCCTGTGTGTCGATCGCGCACGATGTGCGCATTCACATGGCGGGCATCCCGACATGTGCCACAGATGCCGTTTGACGGGACTACCCGGCCCCTCACCCATCCACTCGCTGCGCGGCCCGCAGACATTCGACGAACCCGTCAACGGCGGGATTCGACGACTCCTCGGGACGCGCGATCAGCAGCGCCGTCGTCGGCGCGCCGTCGATGGGACGGATGACGACATCGGTCGGCCGGAATCGCGACACCGAGGCCGGGAGGATGGAAATGCCCACCCCGGCGGATACCAACCCGGCCACGGTCTCGTGGTGGATCGCCTCCTGGACGACGAGGGGTTCGGCGCCGATCGCGGCGAACATCGCCCAGATCTGCGCGACGTAGGCGGGCATCAGATCATTCGGGAAAAGGATCAGTCGTTCGTCGACCAGGTCATCGACCCGGAGGTTGTCGCGTGGAGCCAGCGGGTGCTCGACCGGGAGGACGGCGACCATCGGCTCGGAGAACAACGGTTCCACCCCGAGACCGGGCTCTGCGCCCCCGGATCGGATCAGCCCGACGTCGAGTGATCCCGCCGCGAGCGCATCGAGTTGTTCGCGGGTCGTCAGCGGCGACAGGTCGACGCGCACGTGCGGATGGATTTCCCGGAAGATCCGCAGCCCGGGAGGCAGCACTGTGCCGCTGGCCGAGCTGACGAAACCCACCCGGATGCGCCCGCGACGACCCTCCGCGTGGTCGCGCGCCTCGACTACCGCATCATCGAGTCGTTCGAGCAACTCACCCACCCGTTCGGCGAACACCTCCCCGGCGCCGGTCAGCGCTACGCGTCGGGTGGTGCGGTCGAACAAGCGTGCACCGACTTCACGTTCCAGATCCTTGATGTGCGCGGTGAGCGGAGGCTGAGAGATGTGCAGGCGGGCGGCCGCCCGTCCGAAGTGCAGTTCGTCGGCGAGGACGCGGAAATAGCGCAGGTGACGGAGCTCCATGATGACTATTCTCAAAAGCAGAATAATCACAGTCAAATACATATTGGAGTTTTCACAATCTGCGTCGTCTACTGAAGATCCACCGACATCACCGCGGACGGATCACTCTCATGACGATCGATCACATTCCCCTCGACCACCCGATGGCTCCACCGACCGGACCGGTCGTTCGCGCGTCGACGCTCCCGCCGACGCCGTGGCGCAACGGTGCGGGTGTCACCCGGCGCATCGCCTCGGGAACAATCGCCTCGCGCAGCACCGACCACCCGGACTGGACGCTGAGCCTCGCGGACATCGAGACCGACTGCGCGTTCTCGCTGTTCCCGGGGATGCGGCGGACTGCGGTAGTCGTCGGTGACGACCCGGTCGACCTCACCGTCAACGGGACGACCCACACCCTCGCGTTGCTCGACCGCATCGGCTTCGACGGCGAGGACGACGTCCGCGCCACCCCGGCTCGACGCCCCACGCGATTGCTCAACCTGATGGCCCGCCGCGAGACCTGCGACGGCACCCTCACGCTGCGCAATCTGCGCGGCGCTCACACGATCGGCCCCGACGACGACGCCGTGTTGACCGTGCTCGCCGGTTCCCTCGAGATCGACGGCAAGGAATTACGGCGCTGGGACAGCCTGCTTCTCGAAGGTTCGCCGCGCGACGTCACCGGAGCCGCGACCGTCGCCGTCGCCCACATCCACCCGTCTACAGAGGAGAGCTTGCCGTGACCGAATCACTCACCCGCACCACCTCGGTGAGCGGCCTGCTCGCCGAGATCGCCGAGATCGGAACCGACAGCGCCCGAGGTGGTTACAGCCGCCCCGTCTATTCGACCGCTGAACTCGAACTGCGCGAGTGGTTCACGGCGGCCGCCGCGCAGCGCTCGCTCGAGATCGAGACCGACCGCAACGGGATCATCTGGGCCTGGTGGAATCCCGCAGGATTGCCACTCGCCGACGCCGTGGTCACCGGAAGCCATCTCGACTCGGTCCCCGGCGGCGGAGCCTTCGACGGCCCGCTCGGCGTCGCCTCCGCGCTCGCCGCCATCGATTCACTCCAGGCGGGCGGCATCCGCCCGGACCGGCCGCTCGCTCTCGCGGTCTTCCCCGAGGAGGAGGGCTCCCGATACGGATTGGCCTGCCTCGGCTCGCAATTGATGACCGGGGCTGTCACGCCGGAACGGGCCGCCGCGCTCGTCGACGCCGACGGCACCACCTTCGCCGACCTCGCATCCCGCAACGGTCTGGACCCGCGCGCCATCGGTCGCGACGACGAACGACTCTCACAGATCGGATGTTTCGTCGAACTCCACGTCGAGCAGGGACGCGGACTGATCGACCAGGGCCGTGCCATCGCGATCGGCTCGTCGATCCTCGGGCACGGACGGTGGCGTCTGTCGTTCAGCGGCCAGGGGAATCACGCGGGCACCACCCTGATGGACGACCGCCGGGACCCGATGCTGGCCGCGGCCGCCACAGTCCTCGATGTCCGGCGCCTCGGCAGGATGGTCGACGGCGCGCGCGCGACCGTCGGAAAACTCGACCCCGTGCCGGGTGGCAGCAATGTGATCGCCTCCCGCGTCGACGTCTGGCTCGATGTCCGCCACTCCGACGACGCCGTGGTCGCCGCACTGGTCGCCGACATCGCCGCCGCCGCAAGGGAACATGCCGCCGCCGAGAACTGCGCGATGATCCTCACCGAGGCGTCGATGAGTCCACGCGTGGACTTCCATCCCGGTCTGCGCGGCCGACTCTCCACGATCCTGCCCGACGCACCCATCCTTCCCACCGGCGCCGGCCACGACGCCGGCGTGCTCAAGGAGGAGATCCCCACCGCGATGCTGTTCGTGCGCAACCCGACGGGCATCTCGCACTCCCCCGACGAGTACGTCGAGGACCCCGATGCAGATGCCGGTGGCGATGCTCTCGCCGCCGTGCTCGCCGAACTGCTCACCCAGCCGGGCGACGTCAACTGACGCTGCTCCGCAAAACCTCTCCCATCCTCATCCACCGAAAGTGAACCCGACATGACCTCCACCACCACCCGCTTTCTCATCGTCGGCGGCGGACTCGAAGGACTCGCGATCGCCTGGTCGCTCGCCGATCAGGGCGAGACCGACGTCCTCGTCGTCGAACGCGACACTCTGTGCTCCGGCATGACCGGAAAGTCCAGCGGCGTCGTGCGCTGCCACTATGGCAATCCGTCGCTCGCCGCGATGTCGTGGTACGGCGTCGACGTCTTCACCCGCGCGACCGAACTCTTCGGCGACGACATGGCGTTCCAGCAGTGTGGCTATGTCGTCGGCGTCGGCGAGAACAACGTGGCCCCGTTGAACGCCAACGTCGAGCTGATGCAAGGCCTCGGCATCGACGTCTCGCTGATCGGCCACGACAAGATGACTGAGCTCTGGCCCGGTCTGCACCTCGATGACTTCGCCGCGTTCGCCTACGAACCACTCGGTGGTCGCGGTGAGGCCTACATGGCGGGCATGGCCTTCGCCGCCGCCGCCCGCAAGCTCGGCGTGAAGGTCCGCCAGTCGACCACTGTCACGAAGCTCCTGCAGGGCGACGACGATCGGGTCATCGGTGCCGAACTCGCCGACGGCAGCACCATCCATGCGGAGACCGTGATCGTCGCGGCAGGTCCGTGGACACCCGCGCTGACCGAACCCGTCGGCGTGCCCGTGGACGTCCGGGCCCAGCGGGCGCAGCTCGTACTGATCGACCAGGGCGAGCCGACCCCGGTGGTTCCCGTCCTGTCCGATCTGGCCGGACTCTCGTACGTGTGCCGCGAGCCCAACGGCGAACTGCTGGTGGGCAACTCCGATCATGCTGTGCCGCAGTACATCGACCCCGACAACTACATCAACCGCGCCGATGAGAGCACCATCGACAAGATCATCATGAAGATGGGTCATCGCCTGCCGGACATGCCCGACCCGCGCATCACGAGCAGCTACGTCGGCGCCTACGACGTCACCCCCGACTACAACCCGATCATCGGGCCGTCACCGGTCGACGGCCTGTTCCTGGCGACCGGTTTCTCCGGTCACGGATTCAAGATCTCCCCCGCCGTCGGCAAACTCGTCGCCGACCTCCTGCTCAGCGGTTCGACGACACTGAAGAACGTCGATCCGCATGACTTCCGGTACTCGCGATTCGCCGAGGGCGATCTCCTGCTGAGCCTGAATCCGTATGAGGGGGCAGGCGAGATGCGATGAGGCTCAGCCACTGAGCCACACGAGCAAGAGTAGCACATCGTGTGCTACGCTCGCCTCCATGACGACCATCGGTGTCCGCGAGCTTCGCCAGCATGCCTCTCGCTACCTCGCGCAGGTCGAAGCGGGCGAAGAGATCTCGATCACCAATCGCGGCAAGACGGTGGCACGACTCGTGCCGGTCTCTACCGAGACCTCCGGACGCGAGGCCTTGATCAGGACCGGTGTTCTCACGCCCGCGCGGAGCCCCGGCTCTCTCCACATGATCGCGGTCGAGGACCTGCCCGTCGGAGACCTGACGTCGGAGCTCGACCGCGTGCGCGACGAACGATGATCTACGCGGACACCTCTGCCATCGTCAAACTCGTCGTGTCCGAGGCCGAGACATCTGCACTCATCGCCTGGCTACGGCAGCATGCCGATGAGAACCTCGTGACCAGCGCGTTGACACGAGTCGAACTGATGCGCACCGCAGTTCGCGACGGAAGCAGCGGACTGGTGGATCGCGCGAGCAAAGTGCTCGACGGCATCGACATCATCCCCATCACCGAGGCCGTCATTACGCGCGCCGAGACTATCGGTCCATCGACCCTGCGTTCACTGGACGCCATCCACCTCGCATCGGCCGCCCACATCGGCGAGCAACTCACCGGTGTGCTCGCTTACGACCGCCGGCTGTTGAAGGGATGCGTCCACGTCGGCTACCCCACATGGTCACCCGCACAGTGATCCACGGATCCACGCAGGCATCGAAGGCTACGAGGTCACGACACCGTCGTCGACCGCATGCCGTCCGATGTGGATCTCGTCCTCGTCGACCTCGTGGGAACGCCGGTTCCGCCAGACGCCCAGCACGTACAACGCGAGGCCGCCGACCAGCCAGCACACCAGCACCACGATCGCGTGAAGGGCCCCGTTTCCGTTGAAGAATGCGACGTCTCGCAGCATGGTGCCGGTGGCACCGGGTGGCAGGAGCTGACCGATGCGGCCCCAGGGCGTGGGGATCATCTCAGGTGCACTCGCCAACCCCGACAACGGGTTCCCGAGGAAGATCAACAGGATCGCTGCGATACCCAATCCGGCCCCGCCGAGGAGCTCACGTAATCCCAGAACCGCGAAACACGTTGCGGCGATACCCAGCATCGCGGCAAGACTGGTCACCCAGTAGTTGCCGTCAAACGTGCCGATGACGTAGGTCAGGGTGGCCACGAGGACCAATCCGCCCACCACCGAGACGCCGAGAGCGGTGAGCACCCGGGCACCCGGGGTATGGATCAGCAGCATGATGACCATCGCGCTGATCCAGCCACCCAGCGCGAGCGGCAATGCACCGGCGGCGAGCCCGGCGCCCTTGGGATCGTCTGGTGGGAATGATCGGATGTCGACGGTCTGCGACGTCCCACCGGCAGTCTGCGACACGCGACTTCCGATCGCCGAGATGGCCGTGGCCACAGTGGGACTCGCCGCCGAAGCGACCATCGCGTCGACGTTTCGGCCCTCGACGATCAGCGACCCGTAGATGTCGCGGTGCTCGATCGCCTCGCGTGCGGCCTCGGAACTGTCGTAGCGGGTGACATCGAAGCCGTCGAGCTGTTGACTCAGACGATCGGCCTGCGCCGCCGGCGCGACCACCCCGATCGGGACGTCGTGCGGTCCGGAGTTGGCCGCGGGGAGCGCGAACGCGGTGACCATCGCAGCCAGCAGCGCGGCGACACCCACGACGAGTCCGATGACGGTGCGTGGATTCGGACGGGCGGCGGTTCCGCCTGCCGGGGACAGCATTGCCATGTCAAGTCCTTAAGAAACGGTACGTTTCCTAAAACGGTAGGCTATCGTTCTAGGAAACGCAACGTTTCTTACGAGGAGTGAGGGTGGCGACACGACGCCGGGGCGCCGATCTCGAGGCCGCGATCCACGCCGCCGTGCAGAGCGAACTGATGGCACACGGCTACGCCCAGCTGACCTTCGAGGGTGTGGCCGCAGCCGCGGAGACCAGTAAGGCCGTCTTGTACCGGCGGTGGCCGACCAAAGCCTCGATGGTGTTCGCCTCGATGGTCGGCGCTGACTCCTCCCCGCTGCACACCCCCGACACCGGCTCGCTCGTCGACGACCTCACGCAGCTGCTGCGCGACGGCAACGAGCTCTTCATGCACCGTGGCCGCGGCATGATCCTCGGCATCCTCTCCGGTGCCGACGAGACGACTGCCCAGGCTATGCGGGAGGTCATCTTCCGACGGTCGGCCGATGTGGTCGGCCCGATCGTCGAACACGCCCGTGCGAGAGGCGAACTCGGTCCATCCCCGATCCCGACACGCGCACTCGCACTGCCCATGGACCTGTTGCGGAACGAGACACTGTTACGGCGGTCGCTCGATGACGCGGGGATCGCCGAGATCGTCGGCGTCTGTGTGGTGCCGCTGTTTCGGGCGTTGAGTTCGGCAGACGCGGGCGAGGGCCCACCGTGACCGGTGAACCCCCGCTGGATGTCGTCCCCGCCGACGTGGCTGCGATGGACGCGGATCAGGTGGATGCCGGCACCGGCTCCGCCGCTCCCGCATTCGCCGGACCGACCTTCGGCGGAACGGTCGCGACCAGACCCGGTGCATGTCCCACACCGGCTGCCGGGATCTCGTAAGCGGTCTCCGCATGAACGGTCGAGTCGAGGCCGTTCATCTCGGTCTCCTCGTCGACACGCAGGGTCATCACCTTGTCGAGGCCCTTGGCGATCAGCCAGGTCACGACGAAGGAGTAGGTGCAGGTGATGACGATGCCCGCGAGCTCCCTCCACAGGATGCCGATGTCACCGCCGAACAGGATGCCCTGCACTCCGGCGGGAGCCGACTCCGAGGCGAACAGCACGATGCACAGGGTGCCGACGATGCCGCCGACGCCGTGCACGGCGAACGCGTCCAGGGTGTCGTCGACCGTGAACTTGCTCTTGAAACTGAGCAGAAGCGCGACGACGGCGGCCGCGAGCAGGCCGACGCCCAGCGCACCGAGCGGCGTCATCGTGTTGGCGGCCGGGGTGATTCCGACGAGTCCTGCGACGGCACCGGTGATCAGGCCGAGTGAGGTGGCGTGACCCTCGCGCCACTTCTCGATGAGGCAGAAGCCGATCATGCCGGCGCTCCCGGCAAGCAGGGTGTTGAGGATGACGACCTGGGTCAGGAAGCTGGCCCCGAGGGCGCAGCTGCCGTTGAATCCGAACCAGCCGAACCAGAGGATGCCACCGCCGAGCAACGCCATCGGGACATTGTTCGGGCGCTCCATCCTCTTGCGGCGCGCCCCGAGCACCATGGCGAGGGCCAGGGCCGCCACACCGGAGTTCATGTGGACGGCCGTGCCACCGGCGTAATCGTGAATGCCGATGTCGTTCAGCAGGAACCCACCACTGATACCGTCACCGTCGGCGGCGAACACCCAGTGTGCAACCGGGAAGTACACCAGCGTCAGCCAGATGGGCGCGAACACCAACCAGGCCGAGAACTTCATCCGGCCCGCCGCACCGCTGGCGACAATGGCGATGGTGATCGCCGCGAAGAGGATGAACCAGGCGGCGAAGTACAGCACCTGCGTGCTGCCCGAGCCGTCGTCGGCCATGTTCGATCCGAGGCCTATGTAGTCCATCGGATTACCGATGATGCCCCAATCGTTCAGCGACGGCCCCGACACGAGGCCATAGCCGTAGAGCACATAGAGCACGCTCGTGATGCCCAGGGTGACCATCACCATGGTCATCATGTTCAGGACATTGCGTGACCCGACCATGCCCCCGTAATACAGGGCAAGGCCGGGGAACATCAGCAGCACGAAGACAAAGGCCGCGAGCATCCACGCCAGGTCGGCGTTGGCGGCGAGTATCGGTTCCATTCTAGAATCCTCGGGTAATGTTGTGGGACAGACAAATCGGAGAGAAAAAGCGAGGCGGACGTCACTGTCCACGAAGATGTGCCACGACGTCGTCGCGGTACTCGAGAAAGCCTTTGTAGGCGGCGATGGGCTCGCTGAGGGTCTCGATGACGGTGGCGAGCTGACCGGCCCATTCCGGTATCCGCCGGATCTCCGCGAGGGAGGCCATGAAGGTGCGGATGTTGAAGGTGACGGCCCCGGACATCGGGAGCCGGATGAAGTGCTCGAGCTCGATGCGCAGGTGTACCCGATCGAAGTCTCTGTCCCGCAGCATCTGCGGGATGTCGTCGGCCCATTCCGGCAGCTCCTCCAGGCTCACATCGAGTTTCGGCGAGTCCGATGCGGACAGTGTCCAGTTGACCCGGCGGTACACCTGATCGGCGGGAAGGCGCCGGAGGAAATGTTCGGCCCGGGCCACGATCCCCTGCCGGGTGAGACCCGGTACCGGGGCGTGGATCTCGTACATGTCCATACCGACATCGAAGGACACCGACCAGGCGGCCGCGAAGGTCACGGCGCCGGCATCGAAGTACAGGTGTCCATCACGTTCGATCACCAGGAGCAGATCGTCGGGGACCTCGCGGGCGAGGAAGTCGAGCGGACCATTCGGCACCGAGTCGTCCACACCCAGCACGAAGTACTGATCGGTGCCGAGAAGATCATTCCGCCAGTGGAATCGGGCATCTCCGTACTCGGTGAGGTGCATGGTGCCGGGATTGCTCAGTGCGAGGTCGCGGAGGTAGTAGAGCAGCAGGTCCCAGCAGGCGAGCTCCATTCCGGGCCGGACCTTGACGCGGTGCGGGTCAGCATCGAGGATGCGCCGGCGCTCGGCCATGATCATCGGGTACTCGCGACCACCGAGATCGACGATATGCCTTCCCCATTCGCCACCGCGGGTCGCGCGGGGAATTCGCGCGGGCTCGACGTTGACGCTGTAACGGAACTCCTCGAGCTCATCCGGGAAGGGCCAGGGCAGATTCGCCAGGTGGTCGACCCTGGCGGTCGCGTCGCGATCGGAGGGATCACGGTCGGTCGCGCCGACACGTCCGGTGGTGATAGTCATAAGTCCACCTCGATGTTCTCGCCGCGGGAGACGCAGCACAGCATGCTGTCGCCGGCCGCCCGCTCCTCGTCGGTCAACACGAAGTCCCGGTGTTCGACGTCGCCGGAACGAATTCCGATGCGGCATTCGCCGCACACTCCTTGTCTGCACAGGTTCGGAACCGGGAGCCCGTGATCGAGCATCCGCTGCAGCAGCGACACCCCGGCAGGTACGTCGATCACCGCACCTGTCGAGGCGACACGCACCGAGAACGGTTCTCCCGGTTCTTGTTCGGGCGCGGAGAAGCGTTCGAGATGCACGCGTGCCGACGGCCAGCCGGCGAGTTCCGCGACCGCGGTGTAGGTGTCGAGCATGCCCGCAGGGCCGCAGGCATAGGCGTGGGTACCCAGCGGTTGAGCGCCGAACCGTTCGGCGAGCAGCCATCTCGTGTCATCAGCGCCGGACACCTCGAACAGGGTCAGATCAGAACACTCGGCAAGGGAACGCAACTCGTCGAGATGGGCGGCGTGACCCGGCCGGTAGGAATACACGATGTCTGCTGTTCCGCCCCGGCGGGCCAGCGATCGTGCGTGCGACAGGATCGGAGTGATCCCGATCCCGCCGGCCACCAGCAGGGCGTGTCGCTGATCCCAGACCGGTGCGAACATCGACCGTGGCCCTTCGACATCGAGGAGTCCGCCCTCGACGAGGTTGTCGTGCAGCCAGTCCGAGCCGCCGCCCGCTCCGCGCCGGAGCACCGAGATGCCGTAACTCGACGGGAGGATGCCGTCGTCGACGAGCGAGTAGGCGTTGCGATGCGCACCCGCCTCCACGATCAGGTGACTGCCCGGTTGGTACGACGCCAGTGCTGATCCGTCGGCGGACACCAGCCGGACGTGATTGATCTCCGCCGTCAGAGCTGTCACCTCGACGGCCCGCATCGTCCGACGACCGGTGCTGTAGCCCGGGTGCTGGTGGCCCGGGTGCCGATGGGCGGACTGCTGATCCGCCGGTGATGTCACCGATCGTTCGCCCACAGCTCGCGGCGTGTCGGACAGCAGCATCACTCTTCGACCTCCGTGTCGGAGGCGGAGGCGAGAAAGCCTCCGCGCGTGGCGGAGTGATGGGTGTGGATCTCGACTCGTCGGGCGCATCCCGGGCACTCGACGACGGCCCCGGGCATGCCGTCGACGCGAAAGGTGTCCCGGCAGTGGGCGCAGTACAGCGGGAGGTCGCGGGTGTGCACGACGAATGCGGACAACTCTGCGGCGACCGCTCCGTGGTCCCGGGCAGTCGACAGTGTGGTCATGACGTCGTACTGGCCGCCGACGACATGGATGCGCACACCGGTGGTGGTGGACGCCAAAGCCTCGGCCAGGGCGATCTTGTCGGCGGGCGAGGACAGCGAGTCCAAGACGACGAGCCGCGTCGGACCGATCGACTCCGCGGCGGTGACCCAGCCGCGGGACACCTGCCCCACCATCGGCTCCCCACCGATCGCGACGACCAGGAACGAGGCGCCGGACTCATCGACGGCCTCGGGTACTGCAGGCCAGAGCGGCAGGCCCTCGCCGGGCCGTTCGTCACGAGCGGCACTCCCGGCCGGGTGGGCCGGTCCGGCATCGCGGAGCCACTGCGCGGCGCGTCCCCGATACTTGATGACGCCCTTGTAATCGGCCATGTCGTCGGGCAGTTCGTCGAACACCTCTGCGGCCCGGAGCCGCCACGGGTCGATGGTGGCGAGTGTTTCGAGCGGCAGCATGTAGGTGCGGATCAGGAACATCACAGCTCCGGAATCCGGGAGCCGGATGAGGTGCTGCACCTCCACGCGCAGGTGGACGAGGCGCCCGAAGGTCTCATCGTCGACCTGTTGGATGGTCTCACGATCCGGTCCCCACTCGGGGTACCGCTCGGTCGACACATCGAGCCGACGGCCGATCGTCAGGGTCCAGTTGGTACGGCGGTACGGTCGATGCGGTTGCAGCCGTTTGATGAACTCGTGTGCGCGGGTGATCACGCCGTCGCGGCGCACCCGGGGAACGGGTCCGTGGATCTCGAGAAAGCTCATCCCGACGTCGAACCCGAAACTCCAGTCCGCCGCGAACGTGACCACGCCGGCGTCGGCGAACAACTGCCCGTCACGCTGATCGAGCAGGACGACGTCCTCCTGGATCTGACCGCAGATGTAGTCGAGCGGATCGGTGGGCAGCGTCGAGTCGTCGCCGTAGACGAAGGCCTGCTCGATCCCCAGCGGCGAGTTCTCCCAACGCCACTCGTCTCCATCGCGCTGCAGCGTGAACCGGTCGGGGTAGGCGGTGGCGAGTTCGGTCATGATCGTGACCATCGCGTCCCAGATGGCAGGGCGCATGTGTGGGAGGACCGCGTGCCGGGTGTCGTCGTCGGCGAGAATAGCTGCACGCTCGGTGATCTCATGCCGGTACTCACTGTCGACGTCGATCACCCGATCGCCCCACTGCCCGGCGGCGGTCGCCACGGGCTGATGGGCGGGCTCGACGTTGGTGCTGTACCGGTAATGATCGTCGACGAAGGGAAACGGGAAGCCGGCGACGAGTTCGGGCTCGAGCGGCACGGTGTCCGAATCGGGCGTGTGCGGCGATGTGATGGTCACAGGGGTACCTCCAGGATGCAGCCGGCGGCCGCCCGCGAGACGCATGGCATGAATGCGTCGCCGGCGGACTTCTCGTCGTCGGTCAAGTACAGGTCACGGTGATCGGCGGCGCCCGAGGACAAGGGGATTCGGCATTCTCCACAGACACCCTGGCGGCAGCGATTGGCCACCGTGATCCCGTTGTGCTCCAGTGTTTCCAGAACCGATGTTCCCGAGGGCACGTCGAGCGTCAGATCCGACTCGGTGAGGCGCACGACGAATGGCTCCCCGGCGTCGAGCGCGTCCGCCCCGAACCGCTCGAGATGAATCCGCGACTCCGGCCATCCCAGATCCTGCGCTGTCGTGACGACATGATCGATCATGCCGGGCGGCCCGCACATGTACAGGTGCGTGCCGATCGGCTGATCGGCCAGGGTTGCGGCGAGCCGCTCGGTGAACCCGGACTGGTCGACGAACAGTTCGGCCTGCCGACCTGCGAGAGCGATGACGTCGTCGACGTGCGCGCCGCAGCCGGGCCGGAAGGTGTAGAGGAGCTGGACGTCTCGGTTCCAGCGATGTGCCGCCCGCAGATGGGACAGGATGGGAGTCACCCCGATGCCGCCGGCGACGAGCAGATGCTTCATCGCCCGCGGGGCCGGTGGGAATGCGCTGCGCGGCAGCTCGACCTCGACCGGGTCTCCCACCGACAGCATGTCGTGCATCCAGCACGATCCGCCGTTGCCGTCAGCGAGGCGCAACACCGAGATCTGATAGGTCGTCGGTGCGACACCGTCGTTGGTCAGACTGTAGGCATTGGTGCGATCGCCGGCACCCACGATCAGATGACTGCCCGGCACGAATCCCGGCAGCAGCGAGCCATCGGGCGCCGCGAAGGTGAAACTGCGGATTCCGGTTGCGGCGTCGACGATGTCGGTGACGACGAGCGTGCGCCGCACATTCGGGGTTCGTGCCTCGTCCACGGGTGCACCGGGAATGGTGGCTGTCATGACTGGGAACCTCCGGCGGTCGGAGGCGACGCCTCGGCGTCGACCATGAAGCCGAGGTAGCGGCCGCTTCGACGCGAGACGTGGTGATAGACGAGCAGATGACGGTCACAGCCGCCGCAGTCGACGATGTCGTCGACCGCGGCGACTGCGGATGTGATTGCGCGGCAGTGCGAACAGAAGATCTCGATGGCCCCTGCGCCGACCGTCGTCACGTGGATCTCGTCATCCTCGAGCCCGGCGGAGGTCGCCACCCCGCGCAACGCCAGAGCGGCGCCGGCAGGAGCGACGATCACGAGCCGGACCCCGACGCGCGCACGCCACAGCTCATCGCGCAGTGCCTGGGCGGCGGAGTCCGCGTCGTCGAAGGTGAGGGTCCGCAGGGCGATCTCGTCGGGGAGGGCGTCCACCCATCGCCGGAGGCCGTCGCCCGTCGCGGCCCCGACGCCGAGCAGGATGTACGACCGGCCCGACAGTGGCGGCAGCTCGGTGTCGTCGGCCGAGACCCCGGGGCGGGCCCATGTCGGGATGCTCGAGAATGCGATCTGCGACATGGCCCCTCAGAGGAGGTCGGCGTCGCGGTGCCCGGCGTAGAACGCCAGGGCATAGCTCGGGGTACTGAAGTAGATCTTCGAGCCCTTGGGGAAGAAGATCGCGTCCTTGGCCTTGGCGATCCGGGTCTGTCCGGTCTCCTTGTTCTCCAGGAGGAACTCGCCCTCGAGAACGACCTTCATCTCGTCGTACTCGTATTCGTAGTAGAGGGGGGCGTCGGTGTGACGCAGTTCGAAGTATCCGGAGCACATGACGCTGCCCTGGGGGTTCTCGTAGACGTCGCCGATGAATCCCTCGGTTCCGGGATACTCTGACTCGGCCATGCGGGGCAGGTTCTCCCACGCGCCGCCGGTCACCAGGAACGGTGTGGCGGTATCGGTGCTCTCGACGGTCATGTCGTCCTCCAGATCGTTGTTCGGCCCACCACATCGGTGGCTAACATCAGTAGACTTTGTTCGTCCTCATGAAACCCACCGGGTGTTACGTGGCGATGACGCGGTCGTTTACCGATGTAAAACATGATTCACCCCAGGTGGACGTGACCAGTGTTGCTACCGGCCGCGCTTGTGCCCGGAGTCACGTGGCATACCGCCGGGCCTTCGGGTGGGCTGGTGAGGACCGCCGTTCGATCATCGATCACGACTGGAGTCGACACGTGGCGACCATCAACGCCTCACCCACCACCGAGATGAGCAGAGAACTTCTGTACTCGTCGGGCTGGTACGTCACATTCATGACCGGCAACACCGAGCGGATCATCCTCCAACACATCAAAGGTGCTCATGCCCTGGGTATCTCGGCTCTGGTGACTGTGCTGACGTTCGTCCTCGGCGTCATCGTGGCGACACTCGCCCGGCTCTACGTCTGGACGAAGGCCCGTCACGGCGCCACGGTCCTCACCGCCACGTCGACGGTCGCCGCCTCCGCATCGGATGCCGCCTTCAGCTCACCCAAGGACGAGTTCGGCATCGCCCCGGTCCTGTGCCTCGCCTTCGGACTCGGCGCCCTCAACACCTCCATCAGTCGCAAGGGTGAGGTCGTGATGCCGCTGTCGTACGTCACCGGAACGCTCGTCAAGATCGGCCAGGGCGTCGGATTGCACATCGCGGGCAAGAAGCGCTGGGGATGGGTCGCCCACGCCAGCACGTACGCCGGATTCCTGCTCGGGGCAGGCGTCGGTGGCCTTCTCTTCAACGCATTCGACGAGCGGAACTCGCTTCTCACACTTGCCGCGGTCGCTGTTGCCATCGCCGTGGTCACCTGGCGCCTGGACCATCCGCGGTTCCTCGAGAAGGACGGTCACTGAGGAGCATCGCCGACAGATGCCTTCATGAGCACCGAGCGACGGTGGATACTCGTCTCATGGGCACCTCCGTGGATGTCGCCGTGGTCGGCACACTCAATGTCGACGTTGTCGTTCGGGTCGACCGTCTGCCGGCACCGGGCGAGACCGTCCTCGGTCACTCGATGTCGGAACGTCTCGGCGGCAAGGGCTTCAATCAGGCGTTGGCGGCCGCCGCTCTGGCGACCACAGCTCTCGTGGGCGCCGTCGGCGACGACGAACCGGGCACCGGGATGCGGTCGGCCGTGCGCGACGGAGGCGTCGACGTCACGCATGTCGTGCAGGTACCCGGACAGCGCAGCGGTCAGGCCATCATCGAGGTCGACGACGCCGGCGAGAACCGGATCGTCGTGCTCTCGGGGGCCAACGCCGCGTTGACCCCGGTCGTTGTCGAGGACGCGCTCGACGCGCTCGATCCGAAGGTCGTTCTGACACAACTCGAGTCGCCGACGGCGGTCACGGAGGCGGTGGCGGGATGGTGTATTCGGAACCGGCGACGACTGCTGCTCAATCCGAGCCCGGTGGACGCGCTCGACGACGCGATCGTCGGCGCAGCGGACCCATTGGTGGTCAACGAGGGCGAGGCCGCGTTCTACGCGGGCGTCGAGGGCGATGATCCGGATGTCGTCGCGCGTCGGCTGCTCGAGGTCGCCCGGTCAGCGGTGATCACGCTGGGCGCCGACGGGGTGGTCGTCGCCGATCACGCTTCGGTCGAGAGGATCGCGGTCGAGCAGGTTCGGGCGGTGGACACCACCGGCGCCGGCGACGCCTTCGCCGGAACGCTGGCCGCACATCTCGCTCACGGCTCGGATCTGGACGCGGCCGCGCGACAGGCCGCTGCTGCGGCGACAGCCCTTGTCGCGCGACCACGTGGCGGGTGAGGGCCCTTCGTGACGCTCGCACGCTCGCTCCTCAGGACCGGATGACCTCGGCTCGCTCCTCGAGGAGCGGGGGTCATCGCCTGCTCCACTGTGCGACCCGTTCCTTGTGGTCGGCGGTCTGATGGGCCAGCGGCTGCATGGCGGCCGCGAGATTCAGCACGGAATCCAGTGAGCTGGTGCGTGATTCGATGAGCAGACGTTTGGCCATACGCAATGCGTGCGGCGGGTTCTTCGCGATGCGCGCGGCCACGTCACGAGCGTCGTCGAGGAGCGCGTCGTCCGACGACACCCGACTCACCATGCCCCACTCGAGAGCGGTGGCGGCGTCGACCCGATCGCCGGTGAATGTCATCTCCGCGGCGCGCTCATACCCGATGGCCCGCTGCAGGAACCACGACCCGCCGTCACCAGGGATCAGCCCCAGCTGAACGAAACTCTCTGCGAAGAAGGCGGATTCGGCGGCGATGCGCAGATCGCACATCATCGCCAGGTCGCAGCCGGCACCGATGGCGGCTCCGTTGACCGCCGCGATGACCGGCACCTCGCAACGCTGCATCGCGCGCGGTATCCGTTGGATACCATCGGCATAGCCGTGACGCTGGTCGACGGGATCGAGCCCGAACAGGCCCTCCTCGTCGGCCATCTCCCGGACGTTGCCGCCCGCCGAGAAGAACCTCCCGGACCCCGTCAGGATGACGACACGGATCTCGTCGTTCGCGTTCGCGTCGTCGACGGCCCGCTCGAATGCCGCGATCACATCATGGCCGGTGATGGCGTTGCCCACCTTCGGGAGGTCGAGCGTCCAGACGGCCACTCCGTCGGCGACCATGATGTCGAGCGGTTCGCTCACGTATCCGGCCTTTCTCGAGATGCAGGGGACTCCCCTGCACCCTACGACCCCGGCGCACCATCGAACCGGCGCATGGGCGACACGGCAGGCGCCGGCCCCTCCTCCGGTCGTACCGTTGACCCATGACGACCACCCGCGACGCCGCCCACCGCACCACACCAGTCGCCGACGACCTGTCTCGCCATCTCATCCGGTATGGCGGCACCTTCTCGCCCGAACTGATCGCGCGTGCGTCGGGCAGTTACGTCTACACCGCCTCGGGCCGTCGGCTTCTCGATTTCACGTCGGGTCAGATGTCGGCGATCCTCGGCCACTCCCATCCCGACATCGTGGAGACCGTGCGGCGACAGATCGGGACGCTCGATCACCTGTTCAGCGGCATGCTGTCGGAACCGGTCGTCGACCTCGCGCGCCGACTCGCCGACTCCCTGCCCGAGCCGCTGGACAAGGTGCTGCTGCTGACCACGGGTGCCGAATCGAACGAGGCGGCCATCCGGATGGCCAAACTCGTCACCGGGCGGCACGAGATCGTGTCGTTCGCACGATCGTGGCACGGTATGACGCACGCCGCGGCGGCAGCGACGTACAGTTCGGGTCGAAAAGGATACGGCCCCGTGGCCGCCGGGAATCTCGCCCTGCCCACCCCGAACACGTACCGTCCGGATTTCGTGACCGCCGACGGCGAGTTCGACTGGCAGCGGCAGCTCGACTACGGATTCGAGATGATCGATGCACAATCCGTCGGCGCACTGGCCGCATGCATCGTCGAACCGATCCTCTCCTCCGGCGGTGTGATCGATCTACCGCCCGGCTACCTCCGCGCGCTGAAGACCAAGTGCGAGGAGCGGGACATGCTCCTGATCCTCGATGAGGCCCAGACCGGCCTGTGCCGCACCGGCACCTGGTATGCCTTCGAACGCGACGGCGTGGTGCCGGACATCCTGACCGTCTCGAAGACCCTGGGGGCGGGTCTGCCACTCGCCGCCACCATCACCACCACCGAGATCGAGCGGGTGGCGCACGAACGCGGATTCCTGTTCTTCACCACCCATGTCTCCGATCCGCTCGTCGCCGCCGTCGGCAACACCGTTCTCGACGTCCTCGCCCGCGACCGACTCGACGCGCGAGCACGGGAGGCGGGCGACCTCCTGAACGCGGGATTGCTCGACATCGCCACACGGCACGACGTCGTCGGCGACGTGCGCGGCCGCGGACTCATGCAGGGTATCGAGCTCGTCACGGATCGCGAGACCACGACCGGCGCAGATGAACTCGGCGCTGATGAACTCGGCGCTGCGATCACCCGACGGTGCTACGATCTCGGCCTGCACATGAACGTCGTCCAGCTGCCGGGGATGGGCGGCATCTTCCGCATCGCGCCGCCGTTGACCGCCACCGACGACGAGATCCGGTCCGGTCTCGAGATGCTCGATCAGGCCATCGGGGAGTGTGTGACCGGCGCACCCCGCTGACACTAGGCCTGCGCGGTGGGATCCGCGTCCTTGCGGACCGTCTCCCTCGACGCCCAGTTCTGCGTCCATTTGTACAGCCAGGCGAGCACCGCGACGAACAGGACGACGCCGAGGATCTCCGACCCGGCCTCCCAACCGTCCCCGATGAACGGCAGGTTCAGCACGGCGTCGTTGCCGCTTGCGGCCACGATGGCGGCGAAGACCACGTTCCACAGGCTCTCTCCGACGATGAGTCCGGTGGCCAGGAGAACGCCCATTCGCTTCTTGCGCCCCACATTTCGGCCCGAACGCTCGGCCCACTTGTTGTACCAGAGACCGATGAAGGCGCCGATCGGAATGATCAGGGTGATCGACATCGGCAGATACATACCCATACCGACGGCGAGCGGGGGGACACGCAGCTTGCCGGTCGTGCGGCCGAGCACCTCGTCGACGAGGATGACCGCAGCGCCGATGAGGACACCGACCCCGATGAGGGCCCAATCCAGGTCGCCACCGAAGACTCCCTCGGCCAGCGATGAGATCAGCCCGGCCTGCGGGGCGGGCAGCGCGTCCTCCCCGGCACCCGGAGCGCCGACGAATCCGAATGCGGTCTGCATCAGCTGGAGGACCGGCGGAATGACGGCCGATCCGAAGACGACGCCGATCACCAAGGCCACCTGCTGTTTCCACGGTGTCGCGCCGACCAGTTGGCCGGTCTTGAGGTCCTGCAGATTGTCGTTCGAGATCGTTGCGACGCCGAACACGATCGCGGCGGTGAACAGTGTGTAGGCGACGAGGGCCGTCGACTGCGAGTCGTCGGCCGACCCGAAGGTGATCTTGATGAGGACCGCCGCGATGAGGACGACCACGATCCCGACGCCGGAGATCGGACTGTTCGACGATCCGATCAGACCGGCCATGTACCCGCACACGGACGCGACGATGAGTCCGATCACGAACACGAAGACGATGCTCACGGTGATGATCCCCGCCGCACTGCCGTGCAGCACGGTCCCACTCGCGAAGTCCCACAACATGAATCCGATGGGGATCAGCGAAGCGAGGATGACCCCGGAGACGATGGTCACGGGCAGGTCCTGCTCGGTCAGGTCGACCGTGGTGCCCGCCCGGCGTGCGCGGGTGGAGACGATGGCGTCCTTGATGCCACGGACGATCGGGCCGATGATCTTGATCAGGGTCCAGACCGCGGCGATCGCGATGGCACCGGCGCCGATGAACCGGACGTCGTTGGTGAAGGTGTCACTGACGATGTCGTCGATGGATCCGCTGGCGGGCAGGTCGTTCCACGTGCGGATCGGCAGCAGGACGCCGTAGGAGATGAACAGTCCGATCAGCATCGAGATTCCGACGGTGATACCGACCAGGTGACCCACGCCGATCAGCGAGAACAGCAGGCCGGCGCCGAACATGGTGCCGCCCTGACCGATCCGGACGAAACCGGAGATCGTCCCGGCGATGAGCTTGGTCTGCGTCAGGATCGAGAAGATCGCGGACACGACACTGCCCACCACGATGACGCGCAGCCCGCGCTGATTTTCCTCCGCACCCTCGGCGGTGTCACCGACCTTGAGGACCTCGGCCGCCGCCGCACCCTCGGGGTAGGGCAGATCGGATCCCGTCACCAACGCCCGCCGCAACGGGATCGAGTACATGACACCGAGGATCCCGCCGATCATGCAGACGGCCACCGTCGTCCAGTAGGGAAAGCCCGTCCACCAGCCGATCATGATCAGACCGGGTAACACGAAGATGATCGCCGACAATGTCCCCGCGGCCGAGGCGATCGTCTGCACGATGTTGTTCTCCACCACCGAGTGATCGGCGAAGTAGCGCAACAGACTCATCGAGATGACCGCGGCCGGGATCGCGGTCGCGAACGTCAGCCCGACCTTGAGTCCGAGATAGACGTTGGCAGCGGTGAACACCAAGGTGATCAGACCGCCGAGGACGATTCCGCGGATGGTGAGTTCGCGCAGCCCTGCGGAACTGGAACCCTTCATGATCGACCCTGGTGTGGACATGACTACGACCCCTTACCCGACTGGTACGGCGTTGTGAACTCTCCCAACTGTAGGAGCGGGGTGGGGGATCCGCAGGGATTCCTCCAGGCATCGGCCGCGTCACCGTCGCCAGGGGGCGAAATGTCCGTTCTACGCTGCGGTCACGCGGCCATGTCAGTCGTCGGATGCCGCTGGTACAGCGCAACCGTCGGGGCCGCACGCGCCGGCGGATTCGGTCCCGATCGGCACGATCTGCTCACCCCAGGCAAGTTGCAATGCCCGGGCGAAGGTCTCGGTCGGCTGCGCCCCGGACACCGCGTACTTCCCGGCGAAGACGAAGAAGGGCACACCATTGGCGCCCATCGCGGCGGCCTGCTGTTCGTCGCGACGTACCGCATCGGCATATGCGTCCGGGTCGTCGAGCACTCGCCGCACCTCGGACTCGTCGAGACCCGCACCGACGGCGACCTCGACGAGGCGATCGGTGTCGCCGAACAATGCGGAGTCGTCGGCGAAGTTCGCGGCGTAAAGGGCGTCGAGCAGTGCGTCCTGGCTGCCCACGGCGAGTGCGTGGTGAAGCAGGCGGTGCATGTCGAAGCTGCTGCCGAAGTCGCGGCCCTCGGTCCGGTACGGCAGACCGACCTCGGCCGCCTGGGCGGCGATGCCCTGCTCGCTGGCACGGGCCTGATCGACGGAGATCCCGTACTTCTGCGCGATGTGTTCGGCCACCGGGCCGCTCGCGTCGTGCGACAGGGTCGGGTCGAGCTCGAAGGACCGGTGCACCACGCGCACGTCGTCGCGCTGCGGGAACTCATCGAGAGCCGCCTCGAAACGTCGCTTGCCCAGATAGCAGAACGGGCAGTTGATGTCGGTCCAGATGTCGACCGTGACACTCATCGCGGGCAGTCCTTCCCGCCGGCCGTACCGGCAGTCCCCTCGCCGACGGACGGCCCGCCGACAACACGGCAGGTGCAACGCGCGACGCTCCGCCGCTGTTCCGCGGCCCGGCGACGCCGCCTCGCCGGACACCTCGAGGAGAGCACGCGGCCGTCGGGCACACACCTCGGTACGCTGTCCCCGGACTGATCGGCCGACGGGTCGAGGACGCCGACAGCTCGGGAACCGCGGGCCCGGCACGGGGTGTCGAGGCGGCGGGTGTCGAGGCGGCGGGTGTTGATGCGAAGGGAGGCTACGACGATGGGCTCGGATCCGATCACCGATCTGGAGACCGAACTCGTCGACATCTGGCGCCGCGGCCGCATCCAGATCCGAGACCGCGTCCGCATCATCGACCCCCGACTCGATCCCACCTGTTATCCCCTGCTCGTACTGCTCGCCCGTCGTGATGCGATGCCCATGTCCGACCTCCTGACCGAATTGGGGCTGGAGAAGTCGACGCTGACCCGGCAGATCGACTCCGTCGTACGCCTCGAACTCGTCGAGCGGCATCCGGATCCCGACGACGCCCGCGCACGGCTCGTCGCACTCACCGACAGCGGCCGGCGGCGACTCGAAGAGGTCAACGCGACCGCACTGAGCGAGTGGCGCGAGCGGTTGTCACGGTGGGACCCGGCCGACGTGCGCCAACTCGCCCAGTTGCTGCGACGCCTCTCCGAGAGCACCCGCTGATCAGATCGGTTTGCCGCGGGGGAATACTCCGAGATAGTTGCGAGTTGCACCTATCTGACCGTATGGTTGCACACATCAACTATTAGGTTCGTGCCCGCCTACGGCGCTGTACGACATCCGGCACGCACTGTGACCCGTGCCCACCCACCCTCGCGGCGATGTCCGCGCGGGTCCCGCCATGACCTGAGGAGGTTTCCGCATGAGTACGACCGCTGTCCCGCCCGTCTCGGCGCCGGCCCCGGACTCACCGATGACGCACCGTCAACGCCTGGAAGCGCTCGTCGGGTTGCTGCTCGGGATGTTCGTCGCGTTCCTGTCGTCGACGATCGTGTCCAATGCGCTGCCGGTGATCATCACCGATCTGCACGGCACCCAGGATCAGTACACCTGGGTGGTCACCGCGACCCTGCTCGCCTCGACGGCGACCACCCCCATCTGGGGCAAATTGTCAGATCTGATGAGCAAGAAGCTGCTGGTCCAGATGTCGCTGACCCTGTTCACACTGGGATCGATCCTGGCCGGGTTGTCCCAATCGGTCGGCATGCTGATCGGGTTCCGCGCGATCCAGGGACTCGGGCTCGGCGGATTGCAGGCTCTCGTCGTCATCGTCATCGCGTCGATGTTCAGCCCGCGCGAACGCGGCCGCTATCAGGGCCCGATCGCTGCGGTGATGTCGATCGCCACCGTCGCCGGCCCGCTGATCGGCGGCGTCATCGTCGACACCAGCTGGCTCGGCTGGCGCTGGACCTTCTACGTCTGCGTGCCGCTCGCCGTCATCGCCCTGCTGGTCATCCAGCGCACGCTGAACCTGCCGGTGATCCGGAAGAACGTCAGCATCGACTACGTCGGTGCGCTGCTCATCGCCGGCGGTGTCAGCACCCTGCTGATCTGGGTCACCTTGGCAGGCAAGAGTTTCGAGTGGGTGTCCGGGATGTCCTTCGGTCTGGTCGCGCTGGGTGTGGTGCTGCTGGCCGCCGCCGTGTTCGCCGAGACCAAGGTCAAGGATCCGATCATCCCGCTGTACCTGTTCCGCGACCGCACGACCACGCTGGCCACCCTCGCGAGCATCGCCGTCGGCGTCGCGCTGTTCGGCGGTGCCGTGTTCCTCGGTCAGTACTTCCAGATCGCACGAGGGTACTCACCGACCGCAGCCGGCCTCCTGACGCTGCCGATGGTGATCGGTTCGATGTTGTCGGCCGGGGTGTCGGGAGCGCTCATCACGCGGTTCGGCCGGTGGAAGATCTACCTCGTCGTCGGTGCGGCGATGATGACGCTCGGTTTCGGACTGCTCTCGACGATCGACGCGCACACCGACATGGTGCTGCTCGGCGGATTCCTGTTCATCCTCGGCGTCGGCATGGGTATGACCATGCAGAACCTCGTCCTCGCGGTGCAGAACAACGTGGGCCCCGACGACCTCGGGGCCGCGACGTCGACGGTCGCGTTCTTCCGGTCGCTCGGTGGTGCCGCCGGCGTCTCCGTGCTCGGCGCGGTTCTCAGCAATCACGTCACCGACCTGATCGCGAAGGGCTTGTCCGCGATGGGGATCGGGGCCGCCCAGACCGGCGGATCGAGTGCTGGGCTGGCGAACCTGAACGAGTTGCCCGGCCCGATCGCCGACATCGTCCGTGGCGCCTACGGAGACGGCACCGCCCGGATCTTCCTGGTCGCCGGTGTGATGGCCGCGCTGAGCCTGGTCGCCATCCTGTTCATCAAGGAGATCGCATTGAACACGCTCAGCGGCGAGGAGCAGCGCCGTGCACAGGAGCAGGTATCCACCGACCTCGTCGAGGAGATCGTCGGCGACAGCATCGTCGGCGACGGGACGGCTCGGCATCAGGCAGCGGGAGCACGCGGCGTGGCCGTGCGTGATCTCTCCGCCGTCGAGTAGCGCACACCGACCGGCGAGTGCCCGAGTTCCCCGGACTCGGGTGCCTGCTACGCGTGGCCGCGGCACGTCGTCGGCCCAGCGTTCGGACATGACCGTCGACGCCCCGCTCCTACCCGCGCGAACGCCCGCGCACCGGGTCCGGTCGGGTCCGGTGGTGCTGGTCGGAGTGATCGCGGTGGCCGTCGTCGGCTGCTCCCCGTGGATCATCACGGGTGTCGACGACGGTGAGCGTTCGGCCGACATCATGCCTGTCGTGCAGACGAATCCGTCACCGACGGCGTGTGCAGGCGGTCGGTACCTCGCGCCGTCCGCGTTCACCGCGCGGGTGATGCGGAATCTGGTCGTCGACGCCCACCACGATCCACTCGCCCACACCCACCTACGCCCGTCGTCGGCCGATCCGTCCTGCTCACCCTGACCCACGGTCCACCCGGCCGCGATCAGGTCATTGCGGCGAGTTCGGTCGTGCTGGAACTCTTGGGCCCCACGGTGATAGGTCATGCCGTCAATCTCCACGGCCACGCGCTCTCGGACGAATGCGAAGTCAATGGCGTATCTCCCGCAGGGATGACCGGCGACCCAACATGTGATCCCGGCGTCATGGAACAGCCGGACCGTCAGCCTCTCCGCAGCCGACCGCGCACCGGATCCGATGCCGTCGAGCAGCTTCCCCATCGCGGTCGCGCCGATCGTTCCCCGTCGCCTTCGGTACGCAGCGTGCAGCTGCTTCTCCGACACCCGACGCAGCAGCAGCGCACGGTCGAGCACGGCCACGTCACGCTCGACGGCGCCCTCGAGAACCGACAGCGGCAGAGCCGTCACACGGAGGTGAGAGCGGTCGACGACGTCGGCGGCGTCGAGCGAGCGGCGTACGACACGGACACCCGGCACCCGCTTCACATGACCGCCCGGTGTCGCCGTGACAGCGATGACCGGCGGCGGTGTGTCGACTATTCCGTGCCAGTACGCCGCAGCAAGCGCGCTCAGGATGGCGGTGTCACCCACCCGCAGAACCGCTATCCGAATACGGGCGCAGTCGGAGAGCGGATGATCGGCGAGGCGATAGATCCCATGCGCCTCCCGCACCCAGACGCCCGAGCTCACGAGTCGTCGGACCGCGGAGTTGTCCAGACCGTGTGCTGAGGCATCCGGCGACGTGAGCACACCGTCCCGATCCAGGGCGAACCGTCGGAGCTGTGGAGAGATGTTCACCCTCCTTCGACGCACGCAACCCCGCTCCGGTTCCGCCCCGCCCCTGCCTGCCCCTGCCTGCCCCTGCCCGCAGAGGGGCAGAGGGAGGAGTCGAGGGTCAGCGCGCGGGGGCGGTCGTCGCCCGCACCACCAGGTCGGGGATCAGGGTGGAGGAGACGCGGACGGTCCGTTGACCGTCGAGCCGCCCGACGACCGCCTCGATCGCCTGCTCGGCCTGCGCCTTGGGTTGCTGACTGACCGTGGTGAGATCCACGTTCGACAGGCGCGCCAGGACACTGTCGTCGTAACCGGTGATCGACACGTCGCCCGGCACGTCGACGCCGGCGCGGCGCAGCACGTCGAGCACGCCGACGGCGAGGCGATCGTTCGCGCACACCACCGCGGTCGGCGAATCACCTCGCAGTATTCGGCGGGCAGCCGCCATGCCCGCTTCCTCGGTGAAATCGCCGGCGTCGACGACGGCGGGCTCAGTCGGCAGGTCGTGTCGTCGCATGGCGGCCACGAACCCTGCGCGACGGTCCTTGGCGATCACGCCCGGCCCGGCCGCGACGTGCACGATCCGTCGATGGCCGAGGCCGAACAGATGGTCGACGACCCCCGCGATCCCCTTGCCGTCGTCGGTACGGATCACATCGACCGACGCCGCGCCGACACGACGCCCGATGACGACGGTCGGCAGCCGGTCACCGAGCCGGGAGATCACCCCGGAATCCAGCTCCGGACCGACGAGCAGCATTCCCTCGCAACGGAAATCGATCAGGGTCTCGATGACCCGCGTCTCGTCGTGAGTGGGCGTGACGGCGCCGAGGACCACCTCGTAACCAGCCACATCGGCTGCGGCGACGATACTCTCGACGATCTCGGCGTGAAAGCTGTTGCTGATCTGCGCGACCACGCCGATGAGATGTGATCGACGCGCCGTCATCAGCGCGGCGGCGCGGTTCATCCGGTAGCCGAGTTCCTCGGCCGCCTTCAGCACCTCCTCGCGGGTCTTGTCCCCCACTCCGGGCGCCTTGCGGAAGACCAACGAGACCGTCGCCTTCGACACCCCCACCCGCTCCGCGACGTCCTGCATCGTCGGACGACTCGACCCGTTCATCAACTCCGATCCCTTTCTCGCACGACGGCCGTCACCCGTGGGGCTTGACAGACCCGTGTGACCGGGTTCATAGTACCGGAACTAGACCGGTTTAGTAGACCGGACAAGTTGAGACGCCCACCACGCCGGAACCAGACCGGACATCAGCACGAAGGAGCTGGCCCAGTGACCGAGAAAACCATCGGAGTCGCCGTCATCGGCGGCGGAATGGCAGGCCGCGCACACGCCGCGGGCTACCGGATGGCGAGCACCCTGTTCGGAACCGATCGCCCCGGGGTCCGACTCGTCGCGATCGCCGACGCGAACCGGGCCGTCGCCGACGACACCGCCAAGCGCTACGGATACGAGCGCGCCGAGTACGACTGGACGGCGATCGCCGAGGCGTCGGACATCGACGTGGTCAGCGTCGTCGTCGCCAATCACCTGCATCGCGAGATGGTCGAGGGTCTGCTGGCCGCCGGAAAACACGTCCTCTGCGAGAAGCCCCTCGCGGGCTCGGCCGACGATGCCGAGGCGATGCTCGTCGCCGCGGAACGCTCCGAGGGCGTGGCGGGCGTCGGCTACACCTACCGGCGCTCGCCCGCCGTCGAGCAGATCCGGCGCGAGCTGGCCGCCGGCACCGTCGGCGACCTGGTGCATTTCAACGGCCACTACTGGTGCGACTACGGTCTCGACCCGTCGTCACCGATCACCTGGCGCTACCGCGGCGGACCGGGAACCGGCGCTCTTGCCGACGTCGGCAGCCACCTGATCGATCTGTCCGAGTTCGTGTGCGGTCCGATCACCGAGGTCAGCGGGGCCACGTTCCACACCCTCATCACCGAGCGTCCGGTCCCGGTGGGTACCACCTACGGCCACACCAAGGCCGAGGTGACCGGAGAGATGGCACCGGTGGAGAACGAAGACGTCGCCACCTTCACCGCCACCTTCGCCAACGGGGCCATCGGTACCTTCTCCGCCTCACGCGTCGCGCACGCGCTTCCGGACGGACTCGGCTTCGAGCTCTTCGGCTCGCGGGGATCGGCGTCGTGGCAGCTCTTTCGCGCCAGCGAATACGAGATCTCCGTGGTCGGCGATCGCCCTGAGCTCGCGGGCCCACGTCGCGTGATCATCGGTCCCGACCATCCCTACATCCGTGGCGGTCTCCCCATGGACGCAGGCGGCGTCGGCCACGGCAAGGCCGAGTTCTTCGCCTATCAGGCCCGGGCGTTCCTCGACCAGGTGACCGGGATCGACGGCGGGCTTGCGCCCGTGCCCGACTTCGCCACCGGTGTGCACAGCATGCGCACCGTCGCCGCCATCACCGAATCGGCCCTCGGTGGCGGTTCCACCGTCAAGGTCATCTGAGAACCACAACCGTTCCACAACTTTCGAAAGGTCAACGAATCATGAAGCTCGGTGTGTACACCGCCATCCTGCACGACAAGCCGTTGCGTGAGGCTCTGGAGATCATCGGATCACTGGGATTGACGGGTGCGGAGATCAATGCCGGTGGGTTCCTGCCGACTCCGCATCTGCCGGTCGACGATCTGTTGTCGGGGGCGGTGACCCCGCAGGAGTATCTGGCCACCTTCGACGGCACCGGTGTCTCGATCGCGGGTTTGAACTGCAACGGCAATCCGCTGCATCCGGATCCCGAGGTCGGTCCGGAGGATGCCGAGGATCTGCGCAAGGCGATCCGCGTGGCCGGGTTGCTCGGGGTGGATCGGGTGGTGACCATGTCGGGGTTGCCGCATGCGCATCCGGGTGGGCAATGGCCGGCCTGGCATGTGAACACCTGGGATTCGGGCTATCTGGACTCGTTGGATTACCAGTGGGATGAGGTGGCGGTGCCGTTCTGGACCGAGATCGATGCGCTGGCCCGTGAGCACGGGGTGAAGGTGGCCATCGAGATGCATCCGCAGAATCTGGTGTTCAACCCGCCGACGCTCAAGCGCCTCGTCGACAAGGCCGGCGCCACCAACGTCGGTGCCGAGATGGATCCGTCGCACCTGTTCTGGCAGGGCATTGACCCGGTCGCGGCGATCGAGTGGTTGGGTCCGTTGGTGTTTCATGCCGCTGCCAAGGACACCCGTATCAACAAGAATTGTGAGATCTACGGGGTCCTCGATGAGCGGTTCACCCGTATCCCGGCATCGCAGAACCCGACCGGGCTCGGTGGCAAGCACGTGGTCAACAAGTGGCCCGAGGACTCCGCGTGGGACTTCGTCGCCGTCGGCCGCGGTCACGACGTCGACTTCTGGACCCGTTTCCTGCAGGCCTTGGAGAAGGTCGACCCCGAGATGTGGGTCAACATCGAACACGAAGACGTCGAGTTCGACGCACTCGACGGGCTGCGGGTCGCCGCCGAGAGTCTGACATCTGCCAATTCCGCACCGGTGCGCTGACGCCGGACGTCACGAGAAGAGTCAACGATGACGAACACCCGCACCCGGCAGACAGGTTCTGGCCGAGGACGACTGGTGCGCATCACCGGTACCGCGGCCGCGATCCTGGCCCTGATGACCGCCTGCTCGAGCACGGGCGGCAAGCCCGACTCGAGCGGTGGCGGCATGAACGCCGGGACCGCCGACACCCCGCGGTTCACCGTCGCGATGATCACCCACGGTCCGCCCGGAGACACGTTCTGGGATCTGATCCGCAAGGGTGCGGAGACCGCCGCGGCAAAGGACAACATCGATCTCAAGTACTCGTCGGAACTCGAGGCGCCCAACCAGGCCAACCTCGTGCAGAACGCGCTGGACAGTGACGTCGATGCCATGGCGGTCACCCTGGCCAAGCCGGAGGCTCTCGCCCCGAACGTCACGAAGGCGACCGACGCCGGGCTTCCCGTCGTCGCGTTCAACGCCGGTATCGACGCGTGGAAGGCGATGGGCGCCAAGTCCTTCTTCGGACAGGACGAGCAGGTCTCCGGCGAAGCGGCCGGCCAGCGACTCAAGCAGGAGGGTGCCAAGAAGGTCGTCTGCGTGATCCAGGATCAGGGCAACGTCGCACTCGAATCCCGTTGTGCCGGTGTCAAGGCCGGGATGTCCGGGGGCGGGGTCGTCGAGACGCTCAACGTCAACGGCACCGACATGCCGAGCGTGCAGTCGACCATCGCGGCCAAGTTACAGGAGGATCCGAGCGTCGATCACATCATCACCCTCGGTGCGCCGATCGCGCTGACCGCCGTCAAGTCCGCCGACAACGCGGGCAGTGACGCCAAGATCGCCACCTTCGACACGAACGCGGCGCTCGTCACCGCGATCAAGGACGGTTCGGTGCAGTGGGCGGTGGACCAGCAGCCGTTCCTGCAGGGCTATCTCGCCATCGACTCGCTCTGGCTGTATCTCAACAACCGCAATGTGATCGGTGGTGGTCTACCCACGCTGACCGGTCCGGCGTTCATCGACAAGAGCAACATCGACGCCATCGCCGACTACGCGGAGAAGGGAACCCGCTGATGAAGATCGCGCTCGACCCGACCCCGTTCCATCACAGCCACGAGCTGCTCGAGTTCCCGGCCCTCGTCGCCGACCTGGGCTACGAGTACCTCCAGCTGACGCCGCATCGTGACTTCATCCCGTTCTTCAATCACCCTCGCGCAGATGACGATCTGGTCGCGAAGTTCCGGAGGGCCTGCTCCGATGCCGGGGTGCAGATCGCGTCTGTTCTTCCGGTGCTGCGGTGGTCGGGACCGGACGAGGATGCGCGCGAGGCCGCGGTCCGCAACTGGAAACGCGTCATCGAGATCACCGTCGATCTCGGTGTGAACGTCATCAACACCGAGTTCTCCGGTCGTCCCGAGCGTGCCGAGGAATCGGAGCGGGCATTCTTCCGGTCGATGGAGGAACTCGTGCCGATCATCGAGCGCGAGGGCATCGACGTCCGGATCGATCCGCACCCAGACGATTTCGTGGAGGACGGCCTCGAGGCCATCCGCATCATCCGTGGTGTGAACTCCCCGAACATCGGCATGGTCTACGTCGCATGCCACAGCTTCCACATGGGTGGCAACATGGCCGAGATCATGGCCGCGGCCGGTGACCGTCTGCGCCTGGTGCACGTCGCGGACTCGATGGATCATCATCGCTCGCACGGCCTGCGCTACATCACGAACCCGCCCGGCAATGCGGTTCGCGTCCATCAGCACCTCAAGATCGGTGACGGCGACGTCGACTGGGACGAGTTCTTCGGCGGACTCGGACGACTCGGATTCTACGATCGCGAGGACACGGTGATGGTGTCGTCGGTGTTCGCGGAGAACGAGAACGCCGCCGAGGTGTCGCGCTATCAGCTCGAGACGATGCGTGCCTACGTCGACAAGTACCGCACGGCAGATCGCTGAGGCCGCACGACCATCCCGCATTCACATGGGGAGCTGCCCATCCACACGGGGAATCACCTGTGTGGATGTCAGCTCCCCATGTGGTTGCCCCCGCGTTCTGGTATCGCGCCGCACCACACCTATTCGGTGGGCAGCGCACCGATCTCGGCCCCGGCGTCCCCGAAGTGCCGGTACCGGGCGCGGTCTCGTGCCCGCCGGCCGCGCCACTCCAGGTACTGGCCGCCGACCGGCGTTCGCCCGATGAGTCGATAACTGATCGTATTGCGCACCCACGCCGTCCCGAACGCCCATGGAAGTCGATGCGGCAGTTCGAGATCACGCATGCCGCGGGCACCCAGGAATCCCTCCAGCATGCTGAGGAGACGTTCGCGGGTGTAGCGGGCCGACACGGCGGGAAGGTGCCGGTAGTGCAGGTCTCGCTGGACATCCACGAGGGCATTGGCGAGTTGGGGTCCGGCAACCGAGACGTCGGCCTGCGACAGCAGGATCGCGTAGCTCAACTGGTGTTGGTCGCGTTCGTCGTCGAAGAGCCAGTCATCATCGACCCCGATCAGCCATCCGACGTACTTCCACAGGTGCATCATGGCCCGGGACTCGTCGCGACTGATCGGCACGCCGAGCGCCCGCACTCCCATCATCAGGGCGCCGCTGAAGAGGTTCAGCGTCGACGCGAGGTCACTCTGGTTGATCGGTAGCCCCCACTCCGCGCTGTCCCATCGGCCGTTGCGCTCGAACGACGCATTGACGAGCGCGTGCATCAGTCGGACGTGCACGGTGAGCTTCCAGCCCTCCCCGTGCCGATCCATCCCACCCTCTCGACCGACAGCGATGGCCCAGGTCTGTGTCTCACCGAGACGCCGTTTGGTGGTGGAGCCCGACAGCCCGCCGGTCTCCGCGAGGAGGTCGACCGGTCCGCCGAACCGATAGCCGCCGATCAGGGAGAGTTGGAGCAGCACATCGTCGGCGTTCTGACCGAAGCGGCGGAAGACCGTGGCGCCGCGCTCGCAGAGGTCCCGGTCGACCCACGACGGGGTGGCCTCCACCTGGGCGAAGAAGTCGCGCAGCGCGCGCGGATCGTCCTCGGACACGCCCGCTTCGAGCGCGTGGTGGAAGCGGCCCATGCTGACGCGTTCGGGATCGTCCTTGGGCAGACGCATCGCCCGCACCAGCGCCGCAGCCGTTTCGTCCCGCTTCATCAACCGCTCTCCCAGCGCGGAGAGTTCGGCGTCCGACGGCTCGCGCAGATGCCAGTACAGACGGAGCAGACGGCCCATCTGACGGCCCCGGGCGTCGGCGGACCGATGCCGTCGGGGCAGAACCGTTGAGGAATCCGTCGTCGCCGTCATGAGACCAATTTAGCAATTCGTCTCACCGGGGACAATCATCGTTCCCGGCTGCCTACCCTCGGGGGTCATGGACGAGACACTGCGCACCCTGTCCGGACAACGGGTCGTCGTCACCGGCGCCACCAACGGACTCGGCATGGCCACCGCCCGCGCCCTGGCGCAAGCCGGCGTGCGGGTGGTGCTGGCCGTGCGCGACATCGAACTGGGCGCTCGACGGGCCCGCGAGTTCGGCGGGGACTGTGAGGTGGCGCATCTCGATCTGGCCGACCTGTCGTCGGTGCGTGCATTCGCCGACGCACTCGAGGGGCCCATCGATCACCTCATCAACAACGCGGGGGTGTTTCCCCATCAACGTCGTCGGACGGCCGACGGCTTCGAGATGGGTATCGGCACGAACTTCCTCGGTCCGTTCGCGTTGACCAATCTGCTGTTGCCGCGGATCGAGCGTCAGATCGTGTCGGTGGCCTCCGACGCCCACCGCGGCGCCAAGCAGATCGAGCCCGACGATCTCGATCTGTCCCGCACGCGCTGGACACCACCGCGTGCCTACGCGCGCTCGAAACTCGCTGTGATGCTGTGGGGTCTGGAACTGGACCGGAGATTGCGTGCCGCCAGGTCGCCGGTGAGCGCGATGCTGACGACACCGGGCTGGGTGGCGTCGAACATCTCCAACAAGCCCCACCTGAGGATCGCCCACAAGATCGTCCAGAGTGCGGCCTCCCGGCTGGCGAACGACGTCGACGCCGGCGCGCAGACCACGCTGTACTGTCTGACGCATCCGATCGCGCCCGGGAGTTATGTCGGCGTCGACGGCGTCTGGGCTCTGCGTGGGCAGCCCGTCCTGTTCGGCCGGTCCACGGCGGCATGTGATTTCGACGCCGCGGCCGCGCTGTGGGCGAGGGCCGAGGAGCTGACGGGCACCACATGGCCGTCGACGATCACGGCGTAGGGCGTATTTCGTCCGTGGCGTGCGACGCTCACAGGTCGAACGCGGCCCGGTAGCGCGAGTAGACCGTGCGGACCTCATCGGCGGTCAGGCCGAAATCCTCGAGATCGTAGGTGTGGACGCCGTGCGCGTACTGAGCGTGACCGGCGCGATGCTCGTCCATACGTGCACGCACCTCGTCGGTGAGAACGAAACCTGCTGCCGTGTAGATTCTCTCGACCTCAGCGAGTGGATCGTCGACGAGGTCCGGATAGCGCACGTCGACGAAGACGTCGGGGCGCTGCGCCCGCACGTCGAGTGCGCGGTCGACCATGGCGCCGTTGAGTCCGAGCCAGTGCCGCGCGACCGACTCGGCGTCGACACGATCACTGAACATCGAATGCCCATGGGCCAGCATGCTCGAGAACGACGCCGTGGTGCGGACGGGGTCGCGGTGGGTCTGCACGATCAGGGCGTCGGGAAAGACGTCGAGCAGCGCGGACAGATTCTCCAGATGCGCGGGAGTCTTCAGTACCCAGCGTGGGCGGGGATTCTGCGCATGGAGGATCTGCAGCAGCGTCTTGAGATACTCGTAGGACCTGCGCATGTCCTGTCGTCGGAGCCAGGTCGAGTACGACGGCACGTTCAGCATGGCCTCGGGCACCTGCGACAACAGCGAATACTCCTGCAGCAGAACGTCTTCTTCGGGACCGTCGGCCTCCACCGCGTGAATCGCGAAGAACCGCGGATTCAGATAGCGCAACGCGAGTTCGGCCATCGTCGTCTGTGCGACACGGATCGTCGGCCTACCCGGCTTCTCGTGCTTGCGGGGCAGCAGATGTATGACCTCCCACGACCCGACGGCGCGCACCTCCGGGTCGGCCGCGATCAGGCGATGCAGCATGGTGGTCCCGCTGCGCTGCAGACCCGCGATCACGATCGGCGGCCCGATCGGCATACTCGTGATCTCCGGATCAGCCCGGATGAGTTCGGCCACCCGCAGTCGGGTACACAGGATCCCGTGCATCCGGGCCCGGATGATGAACGACCCCAACAGGCTCAGATCGGCCTCCTCGACGATCGAGGTGCACAACACGTCCAGCGCCTCGTCGGCCTGCGGATCGGCGATCCATGCCAGCCCGGTCGCCTTCTCGGCCCGTCGACGAAGAGTGTCCGCCGAGAGGTCCACCACCGACACGCCACGCGCTCGGAGCTCCTCGCCGACCCGGTTGATCACGCGAATCGGGCGGCGCCGGAACGGGGTGAACGTGTCGGTCATCATCAATCCATCCGTGCCAGTTCGGCAGTGGACACGACTCGGGTCCGCGGCTGGGGATGGGTGGCGGCCCGGATCCAGCGGAAGCTCATCGCGCCGCAGTCATGACCAGCGGTGTCGATCCAGTTGGGCAGACCCGGATCCCGGTGGGCGACGACGATCCGCACACTCCCGTCGGGGCGGTAGCTCGCGGTGTGCTTGTTGACATGTATCCGGTGGTGGCGGTAGTCCAAGGACTCGAGCCAGTGATTGTCGAGCTGGAAGTTCCAGGCGTCGCACTCCGGGATCTCGCTCTCGATGACCAGCGCCTCCTCCGGACCGAGTCGCCAATAGCTATGGTAATAGATGATGTTCGGGTCTCCGCCCGCCTTCGTCGACCGCTCCGGATCGAACATCGGCAACTCGTTGGTGTGCTTCTGGAAGTCCCGAGCCCACTTCGCGAACAGCATGGAGGCGCCCGCCACCAGAAGACCCGCCTTGGCGAGCCCAGCGTCGAGTTGCGCCGGCGTCAGCGGAGCGGGAGTCACTCGCTGCGCTCCCGGCGCCGGAGCCACCCGGCCCGCTTGCCCCGCTCCCGGCGCCGCCTCCAGCAACTCGATACGCAGATCGGCAGGCACCTCGGTTTCCCGATCCGCGAACGTCTGACGAACGATCAGCAACCCGGTGTCGGGGGTCATCGGCAGCCAGTTGCCCTCGTGCTCGGCGGCACTCAGGATGAGCTCGAAACGACCGTCGGGCCCGATGTCGAGGTCGGCGGCCTCGACATACCCCGTCGTCGGCATCTGGCCGCCCTCACCGTAATTGCCCTCCTGCGTCCCAAATCCCAGGTAGTCGACGGTGCCGCGGGTGCCGATGATCCGATAATCGAGTGTCCCGTCGATCGACGCGTTCAGGTAGTGGTTGTCGGGGTTGTCGGACCCCATCTTGGCGGTCTCGTGGATCATGCGCCGTAACACCGGCGCGTGTGGATCGGCGTACTCCACGAACGCCTCGAGTCCCGCGCGGGTGAGTCGGCTCAGATACCGGTATCCCTCCGCCTGGGTGAGCGGATCGGTCGGGGTCCCGGGGAACACGATGGCAGCGCCCGCCGATTTGAGCGTGTCGCAGAACTCGTCCCAGGATGTGCCGCTGACGACGCGCTGCTCGGCCACGTCATCGAGAGTCCGGCCACGCAGTCGCAGATACGCCACGCGGGCCTTCTTGAACTGTCCCAGCGCGGTTGTCGCGATCGTCCGCCCGTTCATCGCCCACCTTTCCTCGTCTCCGGTCCCCGTCGGTTTCCGTACCGACCTCGGTGACTCCATGATCACCGGATCTCCCCTACGTGTCCGGAGTTCGCCGATCCCGCAGCAGCACCGCGGGTTATCGTGCAGGTCATGCCCGACCTCCGCCTGGTACCGCCGATCGTCGACGACCCCGCTCAGTACCACACCCTGCGCCTGGAGGTCCGTGCCTTCATCGACGAGCATCGCGCGTCGGGTCGGATCCGCCGCGAGGTCGACAGCTGGCTGACCGGCTGGGACGAGGAGTTCACGCGCGCCCTGGCCGAGCAGGGGTGGCTGGGCATGACCGTTCCGCTCGACTACGGCGGGCACGGCAGGAGTCCGCTCGAACGGTTCGTCGTCACCGAGGAGCTGCTGGCCGCCGGCGCGCCGGTCGCGGCGCACTGGATCGCCGATCGCCAGATCGTTCCGTCGCTCCTCAAGTACGGCACCGACGAACAGAAGCGCGAGTATCTTCCGCGGATCGCGGCGGGCACCTGCTTCTTCGCGATCGGGATGAGCGAACCCGACTCCGGCTCGGACCTCGCCAGTGTCCACACCCGCGCGACGCGGGTCGAAGGTGGTTGGTCGATCACCGGCACGAAGGTGTGGACCTCCGGCGCGCACCGTGCCGAGGCGTTCATCTGCCTGACCCGGTCCGAGCCACTCGATCCCGCACATCGCCATCGCGGGTTGAGCCAGTTCATCGTGGACCTCGGGACCAACGGTGTCGACATCCGCCCGATCCGTTCGATGGACGGCCGCCACCATTTCAACGAGGTGATCCTCGACCAGGTGTTCGTCCCTGACGCGCGCGTCTTCGGGTCCATCGGCGAGGGATGGACACAGGTCACCTCCGAGCTCGCGTTCGAACGCAGTGGCCCCGAACGCTTCCTGTCGACCTTCCCGTTGCTCGCGGAGACCGCCGAACAGATGCAGGCCGGCGCGCTCCCCCGCCACCCCGATCTGGGTCGGCACGTCGCACGCCTCGCAGGTCTGCACCAGATGTCCACGGCCGTCGCGGGCGCTCTCGCCCGACGCGAACCCGCGGACACCGCGGCAGCCGTCGTCAAGGTGCTCGGCACCACGAGCGAGGGCGACATCGCCGACTTCTCCGACACCTTGACCGACGACGCCGATCCGGCACTCGCCGAGCACCGCCGACTCGTCGAGGCAGCCGTCGTGCAGCGGCCGGGATTCACCTTGCGCGGCGGCACCAACGAGGTGTTGCGCGGCGTCATCGCCCGCGGATTGGGGGTGCGCTGATGAGCGGCAACCACATCGATCGCGGGCTCGTCGACATGTTGTCGGCGGTGTTCTCGTCGCATCGGGCACGCATGTCCGAGAGTCGCTCCGAGAACACCGACACCACAGCAGATCTCGAGCTGTGGGCGCAACTCCGCGAGCTCGGACTGGCCAGGCTGACCGGGAGCGAGAGCTCCGGCGGCAGCGGTGCCGACTGGTTCGCCGCCGCCGAATTGCTTCGCGCAGCAGCGCATCACGCCGTCCCGACGCCCGTCGTCGAGCACGATCTGCTCGCCGGATGGCTGCTGACCCACGCCGGCCTTCCCGTCGACGACACACGCCGATCGGCGTGCGTCCTCGACACCTCGGGAACGGCCCGAGATGTCGGATGGGCCTCGAGCGCAGAGCGTGTCGTCGTCGGCTGGCCGTCGGGAGACGCATGGATGGTCGCCGACGTCGACACCGATGACCTAACGGTCGACCGGGGTGTGAACCTGGCCGGCGAGCCCCGGGACATCGTCGGCGCACGGCTCGACGACCTGACCGGTGTCGAGGTGGACGCGGCCACGATCCGACGGTTCCGACTGCGCGGTGCGCTGGCGAGATCGGCGCAGATCTGCGGGGCGCTCGAGCGGATACTCGATCTGACCGTCACCCACGCCCGTCAGCGTGAACAGTTCGGCCGACCACTAGTCCGCTTCCAGACGGTGACGTCGATGATCGCCGACATCGCGGCGGAGACGTCGCTCGCGCAGGCCGCGACGGAGGGCGCGCTCGCCGCCGCCGTCCACCGCGACTGGGCCGACTCGACGCTGGAATTCCTTGTGGCGGTGGCTCGCTCATGCACAGGTCGCGCCACATCAGTCATCGTACGCAATGCCCATCAGGTTCATGGCGCGATCGGCACGACCCGAGAGCATCGACTGCACGAGTTCACCCTGCCCGCCCTTGCGTGGCGGTCGGAGTTCGGGTCGGTGCACGACTGGGAGCGCGTGGTCACCGAGGCGGCTGGAGACGCCGGCGCTGACGGGCTCTGGTCGCTCATCGTCGACGCGGGCTGATCGTCGGCGCGTCGAGTCGACGGCGAATCTGGGAACGCTCGGCGAGAATCTGGGCACGGTCGGCGCAAACGTCGCGAGCAGCGCTCGGCGTGTGACGGAGTGCGGTCGACGTCCGGTCGGCCTTGGTTCTCCACAGACCTTTATCGCGAATACCGTGCCAAAGCAACCCATTCCGCTCGGCCAGGTCCCAATTGCCGGGCTCCGCTGACCGCACTGTAGTGTACGGAGCGCTGCGCGAAGCTGATCGGAGTGAAGTAGGCGCCGGTCTCCGCTGCCGCCATACGCGATGGGTGCTGGATTCCTCTGTTGCACGACCGTCGCCGTGGCGCGCACTGCGCACGATGACACCGAGTCCTGTGAGAGGGAGCGAATGAACAAGTTCAGCAAACGTGGTCTGCGTCGTGTCGTCGGCGCGGGCGCCGTCGCCGCGGTCGCGGTTGTCGGCCTGGCCACGATGACCGCCGGTGGTGCGGGCGCGGCTCCGCTGCCCAATGGCTTCAAGAACGCCACCGGCATCGACGGTGAGTCGCTGCAGACCTGGCGTAGCGGTGAGTCGGCACTGCCGGCCCCGTCGGTCGCCAACAACGGTGCAGGCCGGGCC
>NZ_JASXSI010000027.1 GCF_030315685.1 Gordonia sp. ABSL11-1 | reverse complement strand
TGGATCGAGGCTTAACCGGTGTCCGGCATACGGGGTGAACCCCACTCCGGCCAACTCGCAGAACGCCTACACGCACTCTGAATCAGGAAGAGCCGCTTTACTGCCATGACGACCAGCAGTGATGTTGGTTGTGTTCGAGTTTGTGGGTGGCGGCGGGAAGCACATGGATGGGGATTGATCTGTGTTTCAGGGTATCTCGTCACGTAGTATCTGCTGCACTCTACTGCGACTTACTCCGAGTGTTTCCTGAAGCTCCCTTATCGACGCACCGGCGGCCTTGAGTTCCCGGCACTGGCCGTCTCGCTGCTCAATGAGGGAATCCCGTTCGGTTTCGACCGCACGGAGACGCTCGACGAGGTTGGCGGTTCGCCTTAACAGGGCCGCTTTCCTCTCTGCGCGTTCAACCACGGACATGGCCCTCAGTGTATAGCGAGTTATACACATCGGCGTAGCACACAGCATATTTATGTGTAGGGCGCTGTACAATGAGAGCATTCACTCGACCGTCAGGAGCACGCCATGACAGTTTTCGACACGAAGGCAGCGCCGACGGACGACAAACTCCGTGGCGGTTACTACACGCCGACGCCCATCGCCGAGTTTGTCGCCGACTGGGTGGCCCAGGCCGGCAGCCGACTTCTTGAACCCTCATGCGGAGACGGGAGCATTCTTGAGCCTCTGGCGCGGAGGTCCAAGGGCGCCAGAGGTGTCGAACTATTTCCCGAGGAGGCCGCCTTCGCCGCCGCAAGGACGGGCGCCAACATCGAGGTGGGTGACTTCTTCAACTGGTTCACCGAGAGTAAACATGGGAAGTTCGACGGAGTTGCAGGAAATCCTCCCTACATTCGTTTCGGCAGTTGGACCGAGCCGACGCGGACCGATGCACTCGACTTCATGCGCTCGGTCGGAATGCGCCCCAACAAGCTCACTAACGCGTGGGTCCCGTTCGTCGTGGCATCAGTCACCGCCAGTCGCGAGGGCGGACGCATCGGCCTGGTCATACCGGCTGAGTTGATGCAGGTAGGGTACGCCGCCGAGTTGCGTCAGTTCCTCGTCGACAACTGCACCGACGTCAACGTAGTCACTTTCAGGCGGCTCGTGTTTCCAGGGATTCTGCAGGAGGTGGTCCTCCTTCTCGCTGTGAGAGGCGCAGGTCCTGCCCGAATCCAGGTCATCGAAGTCGACGATGCCGCCTCTCTCGCCGCGCTTAAGATCGGCACGGCGCCGGTCCGAGCACCATTGCACGAGCGTGAGAAGTGGACGAAGTACCTCCTCGAACCCTCGCAGGTGGAGTCTGTCCGATCGCTCAGGTCGGACAGTCGGCTCAACGCCATGGAGCAGTTTGCTTCCGTTGATGTCGGTGTGGTGACCGGGCGGAATTCGTTCTTCGTCATGTCGCCCGAAGATGCAAAAGAGCGCCGCGTGAGCAATCTGACGATTCCACTCGTAGCACGCTCGGCCCAACTGAGCGGAATTGTCTATACAGACGACGACCATCAGCAGGCCGCAGGACGCACAGCACTCCTTGACGCGCGCGGCGCCACGCTGTCACGGCACCGGGGGCTGCGAGAGTATGTGGCGCTCGGCGAGGAACAGGACGTCCACACCGGCTACAAATGCAGTATCCGCAAACAGTGGTGGGTTGTGCCGTCGATCTGGGAGGCCGACGCGTTCATGTTTCGACAGATCCACACCCATCCACGCGTGATCGCCAACAAGACAAGCGCGACGTGCACGGACACGGTGCACCGAATGCGGTTAGTTGACGGAATAAGCGCGCCACATTTGGCTACAGCATCGTTCAACTCGATTACGTTCGCAATGAGTGAGATCGTGGGGCGTAGCTACGGTGGCGGGATTCTGGAACTCGAACCCAGCGAGGCCGAGGAGTTACGTGTCCCGGATCCCACTCTCGTGCCCGACGATCTGGTCGACAAAGTTGATGAGCTGGTCCGTGCTAAGCGGATTGAAGACGCTCTCGACCTAGTTGATCAGATCGTACTCATCGATGGTCTTGCGTTCACGCCCGAGGAGGTGGCGTCGGCCAGAGCCGCCTGGGTGACGCTCCGCGATCGTCGGAATGGGCGGGCCAAGCGTAATTCCGCCCGCTGACCTCACGTGATAGTGAACCAGTAGTCACCACTGACGTCGAGCGTGATCTCCAGATTCATGTCGGTCACATCAATGGCCTTCAAGATGTCCGCGATAGGTTCAGTGTGGATCTGGCCGATGGGGACGGCTCGCGACCCTTGCATTCTGTCCGGGTCGTAGCTGATCTTCAGTGTCTTCAGCCCATAGTACTTCCTATCGACCGTGGTGTGCATCGGCACCTCTGTCGTGTTGATGGGATTGTGATTGCTGTTGTTAGCGCTTTGGGTCCACACAAGTGGGCTGAACAACTGGTTCCTGAGAAAAGTCATGAAGAAGTCTACCTGGTTCAGGCCTTTGCTCTGGTTAACCAGACTCCCCTTCCCCAAGGGAATGCTTCCTCGCGAGTTGGCGTTGGGACCCGGTTTGCGTCCGGCGTCGGACTTGGACAGTTTCTTCGCCCACTGCGCAGTCGCGACACCCGGGGTGGGCGCACTTGGCGGTTGACCTGGTGGTAACGGGGTTATTGTGACGGGTGGACTATCCGCCGCAGGGCCGGTGGAACCACTGGCGGAGGGAGGCGGTGTCTGCACTGGCGGGACCGAGATCAACGTGGACAGCGACGCACCTGCGGGCTTGGTACCTGCTTTGCCCTGCCCCGGAGGTGAGATTCTCCGTTTTGATCGAGGTGGCTTAACGTCGAGGACACCTGCCTGCACGAGCGGCTGGAGGTCCGCAGGATCAGAAACGAGGTACATTCCTGCTCGGGAGCTAGTGAACCACTGATCGATAGCGTCGGCGATCGAGTCCAGAACTGCGGGTGAGTCGAACTTGCTGTCGACGATCAATCCGGCCTCGACATGTAGAGACGTCACACCGGATCCCGTCAGATTCGCTGATCCCACGTACGCTGTGGACGATCCGTCGGCGCGGGTGATGTGGACCACCTTCGGGTGGAAAAAGCCCGTCTGATAGCTGACCACTCCAAGTTTCATGCCGGCACGCGGCGCTCCGGTCACTGCGAGAAGGTGCGCCATCGCGCTATATGGGGTCTGCCCGTCATTCGACCCGACGAGAAACCTGGTGTGCCCGTCACTGCTGGCCAAGGACCTCAACGCGTTCTCGAAATAGCCGAGAACGTGCGAGCTAAAGAAGCCAGTCTGCATCCGGAGTGCCGTCGGAGCCACGCCCTCGACCAGCTCACTGCTCAGCCATGTCCCCAATGCATGCTGCGGGTCACGGGACCCGGAGTCGATGTAGCGCATTCCGATGACCATAGTCTTAGAGTGAATGAAGGCTTCGCGGCGCCGCGCCGACTGCGACCTACCTCGCCACAATGGCGCGTTGCGGCTGATCTGACGAGGCTCAAGAAGGTTCCCCGGGTGTGCTCACTGAAATTCCCCACCTATGGCGGCTCCTACTGTGGCGATCTGCGGGTGAGCGCCGTCAATGCCAAGAGCATCTCGCCACAATTGCTTGGCCTGCAATGTATTTCAGCATCGACTCTCAAGAGAGGTCATTTCTCACCAACGTTCAAGTGCAGATATCGGTGAGTTGAAGTGGCAACGGCTGAAAGGCCCGACCTGGGAACCGTCGCTCGGTCCCACGGCTACCGCGTACGCCATCTTCCGGCTATGAAGCCCATCGGTTACCCGGTTTCGTGGGGAGACTGGTGACTTGGAAGTCACCATCGACCTGCCAGAACTGAGGCCTTATCCGTCATGGCGCGACATGAATGATGACGTTGTGCTCATTGCGAATGGTGTCACCGAGACAGTCGCCGTCACCTATACCGTGACAGGCCATGGGTACGGTACCTTCTTGAAGGTGAGCCGATCAGGCTGCCAGTCGAACACGTGGGTATGTTCGCGTCCCTCAGCATGAGTTGTCAAAGCCCGATGCAGGCGCGCACGCCCGAGACCTGATGATCCGTTTCGGGGCGCTATCCGCCTTGGCTGAATTGCATTGAGCATCTACGGATTCAAGAGCGGCGAGCGACGATCCGAACATGTGAATGCGTTCAACTGACAGTGTCACCGGCTCGACCGTAAACGTGCGAAGGCCCGCGCATCGGCGTCGAAGTAGGACACACCGTTTCTCTGAAGTCGGCTGGTGCCGAACAATAGCCAGTATCGTGGGGCTAACCGTATGCGACCATCCTGAAATCGCGGACCTGGTCAGTTCTCAAGCGCTGCAAATCCCCAGGCTCGATTCTCGAAATTCTCCTGCCGCGGCAGGCGTGCTACGAACGTTCCGCGGAACGCTACGCCGCAGCGAGGACGTCGTCGGGCTGCCGCGCTTTCCACGCCCACGCGGCGTAGAGGACTTCGGTCGCGTAGCCGGCGTCGAGGTGACGTCCGGGATTGATGGGCAGCACTGCGTCGTCGTCGATCGTCGTATCGGGTTTCCACCCGTCGGGTTTGTGGACCGCCGGTGCTCGCTCGATGGTTGACCCGTCGGATCTGTGGAAGCTGAACTGTTGGCCGCCAAGGGCTGTGATGGCGAACTCCCCTCGGTGCAACGCGCGATGGTGAGCAGAGCACAACAGGATCAGGTTGTCGGGATCGGTGGTGCCGTTCTGTGACCAGAACGTCACGTGGTGGGCGTGCAGGTGGCGGGTGCGGCCGCAGCCGGGATGCTGGCAGCAGCGATCCCGTTCGAACAGCACGCGCATCAGTTTCCTGGTCGGCATGCGGCGTTTGCGGCCATAGTTGAGCACCACTGCGCGTGTGCCTCCACGTTTCCTGGCGTGCTTCACTTTCCGGACTGCTCCGCCGCAGGCGGCTTCGTCGACGTCCACATCCTCGAGCGCGGGTCCGTCATCGAGATGGGGGTCGGCATCGTCGTGCGTGTGGACGACCAGTTCGGCACCGGGTATGAACTCCGGTGCGGCGATCACCGTCTGCATGGTGTCACCCATCGCGACGACGGCCGGCGCGATGTCAGAGGGGACGTTGCGCCAGAGATCCGCCGATCCTGGATGGCCAGGCGGCTTCTCAGCGACGTCGGAGGTGTCCTCACCGGGTGCCGGCTCGGTGATCAGGTCGGGATCGCCGGCGGTGCGAGTCCGCTCATACTCGGCCCGGACGACGCCGGCCAGGAAACGGGCACCGTCGAGTGGGGAGAGCCGTAGCGTCACCGACAACGAGCCGTCGAGGTTCCAGCTCCACGAACTGCTGGAATCGATGGTTCCGCATTCGGATTCGTCCCGGTGACGATCGATGTTGCGGATGGACCGCACCAGACGTTCCACCTGTGAGGCGGTGGCCGACAAGGCAACGTGGAGGAGCTCTTCCTCGCGCTCCGGAGTGGCAACCCGGGTCAGGGCGCGAACCTTGGAATAGGACAGCCGTCCCTCGCTGAAGGCCTGGCGCAGGAGCGGAAGTTCAGGCAACGCATGTGCGATGCGGAGATGATCTTGCGCGGTTCGGATCGCCAGGCCCGTACGCCAACTCAGCCAGTGGGCGCACGACATGATGCCTTCGCCACCCCAGCCGCCGCGGCGGTCGAACTCGGCGAGCAATTCGAGGAACCGCGCGGTCAACGCCGCCATCTGACCGGCGTATCCGACGAGGCGGGCCCCGATCTCGTCGGTGGTCAGGTCTTCTGTGGCCACGTGATCGAAGATGTTGGACGATTTACCTGTCGGCGACGCTTCGTTCGTCGACGACGGCACTGCGACAACCGACATCATGACCCCCCTGACAGATGTGAACCGGTTGACACCCAATGTATCGACGGCCTCTGACAAGTTGAGCGTTCCGCGGAACGCTGATCGGCTGGATCGTCAGCTCAGGGTGTCCAGAGCCGATCACGTCGAAGCGGCGAGTCGCTGCTCCGCCCACCTCCAGTCGACGCGTTCCTGCTCGAGACGTACGCGTTCGCCGACCGAGTCGGTGACGAGGTCGTCGTAGAGGTCGTGCTCGGCAGCGGTGAGTCGAGTCAGCTCTGACGTCGCCGGGCGGTCCTCGGTCACCCAGCGGTCCCGATGCGCCATCAGGGTTTCGCGATCCATCAGTACCGATTCGGTCTGCGGAAGCCATGTCCGCAGCCGGTTGAGGATCGCGAATCCGTGCGTGTCGAGGTCACCCCAGTATCGAATCTCCACATCCCTCAGCCACGGGAGGCGGCCGATCCGATCCACTTCGAAACCCTTGCCCCACAGAACCACTCCGTCACCGGGGACGTCGACGCTGAGGTAGGTGATCTCATTCTCGACCACGAGTGCGGACCGTGGCTGCAGCCCAAGTCGTCCGAGTTCGTCGGCGCGGACAGTGAGTTCGGTCAACGGTGCCGGCAAACCCAGGGACGGCGACGGCCGCAGCCGCACGAACTCGGGTCTCGACTGCAGGCCGAGGCCGCGCAGGAATCCGGATGCCGTCGACGACACCCCGAGCATCGCCGCCAACACCGCGCGATGGCGTTCGGCGAACTTGGTGTCGACGCCGGGTGCGCTGATCTCACGGAGGTAGCGATGCGAACCCCGGTGAGTGTCCAGCCACGCGTACGCAGCGATGAGTCGCGGCATCTCCGGGGCCAATTCGAGTGCCCGCAAGGGGTATCGGAGCATCCAGGTGCGGACCGACGGATGAGTCGAGGCTTCCTCGAGCAGTTCGTCGAACTGTCGCACCGCCGACGACACACCCAGCAGCGCCCATGCCTGCTCGAACGACGACACGACAGCGCGTGACGGCAATCGGTTGCGGCCGACCTGTCGGCCGCCGACTGATTGCCACATCAGCGTGTAGCGCCGGTCGTCGCGCCGCTCGGAGTCCAGCGCTGTCACCCAGTCGCGTGCGACGAGCAGATCCTCGCCGATCTGCGACGCCGTGGGGCCTCGTAATGGAATCTCGACGGGCTCGAACGGATCACCGGCCGCATGGGCACGCAGCAGCGTGCCATCGTCCCAGCGTCGCTGCACCTTTGCCGCGATATCCGCGGGTGAGGTCCACCGACGGGTCACCTCAACCGCCCGTCGCGGCGCGACCGGTATTCCTCTATCGTCATCGTCTGCAGCCGGGAGAACGTGCCGGTTGGATTGTCGACGAAGCCGATCGCCTTCACATAAGGCTCGATCACGTGAACCTTCTGCAGTGGTGTCACGATGAGCAGCTGCAGACCGAGCTTGGCGAACAGATCCAGCGCATAGCGCGTCGATACGTCCGATCCGCGCCCGAACGCCTCGTCGATCACCGCGAATCGGAAGTCGCGGGACTTCTCCACACCCCATTCCAGACCGAACTGATAGGCCAGCGACGCCGCGAGGATCGTGTACGCCAGCTTCTCCTTTTGCCCGCCGGACTTGCCGTCGGAGTCGCTGTAGTGCTCCCACTCGATATCGGTGTCGACGTCGCGTTCGGAGGCGGAGAACACGAACCAGTTGCGGACGTCGGTGACGCGGCGCGTCCAGTTCTTGTCGGAATCGGCATGCCCGTCGCGGCCACGGAAGCGCTCGATGATGCGCTTGACGTCCAAGAAGCGCCGCTCCGAGTACTGGTCGCCGTCGACGGCGAGGCTGTCGTTGGTCAGATTGCGCAAATCGGCACGGAACTGGGCCACATCCTGATTGGTGGTGGCCGCCCGTTCCAGCCGGATGTAGCGCCCCGGGTTGTACGGCACTGCGCCCAACGCCTCGTTGATTCGGGCCACGCGCTCGTCGATGGAGGCGGCCTGCCGGTTGAGCCAATTGTTGAACCCGGCCAGCTCCTGGATTGCGTTCTTGTTCAGTTGCTCCTTGAACTCGAACTCGAAGCGCGGCAGATCATCGGTGGCGACCTGTTCACGGAACGTGACGAAATCGGCACGGGCGTCGACGTCGGCGTCCATGTCGGAACGCAGATCCGGCCAGCGGCGCAGCATCTCGGCCATGTACTGGGCAAGGCTCTGACCGTAACCGCCGAGTTCGCGGGTAAGTCGTTCGATGCGTTGATGCAGACTCGACGACAACGAGTTCTCTGCGGCCGCACAGTCGGCGGCCCGGGTGGGCAGTGACCGGGTGAGTCGCTGCGTCAGTGCGTCATACGATGCGCGGGCCATGGCAAGGTCGCTGTCGGTGTGGCCGGCGACGAAGTCGTCGTCGCGCTGACGATCCTGTTCCGCACGATGCCGGGTTGCCGCGGTGGTGGCAAGCTTGCCGGTGAGGTCGTCGATGGCCGTGTCCGTAGCGGAAGCGAGCTCGGAGTTGCGTTCCAGTGCGGCCGTGATCTCCTGCAGGCGTGAGGAACCCGACTCGAGCCGGACTCGTTCGGCCTCGTGGTCGTCGGCGCGCCGCTGCGCTTCGTCGACGTCCAGATCGGCCCAGGAATGGAAGCCGTCGAGACGGGCGAGTGCTTCGCGGCGTGTCTGCAACCGATCCCGTTCTTCGGAGAGTGACGCGACTTCCGCGCCGGCGATCGTGCACTGCCGGTCCAGGTCGGCGAGATCCTCGCGCAGCGCGGCGATCTTGCGCTCGTTCGCCCAGCCCAGAACCCAGCGGCGGGGATCATCGACGCGATGACGGTCGTCCTTCTCATGGCGACCGCCCGAACGGACCTGGCCTTCCCGGGTGACGGCCCGTTTGGCGGACCGGAACTCCTCGAGTGTCCCCGCGCACCGGTGATCGGCACGCTTGAACAGTTCATCACGTAGATAGTCGTGGAACGGGCTGGCTTTGATGTCCAGACAGTCGGCAAGCAGCAGGGTGGCGGAATCCTGGCGCTGCAACGGAACTCGCCGTGCCGGAACCCGCTCGTAGACGAGCTTCGCGCCGACAGTCCGCCCGCCGGAACCCCGGAACGTCAGCCGCCTCCCGTTGACCCACTGCGTGACCGCCTCGTAATGCTGCTGCGGCACCAGCAAGGACAGCGCGAAACCGCGCAGCACCCGTTCGGCCGCCCCGCGCCACTCCGCGTGTTCCTCGTCGACGTCGAGAAGCTCACCGGCATAGGGCAGATCGTCGTGGGACAGGCCTAGGTCGGTGCACAGCTCATCGCGCAGCTGGACCTGATCGGGGGGTAGATTGCTGGTGCGGCCGGCGAGGTCGTCGAGCTCGCCACGGATGGCGTCACACCGCCTGGCCGCTTCCTTCTCCCGTCCGATGGCGTCGGCAATCGACGCGTCGAGCGCCTGTTTCGTCTCCACCAGCTGTGGGCGCTCATCCGCGATGAGGCCGCGTAGCGCGGTGAACTGTTCCCCGGTGGCCACCGGCTCGAACGCGGCGTCGGTCACGGCGGTGTCGAACAGGTTGCGGCCGTGACGGCGTTTGTCCACATCGTCGCGGGCGGTGGCAGCGAGGCGTTCCAGCTCACCCACGCGGTCGCCGCCGGCGCGGGCGCGCTCCTCGATGAGCGAATCGCGTTCCCGACTCAGAGTGCGTTGCCGCGCCTTGGCTTCGTCCTGATCACGCAGTAGGCGTTCGCCCTCGGCGGTGAGCGTGTCGATCTCGTCGGCGAGCAGACCGGCACGGTGCTCGGCCATGAACAGCCGCACGGCCGCACGCTGAAGGTCGAGGGCGTCACGTTCGGCCAGCGCGGTGTCGTATTTCTGCGTGGTCGCGACGATGGGGTCGAGTGCCTCGAGTTGTTCGCGCGCCCGCTTGACCGCGTCGTATGCCTTGGTCAGGTCATCGAAGTGGGCGATGATGTCGCGGACGCGGTCGGTCGAATCGCTCGGTTCGAGCATGTGCCCGCGGACGAAATCGTTGAGATTGCCGACCGACTTCATCGACACTGTCTGGTGCAGCAGCTCCAGCGCCTGCTCGGAGCGGATGCCGAGCAGGCGCCGCAACGCCGTGGAGTACCTGGGGAACTCGTCGACCACATCGGCCCCGCCGGACCGCAGGCGTTTGCGCAGATCGCGCAGGTCGGACCCGAAGTCGGCGAAATCGGCGGCGATGGCGAGCTGTTTGGTCGCGGTGACATAGAAGCGATACGGCTGCCCGGCGCTGTCTCGCTGCTGGAAGACCTGCGCCAGGGTGACGGTCTCGTCGTAACCCGGGTTGGTGAACACCCCGAGGATCACCGAATAGGTACCGCGGTCCTGACGCAGCCCTTTGGCGCGGGACCGTCCGGTCGCCTCTTGTCGTTCCGACTTGTAATGACCCTCGACGTAGGACCGAAGAGTGCGTTCCTTGGCCTCGGCGCCCGCGGCCTTGTTGTAGGCGATCTTGTGGGCCGGCATCAGCAGTGTCGTGACCGCGTCGACCAGAGTCGACTTGCCGGAGCCGATGTCGCCGGTGAGCAGCGCGGTCTCGGTGTTAGGGGTCAGTCGCCAGACCTGCCGGTCGAAGGTGCCCCAGTTCAGCACCTCGACGTGCTGTAGCCGGAATCCGGCCCCACCGCCTGGTGCGTTGAGTTCCACCGAGGAGAACAGTCCATCACTCATCGGCGCTCGCAGTCCCCGCGTATTCGCGGAGCTTGCCCGCGAAGTCCGACAACGTCTGCGCGTCGACATATGCTTTGATGATGCGTCGGACCTCCCACTGGTCGGTCTGGCCGCGCAGCTGGCGCAGGAAGCCGAGTTCGACGGTCTTCTTGATGGTCGTCTCGGCCTGGTCGACCACGCGCGCCTCGTTGGTGGACTCGGCCTGGAACAGTCGCATAATCTCCACGATCTGGTCGGTCGACAATACGAGTCGCCCGCCGCCGCCGGTGATCTCGAACTCCAACAGCCGTTTGCGTAGCAGCACCAGCAGCAGACTTACGTTGTAGGTCAACGCACGTCGACGCACGAGCCGCGGAAGTGGTTCGTCGCCTTCGTCTTCCGGGCGGGATCGTAGGTAGGCGTAGCCCTCGGAGTCGTCGATCACCATGTCCACGCCGATGGTGGCGAAATGGTCGCGGACCGCGGCGCCGGAGCGTTCGAGGGTGCCCCAGGTGTCCTCGTCGGATTCGCGATACACGACGCCCTGCATCAGGCGGATGATCGCGCTCGCGACAGCGTGTTCCTCGGTCATCGTCGCCTCACCGTGACTCTCGGCAGCCGGGCACGTTTGGTCGTGTCCGGGTCGTAAGGGTCGGTGTACACGAGCAGGGTTTCGTCGGTGTCGTCGATGTCGACGCTCACGTTGTCGTCATCGAGCGCAAGGTAGCCGACGATCTCGGCCGCACCCTGCTCGATCGGGCACATGTCGATCACATCCGACAACAGCGCCGACGATCGCTCGGGCAGGATGTTGCGGATGTTGGCGGCCAGCCGGGCCTGATCGATGTAGCTCTGGGTGAAGAGGAGGTCGGCGTCGACCTCTTCCGTGGCGTCGTCGAGCCGGCTCTCGACGGTGACGTTCGCCGGTTGCTGATACAGCGGTCGCTCGAACGGCAGCACGATCTCGATGCCGGGCTGATCGACCTCGAGCCCGAACCCCGGTTCCCGGTCGCGGATCTCGAGGGCGGTGCTCTCCACCACACGAACGAGATCGAGCACTCGGCGATTCTCCAGCCACACCTGGTCATCGAGAAAACGGCGCAGTTGCTCGGAGATCTGTCGCACCGTGCGCTGGGTGCGATCTGCGGCCTCCGACCAGTCGTGGTGGATGCCGCGGATTCGTTGGTCGGCGTCGACGATGTCCAGCGACGACACCGCGGCGAGAAGATCGGACAGCTCGGTCTGGCGGGCGTCGGAGAGCAGGAACTCGTAGAACGATTGGAAGCTGCGGCCCTGATCAGAGCCGGCGATTTCTGAGCGGCTACCCACCAAGTCGGCGAGCAGCTCGCCCTTCGGGCCGTCCCACGAGGCGATCTTCTCGCGGGCGGCGCGGTCGAGAAGGCGGAAATTGTCCTCGACCTCTCTGAAGTCGGAGAGCAGTTCCCGTGCGGTCGACGACAGCTGCTGATATCGATCGCGCACTCCGACCTCGTCGAGGACCGACACGTCACCGGATTCGACCGCATCGATCTCGACGTCGATCTCCGCGCGGCGTCGACGGAGTTCGGCCAACCGGATGTCCGGGTCGGACTCGATTCCGTGCACGATCTGCCGCAGCAACTCAACGACGGTGTGCAGCCTCGACTCGGTGCCGACGAACGACCGGCCTTGCAGCGAGACGACCCACGCGTATGCCTTCTCGAATGCTGGTGTCACCTCATAGTGGACCTCGTCGTCGCCGGCCGGGTAGAAGCGGCGTAGAAATCCGGCGTCGGTGGCGGCCCAGTCCTCGAGGTAGGCGTGTGACTCTTTAGGGAAACGCTGCTGTCCGTCGTCGGCCGCCGCAGTGGTGTTGAGGTCGTAGATGAGGTCGTCCAGCGCTGTGGCCAGGTCACTTGCCGAGCTGGCGCCCCTGTTGCCCTCGACGAAGAAGTTCCCGAGAAACGCCAGGATGAGGGGCGAGTTATGGGCGCGCAGCAGCCGCCACGCGGGGTGGCGATCCCACAGGCCGCCGAAGGTCTCGAAGTCCACGGTTCAAGGGTAGGCAACAGGTCAGACACTGGCGCAACACGCCATCCCTGGCGTGCCGAGCGCCGAGCAGTCGGAGGATGCAGTGGCCACGACGACGCCGGAGCAGCCCGGGACGAGGACCGTTCCGTTGTTCATGACGTCCAGGCCGCCGGTGGCCCGTACGCGACCAGCGTTGCTTGCGATACCGGCGCCGCAGCCGCTGCCGCCACCTGTGACCAGGACTGACTGTTCTGCCTGACTCTGCGCGATGCCCGACACGAGCACCGGTAATCGGTGTGGGCGCGGTGATCAACAGCCAGGGCCTCGTACAGTCGCCCGTGGTCAGAGAACATGCCGGGATTCCGGACGATCAGGTGATCATGAAGAACATCGCGCTGGGTTGGCCGGATGACACCTTCCCGGCCGATGCCGTGGTGTCCGAACGCGAATCGGTCGAGGAGGCCGCCCCACCTTCGTCGCCTTCGATCAGTAGCGGCCGGCGGCCTGCCGGCCGTGGACGTCGCGGTGCCACGGATCTGGGCGGATCTGATCTGGACTACGCGGTCCCACCGAACAGTTTCTCGAGCACCTCGATCCGATTCCGTGCATCTTCCGGGCGAAGTCGTGACCTCTGGTGAGTACCGAGATCCCGTGGAGGGCACTCCACGACAGTTCCGCCCGGGTAGCCGAGTCGGTGGACGCGGTGTCATCGATCGCGGCCACCACGACGTCGAAGGCATCGCGGGGTTCTGCGGGAGTGGACTCGTCCGCGAAGCGCACGTCCAACTGCATCGAGAACATCGCCTCGTAGGTGGATGGGTGTGCCGAGGCGAAATCCAGTGGTGTCGAGAACGCGCTGCTGCACGTGATCGCCAGCTCTGAGACCGACGAGGTGGGTCGGGCGCATTCTCGGAGGCGGCGGACAATGGTCGAGTGATCCAGAGCTCCGCGCGCAGTCGAGACCGCCTGAGTCCTCCCCGATGACGACAGCACCTCGCACCTCCCAGGCGATGGTCATCTGGATCGTCGGTCTCGCCGTCTACTTCGTCGCCGTCTTCCACCGCTCCTCGCTCGCCGTCGCCGGTCTTCTCGCGGCCGAGCGGTTCGAGATCACCGCATCCCAACTGTCGACGTTCGTCGTCCTGCAGCTGCTGATCTATGCGCTGATGCAGGTGCCGGTCGGACTGATGGTCGACCGATTCGGTCCACGTCGGGTGTTGCTCACCGGCACGCTCGTCCTGACGTGCGCCCAGCTGAGCTTCGCCTTCGCCGACAACTACGCGTGGGCGCTGTCGTCGCGGTTCTTCGTCGGAGTCGGCGACGCGATGACCTTCGTGTGCGTCCTGCGCCTGGTCAACTCGTGGTTCCCGGCCCGGCGGATTCCACTGATGACACAGCTCACCGGCGTGCTCGGGCAGCTCGGTGCGGTCGCCGCGGCCGTGCCGATGACGTGGGCCCTGTCGTCACTGGGCTGGACCCGCGCCTACCTCGCGACGGCCGCGATCGGCGCCGTCCTCCTCGTGGCGACCCTGATCGTCGTGCGCGATTCGCCGCAGGCGCGCACCACCGCGGGCCCCCTGCTGGGGTTGGCCGGCATCAAGGACAGTCTGTGGGCGTCGTGGGAGCATCCGGGAACCCGCCTCGGATTCTGGATGCACTTCTCGACCCAGTTCAGTGCGACCGTGCTCGGCCTGCTCTGGGGATATCCCTTCTTCGTACAGGGGCAAGGCCTCGGCTCGGCGTCGGCCGGCTTGCTCCTGACGATCATGGTGCTGTCGATCATGGGATTCGGCCCCGCCTTCGCGTGGCTGATCACCCGCTGGCCCTGGCATCGGTCGACATTGGTCCTCCTGGTCATCGCGGCGATCGCCGGGATGTGGGCCCTCGTGCTGTCTTGGCCGGGAACAGCGCCGTTCTGGCTGCTCGTGCTCCTCGTCGTCGTGTGCGGCATGGGAGGACCGGCATCGATGGTCGGTTTCGACCTCGGGCGGACCTCGAATCCGGTGGTCCGGGTGAGCACCGCGACGGGGATCATCAACCAGGGCGGGTTCTTCGCCAGCCTCACCACGGTCGCGCTGATCGGACTCCTGCTCGACTGGCGTACCCCCGACGGTGTCACGGGCTATCCCGCCGAAGCGTTCACCTGGGCGATGTCGGCGCAGTTCCTCCTGTGGGGTCTCGGCGCCCTGCAGATCTGGCGGTACCGCCGAAAAGGACGCAATCGACTCCTCCGCGACGACCCGGACCTGTGGTCGCGGCAATCGGGACGGCCGGTGCCCGGGACGTAGGTTCGGATTGGATCGAAAACCTCGCCACCACAACCGGATCGGTGTAGCTGTCACCGCTGCCGATGCGGTGACACCGTCATCAGGATTCCAGCAGTCGGAAACCGACTTTCAACGTCACCTGGAAGTGGGCGACCTGACCGTTCTCGATGTGACCACGCGTCTCGACCACCTCGAACCACTCGAGATTCTCCACTGTCTGGCTCGCGCGCGAGATCGCGCCCTTGATCGCGTCGTCGACACCCGTCGTCGACGAGCCGACGATCTCGGTGACGCGGTAGATGTTGTCGCTCATGGTTCCTCCATCGGATCGCTGATTCGTCCGAGGACCGCCTGCTGCTCGACAGACCTCCACTCTCGACCGTAGGTCATAACGGATCAGTCTCTGGGTCAGCCTCGGTCTGATCACAATCCTGTTGCTCCACCGGCGCGATGGATATCGTCGTCTGGGGGGATGTCACTGGACCGTGCGCGAGGAGACCCCCGATGACCAACCCCACAGCACCGGCGGACACCCGGCGGGTCCGCCTCGATTTACCCGACGGAAGCGGATCCGCGGAAGGTGTCGTCGTCGACGACTTCAGCGATCTGCTGAAGAGCCACCCGACCGAGGTCACCATCGATCACGATCACATCGCGCGGCTCCGACGGTGGGCCGTCGGCCTCGATGGTGGCGGGATCGTGTTCACCGACTCACTGGAGTTCATCGACGCTGCAGAGTCCGATCAGTCCTGATCGACTCAGTCCTGATGGACCATCCCGCCGATGCCGATCTCGTTGCCGTCGGGATCGCGGAACACCGCCTTGCGAACCCCGTTGTCATAGATGTGACCGTGATCGGTCACCGTCCACACCCGCTCGACGTCGTCGGGATCGAACGACTCGACGTCGCCCAGCAGCCGCTCGAACCAGTCCACTGCCCGGGCGAGATCGCTCACGGGAACTCCGGCGAACACTTCGGTCGTCATGATCCTCAGTTCCGATGCTGTTGCAGGATATGGGCTATCTCGTTCTGGCCCAGGCGTTCCGCGTTGCCGAGGACGGTGCGCCCGGAGCCGTCGCGGATCATCGGATCGGCGCCCGCTCGAGCAGAGCGGTCCACCGCGACGGCGTCGACGTGATTCACGTCGACGCCCGCATCGATGAGGAGCCGGACCGTGCTGACGTGGCCGTGCTCGCTCGCCGGGATCAGGGCGGTGCCTCCGAATCGGTTGAGACTGCGAACATCCGCGCCGTGTCGCAACGTCATCACGAGGATCTCGTCGAGGCCCTCGGCCCCGGCGTACAGGTAAGCGGAGTCGGTGGCGCCGTTCTTGGTCGCGTCGACGAGGGGGGCGGCCGAGGCCGTCGCGGGATTCGATGCCGGCGCCCCGTGCGAGCAGGTCACGCACCGCCGACGGGGTGCTCGTGACGGGCGTGCTGGGTGCGGGTCGGGACGCCACTGCCGACGACTTGCCCGCGACATCGGAGTCCGGCCCCTGGGAACAGCCTGCACCGACGGCGGCCGTGGCGACGGCCGCGGTGGCCACGGCAAGTCCGCCACGGAGGTGTCTCACCGTTCCATCTTCCACACCGGGCGGTAGGTTGGGTCCATGGCAGACGCACCCGTCACACCCGTCGAATCCGGTCCGCACAAGGTCGCGCGGCGGGTCACCGTGAACGCACCGGCCGCCGACATCTTCGCCCTCGTCGCCAACCCGCACCGGCATCCCGAGCTGGACGGCTCGGGAACCGTCCGCGACACCCCGGTCACGGGGCCGGAGAAGTTGAGCCGCGGCGCCCGGTTCAGTGTCGGCATGAAGCAGTACGGCGTCCCGTACAAGATCACCTCGACGGTGAGCGACTACGAGGACGACAAGGTCGTCGAATGGCAGCACCCGATGGGCCACCGGTGGCGATGGGAGTTGTCGCCGACCTCGCCGACGGCCACTGAGGTCACCGAGACCTTCGACTATTCGACGATCAAGATCCCGAAGATCATCGAAATTCTCGGCTACGACAAGAAGAACGGACAGGGAATCGAGGGCACCCTGCGGGCGCTGGCAGCGCGCTTCGCCTGATGCGGATCGCCACACGTGCCGACCCGCATCGATCACCTCCCGCCGCCCGCCGATCTCGCACCGGCATGGTCGGCGATCGCGGCGACCCTCGCCACCCGTGGACCACGCTGGGCCACGAGCGCATTCGCCCGCGGCGCGTTCTGGCATCACGACGACGGCGGCGGCAACTGGGCTGACCTCGTCCACGGCGACGACGCCGGGCGCGTCTTCGCGGGCCTGACGCCCGACATCGATCCGACCGCGGCAGTCGCCGCGGCACGCGCGTTTCGGCCGGTATGACACTCAGTGCCGTTTCTTCCGTACTCGCGCGTAGCGATTTCATTCGCAAGAATCAGCACGTCTGACCACCGCGCGTGTCCGGAAACACCGTTGACCTGGACCGCCGAGCTGCACCGCCAACCCCCGTGGATCGCAGCACGACGAAGTGAAGGGAGTCGGTGATGTTCACTCGCATTGCCATCGTGAACCGAGGCGAGGCCGCCATGCGCCTCATCCATGCCGTTCGAGGCCTCTCGGATGAGACGGGCCGGCCGATCGAGGTGATCGCGCTGCACACCGACGTGGACAGCACCGCGACCTTCGTTCGCGAGGCCGACGTCGCCTACGACCTCGGGCCCGCCGCGGCACGGCCCTACCTGAACATGAAGTTGCTCGAGCACGCGCTGCTCGAGACCAACGCCGACGCCGCGTGGGTCGGCTGGGGCTTCGTCGCCGAGGATCCGTTGTTCGCCGAACTCTGTGAGCGCATCGGCGTCACCTTCGTCGGGCCGTCGCCCGAGGCGATGCGCAAGCTCGGCGACAAGATCGGCGCGAAGCTGATCGCCGAGGAGGTCGGTGTGCCGGTCGCGCCGTGGAGCCGCGGTGCCGTCGAGTCCATCGATCAGGCCGTCGCCGCCGCAGCCGACATCGGCTACCCGCTCATGCTGAAGGCGACCGCCGGTGGTGGCGGCCGCGGCATCCGCGTCGTCACCAACGACGACGATCTCCGCGACGCCTACACCCGCACCAGCGAGGAGGCCGCCCGTGCCTTCGGCAGCGGCATCGTGTTCCTGGAACGTCTGGTCACCGGGGCCCGGCACGTCGAGGTGCAGGTGATCGCCGACGGCCAGGGAACCGCCTGGGCGCTCGGCGTCCGCGACTGCTCGGTGCAGCGTCGCAATCAGAAGATCATCGAGGAGTCGGCGTCGCCGGTGCTCGCCGAGGAGCAGGTGGCCGAGCTGAAGTCGTCGGCCGAGCGGCTCGCCGTCGCCGTCGGCTATCGGGGCGCGGCGACCGTCGAGTTCCTGTATCACCCGGGCGAGAAGCTGTTCGCGTTCCTGGAGGTCAACACCCGCCTGCAGGTCGAGCACCCGATCACCGAGATCACCACGGGTTTCGACCTGGTGCGGGCGCAGCTGCACGTCGCCTCGGGCGGACGTCTCGAGGGTGAACCGCCGCGCGAGCGCGGTCACGCGATCGAGGCACGGCTCAACGCCGAGGACCCGGACCGCGATTTCGCACCGGCGCCCGGGCGCATCGACCTCCTCCAGCTGCCGGCCGGTCCGGGCATCCGCGTCGACACCGGCGTCAGCGAGGGTGACACAATCCCCGCCGACTTCGACTCCATGATCGCCAAGATCATCGCCTACGGCCGCGACCGCGACGAGGCGCTGGGACGTCTGCGTCGCGCGGTCCGTGAGACCAAGGTGATCATCGCGGGTGGCGCTACCAACAAGAGCTTCGTCCTCGAACTCCTCGATCAGCCGAAGGTCATCGACGGAATCGCCGACACCGGCTGGATCGACCGGGTCCGCGCGGAGAGCGGTCTCGTCGCGAACCGGCACTCCGCGATCGCACTGGCCGCCGCCGCCATCGACGCCTACGAGGAAGAGGAACTCGTCGAGCGACAGCGCCTGATGTCGACGGCGTCCGGCGGTCGCCCGCAGGTCCAGCACGAGAGCGGCCGTCCCCTCGACCTCAAGCTGCGCGGCGCCGGATACCGGGTGCGGGTCGCGCGCATCGGCGCGCATCGTTTCCGCGTGTCCATCGAGGCGGGCACCGAGACCCAGACCGCCGACGTCGACCTCGAACGGTTCGACGAGCACAGCGCTCAGCTCGTGGTCAATCGGGTGCGCTACCGACTCGTCACCGACACCCACGGGCCCATCCACCTCGTCGACGTCGACGGAGTGACCCACCGCGTCAGCCGCGACGAAGGCGGTGTCGTGCGGTCGCCCGCGCCCGCGCTGGTCGTCGCCACCCCGCTCGAGGTGGGCGCAGAGGTCGAGGCCGGTGCACCGGTGCTCGTCCTCGAGAGCATGAAGATGGAGACCGTGCTGCGCGCGCCGGTGCGCTCGCGCCTCAAGGAATGCACGGTGTCCGTCGGCAGCCAGGTCGAAACCGGCGCCACCCTGCTGCGTCTCGAGCCGCTCGCCGACGACGACGAGGACGAGGCCGTCGAGGAGGCCACCGGCACCGTCGACCTCGAACTGCCGGCCGAGCCGAACCTCGAGCCGCACGAGCGCACCACCCGCAGCCAGGAAGATCTGCGCAGCCAGCTCCTCGGCTACGACGTCGACCCGCACGATCGCATGCGGCTGCTCGACGAGTACTTCGCGGTCCGTCGCGCCGCCATCGAGAGCGGTCGCCGTCCGCTGGCCGACGAGCTCGAACTGATCACCGTCTTCGCCGACCTCGCCGAGCTGAGTCAGAACCGGCCGTCGAGCGACGAACTCGGCGTCGAGCACGTGCACAGCGCACGTGAGAACTTCCACACCTATCTGCAGAGCCTCGACGTGGAGCGCGACGGTCTGCCGCAGGCGTTCCACGATCAGCTCGGTCGCGCGCTGGGCCACTACGACGTCGCCGACCTCGAACGCACCCCCGAGCTCGAGGCCGGGGTGTTCCGCATCTTCCTCGCGCTGCAGAACCCGACCGACTCGGTCGCCGTGATCAGCACCCTGCTGCGGGAGTGGCTACGCGAGCCCACACCGCGCGACGAACTGCGCGAGGCGGTCGGCACTGCCCTCGACCGTCTGGTCGCAGCAACACAGGTCCGCTTCCCGGCGATCGCCGACCTCGCCCGCGGCGTGGTCTATGCCTGGTACGGCCAGCCGCTGCAACGCCGTGACCGCGCACGCGTCTACAACAACGTGCGCAAGCAGCTGCGGTACCTCGACGAGAACCCGCACGCCGCCGACCGCACCGACCGCGTCGACGACATGGTCCGCAGCACCGAGCCGCTCGTGCGTCTGCTCGGGCAGCGGATCGACCGCGGCAACCTGGACAACACCGTCATGCTCGAGGTGTTGACCCGTCGCTACTACGGCAACAAGGGACTCTCCGAGGTGCGCACGCACCAGGCCGGTGGCGCGACATTCGTCTCCGCCGAGCGCGACGGCCTGAACCTCGTGTCCGCCGCCGTCGGCTTCGAGGCGCTGCCCGCCGCGATGGGTGGACTGGCCGAACTGGCACGCGACACCGCATCCGTCGTCGACGCTGACATCTACCTGAGTTGGGAGCAGCAGCCGGACGAGTTCGACGTGCTCGCCGGCACGCTGCACGAGATCGTCGCCAACAGCGCGCTGCCCCCGCAGGTGCATCGCGTGACCGTCACGGTCGCCGGCAGCGGCGACGCGCGGATGCATCATCACGTCACGTTCCGCCCGTCGGCCACCGGTATGGCCGAGGAGCGGCTCATCCGCGGACTGCACCCGTACATCGCGCAGCGGATGCAGATGGAACGTCTCCGCAAGTTCGACCTCACCCGACTGTCGTCGGCCGACGACGAAGAGGTCTACCTGTTCCGTTGTGTCGCAAGGGAGAACGCCTCCGACGAACGTCTCATCGCGTTCGCCCAGGTGCGTGACCTCACCGCGATGCGTGAACAGGACGGACGACTGCTCACACTGCCGACCGCCGAAGCGGTCCTGGCGTCGTGCGTCGACTCGATCCGTCGGGCGCAGCGCGGATCGCGCCGGCCGTCGAGCACCAACCGCATCATCATCTATGTGTGGCCGCCGATCGACGCCGATGCCGACGTCCTGGACACCATCGCCGACCACATCCGTGGCACCACACGGGGAGTCGGATTGGAAGAGGTCCAGCTGATCGCCCGCAGTCGCGATCGGGAGACCGGCGAGCTGGCCAAGGTGACCGTGCAGTTCTCGGTCAACGCCACCGGCGGATTCGACGTGAAGGTCGGTGAGCCGTCGGACGATCCGATCGAGCCGGTCGACGAGTACCGCCAGAAGGTGCTCCGCGCGGCGAAGCGCAACACCGTCTACCCGTACGAATTGGCCGATCTCCTGGGCGAGTTCACCGAATACGATCTGGACGCCGAGCAGCGTCTGATCCGGGTGGACCGTCCCAAGGGTCACAACAGTGCGGCGATGGTCGCGGGTGTCGTCACGACGCCCACCGAGAAGTACCCGCAGGGCGTGACGCGCGTCGTGCTTCTCGGTGATCCGACCAAATCGCTTGGTGCGCTGTCGGAACCGGAGTGCAGCAGGGTCATCGCGGCGCTCGACCTCGCCGAGCAGATGCAGGTTCCGCTCGAGTGGTACGCGCTGTCGTCGGGCGCCCGCATCTCGATGGACTCGGGCACCGAGAACATGGACTGGGTCGCCCGGGCGCTGAAGCGGGTCGTCGAGTTCACCCAGGCGGGCGGCGAGATCAACATCGTCGTCGCCGGGATCAACGTCGGTGCGCAGCCCTACTGGAACGCCGAGTCGACGATGCTGATGCACACCAAGGGTGTCCTGGTGATGACGCCGGACTCCGCGATGGTGCTGACCGGCAAGCAGTCGCTGGACTTCTCGGGTGGTGTGTCCGCCGAGGACAACTTCGGTATCGGTGGCTACGACCGTGTGATGGGCCCGAACGGTCAGGCGCAGTACTGGGCGCCGAACCTCGGTGCGGCACGGGATCTCCTGATGTCGCACTACGACCACACCTATGTGGTGCCGGGTGAGCGGACGCCGCGCCGTGCGGAGACCAGTGATCCGTCGGACCGCGACATCTCCGACTACCCACACGTCCTCGCGGGCAGCGACTTCACCACCGTCGGGCAGATCTTCTCGTCGGCCAGCAACCCGGATCGCAAGAAGCCCTTCGACATCCGCACCGTCATCCGTGCCGTCGCCGATCAGGATCACGCCGTCCTCGAGCGGTGGGCGGGTATGGCCGACGCGGAGACCGCGGTCGTGTGCGACGTCCACATGGGCGGAATCCCGGTGTGCCTATTGGGTATCGAGTCGCGGGAGGTTCAGCGTCGCGGATACACCCCGACCGACGGTCCGGACACCTACACCGCGGGCACGCTGTTCCCGCAGTCGTCGAAGAAGGCTGCACGGGCGATCAACGTCGCGAGCGGCAACCGTCCGCTGGTGGTGCTGGCCAACCTGTCCGGATTCGACGGCTCACCGGAATCGATGCGCAAGCTGCAGCTGGAATACGGTGCCGAGATCGGGCGCGCGATCGTGAACTTCCAGGGCCCCATCGTGTTCTGCGTGATCTCGCGATATCACGGGGGTGCGTTCGTGGTGTTCTCCAAGGCGCTGAACCCGAACATGACGGTGCTGGCGATCGACGGCTCGTTCGCCTCGGTCCTCGGTGGCGCCCCCGCGGCGGCCGTGGTGTTCGCCGGAGAGGTCGCCAAGCGTGTCGGCGCGGATCCGCGGGTCCGTGAGCTCGAGGCGAGTGTTGCGCAGGCCTCCGGCACCGACCGGTCGAGTCTCAACGCGGAACTCGCCGACACCCGGCAGTCGGTGCGGGCGGAGAAGATCAGCGAGATCGCGGCCGAGTTCGACGCTGTGCACAGCATCCGACGGGCCGTCGAGGTCGGTTCGGTCGACGCCGTGATCCAGGCCGACGAGCTGCGGCCGCGGATCATCGGCGCGATCGAGTCGTCGCCGGCCTGGGGTCCCCGCAGCGCGCACGCCACGACGTCGTAAGGGGCGGGCTGGGCAGCAACCTCGCGCGTCCCCCTCTTCGGGGGGTGCCGACCGCGTGGCGTGACGTGGATCATAGTGCCCATGACGAGCAACACCGACCTCTACCGCGCCGTCCGGGATCAGATGATCGAGCTGGTCGGCGACTACGACCGCGCCGTCGCCGAGTTCCGCTGGCCCGAGCTGTCCGGACGGTTCAACTGGGCCATCGACTGGTTCGACGTGATCGCACGCGACAACCATCGTCCGGCGTTGTGGATCACCGAGCAGGACGGTTCGGAGGTGAAAGTCTCCTTCGCCGAGATGGCCGAGCGGTCGGATCGGGTGGCGACCTGGCTGCGTTCGCTCGGCATCGGCAAAGGGGACCGGGTCATCCTCATGCTCGGCAATCAGGTCGAGTTGTGGGAGGCGATGCTCGGGGTGCTGAAGCTCGGTGCCATCGTGATGCCGACGACAGCGGCCCTCGGCACGGCCGACCTGTCGGACCGTGTCGCGCGCGGCGCGGCGCGCTGTGTGATCGCCAACGCCGCGGACAGCACCAAGTTCGACGCGGTCGACGGCGACTACCTGAGGATCGCGGTCGGCGCATCCGTGGACGGATGGCGCCGGTACGCCGAGTCGGCGGACAGCGAATCGGCTGGTCCGTTCACCGCCGACACCGACGTCGACGACCCGATGCTCATCTACTTCACGTCCGGCACCACCAGCCGGCCCAAGCTCGTCGAGCATTCGCAGACCAGTTACGCGATGGGACATTTCACGACCATGGCGTGGATCGGGGTGACGCCGGGCGACGTGCACCTGGCGATCAGTTCGCCCGGGTGGGCCAAGCATGCGTGGAGTTGCTTCTTCGCGCCGTGGATCGCCGAGGCGACGATCTTCGTCTACAACTACAGCCGATTCGACGCCGCGGCGTTGATGGATCAGCTGCGTCGGGCGCGGGTGAACACCTTCTGCGCTCCGCCGACCGTGTGGCGCATGCTGATTCAGGCCGATCTGGGAACGCGTCCGGAGGGGATGCGTGAGCTCCTCGGGGCCGGCGAGCCGCTGAACCCGGACGTGATCCGTCAGGTCGAGAAGGCCTGGGGTCTCACGATCCGCGATGGATTCGGTCAGACCGAGACCACGCTGCAGATCGGCAACACGCCGGGAGCGCCGCTGAAGGCGGGGTCGATGGGACGGCCGATGCCGGGAGTGCCCGTGGCGCTGGTCGACCCGATCACCGGCGAGGAGTCCGACGACGGCGAGATCTGTCTGGATCTGGCCCGGCAGCCGGTGAACCTGATGACCGGCTACCTGGGCGATCCGGAACGCAACGATCGGGTGATGGAGGGTGGCTACTACCACACCGGCGATGTCGCACAACGGGATTCCGACGGTTACATCACCTACATCGGGCGCACCGACGACGTGTTCAAGTCGTCGGACTACAAGGTGTCGCCGTTCGAACTCGAGAGCGTGCTCATCGAGCATCCCGCCGTCGTCGAGGCCGCGGTGGTGCCACAGCCCGACGACACCCGACTGGCCGTCCCGAAAGCGTATGTGGCACTGGCCAATGGCTGGGAGCCCACCGAGGAGACGGCCCGCGCGATCCTCGAGTACTCGCGCGATCACCTGGCCCCGTACCTGAAGGTCCGACGCGTCGAGTTCTTCGAACTGCCGAAGACGATCTCGGGCAAGATCCGCCGGGTCGAGCTCCAGCAGCGGGAGACCGAGGCGCACAAGGCAAGTCAGCCGATCGACTCCGAGTACCGGTACGAGGACCTGATCGGCTGAACCCTTCCCTCCCCACCCCACCCCGGCCGCAGACGTAGCGGAAACCGTCTCCAGGCGACGATCTTCGCTACGTCTGCGCCGGCAGGGGGCGGGGAGGTGAGGCGGCGCTACGGTTGGTCGAGGAAGTCCACCAACCACGGCAGCGTCCGCCGCAGAGTCGCCGGATCGCCGGCGCATGCCAACCGCTCGCCGAGGTAGTCACCGTGGTTCCCGGGCACGATGAGCACCCGCGCGTCCGGTGCGAGGTTCGCCATCTCGACGGTATGGGCCGGAAGGACGACGTCACGGTCGGCACTGACGAACAGGGTCGGGGTGTGCATGGCGGCGAGGTCACCGGCAGGCCAGTCGGTGAAGTCGCGCATCTGGGTGACATCGAGGTCGAAGAGCAGTTGCTGGTGGTGGGGGTCGTCCGGGTTGATCTCGCGGTCGGCGGCCAGATAGGGCTCCGGCATCTGTGAGATGTCGGCATCGTCGAAACCGTCCCAGAAGCCGTCGGGCATCCCGTCGCGCCGGTGCATCGTCGACGCGATGATCTGGCGGCGCACGAGATCGGGATGGCGCATCGCCAAGCGCATCGCGGTGCTACCGCCGTTGCTCATCGCGACGGAGGTGTCCGCCGGTGCGGGTTGCTCCCGGGGCGACGATCTAGTATCAAAATGAGAACACGTTCTACTTTGCCTGCCGGTGCCTAAGGAGTTCCCATGCACACCCCGATCTGCGACGATCTCGGCATCGAGTTCCCGATCTTCGCCTTCACACACTGCCGCGACGTCGTGGTCGCCGTCAGCAAGGCGGGTGGATTCGGTGTGCTCGGGGCGGTCGGGTTCACTCCCGAGCAGCTGGAGATCGAGCTCAACTGGATCGACGAGCACATCGGCGATCACCCCTACGGTGTCGACATCGTGATCCCCAACAAGTACGAGGGGATGGACAGCAACTCCTCCGGCGAGGAGCTCACCGCGATGCTCCAGTCGATGGTGCCGGCCGAGACACTCGACTTCGGGCGCAAACTCCTGCTCGACCACGGCGTCCCGCTCAACGAGAACGACGACAACTCGCTGCAGCTGCTCGGATGGACCGAGGCGACGGCGACCCCGCAGGTCGAGATCGCGCTGCAGCACCCGAAGGTCAAGCTGATCGCCAACGCTCTGGGCACCCCGCCCGTCGACATGATCGAGAAGATCCATGCGTCCGGTCGCAAGGTGGCGGCGCTGTGCGGGTCGCCGAAGCAGGCGCTCAAGCACGCCGAGGCCGACGTCGATATCATCGTCGCGCAGGGCGGAGAAGGCGGCGGCCACTGCGGCGAGGTCGGCTCGATCGTGTTGTGGCCGCAGGTCGTCAAGGCGGTGGCGCCGCGACCGGTGCTTGCCGCCGGCGGCATCGGCAGCGGTGAGCAGATCGCCGCCGCGCTGGCGCTCGGCACCCAGGGTGCCTGGACCGGCTCGCAGTGGCTGATGGTCGAGGAATCGGAGAACACGCCGATCCAGCAGGCCGCCTACATCAACGCGGGCAGCCGCGACACGGTCCGGAGCCGATCGTTCACCGGCAAACCGTGCCGGATGCTCCGCAACGACTGGACCGAGGCGTGGGAGAACCCGGACAATCCGGAACCGCTCGGAATGCCGTTGCAGTACATGGTGTCCGGGATGGCCGTCGCGGCCACCCACAAGCATCCGGACGAGAGCATCGACGTCGCGTTCAACCCTGTCGGCCAGGTGGTCGGGCAGTTCGAGAAGGTCGAGAAATCCTCCGCGGTCATCGAGCGGTGGGTGCAGGAGTACATCGACGCGACGACCACCCTGGAGAATCTGGCCAACGCCTCTGTCTGATCGATCTCGGGGTCTACGTGTCGGTCGAACGGTCGACGATCCGCCCGAATCGGTAATGAATGCGCGGGCTGATGCGACGTACATGCCAGGAGGTGATCGCCATGCTCGTCGCACTTGTCGCCGGTATCTGTCTCACGACGCTGCTGATCGCGCTGGCGGGACATGCACGCGTCGGCAGTCGGGAAGCCGACCTGCTCGTCTCCCACGCGTTCGATCAGGTCGGTGCGCCGGATCGCGACGCTGTGCGCCCCGGGGCTCCGCGCCACCCCGAGTTCGTCGAGTTCGCCGCGAAGCTCAAGACGATCGTCTGATCGAGTTCCGCATGGCTCGACCGCCGTATCGGCTCCGGCCGTCACGCGATCAGGAACCACACGAACCGTAGTCCGATGACCGTGAAACCCAGGACGGCGGTGGCGATCAGCCACCGCCGTGCCAGACGGTCGCGTGCGGCCGCATCGCGGTCGGAATGCGACCGCAGGTAGACGTAGGCCGCAGTGATGGCGCAGGCGGACGCAGCCACACCGAGCGCGATGATGACGATCAGCATCACCAGATTCGTCGTGCGGTCGAGTGCTTCCATGGCTGACCCACCACGGTACGTCGGTCGGCGCCGGTCCGCCTCACCGTAGTGCTGCCAGCACCTTCCGTGCGGTCGTGATGCCCGATTCGATCGCACCGTCGACGACGACGCCGACATCCGGGAGATGCATCGTCAGCGACTCGAGTTCCGTGCGCGCCCATGGCCATCTCGTCTCCTTCCTCCCGCCGGAGGGCCCAGCTGCCTACACCGCGATACGCGATGCGACGCTACGAGAGTGCACGGATGAGCCGTCCCAGCAACGCAGCATCTGCGAGTCCATCAGGAGTTCCGATCCGCGATTCACGCGGCGGCTACTCGATGACGCTTTGTCTGGCCCAGCCCCCACCTCGACGGACGGCCGACAAGTGCGGGAATGGATCGATCAGGCGCGGACCGTCGTCACGGCGCTCGAGTCATGAACGGTGCACAGACGCGTGACGGGCTCGACGACAAGGATGACGCGATCGCCTCGCTCACCGCACAGATCGAGACGCTCCAGGCGGAGTCCGAGATCCGGTGCCTCTCCAGCGCTTCTGGGGCGAGAAGACCGACCCGGCGCTGCTGCGCCGTCACAACCGCCCGAGCAGCTCCGCCTTCTTCGATGCGAACTCGTCGTCGGACAGGATCCCCCGCTGATGCAGACCGGCCAGGGATTCGATCGCCGCGACGATCGACGCTGCGTCGTCCGACGGTGCCGGTGTGCCCGGCGAGGACGACACAGGTGCGTCCGGTGCCGACGCCGGCGCCTGGTGGTGGATCTCCTGCGGCGCGGGAGCAGCGACGGGGGTCTCGGCGACTTGCCGGGCGCCGAGCTCGGACAGGGTCGACACGTCGAACGTGCCGAACTGACTGGTGAAGGTTACGGTCCCGGCGGCGCCGCCCTGTTGCTGTTGCACGCCGCCGATGTTGTGCTCACCCGTGTCGAAAACCCTTGTGACACCGTTGACCTGGATCGCCAGCCGTCGAGTGCCGGGGAAGACGGCGTACCGGGTGTCGTTCTGGCCGCCCGACGAGCTGGGGACGCCGAGATCGCCGGGCCACCAGTTGTTCGAGGTGAACCCTCCCGACGATCCCGTGGGCGCGGGTGGGAACACGGTGGTGGTCGCCAGCAGATTCGACAGCTCCCCGCACAGCGCGTCGACACGCGCCTTGAGCGCGTTGTCGAACATGTTGCCCACCATGGTCATGCCGCCGCGCATCCACTGGCCGGAGCCGCCGAGTTCCGGGATGGAGAACTGTGCCATCGTGCCGCCACCGTTGTTGACCGCGAGCAACATGGCGAGCACCGCATCGCGGGAGAGTCCGTGCCGTTGGGCGATGTCGGTGATGGCGCTCTCGGCGTCGGGAGTGACGGTTGCGTTCATGGTGGCGTCTTTCGTCGGCAGATGTCGGGTCGAGCCTACCGAAACACTGGTGCGTCGGGATGTGCCCGGCTCCGCATCATGAGACCGTGGGCGACATGCGTGACGTGGGCAGAGTGGTGATCACTGCCCTCCGGCCGGGGCCGCGTCCCTATGCGGTGGCCGCCGCCCTGCGAGCGCTCGTCGCCGCCGGCGTGATCGCCGTCGTGGGTGCCGTGGTGGGCGACCTCGCGGTCGTCGGGATCGCCTACCTGGCCGCGGCATGTTCGGTCGCCTTCGTCATCGGCGGCACGTACCGCAACCGGAGCATCGCCCTGTGCGCGCAGGGGGTGGGTGCGGCCGGCGGGATCCTCGTCGGCGCGACGCTGGACTCCGGCCCGACCACGATGATCGCCGTCGCCGCGATCGGTGGACTCGTCTCCGGTCTCGTCGGCGGCATCGGTCCGAATGCGCCGGCATTCGGGATGATGCTCAGCATCGGGATCGCCTTCGGGCAGTTCGGTGGGTCCGACCTGACCCCGTGGCGCCAGGCGGTCTGGTATGGCGTCGGGACGTTCGTCGTCGCGGCGGCCACGGTGTCCCCGTGGATCTTTCGGCGTGGCGCCATCGAACGTGCGGCGGCCGCGGATGTGCTCGACTCGGCCGCTGATCTCTGCGCCGCCGTGGGAACGGGCACCGAGCGCGCGGCCCGCGCACGGCTGACCACCGCCAGTGCCACCGCCCGACTCGCCCGCATGCCCGCACAGGTCCAGCAGGTCTCGTTCGCCGTCTCGGCGATCCACGCGGACGCCGCACGGGCGACGGGGCCGCGGGTCCCACCCGGGGCCGTCGACGCACTTCGGGCCGCCGCGCGGCAGACCTGCGCCGGCATGCCGATCGCTGTCGACACCAGCTGGGATGTGCAGACCGCCGCGCAGCGCGCCTTGGTGCGAGCGCTGCGCGGAGAGCTGGACCCCACCGACCCCCACGGACGCCTACAGGGCGCGCTCCGGACTCTTCGCACGCCGACCTCGTGGCTCAACGCGACCCGCCTGGCCGCCTGCCTGGGCGTCGCGACGGCGATCACGGCCGCCGCCCACGAGCCGGCGCACTCCTTCTGGTTGCCGCTGACCGTCGCGGTCATCGTGCGCCCGGAGTACGGCTCGGTCGTCGTCCGGACGATCAATCGGGTGGCCGGATCGGTGGTCGGTGCGCTCGTCGCGGCTGGTGTCCTGGCTCTGTGGCCGTCCGGTGTGCCGGTCGCCGCGGCCGCTGCCGTGTCGCTTGGATTCGCCGTGCTGACGGCACCGAAACTGTACGCGCTCAGTGTGATCGGCGTGACGTCGTCGGCGTTGCTGGCCGTCTCGATCGGACACGGCGACGCGGTGCTTCCGGTGATCAGGGTGATCGACACCCTGGCCGGGGCCGCCGTGGCGGTCGTCGTCGGCTACCTCCTCTGGCCGGGTGCGCGCCGGCTCCCGCAGCCCGCCCGTCTGACCGCGGCGTGTGCGGCGGCGCAGGGCTACCTGGAACAGGCGGTGTTGCCGCGCGTGCGACGCGAGCAGTGGACCCGGCGCCGTGACGACGCCTACCTGCTGGCCCATCAGGCCAAGGACGCCTGCCTGGCGGCGCTCGCGGAGCCGCCACCGGTACCCGCGGTCGCGCGGCGGGTGCTCCCGACCGCCGTCGAGCTCGAGGAGACGACGGACGCGATCACTGCGCTCGCCGTCTCCGCCGACGTCGGGGAGGACGTGACGGCCCGCGCCACCGCCATCGGACGCCGACTGGACACCATCCGACGGGCCGCCCACGCCGCCGACAGGGCCTGATCGGCGCCCCTGGGGCCGATGCCTCCGTAGAGTCTCGCCCGTGACCTTCCGTTCCTACGTCGACGACATCGTCGGCCTCCTCGACCGAGACACCGATCGCGTCGTGATGGAGGACGACCTCCGCACCTACACCGGTGGCGACTTCGCCGCGCTGATCCGGCAGCTCACCGCGGCACTGAGCGAGCACGGCGTCACACACCACGGTCAGTGCGTCGCCCTCGTCGCCCCGATCACCGCCACCGCCGTCGCGGCCCGCTACGCCGCCGCGCGGCTCGGTGCGTCGACCGTGTTCTGCCCGGACGCGGGGTCGCCGGAACGGTTGGCGATCTTCCTCTCCCGCATAGCGGCGACGACGCTCATCGTCTTCCCGGACACCGCGCGGGCCGCAGCTGTCTGCGGAGACCTGCGCGTGCTCGCCGTCGGGGAGGTGGACGGGATTCCGGACCTGTTCGACGCCGACGGCCCGGTGGACGACGACGCCGACGACCGGGACGACGGTGTGACGGTCGCCGCTGACGACGTCTGTGCCCTGGTCGCCACGGGCGGGACGACCGGGATCTCAAAGGCCAGTGTCCGCACGTTCGACGAGTACCGACGGCTCGTCGATCTCGGTCCGACGCCAGGGCGTCGCCAGCTGGTGTGCACGCCGTTGGCCTACATCGCCCAGACCATGGTCGACACCGTGCTGCTCGGCGGCGGAACCGCCGTCCTGCGCGCCGTCTTCACCCCGGACGTCGTGATCGATGCGATGGAACACGCCGCGATCACGCACGTCGCACTGGTCGAACCGCTCGTCGTCGAGCTCGTCGACAGCGATCGGTTGCCGACCGCCGATCTGTCCTCGGTCCAGGCGATCAGCCACGTCGGTGCCGACGCCGCTCCCGCACTGCGGGCGCGGATGGTCGATCGGATCGGCCGGTCGATCCTCGTCAATCCTTACGGAGCAAGCGAATTCGGTGTCGTCAGCGCACTTGCCGGTACCGACTACACGGCGACCTCGCCGCACCTCGCGTCGTCCGGACGTCCCCTGCCGGTCGCCGAGGTCGTCATCGTGGCCAACGACGACTCACCCTGCGCGGCAGGCGTGGTCGGGCGGATCCGGGTCCGCACGCGCGCGCAGGCCCATGGCTACAGCGTCGCGCCATCCACATCGGGCTTCGGCGCCGACGGCTGGTTCACCACCGGCGACGCCGGATTCCTCGACGAGAGTGGCTATCTCACCATCCGCGGCCGCACCGCCGACCGGCGCGAGATCGACGGCGAGGCATTCTTCCCCGTCGACGTGCAGCAGGCGTTGTGCGCACATGGTTCGGTGCGGTACGCCGTCGCCGTGCCCGCCCCCGACGACGCGCCGGCTGCGTTCGGGGCAGCGGTGATCGCGATGCCCGGATCGGATCTCACCGTCGCACAACTCGTCGAGTTCCTGACCGAGACCGCGCCGTCCGTCGCCGAGACACCGATGGTCGTCGTCGACTCGATGCCCATGACCGAGCAGGGCAAGCCGAACCGCGCGACAATCGGTGCTCTGCTCTTCTGAGAATCGCCGTCAGAGGGTCCCGGGTCAGAGTGGAGATGCGCTGCGCCAACCCGGAATCGGCTCCATGGCCGGCCAGGGCTGGAGCCCTGCCGACGGTGCTCGACGAGGCACCTCGGCCGGGATCGCGGACGCGCAGGCGCGCTCGTCGGCGGTCGTCTGCGGATAGACGGCGGCGAAGTCGTAGCGGGTGGCGAACCAGTCGCCGAACACGTCGCCACCGGGCGTGCGGGCCGTGCCCTGGGTGTTGGTCGGCGGCACGATTCCGCCACGGCGGAAATCGATCTCGACGGGCCGTGGCGCATCAACCCGTGACTGCCATCGGCCGTCGACCTTGATGGAGCGATATCCGAAGCGGCACAGTACGACTCGAGTCAAGTCGGCGTTGTCGACCCGACGGAGACCGGTGAAGAATGCGGTTCCGACACCGGGGTGCGCCGCGGACTCCTCCGGGGCGTAGGCCTCGATCATCTGGCCGATGTTCGACGGTGAGGCATCGACGAACCCGCGGTAGCCCCAGTCGACCGAGCGTCCCGCGTTGGCGAGTTCGAAGGACTCGACGAAGGCGCGGATGAACGTGCCCTCATTGCCCGAGACGTCGAAGACCGGGCTCGGTATCCACCGGAACGTCACGTCGAAGGCTGCGGGAACATGGTCGGTCGGTGCGGGTGACGACGGAGCCGGCGAAGTGTCCGTGGTGGTCTGACATGCGCTGAGGGCGAGCGCGCTGAGGGCCGCCGCGGCGATCGCGGCGAGTCCGTGGCGACGCCTCTGTCCCAACGGTGGTCCCTTCGACGGCCCCCCGGCTGTCGGCTTGACTGCAGGATAGGCGCGGCGATGGTGGGAGCGCTGCCACGCGATGCATCGGATCGGCCTAGAAAAGGCAACGAATGCGACACGCTGACCGGAATCCGGCTGGTCAGATGCCGCCCATCGCGGACACGTACCTCAGACGGTCGTCGCCCCGACCAGACGTTCGTTGCGTGAATTACCCTCAGCATCAAGAGATGTCGAGATACGGGCGCTATGGCGCCGGTCAGCTTCGCTCGAGGACCACCACGGGAATGCTGCGCGTCGTCTTCTTCTGATGCTCGTCGTAGTCCGGCCACACCTCGGTCATCGTTGACCACATCGCCGGCGTCTCGTCGTCGGTGGCGACGCGGGCGCGAACCGGGAATCGATCACCCTTGATCTGCACCTCGGCATTCGGTTCTCGGACCCATTCCAGTGGTAGCCCTCCTCGCCATCCGTCTCGAGGTAGCGCTCGGCGTGCGGATCTCCGTGCAACTCATCGACTGAAGCGATGAAACCGCGATGTCAAAACTGTGCGGCCGGCGCGGCCGGTGATCATTTTGTGATTGTTGGGGCGCCAGTCAAGTGACCGGATGGTCCAATCGTGTGAGACACGTCACGGGCGGGTGACTTCGAAAAGCTGCAGTTCAGAGCAATTTGGCGGACGTTACGTCGCGGTGAATCGGTGCTGTGAGCGCGCTGTGCGCGATGTCCGTATTGGACATTTCTCAGGAACGTATATCAATCTGTTATCTGGCACCGAGTGCAGTTGCGGTTCGCGCAGACCGATGACGATCCGGGTTCGCCTTGCGCGGGGACGAGAGCGTCCTCCTCACAAGTTCATCTGCCAGCACGTCCATCCACAGCGATGACACCACGGTACCGGGAGCGCTACGCGCCTCGACGGGTGTCTGCTGTCGGCCGCCTCCGGCCGCACACACGTATCAGGAATCTCGTCATGTCTGTTGTTTCGAAACCGCTCCGCCGTGCCCGCATCCGGTCCAGATCGCGCAGCTTCTACGCCGCCGGCGCAGCGACGCTGTCGATCGCCGCGGCGGTCACCGCCGCATCGGCCGGTGTGACCGAGCCGGCGCACGCGGAGCGGCCCGTTGCCACCGCTCACACGGAGAAGGCGGACAACCCCGCGGCCGACAGCGCCAACCCGGCAGCCTTCGCCTCGGCGAGCCCCAAGCCGACGCCTGCGCCCGCACCCGTGAAGGTGCAGCCGGTCGCCAAGCCGGTCATCCCCGTCCCGCCGCCCGCGCCGGTGTACCCGGACAACCTCGACGGGTGGATTCGTGAGTCGCTCGACATCCTGAAGGACAAGAACATTCCGGCGAGCTACGACGGCATCTACCGCAACATCATGCGCGAGTCGACTGGCAACCCGCAGGCCATCAACCTCTACGACTCGAACGCCGCCGCCGGCATTCCGTCGAAGGGACTGCTGCAGGTCATCGACCCGACCTTCGCCGCGTACCACGTCGAGGGCACCAAGTTCGACGTCTGGGATCCCGTCGCGAACATCGTCGCCGCCTGCAACTACGCGGCGCACACCTACGGCTCGATGGACAACGTGAGTTCGGCGTACTGATCGGCGCCACCCGTATAGAAGGGGCGGGTCACCAGTGCCGGTGCGAATGTCCGTCGTCGCTGCCCGTCAGATCGGCGAGTGCACTGTCCCATCCGCGGCGCCGACGACGGTCGAGCAGGGCGCGCACGCCCATGACCGCGACAGCGCTGAGCGCCAGGACCGCCAGATAGAAGGCGGCGGCGGTCATGATCGCGCCCGAGGCGGCATCGGCGGGGGTGAGCGGCTTGCGCGTGGCCTGACCGCGCTGATCGACCCACATGGTGAACTGATCCCCGGCGTTGAGCGCCGTGTCGTCGACGTTGACCGTCCCGCGGCGGGGTACCGCGTTGTAGGACCACCGTGCAGTGACGAGCGCGCCGTTCTGGCCCTCGGAGAGGATGACGCTCGCGTCGTCGACGGCCGTCGCCTCGACGGCGTGGACGGTGCGGGCCTGCTCGGCGATCGCCGCGGTCCGCGCCGTGTGGACCCCGCCCTCGACCCAGACCGCGAGCGGGATCGCCAGGACCGCGATCACAGCGGCCATGCAGATCGCCAGGGCCTCCACGCGATCGCTGGGGCGGATGACAGGATTGCGGCTGATCAGCTTGGTGATCGGCCAACGCCGTGGACTCAGCACGGATGACCTCGTCACCCGGTCCGGATTGGTTGCACCACGCACCTATCCATGGTGCACCCGCACCTTCCCGCCTGCCAGTTCCTCATCCGGCCAGGGACGAATCTCACACCGTGTCGGACAACACGACCAGCTCTCGTGTCGTTCTCGTCATCGCGACATAGCGGTCGACGGCGCCGTCGATCCCGGCACCGAAGTCGTCGGGTTCGACCAGGACGACCAGGTCGAACTCGAGTCCCTTTGCATGGGTCGGGGACAGCGAGCGGACCCGCGGACGCTCGACAAAGGACGGGTCACCGATCACGCAGGCCGTGCCCTCGTCGTTGTCGGCGAGCCAGCGACCGACGATCGCGTCGCGTTCCGCGGAACGTCCACGGCGCACGGGCAGGCCGCTGGTCCGGATCGAGGTGGGGACATTCGCGTCGGGCAGCGCCGCCCGGATCACGGGCGCCGCCACGGCCATCACCTCCTCGGGGGTCCGGTAGTTCACCGACAGTGATGCCATGCTGACCCGGGTGATGCCCACCCGCGACAGCCGCGACGCCCACGTCTCGGTGAAGCCGCGGCGCGCCTGGGCTCGATCGCCGACGATCGTGAAACTGCGCGACGGACACCGCGACAGCAACATCTGCCAGTCGGCATCGGTCAGTTCCTGCGCCTCATCGACGATGATGTGGGCGAACGGACCCGCGAGGGCATCCGGCTCCTCGCCCGGTGCCGCCGTCTGGTCGACGAGGCTGTTGCGCAGATCCTGCCCACGCAACATCGACATCACGCCTTCGCCGTCGTCGTGGACGTTCGAGTCCAGCAGATCGCCGACGACATCATCCATCCGTGCCCGCTCCGCGGACAGCGTCGCGGCCCGCCGTCGCCGGCGACTCGACGCGTCGGGATCGCCGATACGCTGCCGCGCCGCGTCGAGCAGCGGCAGATCGGACTCGGTCCAGGCATACGGCTCCGGACGCTGCAGCGTGCGCACGTCGTCGGCGCTCATGCCCGGAACACACATTCGCAGGAAGGCGGGCACCGACCACAGATCCGCGACGATGTCGGTGGGTTCCAGCAGCGGCCAGGCCAGGGTGAAGGCGCGCGCCAGGTCGTTGTTCTCCGACAGCGCGCGGCCTACCTCGGTCAGTGGGACCTCGGCGTCCAGCTTGTCCGCCACTCTCGCGACGAGTGCCGCCCACACCACGTCGCGCCCGTCGTTGTGCGACGTCCCGGCCTCGGGTGCGTCGAAGGCCTCGGCCCAGTCGGCGGGGCGCAGCGTCACATCGGCCCACGGGGTCTCCACGACGAATGACTCTGTCGGCGGCTCCTCGTAGAACCGGACGGCGGGTTCGATTGCCCCGACCATCGTCGCCGACGACTTCACGCGTGCGACCGCGTCGTCGGATTCGGTTGTCGCCGTATCGCCTTCGGGTAGTAGATCGCGCAGCGTGCACGTTCGGACGCCCTCCTCGCCCAGACTGGGCAGCACGTCGGCGACATAGCCGAGGTAGGGCTCGTGCGGCCCGACGACGAGCACTCCGCCACGATTGCCCGCCAGACGCGGATCGGCGTAGAGCAGGTATGCCGCGCGGTGCAGGGCGACGACGGTCTTGCCGGTGCCCGGGCCGCCGTCGACGACGAGGGCGCCCCGCGAGCCGGCACGGATGATCGCGTCCTGATCGGCGGCGATGGTGCCCAGGACATCACGCATCCGCGGCGATCGGCCGGCGGGCAGGCCGGCGATGAACGCCGAGTCGTCGTCGAGGGCGAGATCGTCGGTGTCGACGCCCGGGGTGAGCGCCTCGTCCCAATAGTCGGTGATCCGCCCGTACGACCACCGGTAGCGCCGACGACTCGCCACTCCCATCGGGTCGGCGTGGGTCGCGGCGAAGAACGGTTCCGCGGCCGGGGTGCGCCAGTCGATGAGCAGTTGCCGTCCGTTCCGGTCGGTCAGGCCGACCCGACCGATGTAGACGGGTTCGGTTCCGTCGGCGGGGACGAATCGTCCCAGGCACAGATCGACGCTGAACCGTCGCAGGGTCCGCAACCGGGCGTTGGTCTGGTGGATCTCGAGATCTCGCTCGACGGCCTCCTTCCCGTGGCCACCCCGCGCCTTCTGTAGCGCGTCGAGACGGTCGGTCAGATCAGCGATCGACGTCTGCAGGGACGTCGTGATGGCGGCGAAGCGGTCGTCGTCGGCGGCGATGAGACGTGGGTCGACCTTTGCCGAGCGGCTCTCGGTGAGGTGAAAAGCACTCCGGGTGCTCTTGTCCATGCAGGCGGCTCCGTGGGTGGTGGACGACATGGATGGGTAAGAGATTGTGCGCGTTGAGATCTCAGTACTCCGATGTAGTGGGTGGACTCATCGCGGGAGTGCGTCTGCGGGTCGCATCGGTGCGATGAGGACACCATTGTGCAGTCGGACCGGGGCCTTGCGGCAAGGCCCCCACCTCGGGATATCCTGAAAGGGGAGCGGGGGGCTTGTTGTGTACGCGGTTGTGTTCGCGATGCGCGCCCCGGAAATGTGCCCTCAGGGCGGTTCTTCGGGCGGCGCCGGCGACGTCGCGTGCCCGGCTCTGGCCAGCGCGAAGGGACAGTGGCATCGGTCCGTCCCACTCTCGATACCGGATCGGTATCGTTCGAACGCCACATGTGCAGCCGCGGTCGGCGTACGGTGAAAATACTTGCAGCAGCGCGAGTCTGATAGCCCGATCAATGGAGGCTCATCGTGATCATTCTTGGCATCGTCTTGCTCGTGTTGGGATTCATCTTCAGTGTCCCGATCTTGTGGACCATCGGCATCATCCTGGTCGTCGTCGGCGCGATCCTGGCGGTTCTTGGCGCGACGGGTCGTGCCGTCGGAGGCCGCGCGCACTATTACTGATGTGGGTGGTCCTGGGTGACCCATCCGGGCCGCCGGCGGCTCCGAAATACTTCGCGTGCCACCTTCGGAAGCCACGCACACGAGTCACGCCCGCCCGCACCGTGACCACATCGCCAACGATGTCGCGATCGTCGAGGACGCGGTGCGTGAGCATGTCGCCGGACACAGCCGGGTCCTTCGGGCGGTAGATCCTGATCTGACCCCGGTCACCGAACTGCTGGGCGAGATGGCCCGGGGAGGGAAACGCATTCGCGCGGCCTTCTGCATGATCGGGGCGCGCGGCGCGTCGGGCGGTGAGTTGCCACCGGGATCGGGCGAGGCAGCTGCCGCCATCGAGCTGTTCCATCTCGCGGCCCTCATCCACGACGACGTGATGGATCACAGCGACCGTCGGCGTGGCCGTCCCACCGCACATCGCCATTTCGCCGGGCATCATCGGGGTCGACGATGGGCGGGCGACGCCGATGCGTACGGGGAAGCGGTCGCGGTCCTCGCCGGTGACCTGTGCCTGACCTGGTCGGACGACCTGATCGACCTCGCTGTCGCCGATCGCGATCTCCCCACTCGACGCGCGGGTCGTGCCATGTGGAGCCAGATGCGGGACGAGACGATCGCCGGCCAGTACCTCGACATCCTCGGGCAGGCGCAACGGACGCTGTCGTCCCGGCGGGCAGGTCAGGTCATGCGTTTCAAGAGCGCCAGATACACGATCGGGCATCCGCTCCGCCTCGGCGGAGTGCTCGGTGGCGCCTCCGAGGAGCTCCTACGGGGATACGACCGCATCGGACTCTCCGCGGGCGAGGCGTTTCAGCTACGCGACGACGTCCTGGGCGTGTTCGGCGATCCGGACCTGACCGACGACGGACTGCTCGCCGTCTGCGCCGTCCTGCGCGACACCGGTGCCGCCGACGACGTCGAGCAGCGGATCGCGCACCTGACGGCCGAGGCGCTCGATGTCGTCGACGGCCTCGGCGCCGACCACGAAACCACAGCGGGTCTCCGCGATCTGGTCGAGCGCTGCGCATGGCGGCGCCGGTGAACGAGGGACCGTTCGTCGAGCTTCGGATCTGGGGTGTCGATCATGTTCCGGCGGCCCTCGCCCGCGTGCCGCTCACCCGCCGTCGGCTACGGAACTCGCCCGGGCTCACCTTCGCCAAGACGATGGGCACGGGATCGGCCCGCACGTTCACGCCACGTGACGCCGACCTGCACCACTGGGCGTTGCTCACGGTCTGGGACACCGCGGTGTCCGCTGAGGACGCTGCGGCGGCCGCCGCCATGCGGTCCTGGGATCTCATGGCCACCGAGCAACTTCGAGTTACGATGCGCCCGATCGCGTCCCGCGGTCGGTGGTCGCGTCGTGAGCCCTTCGGGGCGTTGCCTGCGCGCGACGACGGCACATGGTCGGGTCCGGTCGCCGCCGTCACGCGCGCCCGGTTGCGGCCCACGCGGGCGATGTCGTTCTGGCGTGCGGTACCGCCCGTCGTCGGCGAGCTGTCCCGGGCGGACGGCCTACGTCTGGCGCTCGGCATCGGTGAGGCCCCGATCGGACTGCAGGGCACGTTCTCCGTGTGGGGTTCGAGCAGCGACCTCGCCGGATTCGCCTATCGTTCACCAGAACACCTCGACGCAGCCCGGCGCACCGAGCCCGCGAGATGGTATGCGGAGGAGCTGTTCACCCGGCTCGCCGTCCTCGACATCAGCGGGACCTACGACGGGCGGAACCCCATGAGTCCCTTCGCCATTCGAGCCCGGACGCCCGTGCCGGCCCGCGCCACGTCGAGGGCTCACCCGGTGAATCGGTCCCTGTTAACGGCGGCCTGGATCCTCGTCGCCGCCGGCGTCGTCGCGCAGATCGCGTTCCCCTACACCGACGGCGGCAACCTCGTCCTGACTGTGGCGAGCGTGGCCTTCTTCGCGGCGGCCGTGACCCTGGACCTGGCGAGCATGCGCGGCGCCCGCGCTGTCGCCGCAGTGCTGATCGTCGCCGGTGGCGGAGGCCTCGTCGCCGAATCCGTCGGCGTCCACACCGGTTTCCCGTTCGGGAGCTACGACTACACCGGAACCCTGGGCGCCGAGGTCCTCGATGTGCCGGTCGTCGTCCCGTTCGCCTGGATCACGATGGCCTGGCCGGCGCTCGCGGCGGCGAGGCGGCTGACCGGGCCGGGACGCCGGTGGGTGACAGCGGTCGTCGGCGCGTATGCGCTGACCGCGTGGGATGTGTTCCTCGATCCCCAGATGGTCGATCAGGGCTACTGGCGATGGCATGATCCCGAACCCGCACTGCCGGGTGTCGACGGCATACCGTTGACCAATGTCGCCGGGTGGCTGCTTGTCTCGTTCCTGATGATCGCCACTCTCGATCGGTTGATCGACAAGCGCGCACTCGATGCCCTGCCGATCGCGATCTACCTGTGGACGTATGTGTCGTCGGTGATCGCGCACGCGCTGTTCTTCGGGCGTCCGCCGGTCGCCCTGGTCGGTGGGATGATCATGGGGCTCGTGGCGATCCCGTTGATCGTCGTCCTGGCACGGGGTCGGAAGGGGGACAGGCAGCATGCGGATCAGTGAATCCTGTGGTTCCCCTGAGTCGTTCGGGGGCGCACAAAGACTCGCCACGGCGTGGTCCTGGGCCGTGCGTTCGGGGACGGCGGTCGCCGTCGGGTCGCTGGTGCAGACCCTGCACAATGCGTACGTCCTGCGGCGTCCGACGCGGGGACCGTCACCGAGGCCGGAACCGCTGACCGTGCTGATCCCGATGCGTGACGAGATCGACAACGTCACCGATTGCCTGAACTCGGCGCTGGCCGCTCTGGATCGGTGGCCGGGGCCGGCCCGCATCGTCGTCCTCGACGACGAGTCGTCGGACGGGACGTCGAAACTGCTCCGCCAGATCGGAAGCGCGGAGGGCCGGATCGAGATCCTCGCCGGCGATCCACCGCCGAGCGGATGGCACGGCAAACCGTGGGCCTGTCACCAGATGTCGCGGGTGGCCGCCGACGACGGCGTGATGATCTTCCTCGACGCGGACGTCCGCGTCGAGCCGGATGCGTTCACCGCGTCGGTCGCGCTGCTCCGCGAGACCGGACTCGATCTCGTGAGTCCGTATCCGCGGCAGGTCACGCGTGGCCTGGTCGAACGCCTCGTTCAGCCGCTGCTGCAGTGGTCGTGGATGAGCACCCTCCCGCTGCGCGTGGCCGAACGATCTGCGCGGCCGTCGATGTCGGCGGCCAACGGTCAGTTCCTCGTCGTCGACACCTCCGCCTACCGGCGTGCCGGCGGTCATGAGGCGGTCCGCTCGGAGATCCTGGAGGACATCGCGATCCTGCGGGCGTTCAAGCGTTCCGGGGCGCGGGGAGTCGTCGTCGAGGGGAGTGCGATCGCGACCTGCACGATGTACGTCGGATGGCGTGAGGTCCGGGACGGTTACCGGAAGTCGCTCTGGTCGGCGTTCGGCTCTCTGCCCGGAACCGTCGCGGTCACCACGCTCCTTCATCTCGCCTACGTGCTCCCACCGATCGCGATGGTCATGGGATCGCGCGTCGGACTCGTCGGCTACCTGGCCGCGGTGTCGTCGAGGATGATCACTGCGCGCACCACCGGTGGTCGGCCGTGGCCCGACCCGGTCGTGCATCCCCTGTCGATCCTCGCCTTCACCGCTCTGACCGCCGATTCCGTTGTCGCGCGACGTTCCGGGACCCTGACGTGGCGAGGGCGGGCGCTCGGGGACAACCGTTGAGCCGCATCATCGTCGTCGGCGCCGGAGTCGGCGGCCTGTCCGCGGCGCTTCGGTTGCAGGCGCTGGGTCATCGGGTGACCGTGCTCGAACAATCCGCCGATCTCGGCGGCAAACTCGGTGTCGTCGAGCGCGACGGATTCCGCTTCGACACCGGACCGTCGTTGGTGACCATGCCGCACGTGCTCGCGGACCTGTTCTCCGCCGCCGGTGCCGATCTCGACGACGTTCTCCCGCTCAGCCGGCTCGACATCGCCGCGCGGTATCGCTTCCCGGACGGTACCCGGCTGGATCTGCCGGGCGAGTTGTCGGCGATCCCGGATGCGCTCGACGCCACGCTCGGCACCGGGGCGGGTGCACAGTGGGCGGGGTTTACTCAACGGGCGCAATCGATCTGGGATCTCACCAACGAGGTGTTCCTCGAGTCGCCGCTGGGTGTGCGAGACATGCTGCGCCGGACACGCCCGGCAGATATCGCGACGATCGCACCGTGGCGGTCGCTGCGCGGTCTCGGTCGCACCTACCTGACGGATCCGAGACTGCAGATGCTGCTCGACCGGTACGCGACCTACACCGGCTCCGATCCGCGGCGCGCCCCGGCGGCCCTCGCCTCGGTGCCGTGGGCCGAACAGGCCTGGGGTTCATGGTATGTGCCGGGTGGGCTCGGTCGGATCGCGACCGCGATCCATGATCGGCTCGTCGTCCTCGGCGGCGAGGTGCACACCGAGTGCGAGGTCACCGAACTCGTCGTCGACAGCAACGATCGTGTCGTCGGCGTCCGTGATGCCGACGGTGTCACGCGGAATGCGGATGTCATCGTCGCGAATGCGGATGCCGCCGAGGTGTACGGCCGCCTCCTGCAGACCTGGACTGCGCGGCGCATGGCTTCGCGGATCCGCCGATCGACGCCGTCGCTGTCGGGGTTCGTCCTGCTGCTGGGGCTCGACGATCCACCGAAGGACCAATCGCACCATCACATCCTGTTCGCCGAGGACTACGACGCCGAGTTCGACGGCGTCTTCGGTCGCCGGGGTCGCACCCGCCCGGTCCCACGTCCGACGGTCTACATCTCCGCGCCCGACGACCCGCAGATCGTGCCGGGTCCGAGCACCGGATCGTGGTTCGTGCTCGTGAACGCCGCGCGACACGACCCGCGCACCGGTGTCGACTGGGATACCCCCGGGTTGGCCTCGTCGTATGCCGATCAGGTGCTGTCGGTGATGGCCGACCGCGGGCTCGACATCCGTGATCACATCCGGCACCGGACGGTGCTCACCCCGGCAGACCTCGAGTGCCGCACCATGACTCCCGGCGGATCGATCTACGGGTCGTCGTCGAACGGGGCCTGCGCGGCGTTTCTGCGTCCGGCGAACGCGTCGCCGGTCCCGGGTCTCTATCTCGTCGGCGGATCAGCGCATCCGGGTGGCGGACTCCCGCTGGTCATGTTGTCGGCGAAGATCGTCGCCGGCCTCATCGGCCCCGCCTGATCTCTCCCTCCGGCGTATCCGATCCCGATCGGCGAGATCCTGGGCACAGTCAGCGAATTCGAGGGCACGATCGGCGAGATCCAGGACCCGGTCGGCGGGAATCTGGGCACGGTCGGCGGGGGCGAGGGCGATCAGCTGCGCGACGGGCCGACGGAGGTGTCGCCGCGAATCCGCTTGCGCACCAACTCGGCACTGATGAGACACATCGGCAGCCCGATGCCCGGGGTGGTGCTCGACCCGGCGTAGAACAGCCCGCCGACCTTGCGTGACCGATTGGATGCGCGGAAGAACGCGCTCTGCCCCAGGGTGTGGGCGGGACCGAGCGCACCACCCGACCACGAGTTGAGGTCGTCGACGAAGTCCGCCGGTCCGATGGTCCGCCGCACCACGATCCGATCCGTCAGATCGGGGACGCCGGCCCACTGGGCGACGAGATCGATGGCGCGGTCGGCGGTTTGTTCGACGAGTCGGTCACCGGCGCCGTCCTCCCCACCGGAACCCATCGTGGGATCGGCGGGTACGGGCACCAGGATGAAGAGGTTCTCGTGGCCGGGTGGGGCGACCGTCTCGTCACTCGCCGACGGTCGGCACACGTAGAGCGATGCGGGATCGGGTATGCGGGTGGGTGTCTCGAAGATGGCGTCGAAGTTGCTCATCCAGTCCTCGGTGAAGAACAGCGAATGATGACCCAGTTCGGGCAGGTCGCCCCGCACCCCCAGGCACACGAGGACGGCGCCGGGTCCGGACACCGCACGGTCCCACCATCGCTGATCGAAGGTCTGCAGGGGGCGCGGCAGGAGGTTCGTCTCGACGTGATGCAGGTCCGCGGCGCCGACGACGACGTCGGCAGGGAGTTCCTGCTCGACCCCGTCACCGTCGCTGATGCGGACGCCGGTGACCGTCGCGCGCTGCCCCAACGGGTTCCGACGACGGTGCGATCTGGTGAGGATCGCCGTGGCGGCACTTCCGGTGTGTACCTTCACCCCGCGCTCGGCGGCCAATGCCGCCAACGCCTCGGGCAGCCGGACGAATCCGCCGCGGGGATAGCGGACCCCGTCGGCGAGATCGAGCCAGCTCATCAGGTGGTACATCGCGGGGGTGCGGTCGGGCGACGACCCGAGGAACACCGCGGGATAGCCAAGGATCTGCCGGAGCCGACGGTCGGAAAATCGTTGCGTGACATGCGCATCAAGTGTCGTGGTCAGCATCCGCAGCAGTGTCGATGCGCGACGGAGTACCGGCAGTCCGGCGTAGGCGTTCGCCGAGTCGAAGTTCGTGTACAGGAATCGCTGCACGGCAAGGTCGTACACCTCGCGCGCCGACGACAGGTAGTCCCGGAGGGCGTCACCGGCACCCGGTTCGATCGACTCGAACAGAGCCCGGTTGCGGCTCTCGTCGCCGGCGACGTCGACGCTGTCGTCGATGCCCTCGAAGTATACGCGGTAGCCGGGATCGAGTCGGACGAGGTCGATCTGCTCCTCGGTCGATGTACCGAGCAGCCGGAAGAAGTGATCGAACACCTCGGGCATGAGCCACCACGACGGCCCGGTGTCGAAGCGGAATCCGTCCTTCTCCCACGACCCGGCGCGCCCGCCGACGCGATCGTTCTTCTCCACGAGAGTCACGTCATGGCCGTCGTCGGCGAGAAGTGCGGCCGTGGCCAGGCCGGCGACACCGCCGCCGATCACCACGATCCGTTGCGGCGCAGTACCGGTCATGCGTGTGCTCCCGACGTCGATCCTGCCGCTGATGCGGGCCTGCCCCGACGGAGCGTCGCCGCTGCCGCGATCCGGGCCTTCGCCGGTGTCGACACCCGAATCCTCGTGCGGCAGGCCACCTCCGGCGGTGTCGACCGCAGTCGGACGGCGAGCTCGGCGAAGAGGTCGTGGGCTGTGCAGACCGCCACGCGGGTCCCGCTCGGCAGGAGGGGGATCGCCTGCGCGGCGGCGGTGAGGTCGCCGTCGATGTCGTCGAGCCACCTGTTCCACGCCTCATCCGACGGGTGGTCGGCATCGAGTCCGATCAGGTACCGGCGGCCGAGATCGCGGTCGTCGGCGGCGAGGTCCCGCAGGAAGTTGATCTTCTGGAATGCGGCGCCGAGGCTGCGCGCGCCAGGGGCCAACTGGTCGTACCGCGCCTTGCGGTGCGGCTGATCGGCGAGGAAGGCGTGCACGCACATCAGCCCGACGACCTCTGCGGAGCCGTAGATGTAGGCGGCGAGGCTGGCCTCGTCATGGACGGTGGGATCGAGGTCGGCACGCATGGAGGCGAAGAACGGGTCGATGAGCCCGGCGTCGATGCCTGCATGATGCGTTGTGCGCGCGAACGCGTGCACGACGAGGTTGGTGCTCCACCCCGTCGAGATCGCGTCGGCGACGTCGGTGTGCAGGGCGTCGAGTGCGCGGCGGCGCTGATCGGCGGACTGGTGCGGCCGGGGTGCGTCGACGATCTCGTCGGCGAGCCGGACGAGGGCATAGATGTTGTGGACGTCGCGACGGACTGGTTCGGCGAGGAGTCGCGAGGCGAGTCCGAACGACGACGAGTACGAGCGGATGACGAGCGCGGCGCTCTGCGCGGCGACCTCGTCGTAGTGTCGGTAGGCGGTGTTCGTCGTCGTAGGCCGTGCCGCGCGTGTCACCGGGATCACCGGATCTCTTGGAGGTCTGTGCTGTCGTCGAGCGCGTGGACCTGGTCGACGAACCACGGACTGAACAGCCACGGGGTGCGGCGGGCGGACTCCCACACGTCGTCGATCGGTGCCCACACCATGTCCATCACCTCGTCCGGATTCGGGACGGCGGTACCGACCGGTCGGGCGCGGAAGACCGGACAGACCTCGTTCTCGACGACCCCACCGGCGTCGACCGCACGGTAGCGGAAGTCGGGCAGGATCGGCGTGATGTCGGCGACGTCGAGACCCAACTCCCGGGGTGCATAACGCGCGACGGCCGCGTCGACGTCCTCGCCGGGCCGCGGATGCCCGCAGAACGAGTTCGTCCAGACCCCGGGCCACGTCGTCTTCGACAGTGCCCGGCGGGTCATGAGGATGCGGTCGGCGACCACGAGATGGCAGGAGAAGGCTAGGTGAAGAGGGGTGTCCGGGCCGTGGACCGTGCGCCGGGGCGCCGTGCCGTGCGGATTGCTCTCGGCGTCGAGCAGCACGACGAGATCGTCGTTCATGACTCTGGCTCCCTCCACCCCGCATCAGGGCAACTGTCCGCGAACATCCATTGTTCGTCACCGACGGAGAAACGGATGGGCGACCCCGACCTCAGCGCTCGCCGAGCGGATCGGGCACGGGCGGCGCGCCCGTGCGGACCGGCCGGCTGGCGTCGGCCCGGTCGGGCAGCCAGATGACGAAGGTGCTCCCGACGCCGAGCCGACTGTGCACCACCAGCCTGCCCTCGTGCGACTCCACGATCTGCCGCGCGATCGTCAGGCCGAGGCCCGACCCGCGGTAACGGGTGCCGGAGGTGGCGTCGTCGACGCGGCGGAACCGCTCGAACACGCGCTGCTGATCGGCGTCGGCGATGCCCGGCCCCTCATCGCGCACCGCGATCCACGCCCAACCGTCGACGCTGCCGGCGGCGACGGTGAGCGTGGAGGCGTCCGGCGCGAGGCGCAGCGCATTGCTCAGCAGGTTCGCCAGCGCCCGCGACAACGACTCCCGGTCCGCGTAGACGAGCGGACCCGGCGAGACCCGGGTATCGAGCCGCAGGGAGCGTTCCCGAGCGAGCAGGGCGTGATCCCGCGTCACGTCGACGACGAAGTCGCGGACATCGATCCGTTCGTCGGCGAACGAGCCCGATCGACGACGTGCGGTCGCGAGCAGGTCGTCGAGCAGGCGGCTCATCCGGGCCGTCTGCCGTGACACGATCGCGAGCGCGTCGGCGCGCTCCTCAGCGGTCGCGCGGTCGTCGGCGAGCACCGCCTCGACGTTGGCCTGGATCACCGCGACGGGATTACGCAACTCGTGGGACACATCGGCCACGAGCGCACGCTCGGCGCGGAACGCCGTGTCCAGGCGATCCAACAGGTTGTCGAGTGTGTCGGCAAGGGTGCGCAGTTCGTCGTCGGGGCCAGACGCGTGGATGCGCTGCGACAGATCGGTGGCACGCAGCCGGTTCGCGGTGGAGGTGATCGCACCGATCGGTCGCAGCATCCGGCCGGCGACGAACCAGCCGACGAACAGGCTGATCAGTGAGATCACGGCCAGCGCGATGAGGGAGTAATTGCGCAGGCTCTCCAGCGTGGACTGGTTCACGGCCTGTTGCACGCTCTCGAGGTCGGCGGCCTGGAACGACTCGCCCGTCTTGTACATCAGCGTGCCGTCCGGCTTGCGCACGAACTTGCGTACCGTCACCGGATCGAGCGGTTTGGCGTCGATGCTGTGCTGCAGCGCCAGGTACACGCCGAGCAGGATCAGACCCGAGATCGCGAACAGCCACGCCGACGTCGTCAGCGCCATGCGCACCCGGAGTGTCCGGAGCGCGCGCCACGCCGACGACAGGTGTGCCACCGATCAGGAGGTCCTGGCCGACCTGCGGTCGGGAACGATCCCCGACCGCAGCCGATACCCGCGGCCGACGGAGGTGTGCAGGACCTGCTCCTCGTCGTCGACGGTCAGTTTGCGGCGCAGGGTCCCGACGGTGACACGCACCGTCTGGGTGAACGGATCGGTGTGCTCGTCCCACACGTGCTCGAGGAGTTGCTCGGCGGACACCACATGATCCGGACGGGACATGAGGAACCGCAGGACGGCGAACTCCTTGAGGGTCAGGTCGACCTCGCGACCACCCCGGTGCACGATCTGCCGGGCGGTGTCCATGGTGATGTCGCCGACGCGGATCGACGACGAGTCGCCGCGCACCTCGCGGCGGAGCACGGCCCGCAGGCGTGCGGTCAGTTCGGCGAGGGCGAAGGGTTTGACGATGTAGTCGTCGGCGCCGGCGTCGAGGCCACGGACACGATCGGGCAGGGTGCCGAGCGCGGTGAGCATCACGATGCGCATGTCCCGTCCCGACCGGCACTCGATCGCGCCGTCGCGGACCTGGCGGGCGAGCTGGAGTCCGTCGCCGTCGGGCAGGGTGACGTCGACGAGGGCGACATCGTATTCGTTGACCGACAGACGTTCTCGCGCACCGAAATCGGTGAGGGCGGCGTCGACCGCGTAGCCCTCACGCTGGAGCGCGATGCGCAGAGCGCTGACGAGTCCCTCCTCGTCTTCGACGATCAGCACGCGCATACCACCCCACAGTAGCGACACGGACGCACGACGGCCACACCGCTTTCGGTCGTCTTTCGCTCTGTCTTCCACTGGTTTTCGGGGTCGACTGGTGAGGTGGGGACATGAACACGTCAGACGACGCCGCGAGCGCCGGACCGCGGGAGATCGGTGGTGCGACAGCCGGATCGGCACACGATCCCACCGACGCAACGGCAGATCGCAGGACATCGTCGGCGGCGACTATCGAGCGTGCGCTGTTCGAGATGAAGCGGGTCGTCGTCGGACAGGACGAGATGCTCGAACGTCTGCTCGTCGGGCTGCTGTCGCGCGGGCACATCCTGCTCGAGGGTGTGCCGGGCATCGCCAAGACACTCGCGGTGCGGACCGTCGCGACAGTGGTCGGCGGGACGTTCCGGCGACTGCAGTTCACCCCCGACCTGATGCCTGCGGACATCGTCGGCACCCGGGTGTGGCGACCGTCGACCGAGTCCTTCGACATCGAACTCGGGCCGGTCTTCGGGAACCTGGTCCTCGCCGACGAGATCAACCGTGCGCCCGCGAAGGTGCAGTCGGCGTTGCTCGAGGCGATGGCCGAACGCCAGGTGAGCATCGGCGGCACCACCTTCGGGCTGCCGAACCCGTTCCTCGTCCTGGCCACGCAGAACCCCATCGAGACCGACGGCGTCTATCACCTGCCGGAGGCGCAGCGGGACCGATTCCTGATCAAGGTCGACCTCGAGCATCCGACCGAACTCGACGAGATGGAGATCCTCGCCCGGATGGGGACACGGCCGCCGCGACCCGCTCAGATCCTGTCGATCGACGACGTCGTCGACCTGCAGGACGCGGCCGACGACGTGTTCGTCCATCACGCGGTCGCGCACTACATCGTGCGGCTGGTGATGGCGACGCGGAGGCCGACGGGTTATGGCGTGCCCGGCCTCGAGCCGTACCTCGAGTACGGGGTGAGTCCGCGCGGCTCTCTCGGGCTGCTCGCGGCGTCCCGCGCACTCGCGCTCATCCGCGGCCGCGACTACGTGCTGCCCGACGACGTCCGCGAGATGGCCGGTGACGTCCTCGCACATCGTCTGGTCCTCACGTTCGACGCGGTCGCCGACGGTGTGCCGCCGCGATGGATCGTCGAGCAGGTGCTGGCCGGGGTGGCCGCACCGCGGATCGCGTCCCGCGACGACACCGAGGTCGCCTCGTGATGACGCCTCACGACATGCCGGGGCGGACCCGGTGACCGCCAATCCGTTCCGCTCTCTCGACATCGGGCTGCGTCGGCGGCTCGACGGCCTCGTCCCGGGCGACCACGAGGGCACACGTCTGGGTGTCGGGTCCGAACGTGAGGAGGTCGTGCGGTATCAACCGGGCGACGACGTCCGGCGCATCGACTGGAACATCACCGCACGCTCGACCGAGCTGCACGTGTGGCGACCGCGCGCCGACAACCGGCTCGACACCTGGGTGCTGCTGGATCTGTCGCCGAGCATGGCGTTCGGCACGGTGACCGGGGAGAAACGAGATCTCGCCGCGCAGGTGGTCTGGGCCATGGGCGAACTCACCGACGCACCGGGTAACCGGATGGGGTTCGCCGTCCTCTCGCCCGACGGCATCACGTGGTCGCGGCCCGACCGTGCGCGCTTCGCAGCCCGACGCTGCGCGCGGCTGGTCGACAAGATCCACCACCGGGAGGGCTCGTCGACACCGCCGCTCGGCGAGGCCCTCGACGCGTTCGGCCGACGATATCGTCGCGCGGGGCTGCGGATCGTCGTCTCCGACTTCCTCGATCCCGACGGCCGGTCGGAGGAACCGTTCGAGTGGCAGCGTCCGCTGCGGCACATGGCGGCCCGCCACGACGTGATCGCCGTCGAGGTCACCGACCCGCGGGAGGGCGATCTTCCCGATGTCGGACCGGTCGTCCTCGTCGATCCGGAGTCGGGACGACAACGCCACGTGTGGACCTCCGATCGCGATCTCCGACTCCGCTACCGTGCGGCCGCCGCCGGACGGCGAGACAACGTCCGGCACGCCATCGTCGGGACGGGTGCCGAGCACCTCACTGTCGACACCGGCCGCGACTGGATTCGTGACCTCGCGTCGTTCCTGCGCACCCGGCGCCGCACCCTGCGCACCGCCGCCCGTCCGGGGCGTCGGCCCCATCGCACGTGACGACATCCGGCCCGGACCACCCGACCCGTGAAGGACCGATCGTGAAAGACCCTGCGTCATGACGTTCCTGTTCCCGTGGGGACTGCTCGTCCTCGTCCCGGTCGCCGCACTCGCGGTGATGTACCTCGTGATGCTCCGCCGACGACAGCGATACGTCGTGCGGTTCGCGTCACTGCCGTTGCTGGACAAGGTGATGCCCGAACGGCCACAGTGGCGTCGGCACCTGCCGGCGGCTCTGTTGCTCGTAGCTCTCGCGCTGACCGGACTCGCCGTCGCGCGACCGGAGCTGCCCGTGCGGGTGCCCTACGAACGTGCCACCATCGTCGTCGCCATCGACACGTCGGAATCGATGCGCGCGCGGGATGTGGACCCGGACCGGATGACCGCGGCGCTCGACGCCGCCGGCGACTTCATCGAGCACCTGCCCGACACGTTCAACGTCGGCGTCGTCACGTTCGCCGGGTCGACGACGGTGATCCACCCGCCCGACACCGATCACCCGGCCGCCCGGCGCAGTCTCTCGATGGTGTCGACCGAGGCGCGCACCGCCATCGGGGAAGGCGTGATCACGTCGCTCGACCAGATCCGCGGCATCGTCGGACCCGGGCAGGAGCAACTGCCCGCACACATCGTGCTGCTGTCCGACGGCAGCAACACCACCGGGCGGTCGCCGACGCTGGCCGCGGAGATGGCCGCCGACGCCGGCGTGCCGGTCTCGACGATCGCCTACGGCAGCGATTCGGGCACGCTCTACTCGGCGGGCTATTCGATTCCCGTGCCGGTCGACGCCGCCGCGCTGGCCGACCTGTCCGAGGCCACCGGCGGACGACCGTACGAGGCAGAGAGCAGCAACGAACTGCAGGACGTCTACCGCGAGATCGGCTCGTCGATCGGCTGGCGCACCGAGCAGCGCGAGGTGACTCCGTTCGTCGCCGGGCTGGCCCTGTTGTTCGGTGTCATCGCTGCCGCATTCTCCCTTCGCTGGTTCTCCCGGATGATCTGAGGACACCCATCACATGACCCGCTCACCGTTCGACCTCGGCCGCCCGTCCGGTCCGGATTTCGTCGTCCCCGATCGTGAGATGCCTGCGACGACGGCGCCACCGACACCGCCGACACCCCAGTCCACGGTGCCCATCAGGATCGGGGAGATCCCCCGGGACACCGCGGCCGCGCCGAGCCTGCGTCACGGTGCCGACGATGACCGGACCGAACCTGCTGCCGCCCCTCGGCGCTCGGCGGGCCGGACGTCGCTGCTGGTGGTCGGATGCCTGCTCGCCGGTGCCGTCGCGGGAGGTGGTGCCGGCCTGATCGCGGGGAGCGTGTTCGCCCCCGACAACCCGTTCTCCTCGTCGGCCGTCGCGCCCGGACCACCGGGTGGGACCGACGCGCGGGCCGCTGCCTCGACACTGCTGCCGAGTGTCGTGCAGATCCGCGCCGGCGCCGCACGCGGATCGGGTTTCGCAATCGACCCGGCCGGGCGCGTCCTGACCAATCACCACGTCATCGCCGGCGCGACGACGGTCGAGGTGCAACTCGCGGACGGACGCGTTGTCGGCGGACGGGTCGTCGGCAGCGACCCGGCGACCGACATCGCGGTCGTCGAGGTCACCGGTGCCACCGTGCCGCCGGCGGATCTGGGCGAGAGCACCGGCCTCCGTATCGGTCAGGCGGTGATCGCGGTCGGATCGCCGCTCGGGTTGTCGAGCACGGTGACCGCGGGCATCGTGAGCGCCGTCGACCGACCGGCGCGTCTGTCCGGGCCGGGGCGAGGAGAACAGCCGATGGTGCAGACCGACGCGTCGATCAACCCCGGCAACTCGGGAGGCCCGCTCGCCGACCTCGAGGGGCGGGTCGTCGGCGTCAACACCGCGATCGCGACGGTCGGCGGCGCCGAATCCGGCAACATCGGCATCGGTTTCGCCGTGCCGATCGACCGCGCCCTGCGGATCGCTCGGACCATCATCGCCAACAACTGAGAGATCCTCGACGACCAGAAGGTCTCAGCTAGGCTGCAGGCGTGAGTGAGGGAGCGGGTCCGCCGGTGAGCACCGCTTTCCTGCTGATGGCGGTCGGCCGTCGCGTCCGCGATCGCATCGAACGAGCGCTCTCGTCTGAAGGCATTGCGCTGCGCCATGTCTCGGCTCTGGGGCACCTGTCGCGGACACCCGGACTGTCCTACAGCGAGCTCGCGCGGCGGGCATCGGTCACGCCGCAGAGCATGCAGGCGACCCTACGCACGCTCGAGGACCGCGGTGCCATCGAGCGGGAAGGCGTGGGCGGTCGCGGTCGCACGGCCACGCTCACGATCACCGCCGAGGGGCGTCGGCTGCTCGACGTCGGTACGGCTGTGATCACCGCCGCCGACGGCGAGATCGATGCCGCCCTCGACGACCGGTTCGCCGGCGAACTGCGCATGAACCTGCTGTCGATGATGCGCGGTCAGGACACCGCGTTCTGAGTGCCCTCCAACGGCCCGCCGGTGCAGAAGGTGATGACCAACGCGTCGTCGGGCAGCTCGTCGCATCGGGAGGGCAGTTGTTCGAGGGGGATGTGGATCGACCCCGGGATGTGATTGCGGCGCCATTCGAAGTCACGCCGGACGTCGAGGATCACGGCGCCCTGCCGCTGGAGTTCGAGGGACTCGGTGGCCGTGACCGCCGGGGCGTGGCGGAGGTAGTGCCGGATTCCCATGAGTGCCGGACCTCTCTGCCGGCATCGGCCGGGCTTTTCGTCGAACGTCAGTTTCAGTCACACTGTAACTGACCTCCGGCGGGTGTCAACGCAGGTTCCGGGGGCGGCGGGGGTCAGGACGGGTCGTCGCCGAGGAGATCGGCTACGAGGTGCATCGCAGCCGTCGTCGACAGCGCGCGAACCGTTGTCCGGTCGCCGGGGAAGCGACGGGTGACGGTCACCGTCGGCTGTCCGGCGATCGCGACCCCGAAGCAGACGGTCCCCACCGGTTTGAGTTCGCTGCCGCCGCCGGGTCCGGCGATGCCCGTGGTGGAGACGGCGACGTCGGCGGCCAGGCGGGCGGCGGCGCCCTCGGCCATCGCGGCCGCGACCTGCTCGCTCACCGCGCCGTGCTCGGCGATCATCTCGGCCGGTACGCCGAGGACGCCGGTCTTCACCTCGTTCGCATACGAGATGACGCCGCCGACGACATAGGCCGACGAACCGGGCCGGTCGGTGAGTCGGGCACCTATCAGACCGCCCGTGCACGACTCGGCGGTCGCGATGGTCCGCCCTCCCAGACGGTTGACGACCAGGTCGTCGATGGTCGATCCCTCGGTCGAGAAGATCTGCTGCCCATGGTGTTCGACGATCAGGTCGGTCACCTCGGCATACGCCGGTGCGGTATCGGCGGGGAAACGGGTGACCATCTCGAGCTCGCCGCCACGCAGACAGGTGGTGATCTCGAGCGAGTCGAACCCGGCGACGGCGGACTCCGCGGTCCGCAGCGTCTCCGCCAGGTCGGCCTCCGAGAGCCCGTAGGCGCGGATGATCTCCTGGCGGTGCTCCGTCCGCGCCGACAACGCGTCGAGCACCGGCCGGCTCGACATCCCTGCCGGCCACATCGCCTGCAGTTCGCGCGGGGGTCCGGGCAGCACGAGCACGGCGGGTACGCCGACAGGACCATCCACCGCCGGCCGCGCGGGCACGGCCATACCCGGCGCGGTCCCGGTGGGTGGAATCGGTTGCGCCCCTTCGGGCACCTGCGCCTGTTTGCGGATGCCCGCCCGGAGGGCCGGGGTGTCGGTCCGGGTGTCGCCGCGCCGCCGCTGCCACCGGGCGATGATCGCGGCGATGTCGGATTCGAGATCCGGATCGAGATGCAGAGCGCGACCACAGAACTCGGCGACGGTGGCGACGGTGAGGTCGTCGGCGGTGGGGCCGAGACCGCCGGTCGTGACGATCAGGTCGACCTGTTGGCCGGCGAGGAAGCGCAGCTGGGCGGTCAGGTCGGCCGGACGGTCACCGCAGATGGTGATGTGGGCGACGTCGACGCCGGATTCGAGCAGGGCTCGCGCCACCCATGGCCCGTTCTGATCGGCCACCCTCCCGGACAACACCTCGGTTCCGGTGACCACGATCCCAGCGCGTACGTTCACCCGGCCGAGTGTATCGACGTCGGCCGACCCGGCCGGTTGGGCCGACCATGACGTCGTCAGCCGCGATAGCCGAGTCGCGCGCTGATCTCCTCGGCAGCCGCCGTCGTCGCATCGGCGATGTCGATGAACGCGACGGGATCGAGGCGGTATGCCGGACCGGAAACACTCAGCGCGGCAACGACACTGCCGTCCGCATCGCGGACAGGCGCCGCGACGGCGTTGAGCCCGATCTCGAGCTCCTCGCGCACGCTGGCCCATCCGGTCGCACGTACCCGTTCGAGCTCGGCGTCGAGGTTGTCGAGGTCGGCGATGGTGTGGGCGGTGAATCCCTCGAGGTCGGGCCCGATCAGGTCGTGTACCGCGTCCGGGCTCAGGCCCGACAGCAGCGCCTTGCCGCTCGACGTCGCATGCGCCGGGCACGTCTGGCCCACCCACGTACGCAGTGCGACCTCGGCCGGCCCGATCGCCTCGACGACGTTGATGACGCGGGGGCCGTCGAGGATCGCCACGTTCGTCGTCTCACCGCTCATCTGGGCGAGGCCGTCGCATACGCCCTGACTGAGCTTGGCGAGGTCGAGTCGCGCGGTTGTCGAACCGGCGAGACGGACGATGGAGAACCCCAACTGGTACTTGCCGCGGTCGGAGAGCTGCTCGACGAAACCGCGGGCCTCCAGCACTGCGATCAGGCGCGACACCGTCGACTTGTGGACACCGAGCTCGACGGCGATCTCGCTGACCCCCGCGGTGCCCGCCTTCCCGATGATCTCCAGAACGGTCAGCGCCCGGTCGACGGATTGGACCGCGGCGACCGACTTCTCCCGTGTCGCATTCTCCTGGGGTGGCATGACCTGGTCAAGCATAGTCATCTACGACCTCCGATCCGGTCAGGCCGGTCACCGCGGGGCCGATGACCAGTCACTTCTCGCTCGTCCGGGCGAGTCTCTCGACCGTCCAGCCGTGGAACTCGGCGATGTGGTGCTCCGAGGGGACCAGGACACCGCCGCGACGATAGGCCCGCGAGGCCATCGCCGGCTGGGTGCGCTCGCACGCGTCGAAGTCCTGTTCGTTCACGCGGTGGAACAGCTCTGCGGACCGCTCGACGTCACGCCCCTGCGCGACCACGTCGGGCATGTAGAGCCAGTCGCATCTGACGATGGTGCGATCGGCGGCCATCGGATACATGCGGTGGACGATCACGTGGTCGGGCACGAGATTGATGAACACCGTCGGCCGCACGGTGATCGCGTAGTACCGGCGATCCTGCTCCGGGGTGACCCCGGGGATCGGGGTGAGGCCGGAGCTGCCGTCGACCGTGAAACCCTCGACACCCTCGCCGAACTCCGCACCGTGGCCGACATAGTACTGCGCGGCGAATCCGCCCGCGAATTCCGGTAGGACCTCGGTCAGTTCGGGATGGATGGTGGCGCAGTGATAGCACTCCATGAAGTTCTCGACGATCAGCTTCCAGTTGGCCGCGACGTCGTAGGTGACGCTCTTGCCGACGGCGAGTTCATCGATCCGGTAGTTGTCGATCGCGGTGCTGTCACCGAGGCGGCCGGTGACCACATCCATCACGTCGTGCTCGAACGAGGGCGGGTCGTCGGCGAGACACACCCACGCGTATCCGAGCCATTCGCGGATCGCGACCTCGATCAGCCCATAGCGCCTGCGGTCGATGGCTTCGCCGTCCTCATCGGTGAGACTGCCGAGATTCGGTGCGGCGAAGAGCTTTCCGTCGAGCCGGTAGGTCCAGGCGTGGTAATGGCAGCGGAGTCCCCGGGGCGCCGTGCCGGAGTCCTCGGTGCAGAGCATGGCGCCGCGGTGCCGACAGATGTTGAGGAAGGCGCGTAGTTCGCCGTCGCGACCGCGGACGATCAGTACGCTCTCACGCCCCACCTGCACCTTGCGGAAGGCGCCCGGCGTCGGGAGATCCGCGGTGCGCACGGCACACATCCACATCTCTTCGAAGATGTGTTCCTGCTCGGCGCGGAAGATTCCTGGGTCGCAATAGTATTCGCCACCGAGAGTGGGGAGCAGCGAGGAGAGGGTCGGGTCGGGACGCCCGACGTCGGCAGCGGGCGAGTCGTCGAAGATCGTCATGCGGTCACCAATCGCTGTGGGTCGAAGAGTCCGATGGGGTGGGAGGTGGAACCGGTGGTCGCCAGGTCGGCGAGCACCTCGCCGACGACGGGCACGAACTTGAATCCATGACCCGAGAAGCCGCATGCGACGGTCACATTCGTCAGTGCGCTCGGTCGGGCGATGACAAAGTGCTCGTCGGGCGTGTTCGAGTACATACAGGTGGCGGTGTGCACGGCAGGTCCGGTCAGCGCGGGCAGCAGATCGCCGGCACGCTCACGCATCTCGTCGATCTCCTGCTCGGACACCTCGCGGTCGATGGTGTCGGGGGTGCACTCCCTGCCCTTCCGGAAGAACGCCACCTTCACCCCACCGGACGGCCCGTCGATCGCCGGGAAGCCGTAGAACTGTGGTCCCCCGGCGTGCTCGCTGATGAAGATCGGTTGCTGCTCGAACGGTTCGGTGCCGCAGTCGGGGTCGAGCCAGTACAGGACCTGGCGTTCGACCGTGATCGGGATGCCGAGATCGGTCAGCAGCTGCGGTGCCCACGCGCCGGGGCAGATGACGAGCTGTCCTGCCGTGTACGTTCCCTCGGCGGTCGTCACCGTGACTTCCGAAGGGCCGTCGGACCATTCGACGACCTGCTCGCCGAAATGCAGAGTCGCACCCGCACGCGCTGCGAGGTCGAGGTGGGCCGCGACGGTCATCTCGGGCCGCGCGAACCCGGCCTTCGCCTCGTACAGCGCGACGTCGTCGTCGGCGAGGGCGAAGGTCGGGAACCGGCGACGGACGTCGGCGGCACTGAGCATCTCGTGCGGCAGATCCCATTCCTCGGCGGCACGCCGACTGCCCGCGACAGTGAGGCAGTCCGGTGACCCGAGGAAGAGTCCGCCGGTCATCCGATAGACCTCGAGTCCGGTGGCGTCGGCGAGTTCCTGCCACAGTTCGTAGGCCCGTAGTAGCAGTGGCACATAGGCGGGATCCTCGAAGTAGGACTGGCGGATGATCCGGGAGCCGCCGTGACTCGACCCGCGATCGTGTGCGGGAGTGTACTTCTCGAGCCCGAGGACGCGCTGACCCCGCCGGGCGAGGTGATAGGCGGCGGCACTGCCCATCCCGCCGAGGCCGACGACGATGACGTCGAAGCCGATGTCGTTCATGCTCATCTCCGGATCAGGGTCATGTCGGGATCGACGACGGGTTCCGCGTGGACCGTGGCCGAGTACGTCCGATCGAGGTAGGCGACGGTGACGCTCGCGCCGACGGGGGTCGCCGTCGGCAACCAGGCGTAGGCGATGGAACGGCCGATGGTCGCGGAATATCCTGCGCTGGTGACATATCCGACGACGGTGCCGTCGATGGCAACCGGCTCCTTACCGAGGACGACGGCGATGGGATCGTCGAACACGATGCTGCGCAGCGTTCGTTCGGTCTCTGGCGCGACATCGAGTGCTGCCTTCCCGACGAAGCCGCCTTTGCGTCGGCTCACCGCGAACCCGACGCCGGCCGCATCCGGGAGGTGTTCGGAGGTCATGTCGGTGCCCCACGCCCGGTACCCCTTCTCCATGCGCAGGCTGTTGAACGCGATCCGTCCCGCGGCGATGGCACGGTACGGACGTCCGGCGTCGAACAGCAGATCCCAGAGAGCCGCACCGTATTCGGCGGTGGTGTAGATCTCCCAGCCGAGCTCGCCCACGTAGGAGACCCGGAGCATGGTGACCGGGATGCTGCCCACGTACGTCTCGAGTGCGCGGAAGTATCCGAACGCCTCGTGTGAGATGTCGGCGACGGCCAGGGGCGCGACGAGATCCCGTGCACGCGGGCCCCAGACGCCGACACAGCAGGTGCCGCCGGTGATGTCGCGGATGGTGACGTCGGCGTGGGCGGCGTGGCGGAGCATCCGGTCGAGATCGAGCGGACCGTTGGCACCCACCTGGAATCGATCGGTGGCCAGCCGCGCCACGGTGAGATCGCTGAGGACGCCGCCGTTGTCGTCGAGCATCAACGTGTAGCTCACCGAGCCGACTCGCCTGTCGACGTTGTTGGTCGTGAGTCGCTGCAGGAAGGCGCAGGCCTCGTCGCCGGCGACCTCGTAGCGCGTGAGCGGTGTCATGTCGTAGAGGGCGACGTGCTCGCGGGTCCATCGTGCCTCCGCGATGGAGATCGGCGACCAGTAGCGTCCTGACCAGTCGTCGCGGTCGGGGAAGGCGACTCCGTCGGTGGAGAGTTCGTCGATCAGGACCGCGTTCTCGGCATACCAGGCCGGCCGTTCCCAGCAGGCGCCCTCGTAGAAGTGCGCGCCCAGTTCCCGCTGCCGATGGTGGAAGGGGCTGACCCGTAGATCCCGTGGCGCCGAACGGTACTGGTGAGGGTGGACGATGTCGTAGACTTCGACGAACGCCTGCGAGCTCGTCGCCAGGATGAAGTCGGGGCTCTTCGCCGCGTCCTCGAACCGGTAGAGATCGCATTCGTGGACATCGGTGGACGGTGCGCCGTCGACGATCCACTCGGCCATCGCCTTCGCCACCCCGGCCGAATGGGTCACCCAGACCGCCTCGGCCACCCAGAAGCCCGGCAGCTCACGGTGTTCGCCCATGATCGAGAACCCGTCGGGGGTGAAGGAGAAGATGCCGTTGAATCCCTCGTCGACCTTGGTGTCGCCGAGGGGCGGGAGCAGGGCCACGCTCTGCGTCCAGGCCTCGTCGAAGTCGGACTCGGTGAAGGGCAACATCGACGGCATCGCCTCGCCGGCGGTGTCGGTGAGCAGGGTGTCCATGTCGACGGGCATGGGACGATGCCCGTAGTAGCCGATGCCGAGTCGGTCACCGTGCTCGCGGTAATACAGGTCGTGGTCCTGATGGCGCAGGATCGGCATGTGCGCCTCGGTGCCGGTGAGCCCGGCGCGACGGAGTTCGCTGACCTGTCCGGTCTTGGCGTACTGATGTGCCATCGGCACGAGGGGAACGGTGAGCCCGACCTGCTCACCGAGCCGTGCCCCCCAGAATCCGGCGGCGGAGACGACGATGTCGGCGTCGACGACCTCGCCCGATGCTGTGCGCACACCGGCGACGCGGCCACCGCGTTCGACGATCTCGACGACCTCCTGCCCGCCGACGAACCGGGCGCCGCGCTCCATCGCGCGTTCGGCCTGCACGGTCACCGCGCGGACCGCGCGTGCGAGCCCGTCGTCGGGGGTGTGGAACCCACCCTCGATCCGGTCGACGTCGAGCAACGGATTGAGTGCGGCGCACTGCTGCGGATCGAGCAGGGTTCCACGTACGCCCCAGGACTGCGCCCACCCGTGCTTGCGGTGCAGATCGGTCCAGCGCTGTGGTGTCGACGCGACCTCGAGCCCGCCCACCTGGTCGAACGCGTCGAGGCCGACGAACTTCTCGACGGTGTAGCGCGCGAATTCCGTCATCGTCTTCGACGGATTGGTCTGGAAGACGAGTCCGGGCGCGTGTGAGGTCGATCCGCCTGTGGAGAACAGAGGACCGCGGTCGAGCACCGTGACGTCGGTGCACCCGCGGGCGGTCAGTTCGTCGGCGAGTGATGAGCCGACGATGCCGGCGCCGATGATGATGATGGTGGGCTGGACCATGAAAACCCCTGTTGCGTGATAGGCAACGAATGCGTGTTACGCAACAGGATGAGCGTGTAGCGGGTTGCTGTCAACCGATGCAGCGCCCTCAGCGTGGCGCCGTCATCTGGAAGATCCCTGTCAGCTCGGCCAGTTCCGCGGGCGGCGCGACGACACCGACGACCCAACTGCCGAGTCCGACGGCGGTCATCATCACGAACAGTCCGACGATCAGGAGTCCAGCGACACGACGATTCCGCGTGCACTCGACGACGAACCGATGCGCTGGCGATGCGTGACCCGCTCATCTCAGACCGCGGGACACCACGGACTCGAGCACGTCGAGGGGCGCGCGATACGGCTCGGAGTCCCGGGGCCAATGCACGATCACGTCGGTGAACGAGAGTTCGTCGGCGCGGCCCACCATCTCGTCGAACAGGTCGACACTCTCCAGTGCGTTGCGGGGCGAGGCATCGAGGCTGAGATACCGCGGGACGCTGGTCGCGCCGTCGGCCACTGCCTGGTCGAAGGTCGCGACGCTGCCGGCGATGCCGTCGAACCAATCGTCGAGCGAGTCCGCGCCGGTCCCGGTGGTGATCCAGCCGTCGCCGGCGCTTGCCGCGAAGCGGACCGACCGGGGTCCGTTGCCTGCCAGGAGCATCGGGACGCGATCACGCACACTGCCGCCGACCAGTCGCATGTCGCGTGCACGGTAGTATTCGCCGTCGATCGACACGTGGTCGTCGCGCAACGTCCGATCGAGGATGCCGGCGAACTCCTGGAACCGGTCCACGCGTTGGCGGACCGTCAGGCCGGGTTGACGAGGAGCGTGTCGTCGGGCGTTCCCCCGACTCCGAGCCCCAGGAGAAATCGTCCGTCGGAGATGTCGACAAGTGTCTGCACCTCCCGGGAGAACGAGACCGGGTGGCGGAAGTTGGGGGACACCACGAATGCGCCCAACGCGATCCGCTCGGTCACTCCGGCGGCCGCCGTCAGGGTGGGGACGCAGGAGAACCATTGCGAGTCGGGCAGTCCGCCCCAGACGAGATGGTCGTACGTCCACGCATGATCGAAGCCCATCTCCTCGGCGCGCTGCCAGAGAGGCCGAGTCTGTGACCAGGATCGATCAGGCAGGATGCAGATTCCGAAGCGCATGATTGGACGGTACCGGCCGCACGGCCGCGCCCACAGGCGTGATGGTGCGGCTACTCGCCGTGGGCGGGCGGTACCTCGGCCGGATCGTCCATCACGTCGTCCCCGCCGAGTGCTTTGTTGGCGCGGCGCTCGACGAGGAGCGGGACGAAATCACGGACGCGGATCCCCTCGAAATGCTGATGGGCGTCCTTCACCGCCAGCGCGGCATCGTCGGGGCGTTTGTGGGAGTACAGTCCGATCAAACGGTCCTGCACCTGGCTGATCTGACGCAGCTCGTCATTCGCGTCCATGCCATAACGCTAGTCACGCCCGGGTCGTCGGGCCGGTTGCGGCGGATTCGTTCATCGAACGTTCACGGGGCCGAGACGTGACCTCGACACCGGCGAGTCGTCCCTGCCACGGTCGTGACCGGGATGATTCAGCGTCGACACCACCCCCGGAATACCCGGGATACCGGACCTGTCACGAAGGTGGTGTGTCCTCACCGATCGCGGGGGAGGGCAGGGCGATCCGCTCGGCGTCCGCGACACTACTGACGACGGTGGGCCGCGAGTCTCCCGGCAGGTGAACAGTCGGTGAATCGGCCCGCCGGCTCACGCGGGCACGACGACGGCTCGTCCGCGGAGTTCGTTGGCGGCCAGCTTCCGGTAGGCCTCGACGCCGTCGTCGAGTGAGAACTCCTGGACCGCCACGTCGAGGACGCCGTCCCGGGCGAGGTCGAGGACCTCGATCAGCTCGCTGCGCGAACCCCAGTACGGCGCGCGCACCGACACCTCGTATGGCTGGGTCCAGAAGCCGACCTTTGCCGCAGCCACACCGTCTCCGATGCCGACGATGGTCACGTCACCCATCGTCCCGACGACGCCGAGGGCGGTGTCGATCGTGGGCTGATATCCGACGAAGTCGAAAACTGCTGTAGCGCCATCCTTTCCGGTGATACTCCGGACGTTGGCCACCGCGTCCGCATCGCTGAGAACGGTCTCATGCGCTCCGACCTCGCGGGCGAACGCCAACTTCTCCTCGGTGACGTCGAGCGCGATGACGCGGGACGGTGTCAGGTGACGGAGCATCTGGATCGCGACGTGTCCGAGTCCGCCGGAGCCGATGACGACGGCCGTGGTGCCGCCGACGAGTTTGCCCAACGACGGTTTGATCGCGTGATACGGGGTGAGGCCGGCGTCGGTCAGCGGCACCGTCCGGACGGGATCGAGGTCGCCGATCGGCACCAGGTGGCGCGGGTCGTCGACGATCATGTACTCGGCCATGGCGCCGTCGACGCCGAGCCCGGGTGGCGCGATCTGGAGCTCTGCCGCTCTGCTGCAGTAGTTCTCGAGCCCGCGCGAACAGAAGTGGCAGACGCCGCATCCCCAAGGTCCGTACACCGCGACCGCGGTGCCCTCGGCCACGCTGTCCACACCGCTGCCCGTCTCGGCGACGACACCGACGCCCTCGTGGCCGAGCGTCATGGGAAGCGGATAGGGAAAACCGTCCTCGGGCATGTTCAGCACGAAATCGTCGGAATGACAGGCGCCCGCGGCGGTGACCTTCAGCAGGACCTGCCCCGGGCCGGGAGTCGGTCGTTGCACCTCACGCAGTTCGGGTTCGTTTCCGGGTTTGACGATCTGGATGGCCTTCATGCCTCACACCTCTCGATACGCTCGCCCCCTGACCTCCGTCCTACCCTCGTATCGATCGGCGCGCATGTGTTCTGTCGCCGACGACACAGTCGCCGCCCTCACTCTGACGGATACCCGTCCACCATCATCGACGAGACCGCGGTGAGTGCATCGGTCCAGGCATCGCTCATCTCGGAGGTCCACGCGTCGCCGCCGATCTCGGCCATCGCGGCGATCATGCATTCGCCGACCGCGTCGTACATCGGTGGTGTCACGCCCATCCCGGCGTGACGACGACCCAGCCAGCCCAGGTTCGACGACAACCACTCGGCGTTGTCGAGGTGGTCGAGAACCGAGATGATCGCCGTCCGCAACATGTCGGCCTGAGTCGTGATGTCGCGCCGGAACATCGGCTGTACGGCGGGATATCGGGCGAACAGTATCTCGTAGAACCGGAGCGTCAGACCGTCGTCGGGGAGATCGACGATCGCGAGACTCTCCTCGAGGAGCTGCCTGTTCACCGGCGCTCGGTCGATTCACGCTCGATGGACGGGGCGGATGAGGTCTTCTCGGAGTCGCCTCGGTCGGCGTCGTGCAGTTCCGCGACTTCGGACTTGAAGACCCGCAGTGAGCGGCCGATGCCGCGCGCCGCGTCCGGTAGTCGTTGTGAGCCGAACAGGATCACGAAGACCAGCGCGACGACGACGATGTGCCAGGGTTGGAGGGCTCCCATGGTGTCACTCCTTGTGAAGGGGCTGTGGTACGGACGAGGGTGGTGTGGATGTCAGCTGTGCGAGGAACTGGTGGGCCCACCTCACCGCGGAGATGCCGGGCTGCACCTCGAATTCCCCGTAGTCGGTGTGGACACCGGACTGGATGAACTGGTTGAAGACGATGATCTGTTGTCGGGCACGCTGATTGCTGACCTCCCGCCCGACTGCGCCGATGCCGCCCGTCGAGAGCATCTCGTCGAGGATGGCTCCGGCCTCGGCCTGGTACTGACTCATCTGGCTCGGGGTCGGGTCACTGGTCTCGGCGAGATACCCGACGATGCGAGTCACGTAGTACTCGCGAGGTGTGTTGCAGTAGAGATCTTTCGGAGCGCAGATGGTGAAGGTGCGGCTGCGCAGGCGGCCCATTCCGGACAGCCGGGGACCGCCGCTGCCCTGACCGGCCAGCGCCGGACCGACGATGGTGTCCCGACTGGAACGTCGAGGGTCGGAGAGCAATACGACGCCGGCGACCTGATCGGGCCGGATCGCCCCGCGCCCGTTGCCGATCTCGGCGGCGACGTCTCCGGCGGCGTCAGCGCCCTGGCTGTATCCGGTGAGTGCGACCTTGGTGCGGGGACATCTGCGCAGCATCATCGTCGCGAGGCCGGTGGTGTTGGCCACCGCCTGGGCCTTGGATCGACCGTAGATGGCCTTCTCCCAGGGGAATGCGGTGGCGTCGTAACCCACATAGGTTGACCGGGTGCGAGGTCCCAGACCGTCGGTGACCGCCCGGAGGATGCCGGGTTCGGCGATGTCGGCCCACGTACCAGGGATCGCCAGCACATAGAGGTCAGGGCAGAGGGGACGAAGTGTCGGCAGGGGCGCTGCCGTCGCGGTGGACGGGATGACGAGTCCCGCCACCACAACGGCGAGCGTCACGAGCCACGTGCGCAGGGACATGGATCGCTCGTTCGCGCGAGTGGCGCGGGATCAGTTGTAGTGCGGGTTGTTCAACACCGGGATCTCGATGTTGATCGGCATCCGCAGTTCGGACATGTAGAAGAGGACGAACTGGCGGAGGAACTCGTCGAACAGCCAGTACGCCTCCTTGGGCATCCCGACGTTGAGCAGTCCCTCCCGCACGAGGACGAAAGGGCCCCAAGCAGTCTCGAGGAGGGGGCTCCACACGGGCTCGCGCGGGATCGCGTACCAGTCGGCGACCTTGTCGCCCAGCATGAACCGGGTGAGGGCGCCGAGGACGCCACGGGACAACAGACTCAGATCGAGGTTCATGCCCAGGTCGAGCAGGATGTCGGCGAGCTTCTTGCCCTCGGGTGTCGGCGCGAGAATCGGATCGAGTACCTGTTTGGCCTGGGAGTCGGCCTGATTCCAGGAGGCCGGGATGTACTGGTCGTCTACTCCGAGCATGGCAGCGCTGACCTGCCACGAATGCAGAAAGCCCGCTGATTCGTCGGCCGCGATCGGCACATTCCACTTGTCGAGCATCCGCATCACGGTGGTCGGCAGGCTGTGCCAGGTGACCATGATGTCGGCCTGGCTGATCGGCTTCTTCTCCGGTGCGGCGTGCACCCACCACGGTGACTGCGGGAGGAGGTGTCGCACGGCCGCATGAGCCAGACGGGTCTTCACGCAGGTGACGATCATCTCGCCGTCGGGGCGGTAGGCGTTCAGCGAGCCGATGTCATATCCGAGTTTCGCGGTCTTGGTGATGCGGTCCTTCATGTCCGCACCGCCCTTGGAGTAATAGACCGCGCGGGCCTCCTTGGGGATGACCGTGCTCATCATGCCGCTCGCGAACCCGTAGAGCACGCCGAGGTAGGTGCCGCGCTTCTGGTTGAAGCGCACCGCCGTCTCGAGTTTGCCGCGATCCGTCCACGCCGGCAGTTGCCGAGCATGTTCCATGAAGTCACGCAGATCGTTGGGCAGACCGGCGGGCAGCGGCTGCCCGTTCTTCGTCCAGGAACGCAGGATGCTGTTGACCTTCGGGACGTCACCCCGCTCCAGAAGGGCCGCCACGACCGGATCGGCATCCACGTCCCAGACACCCCTCGGGTCTGCGCCGCTGCCGGTCCCAGGCACTGAACCCGCTGGTGACCACGTCCACGGTGTGGACGGCGCGACCGCTGCGATCGCTCCGGCCGCCCCTACCGTGCCCCCGACCTTCAACAGGTTTCGCCTGCTCAGATTCTCCATCTCACTTCTCCCGTCTATCGCCACCCGACTCGATGACGCGATGACACAAAAGCTGTATCTCTGTTACATAGGTGTAGCACGTAGTGATTCTGAACACACGCGTTTTCTGATGATTGATTGGCGGCGCGGTATGCTTCGGCCACGGCCGGGGATCGAACGGCGAGGGGATCGTGTGGAATCTGGACATGCCGCCGCGGGTCGATCGGGCCCGGCGGCCGACATGGACTCATCGTCCGTGAGATCGCGATCGCTGCTGGAGCGGGCGTACGTCGCCGTCGTCGGAGGTGATGTGACCGAACCCGACGACGACCCCACCAGGACCAAGTTGCTCGACGCCGCGTTCGACCAGTTCTGTCGAATGGGCATCCAGCGGTCCTCGATGGAAGAGGTTGCGCGCCGGGCAGGGCTGTCGCGGATCACGATCTACCGCAAGTTCACCACCAAGGACGATCTCGTCGAGCAGGTGATCCTGCGGGAGTTCCGCCGCTACTTCCTCCAGTTCCTCGCCGACATCAGCAGCGCCGAGACCGCCGCTGAGCGGGTGGTGTTCGGATTCGTCAGCTCGCTGCGGTCCATCCTCGACAACCCGCTCATCGGTGGTCTGATCGAGACCGAACCGTCCCTGCTCGCCGGTTCGATCGGTGCCGACGACGGCCGGATGCTCGTCGCGGTACGGCAGTTCGTCGCCGAACAGCTCCGCACTGAGCAGCGGGCAGGCAACATCGCCACCGAACTCGACACGGAGTTGACCGCCGAGGTGATGGTCCGGATCTCGAACTCGTTCCTCACCGTTCCCAGTCAGCTGATCGACGTGCACGACGACGATCAGCTCGCCGCGATCGCCCGTCAGTACCTCGTACCCATGTTGGAGCCGCACCTGTCATGAATCGTCGCGACCACGGCGAGTCAGGCGGAGTCGTGATCACACGCATGAGATTGATCTCGGTCGTGCTCGTGGCAATCGGGATCGTCTGTGTCGCTGTATCTTCCGCCGATGCTGCGCCGTGGGGTACGGTGCCGGTCCAGTCAGATGTCGCTGGGTGCCGAGGCGAGTATGGGGCCCTCGAGAACGTCTCGTGCGCCGTCGCGCTGACTCAAAGATGGCTCTCGCACACGGGCCGGTCCTCGGTGGTGCAGGAGACGGTGCGGGTGACGAATCCGGCCGCCGGGGTGTCGTGGAGTCCAGAGAACCGTGATGTGTGCGTCTATGCCGAACTCGGCGCGGTCATCGCTCTCGGCCTGCATCACTGCAACAAGGTGACCTTCTACAACCCGACCTCGGACGCCGAGCTGATCCGGACGCGCAGCCGCGCGGTGACGACGTTGGTCCACGAGTCGAGCCATGGCGTACAGGAGTCCGTCGGTCTGAGGCCGGTGTCGGCGACGATCACTGCGCTGGCGTTCGGGCGTACCGCCGAGATCAGGACGATGGAGCTCGCGAGCGACTGCTGGTCGGGTGCCGCGTGGACGTGGTTCATCGGGCAAGGCCATCTGTCCGTCGCGGATCGATCCGAAGCGATCACGTTCATGTACTCCCTGCCGGATCGCCCGACGCACGGAACTGGCCAGGAGCGCGGTCGGGCCTTCGAACGTGGCATCGTCGAAGGTGTTGCCGCATGCAATCAGATACTGGGACGGCCGGCCTACACCTGACCGGCACTTACCGAGGGGGCATCGACCCATGATCACCGCCTATGACTTCACCGCCGACGACATCGACGGCACGCCAGTGCCGCTGTCGGAGTACGCGGGCCTGCCACTGCTCATCGTCAACACTGCGTCGAAGTGCGGGTTCACCCCGCAGTACGAGGGCCTCGAGGCCCTGTATCGGGACTATTCGGAGCAGGGACTGCGTGTTCTCGGGTTCCCGTGCGATCAGTTCGCCCATCAGGAGCCGGGTGACGCCGACGAGATCAAGAACTTCTGCTCCCTCACCTACGACGTCACCTTCCCGATGTTCGCGAAGATCGACGTCAACGGGCCGGATGCGCATCCGCTGTTCGAGTCGTTGCGCTCGGAGAAGAGTGGCTTGCTCGGCGGGCGGATCAAGTGGAACTTCACCAAGTTCCTCGTCGGTCGGGATGGTCAGGTCGTCGAACGTTTCGCGCCGACGACGAAGCCGGCGAAGATGACCGGGGCCATCACGAAGGTGCTGTGACCGATCATCGGCGGTCAGCCCACGCCGCGATGGCGTCGACGGTGGTGATGTGGTCGACACCGCGCAGCGCCGCGCCGCGCAGCGGGCCGTCGTCGCCGTGGATGCCGTCGACGACGTCGGGCGGCAGGTGTTTCCGGAACGACATGAGGCCCCCGCGATAGGCGGTGTCGAACGGTTCGGGTGCTGCTGCCCGCAGCGCAGCCGCGAGACCGCCGAGGGTGACCATGTCGGGGTCGTGGATGTTGACCAGTCCCGCGATGCCACGGCCCAGCGAGCCGCTGACCCGGTCGAAGGCCTCCTGGATCGCGGGATCAGCACTCGCGCGCTGCGTCTCGAGTAGCTCGTATGTGTAGCGCAGGGGATTCTCGGGCGCCGGATCGCCGCGATGTCTCGCGAGCGCTCGCCCGTCGACGGTCAGATCCCAACAACCGTGTGCACCACAGGGACACAGCTGCGTGGGATCGCCGAACGGCACATGGCCGTACTCGCCGGCGCCGCCGTGGGCGCCGATCACCGGCACGCCGTCGACGACGAGTGCGCCACCCAGTCCGACGGCGATGATCAGGTGCAGCGCCGTGCCGACGCCGCGGGCCGAACCGGTGCGTGCCTCGGCCAGGCCGGCCAGCGTCGCGTCGTTGCCGACCAGAACCGGCGGGGCGGTCGGCGAGTCGTCGGCGGTCAGGCCCGTGAGGTCGACATCCGGCCAGTCGAGCGGGGTGAACTGGACCAGGCGGTCGTCGCGGACAGCACCGGCGACCGAGACGGACACGGCCCGGACGCGGTCGCCCTCGCGTCGACAGATGTCGTCGACGACACCGGAGATCTCGGCGAGGACGGGACCAGGGCGAGGACTCAGCGATGCGCCGGCGTACTCGATCCGGGGAACGGCGTCGACGGCCGCCGTCGCCACACGCCATCCCGTCAGACTCAACTCGACGGCGACGATCAGTGGGCCGGCCGGGTGGGCGTGCAGGACGGTCGTCGGGCGACCACGGCCCTGCGCCGGGGCGGGACTCTCGTCGAGCAGCTCGACCCGCCGCATGCGGGCCAACAACTCCGTCGCCGCGCCACTGCGGATACCCAGGTCGTGCGCGGCTGCGGCACGGGTGATGCCGGGTTGCGCGCGCACGATCTCGATCAGTCGCGCAGCCGTCAACCAGCGCCCGGCGCTCGGGCCGGCGGACGGGATGGACACCACGGCATTGTTGCATTTCCAATAAACTCGGTTCACGAGTATATTCTTGGAATGCCCACGACCAGCATCGATGTCACCGACACGCGACAGGGGGTTCGGCAGAACGCACCCGCGCTCCTCACCTTGGCGATCGCCGGCTTTCTCGCGGTGACGACCGAGATGCTCCCCGTCGGTCTGCTCCCGGCCATCGGGGGCGCGTTCGGCGTGGCGGACTCGGTCACCGGGCTGCTCATCACGGTCTTCGCCGTGATGGTCGCGGTGTTCGCGGTGCCGCTGACCATCGCCACCAAGCGGATCGCGCGCAAGCGACTGATCCTCGTGACGGTGGTCGGCTATCTGATCAGCAATGTCATGATCGCGGTCGCCCCGAGCTTCGCGGTCGTCGCCGCCGGGCGCGTGGTCGGCGGGCTGTCACATGCGCTGTTCTTCTCGGTGTGCATCGGTTATGTCCCGCGGCTCGTCGAGCACGGACAGGTCGGACGCGGCCTCGCGGTCGTCGCGGGCGGTACGACCGCGGGCTTCGTGCTGGGGGTTCCGCTCTCGACGGCGCTCGGTTCGGCGCTCGGATGGCGGAACGCGTTTGCCGTGCTCGCCGGTATCGCCGTGGTGGCCCTGGTGCTGATCCTCCGGTTCCTCCCGGCGGTCAGCGGGGTTCCGGGCGGGCCGCCGAATCGAGAAGTCCGGTGCACGTACCGATCTCGGCATTGTCGTTGTGTCCAACACAATGACGTTCGTCGGTCAGTACACCGTGTACACCTACATCAGCGTCGTGCTGTTGGCGTCGGGTGCGCAGGAGTCGTGGATCGGGCCGCTGCTGCTGCTGTGCGGTGTATGCGGCCTGATCGGTCTGGCCTGCGTCGGGCGGACGATCGATCGTCGTCCCCGCGCAACGGTTCTCACTGTTCTCGCCCTTCTCGCCGGCGCGATCCTGGCGGTGGGACTGACCCAGCAGTGGCTCATCGTGCTGGTGATTGCCGTCGTACTGTGGAACGGACTGTTCGGCGGGGTGCCGTCCATGTATCAGTCCGCGGCGGTACGGGCCCTGTCCGATGCCCCCGAGGTCGCCGGTGCATGGATCAACTCGACATCGAATGTCGGTATCGCCCTGGGCGCATTGCTCGGCGGCGTGATGCTTCCGACCGGTTCGGCGACGCTGTACCTGGCGTGTGTCGGCACGGCATTCGTCGTGGCAGGACTGGTGGTCGCCGTCCGTGGCAGGCGCGCGTTCCCAGGCTGAGCGGCGGATCACCAACAGCAGAGACGAACCGGCACCCGGCAGATCGCGTCTGCCGGGTGCCGGTGATGTCGCGTGCGACGGAATATTCGGGA
>NZ_JASXSI010000026.1 GCF_030315685.1 Gordonia sp. ABSL11-1 | reverse complement strand
CTTACTGAAACCACCGGCATAGCCGGCCGAATCAACACAATCAGGAAAGCAAAACCTGACCAAATATTATCCAAATAAACTGGCATCAAAAAACTTCAACAAAAGAACTTCGATGCCTAAACTAATGGCATCGAAAAATCGTCCAACACACTATCGAGTTCTCAAAGAACACACACCCACCGGCACTACCCCTGTAACAGGGCGCTCACCTGCGAGCTTTACGTTCTGTTTGGAAAAATTGTCCGTCTCCGGCGCAACTCTTCCAGCGTACCAGACCGTATTCCGGTCCGCAACTCCCGTTTCGAAGTTCTTTTCGGGGGTTGGCCCCGCCGAGTTGTCCCGATCCCTGAGGCTCGGGCACCTTCACCTCCCCGAGTCCTTGTCGGCCCCGGGGGAGTTGCTCTCTGCGGTGCGTCGATTAAGTTACACAGATGCGTACAACGCGTCAAATCACCTGGTCAGAGCGATATCGTAGCGCCGGCGAAACTCTTCTTGCCCCTTCGGATCACCAGCCATCGGTGGTGGAGCAGATCAGCGTCGGCCGGCTGCCACTCGGGATCGGTGATCTTGGTGTTGTTCACGTATGCGCCGCCCTCTGCGATCGATCGACGCGCAGCTTTGTTGCTCTCCGACAGCGCAGTGTCGACGAGCAGTTCGACGATGGTGGGCCGCTTCCCCCGGTAGTCGGCGACCGTGGTCTCCCCGACCGCAGCCGCCAGCGTCTGCTCGTCGAGTTCGGTCAGGTCGCCGCGCCCGAACAGAGCCGTGCTCGCCAACTCGGCACCCTTCGTGTGCTGTTCGCCGTGGATGAGCGTGGTCATCTCGGCGGCGAGCCGCTTCTGCGCCTTCCGCAGGTGCGGCGTCTCCTCCGTCGCGCGCTCGAGTTCGGCGATCTCGTCACGGCCGAGGAAGGTGAACCACTTGAGGTACCGGACGACGTCGGCGTCGGCCGTGTTCACGAAGTACTGGTACCAGGCGTAGGGGCTGGTCAGGTCCGGATCGAGCCACAAGCTCCCACCGCCGGTCGACTTCCCGAACTTCTTGCCGTCCGACGACGTGACCAGCGGGACCGTCATCCCGTGCAGTGATGAACCGTCGAGTCGACGGCCGAGGTCGACGCCACCGACGATGTTCCCCCACTGGTCGGAACCACCGACCTGCAGCGTGCAGCCATGACGCCTGTTCAACTCCACGAAATCGTTCGACTGCAGTAACAGGTAGCTGAACTCGGCGTAGCTCATCCCGTCGGACTCCAGTCGCCGGCGCACGGTGTCGCGCGCGAGCATCACATTCACGGAGAAGTGTTTTCCGAGGTCACGAAGGTATTCGATCGCACTGAGTCGGCCTGTCCAGTCCAGGTTGTTGACGATGAGGGCCCCGGTCGGCGAGTCGTCGATGGTCACGAAGCGGCGCAGCTGTCCACCGATGCGGTCGGCCCACTCCGCGACGGTGTCGGGCGCGTTCATCGTCCGTTCCCCCACGTCTCGGGGGTCGCCGATCAGACCGGTGGCCCCACCCGCGAGCACGATCGGACGGTGGCCGGACTCCTGGAATCGCCGCAGGGTCAGGAGCGGCACCAGGTGCCCGGCGTGCAGACTCGCCGCCGTCGGATCGAAGCCGGCATACAACGTGATCGGCCCGCGGGAGAGTTCACCGCGGAGGGCGTCGAGGTCGGTCGACTGGGCGATCAGCCCGCGCCACTCGAGTTCGGAGAGGATGTCGATGTACGACGAGGCCGGCGTCTCGGTGCTCACCCCTCGATCTTGTCATCCGGCCGGGGCGGGCCGACGACCACCTGCCCGCAGGTCACGGGCTGTCGGTACCGCCCGCGGTGAAGGCTTGGTGCTCCGCGTCGTCGACGGTTCGCGCCTCGTCGGCGAGCATCACCGGGATGCCGTCGTCATCGATCCGGTAGGCCACCCGCAGGCGTGGGTTGTAGAGCTCATCCCCCGCATCGATCAGCGGTCCGTGATCTTGCGGGCACACCAACCGTTCGCGGGTGATGGGATCGATCGATTCCGCACGTGAGGTCACGTCGGCCCTCTTCTCGTCGTCGCTGCCATGTCATCTCTCGCCGGACGGCCGCCCTATATGGCCTCTGCATCCCAACCAACTTCTGCCGCAGCAGTTCTCGTGTAGCGACGATACCTGCCGTCCGCATCGCGGTACCACACGCGGGCACCCGGCCGGGGCAACCCGCGTGTTGACAACCGGCGGGCCAGGGGTCGGTAGGAGTCGGAGACCGGGATCTCTTCGACGACCCAGATGAGGTGCGGCCGTCGTTCGGCGGCCAAACCGCCCAGGCCGACCCGTAACGCCGACACCGTGAGCGACTCCGATCGCCCGCCGACACTGCGCATGGTGACCGCCGCGACCGCGATCTGGTGCCCGGTCTCCCCCAGCCCGTACACCACGACCTGATCGACACCGCGTACCTGCGACAACGCCGCCTCGATCGGCGGGACGTACACCGGGCCGTCCGACGACCGGATGACGGTGTCGACCGAACCGTAGAACCACAGGTCGTCGTTGGCGTCACGCTCGAACAGGTGACCCGACACCTCCCAGCGGTCGCGGGTGGCGAAGACGTCGCGCAGCACCGTCGACGAGGTGTCGAAGCGGTGCCGGGCGCGGGCCAGCAACAGGCCGACCTCGCCGACACCGGCCTTGCCGACGAATCCGGAGTCGTCGACCACCAGACGTCCACGATCGACGTCGAAGGCGGCCACCTCCACGGGGTTCGTCTCCGGCAGAGCCTGTCCCATCGAACCGATCTTGTCGCCGGAGACGTTGGCCAGGATCGCCGAGCCATCGGCGGTCGCGAAGAACTCCAGGACACGGGCCCGCGGGAAGCTCTCCAGCACGTCGCCCCACAGACCGTTCGGCATGCCGGACCCCATGAACAACCGGATCGGGTTGTACTGGTTGACCCGGAAGTCCGGGCTGTGGACGACCTCGCGCAGCATCGTCCAGGTGTAGGAGACGACGGTGACGCCGTAGCGGTGCACCTCTGCGGTGAACGTCTCCGGATCGATCCGTTCGGACAATGCGATCCGGGAGCGGCCGACGACGGTGGCACCGAGTGTGGTGAGCAAGCCCGATGCGTGATGCAGTGGAGGCAGACAGTAGACGGTGTCGCGGTCGGTCAGTGCGGCCGCCGACGCCGCGCCGAACGCGGACATGGCGAACCGATGGTTCGTGACCGGCCACGGTGCCAGGTTGCCGCCCGAGCGTGTGAACAAGATGAAGGCCAGGTCTCCCGCCAACCCGGGATCACGCCGGTACCACGCCGGGATGTCGACCGCGTCGGGATCGATGCGCTCCATGTCGATGACCGACGCGCCGTCGGCAGCATCGATGTCACGCGTCTCACCACTGCCGCCACCGAGCACGAGAACCCGATCGGAGTGCTTTGCCACGACGTCGAGGTGCGTCGGATCCGTGACCACCGACGAGCAGTCGCCCAGACGCAGCATCTCCGGGATGTCGCCATCGGCGGCGAGAAGGACCGCGACGGCCCCGAGTCGCGACAGCGCGGCGACCACGACGAGCGCACTGGGTCGGGTGTCCATGAGCACACCGACGTGGACGCCGGGACGGATCCCGCAGTCGATCAGTCCTGCGACCACGTTGTCGATGCGCATGTTGACCTGGGCATGGGTCAGGACCCGGTTCTCGAACAGGAACAACTCCTGGTCGGCGGCGCGTTTGCTGTTCTCCGACATCAGTTTGCCGAGCGAGATCCGGGTGCCGGTCTGGATCTGTCCGAGACGGAGCAGTCGCGGCACCGTGCGCACGGATTCCTGGGCGACGGCCCGCGACGTCCGCTGCAGCGAGGTCGCCAGCCCGAGTAGTTCGCGCGACACGCCGGCCCCCGCGTCGGCGACCGAGCCGATGCCGTGGGTGATGCGCGATGACAAGCTGACACCGCTGCCGTGGGGGTCGAGCTCGGTGTGCATCTCCTCGACCAGCGGAGGGCGGTCCCCGGTCCCGTCCTGCCACAACACCCAGTCCGAGGTCGTGGGCCACGTGTGCCCGCCGGAGGTACTGCCGACGACGAGCCCGAAATGTCCTACCGGGACGCGTGATTCGAACACGGTGGCGGCGGGGGCGGCACGCGCGATTCCACGGACCGCGAGGGGTTGACCGATGTCGTCCGCCTCGCCGATGAAAGCCAGCACCGGGCAGGTGATCTCGGTCAAGGAGACCAGATCCCCGTTGATGACGAAGCCGCCCGACATCATCCGGTTGTGCACCACGAACTGTCGTAGTAGCTCCGCCACGGCGGGCCCCGACCACGCGACCCATCCCTCGGCCTCGATGAAGCGGCGCTGGTCCTCGCGGGGCAGCAGTGCCTCGCGGTCATGCAGTTTGCGGAGGAAATCGATGCGGCTGCGCGCGGTCTTGACCGGGTCGACCAACTGGAATCCCGCGCGGGCCATCCAGCCTGGTACCCACAGACGGTTGAACACCTTGTCGGCGAGCAACTCTGCTCCGGGTACCACGAGACCGGCCGGCAGACCGAGGGGCAGGGCGGCGAGGACGTCGACCGGGCTGCCGTAGGTGATGAGGCTGGCTATCCCTTTCGACTGCCGATAGGCGGCGGTCTGGTAGGCGAACATTCCGCCTTGCGAATAGCCGGCGAGGTGGACATCGCGCCCGGCCGCCTCGACGATGAGGTCGATGGCCCGACTGACAGCGACGATGTGGTCGGCGAGATTGCGCTCCATCCCGCCCTCTTCGGAGTCCGGGGACCCGAAGTCGATCACCCACGGAGTGATTCCGTTCCGGTGCAGGATGGACACCGCACCATTTGCCTCGGTGACGTCGTAGACGTTGGCCGACACCATCATCGGCGGTACGAGGACGATCTGGGGTCCGTCGGTCGGCGTGTCCGGGAAGTACCGGCGCAGCCGGAACATCTTCTCGGTCTCGACGATGCTGAACGGTGCCGGTTCGGTACCGGTCTCCAGTCCGCCGAGCCTGAGCACCTCGAGACCGTTCTGCGCCGTGGCCAGTACGCGTTCGACCGCTGAACCGATGTCGGGCAGCACCGGGAGTCCCACCATGACGGCGTTCCCCTCCCCTCTCGATCGAGTGATGCACGTCACTGTACCGACCTCCCCGCGGGCGGCGCACTCAGCGTACTCAGCCGGGCGGGTCGACCCCTTCTCCGGGCCACTCGGCGCGAAGTCGGTCCACCTCGTCGCGGAGGTCGGCTAGCTGTCGTCGCACCTGGACCGACGCGGTTCCGCCGTGCGAGTTGCGCGACTCGATCGATCCACGCACGGTGAGCACATCCCGCACGGCCGGAGTCAGGTCCGGACTGATCGCGGCGAGGGTGGCGTCGTCGAGGTCGGCCAGACCGATCCCGCGTTCTTCGGCCGCCCGCACGCTGGCGCCGGCTACCTCGTGGGCGACACGGAACGGAATCCCTTGTCGCACCATCCATTCCGCGATGTCCGTGGCCAACGTGAACCCGGCCGGCGCCAGATCGGCCATCCGATCCTCGTGGAACTCCAACGTCGCGACGAGACCGGTGATCGCCGGCAACAGCAACTCGAGTTGTGCCACGGAGTCGAAGACGGGTTCCTTGTCCTCCTGCAGGTCACGGTTGTAGGCGAGCGGTTGTGCCTTGAGCGTCGCCAGCAGGCCGGTCAGGTTGCCGATGAGTCGGCCCGACTTCCCGCGGGTGAGCTCGGCGACGTCGGGATTCTTCTTCTGCGGCATGATCGAGCTGCCCGTGGACCAGGCATCGGCGAGGGTCACGTACCCGAACTCAGGTGTGCTCCACAGGATGATCTCCTCGGACAGCCGCGACAGATCCACCCCGATCATGGCGAGTACGAACGCTCCCTCGGCGGCGAAATCGCGCGACGACGTCGCGTCGATCGAGTTCTCCGCCGCACGGTGGAAGCCGAGATCGGTGGCGATCGCGGCCGGGTCGAGCCCGAGCGAGGATCCGGCGAGCGCGCCGGATCCGTACGGCGACACCGCGGTACGACGGTCCGCGTCCGCGAGCCGGTCGACGTCACGCAGCAGCGGGTGCGCATGCGCGAGCAGATGATGAGCCAGCAGAACCGGCTGCGCGGCCTGCAGGTGTGTCTTGCCCGGCATCACCGCATCCGGGTGCGCCTGCGCCTGCCCGATCAGGGCGTCGACGACGTCGAGCAGTCCGAGTGCCACTCGACGCATCCCCGCGCGCAACCACATCCGGAACAACGTGGCGACCTGATCATTGCGCGAACGCCCGGCGCGGAGTCGCCCGCCGAGTTCCGGCCCGACCCGGTCGATCAGGCCACGTTCGAGCGCGCCGTGGACGTCCTCATCGCTCTCGGCCGGCCCGAACGCCCCACTCGCGACGTCGGCGGCCAGCCGGGACAAACCGACGAGCATCGCCTCGAGTTCCTCGTCGGTGAGCAGACCCGCGCGAAACAGCACGCGCGCGTGCGCTTCCGACGCCTCGATGTCGAACGGCGCCAACGCCCAGTCGAAGTGTGTGGACTTGCTCAGCGCCGCCATCGCCGCGGCGGGGCCGTCGGCGAACCGGCCGCCCCACAGCGAGCCCTCGTTGGTGCCATGCGAGGTCACAGATCCAGATCCCGCCGAGCCGCGATCTTCGACGACAGTCCGTGCAGCTCCACGAATCCGCGTGCGGCCGACTGATCGAAGCTGTCGCCCTCGTCGTAGGTCGCCAGGTTGAAGTCGTAGAGCGATTCGCCACTGCGCCGGCCGGTCACCGCGATGTGCCCACCATGCAGAACCAGGCGGATGTCACCGCTCACATGCTCCTGTGTGGACGCGACGAACGCGTCGAGCGAGCGCTTGAGAGGCGAGAACCACAGTCCGTCGTACACCAGTTCGGCCCACTTCTGGTCGGTGTGCCGCTTATAGCGGCCGAGCTCGCGTTCCAGGGTGACATGCTCGAGTTCCTCGTGCGCACGGATCAGCACCATCGCGCCCGGGGCCTCGTAGACCTCGCGGCTCTTGATGCCCACCAGGCGGTCCTCGACGACGTCGAGGCGACCGACACCTTGTGCGCCCGCACGCCGGTTGAGTTCCTGGATGGCCTCGAGCACGCTCACCGGGCGGCCGTCGATGGCGATCGGGCGGCCCTTGTCGAACGTGATGATGACCTCGTCGGGCGAGTTCCAGTTCACCGTCGGGTCGTCGGTGTAGTCGTAGACGTCCTTGGTCGGAGCGTTCCACAGGTCCTCGAGGAACCCGGTCTCCACCGCGCGTCCCCACACGTTCTGGTCGATCGAGAACGGCGACTTCTTGGTGACGTTGATCGGGATGTCGTTCTGCTCGGCGAACGTGATCGCCTTCTCCCGGGTCCACGCGTAGTCGCGGACGGGCGCGAGAACCTCGAGATCGGGTGCCAGCGAGGCGAATCCAACCTCGAAGCGCACCTGGTCGTTGCCCTTGCCGGTGCAGCCGTGGGCGACGACGGTACCGCCGTGGTCGCGGGCCGCGGTGACGAGGTGCTTCGCGATCAGTGGGCGCGAGATGGCCGACACGAGCGGGTAGCGGTCCATGTACAGGGCGTTCGAGTTGATCGTCGGCAGACAGTATTCGTCGGCGAACTCGTCGCGGGCGTCGACGACGACCGCCTCGACGGCCCCGCAGTCGAGGGCGCGCTGGCGCACCACATCCATGTCCTCGCCGCCCTGGCCGAGGTCGAGTGCGACGGCCACGACTTCCTTGCCGGTCTCCTTGCCGATCCAGCTGATCGCCACCGAGGTGTCGAGGCCGCCCGAGTACGCGAGTACGACGCGTTCCGCCATGTCATTCTCCTGTGTTCCTGCGCACCGGCGCGGGCTTCGTCCCGCTCGTGGTGCTGTTGGTCTGATTGTGTCCGAAGGGCTGAGGTGTCGGGCCACGCGGTTACACGAGGCCCTCGATTCGTCGCGAGAGCTCGGCGCCGTCGACCGGTTCCCGTGCCACCACGAAGATGGTGTCATCCCCGGCGATGGTCCCCACCACGTCGGGCAGGCTGGCGCGGTCGAGAGCGCTCGCCAGATAATGCGCGGCTCCCGGCGGCGTCCGCAAGACCGCGAGGTTCCCGCTGCTGTCGGTGGATACCAGCAGTTCCGACAGCAACCGGGCGAGGCGATCCGTCCCGCCGAAGACGCCACGCACCGGCGAACCGTCCTCGGGCACCATGTACACGCCCGCTCCGCCGTCGGCGGCGCGGAGTTTGACCGCGCCGAGTTCGTCGAGATCGCGGGAGATCGTCGCCTGGGTGGCATCGATACCCTGCGCGGCCAGCAGGTGCTGCAGCTCCGACTGACTGCGCACCTGATGGGTCGAGAGGATGTCGATGATCCGTGCGTGCCGTCCCGCCTTGGTGGCGGCCAGCCGTGTCTCGGTCGCCACGGGCGGCGCGACCGGGGTGTCGTCGGACGTCGGTCTGCCGGCGGTCATCGCTGCCCCAGCAACCAGATCAGCAGCGCCTTCTGCGCGTGCAGCCGGTTCTCGGCCTCGTCGAGGACGACGCTGGCGGGACCGTCGAGGACGTCGTCGGTGATCTCCTCGCCGCGGTGGGCGGGCAGACAATGCAGCACGATCGCATCCGTGGCCGCCTTCGCCACCAGGTCGTCGTTGATCTGGTACGGCCGAAACGGCGCCGTACGATCCTTCCCGTCACCCTCCTGCCCCATCGACGTCCACGTGTCCGTGACGAGGACGTCCGCGCCGACGACCGCCTCGCCGGGATCGGCGATCACCCGGATCGAGCCGCCGGTCTGGGCGGCCCGGGCCGTGGTGGCCTCGACGACCTCGGAGTCGGGTTCGAAACCTGTTGGCGCACTAATTGTCACGTGCATTCCGGCGGTGGCCCCGCCCAGGGCCAGCGAGTGCGCCATGTTGTTCGCCCCGTCGCCGAGGTAGGTCATCGACAGTCCGGCGGTGCGACCCTTGCGTTCGATGATCGTCTGCAGATCGGCGAGCACCTGGCAGGGGTGGAAGGTGTCCGAGAGCGCGTTGACGATCGGGACGCTCGCCGACGACGCCATCGCCTCCAGCCGATCCTGGCCGAAGGTCCGCCAGACCACGGCGTCGACTAACCGCGACAGCACGCGACCGGTGTCCTCGATGGTCTCGTCGCGACCGAGTTGGGTGGTGGTGCCGTCGACGACGACCGCGTGTCCGCCGAGTTGCGCGATGCCCATCTCGAACGAGAACCGGGTTCGGGTCGAGTTCTTGTCGAAGATCACCCCGACGCCGCGCGGTCCCTCGAGCGGCCTGTGCGCGAACGGTGACGCCTTCACCTCGGCGGCAAGGGCGAGAACCTCGGCCTGCTCGGCCGGTGTGAGGTCGTCGTCGCGCAGGAAGTGCCGGATCATGCCTTGCCTCCCGGGGAATCGGCGGCGACGGCGGCGTCGAGAATCGCCGGCAGCGCCGCCACGAACCCGGCACCCTGTTCCTCGGTGAGGATGAGCGGGGGTGCGAGCCGGATGACATCGGGCGCAGGCGCATTGATGAGGTACCCCGCATCGCGAGCGGCGATCTCGGCCCGGGCCGCGAGCGGGTCGGTCAGGACCACGCCGAGTAGCAGTCCGCTGCCGCGTACGTGCGCGATCCGCGGATGTCCGAGGTCCTCGATGCCGGTCGCGATGGACTTCCCCACCGACGCCACGTGATCCACGAGCCCCTCGTCGTCGATGACATCGAGCACGGCCAGGGCGGCTGCGCAACACGCCGGATTCCCACCGAAGGTGGTGCCGTGCTGACCGGGTTCGAAGAGATTGGCGGCCGGTCCGGTCGCCACACAGGCGCCGATCGGCATGCCACCGCCCAGACCCTTGGCCAGCGTCATGATGTCCGGGACGACGCCGGCCGCCTGGTGGGCGAAGAACGCACCGGTCCGGGCGATCCCGGTCTGCACCTCATCGAAGATGAGGAGCGCGCCCTGCTCGGAGGTGATCCTCCGGGCGGCGGCCAGGTAGCCGTTCGGCGGGACGACCACACCGCTCTCGCCCAGGATGGGTTCGAGGATGACCGCCGCCGTGTTCTCGGTGACCGCGGCCTCCAGCGCCGCGACGTCGCCGTACGGCACGAACCGCACGCCGGCCGGCATGGGTTCGAACGGTGCACGTTTCGCGGGCTGACCGGTCATCGCCAACGCGCCCATCGTGCGGCCGTGGAACGCACGTTCGGCGGCCACGATCTCAGGACGTCCGGTCCGGCGTGCGAGCTTGAAGGCCGCCTCGTTCGCCTCGGTCCCCGAATTGCAGAAGAAGACCCGCCCCGGATGACCGAACTTGTCGAGGAGGCGCTCCGCGAGTTCGACAGCGGGACCGCTGATGTAGAGGTTCGAGACGTGACCGAGTGTCTGCAATTGGGTGGTGACCGCCTCGACGACGGCCGGATGCGCGTGGCCGAGCGCGTTGACGGCGATGCCCCCGAGAAGATCCAGGTACTCCTTGCCGTTCGCGTCCGTGACGACGGCTCCCGATCCCGTCGTGAGTGCGATCGCCGGGGTCCCGTAGTTGTTCATCAGCGCGGCCGACCACCGCTGCTGCAACGGCTCGGTCATGCTGCGCCACCTTCCAGATCGGCGTCGGCGAGAACGGTTGTTCCCGTGGAACTCTCGGTCAACAACTGCGCCAGGACCGAATGCGGCACGCGGCCGTCGATCACGTGTGCCTGACGGACTCCCCCGTCGACGGCACGCAGACAGGCCTCCATCTTGGGCACCATGCCGGCATCGAGCGACCCGAGCAGTCGTGACAGTTCGCCGGTACCGATCCGCGAGACGAGCGACTCCCGGTCCGGCCAGTCGGTGTAGAGCCCTTCGACGTCGGTCAGCATGACCAGTCGCGACGCCCCGAGCGCCTCGGCGAGGGCGCCGGCCGCGGTGTCCGCGTTGATGTTGTGCACCACGCCGTCCCGGTCGGGAGCGATCGTCGACACCACCGGGATCCGGCCCGCACCGACGAGATCGAGCACGGCAGAGGTGTTCACCGAGGTGATGTCGCCGACCAGTCCGATGTCAGTGGCCACGCCGTCGACGAGCACGGTGCGTCGGGTCGCGGTGAACAGATGTGCGTCCTCACCGGTGATGCCGACCGCGTACGGCCCGTGAGCATTGATCAGTCCGACGAGTTCACGTCCGACCTGACCGAACAGCACCATCCGCGCGACATCCATCACCTCGGGGGTGGTGAGGCGGAAGCCGCCGCGGAATTCGCCTTCGAGGCCGAGTCGGCTGAGCATCGCCGAGATCTGCGGGCCACCACCGTGCACCACGATCGGATGGACGCCGCAGGCGCGCAGGAAGACCATGTCTGCGGCGAACGCCTTCTTCAGATCGTCATCGATCATGGCGTTGCCGCCGTACTTCACGACGACCGTCGCGCCGTGCAGATCCTGCAGGGCAGGAAGCGATTCGGCGAGCACGGACGCCTTGTCGAGAGCGCTGAGCGTCATGACGAGTACGCCGAGTTCTCTTCGACGTATCCGTGTGACAGGTCGGTCGTCCGGATGCTCGCCGACTCGTCACCGAGGGCGAGATCGATGGTGACGGCGATGTCGACACCGCTCAGATCCACATCGCGCGCCCCGGGCACACCACAGCCCTGCTCGCAGACCGGCGTCCCGTTGAACGACACCGAGATCCGATCGGGATCGATCGTCACGGGCGCGATCCCGACCGCTGCCAGGACACGACCCCAGTTGGGATCGGAACCGAACATGGCGGTCTTGACGAGTGAGTCCCGCGCGACGGTCCGGGCGACGGCGACGGCATCGTCTTCGGTGACCGCACCGGCGACGGTGATGACGACACGTTTGGTCACGCCCTCGGCGTCGGCCATCATCTGGGCCGCGAGATCATCACAGACGGCCAGCACGGCCGCGTCGAGATCGGCCTGCTCGACCGGGATCTGGCTGGCGCCGGAACTCAGCAGCAACACGGTGTCGTTGGTGGACGTCGACCCGTCGACGTCGAGCCGATCGAGTGTCCTGCTCGTGGCCTTGCGCAACGCCGCGTCCAGCTGCTCAGCCGTCGCGTTCGCGTCGGTGGTGAGCACGCAGAGCATCGTCGCCAACGACGGTGCGAGCATTCCGGCGCCCTTTGCCATGCCGCCGACGTTCCAGCCCTGCGGATGATGCAGCGCAACCTGTTTGGGCACGGTGTCGGTGGTCATGATGGCGTGTGCCGCATCGGTGCCACCGGAGAGCCCGCCACCCATGTCGTGCACGATCTCGGTGACACCGGCGAGCACCTTGTCCATCGGCAGGCGATCGCCGATCAGTCCGGTCGAGCACACCGCGACCTCGACGGCGCCGGTGTCGGTGCCCCAATTGCTGAGCGCCTCGGCGACGGCCTCGGCGGTGGCGTGGGTGTCCTGGAATCCGCCCGGCCCGGTGCACGCGTTGGCACCACCGGAGTTGAGGATCACGGCCCGAAGCCGTCCGGTGGTCAGGACCTGCTGGCTCCACAGCACCGGCGCGGCCTTCACCTGATTGCGGGTGAAGACGCCCGCCGCGGAGTGGTCGGGACCCTCGTTGAGCACGAGCGCGAGGTCGGCGGCACCAGAAGCCTTGATACCGGCGGCCATTCCCGCTGCCCGGAAGCCGAGGGGTGCGGTCACTCCCTGCTCGCGGACGAGGCGGGGCGCGTCCAGCGGTGCGCCCGGGGTGATCCGGTCGTCGGTCTCGCCGGGCTGCTGCGATGTCGTCACGGCGCCACTCCCACGGTGCTCAAGCCCTCGGCCTCGTCCCAGCCGAGCGCGAGGTTCATCGATTGGACAGCGGCGCCGCCGGTGCCCTTGGTCAGGTTGTCGATGGCGCCCACGGCCACCAGGGTGCCTACGCGCTCGTCGACGGAGACGGCGAGTTGGACGGCGTTGCCGCCGATGACCGAGCCGGTGGTCGGGAGCACGCCGTCGGGCAGGAGGTGCACGAAAGGTTCGTCGCCGTATGCCTTCTCGTAGGCGCTGCGGATCTCCGCGGCCGAGGCGGTGGTGCGTGCGGTGCAGGTGGCGAGGATGCCGCGCGCCATCGGGACGAGAACCGGCGTGAACGACACCGACACCGGGAACTCGGCGGCCGCCGACAGCGCCTGCGCGATCTCGGGCGTGTGCCGGTGAGCGCCGCCGACTGCGTAGGCGCGAGCCGAACCGATGACCTCGGACGCGAGCAGATCCACCTTGGGCGAGCGTCCCGCACCGGATGCGCCACTGACCGCGACGACGGTGACGTGGGGATCGACGAGCCCCGCCGCCACGGCCGGGCGCAGGGCCAGTACGGAGACCGTCGGGTAACAGCCGGGTACCGCGATCCGGCTGGCGTCCCTCAGGATCTCGCGGTTGCCCGGGATCTCCGGCAGACCGTAGGGCCACCGCCCCGCATAGTCGCTGCCGTAGTAGTCGGTCCAGTCCTGGGCGTTCTCCAGCCGGTGATCGGCACCGCAGTCGATGATCAGCGTCGACGGTGACAGAGCGTCGGCGATCTCGCCCGACGCCCCGTGCGGCAGGCCGAGGAACACCACGTCATGCCCAGCGAGGATCTCCGGTGTGGTCTCCTCGAGCACGCGGTCGGCCAGCGGGAGCAGATGCGGATGGAGGGAACCGAGTGTGCTCCCGGCATTGCCGCCCGCGGTCAGCGCGCCGATCTCCAGGTCGCCGGATCGCAGTCGGGGATGCCCACAGAGGAGTCGAAGGATCTCTCCGCCCGCGTAGCCGCTGGCGCCGGCAACCGCCACCTTGATCGTCATGCGATCATTATGCATGTTGATGCAAATCAATTCAGTGACGGGTCCCCGTCAGCGTAGGCGGGCACCGACCTGGTCGCCCGCGTGCGCGACCGCGGCGAGTTTGGCCTCGTTGGCCTCCTCCTCGGTCAGTGTGCGATCGTCGGCGCGGAAACGCAGCGCGAAGGTCAGTGACTTGCTGCCCGCCCCGACCTGATCGCCGGTGAAGACGTCGAACAGGTCGATGGATTCGAGGAGCTCACCGGCGCCCGCCCGCAACGCGGCCTCGACCTCGGCGGCGGCCACGGTGTCCGCGACGACGACGGCCACATCCTGCAGAACCGCCGGGAACGGCGAGACCCGCGGTGCCGGCAGACGTTGTTCGAGCGGCACCGCGTCGATGTCGATCTCCACCGCGCACAACCGCTTCGGGAGACCGGCACGTTCCAGGACCGCAGGATGCAGTTCACCCGCATGACCGACCGTCGCGCCCTCGACGACGACACGGGCGCACCGGCCCGGATGCCATGGGCGGTGATCGTCGGCGATCAGCTCGACGTCGACACCGGAGGCCCGTCCGATCGCCCGCGCCGCCTCGAACGCGTCCACGTGGTCGGCCGCGCGGCCGGGTCCCCACGGGCCGGCAGGATCGCGCAAGCCGGTCAGGACCACGGCCACGTGCAGCGGCTGACGCGGCAGCGACACGTCGAGCGCGGCGATCTCCTCGTCCGAGGGGCGCCGGGTGACGTCGAGCGCGCCGACGGAGGTGACCTGGTCGCCGGCGAGCACGATCTGACCGATGGTGAAGAGCGACAGATCCCGCTGACCACGAGCAATGTTGCGCGCTGCCATCTCCAGCAGTCCCGGAAGGAGCGTGGTGTTCAGCTCGGGGCGTTCGGATTCGAGCGGGTTGAGGACCGCGACGGTCCGTCGGCGTTCGTCGTCGGCGGGCAGATCCCAGATGTCGAACACGCCGGCAGGCATGAACGGATACGGCAGCACCTCGACATAGCCGTCGAGAGCGAGCGTCCGGCCGATGCTGCGCCGACGACGCTGGGCGGCGGTGAGGCCGGTGCCCGCCGGAGCGCGCGGCACGACGGCGGGGATGTCCTCGAGACCTTCGAGGCGCAGGACCTCTTCGACGAGATCCGCGCGCTGACGCAGATCGGGCCGCCAGGACGGCGGGGTGACGCGGAGCGGATCGGTGCCGTCGACGACGCATCCGACCTCGGCCAGTCGCGACGCGGTGGTGCCGGCCGGATAGTCGATGCCCGCCGTGCGGTCCGGGTCGTCGGCGGGGATGTCGATGGCGACACGCTCTCCGGCGACGACTCGCGCCTCGCTGAGCGGGGAGGCGACGGTGCCACCGGCGATCTCGATGATGAGCTGCGCGGCGCGATCCGAGGCCACCGCGGTGATCTCGGGATCGACGGTCCGCTCGAATCGTTTGCTCGCCTCGGAGGTGAGTTTGTGCCGCTTGCCCGTGCGGAACACGCGGACGGGGTCGAATGTCGCCGACTCGAGCAGGATCGAGGTCGTCGCGTCGCCCACCTCGGTGGCGCCGCCTCCCATCACCCCGGCGAGTGCGATCGGTCCGTTGTCATCGGCGATGACCTCGTCCTCGGGGTCGAGGGTGCGTTCCACCCCGTCGAGGGTGGTGAGCTTCTCGCCGGGCGCCGCCGGCCGGACCCGTACCGTGCCGGTGAGCTTGTCGGCGTCGAAGGCGTGCAGCGGTTGTCCGAGTTCGATCATCACGTAGTTGGTGACGTCGACGATGGCCGAGATCGGCCGGATGCCCGCGACCATCAGTCGCTTCTGCATCCACCACGGGGAGACCGCGGTCGCGTCGACGCCGGTGAGTACGCGAGCGGTGTAGCGGGTGGCCGTCGAGTCGTCGGCGATCGCGACCGGCCACGCTTGCGCGGTGCCGGTGGCCGGCGGTTCGGAGTGCACGGGATCGGATTGCGCACCCGCACCGGCACCCGGGTCGACGAACGGGACGCCGAAGCTCCCCGCGAGTTCACGGCCGAGTCCGCGCACCGAGAAGGCGTACCCGCGGTCGGGGGTGACGTTGATGTCGATCGCGGTGTCGTCGAGGCCGAGGACCTCCCGGGCATCCGCACCCGGTTCGGCGGTGCCCGGAGCGAGGACCAGGATCCCGATGTGATCCTGGCCGATGCCGAGTTCGGACACCGAACAGATCATGCCGTCGGAGATCCGTCCGTAGGTCTTGCGTGACGCGATCTCGAACGGTCCGGGCAGCACGACTCCGGGCAGGGCCGCGACGATGAGGTCACCTTCGGCGAAATTGCGTGCACCACAGACGATTCCGCGCGGTTCACTCTCCCCCACCTCGACCGTGCAGAAGCGGATCGGCTTCTTGAACTCGGTCAGTTCCTCGATGGTCTCGACCCGGCCGATCACCAGGGGCCCGGTGATCTCCGGGAACGGGTCGATGTCCTCGATCTCGAAGCCGACCCGGACGAAACCCCGGTCTATCTCCTCGGTGGTCGCCGACCACTGCGGGTCTCCTTGGCGGAGCACCTCGGTGTACCAGGACTGGGGGGCACGCACGTCAACCAACTACTTTCATCGATCGATTTCTGCTCGGGTGGTCTGTCACCGGTGACGGGGACCGCGGCGGCCGGTCAGACCGCGGGACCGAACGGCACGGTGAAACGGATGTCACCTTCGACCATGTCACGCATGTCGGAGATGTCGTTGCGGAACTGCAGGGTGCGTTCCAGGCCCATGCCGAATGCGAAGCCTGTGTACACGTCCGGGTCGATACCGTTGGCCCTCAGGACATTCGGGTTGACCATGCCGCAGCCGCCCCATTCCACCCAACCGGCACCGCCCTTCTTGGCGGGGAACCAGACGTCGACCTCGGCCGACGGTTCGGTGAACGGGAAATAGCTCGGCCGCATCCGCGTCGTGGTGTCGGGGCCGAAGAGCGCCCGCGCGAACACCTCGAGGGTGCCGCGCAGATTCGCCAGGGTGAGCCCCTTGTCGACCGCCAATCCCTCGATCTGGTGGAAGACCGGGGTGTGGGTGGCGTCGAGTTCATCGGTGCGGAAGGTGCGTCCCGGGCAGGCGACATAGATCGGCAGTTCACGGTCGAGCATGGAGCGCACCTGCACCGGCGAGGTGTGGGTGCGCAGCACCTGCCGCGATCCCTCCGGTGCGATGTAGAAGGTGTCCTGCATCGATCGCGCCGGATGGTCCGGCAGAAAATTGAGTGCGTCGAAGTTGTGGTGTTCGGTCTCGACCTCGGGTCCCTCGGCGATCTCCCAGCCCATGCCGACGAACACATCGGCGACCTGTTCGGCAATCACCGTGATCGGGTGACGGGCTCCGACGCGGCGGCGTCCACTGGGCAGCGTGACGTCGACGGACTCGGCGACCAGGACAGCAGCATCTCGTTCGGCCTGCAGCGCCGTCGTGCGGAGATCGAATGCCGCGCTGACCCGTCCGCGTACCTCGTTGACGAGCTTGCCGCCCGCCGAACGCTGATCCTTCGGGATGCTGCCGAGGGCGCGACGAGCAAGGGCGATGGGTGATCGATCACCGAGGTGCGCCGTCTTGGCCTGTGCCAGGTCGTCGAGGTCGGCGGCCGCCTCGAACGCGGCGACGGCGGCCGCGGCCGCGGCGTCGAGTTCCTGCGGTTCCGGGAACCGCGTCTCAGGGGCGTCGTCGGCAGGGCTGGCCACGGGCGGCGTTCTCCTCGATGTCGAAAAACAGGCGTCTGGATGCGGCTACCAGCCTAGACGAGCCGCTCGTACCGCCACGGCGCAGGTCGGTGCGCTCCCGACCGACGACGCGGTGTCCGATGCTGGCACTCTCAGACGCGTCGGGGCAGTGCGATCGCGCGGGAGACAATCGCACCGGCGACGGCGACCGCTGCCCACCGGAGCCCGTCGTCGGCGAGACCGGTTCGCGCCATCATCAGCGTGGCGATCCCCACGACGAGCAGGCCCACGAGGACGGCGCGGTCGCGCATCGGCCCGGCCTCCCGGCACAGGGGTGCGTCCCACCACGGAAGCGGGTCGTTCTCCCGGCCCGAGAGCAACGCGACCACCGGGACCATCAGCGCCAGGAGCAGCACCGTCTGGGTGGCGACGATGGCGACGCACGCGGCCGGATGTGTCTGGTCCCGTCCCAGTCCCGCGAGTTCGCCGGCGCCGATGATGAATCCGAGGACCGGTAGGTGCCATAGGTAGAGGGTCATCGCGCCACGGGTGCCGAGGACCACCCACCACCAGATCCGCGGTCGGTTCACCAACGCCGACAACGGGCCCCGCAGCGCGATCGCCGCGGCGCACAGGACGATCGTGTGCCCAGCGAGGAGGAGACTCGGCGGATTCATGTTCGACAACTGCTGACCGGGCACGGTCACCAGGGACACCTCGTAGGGACCGACGACGACCAGCCCGATGTCGACCGCGAGGAACACGAGTGCCCCCACCACTGCCTGTGCGGAGCTGACGAGTCGCTTCGCGTACCCGACGCCGAGGATCGCGGGCACGGTCCACACGGTCAGGAACGAGAGCACACCCACCGACGGGACACCGACCGCGAGTCGCAGGACGTCGATGAGGGCGGTCGCGCCCCAGCACGCACCGATCGCGGCCAGAAGCTGCCGGGACGTCGAGATGCGTTGCAGCATCGGCACCACCGCGAGCACGAGCAGGTAGGCGCCGAGGAACCAGAGGAGTTGGACGCCGAGGTGCGCGATGACGTCGGCGGCCGACGAGAATCCCACGCCGACGGCGACGAGGAGCGCCGCGACGACCGCGAGGAGATACCAGAACACCGGACGGAGGAGACGCTGAGCGCGCGCCAGCAACCAGTGTCCGGTCGACGACGACGGGTGCGACTGCAGGCCGTAGGTCGCGGCGGCCGCGCCTGCGAAGAAGAACAGCGGCAGAATCTGCAGCAGCCACGTCGCGCCCTGCATGACCGGGACGTCGGCCAGCAGGTTGCCGAGGTGCAGGCCGTCGTCGGCGGCGGAGACCGTGAGCATCAAGGAGTGCCCGGCGATGACCACGACGAGCGACGAGAGCCGGATGACGTCGACGACCCGGTCGCGCGATCCGGTGAGGGCGTCGAGGTCGGCGGGAAGGGGTCGTCGCAGGCTGCTGTCGGGAGTCCGCACACCGAGGTGAGTTCGCATGCATCGAGGTTCCGCCGCATGGGCTGTCGCCGGATGAGCAGTTCTACTCGGATGTCCCTGAGCAGTTCTGGTCCCGACACGCCGTAGGGGTCGACGGGCCGGCCTGGGTCAACAGGGTTCTGGGCACGATCGGCGACAAACAGGGCACGATCGGCGAGTTCTGGGGCACGATCGGCATCGTGAGCGGTCGGTCCGACGCCTGATCGCAGTCCCCACGGGCCTCACCCGGTCAGGGCATCTCCACGGTCTGGGCGCGGCGGATCTCCTCCACGGCGCGCAGCAGATAGTCCTTCCGATCCATGGCCCCGGCGGCGAGCAGATCGGCCATCACCAGAATCGCTGCACCGATCAGCTCGGTCGGTGCGACATCCGGCGTTCCGGCGTCGCGGTCGTCGGACGTCTCGGCAACACCGAGCGCGCCGGTGAGCACCACCACGACCGCCGACGGATCCACTTGCGCATCCCACAGACCGGCGCCGGTGATGGTGCGCCGCAGGACATCGGAGACGTCGTCGCCGGTCAGGCCGTCCTGATACATGGTCTCGAGCAGCTCACGCACCATGTGTTCGTGGACTTCGCGAGCGACCTCGGCATGCTTCTCGAGACGCTCGGCAGCGTCCCGGAAGTCCTCGATGTGCTGTGTGCGCGCCGCCCGGATCCCTGCGTCGGTCGCCTCCGCAACGGCGCGGGCGGTCGACGGCCACTCGGCCGGTGTGGTGAGCGTGTCGGCCATGGGTGTCTCCTGTCTGGGCGGTACCGGTCGGCCGGTCAGCGACCGGCCGACGCGTGGACGCGTGCGGTCGCGTACAAGCAGATGGCCGCTGCCGCAGCAAGATTCAAACTCTCGGCGCGACCGCGGATGGGGATGGACACCCGATGGTCGGCGGATCGTCGGACGTCGGCGTCGAGTCCGTGTGCCTCGTTGCCGAAGAGCCAGGCGCACCGGCCTGCCAACGTGTCGTCGGCGTCGTCGAGTGCGAGTTCGCCATCGGCGGCGGTCGCCAACACGGTGATGCCGGCCCGTCGGATCGCGGCCAGGCCGTCGTCGACGGACCGTTCGCGGGCGATGGGCAGGTGGAACACGCTGCCCGCCGACGACCGGACGCTCTTGCCGTTGTGCGGGTCGACGGAGTCACCGAGCAGGATCATCGCGTCGGCGCCCATCGCGTCGGCACAGCGGACGAGCGTGCCGACGTTGCCGGGCTCACGCGGCTCGACCGCGACCGCCACCAGGCGCGGGGAGGTGGCGAGGATGTCGTCGAGCGGGATGTCGAGCAGCCCGCAGATCGCGAACACCCCGGGTGGCGTCTCGGTCTCGGAGAGCTTCTGGGCGGCTCGCGCCGTGAGTCCGACGACCGGCACGCCTTCGGCAATCGCTGCGTCGACGACGGTGCGATGACGTCCGTTCTCGTCGTCGCGGACCAGCACTGTCTGCGCATGACCTGCGTCGAGTGCGGCGGTCACCGAGTTCGCACCCTCGACGAGGAATCGCCCCTCGGCCCGGCGGACCGAGGCGCGATGGAGCTTGGCATACGACACGACCCGCGAGGAGCGTTCGGACAGAAGCTCCATCGCGGGTCGGGTCGGGTCGAGTGCTGCGCTGCGATCAGGCAGCCGGGGCGTTGACGTCCGCCGGCAGCGCCTTGCGTGCGATCTCGACGAGACCGGTGAAGGCCTCGGGATCGGTCACGGCGATGTCGGCGAGGACCTTGCGGTCGACCTCGACGCCGGCGGCCTTCAGGCCCTGGATGAAACGGTTGTAGGTGATGTCGTTGGCGCGGGCCGCGGCGTTGATACGCGCGATCCACAGCTTGCGGAACTCACCCTTGCGGGCGCGACGGTCCCGGTAGGCGTAGGTCAGCGAGTGGAGCTGCTGCTCCTTCGCCTTGCGGTACAGGCGCGAACGCTGTCCGCGGTAGCCCTTGGATGCCTCCAGGGTCGAACGACGCTTCTTCTGGGCGTTGACCGCCCTTTTCACGCGTGCCATGTGTCAGTCCTCTTCAATCGTCAGATGTCGGTTCGGCTGTCGCCGCCGGGCTCACGCCCGGGCGGTCAGCGGTTGAGCAGTCGCTTGATGCGCGGGGCGTCGTTCTCGCTCACCACGGCAACGCCGTCGAGACGACGGGTGCGGCGCGACGACTTGTGCTCCAACAGGTGGCGACGGTTGGCTTTCTGGCGAACGATCTTGCCGCTCCCGGTGACCTTGAATCGCTTCGCGGTGCCCTTGTGGGTCTTGCTCTTCGGCATGTTCTTCCTTCATTCGAGCGAGCGAGGACCCACCCGTGGGTGTCGGGTGGTCGTTCGCGCGCTGTTGGTCAGTGCTCAGTGGCGGATGGTGTCACCCATCCCCACTCGCTATCAATTCGACTCGGCGTCCGTCGCGGCCGGCTTCGATCCACGATCGTCGCGGCTCTGTTGCGCCTTCTGCCGGGTCTTCGCACCCTTGTGCGGCGCCAGCACCATCGTCATGTTGCGGCCGTCCTGCTTGGCCGAGGTCTCGATGAAGCCGTAGTCGGCGACGTCGTTGCCCAGGCGCTGCAGCAGCCGGTAGCCCAGTTCCGGTCGCGACTGCTCGCGACCGCGGAACATGATGGTCACCTTCACCTTGGACCCGGCCTCGAGGAACCTGACGACGTGACCCTTCTTGGTCTCGTAATCGTGGTCGTCGATCTTCGGGCGGAGCTTCTGCTCCTTGATGACGGTCATCTGCTGGTTGCGACGCGATTCGCGCTGCTTCTGGGCGGCTTCGTACTTGAACTTGCCGTAATCCATGATCTTGCACACGGGTGGCCGTGCGTCGGGCGCGACCTCGACCAGGTCGAGATCGGCCTCGTAGGCCAGGCGAAGCGCATCTTCAACACGCACGATGCCCACCTGCTCCGAGTTCGGTCCGACGAGTCGGACCTCAGGGACGCGGATGCGCTCGTTGATGCGGGTCTCAGTGCTGATGGGGCCTCCTTGATCAGTTCTTCTCTGGTGACCGACCGGAGATACCTCCGATGGCAAAGGGGCCTCGCTTCTCAGCAGAAGAGCCCCGGGACGCTGTTGGCATCCGCAGGGCTCCGTTACCGACCGGTTCGTCGACACACATGTCGAACCGACATGAACGCGCAGCTCAAAGGCATTGCGACTGTCGGCGTGAACCGGACCGTACAACTGCGGTGAAACCGCGTCGTGACGGTGGGAGCGGAACTCCACTTGCGACCCCGGCGCAAACCGGGGCGGTCGTGATATGGGAGTCTAGCAGCCATGACCGAGAACTCCTATTCGTCACCTGCACAGATGCCCGGTGAGGGCGCCGCGGCAGGTGGCGAGGGAGCAGTCGGTCCGGAGCAGACCGATCTGGACAACGTCCGCGATCTGGCCGATATTCCGGCCATCGAGGTCATCACCAGGGCGATCGTGATGCTCATGAGCGCGTCGGCGGAGAAGCTCGGTCTCGCCGAGGGCACGCCCGCCGATCGCGTCGACCTGCCCGAGGCCCGCACACTGATCACCGCGCTGGCCGGCCTGGTCGATGCGTCAAAGGCCGATCTCGGCATCCATGCCGCACCCATCCGGGACGGCCTGAAGCAATTGCAGCTGGCGTTCCGTGAGGCGAGCGCCTACCCGGACGAGCCCGGCGAGGGTCCCGGCGAGAAGTACACGGGAGCTGTGCGCGCGCCGCGGCGGTAAGTCCGCTCTGCCCGGATCGCGGACGCCCGTGATGCGGTAGCCACGACGTACCCTGGAACAGTGAGCAGCGACACCCCGCACGACCCCGCCAAGGACCCCGCCACCGGCGCCGAGGTCGACATCCTCGACGGCGAGGTGGTCACCGATCCGTCGCAGACCCCGGCGACTTCCCCACCGCCCGCATACACACCACCGATCCCGGATCCGAACTACACGAACTCGGGTGTCCCGACCTTCGATTTCGTCCGCGACAAGATCGAGAACCGCATCTCGACGGCCATCGGCGGCGAGGAACTCGCTCAGGCCGGTCCCGAGGGTCAGCAGGTCGACGAGATGATGCGCAAGCGCGACGAGGCGGCCCGCAAGAAGCTCGAAGAGATCCGCAAATCCATGGGCAAGTAGCCGTTTCGTGGCAATAGTCCGCGCCTGACGCGGACTATTGCCCTCGATCGGACTGCGTCAGCCCGCCGACGCCACCGTCTCGTCCACGTCGAGGATGCCTGCAAGGAACTTCCCGGTGTGACTCGCCGGTTCGAGCGCGATGTCCTCGGGTGTGCCCTCGGCGACGACGGTCCCACCCCCCGTGCCACCCTCGGGCCCCATGTCGATGATCCAGTCGGCGGTCTTGATCACGTCGAGGTTGTGCTCGATGACGATGACGGTGTTGCCCTTGTCGACGAGACCACTGATCACACCCAACAGTTTCTTGATGTCCTCGAAGTGCAGACCGGTCGTCGGCTCGTCGAGGATGTAGACGGCCCGACCGTTGGTCCGCTTCTGCAGTTCGGACGCCAGCTTCACACGCTGCGCCTCGCCGCCGGACAACGTCGGCGCGGGCTGACCCAGCCGGACGTACCCGAGCCCGACGTCGACCAGGGTTTTCAGGTACCGATGGATCGACGTCACCGGCTCGAAGAAGTCGGCGGCCTCCTCGATCGGCATGTCGAGGACCTCGGAGATGGTCTTGCCCTTGTAGTGCACCTCGAGCGTCTCGCGGTTGTAGCGCGCTCCGTGGCACACCTCGCACGGCACGTACACATCCGGCAGGAAGTTCATCTCGATCTTGATCGTGCCCTCACCGGTGCACGCCTCGCAGCGACCGCCCTTGACGTTGAACGAGAATCGGCCGGGCTGATACCCGCGCACCTTGGCCTCGGTCGTCGCCGCGAACAGCGTGCGGATCTTGTCGAACACGCCGGTGTAGGTCGCCGGATTGGACCGCGGTGTCCGTCCGATGGGCGACTGGTCGACGCGCACCAGCTTGTCGAGCTGATCGAGTCCCTTCACGCGGGTGTGCCGGCCGGGCACCTGTCGCGCGCCGTTGAGCTTGTTGGCGAGCACGGTCGCGAGGATGTCGTTGACGAGCGTCGATTTGCCGGATCCCGACACGCCGGTGACCGCGGTGAGGACGCCGAGCGGGAAACCGACCTCGATCCCCTGCAGGTTGTGTTCCCGCGCACCGACGACGGTGAGCTGCTTCTTCCGCGAGATCGGCCGACGAATCGCCGGCACCGGCAACTCGTCACGGCCGGAGAGGTACGCACCGGTCAGCGACCGACGATTCTTCAGCAGATCCTTGTAGCTGCCGCTGTGCACGACCTCACCGCCGTGCTCGCCGGCCCGTGGACCGATGTCGACGATCCAGTCGGCGGCGCGGATGGTGTCCTCGTCATGCTCGACGACGATCAGCGTGTTGCCGAGATCGCGGAGACGGGTGAGGGTTTCGATGAGACGGCGATTGTCGCGCTGATGCAGGCCGATCGACGGTTCGTCGAGGACGTAGAGCACCCCGGCGAGGCCGGAACCGATCTGGGTCGCCAGACGGATGCGCTGGGCCTCACCGCCGGACAGTGAGCCCGCGGCCCGCGACAGTGACAGGTACTCCAGTCCGACGTCGAGCAGGAACGTGATCCGGGCCTGCACCTCCTTGAGCACGCGACCCGCGATCGCCTGCTGGCGCACGTCGAGCGTCAGCCCGTTGAGGTAGTCGGCGCACTCGGCGACCGACAGCGCGCAGACCTCGGCGATCGACATCGCGCCGTGGGTCGGGTGATCGAGGGTGACCGAGAGGATCTCCGGACGCAGCCGCGCGCCGTGGCATGCCGGGCACGGCACGTCGCGCATGTAGCCCTCGTACCGCTCCTTCATCTGCTCGGACTCGGTCTGGTCCATGCGCCGCGCGAGGAACGACATGACGCCCTCGAACTCGGTGTAATAGGACCGCGTGCGCCCGTAGCGGTTACGGAACTTGACGTGCACCTGATGGTCGCTGCCGTTGAGGATCGCGTTGCGGGCCTTGGCGGGCAGCTTCTTCCACGGGGTGTCGACGGAGAAGCCCATCTGGTCGGCGAGGCCGCCCATCAGACGCAGGAAGTAGTCGGCGTTGTGTCCGCCCGACCACGGCGCGATCGCACCTTCCGACAGCGACATCTCCGGATCGGGCACGACGAGTTCCTCGTCGACCTCCTTGCGGACGCCCAGGCCGTCGCACTCCGGGCACGCGCCGTAGGGCGAGTTGAACGAGAACGAGCGCGGCTCGAGATCATCGATGGCGATCGGGTGTCCGTTGGGGCAGGCCATCCGCTCGGAGAAGCGACGTTCCCGGTGTGGGTCGTCCTCCTCGAGATCGACGAAATCGAGGACGACGATCCCGTCGGCCAGACGCAGTGCGGTCTCCACGGAGTCGGTGAGCCGCTGCTTCGCGGTCGGCTTGACCGCCAGACGGTCGACGACGACCTCGATGTCGTGCTTCTCCTGCTTCTTCAGCTTCGGCGGGTCGGTCAGCTGATGCACGACACCGTCGATCCGCGCGCGGGAGAAGCCCTGCGTCTGCAACTCGGCGAACAGGTCGACGAACTCGCCCTTGCGGGTCCGCACCACGGGCGCGAGCACCTGGAAACGGACCCCGGCCTCCATGTCGAGCACCTGATCGACGATCTGCTGGGGAGTCTGCTTCGCGATCAGCTCGCCGCACTGCGGGCAGTGGGCGCGGCCGGCGCGCGCGTAGAGCAGACGCAGATAGTCGTAGACCTCGGTGATGGTGCCCACCGTTGACCGCGGGTTGCGGTTCGTCGACTTCTGATCGATGGAGACCGCCGGCGACAACCCCTCGATGAAGTCGACGTCGGGTTTGTCCATCTGACCCAGGAACTGACGCGCGTACGCCGACAAGGACTCGACGTAACGTCGCTGCCCTTCGGCGAAGATCGTGTCGAACGCGAGCGACGACTTCCCCGACCCCGACAACCCGGTGAAGACGATGAGGCTGTCCCGAGGGAGATCCACGTCGATTCCGCGCAGGTTGTGTTCACGGGCACCGCGGACGATCAGACGGTCAACCACTTGCAAATCCTCATTCGTTGCTGATCCGGCGCATGCCGGTGTGCTGTTATGTGAGCGGGTTGGATGCGGTCGGCCGACTGGGTTGGACCGCTCCGCGCGTACCTTAGCGACGGCCACCGACAAGTTCGCGATGGTCCGTCGGCCGATGCTCCACGATACCCTCGCGAACCAACTGCAGGCCTCCTCGTCCGTCGCTAGCCTGGCGACCATGAGTCCCCAGGATGCTTCCCTCAGCGACACCTACACCGGCGACCTGTCGGAGTCGCCGGCCCCACAACGGCGCACGCTCGACTCGGCGACCATCGTCAAACTCTCCGTCGGCCCGATGGACAACAACGTCTACGTCATCACCTCACGCGCGACCGGCGATCAGCTCATCATCGACGCCGCCAACGACGCCGACCGAATCCTCGAGCTGGTCCGCGAGCTGCCCGGGACCCCACGACTGATCTTCACCACGCATCGACACTTCGACCACTGGCAGGCGCTGGAGAAGGTGGCCGGCGAGCTCGGTGTCCCGACCGCGGCCGGGCGCCACGACGCCGAGGAGCTGCCGGTCACGCCGGATCGTCTCGTCGACGACGGTGACACCATCACGGTGGGCGACCTCTCGTTCGAGGCCATCCACCTCGTCGGTCACACGCCGGGATCGATCGCCCTCGCACTCACCGACGGCGACGTCGTGCACCTCTTCACCGGCGACTGCCTCTTCCCCGGCGGGGTCGGCAAGACCTGGGAGCCCGGCGACTTCGAGACCCTTCTCGGCGACGTCACCGCGAAGGTCTTCGAGCGCTACGACGACAGCACGATCGTCTACCCGGGCCACGGCAAGGACACCTCGGTCGGTGCCGAGCGTCCGTCGCTGGCGGAGTGGCGCGAGCGGGGCTGGTGATCGGCCGCCCGCACCGATCCGGCTGGACCGACACAGCCACGCGCGCAGGCTGGGCGCCTGCGACGGCTGCTCGTGACCGGTAGCCTCGATGAGGTTCACCCGCTCAAACAACGGGCGGTGACCGTCCGAGTCCTGTCACGAGGAGGCCGTCAGTGTTGATCCGCCGAATTGCCCGACCCATGCTCGCCACTGTGTTCGTCGCATCGGGGATCGATGCACTTCGCAACCCCGGGCCGCGCGCCGAGAAGTCCCAGCAGTTCGTGGACAAATCGGTCGAGACCTTGCCCGACGAGGTCACCGACAACGTGCCGACGGATCCCGAGACCCTGGTCCGGGTCAACGGTGCGATTCAGATAGGCGGCGGAATCCTCTTGGCCACCGGCAAATTACCGCGGGTGGCGGCCCTGGGCCTGGCCGGCTCGTTGGTGCCGACGACGCTGGCCGGTCATGATTTCTGGAATGAGACCGATCCGCAGGCCCGGGCCCTGCAGCGCACGCAGTTCCTCAAGAACGTGAGCCTGCTCGGCGGATTGCTCATCGCGTCGGTCGACACCGAGGGCAAGCCGTCACTGGCCTGGCGCGGACGGCAGAAGGCGTCGGCCGCGAGCAGCGCCATCGCCGGTGCGCTGCCCGTCGTCGCGTCCGACTCGACCTGGGACACCATCCGAGAGCGGTCGGTCGAGGGTGCTCACGTGTTGGGCGAGCGCTCGGCCGAGGCGGCCGAGGTCGTGCGCCACCGCGCCCCGGAACTCGCCGAGGCCGCACGAGAGCGGTCGGTGGAGGCCGCCGAGGTCATCCGACATCGTGCCCCCGAGATCGCCGAGGCCGCCGGCAAGTACTCGAGTGAGGCCGCCGAGGCCTTCCGCCACCGCGCCCCGGAGCTGGCCGAGACCGCACAGAAGCGGACCGCCGAGTTCGCCGAGATCGCGCAGAAGAAATCCGCGGAGTTCGCCGAGGCCGCCCAGAAGCGCGCCGAGGAGGCCCAGAAGCGCTCGGACAAGGCCGCGAAGAAGTTCGGGAAGCGCTCCGACAAGACCGTCAAGAAGGTCCAGAAGAAGACCGACAAGGCCGTCAAGACCGCACAGAAGAAAGCCGACAAAGCTGTTGCCGTCGCCCAGAAGAAGTCCGACAAGGCCGCTGATCGCATCAAGGATCGCGCACCAGAACTGGCGGACGCGGCTCGTGAGCGTTCCGCGGACGCCGCCGAGCTGATCCGCAAGCGTGCGCCGGAATTGGCCGACACCGCCCGGGACCGCTCAACCGACGCCGCCGACTACATCCGTGCCCGGGCCGGCGAACTCGCCGACCAGGCCGACGCCTTGGCCACCACCACCAAGGACCGCGCCGCCGAGGGTGCCGAGGAAGGCCGTCGGCGCCTGGGGAAGGCCCGCTCATAGTCCCGACCGGTCATCCGTCGTCCCGGATCGGCGCCATCGGCCCATCCGGGACGACGCATCCCGCCCACGAGTACCCGTGGACGGCGACCGACGCCGACGGTGACGCCGCCATCGACTCGGCGGCGCTCGCCGGCCGTCGGCTTGTCGTCGCCGTCGGGTCGAATGCCTCCCGTGAGGTGTTGCGCACCAAGCTGGCCGCAGTGATGGCCGGGAGTTCGCCACCGCCGATCATGCGGGTGACGCTCGCCGATGTCGCCGTCGGGCACTCCGCGCATGTCTCGGCGCGCGGGTACATCCCGGCCGCACCGTATCGAGCCGACGGAGCCACCCTGAGCACCGTCGGCGCCTGGCTCACCGACGACGAAGCCGCCGTCCTCGACCACACCGAACCGAATTACGATCGCATGATGCTCTCCACCGCCGACCATCCGGTCGTCGCCGCTCCCGTTGTCCCGCCGACGTTCTCGCTCTACGTCTCCCGACACGGTGTCCTCGCCGACCCGCGCAACGGCCGCAAGCTCCCGCTGGGACCGCAACGGACCGTCGTCGAATGGCTCGACGCCGAACTCGCCGACCGGACACTGTCCGGGCCGGTGGACGACGTCTGCCGACGACTCGCGGTGCCACGCCACGGCGCAAGGGTGTCCGCGGCGATGTGGTCGGCAGGACTCGCGTCCACATGCGGGATCGGTACGGTGTACGCCGAAGGAGCGGCAGCACAATGAGTTCCACCGATACCGGCTCCCCGGAGAGCTCGACGGTGCCGGACGCGGACGAGCGGATCGACGAGGAGCAGGCGCACCTCGATCTCGTGTACGGGCGGCTCGACCGGATGCGCGCGAACACCCAGCGACGACTCGCGACGACTCTGCGGGAAGCGGGCGGCACGCCGCAGGCGCGGTCCGAACGCGAGTCCTACGAACGTATGTACACCGAGGACCTGGCAAAATTCGATGCCGCCGAACACAATCTGTATTTCGGGCGTCTCGACCTCGACGACGGCGAGGTGCGGCGCATCGGTCGCATCGGAGTGCTGAACGACGACGCCGCCGACACCACGTTGCTCTTGGATTGGCGCGCACCGCTGTCGCGGCCGTTCTATCTCGCCACCCCGGCGGCTCCCGAAGAGGTCGACCGCCGACGACACGTCCGGACCCGCAGTCGTCGGGTCCGCGCGGTCAACGACGAGTTCCTCACCCTCGGCGACGCGTCCCCGCATGACGTCGGACACGGCGACGTCGTCAACGAGACCGCTCTCGTCGCGGCGTTGAACGCCGCCCGCACCGGCGAGATGACCGACATCGTCGAGACCATCCAGCGTGAGCAGGACCTGATCATCCGATCGCCGCACCGCGGGGTGACGGTGATCCAGGGCGGTCCCGGCACCGGCAAGACCGCGGTCGCGCTGCACCGGGCGGCCTACCTGCTCTACACCCATCGGGACATCCTGTCGCGCAGCGGAATCCTGATCATCGGCCCCAACGCCGACTTCCTCAACTACATCGGCCAGGTACTCCCCTCGCTCGGCGAGTCCGGAGTCCTGCTGTCGACGGTCGGCGACCTGTTCCCCGGCGTGCACGCCATCACCCCCGAGTCCCGCGCAGCGGCGGCGGTCAAGGGCGACCTACGCATGGTGGATCTACTCAAGCGCGCGGTCCGCGCACGCCAGTCCCTGCCGAGCAAGCCGGTGCCGGTCGACTTCGACGGCTACCAGGTGATGATCGACTCGGCGCTGATCAAGGCTGCCCGCGCGAAGGCACGCAGTTCACGCCGGGCCCACAATCTCGCGCAACCGATCTTCATCCGCGCCGCGCTCGACGGTCTCGCGCAGGCCCATGCCCGCACGATCGGGTCGAGTCTGCTGGACGGGACCCAATTGCTCAGCGGCGCCGACATCGCCGACATCCGTCAGGAGATGGGCCACGACGGTGAGATCCGGCGTGCCCTGCTGAAGTTCTGGCCCGCCCTCGGGCCGCAGGAGATGCTGCGTGAGCTGCTGTCCGACCCGGCAGCGATCCGCAAGGCGAGCCCCGGCTGGGCCGACGACGATCGCGTCGCGCTGCACCGCGAGCCGTCGTACGCACAGCGAGACGGCAGTGATCTGAGCGCCGCCGATGTACCGCTGCTCGACGAGCTCGCCGAGCTGATCGGCTACGGCACCGACGACGCGGAGAAGGCCGAACGGGAACGCTGGCGCCGTCAGCTCGCCGACGCCCAAGATGCGCTGGACATCCTGACCGGTTCGGCCCCACAGGATCTCGAGGATGAACTCGATCCCGAGATCCTGATGGCCTACGACCTGATCGACGCGGAGACGCTGGCCGCCCGGCAGACCGAGAGCCAGCGCCTCACCACGGCCGAGCGCGCCCACGGCGATCGCAACTGGGCGTTCGGGCACGTGATCGTCGACGAGGCGCAGGAACTGTCGGCGATGGCGTGGCGCATGGTGATGCGGCGCATCCCCAATCGCTGGATGACCATCATCGGCGACACCGCGCAGACCGGCGACCTGGCCGGGACACGATCCTGGGGCGACGTCCTGACACCGTATGTCGCCGACCGCTGGCATCTGCGTGAGCTGACCGTGAACTACCGGACACCGTCGGAGATCATGACCTATGCCACGCGGGTACTGGCCCAGATCAACCCGACGATGTCACCGCCGACGTCATTGCGCAGCAACGGCATCGAACCGCGCGCCATCCGCACCGATCCGGCGGCCCTGGCCAAGGTCGCCGTCCGCGCGGCCACCCGCCCGGAACTGACCGGTCTGACAGCGGTCATCGTGCCTGATCGATTGCATGCCGATCTGCTCACCGCGGTCGACGACATCGACTCGCCGCCACGGATTCTCACCGTGGGCGCGTGCAAGGGGCTGGAGTTCGACAACACCGTCGTGGTGGAGCCGGCGGAGATCATCGCGGACTCACCGCTGGGTCATTCCGATCTCTACGTCGCGCTGACCCGCGCCACCCAGCGATTGACCGTGGTGCACGCAGGTGACCTGCCGGACGAGCTGGCGGACATGACGAACGAAACCCCCGACACCTGGTAGTTGCCGGGGTCCGGTCGAACAGTGCGTGACCTGGTCCGTGAGGACCAGATCGTGTGCGAACTACGTCGTGTGCACGATCAGCACGTCACACGCCGACTTGCGCGCGACGTCGGCCGGCACGGAACCCAGGAGGCGACCGGCGATCGAGTTCAGGCCTTTGTTGCCGACGACGAGCAGATCCGCCTTGGTGTCGGTGACCAACTGGAGCAGCGCATCGACCGGCGCGCCCTTGATGGACCGCTGATCGATGTTGGCCGCTCCCGCCTTGGTGGCACGCTCTTTCGCGCTCCGCAGGATCTCCTCGGTCGGCGTCGACCCGGTCACCTGATACGCCTCGTCCTTCAGCACATCCGCGGCGCCGCCTGCGCTCTTGTCGTTCGGAAAGTAGGCGCACGCGATCACCAGCGACGCGGCGTCGCCCGCCAGTGCCCCCGCACGCTCGACCGCCTTCAGCGACGACTCAGAACCATCCGTGCCGACGACGATCGTTGTGTATGCGCTCATCCCAACCTCCACGAGTCATTCCGCCCCGATGTCACGAGGCAGGTGTCATCCCCAACTGTAGAACCCCTGATCCGGCAGATTAGTTGGCGACGTGCCGGTTTGTCCGCCTTTCGTGGGGATCAGCACATTCACCGGATGCCTGCGGCATCCATTCCCCGCAGTTCCTTCTTGAGATCCGCGATCTCGTCACGCAGCCGTCCGGCGAGCTCGAACTGCAGGTCACGGGCGGCACTCATCATCTGTTCGGTGAGCTGCGCCACCAGATCCGCGAGTTCGGCGCGCGGCATCGTCGAAGTGTCCCGCTTCTCGATGACACCCGAGCTACCCGCCTTGGACACCTCTCCCTGGGCCCGCCGACCCCGGCTGGCGTTGCGTCCGGAGCCGCCGATGGCGACCGCGTCGTCCTCCGCTTCCCGATAGACCTGATCGAGGATGTCGGCGATCTTCTTGCGCAACGGTTTCGGGTCGATGCCCATCTCGGTGTTGTAGGCGACCTGCTTTTCGCGGCGTCGTTCGGTCTCGTCGATGGCGTTGCGCATCGAGTCGGTGATCTTGTCGGCGTACATGTGGACCTCGCCCGACACGTTGCGCGCGGCACGTCCGATGGTCTGGATGAGCGATGTCGTCGACCGCAGGAAGCCCTCCTTGTCCGCGTCGAGGATCGCCACCAGCGACACCTCCGGGAGGTCGAGTCCCTCACGCAGGAGGTTGATGCCGACGAGCACGTCGTACTCGCCACTACGCAGCTGACGCAACAGTTCGACGCGTCGAAGCGTGTCGACCTCGGAGTGCAGATAGCGAACCCGAATGCCCAGTTCGAGCAGATAGTCGGTGAGGTCCTCGGCCATCTTCTTGGTGAGAGTGGTGACCAGGACACGCTCGTCGCGCTCGGTGCGTTCCCGGATCTCGTGCACCAGGTCGTCGATCTGGCCCTTCGTCGGCTTCACGATCACCTCGGGATCGACCAGACCGGTCGGGCGAATCACCTGCTCGACGAACTCACCGTTGGACTGACCCAGCTCGTAGGGACCGGGCGTAGCAGACAGGTACACAGTCTGACCGATGCGGTCGACGAACTCGTCCCAGGTGAGCGGACGGTTGTCCACGGCCGACGGCAACCGGAAGCCGTAATCGACGAGGTTGCGCTTGCGCGACATGTCGCCCTCGTACATGCCGCCGATCTGCGGCACGGTGACGTGCGACTCGTCGATGACGAGCAGGAAGTCCTCGGGGAAGTAGTCGATCAGGGTCGCCGGCGCGCTGCCGGCCGCGCGGCCGTCGATGTGACGCGAGTAGTTCTCGATGCCTGAGCAGAACCCGACCTGCCGCATCATCTCCAGGTCGTAGCTGGTGCGCATCCGCAGCCGCTGCGCCTCGAGCAACTTGCCCTTGCCCTCCAATTCGGCCAGGCGCGCCTCGAGTTCTTCCTCGATGCTCGTCATCGCCCGTTCCATGCGCTCGGGCCCGGCGACGTAGTGGGTGGCCGGGAAGATCCGCAGCGAATCGACCTGTCGGACAACGTCACCCGTGAGCGGATGCAGATAGTACAGCGACTCGACCTCGTCGCCGAAGAACTCGATCCGTACGGCGAGTTCCTCGTAGGACGGGATGATCTCGACGGTGTCGCCGCGCACGCGGAAGCTGCCGCGGGTGAATGCGGTGTCGTTGCGTGTGTACTGCACGTCGACCAGCAGCCGCAGCAGTGCGTCGCGGTCGATCTCGTCGCCGACCTCGAGTTCCACCGAGCGGTCGAGATAGGACTGCGGCGTACCCAGACCGTAGATGCAGGACACCGACGCGACCACGACGACGTCCCGTCGCGACAGCAGGTTCGAGGTGGCCGAATGCCGCAACCGTTCGACGTCGTCGTTGATCGACGAGTCCTTCTCGATGTAGGTGTCGGTCTGCGCGATGTACGCCTCGGGTTGGTAGTAGTCGTAATACGAGACGAAGTACTCGACGGAGTTGTTCGGCAGCATCTCGCGCAGTTCGTTGGCGAGCTGGGCGGCGAGGGTCTTGTTCGGCGCCATCACCAGCGTCGGTCGCTGGACCCGCTCGATCAGCCAGGCGGTGGTAGCCGACTTGCCGGTACCGGTCGCGCCGAGCAGGACGATGTCCTTCTCGCCCGACGTGATGCGTCGTTCGAGGTCATCTATGGCGGCCGGCTGGTCACCGGCGGGCTCGTACTCGCTGACCACCTCGAAGTGACCACCAGTCCGTTCGATCTCGCCGACCGGACGGAACTCGGAGTGCGCAAGGACCGGACGTTCTGCTGCAAAAGCCATAGTGCCAGGGTAAACGCGCGGTCCGACAGTTGTGTTCCACCGGTTGTGCCGCCGCCATCGGATCGGGGGCTGATGTGTCCGCCAGCGTGGCGGGCAGCACTGTCACCTGTCAGGTCGAGCAGGGAGTGCACGACAGGGCATTCCGGTGTTGACAGATGTGACACGGCGGGTCCTGTCCTGCCCGTTCATCCTCGTGGACGTCTCGCTGTCGGCAGCGTGCCGACAGTGGTTGCGATCGGACCCGGGGATCGGAATCAATCGCGCCTGCATCGGGCAGCCGGGCGTTCGGATCGACGCTAGAGTTCACCCATGCCGGAGCATCTGCATCCGCCGAAACGTGAGGTCTTCGACGTGCCGGCGATGACCAACACCGACAACAAGGGTTTTGTCCGCGAGGTCGAGCGGTATGAGGCGACCGAGCACGGTCTCTACATGTCGCGGACAGCAGATCACCCCAGGTTCGACCGGCTGGAGTCGTGGCTACTGCCGTCGCTTGGATTGCGCGCCAACATCTTCCACTACCTCGGCGGCTACCGAGACGGCCAACGCCTCTACCTCGACATCGGCCACTTCACGGGACCGGACGACGCGGGTCGCTGGTATGCGGAGGACTGGTACCTCGACCTCGTCGACGTGCCCGGACACCCTCTCGAACTCATCGACGTCGACGAACTGTTCGAGGCGCACTCGGCAGGCCTTTTGGGCACTGCCGAGTGCGAGGAAGCAGTGACCATCGCGACGCGAACCCTGGTCGGCGCGGCCGAACACGGTCATGACGTCCAACGATGGCTCAGCGCGGCGGCCGGTGGACTAGTGTTCTTCATCGACCGGCCGGCCGGCTGATCGCTGTCAGTAGATCGGGACGACGTAACATGCACCGCCACGGACGAATCCGGGCAACTGGACGCCGGTTCCGACATTCACCGAACGCGTCTTGGTGACGCCGTCGAGGGTGGCCGTCAGGACATAGCGGCCTGGCGCATTCGGTCGCCAGACGGGCGTGACAGCGGTTGATGTCGGTTTCTGGTCATAGATGGTCGTGGTCCTACCCTGGCCCACCGACGTGATCTTCAGGTTCGACTTCGACGATTGGTATCCGTTGACGATGACCTCGAGCTCATAGGCGCAGCCGGCGCCGTACACGTTGTAGTTGGTCGAGCCACTCGACGATCCGTAACCCGCGGGTGTCTGCACGGCGATGCCCTCGAGGGCCGCGTTAGCGGGAGCAGCCCCCAGGGCGCCCGCGGCGCCGACCGCTAGGAATGCTGCTGCGGCGCAGGTTGATCGCGCGGTGATACGACTTCGGTGACTCAGCATGGACTACTCCACTCTTCGACGTTTCGTCTCGTTACGGACGTCGCCCCCGACGGGCGCGAAAGGAACGTTAGCAGCGCAACGGAGACGTGTGGGCCATTTGGTTACAAATGTTGTCAGTTTGTATCATCGGCCAGGTGCATGCGAGATGACGGGGCCCGGGCGCCGCGGGATTGATGTAACGCAGTGCCTGGGCTCCATCGCGGTGTCTCTGGTGGGAATGACGTGTACGCACCGAGTCGATCAGTCCGTCAGTGGCTGGTGTCGTCGACGGCGGCCACGCCCAGAAGTCAGGGCGCGAGGACCAGGCACGTCTCCGGATCGATCTGGATGCCGTTGCCGCCCACATCTACCGAAACGGCGTTCGAGGTGCTCGCCCCCTGGACGGCTGCGATTGTGTACTTGCCCCGAATTGTCGGTTTGAATCCGAAGCTCGCCTTGCCGTCGGCGGGCGTCACCTTCGTCTCGTCGTCCGCGCTGCCAGGACCGTCGACCTTGAAGGTCACGATGGACGTGTCGGCATCGACGTTCACTTCCGCCTTGTAGGTACAGCCGACTCCCCGTACGCCCTCCACGGACCCGGGACCCGACTGCTCCTGAAGCGTCAGACCGTTGACGGCGGCATTCGCGGGCGCGGCCATGACGAACCCAGTGGCGGCGATCGCGGCGCACGCAGCGGTTGTTCCGGCGATTCGACTGGTGGAAATGGTCATGATGTCCTTCCCGTTGTTCCTCGCGGTCAGAACGGAATTGACATCCGCTCCCGTCGAACGTAACAAACACGGAGGAGGATACCTGGAGGTTTGGAGTTGCAAACCTCTTGTGGTGCATTGGTTTTACGGCGGAGAAAGCACAACGGGTGTTGCGGACCGATGGTCCGCAACACCCGTTGAGGTTAAATCAGACAATCAGCCGATCACGAGGCAGCCGGCCTGCAGCGGCGAGACAATCGTCAGCGAACCGGTGTCTCCGCCCGGATCGAGATTGATGCCCTGCTTCACCTCAAACTCCTTGGACTGCGAGACGCCGCCCTGTGTTGCCTCAATCTTGTAGGTACCCACCTGGTCCGGGGTGAAATCGTACGTTGCCTTCAGACCGGATGGCGTCTTGGTTGATGTGGCAGTAGCCCCGTCCGGCTTTGTGATCTCAAACGTGACGGACCCGACGTTGGTGCTCACAGCGGCCTCGATCTCGTAGTTGCACGAGGTTCCGTATGCGCCCTCAGACGAACCATAACCCGATGGTGTATTCGACTTGATGCTTGTCACCTCGGCATTCGCCGGTGCAGCCATGACCAGGCCTGCTGCTCCGACTCCGATGAATGCGGTGGCGGCACCGAGAATACGGGTGCGGCGGGTCTTGCTAACAGCCATGTGCTGGTCTCCCTTGGCATTTCGTTGTATCGGTCGCATCCCGACGATCGCGACCGCACCTTTAGGTATTTCACAGAAATCACGATTCGGCAACCGTTGTATCCCGGAATGGCGTCATGGTTGCCGAGAATTCACACGAATTGACCATCGCCCAACTGCGACAATGCCTATCCGATGACGAGGCAGGAACTTCCTGTGTAAACGCCCACACCAACAGTGATCTCACCGGTCGACTTTCCGGGGTCCTGCGCGCCTTCCTTGGCCACAATCGTGTATTTGCCTGGGGCAACAGGGAACCAGGGGTACGTGGCCTTGCCACCGTCGGCCTTGATGGTGGCAACTTTGTTGGAGTTGATATAGAAATCAACATTGGAATCCTCGGGGGCGGTCGCGATGACCCCGTATCCACAGCCGGCGCCGTAACGCTGCTCCCCGACCGATCCGAACAAAGCAGAGTTGTCGATCTGGATGTCGCTGACCGCGGCGCTCGCGGGCCCGGCCATCACGGCTCCCGCGGCGGCGACACTGGCGAAAGCGACACCGGCGGCCGCGACGCGGCCCTTCGAACGTGCACCCATGGCTGATCTCCCTCGACATAGAGCAGTGATGTAGGTCGCACCTACGGTTTCGCGCTTCACGCTAGCAAAGGATGCCGCCGCAAGTGGAACTCCGTGCCGCCTTCTGGCCACATGTGTCCTCAGAGTTCATCTGTTCGCTGGAATCGCGCGTCGGCGATGCGAACCAGGCAGGACGGAGCCTTGACCTGCCACGACTCCCCTGACACGCTCGGGCGATGAGCGCGGCGCGAGCAGGGCTGAGCAGCCATACCCAGCGGTCTGTGATCGAGGCGCCGATCGAGGATGTGTGGGCGCGCGTGGCGAGCATGGAGGGCATCAATGACGAGCTGATGCCGTACATGCGGATGGTGCTGCCGCGCCGGCATCGTGGGAAGTCGATCGCCGACATCGAAGTGGGCGTCCCGCTCGGCAAAGTGCTGATCCTCTACGGCGGCGTGCTGCCCGCCGACTACGACGACCTGACCATCGTCGAACTGACACCCGGCATGGGATTCCGCGAGGAGTCATCCATGGCGTCGATGGGCGTCTGGCACCACGAACGACGACTCAGCACAACACGGTCCGGAGGGACCGAGGTGGTCGACGCGGTGCACTTCCGACCACGCCTACCGCTGCGTCCGCTGACCCCGGTTCTCGTGTGGTTCGTCGGGCATCTGTTCAGCCATCGGCATCGTCGGCTGGCCGCACACTTCCGCTGATACGCGCGTGTTCAGTCGCACGACTGCTTCCAGACGGCGATGCGACGATAGGCATCGTCGAACCACGGCTCTTTGGCGGTGACATAGCGTCCGAGGTCGCCGTCGGCGCCGTCGAGGGCGGCACGTTTGATCTGTGCGTACTCGTCGCGGGCGGCGTCGTCGGCGCGTAGCCAGTCGCGGAAGTCGATCGCGAAACGACCGCCGGGCGAGCCCGCAGCGCGCAGATGGACGTTGACCGGACGGCCGGGGTCGGCGGAGCCGTGAAAACGCTTGCCCCACAATCCCCGGTCGACCGAGCCGGTCGACGGATCGGGCTTGGGGTTGTCACCGTCGATGCCGGCGACGCGGGGGAAGCCGCCGTCGGCGAGGGTGTCGGCGAGCCCGTCGGCGACGTCGAGGTCGGCGACGGTGATCTGCACGTCGATGGTCGGCTTCGCGGCCAGGCCGGGGACGGCCGTCGAGCCGATGTGGTCGATCGCCGATGCCTTGTCGCCGACGATCGCCCAGAGCCGGTTGACGATCCGTGTGCCGAGGGCGGCCCACTCCGGGTCCGGATCGACGAGGGCCAGCGGCGCCTGCGCGACCGTGCGCGAGCGGATGTTCGCCTCGAACGGGACCAGGCGCTCATCCCATAGCGCGGCGGCCGCCGCGGCAAGATCGTCCGGCGAGCCATGATTGTCCAGCCAGACGTCGGCGACGGCGCGGCGCTGCTCGTCGTCGGCCTGCGCGGCGATGCGGGCCCGCGCGTCGCTCTCGGGCATGCCGCGGGCAGAGGTCAGGCGCTGCACCCGGACCTCGGCGTCGGCGTGCACGATCACCACGAGATGGAAGAACGGCGCCATGTTGCCCTCGACGAGCAGCGGGATGTCCTGCACCACGATGGCATCGGCGGGGGCTGCCTCGACGAGCTCCTGGGTGCGTTTGCCGACGAGCGGATGGGTGATCGCGTTCAGCTTCTTTCGCTGCTCGTCGTCGACGAAAGCCTTGGCGGCCAGCGCCGGCCGATCGAGGGTGCCCTCGGCGGTGAGGATGTCGTCGCCGAACGCCTCGACCAGCGCCGCCAGCCCCTCGGTTCCCGGACCGACGACCTCACGGGCGATCTTGTCGGCGTCGACGTGATAGCCGCCCCGCTCGATGAAGGTCGTCGCCACCGTCGATTTGCCGGCGCCGATGCCGCCGGACAGCCCCAGTCTGATCACATCGACCAGTCTCGCAAACGCTGCGACGACTGTTCCCGCGACCTCGCGATGGATGCCGCGGGAACAGTGTGGGCGACCGATTCGTGGTCAGTCTCGTCGTGGGATGCGGATCAGCCGGTGACGCCGGTGAGTTCGATCGTCTGCTGCAGCAGACCGGCCTGGGCCTTCTTCTCCCCCGTCGTCAGATCGACAGCGGTGATCGTCTTGGCGGTCGGGTCGGCGACGTAGGCGACGCCGTCCTGCACGTGGACGTTGGGCATCGGTGACTGCCACTCGTCGGGCTCGGTCCACGCCGGGATCACCGGGATGGTGCGGATCGGCTGGGCGGTCGCAGGGTCGTACACGTGCAACACGCCGTCGGTGCCGAGGATGACCGCCGACCCGTCCGGTCCGCGCTCGATGGACCGGAAGCTGTAGCTCGCCGGGAACGGGACGACGCGCAGTTGCCCGGTCCGGGTGTCGGTGAGGGTGAAGCGGTTCGGTCGTTCGAGTTCGGCGTCCTTGTCGGTCTTGTAGTCGCCGAGCACGACCGGTGACTCCTCGGACCCGGCCTGGTTGCCGATGCGTCCGTAGGCGGCATCGGGGCTCTGCACCTTCTGGATCTCGTTGCCGCGCACGATCAGGATGCCGTCCTGGCATCCGAAGGTCAGCACGCCGTCGGCCGCTGCGGCCTCGCCGTGCACACCGGGACATTGATCGTTGCGGGCGATCTCCTTGCGCTCCTTGTCCAGGATGACGATGCCGGTGCGGGTGTCGTCATTGCCTGCAGTGGTGACCAGGGTGCCGTCCCCGCGGGACACGGCGACGCCGTGGTGCGGTTCCGGCACGGTGTACTCGGTCGATTTCGCATTGCCGCGCAGCAACTCCGCGGGCTCGACGACGTCGACCTCGCCCGTGCCGTCGCTGAACAGCGTGATCCGCGAGTCGTGCGGCACGACGTGGCCGGGTTCCTCACCGCCGAAACGCATGTCGGTCATCGTCGGCTGCGTCGTGTAGTAGTGCCCGTGGTCGCCGTGCTGACGAGTCCACGTGCCCATGTCGAGGACACGGAACCCGCCTGTCTCCGAGACGAAGACGTTGCGGCCGTTGCCGGCGCCGTTGAGCCTGATAAAGCCCTCGGTGGGGATGTCGGCGACCTGCTGGAGGTTGTCGGCGTCGAGCACGAGGATGCCGCCGTCGTAGCTGAGGGCGAGACGCGGTGTGGCGCTCTGCTGTTCGACGGGTTGCGCCGCTGCCGAGCCCGAGGGTGCGCTGCTGGTGGCCGTCGTCCCGCTGGTCCCGCTGTCGGAACCGCAGGCGGTGAGCGCGAAGGACGACACGACCAGCAGCGCGGCGGCCCGTGTCAGGTTTGTCCGTTGTAGATGCACGCGGGATAGTGAAGCCTTTAATGACAATTATTGTCAACAACGCATGAGTGGGTGCACATAAAACACCGCTCCCCGGTTCGGAATCCGAACCGGGGAGCGGTGAGTGGTTACTGCGGTGTGCGTATCAGGCGTTGCCCGACAGCTTCTCGCGCAGAGCGGCGAGCTGCTCGTCGCTGGCGAGTGAACCGCCGGTCGACGGAGCGCTGCTCGAGCTCGAGCTCGAGCGGCTCTCGGATGCCGACGAGTAGTCCGACGGGGCGTTGGCGGCCTCGGCGGCTGCAGCGGCGAACTTCTCCATCTGCGCAGTGTGCATCTTGTGGCGACGCTCGGCCTCGGCGTACCGGGCCTCCCATGCCTCACGCTGCTTCTCGAAGCCTTCGAGCCACTCGTTGGTGTCGGCGTCGAATCCCTCGGGGAAGATGTAGTTGCCCTGCTCGTCGTAGCTGTCGGCCATGCCGTACTTCGAGGGGTCGAACTCCTCGGTGTAGTCCTCGTTGGCCTGCTTCAGCGACAGCGAGATCCGGCGACGCTCCAGGTCGATGTCGATGACCTTGACCATCGCGTCGTCGCCGACGGCGACAACCTGATCCGGCACCTCGACGTGGCGCTCGGCCAGCTCGGAGATGTGGACCAGACCCTCGATGCCCTCGTCGACGCGGACGAACGCACCGAACGGCACCAGCTTGGTGACCTTGCCCGGCACGATCTGACCGATCGCATGGGTGCGGGCGAACTGACGCCACGGATCTTCCTGCGTTGCCTTGAGCGACAGCGACACACGCTCGCGATCCAGATCGACGTCGAGCACCTCGACGGTGACCTCGTCGCCCACGGCGACGACCTCGGACGGGTGATCGATGTGCTTCCAGGAGAGCTCGGAGACGTGCACCAGACCGTCGACGCCGCCGAGATCGACGAACGCACCGAAGTTGACGATCGAGGACACGACGCCCTTGCGGACCTGGCCCTTCTGCAGCTGGTGCAGGAACTCGCTGCGGACCTCGGACTGGGTCTGCTCGAGCCAGGCGCGACGCGACAGGACCACGTTGTTGCGGTTCTTGTCGAGCTCGATGATCTTGGCCTCGATCTCCTTGCCGATGTACGGCTGGAGGTCGCGGACGCGACGCATCTCGACCAGCGATGCCGGGAGGAAGCCACGCAGACCGATGTCCAGGATCAGGCCACCCTTGACGACCTCGATGACGGTGCCCTTGACGGCCTCGTCCTTCTCCTTGAGCTCCTCGATGGTGCCCCACGCGCGCTCGTACTGAGCACGCTTCTTGGACAGGATCAGGCGGCCTTCCTTGTCCTCCTTGGTGAGGACCAGGGCCTCGACCTCGTCACCGACGTTGACGACCTCATTGGGGTCGACGTCGTGCTTGATCGAGAGTTCGCGAGACGGGATGACGCCTTCGGTCTTGTAACCGATGTCGAGCAGAACCTCGTCGCGATCGACCTTGACGATGGTGCCTTCCACGATGTCGCCATCGTTGAAGTACTTGATCGTGGAGTCGATGGCGGCGAGGAAGTCCTCGGCCGAGCCGATGTCATTGACGGCTACTTGCGGCGAGGTGATCGTGGGGGACGACATATGTTGAGTTGCTCCGGACAGGTGTGTAGTAGGTAAAGTTCTTCTGATTGCACGTATGAACAGCGTGTAGTCGAGCACACGCGCGTGAGCCAGCGTACTCCAGCGGCATTGTACTGGGCAAATGGCTGTGACGGTGAGGGGTGACCAGGTGGTTCATTCGCTCGAACTGCTGTTGGACGAGGCGTCTGACCAGCAGGTTCGCGATGAGTGGGACACGCTGGCCGCCGCCGGACTGCCCAGTCAGAGCGCACATCGCGCCCCCAGCAATCGACCGCACATCACCCTGGCCGCCGCCGGTCACATCGCCGGCTCGGCCGACGCCGCCCTCGTGCCCGTCGGGATGCGGTTGCCGATCCCCGTGCTCCTCGGCGCGCCGATCCTGTTCGGCCGCCCGGATCACCTGACACTCGCGCGATTGGTGGTGCCGTCGACCGACCTGTTGTCGGTGCATGCGCAGACGCTGCGCCTGGCCGCCGATCACCTCGGCGACGAGTCGGGAGGTGGCGCCACACCGATGCCGCACAGCCTGGCCGGGCGGTGGACCCCGCACGTCACGCTGGCCCGGCGGCTCACCCCCGACGAACTCACCCGGGCACTCGCCGTGCTCGACACCCGCGGGACCATCGAGGGCCGGGCCGTCGGCCTACGGCACTGGGACGGCAACGCCAAGACCGAGTCCATGCTCGCCGGCCGCGCCTGCTGAGGCCGTCGTCGAACTGCTTGTCATCCGTTCGTCGGGACTGCGTCCGATCCATGACCGATCCGACAGGTGTTCGAGACCTCGCCGTCGCAAGGTCGCCTCATGACCACCGCACCCGACACATCCACCGCCGATGCGTTCGCCGAACGCATCTTCGCCTCCGCGATCGCCACCGCGGGGACCATGAGCATCTACCTGGGCGAGCGGCTCGGCTGGTATCGCTGCCTCGTCGACCACGTGCCCGTCACCGCCGACGAACTCGCCACCCCGACCGACACCCGACGCCCGTTATGCGCTGGAGTGGCTGGAGATGCAGTCGGTCTACGGCATCGTCGACGCCGACCTCGGGCAGGATCCGCCACGGTCCTCGTTGCCGCCAGGCGCCGCCGAGGCGCTCACCGACACGTCGAGTCTTGACCTATCTCGGCCCACTGCCCCGGATGTTCGCCGCGTCGTTCGCGCACATTTCCGAACTGCTCGCGGCCTACCGCTCGGGCGGCGGGCTGAGGTGGGCCGAGCTCGGCGCCGACGCTCGCGAATGTCAGGCCGAGCTGAACAAGCCGTGGTTCGAGCGCGAGCTGGCCCCGGCGCTGGCCTGCGTCGGGCATCTCCATGGGCGGCTGTCGACGCCGGGCGCACGGATCGCCGACATCGGCTTCGGCGGTGGCCACTCGACGGTCGCTCTCGCACAGGCCTATCCCGGTGCGACCTTCGTGGGGCTCGACGTCGACGAGGAGTCGGTGCAGATGGCACAGCGCGTGGCGGGCGACGCCGGTGTCGACGACCGTGTCGACTTCGTGCTCGCCGACGGTTCCGGCGCCCAACAGCACGGACCGTTCGACGTCGTCTTCGCCTTCGAGTGTCTGCACGACATGCCACGGCCGGTCGAGGTGTTGTCGGCGGCCCGGGAGGCGCTCACGCCCGGCGGCAGGATGATCGTGATGGACGAGGTGGTGTCGGACGAATTCGCCGGTCCCGCAGATGATGTCGACAAGATCATGTACGGGTTCTCGGTGTTCGTGTGCTTACCGGACTCGATGAGTTCGCCACCGTCGGCGGCGACGGGCACGGTCATGCGTCGCTCCGCCCTCGAGGGATACGCGCGTGATGCCGGGTTCTCCACGGTGACGGTGCTGCCGGTCGAGGACTTCGGGTTCTTCCGCTTCTACGAGCTCACCCCGTGACCCTATGATCACCACGTGAACGATGACCCCGACCAGCACGACGACGTCGGGTCGGTCCGGCCGCCGCGCGTCCTGACCGCCGTCGACTCCACCACGAGCGACCGGGCGAACCGCTGGTGGTGGGATCACGACGCCGAGAACTACCACGCCGAGCACGGCGAGTTCCTGGGTGCGCACGCGGCCGGCGGCGACTTCGTCTGGTGCCCGGAAGGATTGCGCGAGGCCGACGTCGGACTCCTCGGCGACACCGCGGATCGCGACGTTCTCGAGGTCGGCTGCGGATCGGCTCCGTGTTCTCGCTGGCTGGCAGGACAGGGCGCACGTGTCGTCGGCGTCGATCTGTCGCGGCGCATGCTGGGCATCGGACTCGCCGCGATGGCCGCCGACGGCGTGCGCGTCCCGCTGGTGCAGGCGACCGCCGAGTCGCTCCCCTTCGGCGACGGGTCGTTCGACATCGTGTGCTCTGCGTTCGGTGCGGTGCCGTTCGTCGCCGACAGCGCCGGCGTGATGGCGGAGGTCGCGCGGGTTCTGCGGCCAGGCGGCCGATGGGTGTTCGCGGTCAATCACCCGATGCGGTGGATGTTCCTCGACGATCCCGGGCCCGACGGCCTCATCGTGCAGATCCCCTACTTCGACCGTACGCCCTACACCGAGGTCGACAACGACGGCGCCATCACCTACGTCGAGCACCACCGCACCATCGGCGACCGTGTTCGGGAGATCCGTTCTGCTGGAATGATTCTCGACGACCTCATCGAACCCGAGTGGCCCGAGGGCTTCGACCAGGAGTGGGGCCAGTGGAGCCCCTTCCGCGGTCAGTACTTCCCGGGGACGGCCATCTTCTGTTGCCGGAAGGGGTGACGGGTTTCCGGTGCCCGCTTGCCGACTGTGGCAGCCACCCCTGGTTTCGAACACCACGCGGGTTGTGAAGTCGGGTGATGTTGCAGAGCGAGGGTGGCTACCTCAGGCGGCCTGCGGCTCCATCAGACGTCGAACCCGCGCGACCAGACCGTCGGCCTGGTCGACGTCGGACCATCCCCCGTGGATGACGCGGTTGCCGGCCTCGACGAGCGCATCAGAGCGTCCCTTCTCCTTGCGGAGCACCGCTACCCCGCTCTCGCCCTGGTACTTCGACTCACCGTCGGCCTCACCGACCGTCTTCTGCTCCCGCCAGTAGAAGTCGACCCTCCCGATCCATCGTCCCCAGCTGTCGTAGAGATCCACCTGTAGTTCTGGCATCGGCACGCCGCGATCGACGAGCTCGATCCGACTGCGCGACTCCAGGACGGACTCGGCGAGTCCGTTGAGCTCCGAGACGATCAGGCGAGCTCTCTCGGCTCCGGTCATTCTCGTGATCAGGTCCAGCTCGTTCTGCAGATCCTCCATGGTGCACAACTCCTGGTGCAGTGCGGAATCGCCGATCGCGATGGCCGGAACCCGACTCGCGGTCCGGGCGATGTCGATGACCGTGCGTGCCGGTGACGTCACCAGCACACCATCGACGACGGTTAATGCCGGTGGCCGCTTGTCCGTCATGAGTTTCACACCGGTCGAGGCCCGCGATCCGGGTGAGCGTGACGGATCGGCCATCACGACCTGGCGGACATCGATACCCCAGACCGGGAGTCCGAGGACGGCTCCGGCGGACCCCGCTGCGAGTGCACGCCCCGGACGGCGCGACGTCCGGAGACGCGCGATCGAGAGCTCGCGATAGCGCTGCTCCCGGGTGCCGTCGAGGAAGGCCGTGGAGATCACCACGCCGCGGGCCAGCACGGTCAGGACCCCCGATTCGGTACCGGATCGGATCTCATAGTCCGTGAATCCACGAGCGAGTAGCTCGGGACGGACCAGTGCGTGTTCGATTAGTGACAGATCGTCCATGACAGTTGGACGCACGGCGCACCGATTCGGATCCACTCATCGACGTCGCCTGACAGCCACCCCTACTTTGCAACACCACCTTCACACATTACCGAGGTGGTGTTGCAGATTCGGGGTGGCTGTCAGAACCTGCCCGAAAGGCTCACAACAACTTCGACAGGAACCCCTGTGTCCGTTGGTGTTGCGGGTTGGCGAGGACCTCGCGGGGGTTGCCATGCTCGACGACGACCCCGCCGTCCATGAAGACCAACTGGTCGGCGACCTCCCGCGCGAACCCCATCTCGTGGGTGACCACGAGCATCGTCATCCCGCTGGCGGCGAGCTCGCGCATCACGCCGAGGACCTCGCCGACGAGTTCGGGATCGAGCGCCGACGTCGGCTCGTCGAACAACATCAGTTTCGGTTCCATCGCGAGCGCACGGGCGATCGCGACACGTTGCTGCTGTCCACCGGACAGCTGTGCCGGGTAGGTGTCGGACTTGTCGTCGAGGCCGACCCGATCGAGCAGATACCGGGCACGCTCGGTGGCCGCCTTCTTGCTCTCCCCCTTCACCTGCGTCGGAGCCTCGATCACGTTCTCGAGGGCGGTGCGGTGCGGGAAGAGGTTGAAGTGCTGGAACACCATTCCGATGTCACGGCGCTGCTTGGCCGCGTCCTTCGGGCTCATCTCGTAGAGCTTGTCGCCGCGCTCCCGGTATCCGATGAGGTCCCCGTCGACGTAGAGTCGGCCGGCGTTGACGACCTCGAGATGGTTGACGCATCGAAGGAACGTCGACTTGCCCGAACCCGACGGGCCGATCATGCACAGCACCTCGCCGCGACCGACCTCCAACGAGATGCCCTTCAGCACCTCCAGTGACCCGAAGTTCTTGCAGACCCGCTCGGCCAGCACCATCGGGTGATCAGCGGCTCTCATCGCTCTCCCCTTCGATGATCGGTGCATTCTGCACGGCGGCCATGGCTTTGAGCTGTCGGGCCGTCATCTGCCGGCTCGCGCCCTTCGAGTAGTAGCGCTCCAGGTAGAACTGCCCCACCATGAGGACGCTGGTGATGATCAGGTACCAGGTCGACGCGACCATCAGCAGCGGGATGGGCTGGAAGTTGACGCCCGATATGTCACGTGCGCGACCGTAGAGCTCGTTCGTCAACGGCACTGCGGCAACAAGGCTCGTCGTCTTCAGCATGCTGATCAGCTCGTTGCCGGTCGGCGGGATGATCACCCGCATCGCCTGCGGCAACACCGTTCGACGCATCGTCTGCGCCCACGACATACCCAGTGCCACTGACGCTTCCGTCTGCCCCTCACCCACCGACGACACGCCGGCGCGGACGATCTCGGCCATGTAGGCCGCCTCGTTGAGTGCCAGGCCGATCATCGCGAAGAGGAATGCCGCGTTCAACGACTGGATGTCGAAGTGGGCGAACTGCACCGTGAACGGGATGCCGAGATCGATCCGCTTGTAGATCGACGGGAACAGACCCCAGAACACCAACTGCACGTACACGGGTGTCCCGCGGAATATCCACAGGTACACCCATGCCGTGTAGCGCAGCACCGGATTCGGCGAGAGGCGCATGACCGCCAACACCACACCGAGGATGATCGCGATGATCATCGCCAGTACGGTGAGTACCAGCGTGTACCAGACGCCGGACAGAATCCGGGTGTCGAACAGGTACTTCGCGTACGTGTCCCACCGATAGGCGTCATTGGTGGCCGCACCCCAGACGAACAGCGCGACCAGGATCAACACCACCGCGGCAGCGATCAACTGTCCCGGATGGCGCAGTGGGACCGCCTTGATCGGCGCGGGTTCCGTCGGATCGGGCGCGATCGGCCCGGTCGATGGAGACGTCACGTCGTCAGCTGACCGCGCCGTTGATCACCGAGTTCGGGATGGTGCCCGCCTGGACGCCCCAGTTCTCGGCGATCGTCTTGTACTGGCCGTTGTCGATCAGGTGCTGCACGGCCTGGCGCAGGGCCTCGGCGAGCGGCGAACCCTTCGCGACCGGGTAGCCGTACGGTGCGGACTCGAAGACGCCACCTGCCGGCTCGAGCGCGCCGTCGGACCGCTTGATCGCGTATGCGGTGACCGGCGAATCCGCCGACATGGCGTCGACCTTGCCGATGACCAGCGCATTGACGGCCTCGTCCTGCGAGTCGTACCGCTGCTTCTCGATGGCCGGCTTGCCGGCGTCAGTGCAGGCCTTGCTCTTGGCCGGGACCTCGTCGGTGTCCTCGACGGTCGTCGACTGCACCGCGACCCGCTTGCCGCAGGCGTTGTTCGGGTCGATGTTCTCGCCCTTGCGCTGAGCCCACTGGATGCCGGCGCTGAAGTAGGTGACGAAGTCGACCTGCTCTTCGCGTTCCTTGGTGTCGGTGAACGACGACATGCCGACGTTGTAGGTGCCCTGCTGGACGGCCGGGATGATCTTGTCGAACTCGGCTTCCTTGAACTCCGGCGTCAGCCCGAGGACCTTGCCGATCGCGTTCATCAGATCGACGTCGTAGCCGACGATCTGGCCGGAGGAATCCTTGAACTCGTTCGGCTGATACGGGACGTTCACACCGACGATGAGCTTCCCGGAATCGCGGATGTTCTGCGGGACCAGAGCCGCGATCTCCGAGACCTCGGAGACGTCGACGGCCGCCGACGAACTCGCGGGACCGGCCGATTCGGAGTCCTCGCTGTTGGAACAACCTGCCATCGCGAGGACCAGCACGGCCAGGAGAGCCGTCAGGACTCCGAGCCGGGATCGCACTACACGCATCACACACCCCATCTGTTCGTTTCCCGCATGCATTCACATGCTCGGGCGCACGACGACGCACCTCCCGGTCGTCGTCACGCTCAGTGTCGAACTTAGTGGGTACCAAGTCCATCCACCGGCTAGTTACGAGAGATTTACCGGTCGTGGTCTCGACACGCCTCCTCGCAGGCTCGTCGGCTACTCGACCAGCGGAAGGGAACGCCCGCAGGCTCCTCGGCCACTCGAGCGAGGGAACGCCGGGACGGTGAGCTTCTCCGATGGTCGAGTAGCCCGCGAGGAACGAGCGAGCACATCGAGACCATTGCCCGCAGCCGATCACACCCGTTCGACGACCGCCGCGGTGAACTCGGTGGTCGTCGCGGTGCCGCCGAGGTCCGCGGTCGCGACCGAAGCAGCGAGGGTATCGGCCACTGCGGCCTCCATCCGCCCCGCGACCGCCACCATCGCCGAGTCCGTTGTCGCGAGACCGTGCCGTCGGAATGCCATCGCCGTCGACAGGATCATCGCGACCGGGTTGGCGAGTCCGCGTCCGGCGATATCGGGCGCGGCGCCGTGAGCCGCCTGCGCCATGACCTTGGTGTCCGAACAGTTCACCGACGCTGCCATGCCCAACGACCCGGCGAGTTCTCCGGCGAGGTCGGAGAGTATGTCGCCGAACAGGTTCTCGGTCACGACGACGTCGAAGTCACCGGCCCGCCGGACGAGGTGGGCGGCCATCGCATCGACGTGCTGTTCGTCGACGATGACGTCGGAATAGTCGGCGGCCACCTCGCGACACACGTCGCGGAACAGCCCGGTCGTCATCGTCAGCACGTTGGCCTTGTGCACGATCGTGACCCGGTGCTTGCGCTGCCGAGCCGCGTCGAACGCCACGCGGGCGATGCGCTCGGTCGCCTGCCGGGTGATCACACCGACGGCCATCGCGATGTCCGGGGTCGGCATGAACTCACCACTGCCGGCCACCATGTTGCGGTCGGCGTAGAGACCCTCGGTGTTCTCGCGGGCGATCAGCAGGTCGATCGCCCGGGACGTGGCGTGCACACCGGGGAATGCGCGGGCCGGTCGCAGATTGGCGAACAGGCCGTAGCGCTTCCGGATCACCGCACCCGGCGTGCGACCCGCGTGCTCCGCGGGGTAACCCGCCGAATCGTGCGGACCGAGCACCCAGATGTCGAGGTCGTCGAGGGCCAGCAGGGTCTCCTCGGGGACCGGAGTTCCGTGGGAGTTGATGGCGCTGCGGCCGAATGGCAGTTCCAGCCAATCGAATTCGGCACTCTCAGCGCGTGCCGCAGCGTTCGCGACGGCGATCGCCGACGGCACGATCTCGAGGCCGATCCCGTCACCGGTGAGGACACCGATCCGGGTCATCAGTGCGCCGCGTCGTCCCACGAGCGCCCGAAGCCGACGGAGACCTCCAGCGGCACCGACAACGTGATCGCGCTGCCCATCTCCTCGCGGACGACGGCCTCGACGGACTCCCGCTCGCCCGAGGCGACCTCGACGACGAGTTCGTCGTGGACCTGCAGCAGCATCCGGGATCGCAGCTTCTCGTCACGCAATCGTCCGTACACGTTGATCATCGCGACCTTGATGATGTCGGCGGCCGTGCCCTGGATGGGCGCGTTGAGCGCCATCCGCTCGGCCGACTGACGCCGCTGCCAGTTGTCGCTGTTGAGGTCGGGCAGGTAGCGCCGACGACCGAACAGGGTGGCGGTGTACTCGTTGCGGCGGGCCTCGTCGACGACGTTGTGCAGGTAGTCACGCACCCCGCCGAAGCGGGCGAAGTACGCCTCCATCTGCTCCTTCGCCTCGTCGCGGCTGATCTTCAGCTGCGCCGCGAGGCCGAACGCACTCAACCCATAGGCCAGCCCGTACGACATCGCCTTCACCCGATGACGCATCTCGGTGGTGACCTCGTCGATCGGCACCCCGAATGCGCGCGAGCCCACGAAGTTGTGCAGGTCCTCACCCGTGTTGAACGCCTCGATCAGACCGGCGTCCTCGGACAGGTGCGCCATGATCCGCATCTCGATCTGGCTGTAGTCGGCGGTCATCAGGCAGTCGTACCCGTCGCCGTCGGCACCGACCCCACCCGGTCCGCTCCCGGCGCCGACTTGACCTGGCCCGCCCGCTCCGCTCCCGACGCCGACGATGAAGCCCTGGCGGATCTGCCGGCCGGCCTGGGTCCGCACCGGGATGTTCTGCAGATTGGGCTCGGTCGACGACAGACGCCCGGTCGCGGCGACTGTCTGGTTGAAGGTGGTGTGCACGCGACCGTCGTCGGCGACCGACTTCAGCAGGCCGTCGACGGTCACCTTGAGCCGGGTCGCGTCGCGGTGCTCGAGCAGCTGCGCGAGGAAGGGATGCTCGGTCTTCTCGTACAGGCTCTGCAGGGCGTCGGCGTCGGTGGTGTAGCCCGTCTTGGTCTTCTTGGTCTTGGGCATGTCGAGCTTGTCGAACAGCACCGTCTGCAGCTGTTTGGGCGACCCGAGGTTGATCTGCTCGCCGATGACGTCGTAGGCGGCGTCGGCGGCGGTCCGGATACGTTGGGAGAAGTCGCTTTCCAACTCGCCGAAGTGGTCGACGTCGACAGCGATCCCGGCCGCCTCGAGTTCGCCGAGCACGAACAGCAAGGGCAGTTCCATCTCGGTCAGCAGCGCCCTGGAGTCGATGCGTTCGAGTTCGATGTCGAGGGTGTCGGCGAGTTCGGCGACCGCCCGCGCCTCGAGCATCTGGTGCTCGGCGAGCTTGGCGTCACCGGCGTCCTCGTCGAGCAGCGACATCTGACCATCGTCGGGTGCGGCATCGTCGCGCAACTCCCGACGCAGGTAGCGCAGCGCCAGATCGTCGAGGTTGAACGTGCGCTGTCCGGGGCGGACGAGGTAGGCGGCGAGCGACGTGTCGCTGGTGACTCCACCGAGAATCCAGCCGCGGGCCCGTACGGCGTGCATCGCCCACTTCGCCTCGTGCAGCGCCTTCGGCTTGTCCGGGTCGGCAAGCCATGCACCCAAGGCCTTGTCGTCGTCGGAGTCGATCGCGGTGACGTCGATGAACGCCGACGTCCCGTCAGCGGCGGCGATGGCGATGCCGGTCGCGTCGGCGCCGGTCACCGACTGCGGCGACGTGACCGCGACACCGCTGCGACCGGTCGTCGTGTGCTCGTCGAGCCAGGCCCGGACCTCGCCGGCACGCAGTATCGTCCCGTCCAGGTCGAATCCCGACTCCGCCTCCGGCTCAACGGAAGTCAGGGTCGAGAAGAGGCGGTCGCGCAAGACCCGGAACTCGAGGTCGTCGAACAGCTGGTGGATGCGGTCACGATCCCAGCCGACCATCGCCAGCTCGTCGGGTCCCGCCGGCAACTGCATGTCGCGCACCAACTCGGTCAGCTGACGGTTGGTCTGCACCGACGCCAGGTGAGCGCGCAACGCGTCGCCGACCTTGCCCTTCACCTCGTCGACGTGATCGACGAGCGAGGCCAGCGACCCGTACTCACGGATCCATTTGGATGCGGTCTTCTCCCCCACCCCGGGGATGCCCGGCAGGTTGTCGCTGGGGTCGCCCCGCAGGGCGGCGTAGTCGGGGTACTGCGCCGGGGTCAGTCCGTACTTCTTCTCGACCTCCTCCGGCGTGAAACGGGTCAGGTCCGAGACACCCTTGCGCGGGTAGAGCACCGTCACGCTGTCGTCGACGAGCTGCAGCGAGTCGCGGTCGCCGGTCACGACGAGGACCTTGAAGCCCTCACCCTCGGCCTGGGTCGCGAGGGTGGCGATGATGTCGTCGGCCTCGAAGCCCTCGATCGCCATCACGGGGACACCGAGCGCGTCGAGCACCTCCTTGGTCAGGTCGACCTGGCCGTTGAACTCGTCGGGCGACTTCGACCGCTGCGCCTTGTACTCGGGGAACATCTCGGAACGGAAGGTCTTGCGGGAGACGTCGAAGGCCGCGGCGATGTGCGTCGGCTGCTCGTCACGCAGCAGGTTGATGAGCATGGAGGTGAAGCCGTACACCGCGTTCGTGGTCTGACCCGTCGCCGTCTTGAAGTTCTCTGCCGGTAACGCGAAGAAGGCACGGTAGGCCAACGAATGCCCGTCGAGCAGCATCAGGACCGGCTGCCCGTCCTTGCCGGCGGACTTCTTCGCGGGGGCTGTCGAACTCTTCGCGGGACTCACCCCAGCGAGTCTAGTGACACGCCCCGACAGTTCGAGGGGGTGTCAGCGACGTCGGCGCATGGGCCACAGCTTGGGCCCGTCGTTCGGCAGCTGGATCTCTCCGTTCACCTCGAAACCGAAGCGTTCGTACAGCGGGACGTTGACCTCGTTGGAGGCCTCCAGGTGGACCGGTCCGCGCATGTCGTCGAGGCGTGCGTGCAACAGGGTCGTGCCGATCCCCTGCCCGTGGGCGGTGGCGCCGATCAGCGGCAGATACCAGTACGGCTCGTCCGGTCGGTGTTCGGCACACAGCCGCTCGAGGTCCTGCCCATAGGACGCGCGCTGCCCGAGGGCCCGGATGAATCCGAGTATGCCGCGAAGCTCATCGACCTTGCGGGTGGTGAAACCCGGCGGATCCCAGACCGACGCGCCGACGACGACACCGTCGTGCATCGCCACGTCCAGACCGTTCTCCCGGCCGTGCCCGGTGGTCAACATCGCTCTGAAGAACGCCCGATGCTTTGCGGGGTCGGGCGCCATCCAGCGGACCACCGGATCGTCGATGAAAGCTTGTGCAAGGACATCACTCACGAGCTTCTTGTCCGTGGAGGCGACGACGGAGATGTCCGACATGCTGCGAGCGTAGATCGGTTCGACGTCTCGGGTCCGCGTTTCGGACAGGTTCAGCCGCGGCGGTACATGGGCCAGACGGTCGGGCCGTCGTACGGGAGCGTGATCTCGGTGGTGACCTGGAATCCGTAGCGCTCGTACAGGGGGATGTTGGCCTCGTTGGAGCTCTCGAGATACGCGGGGGCATCCACCCGGTCGATCCCCGCCGCCAGGAGTGCGCCGCCGACACCGGCCCCCTTGATGGTCGCGCCGACCTGCCCCAGATACCAGTGCGGTTCCTTGGGGCGGAGCTTGGTGAACTGTTGCTCGAGGATGCCGCCGTAGCGCATCCGACTGCGGAGCGCCTTCGCGAAGCCGGCCATCGACGCGATCTGCGCTGTCGCGCTCACCTTGTGACCGGGAGCGTCCCACACCGCCGCCCCGATCGGAACGCCGTCGCGGACGGCGAGATCGATCGACGCGTCGGCGCCGTGCACCCACCGGGCGAGCGTGAGGAAGATCTGTTTGTGGTGTCGCGGATCGGGCTGCAGCCATCGGATGACGGGGTCGTCGACGAACGCCTGCGCGAGGAGCGAACTCACCAGATCGAGATCTCGGCTCGGTGTCACTACAATGCCCGGCATGCCTCGAGGGTAGATGATGCCGACGCGCAGATCCTTGGACGTGCGTCACGCGTGAGGTCGGCCGGCCCGCCGTATTCGAGAGCATGCCCGGAGGCTGTCGACGACAACTGTTGTCGCCGACGGCCTCCGGCGCTGCAGATGTATACGGCCGGACTCGCCTACCGAGGCAGCTCGGGTCGGATCCGGGAACCCTTCGGTTGACTTCGATCCGCCGACGTCAGGCGACGCCCAGATATGCCTCGCGCACCGCGTCGTCGACCAGGAGATCCCGGCCGGCACCCTCCTTGGTGATCACACCGGTCTCCAGGATGTAACCGCGGGTGGAGCGGCTCAGCGCCTGCTGCGCGTTCTGTTCGACGAGGAGGATGGTGGTGCCCTCGGCGTTGATCTGCGCGATGATCCGGAAGATCTGCTGGATCACCATCGGCGCCAAGCCCATCGACGGTTCGTCGAGCAGCAGGAGTTTCGGTCGGGCCATCAGCGCACGGCCGATCGCGAGCATCTGCTGCTCGCCTCCGGACATGGTCCCACCGAACTGTTTGCGTCGCTCGCCGAGACGTGGGAAGAGCTCGAAGACATGGTCCACCGACTCCTGGTAGGCCGCCTTCGAGTCGAACTTCCTTCCGTAGCAACCCATGTCGAGATTCTCGAGCACCGTCATGCCGGGAAAGATCCGACGACCCTCCGGCACCTGGATGATGCCGCGCTTGACCCGCTCGTGCGGGGCGAGCCCGGAGATGGCCTCGCCGTTGAACAGGATCTCGCCGCTGGTCAGCCGGTTCAGCCCGGAGATGCCTCGCATCGTCGTCGACTTGCCCGCCCCGTTCGCGCCGAGGAGGGTGACGAGCTCGCCGGCACCCACCTGCAGGGAGATCCCGTGCAGCGCGCGGATGCGGCCGTAGTGGATGACCACGTCACGCAGTTCGAGGACGGGCGTCGCCGACGTGGCCGAGTCGGGCGAAGCAGGGGTTGCGGGATCGGGCACAGTGGGATCGGGCACAGTGGGATCGGGCACAGTGGGATCGGGCACAGCGGGATCGGGCACAGCGGTATCGGGCGCAGTGGGATCAGGCGCAGCGGGATCAGGCGCAGCGGGATCGGACGCAGTGGGATCGGACGCAGTGGGATCGGACGCAGTGGGATCAGGCTTGGCGGGTTCAGGCGGTTTCGTCATCGGGCACTCCCAGGTAGGCGGCCACCACGGCGGGGTTGTCGCGGACTTCTCTCGGGGTGCCGTCGGCGATCTTGCGTCCGAACTCGAGCACGACGATGCGGTCGGTCACCCCCATGACGAGGCGCATGTCGTGTTCGATCAGCAATACCGTGTAACCGTCGTCGCGGATTCTCTTGATCAGCCCCATCAGGGCGGTCTTCTCGATCGGATTGAATCCGGCGGCGGGCTCGTCGAGGCACAGCAGTTTCGGCTCGGTCGCCAGTGCACGAGCGATCTCGAGACGACGCTGGTCGCCGTAGGGCAGATTCGACGCCTTCTCTGCCGCCCGCGCACCGATCCCGACGAACTCGAGCAACGCCATTCCGCGGTCGACGGCGTCGCGTTCCTCGCGGTAATGGCGCGGGGTGCGCAGGAGGCCACCGAACACCGACGTCTTGTGTCGCGCGTCGGTGCCGACGCACACGTTCTCCAGCGCCGTCATCTCACCCCACAGTCGGACGTTCTGGAAGGTGCGGGCGATGCCTTTGCGGGTGATCTTGTGCTGCTTGATCCGGCCGAGCGGCGCGCCGTCGAACGTGACCGTACCGCGGGTCGGTCGGTACACGCCGGTGATGGCGTTGAAACAGGTGGTCTTGCCCGCACCGTTGGGCCCGATGAGGCCGAGGATCTCACCCCGCTTGATGTCGAAGGTGACGTCGTCAAGGGCGGCGAGACCGCCGAACTCGACGGTCAGACCGTTCACCTCGAGCAGCGGCTCGCCGGTCGCGGTGACGATCTCACGTTGTGGCGCAACGACTTCGGCCACGACTTCCGGATCGGACAGATCGGGGTCGATGGCTGCGGTGTCGACGACGGTGGTGGCCTCGGGATCGGCGACCGCCTCAGCGATCTGCTCCTCGTGGTCGGGCACGCCGCCCGAGGTGTCGCCGGGTCCGTCGTCGGGTTGACGATGTCGTGTCATGCGCCGGCCTCCTCGCCACGCGCCGGAACCGCCGGCGCCCGTTTCACCGCGCCGTAGATGCGGCGGCCGAAGGTGATCAGGCGGGCGCGGGCCGGGAACAATCCCTGCGGACGGAAGACCATCAGGACCACCAGGGCGATGCCGAAGAACAGATACTTGAACTCACTCAGCGACTGTCCACCGATCTCGACGCCCTGCACGCGGGCCGGCAGGTAGACGATGAGGAATGCGCCGGCGATCACGCCGAGCTTGTTGCCCTGCCCGCCGAGCACGACGGCGCACAGGAACAGCATCGAGTTGATGACCGTGAATGCCTTCGGATCGACGTACTGCACCTGACCGGCGTACACGGCGCCGGAGAGTCCGCCGATGCCCGCGCCGATCACGAATGCCCACAGCTTGTACTTGAAGGTCGGTACGCCCATGATCTCGGCGGCGTCCTCATCCTCACGGATGGCCACCCACGAGCGGCCGACGCGGCTGCGTTCCAGGTTGCCGATCACGATGAGCACGAGGATGACCAGGACGATGCCCAGCCAATACCACCACACGCCGTAGTTGAGCGTGTCCGCGTTGTTGGCGCTGGAGAACACCCCGTCGGGATGCTTGTCGGAGGTACCGAGTTCCGGGAACAGCACACCCTGCAGGCCGGACGCGCCGTTGGTGATGTCGCTGAGGTTGTCGGCGAGCAGCCGCACGATCTCGCCGAATCCGAGTGTGACGATGGCCAGGTAGTCGCCGCGTACACGCAGGGTCGGCGTTCCGAGGATCACGCCCGTGATGCCGGTGATGATGATCGCGAGTGGCACACAGGCCAGCCACGCCCACGGGCCGGAGAAGATCCCGTGGTCGGCGCTGTTCCACAGTGGACTCGCCGGGCTGGTCAGCAGCGCGACGACGTAGGCGCCGACCGCGTAGAAGCCGACGTATCCGAGGTCGAGCAGGCCGGTCTGGCCGACGACGACGTTGAGGCCGATGGCGATCAGCGCGGTCATCGCGAACGTCGCCATCACCACCCCGAAATCGGTTGCGGTGGTGGTGATGAGCGGAGGATTGACGACCGGGAGCAGTGCGATCACGATGATCGCCGGGACACCGACGAGCCATTGCGCGACGCGCGGCAGGCCGTTCCACCAGGTTCGGATGGCGTCGCCGACACCGCGGGGTTCGGGTGCGTTCGGATCCTTGAGTGCCGACGGATCCGCCGGTGGCTGATGTGTCGTCATACCCTCGCCTTCCCGAGTTTTTCGCCGAGGATGCCGGTCGGGCGGAACATCAGCACCAGGATCAGCAGGACGAAGGCGACGACGTCCTTCCACTGATTGCCGAGAACCACCGACCCATAGTTTTCCATGACACCGAGGAGAAGTCCGCCGAGCAGCGCACCCCGGACGTTGCCGATGCCACCGAGGACGGCGGCGCAGAACGCCTTGATGCCGAGGATGAATCCGCCGTAGTAGACGATGTTGGTCGGCACCCGCAGCGTGTAGAGGAGTGCGGCCGCGCCGGCGAGAACGCCGCCGATGAGGAACGTGATCATGATGATGCGCTCGCGCGACACACCCATCAGCAGTGCCGCGTCGGGGTCCTGCGCCACCGACTGGATGCCGCGGCCGAGGCGGGTGCGGTTGATCATGTAGTCGGTGCCCAGCGCCAGGATCAGCGCCGAGAGGATGATGATCAGCGTGAGGTTGTAGACGGGCGCACCGAAGATGCTGAACTCCTTGACCGGCTGGACCAGCCGGATCGTCGGCTGTGCGCTCGAGCCGCCGAGCGGCGGATCGATGGGCAGCTTCGGGAGCACGTAGTGCACGAACTCCTGCAGGACGAACGACATGCCGATCGCCGTGATCAGGAACGCCAGCGGCTTGGCGTTGCGTTTACGCAGTGGCCGGTAGGCGACGAACTCCAATCCGACTGCCGCGCTACCGGATACGGCCATGCCACACAGCCCGGCGAGGAGCAGGTAGATGATCGTCATGAACGTGCCCTCGGAGTAGGTGTTCCCCGAGGGCGTGAAACCGAGCAGCAGCAGGCCGATGTACTGCCCGAACATGCCGAGCATGAAGACCTCGGAATGCGCGAAGTTGATCAGCCGGAGGACGCCGTACACCAAGGTGTACCCCACCGCGACGAGAGCGTAGATCGACCCGTAGGTCAGCCCCTCGATCGTCAGGCCCCAGAAGCCGTCCTTGAGAGCGCCGAGGTCGAAGTTGATGGTCGACGCCATCACCGTCGTCTCGGCCATCGAGTACACGATCATGCATGCCTTTCAGCCACAGAGATTTCCCCCACAGACCACGGTGCGTCCGGGCCGATGTGCCCGGACGCACCGTGATGGTCGTGTCTTACTTGACGTCGTACACCCAGATCAGCGACGACGTGAGCTCGCCGGTCGGGGTCCACTCGTACTGCCGGGCCAGGCCGGGGCCCTTGTAGGTCTTGACGAAGTTCAGCAGCTCGGGCCGCGTGCGCTGGCCCTCGGAGATGCCCTTCATCAAGATGGTGGCGAGATCGTAGGCCTCCACCGAATACACGCCCGGGGCCTGCTTGAATGCCGACTCGTACTCCGACTTGAACTGCGAGGGTGCCGGACCACAGGGGCAGCTCAGCATCGCGCCCTTGGCGCTGTCGCCGGCCTGCGCGGTGAACTGCGGGTCGTTGGTGCCGTCGCCGGAGACGAAGGTCGCCTCGGAGCCCGCGGTCTTCAGCTGCTGCGCGAGTGGGGCGGCCTCGGCATAGTAACCCGAGTAGAACACCGCATCCGGATTGGCGGCGGTGACCTTCGAGATGATCGCAGAGAACTCGCGGTCACCCTTCTTGACGTCGCCGGAGCAGCTGGCGTCGGCGGCCGGGCCGAGCGACTCGGTCATCGCCTTGGCAAGTCCCACACCGTAATCGGTGTCGTCCTTGATGACGCACACCTTCTTCTTTCCCATGGTGCCGGTCAGGTACTTGGCGACCGCGGGGCCCTGCACGTCGTCGTTGGCCAGGCCGCGGAAGAAGGTCTTCCACCCGTTGTCGGTGAGTGTCGGGTTGGTGGCCGAGGCGGTGACCGACACGAGTCCGGCCTGGTTGAAGATGCCGCCGGTGGCCTTCGTCTCGCCGGAGAAGGCGGGACCGATCAGGCCGACGATGGCGTCGTCGTTGACGATCTGCGGGGCCACCTGGGTGGCCTTCTGCGGGTCACCCTCGGTGTCGAAGGTCTTGAGGACGATCTGGCAGTTCGCGTTCGCTTTGTTGTGCTGGTCGACGGCGAGCTGCGCGCCGTTGCGGATGTTGATGCCGAGTGCGGCGTCGGCGCCGGTCAGTGCGCCGGCCATGGCGATCGTGGTCTCGGGACATTCGGCCTTGCCGTCGCCGGCCGGGTTGAGCGCGGCCTCCTCTGCGGTCGCCTGGACCTCATTGCCCTGGGTGTCGATCTGGGCCAGTGGTGCGATCTCCAGTCCGGAACTCGCGGCAGCCGAGCCGCTGGCGCCCGATTCGGATCCGGAGTCGCTGGATTTGCTGCTACACGCGGACACGGCGAGAACACTCGCCATGGCCAACGCGAGAGCACCTGTCGTCACGCGACGATGCATTCTCTTACCTCTTCACTTCCCACCCACCCGGCGCGGCGAGGTGTTCGTCTGCCGGGAGGTCTGCTGAGGAGACCTTGAGAAAACATAGACCCAAACGACGGCCGCCGCGCTGTATTGGAGGCAAACGCGCACCACAGGGCTCACGGTGTTTTCACAGAATTAACGGCTCGACCCACGGATGGATCAGGCGGTGGGCCCCAACGTCTCGACGACGACCTGCGCGACCGCCTTCATCGTCGTCCGACGGTCCATGGCCGCACGCTGAATCCACTTGAACGCCTCGGGTTCCGACAACGACTGCTTCTCCATCAGAAGCCCCTTGGCACGCTCGACCAGTTTGCGCGTCTCGAGACGGTCTCCCAGGGTGGCGACCTCCTTCTCGAGGGCGGAGACCTCGTTGTAGCGGCTGACCGCCACTTCGATCGCCGGCACCAGGTCGGCCTTCGTGAACGGTTTGACCAGATACGCCATCGCCCCGGCGTCGCGGGCCTTCTCGATGAACTCACGCTGGCTGAACGCGGTGAGCATGACGACCGGCGCCAGCTTCTTCTCGGCGATCTCCGAGGCGGCGTCGATGCCGTCGCGGATCGGCATCTTCACGTCCATGATCACCAGGTCCGGGGTCAGCTGCTCCGTCAGCTCGACTGCGACCTGGCCGTTGGGGGCCTCCCCGACGACCTCATATCCCTCCTCGCGGAGCATCTCGATGAGATCCATCCGGATCAACGAGTCGTCCTCGGCCACGAGCACACGATGTGTCGTCACCTGCTCGCCCTCCGACGCCGCAACCCTGTCCGTCACCGTCACCATCCCCTCCTCCGCATCGACGTACCCGTGACCAGCACGATCCGTCACGAGCCGATGCGTGCAGAGTACCGGCTGGTCCGTCCGTCGGCCGATCATCTAGAGTGGACTGTCGCAGCCGCCACATCACGTGCGCGACTGCGGATGCCCTCGTAGCCCAATTGGCAGAGGCAACGGATTCAAAACCCGTCCAGTGTGAGTTCGAGTCTCACCGAGGGCACCATGAAACCCCTGTTCATCAGGGGTAATAGTGATGGTCAGGTCCCAGCCTCGGGCCTTCGACGAGGACGTCGGCGGGGCACCCGTTGTGCGTGACGCCGGCCCATGGCGCGGGCGCTGGTCAGGAGCACGCAACGTTCGAGGGCTTCATCCGTCGGCAGCAGCTTCCTGCCGCACGCGAGACGCGACCACGGGAGGCGACGACGACTCATCCGGCGCGGACACCCGCTCGGCCTCGTCTTCCTCGCCGCGCACTTCGGCAGCTCAGGCGCGATCGCCGGCGCGCTTCACCGCGATAATCCCGTCGCAACTTGAGTCGGGGCATTCCTTTGGCGCGTAAGGCTTTCCGCAGTCGCCAGTGAATCTGTCAGGTCGACCCGGACTCGTTCCGCCCGAACGCTTTCACGCTTACCCGTCATAGCCCCAATCCGCTTCTGTTCGAACGCTTCCCGCGTCGAAGTTCGTAGAAATCCGTCTCGTGCGGAGCTTGCGCCTTTCTCCGCGTTGTACTCGGAAAGCCATGCAACGGGCCTGATCTCGCGCCGGGACCCGACACCCTGCCACACGCGCCGACACCGGGTCACCGGTCGCGACCAACCGATCCGCCCACTCACGGAACTTCTCCCCGTCCCGTGACGTCGACGGCATCGACGCCCTCGTGCAGGGCGTCCCCACCGACCAGAAGAACCTTACCTCCCTCGCCGCCGCGCGGAAGGGGGATGTCAACCCAGCCTCACCGACGGCTGTGGTGGTGCCGGGGCGGGTTCGGACACGAAGGCCGCCGCGTGTACGCGCGCCCAAGAAGAGACGGCGCGCGCCCGTCGCCCGGTCAGCTCCCGCACCCCGTCGGAGACGGCGTCAAAGCCGCCGTCGCGCATGACGCCGAACGCTCCGCTGAGCTGGGTGCCCAACCACGAGGGCAGTCCGGCCCCGGCGAATCGCGGCGCAGCTTCTTCCGGCGTCAGGTCGTCGAACACGATGGTCTGCTTCGTTGCCGTCGCGATAGCGTCGGCGACCTGGGCGAACGTGACGGATTCCGGTCCGGTGAGATCGTAGGAGTCGCGGAGCACCTGATTGGCGAGTACCGCGCTCGCAGCGGACGCGGCGACGTCGCGGACATCGACCATCGCTGCCCGTGCGCCGCCGGTCGGTGCAGCGAGGTGACCGGTTGCCGCGACGCCGGGAGCAACCATGAGCAGATTGTCCAGGAAGAACGCCGGCCGTAGAAGAACGTGCGGCATTCCGCTATCGGCGAGTACGGCCTCGATTCTCCCGTGCCAGTCGAAGGCGGGCAGCGGCGACCCGGTGCGGGCGTGCATCGCTGACAGTTTCACGATGCGCCCCACACCGGCCCGCTTGGCAGCGGCGATGACTGCGCATTCGTGTGCGACTTTGTCCGGCCCGTCCGCTGATGTGAGGAAGATGCGGTCGATTCCACGCATGGCGGCCTCGACACTCTCCTCGTCATCGAAGTCGCCGAGAGCCACCTCGACGCTTCCACCCTGCCACCGGTGCATCAGTCTGGTGGCATCTCGCACGAAGAGTCGCGGCCGTACTCCGGCCGCGACGAGGTCGGCGGCCACGCGGGAGCCGACGTTTCCGGTGGCTCCGGTGATGAGAACTGTGCACATGTGCTTACTCCTCTGTTGATGTCTTGATTGACGGTGCGTGCGATGGCGATGAATACGTGTGCAGGGGTGGGATGTGGTGGGAAGGTTGGAGAATATCGTCGGGGTCCCACCGCGACTTGATCTCTCGGAGCATGCCGAAGTGTCGGTCGGTGAATGCCGTCGCAGTGAGTTCTGGCCGGGTCAGCAGGGTCAAGAAGGAACCGCCGGTGGCGCGTGAATGGCAGAGCCGATCCAGACGGTCGACCTGTGTGTCGACTGCGCTGCGGTCCGGGGTGAGGTATGGCGCCACGGCCAGGATCGAATAGGGAGTGCTCCGATGTCCGGCGGGCCCGGAATCCGAGGTCGTCTCGGCCATCGCGCCACCCCAATGTCGCAACTCGATGAACGCGTATGGTGCGCCGGCCGCCCGGCCCTCGCCGTTGACGACTTGGTCGATGAGATCATCATCGACGCTGTCGAACAAGTGGACAAGCTGTCGATGGGGCATCGGCGGTGCATCCGGGCCGTTGGTGGCCGCGCTCGCCTCGGCGAAATCGCGCTCGGCAAACCCATCGTGGAGTGCGGGTCCGGCCACTTTCAGCACCGCGTCGAGTTGGTTGCGGCCCTCGCGCTCGTCGCAGAGTGCGAACGCGCGCAGCGCGACCACCTGGCGTCCTCGCGCAGCCGCCGGAATCGCCGGCGCGGGAGGCAACCGCATCAGCAGTACTGCCGTGTTCATGCCGTCGGGCTCGTCGAGCGACCAGTCACGATAGGCGCGGAAGATGTCTGCGGCGCGCTCGACGGGATAGAACGACATTCCGGCGAATACGCGCCGGGCGGGAAACAGCCGGAAGGTGAGCGAGGTGACGATGCCGAAATTGCCGCCGCCGCCTCGGATCGCCCAGTGGAGATCGGCGTGGCGATGACGGTCGACGGTGACAATATCTCCTGTGGCGGTGACGATCTCGGCTTCCAAGGCACTGTCTGCCGCGTATCCGTACGTACGTGACAACCACCCGGAGCCGCCACCGAGGGTGTACCCGGTCACGCCCACCGTTGCGCACCGACCCGAAAGCGATCCGAGACCGTGTGTTGCCGATGCGCGGTTGACGTCGTTCCAGGTCGCCCCGGGTCCCACGGTCGCGAGCATCCGCTCGGTGTCGATGTGCACGTCGTTCATCGACGACAGGTTGATGAGCAGACCGGAAGTGGCCGACGTCAGCGTGCCGTGCCCGGTGGCTTGCACATGCAGCGGCACTCCGAGTTCTCGGGCGGTTCGCAGGGCTGCCTGCACATCTCCGCGGTCGTTGGTCATTGCCACAGCGTCCGGTGACATTGTCACGGTGCGATTCCATCCCAGGCGTGCGGCGTCGTAACCACGATCGGTGGGTGCGACGACCGGGCAGTCGACTTGCGCTGTCAGTCGGCCGATCAGTGTCGGCGGATGATCCGTTGTTGCGTCGGTACTCATGGAGAACAGGAGAACAGCGACGCTACCCGAATCGGATGTGGTCTGGATGCGGTGATGGGGTGACACTGGTGGTGTGACTGTGATCGGCGTGCTGGGAGGCACACGCGTCGTCGATACCGCGGACTGGGCGAATGCGGCCGGGGAGCCACGACTGGCGCTCGAACGCAAGGCGCGTGCGGTGTTGACGTTGCTCGCGCTACACGCCCCGGCCGCGCTGTCGGTGGCCGAAATCGCCGATGTGTTGTGGGACGATTCGCCACCCTCGGTGCCCAAGTCCGTGCGCGCCCACATCTCGCGGATCAGGCAGGCACTGGTCCACTCCGGGCTCAGTGACTCGATCGTCACCATGGGAAGCGGCTATCGCCTGGACGCTGTCACCGACGTAGGTGAGATCCGTCGGTTGCGGGCGCAGGCGCGGGGCTTGTCCTCCGCCGAAGCAGACTCTGCCGCACAGCTTCTCGAAATCGCCCGAGCCTACTGGCGGGGTGATCCCGAACTTCCCGCGACACGTGCCGGGCAGGCGTTGCTGGTCGGCTGGCAGCACGAACGGGCGCAACTGGTGCGCGAATACCTGGCGTCGGTCGCGCGAGGCAGCCAACCGGGCCGCGCTCTCGGAGAACTGGCCGCGATCACGTCATCCGATCCGTTGGATGAGTCCTCATGGGTCGACTATGTCGTCGCGCTGAGTCGTTCGAACCGGCAAGCGCAAGCGTTGGCCGCTGTGTCCCGCGCGCGCCGCGCCCTGCTCGACGTGGGACTCGATCCGGGATCCGCACTGGCCGCTGCGCATGCGCGTGTGCTGAGCGGGCTGGAACCGCCCGCTCAGCCGGCCGCAGATCGAGGCCGGGTCGCGCAGTCTCCCCGGTACACCCTCGATGGTGTCACTGCCTACCTTGAGCTTTCGGGGTCCGGGCCCGATGTCCTGCTGCTCAACCCGGCCATGATCACGATCGACGGAATCCTTGACGAGCCACATGTGCGTGCCGCCCACGAGGAACTCGCCGCTGTGACCCGCCTGGTCTGCCTCGACCGACGCGGAGTCGGATTGTCCGAACCACTCGGCCGGCGATCGCCGCTCGACTGCTGGGTTCACGACATAGAGAATGTGGTCGAGTGCGCCGGCCTCGAGAAGCCCTTCCTGGTCGCCAACTTCGACACCGGACTGATCGCTATCGAGTATGCGGCACAACACCCGGCAGACGTGGCGGGCTGCGTGCTGATCAACTGCTATGCCCGCTACCGGCGAGGTCGTGACTACCCGCATGGTCTCGATCCGGTGACGGCGCGGGATCTCATCGATGAGACGGTCGATCCGACACGAACCCAGCTTGTCGACACCGCATCGCTGGTGGCACCGAGTCTGGCGGCCGACGCCGGGTTCCGCACTTGGTGGGAACGGATCGGTCGTCGTGGGGCGGGTCCGGGGACTGCGCGCGCGATCAGAATGGCCGCGACAACCATCGACCTTCGACATAGATTGTCCGACATCGAGACGCGCGTCCTGATAGTGCATCGACGGGCCTGCACCAACGTAGACCCGGGGCATAGTCGATATCTGGCCGCTCATCTGCCGAACGCGACTCTTCAGCTCGTCGACGGCGTCGACGCGGTGTGGTTCGCCGCTGCGAATCCCGTGATCGGTCACGCGAGGGACTTCATCCTCACGTGAGGACAGTCAAACTCGTGGGTGCCGCACTACGCCATTCCCGGCCGCGATGGCAATCGCAGCTCATTCGGAGGATTCTCCGACCATCCGGTGCGGCGCGCCAGGTATCCTGTCGCATCGACTCCGATACGCGTCGATCCCTATGTGCACGATCGGCCGACACCGCCCTCAGGACAGATCCGGATTCCGCTGAGTGATCTGCCGAAGGATCGCCACGCCGATGAGACAGGCGGACAGCACGACTTGCGCCCGGGGTGGGGTTCGATCGTTGAGTAGCCATTGGGTGGCGATGGTGGTCGTTGCCCCCAGGACGCCCAGCGCCACGAGTTGCATCTCTGTCGGCGACATGCCGCTGCTCGCGAATGCCTGTGCGCCGAGTGCTTCGATCGACTCAGCAAAGCGGCGGGTTTGCCCACGGTAAGACTCGGTGACCTTTGGACTGATTCCGGTGACTTCCAGCAGCGTGATGCGCGCGCGCTCCGGGTACGCAGCAATCGCGGCGAAGTAGGCCTCGATTGCGGCACGTAGACGAGATTCGTCATCCGGCGGCGCCTCCGCAACGGCTCCAACCAGCAGGGCCTGGACCTCGTCGGCGCAGCGCAGGTAGCACGCGATGAACAACTCCTCACTGTCGGAGAAGGATTCGTAAAAATACCGCTTCGTGAGCCGAGCGTGCCGACACAGAATTTCCACTGTCGCCGCCCGGTACCCAAGTGTGCCGAAGACCTCGATGCCCGCCGTGATCAATCGCTCGCGTCGCTCGGCCGCACGCTGCGCTGCCGGTGTGCCGCCATACCTTCGCGCCGGGGGAACTGTCGACATCGCGTCGACCCTATCGCATTGACACCGCCCAGTTCCTGTTTAAAACTGACACTACGCAGTCTCAGAATTCGTCCATGGGAAGGAACCAAAGGAATGACACCGTTGGACTATCGGTTCATCACCGTCAACGGAATTCGAACTCGCGTACTACAAGGAGGCGATCCCGGAGCATCCGAGGCAGCGGTCTTTCTCCACGGAGCGCCTGGAAGCGCCGATGCCTGGCGTGCGCTGTTGAGTGACGTCGCCGCGATCGGCCGGGTGGTCGCCTTCGATCTGCCCGGTTACGGAGAAGCTGACCGCCCCGATGACTTCGGCCACACCGTGGCCGACTACGCCACCTACATCGGCTCTGTCATCACGGCGTTGGGAATTCACCGGGTACATCTGGTGATGAACGACATCGGTGGAAGTGGCCTGGCGTGGGCGGTCGATCATCCGGACGCCTTCGCGAGTTCGGTGCAGCTCGATACCGGGATCATCAACCAGATGCGGGCCTGGCATCCCGTCGGCCGGCTGTTTCGGACGCCGGGCATCGGAGCGCTTGCCGAACGGTTCGGACGCCTGGCGATCCAGCCGATAATGGCGCATTACGACGTGGTCCCCCGCGCTACGGTTCGCGGATGGAAAGCCGAGTTCGACCGCGGGCAACGTCGTGCGCTCCACCGCATGTACAAGGCCAACCCCGTCGACGTCGGAGCACCCTTCATCGAACCGCTATCACGATTGAGCCGTCCCGCACTCGTGATTTGGGGTGGTCACGACAAATTCGTACCAGTCGGCAAGGCGGACCAGCGAGTCGCATTCCCGGAGGCGAAGGTCGTGATCCTGCCCGCGAGCGGCCACTACCCGCATCTCGACGATCCCGAGAGCGTACGCGCCCACGTCATACCGTTCCTGCGACAGCACCTGAACCGCGGCAACGATATTCACACCGATTCACGCTGATCTTGGCGGACTGGGCTTGACGCGCTGATGGCCACGATCACACCGGTTCGCAGCGCATCCGAACGCGATCAAAGCGATGCAGGAAATCTGCAACGCCGAGGACGAAGCCCCACGCCCGAACCGCGGCCACCAAGTTCGAACAGGCATATGGGGGCCAAGTACCGAAAGCAGTGGCCAAGATCATCGACGACCTCGACGTGTTGCCGGAGTTCTACCGGTATCCGGCCGAGCGCTGGGTGCATCTGCGCACCACACACCCGATCGAGTCCACCTTCGCGACCGTCCGGTTGCGCACCAAGGTCACCAAAGGCCGCGGATCTCGCGCCGCAGATTTGGCGATGGCCTGCAGGCTTTTCGAAGCCGCCCAGTCGACATGGCGGGCAGTCAACGCACCCACCTCGTCGCGCTCGTCCGAGCCGGCGCCACCTTCAACAAGGGCAAACTCGTCGAACCCAACACCACTCCAGACACCGAGGAGGCCACCTGAGACTCGCTCATCCACAGGTCTTGACAATATCCCTCCGGAGTCGCGAGTTCTCGCAGGCCGACAACCGCGAGCGGCGGCGTCGCCGCCTGACGGTCGTCCTCGACGGCGGGTTCGATCTCGCCGCCGAGGTCGCCGAGATCTGCGCCCCGCTGGCCGAGGCGGTGGCCGGATCGCCGACGCCGCACACGCACCGGCTGGCCATGTCGGCTGTGAACGACGCGGTGGCCGAGGTCGTGTTCGTCGCCGTCGCGCTGCTGGCCGAGTCCGATGCGGCGCAGCGTACCGCGCACATTGCCGACCTGTCGGACCTTCGACGAGCCATGACCATGCTCACCGATCGGGCGCAGCGACCCGCCGCGCCCGTCGTCACCCTCGACGACCTCGACACAGGCGAGTGGTCGGCGGCGCTGGTCGCCTACGCCTCGCAGGTGAGTGACGATCTCGCCGCGCTGCTCGGGCGAGCTGTGAGACCGGGTGAGCGTCGCGGCCTCGACACCGCGAGCGAGCGCCTGGTCGACGTCCTGCGCGGCCTCGACGGCGCCGCCGGGGTCGTCCGAGCGCGGCGTCGAGCGGGCGCGGGAGGCGTCGACCTCGGCCAGCACCGCCCCGCCGCTCGACCCCGACGCCGAGCTGCGCAGGTTGGGGGATGGCGCTGTGACCTGCTGGGATTGCGGCGGCCCGTGCCTCACCTGGAAGGGCAGCGTTCACGGTGCGCGCTGCCGGGCGTGCGTCGACCGAGCTATCGGCCTCGACCGTGACCCGACCCGCGCCGAACGCCGGTCGGCCTACTTCACCGAGACCCGACGTCAGGAGATCCGACAATGACCACCCACCGTCGACAGGGCACAGCTCGCGGTCGCAGTTTCACGAGGCCGGGCACGCGGTGGCCGGATTCATCCACGGGCGCGAGATCGAGCGCGTTGGTCTGCTCGACGGCGACCCCGAGCACGCCGGTACCTGCGAGTTCGGCCACCACCCCGGCGGTGCCCCGCCGGTCCCCGTCTACGCCGGCACCGCTGCCGAGCTCGATCTCACCCGATGAGATCCGCTACGGTGGGGCCGTGAGACGAAATCAGAAGATCATCTCAAACACCAGTACAACGGCGGCCCACTCCACATACTCCTTGCCGACCGCCTACCGATGGCCACTCGGCGACACCGCCCACGCACGACTGCGTGATCGCGTGCTGAAGGTCACCGGAGTCGACCTGCTCCCCGACGACCGCACGTCCCAGCGGTACGGCGAGCTACTCAGCGCGGGTGATCCGACGGCCGAACGGTTTGTCGCCGAGACCTACCGCGGCGAGCTCGGCCCAGAGGCCGCCCGCGAACTGCTCGACCGCGCGCTCGACAAGGGAATCGATGCCGTCGACGACGCACCGCCCTCGATGCGCGATCTGTTCGTCGAGTTCGACTCGCTGCCCGACTGGGCCGAGCCGGAGCAGATCGCGGCCGGGGCCGCGGTGTGGCGACGATGGGCTTACGCACTCGGTGGTGTCGGCAACGCGGGCACGATGGACACCTACACCGAAGGATCTCTGGCAGTGCCGCTTTCGCTGGCCGGAGGTTACGCCGGCGAGCGTGCGCTGAATCGCTATCTCGAGACGAGTCGTTGGTGGATCGAGGTCTCGCGACCCGGTGCGATCCTCCGTCCGGGCAGTCTCGCCCGCGCCATCACCATGCGGGTTCGCGTGATGCACGTGTCCGTCCGTGCCGGGGTTCGTCGTCATGACGAGTGGGATGACGAACGGTGGGGTCTGCCGATCAGCCAGAGCGAGATGATGCTGACATTGCTCGGCGGCAGCGTCGGACCGGCGATGGGCCTGTACGGACTGGGGTACATCACGTCGAAGGCCGAACTCGAGTCATCGCTGGTGTTCAACCGGTACCTCGGATACCTGCTCGGTGTCCGCGTCGACGACATCTATCCGCGTACCATCTCCGACGGGCTTCGTCTGCTCTATCTGTTCGACGCCACGCGCTCGCACGATTCCGGCTCTGCCGGAGCCGAACTCGTCGAATCGTTCGTTCCGGGTTTCGCGCCGCGCCCTGACGCAGGTCGTCGTGACCGACTGCGCGCCTGGTATCACCTGCAGACCCAATCCGGTTATGCCCGGCTATTCATGCTGCCGCAGAACCGACGACGCTTCGATCTCCCCGGCGGATGGGTCGGCGTCGGACTGCTGCTCGCTCAGGTGCCGGCACGATTGATCGGCGAGGTCGTGCGTCGCATCGTTCCCGGCGTCGACACGCGACTCCAGGCGCGGTCGGTGGCCAATTGGGAACGTTGGCACGCCTGGCAATCCGAACGTCCGGCGGAATTCGCAGCGCCGTCGCAGTTGCGGCGGTGAGTGCGCTCCGCGCGCGGCGATGAGTTTCGGCGTCGGGCGATGTCTCTGTATCCGACAGCGCCCGAGAACGGGCACGCCGCACAGAGGAGGCACCCGATGCACACCATGATCTACGTCAACCTGCCCGTGGCCGACGTCGCCCGCTCACGTGCGTTCTTCACCGACCTCGGCTACACCTTCAACGAGGTGTTCTCCGACGACAAAACCATCTCGCTCGTCCTCGGCGAGAACATGATCGCAATGCTGCTGCAGCGCGACTACTTCGACACGTTTCACCCGGCCTCGACCGCGGATGCGACCACCACGAAGGAGTGCATCGTCTGCCTCGATGCCGAGAGTCGAGACGGCGTCGACGCACTCGTGGACCGCGCCGTCGCGGCCGGTGCCACGGCGGGCGACACCGAGAATCATGGGTTCATGTACGGGCGCAGCTACAGCGACCTCGACGGCCACTCGTGGCAGATCATGTGGATGGATCCCGCGGCAGCAGCCGGAGCCGAGCCGGTGCAGGGCGCCGCCGAGGGCTGAGCGCTGCGGTCAGACCGACACCGCGCCCAGGGTTGCCGTATGGTCCGCAGGCCGGACCATATGGCAACCTCTCTGTCGGCGCGGGCTGTCGTGATCAGTGGATCGGTTCGGGATCGGGATCGCGGTGCGCAGACGCCGCCGACGTGGGTGACAGATCGGCGGCGAGCAGGTCCACCGTCGGCTCGCGGGTGATCAGTTTGTGTCCCCACCACAGGCCCAGGAACACGATCAGGGCGCGTAGCCGTCAGCCCAGCTTCAGATTCGCGGCGCTGCCGCCCCGGATCGCGCTGAGGTTCTGGCAATGACGGCCACGCACATCAACAGCGCGATGATCGGACCGGCAGGATACAGCCACGCCTTGTAGGGCGCGACGTCCAGATCACGGCCCTGCAGATTCCACGCCCGACGGAAACGGTGGTGTGCCCAGGCGATTCCGATCCAGGTGATGAATCCGGCGACCGACGACGCGGTGACCAACCATACGTACGCACGGCCATCGCCCACCTTGCTGGCCGAGAAGCAGAGTGCGCCGATGGCTGCAGTGGCGGCCACCGCCATCACCAGCACGCCCGACCGCGTGACCCACGAGAAGATGCGCGGTGCACTGCGTTCCACGGACAGGACGTACAGCGCGCGGGTGGCGGCGAACGGACTCGCGTTGCCCGCCGGCAGGATCGCGATCAGGATGACGGCGTTCATCATCGATGCCGCGACCGTGATACCGGCCCGGGAGAACACGAGACTGAACGGTGCGATCGCGATGTTCTGCTCGGAGGCGTTCAACAGGTTCGGATCCGTGTACGGGATCAGGAAGGCGATGATCGTCAGCGTTCTCACGTAGAACAGCAGATCTGCACGAACACGGTGCGGACCGCGCGGGGAATGGCGGTCTTCGGCTCGTCGGCCTCCCCTGCGGCGACCGCGATCATCTCGGTGCCCTGGAAGGCGAAACCGGCGATCAGGAGAACGACAGCATGCCGACCGGCCAGTCGACGAACTGGGCGTCGCCGACGGTCCAGTTGTTGAATCCCGGCGAGGGCATGTCGCCGACGACGCCCAGCACCAGGAGCACACCCACGCCCAGGAAGACCACCGCGATGACCTTGGTGGTGGCGAACCAGAACTCGGCCTCCCCGAATGCCTTGACCGCGAACAGGTTGAGGGCGAGCAGACCGCCGAGGAACACCACCGACCAGATGCACGACGGCACGTCGGGCAGCCAGTACTTCATGATCAGCCCGGCGGCGACCAGCTCGGCAGCGAGGGTAATCGACCAGTTGAGCCAGTAGTTCCACCCGGCAGCGAACCCGAAAGACTTGCTGACGAACCGCTTTCCATACTCCTCGAACGGATTGCTGCACGGGATGTACGCCGACATCTCGCCCAGACTCTGTATGAGGAAGAACACCATGGCACCCATGAGGCAGGTACGCGGTGATGGCGCCGCCCGGGCCGGCGTCGGCGATGGCGCCGCCCGGGCCGGCGTCGGCGATGGTCGCACCGGACGCCACGAAGAGTCCGGTGTCGATGGCGCCGCCCAAACGCGAGCATGCTGATGTGACGGCTCTGCTGATGTGACGGCTCTGGAGATGTGACGGCTCTGGAGTCCCTTGCGCAGCGACTCGTCGGGAGTGATTCCCAGAAGAGCGGACACCCGCAGAGTCTAACGGCGAATGCGTGAGGTGGCCGGGCGTTCGGTGGGTGCGAGTCGAGGTGGTCAGGTTGCCCGATGGTCCGCCGAGCGAGCCGAACAGCAGCCTGGGGTACTGGCGGTGTCTAGTCCGAGGCGGTGGCGTCGACCCGTCCGCGCTCCGACCTCCGCGGCCACCATCCCAGAAAACCGGCGAACAAGGCCCAGACCACCAACACCGGCTGGAAGAACAACCGGATCAGCCGCTGGGTGTCGGTGTCCAGGCCGAAGGCGTCGATGTGTGCGACGTACTGATGGACGTTGCCGGGGAACACCGCGACGAAGAACACCGCGACCACCAGCGACACGATCGCCCGATATCGAGGTAGCGCGATGAGTGCCAGACCGAGCGCGATCTCGACGACCCCGGAGACGAGCACCACGAAGTCCTTGTCCAGTGGCACCCAGTCGGGCACCTGGGCCTGGAACTCGGCGCGCTGTGCGGTGAGGTGGCCGATACCGGCCACAATCAACACGATGCCGAGCAGGATGCGTGCGATCACTCGGCCCCGCGGCTGCCGGGTGTCGTCGGGCCGCGGGAGCGTTGTCATCTCACTCCCCGACCGGCTGCTCGCCCATGCGCCCGACGCCCCAGCTGCGTTCGATGTAGCCGACGACACGCTGGACGGCATCGGCGGGCACACCGTCGACGGCCCCGTCCTCCAGCGGATCGGCATGGAAGATGTAGAGCCGCGAGGCGAACTGCTCGAACGGGAGTGAACCCTCGCCCGGACGTTCCCCGTTGCCCGCGGTGCCGACGACCACCGAGTCGCCCCAGTCCTGGCCGCTGTCGTTGTTCGGGTTGAAGAAGTAGACGCGGATGTCGCCGTTCGTGTCCGGCGCGACCCTGAGGATGGTGATCGCGTGCCAGCCGACATAGCGAGCGGCGCTGTCGGTGACGGCGACACCGGCCGGCTGCGGATGGATCAATGGCTGGTGCCCGTTGTGGTCTGGGTGGTACGCGGCATAGAACTGCCGGATGAAGTCGTCGAGATCGATGAGATCGCCCGTCTCGACATCGACGTTGATGCGGAAGCCACGCGCCGACCACCAACCGTGGAACTCCGGGTTCACCCACCGGTGCGGATCGCCCGGTCGGTCAGCGCAGCGGCGGACCATCTCGGCGTAGATGCGATCCAGGTGGGGCACCACCAGGAGGGACACCGGATCGAGATCGATGGGATCGGCGTTCGCCACCCCTCCGACGCTCTTCACCGACGAGATCGGCTGTCCCTCGAAGTGGGCGATCACCTCGTCGTCGCGCGCCGCCCACGCCACCACCTGCGTCAGGTAATCGGGATCGTTGTATGCCCACATCGACAACGCGCGCGCCGACTGACAGGTGGGGTTGTCGCCCTGACCGACCCCCAGCGGCTGGCCCAGCATCGAGAGCAGACCACCGAGTAGGAGTGCCTCGGGTTCGACCGCCGGTCCGAAAGCAGAGTGCAGCCGCTCGCGAACCGTGGGCGAGAGTTTCAGCGACAATTGGCGCCACAAGGACGGCACGACCGGCGGCTGGTAAAGGGTTCCGCGGTCGAGCAGCAGCGACAGTCCGTACACGCACTGCGCGCTGTGCGGATGCACGGTGCGAAGGATCAACTCGTGCACCAGATCGGGATACCGCAGCAGACAGGTGCGGCCCACCTCCGACACTCCGAGTGCCTCCGGTAGCAGGTGCACGTTCTCGTCGACCAGGTACCCGATGAGCGTGGCGTGATAGGCGGACACCAGCCCGGTGTCGTGCATGGCACGGGCGAGTCCGCGCGCCTCGAACTCCAGCCCCTCGGCATCCATTGCGGCCAGCCTCGACAGGTAGAGGTCGACACCGGGGTCGTCGCGACACGCCTCCGTCGGCCCGAACAGGGCGGTGGTGAGCCGGTCGAGGCCCTGTGCCGAGGTGCCGAGGTCGACGTCGGATTCGTTGCGATAGACGGCGATCCGCGTGATCATCGCCTTCACATGATCGACCTGGATGGGCCGTTGCCGCAGGATGCGCCAGATCTCGTCGACGAGTTGATCGAGCACGTCACCGAGTCCGATCTGCTCGACGATGTAGGCGAACACCGTGCGGCTCAGCGTGGACGTCTTCCCCTGCTGCACCCGCTCGGCTTCCGAGGGCGCACTCAGCAGCAACTCGAGGTTCATGGCCAGGATCTGCGACAGGAACCGTCGCGCATCGTCCGCGGACATGTCGGGACGAGCGTGATCACCGATCGCGATGGCCAGGATCCGGAGTTCGCTGGTCACCTCGAGGACCACGGTGTCAACGTGTTCGCTGCGCAGACTTCCCCCGGCGAGCGCCGGGATCAGGATGTCGGGCTGGTCCCAGTCCGTACCCGCGAACACACCGGCCGCATCGAGTTCGGCAGCGCGACGGCAGATCTCGGCGCAGCCTCCGTCACGCGACAACACACGACGCAGCGAGTCCAGCACCCGGCGCACCTTGCCGGACTTCGCGTAGTCGGGCGCATCCCGCATCGCGGCGACGGCATGGTCGAGTTGATCCAGCCGTGAGGCAAGAGCCTTATCGGCGTCGGCCGACGACGACACGAGCACCTCGCTGTCCTGGTCGTCGACCGTCTCGGGTTCGACGATGTCCCCGGCGGCGCTCATACGTAGAAGTCAAGCTCTTCCTGCTCTTTCAACAGGTCCCGCATCCGGTAGGGATCCTCACCGAAGAAGTACAGCAGACCCCAGTGAGTCCCGAAGGCCGTGCGCTTGGTGACCGTCTCCTCGACGGGCGGTGCGAGATCGTGGGTTTCGTAGTAGTCGTCGTCGGCGGTCGCCTCGGGGATCTCGAGGTGCGACACCACCCGTCGGCGCGGATAGACGCCGAAGCAACCGGCGACACCGGCCGCGTCGACGACCTCGCGCGGGAAGAAGGCGTCGATCTCCTCCTCGGTGGTCTTCGGGTCGAAGGCGAGGACGAGGGCCTGATACGCATTGAATCCGTATGCGCGCTCGAGCAATTCGAACACCTTGAAGCCCGGCGGGCGGTATGCCACTTCCCCGAAATACATCTCGCCGTCGTTGGTGACGAAGTACTCCGGATGAACGAAGCCGAAGTCGATGTCGAAGGTCTTGATCAACTTCTCGATCTGCGCGGTGATCTGCGGTCGGTACTTCTCGAGTTCCGGTGTGGCGGGGACGAACACCGAGTAGCCGAGAGTGACGTACTCGGAGATGTTGAGGAACTTGATCTTCCCGTTGTGAATCCACGCTTCGACTGCGAACTCCCAACCGTCCAGATGAGATTCCATCAGGACCGGGAACTCTTCGTCGGGGATCGAGTCCACCTCGTCTGGCGTCCGGATGACGCGGTGCCCGAGACAGCCCGCCTTGTCGAAGGCCTTCAGGTGGATCGGGTCATTGGGGTCGCCGTCGAGCTTCAACAGGGTCTGGTTGACGCGTCGCAGGAAGCGGATCACGTCTTCACGATCGTGTGCCTCCTCGAAGATGCCCACCCGGATCCCGCCCAGCTGCGCCCGACGTTTCATCAGCGCCTTGTCCCGCAACAACATCGCCTGACCGAACAGCCGCGGCTTGTTCATCAGCACCGAGTTGATCGCGCCGGCCCACTCGACAGTCTCCTCGAACAGCGGGATCGCGACGTCGACGCCTCTGTCCTGCAAGGTCTCGGCGATCTCCAGGGATCGATCGTTCAGACGTTCGAAGTTCCACGGCAGGTATGGGATGTCGTGTTCCGAGCAGTATTCCTCAGCCCATTCGGGTGCGACCACGACGTATCGTCGGTCGAATCGGTCGAGGGCCTCGATGGCCCCGAGACTCCAACCGAGCAGGGCCACATAGCCCTTGTCCAGGTCTTTTGGCGACTTCGTGGCCGACTTGGTGGGTGTTGTCATGCATGTCCTCTCGCTCAGGTCGTGCGCGGTTCATGCGATCTCTGGTCCCTCCCAACGGTACAGAGTCGGATTTTCGGCGTCTCGACGCTGTGTTCCGGTGGGGTGCTTCACCACCGTGTTCCGGTGATGTGTTTCAGTGCATCGCGCGGGGGAACACTCGTCACGGCACAACCACACGAAAACCCCACGCGGAGGGGCGGAACATGGCGATCACCACGGGCGACACCAGTGCAGTGGAACACCTCGCAGGGCACGACCGAGGGGCATGCCCGCGAGAAACGGACGTCGGAGTTCACCTTCGACGGTCAGAAATTCAACGCGAGCAAAGACGACCCCTACTGGATCGTCGAATCGTCGAAGACCGGCGCGAAGGCCGCTCACAAGGAGTCGTCGCTGACGAAGAAGTGAGACGCGGGGTCGACGTCCGCGAGGTCTAGAGTCGACACGTCATCGAATCATCCCCGGCGTGCCCATGGAGGTCTCATGCGTCTCACCAAGCACACCCACGCCACCGTCACCCTGACGAAAGGCGACACGACACTCCTGATCGACCCGGGCACGTTCACCCCGAACGCCGCCGAGTTGCTGGCCTCGGCAGATGCGGTGCTGATCACCCACGAGCACTTCGATCATTTCGATGCCGAGAAGATCGTCGGTGCGATGAAAGACCGTGCCGGACTTCACCTGTACGGGCCCGCCTCGATCGCAGGCGCATTGTCCGACGTTGCCGACAGGGTCCACGCGGTGGCGAGCGGCCGATCGTTCGACATCGCCGGGTTCGCCGTCGAGACCTTCGTCGCCGACCATGCCGTCATCCATCCGGAAATCCCACTGGTCGACAACGTCGGATTCCTCATCGACGGAACCGTCTTCCACCCCGGCGATGCGTACCTGAACCCCGGCCGCCCGGTCGAGACGCTCCTGCTGCCGGTCAGCGGTCCGTGGATCTCGACCGAACAGGCGATCGACTACGTGCGCGCACTCGCACCCGACCGGAGCATCGCCATCCATGACGTGATGCTCAGTGACACCGGGAAGGCATCGACCGGCATGTTCCTGGGCGCCGACTCGCTGACCGGGACACCACTCGACGTCCTCGAACTGGGTGAGAGCCGTGACCTTTGAGGGCTTCCCGGAGGCCGCTCT
>NZ_JASXSI010000025.1 GCF_030315685.1 Gordonia sp. ABSL11-1 | reverse complement strand
GTGGTTCGGTGATCGAACGCGCACCGGCCACCGGCACGCCCGACGGTTGGGAGCCCAACCCCGACATCGCCGCCGACGCAACCACACCGGTCGGCGGCGGCCGACTCGACCTGCACTACGCAACCGAGGTGCTCTACCAGGTATGGGCATGGAAAGCCCGCCACGAACAAGAACTGGCGGCCGCCTGAACGTTCCGCGGAACGCCGACCCGACGCACGACAACGGCCGGCATCGGATTCCTCCGAAGCCGGCCGTCATGTCGCCGACGCATCGGCGAATGGATCAGCTGTGGTACGGCTCCGCGCTGACGAGCGTGACCTTGACCACCGCGCCGCTGGGCACGCTGTACTCGCGGGTCTCGCCGACCTTGGCGTCGATCAAAGCGGCACCGAGAGGTGAGCTCGGCGAGTAGGTCTCGATCGAGCCGTCCTTCGCGCTCTCTTCACGGGTGGCGATGAGGAAGGTCTCGGTATCGCTCTCGTCACCGTCGTAGTAGACCTTGACGACGGAACCCGGCAGGGCGACGCCCGACTGGGTGGGGGCCTCGCCGACCTTGGCGTTGTTCAGCAGCTCTTGGAGCTGGCGGATGCGTGCCTCCTGCTGGCCCTGCTCTTCGCGGGCCGCGTGGTATCCGCCGTTCTCCTTGAGGTCGCCCTCTTCGCGTCGCTCGTTGATCTCCGCGGCAATGACCGGTCGATTGGCGATCAGCGCGTCCAGTTCGCCCTTGAGGCGGTCATGCGACTCCTGGGTCAGCCACGTCACCTGTGTGTCGGTCATCGGTTACTCCTTTGTGTTGTCCGCGCCCAGACGCATTCTTCACCGGGGGCATATGGACTGCTCAAAATGCAGCAACACGACCCCTCGCGGAGCCGTGTATCAATCGAGGATACCAGTGAATGAGAGCTAAAGCACATCCGATGTCTCGTCGCGCGCCTCGCGGAGTGCCTGCTGGTAGCTCGGCTCCGCCTTCTTGAGACGCCCCACGACCAGATAGGTCACCGGCATGATGATGATCTCCACCAACGTTTTCCATACGAATCCGACCATTGTGTAATTGATGAAGTCACCCCAGGTTGAAATGCCGAGCGCGGTCGCTGCAATCGAACAGAAGACGAGGGTGTCGGCGAACTCTCCGACGACCGTCGAACCGAGGAGTCGGGCCCAGAGATGTCGTTCGCCGGCCCGCTCCTTCATCTTCACGAGGACGAACGAATTCAGGAACTCTCCGGCGAGATATCCGGCGAGACCGGCGAGCAGGAACTGGGGCACGACGCCGGCGACGGTGCGGAACGCCTCCTGGCCTTCGTAGAAATCGGCGGCGGGAAGTTCGATGGTGAGCCAGAAACAGATCGACGCGATCAGCAGCACCACGAATCCGCACAGGATGGCGCGGCGCATCGCGCGGAAGCCGTACACCTCGCTGATCACGTCGCCGAGGACGTAGGCGAGCGGGAAGAGATAGAACGCACCGTCGGTGACCAGGCCGTTCATCTGGATCGGGCCGAGCGAGACGTTCAGCCAGTCGTCGAACAGGACGACACCCTTGGTGCCGGTGATGTTGCTGATCAGCATCACCCCGACGAAGAACGCCAGCAGATAACCGTAGAAGGGGGTCGTGACGGTGGCGAACACCGCGCGATGGCGGTTCGGTGGATACGGCTGGATCGACTCGGTCACGGTGTCGATCTGGTCAGGTAGGCGGGGACGTCGGTGGTGCAGCCGAAGACCTCACCGATCACCGGCGGCTTGGAGGTGATCACCTCGGTGCGCATACCGATCTGGGTCTGCGTGCCGCCGGGGATGAGGATCTCGCGGCGTCCGCTCTCGTCGCCATCGAGGGAACGGCCGCGGACCACGCATGCGACGGCCTGCGACGGATCGTTACGGGTGACGGTGAACTGTACGGCAACGGTCGAGGGGTCGAGGATCTGATACCCCGTCGCCTCACCGGAGACGTCGGGGCTCGCGAACTTGCTGTAGCCGAGCGTGGCCAGGCCGAGGCCGACCACGACAACGAGCGCGGACAGGCCGATGAACCAGCGTCGACGGCTTGTCGCCGACCGCTCGACGGGATAGGTCGCCCGGGGTCCGCTGTGCGGACGGTCACCGGCGCCGGGAGCGGAGCGAGCGGGCTGGTCTTCACCGCCGCCGGTGCCCCCGTCTGAACTGTTCACGCGTCAATACCTACCATGGGAGGAGTATCGATCCGAAGGTGAGGAAGCGTGACCGAATCTCACACTGGTGGACCCCACGCCGGTCTCCGTCTGATGGCGGTGCATGCTCACCCGGACGACGAGTCCAGCAAGGGCGCGGCGACGACGGCCAAGTATGCGGCCGAGGGCAATGATGTGCTCGTGGTCACGCTGACCGGCGGTGAGCGTGGCGACATCCTCAACCCGGCGATGGACCGACCGGGGGTCAAGGAGCGGATGAGCGAGATCCGCAAGGAAGAGATGGCCGACGCCGCGTCGGCGCTCGGCGTCGAGCAGGTGTGGCTGGGATTCGTCGACTCGGGGCTTCCCGAGGGTGATCCGCCGCCACCGGTTCCGGAGGGGTCGTTGGCCGCCATTGATCTCGACGAGGCCGTCGAGGCTCTCGTCCGGGTGGTCCGGGAGTTCCGGCCGCACGTGATGATCACCTACGACGAGCACGGTGGTTATCCGCATCCCGATCACATCCGCGACCACGAGGTCTCGGTTGCCGCGTACGAGCGTGCCGGTGACCCCGGCGCGTATCCGGGCACCGGTGAACCATGGACCGTCTCGAAGCTCTACTACACGCACGGTTTCATCAAGGACCGGATGGTGTTGTTCTCCGATGAGTTCGAGCGCCATGGGCAGGAGAGCCCGTTCAAGGAATGGCTCGAACGGTGGGAACGTGATCCGAGTCGCGGTGACCTGATGGGTCGGGTGACCACGCAGGTCGAGTGCGCGAAGTACTTCCCGCAGCGTGACGACGCCTTGCGCGCCCATGCGACGCAGATCGATCCCAACGGTGTGTTCTTCGCGGTGCCACTCGAGTGGCAACAGCGTCTGTGGCCGACCGAGGAGTTCGAGTTGGCGAAGACCCGGGTGAAGACGTCGATACCCGAATCCGATCTGTTCGCCGGAATCGAGGAGCCGTGAACCCGATGAATCTCGCCGCCGGTCTGCAGGTGCTGGCCGCGCAGGAACCCGAAGGTCCGGAGTTCGGCAAGGCGTCCCCGCTGGGCCTGCTGGTGATCATCTTGCTGCTGGTCGGGACCGCGTTGCTGATCCGGTCGATGAACACCCAGCTCAAGAAGCTGCCGACGAGTTTCGACTCCGACCATCCCGAACCGGACCAGGCGTTCGACGACGGCACCGACCCGGGTGCCGCAGATTCGGTGGCGGATGGCGAGGCCACACCGGACACCACGGATGGGGTGCACACCGATGAACGAAGGTCAGCCGACACCTGACCCCTCGGCGCCCGACGCGCAGCCGGATGCGCGTGGAGCCGGGCGCAACCTGCTGGGCGAGTCGACCAGTCCGTACCTGCGTCAGCATGCCGACAATCCGGTGCACTGGCAGGAGTGGGGCCGCCCCGCGATGGCTGAGGCCGCTGCGCGCGATGTCCCGATTCTGCTGTCCGTCGGGTACGCGGCGTGTCACTGGTGTCATGTGATGGCACACGAGTCGTTCGAGGACTCGGCGACCGCGGGGGTGATGAACCGCGATTTCGTCTGCGTGAAGGTGGACCGGGAGGAACGGCCGGACATCGACGCGATCTACATGAACGCGACGGTCGCGATGACAGGGCAGGGCGGCTGGCCGATGACGTGCTTCCTCACCCCGTCGGGGGCACCGTTCTACTGCGGCACTTACTTTCCGTCGTCTCCGCGCGGCGGTATGCCGTCGTTCATCCAGATCATGTCCGCGGTCACCGAGGCCTGGACGGATCGTCGCGAGGAGATCGACGCGATGGGCACCCGGGTGGGCGATCACCTGCGAGCGAACACCGTCGCGCTCCCACCGGCCGACGTCGGCGTCGACGACCGTCTCCTGGCGCATGCCGTCGCGACGGTCGTCGAGGACGAGGACCGCGCCTCCGGTGGATTCGGTGGTGCACCGAAGTTCCCGCCGTCCGCTCTGCTCGAGGGTCTGATCCGGTCGTCCGAGCGAACCGGAGACAGCGCTGCGCTGGACGCGGCGGTGCGGGCCTGCGTCGCGATGTCGCGGGGCGGCATCTACGACCAGCTGGCCGGCGGGTTCGCTCGGTACTCGGTCGACAACGACTGGGTGGTGCCACATTTCGAGAAGATGCTCTACGACAACGCGCAGTTGCTGCGTGCCTACGCGCATCTCGCGCGCCGGACGGGTGATCCGCTGGCGCTTCGGGTCACCGAGGAGACGATCGAGTTCCTGCGCCGCGATCTGCGGGTGGCCGGCGGATTCGCGTCGTCGCTCGATGCCGACGCCGCCGGTGTGGAGGGTTCGACATATGTCTGGTCGCCGACGGAACTGATCGAGGTCCTCGGTGACGACGATGGGCGTTGGGCGGCAGATGTTTTCGAGGTGACTGTGACGGGGACGTTCGAGGACGGCCGGTCGACTCTCCAGTTGCCCGCCGACCCCGACGACCCGGATCGCTTCGCGTCGGTCCGCCGGCGACTGCTCGCGGCACGTGCGGCCCGTCCCCAACCGTTGCGCGACGACAAGGTGGTGACCGGCTGGAACGCGATGACCGTCACCGCGCTGGCCGAGGCGGGAGCCGGACTCGGCCGGCCGGACTGGGTCGATCTCGGGGCATGGTGCGCGCGTCGGCTGGTCGAGCGCCACATCGTCGACGGTCACCTGCGACGGTCTTCGTTGGGCGAGGTGGTCGGTCGGCCCGCCGCCGCGTTGGATGACCATGCTGCGCTGGTGACGGCCCTGCTGACGCTGCATCAGGCCACCGGGGAGGTGGCGTGGCGTGATCAGGGACTCGTCGTCCTGGACTCGACGATCGACCTGTTCGCCGACGCCGACGAACCGGGCACGTGGTTCGACGCCGTCGGTGACGGACTCATCACGCGCCCGCGGGACCCGGTCGACGGTGCCACCCCGTCGGGAGCGTCGCTGATGGCCGAGGCCCTGCTCATCGCGTCGTCGGTGGCCCCGGACGGTCCGGCGGTCCGGTACGCCGAGTTGCTGGAGCAGACCCTGGCCCGCGCCGTCGTCCTGCTCGTGAAGGTGCCGCGGTCGGCGGGGCACTGGCTGGCCGTCGCGCAGGCGCGAGTGGCCGGTCCACTGCAGATCGCGGTGTCCGAGACCGCCGGCAGCGGTGGTGCGCTTGTCGCCCATGCGTGGTCGACTGCGCCGGGCGGAACCATCATCGTTGCGGGAGAACGCGACTCGGTGCCACTGCTGATGGGACGGGGGCCGGTCGACGACACGGATGCGGCGTATGTCTGCCGCGGCACGGTGTGTGGCCTGCCTGTCGTCGACGCCCCGTCGCTGACCGCGCAGTTGGCGTGAGGCGCGCTGCGGAGACGGAGCGGAGAGGTAGCGGAATCCGTCGACCGGCGACGATCTCGGCTACGTCGGCAGGACACGGATGTCGTCCGGACAGACCATTGCTGGTGCAGCGCGGGCGGAAGTAACGTCACTCGAATGTCGATGGGTCGCACTCCGCCGGGCCGTCCATCCGTTCGCACCGCCGTCATCGCGGCCGCCACCGTCGTCATCACCGCGCTTGTCGCCGTGGCGCAGCTGGCAATGGCCTCGAATGCGTTGTCGCCCAGAGCGAATGCGGCGAAGCCGCTGCAGATGTTCGCGATGGGCAACTCGTACATCTCGGGCCAGGGAGCGGACAACCATCAGACGATCCCCGCCGACATGACGTCCTATCTACCGGGAACGACGGGTCCCGCGAACTACTGCTTCCGCAGCCGGCATGCCGCCGTCGAGGTCGTCGCGCGGGATCTGTCCGTAGACCTGACGAACGCCACGTGTGCGAACTCCGAACCCCGCCACGTCGACGAGACGGTCCAGTTCGACGAGGGTTTGCAGATCGATCGGCTGCCGTCGACCGCCGACATCGTCGTCCTGCAGGTCATCGGCAATCCGGAGTTCATCAAGGTCGTCGAATGCGTGCAACTGCGCGAATGCGACGACGCGACGGTGGCGCGCTCGGTACGGGTTCTCGACGAGGAGCAACGCCTCCATGAACGTCGGATCGTGCGGGAGGTCCAGCGGCGGGCACCGGACGCGGACGTCTTCGTTCTCGGGGCACCGCAGGTCGTGCCGCGCGTCGGGCAGGATCAGCGGGCCAGATGCGGCTGGTTCATGTCAGACCGGGAGGTTGCGCAACTCAACCGGTTCATCGACACGATCAACGCGATCTCGCGCGACAACGCGCGCCGGACGGGAGAGACCTACGTCGACCTGGCGCGGCCCGGTTCGCCGTGGAATCAGCGTCACGATCTGTGCAGCGCGGACCCCTGGCAGTGGGGCCCTCGGGTGGCGGCACCGCAGTACGGACCCGACAGCATCCAGTTGCGGCACTGGCTGCTGGGCGGCCACCACCCGACGATGGCCGGTCAGCGGGCCACAGCACATGTCCTCGAGCAGTACATCCGCGAACGAGGTTCTGTCAGAATTCCTCGATGAGTGCTGTCGATCTGCGGTGAGCGCTGCATCATAGGGGCAGGTGGAGGCCGATCGGCCGTCATCACCCAGAGAGCGGCATCCGAGCGAGGATCTGACATCCAGTATCGACTGACGATCACCGTGGACGAGTCCGTGCTCCCCCAGCCCGGTGACGCGGGATTCGACGAGATGAACGCGGCGTGGGCAGGTTACGGAAAGACGCTGCGCCGCAGCAGGTCTGCTCGTCGACGGCTCGAGCCTGGCCCCGAGCGGGTCCGCGACGACGCTGCGACTGACGCAGGGGCAGGCCCCCGCGGCCGGGCACCGACTGGCCGGTGCCGCGCCTGACCTGATCCCCGACGACCACCCGGCCACAGGATCACCGCTGATCGTCGACGACAACGAACTCGGCGACGAGCGCCTCCGGCTGCCGCTGTTGTGTTGTCATCCCGCGCTGGATCGCGATGCCCAGGTCGCGGACGCTGCGCCTCGTCGGCGGCCTCATGACCGCGGAGATCGCCGCCGCGTTCCTCGTCCCGGAGAAGACGCTGGCCCAACGCATCCTGCGCGCGAAACGCAAGATCCGGGATGCGCGAATCCCGCTGACGATCCCGACCGACATCGACGGACGCGTCGGTGGCCTGCTCGGAGTGCTCTATCTCATCTTCAACGAGGGACACCTCGCGCGGGGAGCCGCCTCCGCGCTGGTCCGGATCGACCTGGCCGACGAGGCGATCCGGCTGTCCGAGCAGCTGATCGAACTCGTCCCGCACGACGGCGAGGCCCTCGAAGTCTTCCACCGCGCGCGGTTCGACGCGCGCACCGACGCCACCGGAGAACTCATCGTGCTGGCCGACCAGGATCGAAGTGCTTGGGACGCAACGATGATCGACCGCGCTCGCGAGGTCCTGCGGGCCGGTGTCGGTCCACCGGGGGTGGGTGTCTATCGCATCCAGGCCCTCATCGCGGCGCTGCACGTCGGCGCCCCGTCCGCCGCCGACACCGACTGGCCGGTGATCGTCGGTCTGTACCCGATTCTCGAACGCATCGATCCGGGGCCGGTTGTCGCGTTGAACCGCGCGATCGCGGTGTCGATGGTCGGGGGGCCGGAGCGTGGCCTTCTCGAGGTGGACGCGATCGACGGCCTCGCCGACTATCACCTCTGGCACGCGGCACGCAGAGACCTGCGGGCGCGGGCCGGTGACGTGACGGCAGCCGATGCCGCGTTCCGGCGCGCGGCGGAGCTGACCGAGAACCCGGCCGAGCGCCGGCATCTGGCGCGCCGTCAGCGTGCGGACGATCCGGCGGAACCGGTAGGAGAGTAGAACGGCGGTATGCGTATCGGCACCCTCATCGGAGGAGTCTCTGGCCACCGTTGCCGCGGCCGCGGCCGTGATCGGGAGCGTGGTCACCAAACCCGCCGTCGAGAGCTGGTACCCGACGCTGCGCACACCCGCCTTCCTGCCGCCGAACTGGGTGCTTCCGGTCGCGTGGACGACGCTGTACGCCGATATCGCGGTGACCTCGGCGATGACCGTCGACGGACTGCACGATCGCGGTGATGACGACCGACGCCGTGCCTACGTCGGCGCACTCGGCGCCAATCTTGTGCTCAACGCGGGCTGGACCTGGGTCTACTTCGGGCAACATCGGCTCGGTGCGGCATCGATCGTCTCGGGGGTCCTCACCGCGAGCAGCGTGGACCTGGCACGCCGGACCGCGCAGGTCGACTCTCGTGCCGGCGCGGCGCTGTCGGCCTATCCGGCGTGGTGTGCATTCGCCACCGCATTGTCCACGAGCACATGGTGGCTCAACCGCGATCGCTGACGAGACGCGCCGCCGATCAGACGGCGAGATGCGTTGCGGCCGCTCCCTCCGGGCCGACCAGGGCACACAGCCGGCGGTCCTGCCCGAGCTGCATGAGCAATGCGGCTCCCGCCGGACGGAGGTCGATCTCGGCGCCCTGCCCGATCGGCCATCCGAGGAATCGGCAGACGAACGATCGGGAGAAGTGCCCGTGGGACACGATGATCACATCGGAGTCGACCAGACGTTCCTCGACGAGGTCGACCGCGCCGTCGACCCGCCGGACCATGTCCTCGACTGATTCCGCGTGCGGTCCGCCCCCGGTCCAGATCGTCCAGTCCGGGTCACCGTCGGCGTGGATCTGTGCTCGGGTCAGGCCCTCGTAATCGCCGTAATCCCACTCGGCGAAGCAATCATCGACCTGATCGACGGACAGACCGGCAAGTTGCGCCGTACGCCGGGCGCGCGTTCGCGGCGACGCGAAGACGAACGGCGAGACCAGACCGAGACGGTCCTCGATCCCGACCAATGCGCGGGCGTCGTCCTCACCCCGGGGCGTGAGGTCGATGTCGGTGCGACCGGTGTGGCGGTCGGTCAGCGACCACTCGGTCTGGCCGTGGCGGATCAGCAGTACCCGACGGTTGGTCGGGATGGCCGGTGCGGGTTCGGAATTGTCGACGCTCACTCCCGGAAGCCTAACCGAGGAGCTCGGATTCACCAGATTCATTCGATCGGCCGACGACTTCGGCGCTGTCCCCGCTCGCGTATAGGGTGAACGACAAATCGGGCAACACGCACGCGCGGCGTGTCGGGACGGGGGAGCGGTGGTTGGTGCGGCAAGCGCGGACGCGGTCACGAGGGCGCACGACGAACACCTGGTCCCGCACCTGACGCGGGCGATCGACGCCGGCGTGCGGATGACTTTCGACGAGCACGGCCGCCCGCTCCGGCTGAGTCTGTCCGGGCAGGCGCATCGCCTTGGCGTGCATCAGCTCGACCTGGCGACGTACCTGTGGTTGGTGCATGGTCGGATCAAGGCAATTCGCGCACTGGCCACGTCGGATGACCCTCCGCCGCGGCGGCACGTGCTCTTCAGATGCCCGAATCGCCTCGTGGAGATCGCGGCCGACGAGTACGGGCCGTACCGGGCACGCTTCGATCCTCGACGTGCGGCGAAGGCGACGCCTGCGGAGTTGATGAACTCGGTGAACGACGGTCTGCGACAGCTCGCGGACGCGACCAGACGGACACGAGGGGGACATCGTCATGGCGCCTGATCCTGCACTCACTGCAGCCCTGGCCGACATCCGAGCAGACGCGACGTTCTGGTCGACCACGGCACCGACGGTCGGCGGCTGTGGAGACCAAGCTGCCGGATTGCGCTTCGACGGAGCCGAACTGGGCATCTTCAGTCCACTGAAGAGTGCAGTGAACGGTGTGTCCGATCTCGTGCGTGACCGCTGCTCCGAGGGCGAGACAGCGATGGACGACATCGCCGACAAGGTGGCCAACGCGGCGAAACTGATCGAAGAGGCGGATCACTGGTGAGTGTGTTCGGTATCGATCTCCCCGACCTGAATCTGCCCGAGATACCGGACATCCCAGGCCTCCCTCGACTTCCCGATCTGCCGGACGTCTTCGACCTGCCCCTGCCCAAAGCGCCGACCCCGACGATCCCCGACACGTCGATACCCTCCGTCGAGGAGATCCTGGACAAGATCTTTCGGGGAGACGACACCGACGCGGCCGGAATCGACATCGAGGATCTCCTCGACTTCGCGCGGAAGGTCGTCGAGATCATCGCGTACCCGGACAAGCTCCGTCAGTTGGGTCGGGAGATCAACGCGTCGAGCCTGACACAATTCCTGAACCTCGAAGACGAGGTCACGGCGGCATGCGATTCCATGGCGAGCACGATCGAGAACGCCAAGTCGACTCTGGAATCTCTGGCCAAGGGTGTCGCGGTGCCGTTCACACTTCGGCAGCACGCAGCGGAGTGGGAATCGATACGCACCACGATGACCAACATCGGAGCGAACATCCCACAGTCGGCCCAGGTTTCCTCCTACTGGACGGGGCGTGGGGCTGGTGCGTACACACGTGCCGCGACCGCGCAGGCATCGGCCGCTTCAAGTGTGGGGAGTAGTGCCGAGAAGATGCGATCGAGTGAGATCGACCTGTCGAATCGTGCACTCATCAGTTACGCGGGCGCTGGGATCGCATTGGCAGGGTGGTTGACGGCGGTGGCCGGAGCCTGTGCGGCAGGATCGCGTGCCGGTGCACCCGGGCTGCTGGCGGCTGCTGTGACAACCGTTCCCACAGGGAAAGCTGCGTTCGCGGTTATCGGAGGTGTCGTGGGGAGCTTGGCGAACTACGTCGCGACGATGTCGGCAACCGCGGCCACCATCAACACCGAGCTCGCCACACATCCAGGCCTTCCGCTGGGACACTGGCCTCTGACGAACTCGAGTGACTATGACGAGGCGCACGAGTGGCGGGGATAGCGGCCTACCGCGTCGCGTGCGCGGTCTACCTCGCCGTCGCTGCGATTGCCGGCGCCGGGTGGGTGGTTGTCGTGGTGCTGGGGGGTTTCCTTGTGATGGCAGTGATCCCGGCGGGCGCCGGCAATACCGGTCGGTGGCGAACCGGTGTCTTCCTGTATGGGATGTCGGCGTTTCTGGCTGCGGCCTTCGTCCCGACAAGCAGCTACATCGCATTCGCCCTTCCAGCCGCAGTCGTGACTGTACTCGGCATCCTGACGTGGGAGACCGCGCAGAGAATTGGTGCTCGGCGTGCCGGAAATCCTTCGGCAGGAAAGGAAGTCCCGCTCACCGGCCCACGACATCCGCCAACCGATCCACCGCCCAATCGATTTCCTCCTCGGTGATCACCAGCGGCGGTGCGAGGCGCAATGTCGATCCATGCGTGTCCTTGGCCAGGACGCCACGCTCGGCCAGCCGCAGGCAGACCTCCTTGCCGGTGCCGAGGGACTCCTCGACGTCGATACCCGCCCACAGGCCGAGACCTCGGACAGCGACGACACCGTGACCGATGAGGTCGCGGAGCCGGGCGTGCATCCGATCGCCGAGTTCGGCCGCACGCGCCTGCCAGGTTCCTTCGGCGAGCATCTCGACGACCGTCTGTCCGACCGCGGCGGCGAGTGGGTTGCCGCCGAAGGTGGAGCCGTGTTCGCCGGGGTGCAGGACGCCGAGGACCGTGCGGTCGGCGACCACCGCCGACACCGGCAGAATGCCGCCGCCGAGCGCCTTGCCCAGTGTATAGATGTCGGGCTCGACGCCCCAATGCTCCACCGCCAGGGTCTTTCCCGTGCGCCCCAGACCTGATTGGATCTCGTCGGCGATCATCAGGACGTCGTTCTCGGTGCAGAGTGCGCGGACCCGGGGCAGGTAGTCGGTGGGCGGCACGATGATCCCGGCCTCGCCCTGGACGGGTTCGACGAGGACTGCGACGGTGGTGTCGTCGATCGCGTCGGCCACGGCCTGAGCGTCGCCGTAGGGTACTTGCACGAATCCCGGTGTGTACGGACCGAATCCGTTCCGCGCATCGGGGTCGTCGCTGAAGCTGACGATACTGATCGTGCGGCCGTGGAAGTTGCCGGCGGCGACGATGATCGTCGCCCTCCCGTCCGGGACGCCCTTGACGTCGTAGCCCCACTTGCGGGCCACCTTGATCGCGGACTCGACCGCTTCGGCGCCGGTGTTCATCGGCAGGACCATGTCCTTGCCGCACAGTGTCGCGAGCGCTGCGCAGAACGGCTCCAGACGGTCGGACCGGAACGCCCGGCTGGTCAGGGTGACGCGGTTCATCTGGTCGGTGGCGGCAGCGAGGATCCGTGGATTGCGGTGGCCGAAGTTCACTGCGGAGTAGGCGCCCAGGCAGTCCAGATATGCGCGTCCGTCGACGTCGGTGATCCATGCGCCCTCCGCGCTCGCCGCAGTCACCGGGAGGGGCGAATAGTTGTGTGCCACATGAGGATCGGTGAGCGTGTGCACGTCGACCTCCTTGTCGGGGCTCCTCAGTTCTAGGGTCGCGCACTTGATGCCGCCGCCGCCTTTGAGCAGTTCGGACAGGTCGACCTCGATCGGCTGGAAACCCGCGGCACGCAGCGTGGCCGCCAACTCCGGTGCGGCGTCGGTCATCACGACATGGCGGCCGTCCGAGACGAGGTTGAGGCCCAACACCTCGGCATCGGCGTCGGTGGCGATGACGGCTCCGGGGTAGAGGTCCGCGAGAACTGCCCTCGAGACTTCGGAGAACGCTGGTGGGTAGTAGACGACGGTGTCGTCGTCGAGGACGCCGAGTGCGGTGTCGAGGTGGTAGAAGCGGGGATCGATGAGTTCGAGGGTGACCACCGGGAGCCCGGTGATGGCGGCGATCTCGTGGTGCGTCTCGCGGCTGGTGCGGAATCCGGTCCCGGCGAGGATGCGGTCGCCGACGACCAGGAAGTCGCCCTCACCCTCCTGGACGCCGGTGGTGCGGTGAACCGGTCCGTGACCGTCGGCCTCGAACCATGCCGCGTACAGATCGCCCTCGGGAGCGCGTTCGGGGAAGGCGAATCGCGCGGCGATGGTGTGGCCGGCGACGCTGAGGCCGCCGTTGGCGGCGTACACCATGTCCGGTAGGCCCGGGTGGGGGTCGACGATGTGCACGGTGTGCCCGAGGGACTCGTAGATCTCCCGCAAGTGCATCCACTGGCTGACCGCGCGCTCGGTGTCGACCGGCACCGTCGGGTCCATCCAGGGATTGATGGCGTAGCTGACGGTGAAGTGGACGGGCGGCGTCATCGCGTAGCGCCGCGTGCGGGGGAAGCGCGCGGCCGGTGTCGTCGTCGACGATGGCGCCGCCGGGGCGGTGAACGGTGTGGCATCGGCCCCGGGAGGCGAGGTGGTGACGGTCATGAATCGACGGTATCGGCGGAACTCTGTGCAAACAATCCCTGGGTATTGCGCATTCAGACAATAGAATGACGACTACAAGTCGATGATAGGAGATACATTGCGCGTGCTGGATGACGTGGACGAACAGGTGATCGCGTGCCTCACCAGGGATGCCCGCTCAACCTATGCCCAGGTCGGTGACGAGGTCGGGTTGTCGGCGCCCGCGGTCAAGCGTCGCGTCGACCGGTTGCTCGACGACGGCGTCATCAAGGGATTCACGACGGTCATCGATCCGTATGCGATGCAGTGGACGACCGAGGCGTACGTGCAGGTGTCGTGCCGGGGCAACATCTCACCCGACGCGTTGAAGGCGGCATGGGAACCGATACCGGAGGTGGTGAGCGCGGCGACCATCACCGGTCAGGCCGATGCCATCCTGCGGGTGCGGGCACGTGATGTCCGCCATCTCGAGCAGGCGCTCGAGCGGATTCGCAGTGCGGGTCCGGTGGATCACTCGGAGTCGATCATCGTGCTGAGTCAACTCATCGATCGTGGCCACCCGTGATCGCCCGACCGTCGGTTCAGGCCGCGATCGCCAACCTCGATCGGTGGGCCCCGGCGGGCGTGCTAGCCTGGTCGCCGTGATCAACATCGCTCGCGCCTATTGGCGCTTTATCGAGGCTCCGGGTGGGGCCACGATGAAGCGCTGACCAGCCGCGCGCACCACACCCGGAGCCCGAGCAGTGACCAGACGGTCGCTGCTCTTGTCATTTCAAGGGCCTCCGGTTTCACCGAACACCTGGGGCCACCCGACGACCAAGGGCCTGACCCCGAAAGGCACGACGTGACCACCATCCCCGACTTGACCTCCGAATCGACCTCGGACCGACGGATCAAGTCCTTCCGCTCCATCCCGTCTCCGGACACCATTCGCAGCGAGCTGCCGCTGACCGCGCGTCGTGCGGTGGCCGTGCAGAACGACCGCGACGAGATCGCCGACATCCTCGCCGGCCGCGACGACCGCCTGCTCGTGGTGGTGGGACCGTGCTCCGTACACGACCCGATCGCCGCCATCGACTACGCCCGCCGCCTGGCGCCGCTGGCGAAGGACCACGCGGACCGCCTCAAGATCGTCATGCGGGTCTACTTCGAGAAGCCGCGTACGACGGTGGGCTGGAAGGGCCTGATCAACGATCCCGGAATGGACGGGACCTTCGACGTGGAGCGCGGATTGCGGACGGCGCGTTCGCTCCTGCTCGACATCATCGACCTCGGACTGCCCGTGGGCTGTGAGTTCCTGGAACCGACCAGCCCGCAATACATCGCGGACACCGTCGCCTGGGGCGCCATAGGTGCCCGCACCACGGAGTCGCAGGTCCACCGCCAGCTGGCCTCCGGACTGTCGATGCCCATCGGCTTCAAGAACGGCACCGACGGCAATATCCAGGTCGCCATCGACGGAGTGAAAGCTGCTGCAGCGCAGCATGTCTTCTTCGGTGTGGACGACTTCGGCCACGGCTCGGTGGTCGAGACCGCCGGCAACGAGGACTGCCACGTGATCCTGCGCGGCGGCACCGCGGGGCCGAACTTCGACGCCGGGTCGATCGCGACCGCGGTCGCCTCACTCGCGAAAGCATCACTGCCGCAACGGGTGATGATCGACTGCTCGCATGCCAACTCGGGTAAGGACCACATCCGTCAGGCCGAGGTCGCCGAGGAGATCGCGAGAGCGATCCGCGCCGCCCGGAGGTCCGGCGATCCCGTCACGATCAGCGGGGTCATGCTGGAGAGTTTCCTCGAGCCCGGCGCGCAGTCACCCGACGCGCGTCCGCTGACCTACGGCCAGTCGGTGACCGACAAGTGCATGGGCTGGGAGGCCAGCGCCGCCGTTCTGGCGCATCTCGCCGCGATCTGACGCGGTCGATCGACGATCCGTCCCGGCGGACGGTGATGACACCGCCCGCCGGCCGGTTCTCGTCGAGGTGGTTCAGCCCGACCGGTGTCGCAGCCGTGCCGCAGCGCCGGTGACGACGTCGACGATGACGAAAGCGGCCAGGCTGATTCCGAGGAGGGGGATGAACCAGCCGATCGCCACCGCGACGACGAGGACGCCCACGATCGCCGGGATCGGCAGGGAGCGGAGAGCGCCTCTTCGTGGCGGACGCCCGACTGCCCGGGTGCCGCGTCGCGGTCGTCGTTGCCACCACATCTGGTAGCCGCGGACGATGATCGCGACGAGCACGAGCGCCAGCACGAACAGCGCGATCTGGCTGGCGAGACCGAACAGGATGCCCATGTGCAGGGCTATGCCCCAGGTGGTCAGTTTCGCCGCGAACGGCCAGTCGGCGAACCAGGATTCGTCGACGACCCGGTCGTCGGCGCCGTCGACGGCCACCGAGTCGGGGGAGAACTGCCACGCCTCCCGGGTCTCCGCCACGGTGAAGGCCTCGTCGGTGGTCTCGGGGATGCTCACCTCGATTTTCCCGTCGATTCCGGCGGCACGTGCCGCCGCCACGACGCCGTCGAGTCGCGCGACCGACGTCGCGGTCGACGGATCGGAAGGCCCCGGATCCGCCGTCATCGCGCTGCCGCCGTGGCCGGCGTGGTCGGTGTGACCGCTGTCGGCGGACGGCGCGGAACCGGGCCCGGGTAGTGCGGTCTCGACGGACGGTGTCGTCCACTGCAGGGCGCTGCGCAGCTCGGACACGTGCGCCCCGGCATAGGTCGACCACGTCAGGCCGGTGGCGGACAGGAAGATCAGTCCCACGGCCACCCAGATCCCCATCGCGCCATGCCAATTGACGGTGCGTGCACGTCCCCGCGCGGACCGGTCGACGGTGAACAGGCGGGCCCGGCCCCGTGCACGCCGGTGCTGCGAGATCCACAGCACGAGCCCGCCGAGGGCGATGACCCACAACCACGACGCGGCGAGTTCGCTGTACCGGCGACCCGGCTCACCGAGGTGAAGGTTGCGGTGCAGGCTGCTGATCCACGTCCGCAGGGGCAATGCGCCGCTGCTGCCGTAGGAGACCAGTTCGCCGACGGGCCTCGCGGTGGCGGGATCGACGAACACGGCGAGACGCTCGGATTCGCCGAGCGCGGGATCGTCGAACAGCACACGGGTGGTGTCGCGCTCGCTCACCGACGGCCGGACGGCCGACAGCGTCAGGTCCGGCCGCGCCTGCAGCGCAGCCGACACCTGGTCGGCGAGTGGCTGCGCCGTCGCGCGGGAATCGGTGTGGAGGTAGCCGTCGTAGACGACGTTCTCGAGTGTGGGCGCGATGGCGTACAGGGCGCCGCTGAGCGCGGCCACCAGCAGGAAGGGCGCCACCAGGATGCCCGCGTAGAAGTGCAGGCGGCGGATGAGGAGCCGTCCGCCGCCGGCGGCTCGCGGTGCCGGAGGGGGTGTGCCGGGCGTCGGCGGTGCGCCGGAGGAGACCGCGGAGATGGATGGCTCCGGCGGGGCCGGTGGGTTCGAGGAGGACAGGGGTGCCGGTGGATCGTGGGTCAGTGACACGGGCAGGGCCTTTCGGGACGCGTGGAGCCGCCACCGCTCGGGGAGCGGCTCGCAGATGTGGGGATGCCCGGCCCGGGGCATCATGCGCGTCGGGTCAGGCGAGGAGTGAGGAGGTGCCGAGACGTCCGGTCGGCGGACCCCGTGTCCCGATGGCCGCGAGGGCGGCTGAGGTGAGCCGATGGTTCGTCAACTCACCGGTGCGAACCGTCCAGGACGGTCGGCGATCGGCCGGCACCGACAGCAGTACGCGGACGACCCGGATGAGGGCGGTGAGGACTACCCGCACCGACCGCTCGAGCGCGCGGCACAGGGCCGCGGTCGCCACGATCGCGACCGCGTGCATCGACACCATCTGCCCCGACAAGCCGCCGCTGTGGCCGTCGGCGACCACGGAAAGTGCGAGGTGGGCGGCGACCTGGGCGCCGGTCAGTCCGACGAGGAGGCCGGTCCAGCTCTCGAACGCTGCGGCGTGCGCGGCGACCGTCCACCCGACCGCACCGCACACGGCCAGCATCACCGTCATGGCGGCGGAACTCGGCAGACCGCCGTGGGCCAGGGCGTGGGCGGCGACCGCCGTGGCCCCGGATGCCGCTCCGACGACAGCGCCGCGCACGCGGCGCACTGTCTGCTCGGCGGTGATCACCGCCTCAGTGTAAGGATCGAGCGGGCCGAGTTCGTCACCGCCGCCGGCCTTGCTATGTTCGTCGTGCGTCGGTCTCTGTCGGACTTGTCCGACAGGGCCACGAGGGAATCCGGTGTGAGTCCGGAGCTGCCCCGCAGCGGTGAGTGGAAACGACAGCGGTCATCGAGCACTGGATCGTCAGACGATCTGGGAAGCGACCGCGAGTAGGTGGCGCGTGAGCGCCGGGTCCGCGAGTCCGAAGACCTGCCGACGTGACCGCGACGGGGTGTTGCGGTCGACATCGACGTCGTGGGTCACTGTCGGTGCGCACGTCGGTTCCTGCTGTGGGTGCCGTCGTCTGCGACGGTGCCCGCGTGATGGGCGGGCCAATGCATTCCTCGACGATCCGGGCGTCGTGGCCACGGGTCGCGGTGCTCGCCGGCTGCTCGGCGGTCGTTCTCGTCGTCGTCGCGACGGCCGGGATCGCTTTCGGTACCGCCGATCTCGGATGGAGCCGGGCGTTGGGGTTCGTCTGGGCGGAGGTCTCCGGTGGGACTGTCGCCATCGCCGACGCCCCCGCATACCGCATCGTGATGGAGTCTCGTGTGCCGCGCGTGCTCACCGGCGCGGTCGTCGGTGCGGGCTTGAGTCTGGTCGGCGTCGTCGTGCAGGCGATGGTCCGCAACGCGCTGGCAGATCCGTACGTGCTGGGCATCTCGTCGGGTGCGTCGGTGGGCGCGACGGGGGTGGTGCTCTTCGGTGTGCTGTCGGGGATCGGTCTGTACGCGATGCCGGTCGCGGCGTTCCTCGGGGCCTTGGCGGCGACCCTGCTCGTCTTCGGGATCGCCCGCAACGCAGGCGGACTCACACCGCTCCGGCTGGTGCTGACCGGCACCGCGATCGGGTACGGATTCTCCGCGCTCACAACGGTTCTCGTGTTCCTCGCGCCGACCGGTGATGCGGCCCGCAGTGTCATGTTCTGGCTGCTCGGCAGTCTGGCGGCGGCGAACTGGTACACCACCGTGCTCGTCGGTGTGGTGGTCTCGATCGGTTCCGCGGTGATCTTCTATCTCGCTCCGCATCTGAATGCCCTGGCGATGGGGGATGAGGTGTCGGCATCTCTTGGTCTGCGTGCCTCGCGGTTCCGATTGCTGTTGTTCGTGCTCGCCGCGATGATGACCGGTGTCATGGTCTCGGTGTGCGGCGCAATCGGTTTCGTCGGGCTGGTCGTCCCGCATGTCGCGCGTCTGCTCGTCGGGGCCGACCATCGCCGGGTCGTCATCGTCGCGCCCGTGATCGGTGCGGTGTTCCTGGTGGCCGCCGACCTCCTGGCCCGCACGCTCGTCCCGCCGCAGGAATTGCCGCTCGGCGCCATCACCGCTGCGGTCGGCGTGCCGATGTTCCTGGTGCTGATGCACCGCCGACGGGCGGAGGTCGCCTGATGGCCGAGGTGGTCTACGAGGCGGTCGACGTCGAGGTCGGTGTGCTCCGCATCCTCCACGACATCACGCTGTCCGCGTCGCCGGGGACCTTCCTCGGGGTGATCGGCCCCAACGGCAGCGGGAAGTCGACGATGCTGCGATGCCTGTACCGCGCGCTCGAGCCGTCGTCGGGGACAGTGCGCGTCGATGGGCGGGACCTGTCGGCGGTCAGCATGCGCGACAACGCGAGACAGGTCGCGGCGCTCACCCAGTCGACGTCGCCGGATTTCGATTTCACCGCCGCGGAGATCGTGGCGACCGGACGGCTGCCCCACCGCGGGGTGCTGGCCGTCGGCACCCGGGACGACCGCGAGATCTGCGCGCACGCGATGGACGCCGCCGATGTCACCCATCTCGCCGGGCGGGTGTTCGCGACCCTGTCGGGCGGAGAGGCGCAGCGTGTACTGATCGCACGGGCGTTCGCACAGCAACCCCGGGTCCTCGTCCTCGACGAACCGACCAATCATCTCGATGTGCGTCATCAGTACGCCGTGCTGCGCGCGGCGAGCGACCGCGACGTCACGATCGTCGCGGCGCTGCACGACCTGAACATCGCGGCCCAGTTCTGCGACCGCCTGGTGGTGTTGGCACGCGGCGAGGTCGTCGGCGCCGGCTCGCCCGCCGAGATCGTCACGCCGGGCAACATCCGCCGCTGGTTCGGGGTGGGCGCGCATGTCTTCGTCCACCCGAGACTGTCTGTCCCGCAGGTCATCTTCGACGAGATCGCCGACCCGGACGCCACGCCAGTGCACACCTTCACCGGAGAAGAGGAACGATGAGACGGATCACCCACCTGGTGGTACTCGCGGCGACCGCGGCCCTGGCCGTGGGCTGCGGCGCCGAGGTCGAGACCGCGCCGCAGGGGAGTCCCGGTGCGCCGACGACGGTCACGAACTGTGCGGCCCCGCTGACGATCGACGGTGTCCCGAACCGGGTCGTCACCAACGACACCGGCATCACCGAGATCATGTTCGCGCTCGGGCTGCGTGAGCGCCTGGTCGGCTACACGTCGTATCCGGGCAAGGAGCGCGACATCTCGTCCTCGCCGTGGCGGTCCGACTTCGAGCAGACGCCGGCCCTCGGCGACGCGTTCACCCGGGAGGTGATCGCAGCGGCAGCACCGGATTTCGTGTTCGCCGGATGGAACTACGGGTTCAAGGAGTCGACCGGGGTCACGCCGGACTGGGTCCGCGGGATCGGTGCGACGCCCTATCAGCTGACCGAGGCATGCCGGCAACCGGGCACGACCGAACGGGGCATCATGGCCCCGTTCGACGCGCTCTATGCCGACCTCGACAATCTCGGTCGGATCTTCGGCGTCGAGCGGCAGTCACGCGAACTGATCGACGGCTATCGCGCCGAGGTCGCGTCGGCGAACGCGACCGCCCCCGCCGCGGACCGTCGCGCCCGCGTCTTCCTCTTCGACAGTGCCGATCCCGCACCGTTCACCTCGGGCCGGACCGCGGCCCCGGATCAGATCATCTCGGAGGCGGGCGGCACCAACATCTTCCACGACATCGAGGACTCGTGGACGTCGGCGTCCTGGGAGGTTGCGGCGCAGCGGGATCCACAGGTGATCGTGATCGTCGACTACGGTGCCGGTCCGCAGAACTCGGTGGAGGCCAAGATCCGGCAACTCGAGTCGCAACCGCTGATGTCACAGACGACCGCGGTCCGTGAGAAGCGGTATGTGTCCCTCCCGTATGCAGCGCTGGTCGAGGGGCCGCGCAACCCCGCCGCGGTGACCACGCTCGCCGCCTATCTCCGCTCGGTCGGCCACTGACGACCCGTTCTGCTCACAGCAGAACGGACAGCGACGCCCGACCTCCGGCACCTACCATCGGTACATGGATCACCGACCCGAACCGTTGTTGCGCGAGGTGACCGGGCGCGTCCTGCGCCGGCACCGTCACGACCGCGGTGAGCGACTCGTGGAGACCGCCGAGCGGGCCGGGGTGTCCAGCCAGTACCTGTCCGAGATCGAACGAGGCCGCAAGGATGCGTCATCCGAGCTTCTGGCGGCGGTGGCGGGCGCACTGGGGCTGACCCTGTTCGATCTGACCCGCGAGGTCACCGTCGAGTTGTCCAGGCGCGCAGCCGTCCCGGTGCTGCGGGCCACCACGGTTCCCGTTCCCGCGGCGGTGATACCGATGCGCACGTACCGCGGGCCGCTCGCACTCGCGGCCTGAGCCCCTGCGCGCCGAGCGGCCAACACCGGCGGTGCCGCGGTCACTGCCCACGGGTGTCGATGATCCGGTCGGCGAGCCCGTAGGCGACGATCTCCTCGGCACGCAGCACCCGGTCGCGGTCGGTGTCTCTGCGGAGGGCTTCGAGATCCTGACCCGTGTGACGGCTCATCGCCTTCTCGATCTCCTCGCGCACCCGCAGGATCTCCTCGGCCGCGAGGATGAGGTCGGGGATCGTGCCGCGCCCCTGGCCCGACGGCTGATGCAGCAGGACCCGTGCGTGGGGCAGGACCGACCGTCGGCCCGGCGCGCCGGCGGCGAGTAACAGCGCGGTCGATGACAGTGCCTGGCCGACACAGGTCGTCGCGATGGGCGCGTGGCAGTACTGCATCGTGTCGTACAGCGCGAACGTCGCCATCACCGATCCGCCGGTCGAATTGATGTAGAGATCGATCGGGGCGTCGGGGTTGTCGGAATCGAGGTGGAGGATCTGTGCGATCAACGCATTGGCCACGCCGTCGTCGATCTCGGTGCCGAGGTAGATGATCCGCTCGTCGAGCAACCGGCTGTAGACGTCCATGACCCGCTCGCCCTGTGGCGTGCGACTGATGACGTTGGGGATGGTGTAGGAGCTCATCGGGTCACCCCGAATCCCGTCGACGCCGGTGTGAGCGGACGTATCTGGCCGAGATCGTCGACGATGTGGTCGATGAAGCCGTAGGCGACGGACTCCTCCGCGGTGAACACGTGGTCGCGGAGCGAGTCGGCGAAGATGGTGTCCACGGTCTGCCCGGTCTGGTCGGCGATGATGGTGAGTACCGTGTCGCGGACGTGCCGGAGGTCGTCGGCCTGCAGTTCGATGTCGGGTGCGTATCCACCGATGCCCGCCGAGCCCTGATGCAGCAGCACTTTGGCGTGCCGCAGTGCGAACCGCTTGCCGCGGGTTCCGTTGCACAGCAGGAACTGCCCGGCGCTGTATGCCATCCCGAGGTCGACGGTGCAGACGTCGTTGGGGATGAGTCGCATGGTGTCCATGATAGCGAGCATCGCCGGGACCGAGCCGCCCGGCGAGTTGATCCACAGGCCGATGTCGGCCACCGGATCCTCCGACGCCAACATCACGAGCTGTGCGCACAGTTGGCTGCCGATCTCGTCGTCCAGAGCGGAATCGAGCATCAGGATGCGCTGGCTCAGCAGACTCTCCGCGGTCCGTCGTCGTAGGGGCAATGGTCGTTGTTCATCACTCATGGGACCGATGGTCATGGCCGGTCCGATGTGATCGCAGCCGCCTGCTGCTGTGCGCAGAACGACTCTGCTGCAGGCAGGCTCAGACGACGTCGACAGCGGGCGACGAATCGGGGATGGTGACGAGGGCGCGGCGGTGCAGCCTGGCCGACGGAGTGGCGATCGAATCGGCCACCCGGAACTCGGCCTCCCATCGATCGCGACGCAGCCGGTTGAGGACATAACCGCGTTGGGCGTTACCGAAACGGATGTGCGGCGATGCTGTCTTGAGCGCGCGATCGGAGGTGTCACTGTCCTGCCCGTCGCCACCGGAGGAGATCGAGGTGCCAGCCAGTTCCACACCGACGGTGGGTGATTCACGAGTGTAGGTCGAGCGCAGTTCGGACACCACATTGCGGTGGATGTCACCGACGATGGACACCAGATTCCGCACACCGCGCTCCTGCGCGCCGTCGAGGATGCGTGCCCGCGACGCCTCGTAGCCGCTCCAGCCGTCCATGCTCACCTCACGCACACCGTTGTCGACCCGGGCGAGGTCGGCGATGGTCGTCTGGTGCGCCATCACGTTCCAGCGATGGCCACTGCGTGCGAGTCCGTCGAGCAGCCACCGTTCCTGGGCGGCGCCGACGATGGTCCTCCGCGGGTCGGCGGTGACGGCGTTCTGCGCGGTGTCGTTGTCGCCGTTGGCCTGATCGCTGCGGAAGGTGCGAGTGTCGAGAACGTTGAACTCGACGAGGTTGCCGAAGCCGAAGCGTCGATAGGCGCGGATGTCGGCGCCACGCGGATGCTGTGCGGCCCGCACCGGTGTGTTCTCCCACCATGCTCTCAGGCCCTGGGCGCGGCGGAGCAGGAATGCCGGGACGGGCATGCCGTCCTCGGGAATCGATGCGGCCCAGTTGTTGTCGACCTCGTGGTCGTCGAAGACAGTGATGAACGGGCTGGTCCGGTGGATCAGGCGCAGATGCGGATCGAGCTTGTACAGCGCGTAGCGGTCCCGGTAGTCGTCGAGTGTCATGCACTCCCGCAGTGCTGACGCCGGCATCGCGCTCGTCGCGCGCCGGCCGCCGTTGCCCGGGATCGGCTTCTCGTAGATGTAGTCGCCGAGGTGGAAGACGACGTCCGGTGCATGTGACGCCATGTCCGCGTACGCGCCGTAGTGTCCGTCGGCCCACGACTGACACGACGCGAAGGCGAACGTGAGGGCGTTCACCGACGACCGGCCCGCCGGGGCGGTGCGTGTCCTGCCGACCTCCGAGATGTCACCGGCCGCCCGGAACCGGAAGAAGTACTCGCGTGCGGCATCGAGTCCACGGACGTCGACGTGGACGCTGTGTCCGCTCTCGGCGGTGGCGACGACACGTCCGCGCCGTGCGACGCGCCGCATCGCCTCGTCGGTGGCGATCTCCCAGTCGACTCCGATCGGCGCCATCCCCATCCCACCGCCGCGCTCCAGTGGAGAGCGGGCGAGCCGGGTCCACAGCACCACGCCGTCGGCGACCGGATCCCCCGAGGCGACCCCGAGGGTGAACAACCGGTCTCCGGCACGTGGGGGCCCGGGGGCGGCCGTCGCGTCGCCCAGGAGACCGGGGACGACGGCCAGCCCGGCGGCCACCCCCGTCCAGGTGAGGAAGCGGCGCCGTGTCATACCGATGCGCAGGGTCTTGTCGGGGCCGACGGAGATGTCCGGCAATTCGGTGCTGGGCATGGGCCCAGCGGATCAAGGTGACCTGACCACGGTGCGACACGTGCCTTGCCCGCACGTGATGTCCGCATGAAGAGCAGACGATGGCGGGTCGTGATCGGGTGCGTCAGGCGGTGAGTACGAGCCAGACGGCGATGTAGTGCATCAGAGCCGCGACGGCCGTGCAGGCGTGGAAGACCTCATGGTGTCCGAACGTGGCGGGCCAGGGGTTCGGCCATCTGACGGCGTAGAGGACGCCACCGACGGTATAGAACACGCCGCCCAGCGCGAGCAGGATGATGACCGCCCACCCGACATGGCTCACCAGGGCCGGCGCAACGGCGATGATCACCCAGCCGAGCGCGATGTAGAGCGCGACGCCCAGCCAGCGTGGTGCCGACGGCCAGATGGCCTTGCAGGCGACCCCGCCGACCGCACCGACCCAGACGATGCCGAGAACCCACCACCGCACGTCGGCGGGCAGGGCCAGCGCACAGAACGGCGTGTAGGTGCCGGCGATGAACAGGAAGATCATCGAGTGATCGGCGCGTTTCATGCGGACCTGGGCACGCGGGGTCTTCCAGGGGATGCGGTGATAGCTCGCGCTGACCGCGAACACGCCGACCACTGTCACCGCGTAGACGGCGCAGGCGAGCGCAGCCCCGGGGCCGCGGAGAACTCCGGCGCCGATCACCACGGCGAGTCCGGCGCAGACGGCGACCCACGCGGAGTATTGATGGATGACACCGCGAAGTCGGGGTTTGACGAGCGGTGCTGGAATCTCCGACGTGATGTCCACGCAACCTACGGTACCGTAACTTCTCAGTCGATAAGATCAGGCAGCGATGAAACTACTTCCCGATCGGCTCCGTCGTCCGATGCTGAGCGTCTACGAACGCCGGCTCATCCAGCTGATGGACGACACGCGGCTCCCGCACCATGTCGCGATCATCTGCGACGGCAATCGGCGGTGGGCGCGGGAGGCGGGATTCGAGGACGTCAGTCACGGCCATCGCGTCGGTGCCCAGCGGATCGCCGAGATGCTCACGTGGTGTGCCGAACTCGACATCTCGACGGTCACGATCTACCTGCTCTCGACCGAGAACCTGTCTCGGGAGTCCGACGAACTCGACGCCCTGATGGAGATCGTGCCCGACATCGTCGACGAGATCTCCGGTCCGGCGGGAAACTGGCGGGTCCGGATCGTCGGCACCCTCGACCAGCTGCCTGATGCCGTGGCCGACCGATTGCGGACCGCCTCGGCACGTACGCAGGATCGCGCCGCGATGAACGTCAATGTCGCCGTCGGTTACGGCGGACGCCAGGAGATCGTCGACGCGGTGCGCTCGCTGCTGAGCGAGCGCCGTGCGGCGGGAGACGGGCCCGACGAGTTGGTGGACGCGGTCACCGTCGACGCCATCGACCGCAACCTGTACACGAAGGGGCAGCCGGACCCGGACCTCGTCATTCGGACCTCGGGGGAGCAGCGGCTGTCCGGCTTCCTGCTCTGGCAGAGCGCCTACTCGGAGATCTGGTTCACCGACGCCTACTGGCCGGAGTTCCGCCGCGTGGACTTCTTGCGCGCCCTGCGCGACTACTCCGCCCGCAGTCGGCGATTCGGCAAGTAGTCGGCCACCAGGTCGGCGAGCGCCTCCACATCCGCGGCGAACGCCGACGCCGCCGGTGTGCCGAATCCGACGACGACCCCGCCGCCGAGTCCCCCGCAGTCAGCGGTCATGCCATCGGTGACACCGGATGCCGGATGACGGAAGAACGAGAGCGGCGCCAGGGCGAAGCCACGTCGGGCAGCCTCCGCGACGAGACGGGGCTCGGTGTCGGCGGGCAGCGGGATCACCGCGTGCAGCCCGGCCGCGATGCCCGGCACCCGAACCCCGGTGCGTGCCAGCCGACCGGTGATGCGGTCCCGGCGTCGCCGGTAGTACTGCCTGCTGCGCCGGATGTGCCGGTCGTAGGCCCCGGAGTCGATCAGGTCGGCGAGCACGAGCTGATCGACGATGCTCGCGTCCGGCTCGCGAATCCCCTTGGCCCACACCACGGTGTCGACCAGCCGTGGCGGCAGCACCAGCCAGGCGACCCGGACCGCCGGGGACAGGCTCTTGCTGACCGACCCGGCGTGGATCACCACATCAGGGCCGAGTGCCTGCAGTGCGCCGACCGGCTCCCGGTCGTAGCGGAGCTCGCCGTCGTAGTCGTCCTCGATGATCAGCCGTCCGCCGGAGCGTGCCCACTCGATCACCGCCGCCCGGCGCCGCGGTGACAGGCTGACGCCCGTCGGGAACTGATGGCTCGGGGTGAGCAGTACACCCGTCGCGGTGTCCGGCAGGTCGTCGACGACGGCACCGTCGGCGTCGATCGGCGCCGGGACGGTCGACGTCCCGCCGCGTTCGATCACGTGCCGATGAAACGGCAGGCCGTGGCTCTCCACCGCGATGTCCTCGCCGAAGACGCTGCGGGACAACAGTTCGAGTGCGTTCATCACCGAAGTGGTCAGGACTATCTGATCGGGTTCGGCGCGTACTCCGCGTGCACGGGCCAGATAGCCGGCCAGAGACCTTCTCAGCCGCGCCGTACCCTGTGGGTGTCCCGGGGCGAAGGCGTCGTCCGGGGCGTCGGTGATCGCGCGCCGGGTGGACGCGATCCAGTCAGCGCGGGGAAACAGTGACGAATTGGGTTGTCCGAGAGTGAAATTGTGGCACGGCGTGGGGGGTTCGGCCGTGACCGCGGTAGGTTCGGTGCCCGTGCGAGCACGCCCGACCGTGTCGGCGACATGGGTGCCCGATCCCTGTCGCGCGACCAGCCACCCCTCGGCGATCAGTTCCTGATACACCGACGCGACCGTTCCGCGCGCGAGTCCCACGTCGGCGGCGAGGGAGCGATACGGGGGCAGACGCGTGCCCGCCGGCAACCGTCCGTCGTCGATCGCGGCCCGAAGCGCCTCGGCCAGCGAGTGTCGTCGGCGGGCACCGCGGCCGCGGGGGCTCGCGGTCGGGTCGGGTTGGAGATCCAGGTACAGATCGATCCCGAGGTGCCGTGCGACCTCATCCCAGGGATCCGAGGTGGATCGACTCGAATTGACTCTCTTGTCCACCTTCAGATTGAACCACTTTACTGATGCAATCGCGGCCTACCGTGGAACGTGAGAGTCGGGCATACGAGGAGAAGGAGACACGTGAGATGAGAACTGTGGTGCTCGGGGCGAGCGGGGAGATCGGCGCGGCACTCCTCCGCCGACTGCGGGAGAACGGCGTCGACGTGGTGGCCGCTCATCGGTCGACCGGCGTGGACGCCTACACCGGTACGGGCCTCGAGGCGGCCTTCGCCGGGGCCGACGTCGTGGTCGATTGCACCAACGTGACGACGACCAGCGCGGCGAAGGCCATCGACTTCTTCGGCACGGTCGCGCGGAAGGTGAGTGCCGCCGCCGATGCCGCCGGGGTGGGCCGGGTGGTATGTCTGTCGATCATCAACGCCGCAGATCCCGAGGTGAACGCGAAGTTCGGCTACTACCAGGGAAAGGCGGCGCAGGAGCAGGCCTATCGCGATGCTCTGCCGGCCGCGCGGCTGACCGTGGTGCGCTCGGCCCAGTGGTACGAACTGGCCCGTCAGATGATGGGGTCGTTGCGGCTGGGTCCGGTCGCCGCGGTCCCACACATGCGATGCAGGCCACTGTCGTCCGGCGACGCGGCGGCCGCGCTCGCCGACGCCGTGCGCATCCGGCCCGAGCAGGACATCGAGGTCGCCGGACCAGAGGTGCTCGACCTCGCCGACATCGGCAAAGCCATTGCGCGACGCGCCGGTTCGCCGAGATGGGTCGTCGGCGTCCGGGTCGGCGGATCGGCGATCCGCGACGGCGGGCTCGTTCCCGACGACCCGACGATCGTCACGACGACGACGCTGGAGCAGTGGCTGGACGAGGAGTTCGCCGCATGAGCGCCACGGCCGAGGCGCTCCCCGACACCCGGCGGATGTGGTTGCCCCGCACGAATCCCGGTGTGTACAAGGCGCTCGTCGCACTACAGCGCGCGTCGTCGGAGGGGTTGTCCACCGAACTCGCCGAGTTGATCAGGATTCACGCGTCGCAGCTCAACGGCTGCGCCTACTGCCTGCACATGCACCTGTCGGATGCCCTGGCCGCCGGCATGGAGCCGCTGTCGCTGGGGATGGTGTCGGTGTGGTCGGAGGCCCCGCATCTGTTCTCCGACCGTGAGCGTGCCGCGCTCGCGCTGACCGAGGCGGTCACCCGGCTCGGGGAGAACGGCGTTCCCGACGATGTGTTCAATTCGGCCCGTGCGGTTTTCGACGAGGTCGAGCTCGGGCAGGTGGTGGCGTCGATCGTGATGATCAACGCCTGGAACCGGATCGCGGTGACGGGTCGCTATCCGGCCGGTCTGGACGAACGGCAGCTGCGCTGACCGGCCGACCTGCGGGGAGCGGTTGTGCTGCTCAGAGTTTGCGGAGCCGGACGCGGTTGATGGAGTGGTCGGCGTCCTTGCGTAACACGAGGGTCGCGCGCGGCCTGGTGGGCAGGATGTTCTCGTTCAGGTTGGGCAGGTTGATCGAGGTCCACAGGTCGCGCGCGGCGATCGTCGCCTGATCGTCGGTGAGCGATGCGTAATAGTGGAAGTGGGATTCGGGATTGGCAAAGGCGGTGGTGCGCATCTTGAGGAATCTCGACACGTACCACCGCTCGATGTCGGTCGTCTTGGCGTCGACGTAGATCGAGAAGTCGAACAGGTCCGACACCATGAGCGTGGGACCCGTCTGGAGGACGTTCAGCCCCTCGAGGATGAGGATGTCGGGTTGACGCACATAGTGTTTCACGTCCGGCACGATGTCGTAGGCGATGTGCGAGTAGACCGGTGCGGTCACCTCACGCGCCCCCGACTTGACCTCGGTGACGAACCGCAACAGCGACCGACGGTCGTAGGATTCGGGAAACCCCTTGCGGTGCATGATTCCTCGCCGTTCGAGCTCGGCGGTCGGCAGGAGGAATCCGTCCGTGGTGACGAGGTCGACCTTCGGATGCGAATCCCAGCGTGCGAGCAGGGCGGCGAGCACGCGGGCCGTCGTCGACTTGCCGACCGCGACGCTGCCGGCGATGCCGACGACGAACGGCACCTGGCGACTGGTCTGACGTTCGCCGAGGAACGTCGAGGTCGCCGCGAACAGGCGCTGGCGGGCGGCGATCTGGAGGTGGATGAGACGTGACAGGGGGAGGTAGACGTCGGCGACCTCGTCGAGGTCGACCTGCTCGCCCAGACCCACGAGCTGTTGCAGCTCGGTGTCGGTCAGCACCATCGGCATCGATTCGCGCAGGTCACGCCACTGCCGACGGTCGAGCTCCAGATACAGACTGGGATCGCGCCCGGTCGTGTCGCGTGCCATGGTCCTACAGCTTAGGGCGCACGGATTCGCCGATGATCGGTAGCCTTCGCTCATGACTTCTGCCGCCACCTCGCCGGTGACCGAGTACCTGCGTCTCGGGCTCGCGTTCGACCGCCTCGAAGAGGGATTCGTCGACGCCTTCACCGGCGACGCGGCCCTGAGGGCGGAGGTGATGAACGCGCCGTCTCCGGATCCCACCGTTCTCGCCGACCGCGCACGCGGCTTGCGCCGCGACCTACCCGGCGATCTCCCCTCCGCGCGGGCCGAGTTCATCTCGGCCCACCTCGCCGCACTCGAGTGCTCGGCCCGCCGATTCGCGGGGGAGGACATCGGCTTCGTCGACGAGGTCCGCACCTACTTCGACGTCGACATCGCGCTGGGCGACGAGCAGGAGTACCGCGACGCACAGGCGGCGATGGCGGCCGAACTCGACGTCGCGGACTCCGGCGGCGAGCGGCTCATCGAGGCGTACGCCGCGTACAAACGTGCCGACGAGATCCCCGCCGACCGCGTCGACGAGTGCGTGCGGGCCTTCAGCGGTGCACTGCGCGAGCGGGTTCGATCGACCTTTCCGCTGCCCGACAACGAGATCGTCGAATTCGAGGTCGTCTCGGACAAGCCGTGGTCGGGCTTCAACTACTACCTGGGCGGTTACCGGTCGAGGGTGGCGATCAACACCGATCTGACGCAGTACATGTCGACACTGCCGCACCTCATCGCCCACGAGGCCTACCCCGGACACCACACCGAGCATTGCCGGAAAGAGGAGATCCTCGTCGGCGGAGGACAACTCGAGCAGACGATCTTCCTGGTGAACACGCCACAGTGTCTGATGGCGGAAGGTCTCGCCGACCACGCGCTGCGCGCCGCGGTCGGCCCCGACTGGGGACTGTGGGCGCAGGAGATCTACGCCGACCTCGGACTGCGCTTCGACGGGGCGCGGGCGCAGCGGATGTCGACGGCGTCGTCGGGCCTGCTCGGAGTGCGTCAGGACGCGGCGCTGCTGCTGCACGATCGGCATCTCGACCACGATTCGGTCGCGTCCTTCCTGCAGCGGTGGCTGCTCGCCCCGCCGGAGCGGGCACGCCAGATGCTGCGCTTCCTGACGTCGCCGCTGTGGCGGGCCTACATCTCTACCTACGTCGAGGGCTACCGGTTGCTGGACACCTGGCTCGACGAGGTGCCGGCCTCGAGCCGCCTCGCGCGATTCGGACGATTGCTCGACGAACCCCTCACCCCGGCGCAGCTGAGAGCCGAACTCGGCCCGGCGGGAGCCGGACCATAGACTTGTCTCCCATGAGCCTGAATTCGATGTCCCTGGCCGAGCTCGATCCGGACGTGGCTGCGGCGATGAACGGTGAGCTGAGTCGTCAGCGCGACACGCTCGAGATGATCGCGTCGGAGAATTTCGTCCCTCGGGCAGTGCTGCAGGCGCAGGGCAGCGTGCTCACCAACAAGTACGCCGAGGGCTATCCGGGCCGGCGGTACTACGGCGGCTGCGAGTACGTCGACGTCGTCGAGGACATCGCCCGCGACCGTGCCAAGGAACTGTTCGGCGCCGACTTCGCCAATGTCCAGCCGCACTCCGGCGCCCAGGCCAACGCCGCCGTGCTGATGGCACTGATGAACCCAGGCGAGAAGATGCTCGGCCTCGACCTGGCACATGGTGGCCATCTGACGCACGGTATGCGGCTCAACTTCTCCGGCAAGCTCTACGAGATCGAGTCGTACGGCGTGAGCAAGGAGGACTTCCGCATCGACATGGACGAGGTGCGCAAGATCGCCCTCACCGCGAAGCCGAAGGTCATCTGTGCCGGGTGGTCGGCCTATCCGCGCACCCTCGATTTCGAGGCGTTCCGCTCGATCGCCGACGAGGTGGGTGCGTACCTCTGGACCGACATGGCGCATTTCGCCGGGCTGGTGGCCGCCGATCTGCATCCGTCGCCCGTGCCCTACTCCGACGTCGTGTCCTCGACCGTGCACAAGACGCTCGGCGGACCGCGCTCGGGTCTCATCCTCGCCAAGCAGGAGTGGGCCAAGAAGCTGAACTCCGCGGTGTTCCCGGGGCAGCAGGGCGGTCCGCTCATGCACGCGATCGCGGGGAAGGCGGTGGCCCTCAAGATCGCCGGCACCGACGAGTTCGCCGATCGCCAGCGTCGCACGCTGTCGGGGGCGAAGATCCTCGCCGACCGCCTGACCGGTGGTGACGTCGAGAGGGCAGGCATCTCCGTGCTCACCGGCGGCACCGACGTCCACCTGGTTCTCGTCGACCTGCGCAACAGCCGGCTCGACGGCCAGCAGGCCGAGGATCTGCTGCACCAGGTCGGCATCACCGTCAACCGCAACGCGGTGCCCTTCGATCCGCGGCCGCCGATGGTGACCTCCGGCCTGCGCATCGGGACACCCGCACTGGCGACGAGGGGCTTCGGCGACGACCAGTTCACCGAGGTGGCCGACATCATCGGAACCGCCCTCGCGGCAGGTGAGGCCGCCGACATCTCCGCGCTGCGCGGCCGCGTGTCGCGCCTCGCCCTGGACTTCCCGCTCTACGACGGACTCGAGGAATGGGGCCTGATGAGTCGGGTCTGAGACCCCGGCTCGAGAGAAATTGGCCACAGCGTCGCGCGAGTGCCTATCCTGTCTGACGATGAACGCATTGACCGAGGACGAGTTGATCATCGCGCTGGAAAAGGCGCTCCCCGAGATCGCCGAGGATCACCAGGCGGCGGCCCTTCCGTGGAACCCGCATGACTGGGTGCCGTGGGAATCCGGCCGCAACTTCGCCTTCCTCGGCGGTGAGGACTGGGATCCGTCGCAGGGAACCCTGTCCGACGAGGCGCGGGCCGGCACCCTGGCCCTGCTGCTCACCAAGGACAACCTGCCGTCGTACCACCGTGTGCTCGCCATCCACTTCCCGGCGTTCTCGGAGTGGCGGCAGCTGGTCGGTGTGTGGACCGCCGAGGACAATCGCCACGCCATCGTGCTGCGCGATTTCCTCGTCGTGACCCGCGCGATCGATCCGGTCGACGCCGAGGAGCGCCGCCGCATCCACGTGACCGCCGGCTACCGTCAGACGACCGAGGGTGTTGCCGATCTGTCGCCCCTCGACGTGCTCGCGCTGATGGCGGTGCACGAGAACCAGAGCGTCGCGTTCACCGAGAGGCTCGGGTCCGCGGTCACCGACGACGTGTTCAAGCAGATCCTCGCCAAGATCGCCCACGACGACGCCGTGCAGGCCACGACATTCGCCGCATTCCTCAACGCATCGCTGGTCGCCGACCCGGAGGGCACCGTGCTCGCCCTCGACCGTCGCCTCGCGAACATCGAGCCGATCGGTGCCGATGTCGCCGACTTCGACGACGAGCGCGCACTCATCGCCGATTACGAGAGCGACGAGACCCGCACCGCGATCGCCGCGACGCTCGTCGATCAGCTGAAGCTCGACACCGTCCAGGGTCTGGGCGCCGACGCCGAGGCCGCGCGGCAGCGCGTCCTCGGCCTCGCCGGGGCGTAGGACCCGCGGCGAGAACGTCGCCTCGACGTAGCGCCGGGGCAATCTGCGTTAACGCATAATTCACGCCGACACACCCCTGCCTGGCGAGCCGCAGGGGTGTGTTCGGCGTACGTTGACGAGTGACGGGCCGCGGGGAAGCGGTTCGTCCGGGAGGTTCGAATCGTGGTCTGCACCAGCATCGCGAGAGGGCCGGCCCCGGTCCTCGTCCACCTCGGCTGACCAGCCGGGACGGGCAAGAACCAGCCGGTCGTCGCTACTGGTTTGTGCGGGAGCCGTACAAATGTAGGAGCCCTACGTGACCACACGCACCTACGTCCTCGACACCTCCGTGCTGCTGTCCGATCCCTGGGCGGTTCTGCGTTTCGCCGAACACCATGTGGTTCTGCCTCTGGTGGTCATCGGCGAGCTCGAGGGCAAACGTCACCACCACGAGCTCGGCTGGTTTGCTCGTGAGGCGTTGCGGATGCTCGACGATCTCCGACTCGAACACGGCCGTCTCGACGTCCCGTTCCCGATCGGCGACGAGGGCGGCACCCTCCAGGTCGAGTTGAACCACACCGATCCCGCAGTCCTTCCGGCCGGCTTCCGCACCGAGACCAATGACTCGCGAATCCTGGCCTGCGCGTTGAATCTTCGCGCCGAGGGCAAGGACGTCACCCTGGTGTCGAAGGACACCCCGCTCCGGGTGAAGGCAGGTGCGGTCGGACTGGCCGCCGACGAGTACCACGCGCAGGACGTCGTGGTCTCCGGATGGTCGGGCATGACCGAGCTGGACGTGGATTCCTCGACGATCGACACCCTGTTCGCCGACGGTGTCGTCGACGTTGACGACGCGCGAGAGCTCCCGTGCCACACCGGAATCCGGCTGCTGGGCCACTCGTCGAGTGCGCTGGGCCGGGTGAACGAGGACAAACGGGTGCAGTTGGTGCGCGGTGACCGCGAGGCATTCGGACTGCACGGACGCTCGGCCGAACAGCGTGTGGCCCTCGACCTCCTGCTTGACGACAGCGTGGGCATCGTCTCCCTGGGCGGCAAGGCGGGCACCGGTAAATCCGCGCTCGCACTGTGCGCGGGACTCGAGGCCGTCCTGGAACGGCGGACGCAACGGAAGGTGGTCGTCTTCCGGCCGCTGTACGCCGTCGGTGGTCAGCAGCTCGGATACCTCCCCGGCAGCGAGGCCGACAAGATGGGGCCGTGGGCGCAGGCGGTGTTCGACACTCTCGAAGGGCTGGCCTCGCCCGAGGTCATCGAGGAGGTGCTCAGTCGCGGCATGCTCGAGGTGTTGCCGCTGACCCACATCCGCGGACGATCACTGCACGACTCGTTCGTGATCGTCGACGAGGCGCAATCGCTGGAACGCAACGTGCTCCTCACGGTGCTGTCACGGCTCGGTGCCGGTTCACGGGTGGTGCTCACCCACGATGTCGCCCAGCGCGACAACCTGCGTGTCGGCCGGCACGACGGTGTCGCCGCGGTCATCGAGAAGCTGAAGGGGCATCCGCTGTTCGCGCACGTGACGCTGACGCGCAGCGAACGGTCCCCGATCGCCGCCCTGGTCACCGAGATGCTCGAGGAGTTCGCCCCGGGCGCGTGACGCCCGCGAATTCGCCGACCGTGTCCAGAATGTCGTCGACCGTGCCCGAGTTGGGCACGATGGGAGAGAAACAGGGCACGGTCGGCGATCTGGGAGGCGTCGTTGTAGCTGGTCCTGGCGGTCAGGACGAGCCGAGGGGGATTCCTGCGGCGATTGCCTCTGCAAGCGCCGCCCACAGTGCGAAGAAAGTCATGTCTCGACCCTGTTTCGTCAACAGATGTTGTGAATTCGTCACCTGCGACGAGACATTACTGGTGAGCCCCGTCGGCCGCACTGTGGGACCCCGGTCCTGGGACTGGTGTGACGGATGTACCGGTGACCCGATCTGTATCGCACCGTGATCATCACGAGATTCGCTGCCTCTTGCGCGATGGCACACTGGTGTGGTGCTGAAGTTACTGATGAGGCGAATGAGGTTATTGGGACTTGTGGTGATCGCGGCGATGGCTGCGCTCGTCGGAGGTGCCGGGACCGCGCTCGCAGCCCCCGGGACGACGACGCCGAGCGCACCGCCGACGTCGGGGACCCCGGGTGGCCTGACCATCCCGAAGACCGGCATCACGCTGCTGGACTCGGTCCTGGAGTCGCTCGCCGGCAATCTCGGCGTCGGCGGGGGAGGGAGCTCGGAAGCCGACACCAGCCAGATGATCGTCGTGACCGCTCCGAAGGCGAGTGACCAGACCGCCAGCCTCACCGCTTTCGAACGGGGCGCCGATCAATCGTGGAAACCGGTTATCGGCCCCACGAAGGCTTTCCTCGGTTCCCTCGGTATGGGTGAGCCGAAGGACAACGTCTATCGCACTCCGCAGGGCACCTTCGCCCTCGACCAGGCGTTCGGCCGGGCGGCCAACCCCGGCACCAAGATGCCGTACAAGCAGGTGGACCGCCAGGACTGGTGGGACTCGAACATGAAGTCGCCGACCTACAACACCATGGTGCGCCAGGCCAAGAGCCCGGGCGGCGACAGCGAGAACCTCTACGACTCCGGCCCGGTGTACGACTACGCCGTCAACATCGCGCACAACCCGCAACGCACGCCGGGCAAGGCGTCGGCGATGTTCCTGCACGTGACCAACGGTCAGCCGACGATGGGCTGTGTGGCCATCGATCGGGAACTGATGCGCAAGATCCTCGTGTGGCTCGACCCGGCCAGGCACCCCAAGATCGCGATCGGGGTCAACCAGGCGGGGCCGTCGTCCAGTGCGCCGTCGAGCACCTCACCGTCCGGCTCCGCACCGAACTCGACTGCCCCGAATTCGGCCGCACCGAACTCGACTGCACCGAACTCGACTGCACCCGCGGCTCCGGCGATCGAGGACAACGCGCTCACCGGCCTGCTCAGTCAACTGGTGAACCTGGTGCCGGCTCTCCTCGGCGTCGAATCCGGGAGCTGACCGCAGTCGATCAGCGTGCGCGTGAACGCTTCTGCTCGAAGAAGGCTGCCCGCACCCCCGCGAAGTCGTCGCGTGGCGCCGTGACCATCTCGATCTGCTCGCGGGCCTGCTCGGCGACGGGCGTGTCTGGATCGAGGACCGACAGGTACTGCTCGTGGGCGGTCAGGGAACGCACCGCCACCTCGATCTGATCGGTGACGTCGACTCCGTGGGTGGCGTGGGGGCCGTTCTCGAACAGCAGCCGTGGCCGGTCGTCGGGTGCCAGGGCGTCGTACGCCTCGAGAACGGCCGCGGAGAACTCCATGTGATCGCGCTGATTCGGTTGTCCGGGAGCCCATTCCGGCCCGCCGAACAGGGACAGGACGATATCGGGGGCGACGCGCAGGATCGTGTCGCGGATTCGTGCGCGCAGGTCCGGCGTGTTGCGGATGTTGCTGTCGGGGAAGCCCCAGAACTCCACCTCGTCGACGCCGACGATGCGTGCCGACGTCCTCTGCTCGGCCTCGCGGACGGGGCCGGCGATGTCCGGGGCCATGCCCTCGACGCCCGCCTCACCGCTCGATGCCAGCGCGTACACCACCCGTCGGCCTTCGCCCGTCCACCGGGCCACCGCGGATGCCATCCCGTACTCGGGATCGTCGGGATGCGCGACGAGCGCCAGGGCGGTCTGCCAGTCCGTGGGGAAGGGTTTCATCACCCCAGCTTACGAATTCAGGGCAATGGTCCGCGGTGATCGCGGACCATTGCCCTGAATCAGATGTCGCCTGGATCGGATGTCGGTCGGTCAGCGCTCGCGGTCGAGATTGGCCATCTTCAGGACGTCGAGGCGCTTGTCGAGTTCGGCCTCGGACAGCGTGTCGCCGATCAACCCGCGATCGATCACGGTCTGCCGGATCGTCTTGCCCTCCTTGAGCGCCTGCTTGGCGACAGCGGCCGCCTCCTCGTACCCGATCGCGCTGTTCAGCGGGGTCACGATCGACGGTGAGCTCTCGGCCAGGGTGCGCAGTCGGTCTTCGTTGGCCACGAGGCCGACGATGCAGCGGTCGGCGAACAGTCGCGACACGTTGGCCAGTAGCTTGAGCGACTCGAGAACGTTGCGCGCCATCATCGGGATGTAGACGTTCAGCTCGAACGCCCCGTTGCCGCCACCCCAGGTGACCGCGGCGTCGTTGCCGATGACCTGAGCTGCGACCTGCGTGACCGCCTCGGGCAGAACAGGATTGACCTTGCCCGGCATGATCGAGCTGCCCGGCTGCAGATCGGGGAGCGCGATCTCACCGAGGCCGGTGAGCGGACCGGAGCCCATCCAGCGGACGTCGTTGGCGATCTTGGTGAGCGACACGGCGATGGTCTTGAGCGCACCGGACAGTTCGACGAGGCCGTCGCGTGCGGCCTGCGCCTCGAAGTTGTCCTTGGCGAGCGTGAGCGCGTCGACGTCGGTGAGGCCGCGCAGCTCGGCGACGACCTTGGTGCCGAATCCGTCGGGCGCGTTGAGCCCGGTGCCGACGGCCGTACCGCCGATCGGCAGTTCGCCGACCCGCGGCAGCGTTGCGGTCACGCGCTCGATGCCGGCCTCGACCTGCCGTGCGTACCCGCCGAACTCCTGACCGAGCGTCACCGGCACCGCATCCATCAGGTGCGTCCGCCCGCTCTTGACGACCTCACGCCACTGCGTCGCCTTGTCCAGCAACGCGAGCCGAAGATGGTCGAGGGCGGGGATCAGGTCGGTGACGGCGGCCTCGGTGGCCGCGACGTGGGTCGCGGTGGGGAAGGTGTCGTTCGACGACTGCGACATGTTCACGTGGTCGTTCGGGTGGATCGCGACGCCGTTGGCCTTCGCGATCGACGCGATCACCTCGTTGGCGTTCATGTTGGAGCTGGTGCCCGATCCGGTCTGGAACACGTCGATCGGGAACTGATCGTCGTGCTTGCCGTCGGCGATCTCCTTGGCCGCGGCGACGATCGCGTCGGCCTTCTCGGCGTCAAGCAGGCCGAGGTCCTTGTTCACCTGCGCGCATGCTGCCTTCAGCAGGCCCATCGCGCGGATCTGCGTCCGCTCGAGCGGGCGGTGACTGATGGGGAAGTTCTCGACCGCGCGCTGGGTCTGTGCGCGCCACAGCGCGTCGATCGGGACCTTGACCTCGCCCATGGTGTCGTGCTCGATGCGGTACTGCTGTTCGGCCATGACGGCAACCATCCTCGTTCGAATCGATGAGCCAGCGGCTCGGTGGAGATGTCGGGCTGCAGAGTGGGGGTGGGATCAGATGTCGACGCGCGCGTACTCGCGCAGCTTCTCGACCTGGTGGACCGCCTCGATCCGGCGGATCGTGCCGGACTTGGAACGCATCACCAGCGAGCGGGTGGTGGCGCCGTTCGGGCGGTAGGTCACGCCGCGCAGCATGTCACCGTTGGTGACGCCGGTGGCGCAGAAGAAGGAGTTCTCGCCGCTCACGAGGATGTCGTTGGTGAGGACGCGGTCGAGGTCGTGGCCGGCGTCGAGGGCCTTCTGCCGCTCCTCGTCGTTGCGCGGCCAGAGCTTGCCCTGGATCTCGCCGCCCATGCACTTCATCGCGACGGCCGTGATGATGCCCTCGGGGGTTCCGCCGACGCCCATCAGCATGTCGACGGTGGAGTAGTCGCCGGCCGCCGCGATCGCGCCGGCGACGTCACCGTCGGAGATGAGGCGGATCTTGGCACCGGCATCGCGGATCTCGCCGATCAGCTCGGCGTGGCGCGGCCGGTCGAGGACGACGACGGTCAGATCGGCGATGTCGATGCCCTTGGCCTTGGCGACCGAGTTGATGTTCCAGGCGACGGACTCGTCGATGTTGATCGCGCCCTTGGCCTCCGGGCCGACGGCGATCTTGTCCATGTAGAACACCGCCGACGGGTCGTACATGGTGCCGCGCTCGCTGACCGCGATGACCGCGATCGAGTTCGGCCGGCCCTCGGCCATCAGCGTGGTGCCGTCGATCGGGTCGACCGCCACGTCGCACTCGGGGCCCGCGCCGTTGCCGACCTCCTCGCCGTTGAACAGCATCGGCGCCTCGTCCTTCTCACCCTCGCCGATGACGACGACGCCCCGCATCGAGACGGTCGAGAGGAGTTCCCGCATCGCGTCGACGGCCGCCCCGTCGCCCTTCTTCTTCTCACCGCGGCCGACCCAGCGTCCGGCGGCGAGTGCCGCGGCCTCGGTGACGCGCACCAACTCCATTGCCAGGTTGCGGTCGGGGGCCTGCGGGGAAGGTGACATCGGCGAACTCCTCGTCGTGGAGACTGAGCACCGTCCGGGATGTGGCCAGTGCTGACTTGCGGCGGGTTGTCACCATCCTTGCATGTCACACCGGACGTTTGATCAGCCGGGTCAGAGCGGATCGAGGAGTCGGCGCAGAAACTGTCGGGTGCGGTCGTGCGACGGGTCGTCGATGACCTCCGCTGCGGTCCCGTGTTCGAGAACGACGCCGTGATCGGCGAAGATGACCTGATCGGCGACCTGTCGTGCGAACCGGATCTCGTGGGTCACGACGATCATCGTCCAGCCCTGGGCGGCGAGGTCGCGCAACACCGACAGGACGTCGCCGACGAGTTCCGGGTCGAGTGCCGACGTCGGCTCGTCGAACAGCATCACCTCGGGGCGCAACGCCAGGGCCCGGACGATCCCGGCACGTTGTTGCTGACCGCCGGAGAGTTGGGCGGGGTACTGATCGCGCTTGTCGAGGAGGCCGACCTCACCGAGGAGCCGCTCGGCGTCGGCGATCGCCTCTGCTCGCGGGCGCTTCTGCACGATCACGGGTCCTTCGATCACGTTCTCGAGCACGGTCTTGTGCGGGAAGAGATTGTGGCTCTGGAAGACCATGGCGCTCTGCCTGCGGTAGTGGGCGATGTCGGCCTTGGTGACCCGTCCGGCGAAGTCGACCGTCGCCCCGGCGACCCGCACGATCCCGGCGTCGGGGCGGTCGAGGGCGTTGAGAGACCGGAGGATCGTGGTCTTGCCCGACCCGCTCGGGCCGAGGATCACGGTGACACTGCCGGCGGGAACGGAGAACTCGATACCCTTGAGGACCTCGTTGTCGCCGAAGGACTTCCGTAGTCCGGTCACCTCGACCAGCGGGCGGTCGTCGTCGGCGGCCGGGGGTGCGATCGGGTCGCTGGGATCACCGGGAGCATGTGTCATACCGTCACGAACCTTCCGAGTCGGTTCTCGAGTCGGCCCTGCAGGCCGGACAGGATGAAGCAGACGATCCAGTAGTAGACCGCCGCGGTGGTGTACAGGGCGAAGAACTCGAACGTCGGTGCCGCCGCGATCTGGGCCACCCGGAGCAATTCGGTCACCAGGATCGTCGACGCCAGCGAGGTGTCCTTCACCAACGAGATGAGCGTGTTCGACAGCCCCGGGACCGCGTTGCGCGCCGCCTGCGGCAAGACGATCCGCCGCATCGTCGTCGCGTAGTCCATGCCGATGGTCTGCGCCGCCTCGGTCTGTCCCCTCGGCACCGACAGGATGGCGCTGCGGATGATCTCGGCCGCATACCCGCCGACGTTGAGCGAGAACGCCACGACCGCCGCGGGGAACGGCGGCACCGAGATCCCCAGCTCGGGCAGGGCGTAGAAGATGATGAACAACTGCACGAGCAGCGGGGTGCCGCGGATCACCGAGATGTAGAACCGCGCCGCTCCTGACACGATCCGGTTCGACGAGAGCCGGGCCAGGGCGACCACCAGGGCGATGACCAGTCCGACGAGGAAGCTGATCGCCGCCAGCGGGATCGTCATGGTGAGCGTGGCCTTCGCCATCGGCCACAGGTTGTCGGCGATCAGCTGCCATGTACTGCGTGAGGCGGGTTGCTCCTGCGCGGCGGCGGTCGGTGAGCCACTGGCGTCGGCCTTCAGGTACTTCTGGGAGATCTGGGTCAGTGTGCCGTCGGCCTTCAGCTCGTCGAGCGCGCGGTCGATCTCGCCGACGATCCGGCTGTCCTTGCGTACCGCGAACGCCTGCTCGCTGGTGTCGCCGGTGGTGGTGGCGATCTTCACGCTCTTGTCGCCGGTCTCGGCGAGGTAGGCGTACACGGCGATGCTGTCGTTGACGGTCGCCTGCACTCGTCCCTGGTTGAGCAGCTTGATCGCCTGCGTGAATCCCTCGACCGACTCGACCCGGGCCCCGGCGTCGGCCGCGACCTGGGCCCAGTTGCTCGTCGCCGACTGCGCGGTGACCTTTCCGTTCAGGTCCTCGAGTGAGCGGATCGAGGAGTCGTCGGCACGGGTGACGATGACGCCTTCACCCACCGAGTACGGCTCGGAGAGATCGTATTTGGCCTGTCGCTCGGGGGTGATGGTGACCTGGTTGGCGACCACGTCGAAGCGGTCGGCACCGAGGGCGGCGAAGATCGAGTCCCACGGCGTCTCGACGAACTCGGCACGGACACCGAGTTTGTCGGCGACCGCGTTGGCGACATCGACGTCGTATCCGGCGAGTTGTCCCGAGGTCGGATCGTGGTAGCTGAACGGCGCGTACGTACCCTCGGTGCCCACCCGGAGGACGCCGGATTCCCGGATGCTCTCGAACCCGTTGGCGGCGGGGTCGCGTCCACACCCGGACAGCCCGACGACGAGCAGGATGACGAGGCACAGCGCGGGCGCCGCGCGTCGGAGTCGTCTCATGTGACCACTCAACACTGCGCGACGACCCGGTGAACAGCCCTTGGGATCAGACTGGTCGGATGGGTGGCGTCCGGCCCGGCGCGCGGTCCTTGGGATACTCGATGACATGGCCGCCAAACCCCGCATCCTGCACAGCAGCAAGGACATGATCTGGTCCTTGATCCCGCTGCTGGTCATCTGCGCGATCGTCGCGATCGCCTCCGGCAATTGCTCGGTCGGGCTCACCGGTCAGGCCTCCGACGACCGCACCCCGAGTTTCGATGTCGCCAACGCGTTGCAGGCCGACGCCCGCGACCTGCCGTTCCCGATCCGACGCCCCGCGACGCCTGCGGGATGGAAGCCGAACTCGGGGTCGACCCAGCCCGTCGGCAACACGCGGGTCAGCACCGTCGGCTGGATCTCCGATGTCGGCGCATACGTGCAGCTCAGCCAGACGGATGCCGCCGAGGAGGACCTCGTGGTCAAGCTGGGCGGCGGCGAGGCGCTCGGCAGGGGCACCCGGCAGGTGGGTGGACGCGAATGGGTGGCCTACGAGACGCCGGACGAGAAGAAATTCTGGATCACCGACCTCGGCGACGTCCGGATCGCCGTGCTGTCACGCGGACCAGACGAGGACATGACCGAGATCGCCACCGCGGTCCTCGCCCGGCAGCCGCTGCCCGGGCGGGCCTGAGCCGGACCAGCCGCGCCGCCAGTCAGTCGTCGTCCGGATCGGTTTCGGCGATCGCCGCCTCGATTCTCGCGCGCGCGCCGGCGAGATGTTCCTCACAGCGTGTGGCCAGCGCCTCACCGCGTTCCCAGAGTGCGAGTGATGCGTCGAGGTCGAGGCCACCGTGTTCGAGGGTCGCGACGACGTCGACGAGTTCGTCGCGGGCCTGCTCGTATCCCAGTTCCTCGACGGGAACCCAGTCCTCGGTGATGTCGGCGGTCTCGTCGTCGCTGTCCTGCATCACGATGCTTCTCCTTCGGTCACGTGGGCACCGCCGGTCACGTGCGCGACCGCCGAACCGTCGGCCACCCGAATGCGCACCTCGGCGCCGGGCGGCATGTCCGCGATCTCGCCGACCACATGCGGACGCTCGACGTCGGTGCGCTGCACCACCGCGTATCCCCGCGCCAGCGTCTGGGCCGGACCCAGTGTGGCAAGTCGCGCCGACAGATGGTCACGGCGGCGTTCCTCGGCGTCGACGTGGCGGCGGACGTCACGTCGGATGTCGCGCCGCATCCGGTCGACCTGTGCGGCGTGGGCGTCGATCGTGGTGAACGGGCGGGCGAGCACCGGCCGGGCGCGCAACCCGTCGATCACGTGGGTCTCGCGGCGGACCCAGTTGCGCAGGGCGTGCGCACTGCGTGCCCGGAGTTCGTCGATGCCGGCGAGTTCGGCGGCCACATCCGGCACGACCCGCTTGGCGGCGTCGGTCGGCGTCGCGGCGCGGACGTCGGCGACGAGGTCGAGCAGCGGAGTGTCCGGCTCGTGCCCGATCGCACTGATCACCGGTGTGCGACAGGCGGACACGGCCCGCAGGAGCGCCTCGTCAGAGAAGGGGAGCAGATCTTCGACACTGCCCCCGCCGCGAGCGATGACGATCACCTCGACGTCGGGATCGGCGTCGAGCGCGGTCAGATGACCGAGGATGCGGGGGACGGCCGTCGGGCCCTGCACCGGCGCATCGCGGACGACGAAGCGCACCGCCTCCCAGCGCGACGTCGCGACCGCCACCACATCCCGCTGTGCTGCACTCGAACGCCCGCTGATGAGGCCGACTGCCTTGGGCAGGAACGGAAGTGGACGCTTGAGGCGAGGATCGAAGAGGCCCTCCGCGGCGAGCAGCTGACGCAGCCGCTCGATACGCACGAGGAGTTCGCCGACGCCGACCGGCCGGATGTCGGTGACGCGCAACGACACTGTGCCACGTCCGGTGAAGTAGGTCGGGCGGCCGAGCATGACCACTCGGCTGCCCTCGGTGAGCGGGATCTCGGTGCGGTACAAGAGATCCGGGCTGCACGTCACCGAGACAGAGATGTCGGCGGCGGGGTCGCGCAGGGTGAGGAAGGCGACCCGCGTGCCGGGACGGCGGTTGATCTGGGTGACCTGCCCCTCCACCCAGATCTGTCCGAGCCGGTGGATCCAGTCGGCGATCTTGGTGTTGACGGTCCGGACGGGCCACGGATTCTCGGCCGAGTTGGCCGACTCTGCCGCCGTCACGTGGGCTGTTGCCGCTTGCTGTTCTGCGAGGCGATGCGGTTGTCGATCATGGTGACGAAGGGTGCCCGGCCCTTGGTCGCCTTCTCGTAGGCGACGAGTTGCTCCAACTCCTCCAGCCCGACCGAACGCAGCTTGGCGCGCAGTTGGGCGAGGGTCAGGTTGTCGTACTCGATGTACTCGACGATATCCGGGACATCGCCACCGGCCGTCGACGACTTCACTGCACCCGAGGAGTCGCCGTCGCTGCCGTTGACGACCGTCTCCGGTGGCGCGCTGTAGAGCGCGAACCGCCCGGCCGACGGATCGGGCGACGACGGTGTATCGCTGCCCTTCGAGGTGGATGCTGCCGAGCGTGGGGCGGTCTTCTTCGCCGGCTTCTGTGTGCTTGCCTTCTGTGTGCTTGCCTTCTGCGCCCTTGCCTTCTGCGCCCCTGCCTTCTGGGTGCCGCCCTTCTGCGCGCCTGCCTTCGGCGTCGCGGCCTTGGGAGGGGGCGTCTTCCGGGCAGGCGGTGACGCGGGATTGTCGGATGTGTTGTCGGTCACCGACGGGGCGGTACCCGCACTCTCGATCGGGGTGCGGTCGGCTTCGGCGTCGATCGCGTCGTCGTCCTCGTCGAACCGTGCCCACTCGGGCTGGTCGGCAGGCTTCTCGAACAGCGACTCCAGGGTGAGGTCACCCTTGATCGCGAGTTCGGCGATGTTCTGTTGCATCCGCATGCCGGCCTGCAGCGTCTGACTCACCGCCGTCATCGGCAGCGTGATCACCAGCGCGGGCAGCTTCTTGGTCTCCTCGATCGCGGTGACGACGAGGCCGGCGGCGATCCGGGCCGGATAGGGTGCACGAACCATGCCCACACTCTGCCATCCAGTGTGACGGGGGTCCACCGGGTGACCCGACGACAGTACCGCGAGGTGTGGACTCCTCGACGCCGGACAGGACGACGCTCGTGGAGCGAGCGGTTCGGAACCGTGGCCGGACCCGTACCCTGGGGACCATGGTTGAACGCAAACGTGTCCTTCTGGCCGAACCACGCGGCTACTGCGCCGGTGTGGACCGTGCCGTGGAGACCGTCGAGCGCGCGCTCGACAAACACGGCGCTCCCGTCTACGTGCGCAAGGAGATCGTGCACAACCGGCATGTCGTCGAGACGCTCACCGATCGCGGTGCGGTCTTCGTCGGCGAGACCGACGAGGTGCCCGAGGGCGCCATCGTCGTGTTCTCCGCCCACGGTGTGTCCCCGGAGGTCCATCGCAGCGCCGCGCAGCGGAGCCTGAAGACCATCGACGCGACGTGCCCGCTGGTGACGAAGGTGCATCAAGAGGCCAAGCGTTTCGCCCGCGACGATTACGACATCCTCCTCATCGGCCACGAGGGACATGAGGAGGTCGAGGGCACCGCGGGTGAGGCCCCGGAGCACATCCAACTCGTCGACGGCCCCGATCACGTCGACGACGTGGTCGTGCGGGACGAGTCGAAGGTCATCTGGCTGTCGCAGACCACGTTGTCGGTGGACGAGACCATGGAGACGGTCAAACGTCTGCGTGCCCGGTTCCCGGCGCTGGCCGATCCGCCGAGCGACGACATCTGTTACGCCACCCAGAATCGGCAGGTCGCGGTGAAGGCGATGGCGCCGCAGTGTGATCTGGTCATCGTGGTGGGCTCGAAGAACTCGTCGAACTCGGTGCGGCTCGTGGAGGTCGCCCTGCAGAACGGGGCGTCGGCGTCGCATCTGGTCGACTACGCCCGCGAGATCGATCCGGCCTGGCTCGACGGTGTCACGACCGTCGGCGTCACCTCGGGCGCATCGGTGCCGGAGGTGCTGGTGCGCGGCGTGCTCGACTTCCTGGCCGAGTACGGCTACGACACGGTCGACACCGTGAACACCGCCAACGAGACCCTGACGTTCGCGCTCCCGCGCGAGCTGCGACCGGCGCGCACCGCGAAGTAGTCCTCGGTCCGGCAGCACCGGCCCGGCTCAGGTCAGTAGTCGTCGGGATCGAGCCGTCGCACGCGCCGATGGGGCAGTGCGATGCCGAGGACCGCGGCGATCATTGCTGCGCACACCCCGGTACCGACGAGGGCGATGGTGCGCGCGGTGTGGTCGGGTGGGGTCTGGACGGCGGGCGCCGCGATGGCCTCGCCGTCGGTCGGATCGGGCAGCTCGGCCGGGATCTCGCTGGTGAGGGCGGCGATCGGATCGATGACCCCGTAACCGATCTGGGTGTCACGCCCGGTGCCCGGCGCATGTGCGGTCCGGGTGATCCGTTCCATCACCGCGCGGGGGCGCAGGTCCGGGAATCGCGCCCGGATCAGCGCCACGGTCCCGGCCACGTACGGGGTGGCGAAACTGGTACCGACGATCGGTACCGGCCCGTCCTGACCCTGCTGGGCATCGACCAGCGCCGACGACCCGCGGGTGCTGTCGAGGCTGACGATGTCGGTGCCCGGCGCGGCCACCCCCACCCATGGTCCGTGCAGACTGAACCCGCTCGGCGCGCCGGTTCCGGCGTCGACCGATCCGACGGCGAGCACATACGGTGAGAACCATGCGGGGCTGGCGACCGTCCCGACCGATCCCCAACCGCCGGCGTCGCCCGGCGACGGGGCCGGATTCTGTTGGCGGCAACCGGAGTTCTGCGACAGGTTCCCGGCGGCGACGACGACCACCACGTCGCGGTCGTAGGCGTATTTGACCGCGGCCCCGAGTGAGCGGTCGTTGAGTCGGGTACCCGCCGGTGCGCAGGCCACCTCCGAGATGTTGATGACGGTGGCGCCCAGATCGGTGGCGCGCACGACGGCGTTGGCGAGGGTGCGCACCGAGCCGTAGCCGGAACCGACGGTGGGATCGGCGTCGTCGGCCGATCGCTGGTTCTTCGCCGAGTACGCGCCGCTGGACTGCCGGATGGAGATGAGCGCCGCGTCGGGTGCGACGCCGGCGAACGCGTCCCCTCGGCTGGGGGATGCGGCGATGATGCCCGCGACAAGGGTCCCGTGTGCATCGCAGTCGACCAGCCCGTTGCCCGACGACACGTAGTCGCCACCGGCCTGCACGCGCCCCAGGCGCGGGTGTGGGGTGACGCCGGTATCGATGACGGCGACCCGCTGACCCTTTCCCCGACTGAACCGCCATGCCTGCGGGAGATTCATCATCGATTGCGCCGCAGTCGGTTTCGAGTTGTCGTGGCGACCGGTTGCCAACGGCTTCGCGCACAGCGTCCGCTGCTCGGTGGGTTCGGCGGGCCCGACCGGTGCCGAACGCACCAGCGCGCCGGGATCGATCGTCGGCGGTGTCATCGCGGCCGCGGGCCCACCGCCGACGCCCACGACGAGTGTCATCGTGGACAGCAGGGCACCGGCGGTGCCGATCGCGCGTGTGCGCACGTCAGATCTCCCGGACGATCCGGTACAGGTCGAGAATCCAGAGCAGCAGCGGCACGATGACGGCGACGAGAAGGTATTCGAGGATCTCGGCGGCCCGACGCATCACCGGCGAGAACTCCTGCCGCGGTGCGACGACGCCGAGCACCAGCGCAGCCGCCACGATCACGATCGCGACCACGAACCCGATGATCGGCCACTCGCCTGCGCCGAAGGCGAGTCCGGTCGCCAGCGCGATCATCGCCGACGATCCGGCGGCGACCAGGAACGCGGCCTGGGCGAGATCGCTGTGGGATCGGCCGCGCAGACACAGCACGACGGCGACGATGGCGGCGAACGCCGCCGCCTTCGGTGCGAACCCGGCGAGAGGGGCCGCGGCGAGCACCGCGGCGACGGCGGTGACCGTGGCGGTGCCGGCGATGATGCCGGTGAGATACGCGTTCGCGACGAACGACCGCCGCTCCAGGGCGTCGGCCTTCGGCAGTGCCATCGCACCGATGGCGCCGATCCCCTCGATGGTGGGCTTCGGTTCGATGTCCTCGGTGTCGATTGCGGCACCCGCGGTGGGGACCGGGGGAAGGGGCAGCTTCGCCAGCATGATGGTGGCCCGCGGCGCGAGGGCGACGACGAGGAGCCCGACGGCCGCGAGGACCGCAGCGACGTCGGGAACGCTTGCGCCGAGCAGGAGTTCGGCCGCCGATGCGCATCCGACGAGGAAGGCGGCAGTCGTCACGGCACTGTGCAGGGCGGACCCGACCGCGGTGAGCCGGTAGGACACGACAGCTGCGACGAGGGTCAGCGCGCAGCCGAGGGTGAGGTGCGCGGACCCGAAACGGCCCGGGGTGAGCAACATGCCGGTGACGGCGGCCAATGGCATCGCCGCGGCGGCGAGGACCGCCGCGCTGGTGGCGTCGCGGTAGTGACGCGCGACGATGGTCCCGGCGGTGAGCAGCGCGACCGCGCCGAGGGCGCTGAGGCCACCGACCCACAGGGCGTCACTGGTCCATCGGAAGGCGCCGAGGGCGACCGCCGCCGCCACCGATGCGATGAGGGCGACGGCGAATCCGGCATACCGGGCCGATACCGGGGACCAGCTGGCGAACCGGGATTCATTCAGACGAGCGACAGCGTCGACGACGTCGTCGAAGAGCGCGGGGGACTCACCGGTGCGCGTCGAACGCAGGACGAGGAGATCCCCGTCGCGGATTCCGGCCTCCGACAGCGAGCGGTTCGGGGCGATCGCCTCCTGCCCGACGAGGCTGAGCGTCCACCGGTTCTGTCGGTCGTACGGACGACCTTCACCATCGTCGGGGTCGTCGGTGTCGCGTCGCGCCGGTGTACGGGAGCTGATCTGCGCGACCAGGTCCGGGATGAGGGCGGCGATCGGCAACCCGGCAGGTAGACCCACGTCGAGCTGCGTGTTCCCGCCCAGCACGGAGACGCGCACGAGCTCCGGCTCGATGCCGGTGTCCTCGCGTGGCCCCCCGGCCGGTGACCGACCCGTCACCGTGTGCGCATCCAGAGTCGACATCTGGTGGATCCTCCCCGCCCTGTTCGCGGTTAACATAGCGAACCGCGTCAATTGTGTACCAGCGCCGCCTCGTCGGACCACGTCGGGGGCGCGGGAGCTTCTCCGGGGGGAACATCTGGTGGTGACAACAGAGTGGTGACAACAACGGAAGGGTTCGTCCGTCGTCCGCGGATCACCCCGCCGCGGACCCCCGGGGGCGAGCTGAATCTGCAGCCGCCGCCCGACGTGCCCCGCGTCGTCCCCGGCAACATGCTGGTCAAGATGCTGCCCGTCGTGATGGTGGTCGCCGTCGTCGGGATGATCGCGATGATGTTCGCGACCGGCGGCCGCAACATCCTGTCGAACCCGCTGTTCATGATGTTCCCCCTGATGATGCTGATGTCGATGTTCGGCATGTTCGCCGCGGGGGGTGGCCGCGGGGGTGGGAAACGGGCTGCCGAGCTCAACGAGGAGCGCAAGGACTACTTCCGCTATCTCGGCCAGACCCGCGAGCAGGTGCTCGAGACCGTGGAGGCGCAGCGGGCGGCGCGGTCGTGGAGTCATCCGGACCCGGCCGCGCTGCTCGACATCGTCGGCAGCCGCCGGATGTGGGAGCGCCGGCCCACCGACAGCGACTTCGCCCACGTACGGATCGGGGTCGGCTCCCAGCGCCTGGCGACCCGGCTGATGCCGCCCGAGACGGGACCGCTCGAGGACATCGAACCCGTGTCCATGGTGGCGTTGCGACGATTCGTGCGCACCCATTCGATGGTCCATCGACTGCCGACGTCGATCTCCCTACGCGGGTTCCCGGCGGTCAACATCGAAGGGGCTCGCCAGGAGACCCGGGATCTGGTGCGCGCCATGCTGGTCCAGCTGTGCGCATTCCACGGTCCGGATCACCTGCAGATCGCCATCATCACCGGCGACCCTGCGGGGGAGGCCTGGGACTGGGCGAAATGGCTTCCGCACGTAGGTCATCCGACTCTGCGCGACGGTCTCGGGGCGATGCGCATGATCTATCCGACACTCGCCGACTTCGAGAACTCGATGGCCGCGGATCTGCTCGAGCGCGGCCGGTTCAGCCGGTCCGCGCCGCCGAGCCCGGGCCGTGCCCACCTGGTGGTGGTCATCGACGACGGCCACGTGGCCGGCGACGAACGGCTGATCAACGATGCGGGCATGGAGGGCGTGACCGTGCTCGACCTCACCGCGCCGCCGGACGGGTTGGCGGCCCGACGCGGTCTCGCGCTCGTGGTCCGCAACCGGCGGTTGTCCGCGCGCACCGCGTTCGACGTCGAGGAGTTCGGCGACATGGATTCGCTGACCATCCCCGAGGCGGAGACGTTGGCCCGGCGGATGGCCCGGTACCGTCTCGCGACGGCGGCCGCGCTGGCCAACCTCGAGTCGGAGGCCGCGTCGAGCGACCCGGGACTCCCGTCGCTGCTGGGCATCACCGACGCAGCACGGTTCGATCCGCTCGTGCACTGGCGGGGCCGCACCGGTCGTGAACGGTTGCGGGTGCCCATCGGGTACACGCCGAGCGGGACGCCGGTCGACCTCGACATCAAGGAGAGTGCGCACGGCGGCATGGGGCCGCACGGCCTCTGCATCGGTGCGACGGGTTCGGGCAAATCGGAGTTCCTCCGGACGCTCGTGCTCGCCATGCTGGCCACACATTCGCCGACCGAGCTCAACCTGGTCCTCGTCGACTTCAAGGGTGGCGCAACGTTCCTCGGACTCGAGTCGGCCCCACACGTCGCGGCCATCATCACCAACCTCGAGCAAGAGCTGTCGATGGTCGACCGCATGAAGGACGCGCTGTCGGGCGAGATGAACCGGCGCCAGGAGCTCCTCCGGTCGGCAGGTAATTTCGCGAACGTCACCGACTACGAACGCGCCCGGGCCTCGGGTGTGCGCCTCGAACCGTTGCCCGCGTTGTTCATCGTCGTCGACGAGTTCTCCGAACTCCTCTCGCAGAAACCGGATTTCGCGGAGCTGTTCGTGGCCATCGGCCGGCTCGGGCGGTCGCTGCACATCCATCTGCTGCTGGCCTCGCAGCGCCTCGAGGAGGGCAAGTTGCGCGGCCTGGACAGTCACCTGTCCTATCGCATCGGTCTGAAGACGTTCTCCGCCAACGAGTCCCGCTCTGTGCTGGGGGTGCCAGACGCGTACCATCTGCCGAGTGTGCCGGGATCGGCCTACCTGAAGTGCGATTCGGCAGAGCCGGTCCGATTCAACACATCCTATGTGTCCGGCCCATACCACTCGCCGGTGCCGATCGACGGCGTGATCGACGACGGCCCGGCATACGCGGGCCGGCGCGGGCGGATGAAGATCTTCACCGCGCTGCCGGTCCCGCTGGAAGACGGCAGCACCAGTTCGTCCGTGCTCGATCAGGCACAGGCGCTGCTCGACGAGGAGCCGCCCGTCGCCGGCCCGGTCACCTCCTACGACGACCCGGCCGCCGCCTCGGTGCCCAGCCTGCTCGACACCCTCGTCGGCCGGATGGCGGGCCACGGTCCGCCCGCGCACGAGGTCTGGCTCGATCCGCTCGACGAGTCGCCCACCGTCGACGAGTTCGTGGGACGTCGCGACTGGTCGGTGCCGGGTGGCGTCGGCGATCTGCGACTCGCGGTCGGCTACGTGGACCGTCCCTTCGATCAGCGTCGCGACGTCTACATCGTCGATCTCGCCGGCGCGGCGGGCAATGTCGCCGTCGTCGGGGGCCCACAGTCGGGCAAGTCGACGACCCTGCGCACCATCATCATGTCGGCCGCGGCCACGCACACCCCGGAGCAGGTGCAGTTCTACTGCCTGGACTTCGGTGGCGGAAGTCTCGCAGGCGTCGCCGGACTCCCGCACGTCGGGTCCGTGGCGTCGCGCGGCGACATGGACGCGGTGCGCCGTACCGTTGCCGAGGTCTCCGCGATCGTCCGTTCGCGCGAATTGTTGTTCTCCCGGTTGGGTATCGAGTCGATGCGCGACTACCGCGCCCGGCGGGCCGCATGGTTCGCCGGCGGCACACCGGATCCGGCCGACCCGCTCACCGAGGACCGCCACGGTGATGTGTTCCTCGTGCTCGACGGGATCGGTCTGCTCCGCAACGAACTCGACTTCCTCGAGGACCAGATCTCGGCGATCGTCGGCCAGGGCCTGTCGTATGGCGTGCACGTGATCGTCTCCGCGACGCGCTGGGCCGAGGTCCGCCCCGCGGTGAAGGATCTGATGGGCAGCCGGATCGAACTGAAACTCGGCGATGCGATGGATTCCGAGATGGGCCGCCGCGCGGCGGCTCTGGTGCCCCACAACCGTCCGGGACGGGGTCTCACCCCGGACGAGTTGCACATGCTGATCGCGCTGCCGCGTCTCGACGGGGTCAGCTCGCCCGAGTCTCTGCCGGCCGGGATGGCACATGCGGTCGACCAGCTGTCCGCCGCCTATCGCGGCCGGGAGGCGATGGCGGTGCGCAAGCTCGGCGCGGAGATCTCCCAGCGCGCGGTCGACGATCTCGTCGCCGAGGCCGGGATCACCCTGGCTGCCAACCAGGTGGCCATCGGTGTGGGCGAGCTCGAACTCGCGCCGGTGGTGCTCGACTTCACCACCCAGCCGCACTTCCTGGTGTTCTCCGACGTCGAGCACGGCAAGACCACATTGCTGCGCAACATCGTGCGTGGATTGGTGCACAACTCGACGTCGGAACAGGTGAAGATCGTCTTCGTCGACTACCGGCGCACGATGCTCGGCATCATCGACGGCGATCACCTCGGCGGATACGCCAGTTCGGCGAACAAGGCGGCGCCGATGATGGCCCAGCTGGCCGACATCCTCACCGCCCGACTCCCTCCGGAGGACGTCACGCCACAGCAACTCCGGGATCGCACCTACTACACGGGTGCCGACGTCTACCTGGTCATCGACGACTACGACATGGTGGCCACCGCGTCCGGCAATCCGCTCATGCCGCTCGTGGACCTCGCCGCGCACGCCCGTGACATCGGGTTCCACATCATCCTGGCGCGGCGGTCGGGCGGCGTCGGGCGGGCGATGTTCGACCCGCTGATCGGCCGTCTCAAGGATCTCTCCAGTGACATGTTGCTGATGAGCGGCGACCGCGACGAGGGCTACATCACCGGGCGGGTGCGCATGCAGCAGCTGATCCCGGGTCGCGGCGAGCTCATCTCGCGTTCCCGGCCGCAGGAGATGATCCAGGTCGGCTTCGTCGAACCGGAGGAGTGACCAGCGTGCCGTCGCCGTCCCGGCCGACCGTCGTCGACCTCGCCTACGGACAGGTCCGTGTCGGGGGCCGATCAGCGGACGTGAGGGCGCTGCTCGAGGCGGTCGATGCCGCCACCGTCGTCGTGGCAGGCCTGCGGCAGTACGCCCACCAGGCATGGCAGGCGCAGTGGGCCGGACTCGGTCTGCCGGATCACGGACCGGACGGTCCGGTGCCGATCGTGCTGGGACATCCGAGCACCTGGGGCAGGCTGCGGGTGTCGGCGTTGTCGAGATCGGTCGCCGATCTCGGCGTGCCGGTGTCGCTCCTGCCACGAGCAGTCCTCATCGCCCGTAGCCATTCCGACGGTGCGATGCAGCGCTGTGCCGTCGTCGAGACGACGCACCTGCCCTCCGTGATGGCCGATCCGGCACGCCCGCGACGGACATCCTGGGACGTCACCCGGTTGCGGCGCACCGCGGCGGGCTGGGAGATCGAGGCGTCCGACGTGCTCGAACCCGACGCCGACGACATCGCCGCGCGCACCGAGGAGGTCGTCGACGACTCGGTCGAGGCCGTGTTCGTCGACGGAACCGTCCCGGAGGAGATCGCGCGCGCCGCCGACATCGTCTCCTTGCACGCGCTCGCCGGGCGGGTCGTGCCGGTCGACGGCGGCCTCATCCGCCGGTACGGATGGCGCTCCGGTCGGGCGGACTCACCGGCCGGCCACGGCGCCGCGGCCGCGATCCCTGTCGACGACGGCGAGGGCGAGGGCCGTACGACGCGGTGGATCCCGGTGGCCGGGGCGGTCGCGGTCGTGATCGCCCTGGTCGCCGCGGGTGTCGGATTCCTGCAGCGGGACAGCGGAGACGCGGCGTCCGACCGTACCGCCACCGTCGGGCGCACGAGCCTTTCCGTCCCCGCGGACTGGCGACAGAGCGAGCTCGGCGCGGCTCCCGGCCGCGACGGCCCCTCACGCACGGTGTTCGCCGACCCGGACACCGGACGCCGCATCCTGCTGGTCCAGAGCGACGTGCGATCGGATTCGACGCTGGCGTCGGTCGCGACGAGCCTGGGCAACCGGATCCGTCAGCGCGGCGACGACGTCGTCACCGAGTTCTCGCCGTCCACCCGATTCATGGGCCGTGACGTGATCAGCTACCGCGAGGCACCGGCCTCCGGCAGTGCCATCCGCTGGTACGTGCTGGTCGCCGACGGCACGCAGGTCTCGGTCGGCTGTCAGTCGGGGAACGCGGGGGAGTCGGTGGACGCCGAATGTGCGCGGGCGGTCTCGACGGTGCAGATCGCGCGATGACCCGCGTTTTGACCCTGACCAGCGCGATCGCGTAACCTGGACCGCTGGTGCATGGCATCCCCGACCGGGCGACCGGGACGGGATCGTCGAGGCCCGGGTCCCCACTGGTCGCCGGGAACAACCTCTGCCGTCGCACCCGACCAGCATCCACATCGACAGAGTTGAGGACCACTGTGCCCACCTACACCCCGAAGGCCGGTGACATCACGCGTTCGTGGCATGTCATCGACGCCACCGACGTGGTGCTCGGCCGCCTCGCCGTGCAGAGCGCGAACCTGCTCCGCGGCAAGCACAAGCCGACCTATGCACCGCACGCCGACGGCGGCGACTTCGTCGTCATCATCAACGCCGAGAAGGTCGCGCTGACCAGCAACAAGGCCGACCGCAAGCTGAACTACCGCCACTCCGGGCATCCGGGTGGACTCAAGGTCCAGACGACTGCCGAGCTCCTCGAGAGCCATCCCGAGCGGGTGGTCGAGAAGGCCATCAAGGGCATGCTGCCCCACACCAAGCTCGGACGCGCGATGGCGGCCAAGCTGAAGGTCTACGCCGGCCCGAACCATCCCCACGAGGCACAGCGCCCCGTGCCCTTCGAGATCAAGCAGGTGGCCCAGTGAGCAACGAGAACATCAACGAGCCGGCCGTCGAGATCGACGAGGAGATCCAGGTCGCCGCTGACGGCGGCGCCGAGGTCGCGGAGGTCGTCGAGCAGGCGTCGGACGACTACGACACCGAGATCGTCGCCGAGGCCGGCGAGGTCCGCGAGCCGGTCGTCATCGACCGCCCGATCCAGACCGTCGGCCGCCGTAAGGAAGCCGTGGTGCGGGTCCGCCTGGTCCCGGGTTCCGGTCAGTTCGAGCTGAACGGCCGCAGCCTCGAGGACTACTTCCCCAACAAGGTGCACCAGCAGCTCATCAAGGCACCGCTGGTCACCGTCGAGCGCACCGAGTCGTTCGACATCTTCGCCAAGCTCGTCGGCGGCGGCCCCTCGGGCCAGGCCGGTGCGCTGCGCCTGGGCATCGCCCGCGCGCTCATCGAGGTCACCCCGGATGATCGTCCCGCCCTCAAGAAGGCCGGATTCCTCACCCGTGACCCGCGTGCGGTCGAGCGCAAGAAGTACGGCCTGAAGAAGGCACGCAAGGCGTCGCAGTACTCCAAGCGCTGATCTTGGCACGCCTTTTCGGAACCGACGGCGTCCGGGGCCTGGCCAACGACGAGCTCACTCCCGAGCTCGCGTTGCGCCTGGCCTCGGCCGCCGCGGTCGTTTTCGAGCAACAGTCGTCGGCCACCGACGTGCGTCCGCGCGCCGTGGTGGGCCGCGACCCCCGCGCCTCCGGTGAGATGCTCGAGGCCGCCGTCTGTGCCGGTCTCGCCGCCACCGGGGTCGACGCCATCCGGGTGGGTGTCGTCCCGACGCCTGCTGTGGCGTACCTGACCGCCGACTACTCCGCCGATTTCGGCGTCATGATCTCGGCATCGCACAACCCGATGCCCGACAACGGCATCAAGTTCTTCTCCGGCGGAGGACACAAGCTCGAGGACGCGGTCGAGGACCGGATAGAGGCCGCGATGTCCGACGACTTCGCCCGGCCGATCGGTGCCGCGGTCGGTCGGGTCACCGACGCGCTCGATGCCGGAGACCGCTACCGGCGGCACCTCGCGAACGCTGTCGGATCTCGCCTCGATGGACTGACGGTGGTCGTCGACTGCGCTCACGGGGCTGCATCGACGCTTGCGCCACAGGCATATTCGGATGCCGGCGCGACCGTGATCGCGATTCACGCGGAGCCCGACGGTCTCAACATCAACGAGGACTGCGGGTCGACCCACATGGGCAAACTGCAGGCGGCCGTCCTCGAGCACGGGGCAGACATCGGGCTCGCCCATGACGGCGACGCAGACCGATGCCTCGCGGTCGACTCGACCGGGCAGGTCGTCGACGGTGACGCGATCATGGCGATCCTGGCGACCGCCCTCGCGTCGCGGGACCGATTGCGCGACAACGTCCTCGTCACCACGGTGATGAGCAACATGGGCCTGCACATCGCGATGCGTGAGGCCGGCATCACGTTGCGTACCACCGCGGTCGGCGACCGCTACGTCCTCGAGGAACTCCGCCGCGGCGACTTCTCGCTCGGCGGTGAGCAATCGGGCCACATCGTGGTGCCCGGTTGGGGCACCACCGGCGACGGCATCCTGACCGGTCTGTTGCTGATGGAGCAGATGGCCGCGACCGGACGGCGACTCGCCGATCTCGCGGGCATCATGACCGTGCTGCCGCAGGAGCTCATCAACGTCCGGGTGGGCGACAAACACGCGGTGGCCCAATCGGCGACCGTCAAGCAATCGGTCACCGACGCGGAGGCCGAACTCGGCGATCACGGACGAGTGCTGTTGCGCCCCTCCGGAACCGAACAACTGGTTCGGGTGATGGTGGAGGCCCCGACCGGCGATCTCGCACGGTCGGTGGCACGGCGCATCGCCGACGTCGTGGAAGCAGCGGGCGGGTGAGTACCCCGGCCGCGGTCCTGTTCGACTTCTCCGGGACGCTCTTCCGGTTCGAGGCGGCCGACGACTGGTTCGCCGGCCTGCACGACGAGAACGGTGACGACCTCCATCTCGATGCGCAGGCCGAGCTGATCCGTCGGATGACCCAGCCGGTCGGATTGCCCGCCGCCATCGCCGACGACGACCGGATCGCCTGGGAACAGCGAGATCTCGACCCGGCGAAACACCGTCGCGCGTACCTGTCGATGCTGCGCGCCTCCGGTCTCACCGGCGAGGGGCACGCCGAGCAGCTCTACGGTCGCGTCGTCGACCCACACTCGTGGCAGATCTTCCCGGACACCGAGAAGGTCCTGCGCGGGTTGCGTTCCGCGGGTATCGGGGTCGGCGTGGTCAGCAACATCGCCTTCGATCTGCGGGATGTGCTGGCGCTGCACGGGATCGTCGATCTCGTCGACGCCTACGCCCTGTCGTTCGAGGTCGGCGCGATCAAGCCCGATCCGCGGATCTTCCACGCCGCCCTCGATCCTCTCGGCGTCGCGCCCGAGTCCGCCCTGATGATCGGCGACAGCGAAGAGGCCGACGGTGGCTGCCGCGCACTCGGATGTGCTTTCGAACTCGTCCACGACGTCCCGGTGGTGCAGCGGCGCACCGCACTCCTCGATGCCGTGCGCGCACGTGGCGTGGCCATCGACGTCGCCGACTGATCAGCGGATCGAACGATGTCCGGTCCTGTCCTCGTCACCGGCGCGGATGACCACATCGGCGGATGGATCGTCGCGGAGCTGATCGGACACGGGCACCGCGTGCGAGCAGTCGTCGGTGACTCCACCCGGTCCGACGGCCTTCGCGCCGCGATCGCGCGGATCGGTGATTCTCCCGATCAACTGGAGATCGCCGCTGTCGCACTTTCGTCCGACGACGGCTGGGACGCCGCACTGGCGGGTGTCGACATCGTCGTGCACGCCGCCGCGGGCGGCGCTGCCTCCGGGCCAGGCGGTCCCGACGGCATCGTCGAGGCCGACGTCGTCGAGCGTGTCGTCGGCGGCACGCGGCGGCTCTTCGGAGCGGCCGGCGAGGCCGGGGTCCGGCGGGTGGTGATGACCTCGGCGGTCGGCGCCGCTCGACCGCAGACGGTCGTCGACGATTCACCCACCGACGAGAGTGTCTGGACCGCAATCGATCTCGATCTCCGGGACGATGCGATACCCGGGCGTCTGCTGGCGGCGATCGCCGAGCGGGCGGCCTGGGAGTTCGCCGAGCGGCCGGGCACACCCGAGCTCGTGACGATATTGCCGGGCGCCGTGCTGGGGCCGGTGTTGTCGTCGGAGGCGGTCGGGGCGACCGGTGTCATCGGTCAGATGCTGGCGGGGAAGGCTCCGCGCATCCCCGCCATCGGGGTCGAGGTCACCGACGTCCGGGACCTCGCCACCGTCCACCTGCGGGCGTTGACGGCGCCGGAGGCGGCCGGAAGCCGGTTCCTGGTCACCGGTGAGTTCCTGTGGTTGCGAGAGATCGCGGAGACCCTGCGCGAGCGGCTCGGAGCCGACGCCGACCAGGTGAGCACGAAGGGCATGCCGGATCGACTGATCCGCCTGCTCGGCCGCAGGACACCCGCGGTGGCATCGGTCCTGCCGTTGCTCGGTCGTCGTATCCGGCACGATCCGAGCCGGGCCCGCGACACCCTTGGCTGGGAACCGCGACCGGCCCGCGACACCGTCGAGGACTGCGCCACGTCGCTGATCGAATTCGGGATCCGCTGAGATCGAGGGAACCGGACCCGCCGCTCGCGCGTCTAAACTGCACACGAATCATTCGACGCCCGGGGGAGGAAACCGTTGTCCGAGAGTGCGCTGCCCGTCCGGCCCACCGGCCCCCGGGTGACCGTCGACGTCGACGAGATCCGATCCGTCGCTGGCTTCTATCGTGCCGCGGCAACCGTCGTCGGCGACGCCGCCGACCGGATCGGCGCCGACGAGCTCGGGGAGTGGGCGGGCGCGGACTACTCCGACATGGGCCGACGGTATCGCGACATGGGACGCGTGATCGCCGATCGCCTCGCCGAACAGTCCCGTGCGGCACGGCGACTCGCGGACACACTCGACCGCGGCGTCACTACACTCGTCCACACCGACGCCGAGATCGGCGACGATCTGCGCGGCAGGGGCCGGCATCGGGCCGACGAGAGCGGTGGCCGGTGACGCGGCCCGGCGACTCCCTCGGCGCCCTGCGCGATCAGGCGGTCGCCGGAGTCGAGGACCTCGTCGACGTCCTCGCCCTGTCCGCCACGCTCGGCGGGGACCCGACCGACCCGGACATGGTGCACCGACCGTTCCGGCGCGTCGGCGGGTTCGACGCCCGCCGTCTCGCCGCGGACGCCCACCGTCTCGCCGCCGCGCATCACGCGGTGGCCGATCACCTGCACCGACTCCCCGAACAGCAGGTCCGGCTGGGTCGCGGGTGGACCGGTGACACCGGGATGCGGGCGGTCGCGGCAGTGATCGAGCACCAGCGGCGGGCGGAGTCCGATCTCCACGGTCTGCGCACACTGGCAGAGGCGACGGGTGCCGCATCGTCCGGGATCGATCAGCTGCTGCGCACCTGGTATCTGACGGTGGCCCGATTGTCGGCGCCACTCGTCGCGGGTGTTCCGATCGCCGAGGTCCCCGAGGCGATCGTGACCGGCCGGGTGCCGCTGCCGGTCGTCGTCGAGGACATCGCCTCACGCGCCCGGCTCTACTTCACCACGGCGGAGGCGACGGTCCGAGGCATCGACGACATTCTCGACCAGCTGAACCGCGTCACCGAGACGATGGATCTCGAGCCGTACCCCGACGCCCCGGCCCCGGCCTCTGCGACCGAACCCCCGGCCCCGGCCTCTGCGACCGAACCCGGCGATCCCTCGGCGTCGGACGTCCCGCTCCGCCTCACGCCGGACGGCGTCGCTCCGGAGACGGCCACACCGGACACCGCCACACCGGACACCGCCACACCCGGGACCGGCCACACCGGGGCAGACCACACCGGGGCCGACGCCCGAACCGCCCCTGCGGAGGATGCCGGCCTGGCGGCCCGCCCGGCCTCTCCGGCGACCGGACCGGAGGCCTCCACGACACCCGAGGCCTCCGGCCGGCAGGATGCGCCGGACCGTCGGGACGCCAGTCCACCGGGTGAGGCGTCCTCGGGCGGGGATCTCGCACTGGCCGGGGAGGAATGAGTGGTGGCATCGTCATGAATCTCGCCGATCAGATCGAGGCGATCGCCCGCCGGGCCACGGCCCACGTCACCGCCGCGTCGAATGCGTTCTCCGACACCCAGCGGCGTCTCACCGCGGAACTGGCCGAGCACCGGGAGGACAACGACCCGCGTGAACGCCTGCGCGAGGGGCTACGGCGGGAGGCGGACGCCGCCGACGTCGACACCCCACGACTGCTGCTGCCGGCCGACGTTGCCGAGGCCAGTCCCCATCGTCGCGCCACCGACGAATAGGCTGTCGGTGTGCCGGCCACGAAACCAGTGCAGTCCCCGAAACCCGGGTCCCCCTCGGGTCGTCGTTCACGACGTGCCACGCCGTCGCGATCACCGGAACGGCTGATGACCGAGCTGTCGCGGCGGGGCCCGCACAAGGTCCTCCGCGGCGACCTGGGGATCGTCGGGATGCGAGGCCAGGTCTTCACTCCGGCGACCGGCCGTCGTCTGCCCGCCATCGCGCTCGGGCACGCATGGCTTGCCGACAGTCGTCGGTACCGTGATCTGCTCTATCACTTCGCCTCGTGGGGATTCGTCGCCGTCGCGCCCGACGGCAACAGCGGGGTCCTCGTCTCCGACACCGGCCTCGCCGCAGATCTCCGCGGCGCCCTCGGGCTCGTCTCCCGGGTAGCGCTGGGCTTCGGCGCGGTCACCGTCGACCCCGATCGGCTGGGACTCGTCGGGCACGGCTTCGGTGCCGCCGCGGCGGTTCTCGCTGCATCAGGCCAACAGGTGCAGGGCCAGCACGCGCCCGAGGTGTCCGGGGTGGCCGCGCTCTTCCCGGCCCCCACCACGTCGGTCCTGCTCCCGGCCGCCGGACTGGTCACCGCGCCGGGTCTCGTCGTCGCCGGTGCGGGTGAACTCCGGACCGTCGACAGCAACGCTCTCACGCTGGCCACCGCGTACGCGGGCGATGTGGTCTTGCGCACTGTCCCCAAGGGCAACGCCAAGGATCTCCTCGAGCGTCGGACGGTGAACTCCCTCATCGGGATGAACGGTTCCGACCGTGCACTGCACGGACTCATCCGGGCCGTCACGACCGGATTCCTGCTGCACACCGTGGCTGGTGACACCGAGTACCAGGCGTTCACCGATCCATCCGCCACGCTGGGAAAACTGGGTGTCATCGACCTCGACGACCCGCCCGCGCAGGCGGTCGACCCGGTGTCCCGCCTCCTCGGTGCCAAATCTCGGAAGCGGCGTACGCGGAAGCGCTGACCTCACAGGTACCCTGACTGTCTATGTGTGGAATCGTCGGATACGTCGGGCGGCGCGATGCGCTGGGCATCGTGGTCGAGGCACTTCGGCGGATGGAGTACCGCGGATACGACTCGGCCGGGGTGGCGATTCTCGACGGGCAGGGCAGCACCGCCGTCGAGAAGAAGGCCGGCCGCCTGGAGAACCTGGACAAGCAGATCGCGGCCGTCGGCGCGGAGACCCTCTCCGGGACCACCGGGATGGGACACACCCGCTGGGCCACCCACGGACAGCCGACGGACCGCAACGCCCACCCCCACGTGAGCACCGACGGCAAGATCGCCGTCGTCCACAACGGCATCATCGAGAACTACGCCCCGCTGCGTGCCGAACTCGAGGACGCCGGGATCGACTTCACCTCGGACACCGACACCGAGACCGCGGTGCATCTGCTGGAGAGTTACTACGCGGCGGGGCCGACCGCCGGTGACTTCGTCTCCAGCGCCTACGCCGCGCTCCGCCGTCTCGAGGGTGCGTTCACGCTCGTCTTCACCCATTCCGATCACCCGGACACCATCGTCGCCGCACGCCGGTCCACGCCGCTCGTCGTCGGCGTCGGCGACGGCGAGATGTTCGTCAGCTCCGATGTGACCGCGTTCATCGAACACACGCGGGATGCCGTCGAACTCGGTCAGGACGAGGTCGTCATCATCACCGCCGACGACTACCGCATCTCCGATTTCGACGGCGATCCGCGCCCCGGCAAGCCCTTCCACATCAACTGGGATCTCGCGGCGGCCGAGAAGTCGGGTTACGACTTCTTCATGCTCAAGGAGATCGCCGAGCAGCCGGCGGCGCTGGCCGACACCCTGCTCGGTCATCTCCAGAACGGTCGGATCGTCCTCGACGAGCAGCGCCTCACCGACGACGACCTCCGCGACGTGGACAAGGTGTTCGTCGTCGCCTGTGGCACGGCGTATCACGCAGGTCTGCTGGCGAAGTACGCGATCGAGCACTGGACACGCATCCCGGTCGAGGTCGAACTGGCCAGCGAGTTCCGTTACCGCGACCCCGTCCTGGACCGGTCCACCCTGGTCGTCGCGATCTCCCAGTCGGGCGAGACCGCGGACACGCTGGAAGCGGTCCGGCACGCCAAGGATCAGAAGGCCCGCGTCCTGGCGATCTGCAACACCAACGGGGCGCAGATCCCGCGGGAGTCGGACGCGGTCCTCTATACCCACGCCGGTCCGGAGATCGGCGTCGCCTCGACCAAGTGCTTCCTCGCCCAGATCGTCGCCGCCTACCTCGTCGGACTGGCGCTGGCACAGGCTCGAGGGACCAAGTATGCCGACGAGGTGTCGCGGGAGTTCGCCGCGATGGAGGCCATGTCCGGTGCGGTCACCGAGGTGCTGAGGACCATGGAGCCGGTACGCGACCTGGCCCGGTCGCTGGCCGATCACGACACCGTGCTGTTCATCGGGCGCCACGTCGGCTACCCGGTCGCACTCGAGGGTGCGCTGAAACTCAAGGAACTCGCGTACATGCACGCGGAGGGTTTCGCCGCGGGTGAGCTCAAGCACGGTCCGATCGCACTGCTCGAGGACGGGCTGCCGGTCATCGTCGTCATGCCGTCGGCCGAGGGGCGTGCGGTCCTGCACTCGAAGATGATCAGCAACATCCGCGAGATCCAGGCACGGGGCGCCCGGACGATCGTCATCGCGGAGGAGGCCGATGCGGCGGCGGCCGCGGTCGCCGACCATCTCATCCCGATGCCCAAGGTGCCGACGCTGATGCAGCCGCTGGTCTCGACGATCCCGTTGCAGGTCTTCGCGGCAACGGTGGCACAGGCCCGCGGCTACGACGTCGACAAGCCACGCAATCTGGCCAAGTCGGTCACCGTCGAGTAGCAACACCATGCCGATCCGCTACCTCACCGCCGAGCGGGTCCGGGAGGCGGAGCACGCGACCGGGCACCTGCTGGAGGACGGCACGCTGATGCGCCGGGCGTCGGCGGGAGTCGCTCACGTCGTGATCCGTGAACTCGACCGCACCGGCGGCGTGTACGGGCGGCGCGTGGGACTCGTCGTGGGTGCGGGCGACAACGGCGGTGACGCACTCTTCGCGGGTGCCGCCCTGCAGCGTCGCGGAGTCGCCTGTGCCGCACTGTTTCTCGCTCCCGACAAGGCGCACGCCGGTGGCCGTGCCGCCTTCCGCCGCGCCGGTGGTCGTGAGGTCCCGGCGCTCCCGGCCGAGCTCGACATCGTGATCGACGGCGTCGTGGGGATCGGCGGTCGGGGCCCTTTGCGGCCGGCTGCCGCAGAGGTGTTCGCCGCACTGCAACCCGCCGACGCAGGGGGTCCTGCCGTCGTGTCCGTCGATCTGCCCTCCGGCGTCGACGTCGATACGGGCGAGGTGCACGATCCCGCGGTGCAGGCGTCGGTCACCGTCACGTTCGGCGTTCCGCGGAACGCTCATCTGCTGGCCGCGCCGCGGTGTGGTCGAGTCGAGGTCGTCGACATCGGGCTCGGTCCGGACGGAACCGACGGCGGAACGGATCCCGGGCCCCGGTTCGAGTCGCTCACCGACGACGAGGTCGGCCGGCTGTGGCCGGTGCCCGGTGCCTCCGACGACAAGTACAGCCAGGGTGTTGTCGGCGTCATCGCCGGCTCCGCCCGCTATCCGGGTGCGGCACTCCTCGCGACCGGTGCGGCCGTCGCCGCCACCTCGGGCATGACGCGGTATGTCGGATCCGCCGGCGACGAGGTCGTCTCCCACTTCCCCGAGGTCGTCGTCGCGGCGACACTTCCCGATGCCGGCCGCGTGCAGGCCTGGGTCATCGGACCGGGTGCCGGCACCGACGACGCCGCTCTCGCGCTGCTCCGCCGGGTCCTGTCGACCGATCTGCCGGTCCTGGTCGACGCCGACGGGTTGTCGCTGGTGGCGCAGCATCCCGAGTTGGTGACCGAACGTGCGGCGCCGACCCTGCTCACCCCGCACGCGGGTGAGTTCGCCCGGCTCACCGGCACCGACCTGGGTGCCGACAGACTCGGGGCGGTGCGCGACCTGGCCCGGCGGTGGCAGGTGACCGTCCTGCTGAAGGGCCGCGTCACGCTGATCGCGGACCCGTCCGGCGACGTCCTCGGCAACGACGCCGGCAGTTCGTGGGCGGCGACGGCCGGCGCCGGTGACGTGCTGTCCGGGATCGCCGGCTCGCTGCTCGCCGCCGGTCTCGCGCCGCGACTCGCCGGCGCCGCCGCCGCGCGCGTCCACGCACGCGCCGCCGTCCTGGCCGCGCGCGGTGCCCCGATCGGCGCGTCCGCACTGTCGTCGGCCATCCGTCCTGCCATCCGTGACCTGCGCAGCAGCGCCTGAGGACCGATGATCAGCGCCCGTCTGGGAGAATGGCAGCGATGACCTCTGCCCTGACCGCGACCATCGATCTCGATGCGATCGCCCACAACGTCGACGTGCTGCGTACCACCGCGGGCGCCGACGTCCTCGCGGTCGTGAAGGCCGACGCCTACGGTCACGGCGCCGTCCCGGTCGCCCGGGCGGTCCTGGCCGCCGGTGCCACCGAACTCGGAGTCGCCCACATCACCGAAGCCCTCGCGTTGCGACACGCCGGGATCTCCGCGCACGTGACGTCCTGGCTACACGGCGCGGGCGCCGACTTCGACGGTGCGATCGCCCACGACATCGACATCGCGGTCTCGTCGTCGCGCCAGCTCGCAGCGGTGATCGACGCCGCGCGCCGACGGTCGGAGACGGCCACGGTCACCGTCAAGGTGGACACCGGGCTGAACCGTAGTGGTGTCGCCACCGAGGACTGGTCGGATGTCGCCGAGATGCTGGCCAAGGCGCGTGCCGACGGCGCAGTCGAGGTCCGTGCCATCATGTGTCACCTGGCGCGTGGGGACGAGCCCGATCATCCACTGAACTCCCTGCAGGCCGACCGGCTCGACGAGGCGGCGGCGGACCTGCGCCGACTCGGCGCCGGGCCGGAGGTCATGCACATCGCCAATTCACCTGCGGCGCTGACCCGTCCCGACCTGGCGCGGGACCTGATCCGGCCGGGAATCGCACTGTATGGCCGGACGCCCATCCCGGAACTCGGCGATTTCGGCCTCGTTCCGGCGATGACGCTCGAGGCGGACATCGTGCTCGTCAAGAACCTCGCCGCGGGCGACGGCGTCAGCTACAACCACACGTGGATCGCCCCGTCCGACACCAGGATCGGCGTCGTCGCGGCCGGCTACGCCGACGGGGTGCCGCGCCTGCTGTCCGGAGCGATCGCGGTTCGGGTCAACGGGCGCACGTTCCGGGGTGTGGGACGAATCTGTATGGACCAGTTGGTCATCGACCTCGGCGCCGACGGTGGCGGGGTCCGAGAGGGGGATCGTGCGGAACTCTTCGGAACAGGTCGCGACGGTGGTACCACCGCCAAGGACTGGGCCGATGCGATCGGCACCATCGACTACGAGATCGTCACGGGGATCGGCCGACGCGCCGAGCGGGTGTACGTCGGTGGCAGACGGGCCGGTGACGGACATGGATAGGTCCGAGCGGATCGGATGGCTGGCCGGTGTGACCGGAGTCGCCGGGCTCGGCGCGGTCGCTGCCGGTGGTGTCGCCCGGAACGTGGCGCGACGCCGGGTCCACGGGCGTGCGGATCCGTTCGCGGACATCGACTTCACCTCGATCTACGACGATCCGGCCACCACGGTCACCACCGACGACGGGCTCGAACTCGCGGTCCGGTCAGTGGTCACCGGACCCGAGGGCATCGATCCGGAACTCACCGTGGTGTTCGTCCACGGTTTCAGCCTCCGGATGGCGAGCTGGCATTTCCAGCGATATGCGCTCGCCGAGCAATGGTCGGACCGGCCGATCCGCATGGTGTTCTTCGACCACCGGGGACATGGGCGCAGCGATCCCGCGCCGTCACACACCTGCACGATCGGTCAGCTCGCCGACGACACGGGCGCCGTCATCCGCGCCATTGCGCCGTCGGGACCCGTTGTGCTCGTCGGACATTCGATGGGTGGGATGTCGGTGATGGGATTGGCGCGCCGCGATCCCGCACTGTTCGGTTCCGATGGCCGGGTGACCGGGGTGGGACTGATCGCCACCGCGTCCCGCGGGCTGACGGAGGCGGGACTCGGTGAGGGACTGACCAATCCGTTGCTCGACGCGTTCCGGTTGTCGGTGCGGCATGTGCCCGCTCTGGTGCGGGCCGGGCGTGGCGTCACACGTGCGGCTCTCGAGCCGGTGTTGGTGGCGGCGAGCTTCGGGTCCGACTTCTACAGTCCGGTCGCCGGGCGTGCCGTCGAGAAGATGATCCAGAACACCCGGATCGAGACCATCGTCGACTTCCTGCACGCCCTGGAGGACCACGACGAGTCGACGGCGCTGCCGGTGCTCGCGCAGGTGCCCTCGGTCGTGGTGTGCGGCAACGAGGATCGACTCACGCCGCTCCAGAAGTCGATGCGCATGTACGGCGAGCTCGGTGAGGACTCCGAACTCGTCGTCGTCGACGGTGCCGGCCACATGGTGCCCATGGAGGAACCGGAGATCGTCACCGCGGCGATCGCCGAACTCGTCGACCGGGCGCGCGCGGCGGTTCCGCAGCCGCGCCGACGGTGGTGGAAGAAGATGGTGGGCGCCCGGTGATCGAGTCCGCGACCAGGGGTGCGACGGGTTCACGGGTGTTGCCCGACGTCGCCGACACCGAAGACCTCGGCCGGGAACTGGCCGCAACGCTGTCCGCCGGCGATCTGGTCATCCTCGACGGCCCGCTCGGTGCCGGCAAAACCGCACTCGCCCGCGGGATCGGGGCCGGCCTGCGCGTTGTCGGACGCGTGTCGTCGCCGACCTTCATCATCGCGCGTGAGCACCGTCCCTCACTTCCCGATCTACCCGGCATGATCCATGTCGACGCCTATCGGCTCGGCGGGCTCGACGAACTCGACGCCCTCGACCTCGACTCGGATCTGAGGGGCGCGGTCGTCGTCGTGGAGTGGGGTGAGGGTGTGGCCGAGCGACTCGCGGAGCGCCACCTGCTGGTCCGGCTCCGCCGTGAGCCGGATTCCGATGTCCGGCAGGCCGACTGGGGATGGGTGGAGCACTGATGTACGTCCTGGCGATCGACACCTCGACCGACGCGGTCGTGACGGGCGTGGCGCGCGTCGACGACGCGGGGACCGGGGTCCTCGCCGAACGTGCGGTGTCCGACGGCCGGCGGCACGCCGAGGTGCTGACGACCCTCATCGCCGAGGTGCTGACCGAATCGGCCGTCGCGCGAGGAGATCTCGACGCGGTGGTCCTCGGCTGCGGTCCGGGTCCGTTCACCGGGCTGCGCGTCGGCATGGCGACGGCGGCATCGTTCGCGGATGCGTTGGCGCTGCCGGTGTACGGGGTGTGTTCGCTCGACGCGGTGGCGGCGTGCGCCGCTGACGACATCGCGGGGGGTTCGGTGCCTCGCTCGGTTCTCGTGGTCACCGATGCCCGTCGACGCGAGATCTATTGGGCGCGTTATGTCGACGGCGAACGCGTCAGTGGACCGTCGGTGACCGCGCCCGCGGAGGTGGTGGCCGATCTCGCGGCGGTCGACATCGACCTCGTCGTCGGCTCACCCGAACATGCGCGGTTGTTCGATCGGCCGGTCGGTAGGGCGACCGCGCCGTCGACCGCCGGACTCGTCGGCAGCGCGATCACCGACCTGCGATCCGTGGCGACCCCGGCGCCGTTGGTGCCGCTGTACCTCCGCCGGCCGGACGCGGTGGAGCCGACGGCCAAGCGCCGGCGGGCCGCTGCGGGCGGAGTGGGCCGATGACGACCTCTGAGTTGCTGATCGACGATCTCGGTTACGTCGACATCCCGCGCTGCGCGGCGTTGGAGAAGGAAATGTTCGCCGGCGACTCGCCGTGGCCTGCAACCGCTTTCCGGGCGGAACTCAACGCCCCCTACAATCGTTATTTCGCGGCCCGCGAGGTGCGTGGCGGCGAGGTCGTCGGCTACGCGGGGGTGTCCACGCTGGGAACGGCGGGATCGTACGAATGCGAGATCCACACGATCGCCGTGGCGCCGTCACATCGTGGTCGCGGGTACGGCCGGGCGCTGCTGGCCGCACTGCTCGACGTCGCCGACGACTGCGGCGCACCGATGTTCCTCGAGGTCCGCACCGACAACGACACGGCCATCGAACTCTATGCGCGAAACGGCTTCGTACGGTCGGGGATTCGGCGCAACTACTATCAGCCGTCGGGAGCCGACGCGTACACCATGATCCGGCCGGCCCAGTCGCCGACCGCTCCACAGCCGGGGAGCGCCCCATGATCGTGATGGGTGTCGAGAGTTCGTGTGACGAGACCGGGGTCGGCATCGTGCGGTGGGAACCGGACGGGATCGGCGACGGTGGTCGGGGCACGGCGACACTGTTGGCTGACGAGGTGGCCTCCAGCGTCGACGAGCACGCGCGATTCGGTGGTGTCGTCCCCGAGATCGCATCCCGCGCTCATCTCGAGGCGATCGTCCCCACGATGCGGCGTGCCCGCGAGGCGGCCGGGATCGACCGTCCGGATGCGATCGCGGTGACGATCGGTCCGGGTCTGGCCGGGGCGTTGCTCGTGGGAGTGTCGGCGGCCAAGGCCTACGCACTGGCGTGGGATGTGCCGCTGTACGCGATGAACCACCTCGGCGGGCACGTCGCGGTCGACACTCTCGAACACGGACCGATGCCGGAGTGCGTCGCGCTGCTGGTCAGCGGCGGCCACACACACCTGCTGCACGTGACCGACCTCGCCCGCCCGATCACCGAACTCGGCACCACCGTCGACGACGCGGCGGGGGAGGCCTTCGACAAGGTGGCGCGACTCCTGGATCTCGGGTTCCCCGGTGGTCCCGCCCTCGACCGTGCCGCGGAGCGTGGAGATCCGCACGCCATGGCGTTCCCGCGCGGGATGACCGGACCGCGCGACGCACGATATGACTTCTCGTTCAGCGGCCTCAAGACTGCGGTTGCCCGTCACGTCGAGAGATGTGAGCGCGAGGGTGCCGAGCCGGCGATTCCCGACATCGCGGCGTCGTTCCAGGAAGCGGTTGCCGATGTCCTCACGATGAAGGCGATCCGCGCCTGCACCGACCTCGACGTGGACACCCTCGTCCTCGGCGGGGGCGCGACCGCGAACTCCCGCATCCGCTCGATGGCACAGGAGCGCTGCGCCGCGGCCGGCATCACCCTGCGCGTGCCGCGACCGCGTCTGTGCACCGACAACGGTGTCATGATCGCGACGCTCGGTGCTCACGTCATCGGCGGCGGAGCGACACCGTCGCCGCTGACAGTGGCGACCGACCCCGGTATGTCGGTGCAGGTCAGTCAGCTCTGAGCGATCAGCCCAGACTTTCGCACCCTCTGCCCTTGAGTGCTGGCACTCGCATGTATAGAGTGCTAGTGGCACTGTGATGAAGTCTCGTACACCCGCGACTGCGGGGCTTCGGCCCAGGGCCAATGAACGTGCAAGTCGATACCGTTCAACAACTCAGTACGAAAGTTGAGGACCCACATCGTGGCGAGCGTGAACATCAAGCCGCTTGAGGACAAGATCCTGGTGCAGGCCGTGGAGGCAGAGACGACCACCGCGTCCGGTCTGGTCATCCCGGACACAGCCAAGGAGAAGCCGCAGGAAGGCACCGTCATCGCCGTCGGCGAGGGACGGGTGACCGAGCAGGGCAACCGCGTCCCGGTCGACGTCAAAGAAGGCGACACCGTCATCTACAGCAAGTACGGCGGCACCGAGATCAAGTACGCCGGTGAGGAGTACCTGATCCTGTCGGCGCGCGACGTGCTGGCCGTCATCGGCAAGTAAGACCCGCGACTTTCCGCGTGTCTCGCGCCCCGGTGCCCTCTCGGGCGCCGGGGCGTTGCCGTTCACCACAATCTCCGTATGTGAAAGAGACCCATGTCCAAACAGATTGAATTCGACGACGTAGCGCGCCGCGCGCTCGAGCGTGGCATCAACCAGCTCGCCGACGCCGTGAAGGTCACCCTCGGCCCGCGTGGCCGTCACGTGGTGCTGGCCAAGGCCTTCGGCGGCCCGAACGTCACCAACGACGGCGTCACCATCGCCCGCGACATTGACCTCGAGGATCCTTTCGAGAACCTCGGCGCCCAGCTGGTCAAGTCGGTCGCGACGAAGACCAATGACGTGGCCGGCGACGGGACCACCACCGCGACGGTCCTCGCCCAGGCCATGGTCTCGGCCGGTTTGCGCAACGTGGCGGCCGGCGCGAACCCGATCGCTCTCGGCATCGGGATCGGCAAGGCCGCCGACGCCATCAGCGCCGAATTGCTCCGCGTCGCGACCCCGGTCGAAGGGGAGAAGGCCATCGGACAGGTCGCCACCGTCTCGTCACGTGACGAGGAGGTCGGTGAGATGGTCGGCAAGGCGATGAGCCGGGTCGGCGGCGACGGCGTCGTCACCGTCGAAGAGGGTTCGGGCCTGCAGACCGAACTCGACATCACCGAGGGCGTGCAGTTCGACAAGGGCTACCTCTCGCCGTACTTCATCACCGACGGCGACAGCCAGGAGGCCGTCCTCACCGACGCCCTCGTGCTGCTCTACCGCGACAAGATCAGTTCGCTGCCGGACTTCCTCCCGCTGCTGGAGAAGGTCGCCTCCGAGGGCAAGTCGCTGCTGATCATCGCCGAGGACGTCGAGGGCGAGCCGCTGTCGACCCTGGTGGTCAACTCGATCCGCAAGACGATCAAGGCCGTCGCCGTGAAGGCGCCGTTCTTCGGTGACCGCCGCAAGGCGTTCCTCGAGGATCTCGCCGTCGTGACCGGTGGCACCGTGATCTCCTCCGACATCGGGGTGAGCCTGCAGAACGCGGAGCTCGATCTGCTCGGTTCGGTCCGCCGCGTCGTCGTCACCAAGGACACCACCACGCTGGTCGAGGGCGCCGGGACCTCCGAGGAGATCGCCAAGCGTGCCGAGCAGTTGCGTCGCGAGATCGAGAACAGCGATTCCGACTGGGACCGCGAGAAACTCGCCGAGCGTCTGGCGAAGCTCGCCGGTGGCATCGCCGTCATCCGGGTGGGGGCGGCCACCGAGACCGCGCTCAAGGAGCGCAAGCACCGTGTCGAGGATGCGGTCGCCGCAGCCAAGGCCGCGGTCGAGGAGGGCATCATCCCCGGCGGCGGGACCGCCATCGTCCAGGCCGCCAAGATCCTCGACGGACTGGCCGACGGCCTCGACGAGGACGAGGCGCTCGGTGTGCGGCTGGTCCGCGATGCTGTGCGTGCCCCGCTGTTCTGGATCGCCGGCAATGCAGGTGTCGACGGTGCCGTCGTCGTCGCGAAGGTGTCCGAGGCCGAACCCGGCCAGGGATTCAACGCGGCCACGCTCACCTACGGCGACCTGCTCGCCGACGGCATCATCGACCCGGTGAAGGTCACCCGTTCGGCCGTGGTGAACGCGGCGTCGGTGGCTCGGATGGTACTGACGACGGAGACCGCTGTCGTCGACCAGCCCGAGGACGAGCCGGCCGGCGGACACCACGGTCACGCGCACTGACGTGCGCATCGACCCTCTCGGACGCTGACCGACGAAGACGGGGGCATCGATCCACTGATCGATGCCCCCGTCTCGTCGTCGTGGAGGTGTAGGTCGGCGCCCGGATTCAGCTCGCGATGCGGCGTCCGACGCCGCGCTTCATCAGCATGCTCCGCTCGGACTCGGACAGCCCGCCCCAGATCCCGTAGGGTTCGGCCACCGCGAGCGCGTGCTCTCGGCACTGGGCGATGACCGGGCACTGATGGCACATCTCCTTGGCGCGCCGCTCACGCTGGGCGCGGGCCCGTCCTCGCTCACCGTCCGGATGAAAGAACATCGAGGATTCCACTCCGCGGCACAAGCCCTGCATCTGCCAATCCCAGATGTCAGCATTCGGACCGGGGAGATGATTCGGCTGAGGCATGGCAGCGGCTCCTTGTCTGCGTGTGGCGCTCCGTTTTTCGTCGGCGCAAACACACAGTAGGCAAGCGAAATTAATTGAGTCAATCCCGCTAAATGGCTGCTCTACGATGGTGAAAGTTCGGTAATTGTTAACGCAATGTTGAGGAGTGCAGAAGGCATAGCATATGAACGGAGGGTGCCGAATCCGCCCCCCGTGTATGTCCTGACAATCCCCGCTGATCTGCGGGTTCTCTTGCTGGAGGGGCCATTTCGATGAACCATTTCGCGCATGACAGGCAGGTGACACGACGCGGGCCGTGTAACCCAGAAGAAACCCGACGATTATTCATACGTGATCTGTTTCCCGAATTAACGTTTGTGACGGCAGGTTAAATTCATGCAAACTGCAACCGGTTCCACTGCGCGTAGACCGCGTGAAAGAGTCGGAAAATAGGCTCTGAAATGCGCAGACGTACGGAAGGGTATGCGCGCTGGTACGACGCCGTCGAGTGGGGAGGTGTGGGTCACACCGCGCGCGCCTTCTCACTGCTCGCCGACGTGGACCGCAGTGCACGGGCCGCCGACGACGGCGTGCTGGCCTCTCTGTCCGGTTCGACGCGCGCATCGTTGCTGCGCCAGGCCGGCCGCCACCGGCTCGCCGCGACGATCGACGGGAGGGCGCTGCTTTCCGTCGGTGGCCCGCGACGCGACGGCGATCCGCACACCCGGGCGGCCGTCCTCGATGCCGTCGTCGGACTCGCCGCCGATCATCTCGGACAGCTCCATCTCACTGCCGCGCGCAGTCTGCTGCAGCGGGCCCGCCGGTGCGTGGCGGCCGACGACCCCGAGTGGCTCGCCGGACGACGTCCGCGGCTGCGGATCGAATGGGTGTCGGCCGAGCTCGCGATGTACTCGGGCGACGCCCCCGGTGCGTGCAGCCACGCCGACGCTGCACTGTTGATCGCGGCTGCACCCGACACACCGCACCGCCATCGGGTGAAGACGTCCCTCATCGCCGCGGCGGCCGCGGCGACGGCGGGCCGATCGGCCGAGGCCTCAGATCAGGCCGCGCGGGTGGGTGCTCGTGCCGCCGAACACGGGCTGCTCCCGCTCGAATGGGCGTCATCAGCGCTGCGCACGGGTCTGAATCCGTCGGACACCGCGGTCGCAGCGGATCTCGCGCGGCTGCGGGCCGACCTCATCCGCCGAGGTGTCCCGTTCGAACACCGGGTGACGGCGAGTGGGTGATCGGAGCGTGACAGGTGATCGCTAAGGTGACGTGGGGACGAAATCGCTCGGCAACACCACCACACATGTAACACGGGGATCTCAACTGACGATGAAACTGACGGGTGTTGAGCTCGACGAGGCAGTCCGCTCTGCGGGGCAGGGCGATCGCGGCGCGCTCACGTCAGTTCTCGAGAGTGTGCAGGAGCCGATCCTGCGCTACTGCCGAGGGCGAATTGGAGTCGGAGAACGCCACCTGTTCTCCGCCGACGATATCGCGCAGGAGGCGTTGATGGCGGTGATGACAGCACTGCCCCGGTACCAAGACCAGGGCAGGCCGTTCATGGCCTTCGTATACGGTATCGCCGCCCACAAGGTCGCCGATGCGATGCGAGTGGCGGGGAGGGTCAAGGCCGACCCGGTGGAGACGTTGCCGGAGTTGACGACGTTCACCGGGGGACCGGAACAGATGGCCCTGGACGCCGATGCCAGCCGCCGTATGCGCGCGCTGCTGACGATCCTCCCGGAGAAGCAGCGCGAGGTGCTGGTCCTGCGTCTGGTCGTCGGCCTCTCGGCTGAAGAGACCGCGGATGCGGTGGGCAGCACGGCAGGCGCCGTCCGGGTGGCACAGCATCGGGCACTGGCGAAATTGAAGGACCAACTGAGGAAAGCAGGTGAGGCGGATGAACGAGGAGCATGATCCTGCCGACCCCACCTGGGACCTGACGGATCCGATCGATCTGACGGCCGTCCACCTCGACGACCGGTTCCTCGACGCGCTGTCCGGCGACAAGCCCGTACCGACGCGAGACGACGCCGAGTATCACCTCGCTGAACTTCTCGCCGGCTGGCGCCACGACGTGATCGTCGAGCCGCTGCCCGAGCTGCCCACTGTGGAGGAGGTCGAATCCGCGATCGCCGCCACCGAGCGTGCGCGTCGTGGGCGGGGCGTGATCCGACATCTGCGCGTCGCCTCCGGCGCTGCCGCAATCGTCGTGATCGCGGGTGCCGGCCTGACGGTCCTCGCCGAGGGCTCGTCGCCGGGAGATCCGCTGTGGGGCGTCAAGCGTGTGGTGTTCGCCGAGGCGGCGAGCCAGACCCAGGCGTCGATGGACGTCCAGTCCTATCTGGAGCAGGCCGAGGCGGCCGCCGCTTCGGGCGACACCGCGCAGGCCGCGGAACTGATCGCCAAGGCCCAGAAGAACATGGGCCCGGTGGCCGACGCGGACAAGAAGCGGATGAACGAGTGGATCGATCGTCTGCGCACCGACGGCGCGTCGAAGGCCGCATCGAGCAGCTCGTCGAAGTCCTCGGCGAGCCGTGACTCCTCGGTCACCGGCCGGAATCCCAACGATCCGGCGTCGCCGCCGCGAGATCTGCTGAAGTCGGGTACCGACGGCCGGTCGACCTCCGTGACCGTGCCGAGCACACCCCCGACCAGCGATCCGCCGACCGACGCACGCACCGGCCAGCCCGGTACGGGTCAGCCGGGTACCACCGATCCGCAGCTGCCGAGCACGACGGACATCCCGGTGCCGACGACGACCCCGGTGCCGACCGCGAATCCGTCACCGGTGGAGCCCGAACCGACGGTGAGCCCGGAACTGCCGACGATCACGACGACGTTGCTGCCGGCGCCGGCCCGCTGGTATTGGTGATCCGCTGAGCTGCGGGCGCTCAGCGCTCGTCGTCGACGTGGCTGCGCGCATCGGCGTAGCCACGGCAGTAATCCCACGTCACGTAGGCATCCGGGCGCGGATCGACCGCCGGCTCATGCGGGCGGACGGTGCCGTCGATCAGCAGCTGCAGCAGGTTCGCGCGCAGCATGTCCCAATCGTGATAGTGATCCTCGTGACAGTCGTCGCACACGACGACGAGGCCGCGGATTCCCCGATGTGCCAGCAGCGCTTCATAGACCGCCAGATCGGCGAGATCCTCCTCGACCGCCATGCGCTCGTTCTCGTCGAGAGGGATGCCCGGTTCCACCGAGTCCAGGGCCGACGCCGGATCGCTGGGATCGTCGGCGAACGGGTCTGGCGGCAGGCCGGGTGGTAGGTGGTCACGCACACCACCACGGTAACCGATGACGGCGCCCGGGTGCTTCGAGGAGTACACAGGCGCCGACGTCGGGCGAGTCGTCGAGTGGCATCCGTACGGGGTGGGCCTGACCACACCCGTGATGCCGATACCATGGAGCAATGACGCACGTTCGCACCGGAGGAGACGACCCCGGCAAGGTCGCGATGCTCGGCCTCACCTTCGATGACGTCTTGTTGCTGCCCGCGGCATCCGACGTGATCCCCAGCGACGCCGACACCTCGTCGCGCGTGACCAAGAACATCACCCTGCGGGTCCCGCTGGTGAGTTCGGCGATGGACACCGTCACCGAGTCGCGGATGGCCATCGCGATGGCGCGCGCGGGTGGGATGGGTGTGTTGCACCGTAACCTCGCCATCGAGGACCAGGCCGGTCAGGTCGAGACGGTGAAGCGCTCGGAGGCCGGGATGGTCACCGACCCCGTCACGTGTTCTCCGACGAACACTCTTGCCGAGGTCGACGCGATGTGCGCGCGCTACCGCATCTCGGGTCTGCCCGTCGTCGACGAGGTCGGCGAGCTCGTGGGCATCATCACCAACCGCGACATGCGGTTCGAGGTCGATCAGTCCCGCCCGGTCTCGGAGGTCATGACCAAGGCCCCGCTGATCACGGCCCAGGAGGGCGTCTCGGCCGAGGCGGCTCTGGGTCTGTTGCGACGCAACAAGATCGAGAAGCTCCCGATCGTCGACGGCAACGGCAAACTCACCGGTCTGATCACGGTGAAGGACTTCGTCAAGACCGAGCAGCATCCGTTGGCCACCAAGGACGCCGACGGCCGATTGCTGGTGGGCGCCGCCGTGGGTACCGGCGATCCGCAGTGGGATCGCGCGATGGCGCTGGCCGACGCCGGTGTCGACGTCATCATCGTCGACACCGCACATGCCCACAATCGTCTGGTCCTCGACATGGTCGCCAAGCTCAAGGCCGAGGTGGGGGAGCGCGTCCAGGTCGTCGGCGGCAACGTCGCCACCCGCGAGGCGGCGCTGGCACTCGTCGAGGCGGGTGCCGACGCGGTCAAGGTCGGTGTCGGTCCCGGTTCCATCTGCACCACGCGAGTGGTCGCGGGTGTCGGTGCGCCGCAGATCACCGCGATCCTCGAGGCGGTCGCGGTCTGCAAGCAGCACGACGTCCCGGTGATCGCCGACGGCGGCCTCCAGTACTCGGGCGACATCGCCAAGGCCCTCGCCGCCGGTGCGTCGACGGCGATGCTCGGTTCGCTGCTGGCCGGCACGGCCGAGGCCCCGGGAGAACTGATCCTGGTGAACGGCAAGCAGTTCAAGAGCTACCGCGGCATGGGATCGCTGGGTGCGATGCAGGGCCGCGGCCAGGTCAAATCGTATTCGAAGGACCGCTACTTCCAGGATGACGTCCTCGCGGAGGAGAAGCTCGTCCCCGAGGGCATCGAGGGACGGGTGCCGTTCCGCGGACCGCTCGGGCAGGTCATCCACCAGCTGGTGGGCGGTCTTCGCGCGGCGATGGGCTACACGGGCGCATCGTCGATCGCCGGGCTGCAGCAGGCCCGCTTCGTGCAGATCACCTCCGCGGGTCTCAAGGAGTCGCATCCCCACGACATCACGCTCACGGCCGAGGCGCCCAACTACTATTCTCGCTGACGCTGTTGCACACCTGTCGTCAGAACAGCCCGCGTAGCAGAAAGGCGCAATGGTGCGTGACCTCGTGGACATCGGGATGGGCCGGACGGCTCGTCGGACGTTCGAACTCGCTGACATCAGCATCGTCCCGTCCCGCCGGACCCGGTCGTCGAAGGACGTCTCCACGGCCTGGCAGATCGACGCCTATCGCTTCGAGTCGCCCATCCTCAGCCATCCCACCGACGCCCTGGTGTCGCCGGCGATGGCCATCGCGCTCGGCAAACTCGGTGCGCTCGGTGTCATCAACGGTGAGGGACTGTGGGCCCGACATCGCGACGTCGACGAGAAGATCGCCGATCTGATCGCGGTGGCGACGGAGAATTCCGATCCGCAGGCGGCGATCCGCCATCTGCAGCACCTGCATTCGGCCCCACTCGACACCGGACTGCTGCGCGAGGCCGTCGCCACCGTCCGCGAGGCCGGCGTCACCACGGCCGTCCGGGTCAGCCCGCAGCATGCACCGGAGCTGACCCCGGCCCTGCTCGAGGCCGGTGTCGAATTGCTCGTCGTGCACGGCACCATCATCTCTGCGGAGCATGTTGCGCAGGTCGACGCCGACGGAGCGGCCCGGGAGCCACTGAATCTCAAGACCTTCATCGCCGACCTCGACATCCCCGTCATCGCCGGCGGCGTACACGACCACCGGACGGCTCTGCACCTGATGCGGACCGGCGCCGCCGGAGTGATCGTCGGGTACGGATCGGCGGCAGGGGCGACGACGACCGGTGAGGTCCTCGGTATCGGCGTGCCGATGGCGACCGCGATCGCCGACGCCGCGGCGGCCCGAAGGGAATACCTCGACGAGACCGGCGGACGCTACGTGCACGTCATCGCCGACGGCGACATCCACACCTCGGGCGACCTGGCGAAGGCGATCGCGTGCGGCGCCGACGCCGCGGTGCTCGGGACCCCGCTCGCCGCGTCCTCGGAGGCGCCGGGACGGGGCTGGTATTGGCCGTCGGCGGCGGCGCACCCGGACACCCCGCGCGGGGCCCTGCTCCAGGTGGCGACCGAGTCGGATCGGCCGAGTCTGGAGTCGGTGCTGACCGGGCCGTCGCAGGATTCGTTCGGCGAGCTGAATCTCGTTGGTGCGCTGCGCCGTTCGATGGCGAAAGCCGGGTATAGCGATCTCAAGGAGTTCCAGAAGGTCGGGCTCTCGCTGCACTCCTGAGCGTCGGGGCTGCGCAGACCTTGACAATGTTCGTTAGTATGTTCCGTCATGGCAGCCCACCATGACTTCGACGTCCTCATCATCGGTTCCGGATTCGGTGGGAGCGTCAGCGCCCTCCGTCTGGTGGAGAAGGGATACCGCGTCGGGGTGATCGAGGCCGGGCGGCGGTTCGAGGATCACGAGTTCGCGAAGACCAGTTGGCGTCTGCACAAGTGGTTGTGGGCGCCGAGGCTCGGACTGTTCGGCATCCAGCGCATCCACGCGCTCAAAGACGTCATGATCCTGGCCGGTGCCGGCGTCGGCGGCGGGTCGCTCAACTACGCCAACACCCTGTACAAGCCGCCCGCGCCGTTCTTCGAGGATCCGCAATGGCGACACATCACCGACTGGCACGACGAACTCGCCTCCCACTACGAGCAGGCGCGCCGCATGCTCGGTGTCGTGACGAACCCGACCGTCACCGCGTCGGATCGGGTCATGCGAGACGTCGCCGAGGAGATGGGTGCGGGGGACACGTTCACGGCCACCCCGGTCGGCGTGTTCTTCGGCGAGAAGACAGGCCTCGACGGCACGCCCGGTGAGACCGTGCCGGATCCGTACTTCGGTGGCGCGGGGCCCGACCGCACGGCCTGCACCGAATGCGGGGCGTGCATGACGGGGTGCCGGGTGGGCGCGAAGAACACGTTGATGAAGAACTATCTCGGACTGGCCGAACGCCATGGCGCGACCATCATCGACCGCACCACCGTCGATCGGATCGCACCACGGGGCGACGGCAGTTGGGAGGTCGGGATGCGGCCGTCCGCAGCGTGGCTGGGCCGGGGTCGTCGGCGCACTCTCACCGCGGGACACGTGATCGTCGCGGCAGGCACCTTCAACACCCAGCGCCTGTTGCACACGGCGAAACGCACCACACTGCCGGACATCTCGGACGCGATGGGGGTGTTGACCAGGACCAACTCGGAGTCGATCCTCGGCGCGATGGCCGCGAAGTACGATCCCGCCCATGACTATTCGCGTGGAGTCGCGATCACGTCGTCCTTCCACCCCGAACCGACCACCCACATCGAACCCGTGCGGTACGGCCGGGGATCGAACGCCATCGCGTACCTGCAGAGCCTGCTCACCGACGGCGGGACACGGCGCAATCGGTTCTCCCAGTTCTTCCGCCAGGTCATCGCCAATCCGTTCCTGCTCGTCCGACTCCTCGTGGTGCGCAAGTGGAGTCAACGGACGGTGATCGCACTGGTGATGCAGAACAGTGACAACTCGCTGACGACGTTCGTCCGACGGCGCGGTCCGTTCCGATACATCACGAGCCGCCAGGGACATGGTGAACCCAATCCGACGTGGATACCGAAGGGCAACGAGGCCACCCGCCGGGTGGCCTCGAAGCTTCCCGGCGGTGTCGCCGGAGGCACCTGGGGTGACATCGTGAACATGCCGCTGACCGCGCACTATCTGGGCGGATGCGTCATCTCCGACGACCCGGCCCACGGGGTGATCGACCCGTATCACCGCGTGTGGAACCATCCGACGTTGCACATCACCGACGGCGCGGCGATCAGCGCCAACCTCGGGGTGAACCCGTCGTTGACCATCTGTGCCCAGGCCGAACGTGCGATGTCGTTGTGGCCCAACAACGGTGAGGCCGACCGTCGGCCTCCGCAGGGTGAGGCCTACCGGCGCATCGATCCGACGCCCCCACGGAGGCCGGTCGTCCCGGCCGACGCGCCGGGCGCGTTGATCCTGCCGATCGTGTCAGTCCAGCCCGCGCGCGACGAGTGTGTCGGCGAAGCCGTCGGCGGTGCGTAGGGCGGCGATCACCACCGGTGCGACGAGTATCCGTGCGCCGGGCCGCAATCCGCGGGCCTTGCGGGCCTCGTCGACCTGGGCGACGACCTCGACCATCAGCGGGATGGAGCGGATCGCCAGCGCCAGGGCGAGCGCGATGTGGTCGGTGCGCACGCCGATCCGCCGAAGAGGGGACAGCGCGGCCAGGATGGTGTCGAGGATCGCCGAGGTCCTCGTCGTCAGCGATACCGCGGCGGCCAGCGCGACCGACGCGGCGAGCACGGCGCACACGATCACGGCCCGTCGCCAGTCGGTGAACATCACCTGGAAGACGAAGACGAACAGCAGCACCCACAGCATGGGGCGCATCTGTCGCCACGCCTCGGCCGGTCCGATGCCGCCCAGCGCGAACACGGCGACGACCGCGGCGGCGGCGGCGCCGACCGTGGGGAGAGTGCGAACGGTCAGGCTGATGAGCAGGATCGCCGCGCCGAGCGCGAACAGCTTGACGCCCGCCGGCAGTCGGTGCAGCGGAGATCGTCCGGGCCGATAGACGCCGAGTGCGGTCATGCCATCAGCGCCCGATAGGCGGCGACGGCGGCCGCCGGCTCGTCGTCGGCGACGACATGTCCCTCATCGAGCACGATGACCCGGTCGTAGTCGGCGATCAGGTCCAGATCGTGGGTGAGGACGACCAGCTGCTCGTCGAGTGTCGTGAAGACATCGGCCAGCATGGAGCTGTTGCGTAGGTCGAGAAGTGTCGTCGGCTCGTCGGCGACCAGGACCGATGGGCCGGTCACCAGCACAGACGCCAGCGCCAGGAGTTGCTTCTGGCCGCCGGACAGTCGGTGTGCCGGATGGTCGGCGTGATCGGCGAGTCCGAACTGGCGCAGGACGTCCTGGGCGCGGTCGCGTCGCGTCGCGCGGTCGGAGACGGTGCGGGTCAGCGAGAGCTCGATGTCCTCGGCAACCGTCGGCATGATGATCTGGCGGTCCGGATCGCTGAAGATGAACCCGACCTCGCGGCGTACACGGCGCTTGTCGCGTGCGGCGTCGATCCCGTTCACGCGCACCGTGCCGGTGTCCGGGACGACGAGGGCGTTGATCATCCGTGCCAGTGTCGACTTGCCGCTGCCGTTGGCACCGATGATGCCGATCCGGCGTTCGGCGAGGTCAAGGGTGATGTCGGACAACACGACACGATCGTCGTAGGCATGCCCGACGGCCCGGAACTCGATCATGGACGCACGCTGCCGTGTTCGACCGCGGTCAGCGTGTGCCGCGCCGCAGGCGGATCGGTGCGATCAGCCCCGGATATGCGCGATGGACCTGCGCGGCGACCAGCGCCGCGACGACCGCCTTGGCGATGTCGCCCGGGACGTAGACGCCATTGGTCGAGATCGCCGCCCACAGCGACAGATCGGTGCGGAGCAGCAGTCCGATCACACCGCACGCGTAGATGACGACCATGCCGCCGACGATGTTGATGACGATGCCCCACAGCACCCGGTAGCGGGGCATCATCAACGCGGTCGCGAGGCCGATCCCGAGGACGGCGGGCAGGAAGCCGACGAAGAACCCGGCGGTCGGCGATGCCAGCGCCACCAGCCCGCTGCGTCCGCCGGCCAGGATGGGCAGCCCCGCGATCGCCAGGACGGCGAAGATGATCACCGCGAGGGTGCCCTTGCGGGGCCCCAGGATGGATCCGGCGAGCATCACACCGAGGGTCTGCAGGGTGATCGGCACGCCCGACGACCCGATCGTGATGGTGCCCGGCAGGCCGAGCGCGGCGATGAGAGCGGCGAAGACGGCGGCCTGGGTGAGGTCGGCCACCGACAGGGAGAACCGTCGCGTCCGGGGGACGCCGGTGGTCTGGGACATGCCTGCATTATGTCTGGCGGCCGCGGTCACTAAACTCGCTGGGGTGACAGTTACCCCTGCCGGTACCCCTGCCGGTACCCCTGCCGGTACCTCTGCCGGTACCTCTGCCGGTTCCACCGACGGTTCTCCCGCCGCGGCCCTTCCCGACGGCCCCCGACCCGTCCTCGTGGTCGACTTCGGCGCGCAATACGCCCAGCTGATCGCCCGGCGGGTGCGTGAGGCCCGGATCTATTCGGAGGTCATCGGCCACGACGCGCCGCTGGCCGACATCGAGGCGCGCAACCCGGTCGCCCTGATCCTGTCGGGGGGACCGGCCTCGGTCTACGCCGACGATGCGCCGTCGCTCGATCCCGGGGTGTTCGACCTGGGTATCCCGGTCTTCGGGATCTGTTACGGATTCCAGGCGATGACGCAGCAACTGGGTGGCGAGGTCGCCAACACGGGCGGTCGCGAGTTCGGCCGCACGACGTTGACCATCAGCGGCGACGGTGTCCTGCACCAAGGGCTGACCGAGACCCAGCCCGTGTGGATGAGCCACAACGACGCGGTCCAGGTCGCGCCGGACGGCTTCACCGTGACCGGGTCGACGCCGGGTGCGCCGGTGGCCGCATTCGAGTGCGTCGCGCGGCAGATGGCCGGTGTCCAGTATCACCCCGAGGTGCTGCACACCCCGCACGGCCAGCAGATCCTCACCCGCTTCCTCTACGAGATCGCCGGGCTGGAGGCGACCTGGACGCCGGCCAACATCGCCGACGCCCTGATCGATGCCGTCTCCGACCAGATCGGGGATGGTCGCGCGATCTGCGGACTGTCCGGGGGTGTCGACTCCGCGGTCGCCGGTGCGCTC
>NZ_JASXSI010000024.1 GCF_030315685.1 Gordonia sp. ABSL11-1 | reverse complement strand
GCGATGAAGGATTTCCCACTCTGCCCCAATCGCCGGCGTGGCCCTCACCCTGACCGCTTGCAAGTTGCTGACACAGCACCACGCCGACCCGGAGACAGAGCACATGGCTAAACACGAGCGCACATTCACCGGCGACTTCGACGAAGTCGTACGCGCAATCCACCGAGGCGTACTCTCCGGTAGTTCGTCGGCCAGCTTCGAGGACTCGAGCGACCTCAACGTCGGTGACGTTCGTTGTTCGACAATGGTCTTCGAGCGCTACAGCATGGTCGGAGCCAACCGCCTGAGTCTGACGGTGACTGAAGCGTCCCGGGTTTCATGCACCGTCGGTTGTGTGTGAACCGACCGGCGGGTTGGCCACTCCAGCATGATAGATGTCCTCGGCTTCTGCGGGTGGAATGCGTCCGAGGCGGTGCATGAGGCGACTGTGGTTGAACCAGCTGATTGGGGCTCCCCCGAACCGCAACTTCTGGCCCACCTGCTCGACGTCCGCGTAGTCATCGAAGACCTCACAGTCGACCACGACCACCGACACAGGCACTCAGTGCTGGCCTACTATAGCCCGGCCGCCTACGCTGTCCGGTGCGCCCACCGGCATCATCCGTGGGCTGCGAGACCGATTGATCACCGGCAAGTATGACCCGCCCTGGAACCGCCTGGTCTCTTGGGGCCTGCCACAGCCGCCGAGAGCGCCGCGCAATCCTCGAGTTCCCCGAGATGCGATACTAGTTCGACTATCCGGTCGATGCGGTCGGGCTCGAGTGCGCCGGCCGCCGCGTGTCGGAAACGCAGCTCCACAGAGGACGCGTCGAGCCAAGGAACGTCGTCGACCGAGGCTGTAACCGTCTCTCCGTCGGAGAATTGCACCTGAACTCGGGCTGGTTGCTTGTCGGACGAACGGCTCCGTGCCGCCGCCTCTATTGAGGGGTCGATCTCGATTCGGCAACGCGCAGCCAGATCAACGATGGCAGGATCTGAATATCTCGTATACGTTTGCTCGTCGACGCGCCCACAGACCAGGGCCGAGGCCACCGCGTACTGCATGCTCATCTTGCTTTGTTGCAGTCGAGTGAACGGTCCCCGGTTGTTGCATCCCGGGTAGTCACGCGCCCGACGGGAAGTTCCGATAGTCACCGCACTGATTTGCTGCACCCGATCTACGACATTCCGACGCACCTCGAGGGCGGCCGCTATCGGGCTCTGAATGTAATTGCACCCGCTGTAGGGCTTGTGACGGACGTGCTGGAGCCCGCTTGGGCCATCTCGGCGTACGGCCCGTAAGCGCTCAAACATGAGCTGTGGTCCGCTGGCGGCTCCCAGTGCTTGGAACAGTCCGTCCCGTCCGTCCAGAGCGGAGGCCGAGGATCTCAACCCAGAGCGGGCCAGGTCGAATGCCAATACCCCGCTTCGGGCCGCCACGGCGGTGTGGACATAAACCTCTTCGCCACCGGACCATGGCCACTCGTTGAATCCAGACACCGCGTTGACAGCGAAACCGAGTGCGCTCACGGCGGTGGGCTCATCCAGTTCTGCCGCTGCGATAGCGCCACTCACGGCACCGAACGCTCCGTTCACCCCGGACGGACGAAAATGCTTCGCGGCGCCCAGATCTTGAATTACCGATCCCAACGCGATGGCCATCTCATAGCCGGCGACGATTCCGCGCACAACCGCCTTGCCCGACCATCGCTCCCTCTCTGCAAGTGCGAGGACCGCAGGTAGAACCAGAACTCCGATATGGGTGCTGCTCGATACGTGTACGTCGTCGCGGATCAAGCTGTGTGCCAAAGCGCTGTTGCCGAATGCGGCGTCCTCGGCCGAGACAAGACCGCCAGTTCCCCAATGGCGGGCTTGAGCGATGCCGGAGCGATCGACGATGTACCTGTCGAGAGCCGTCCTCCATGGGACCGTCAGGCTGTCGAAGCTGCAACTGAGACAGTCGAGAAGACAAGTAGTCACCTTCTGCTGGACCTCTGTTGGTATGTGCATGGAGTTCAGATCGGTCAGCGACCTTGCGACCTCTTGAGTCACCGTCGAGGAGCTTCCGCGAAACACGTTGCTGTCCCGGCTCTTCCTCACGGTTCTCCTCAGCTCGCCGCGAACGAACCCGCGGCAGGGGCGCCGGTTCGAGCTATCGGTCGATCGAATCCGGGTTCCGCTCTCAACCGCCGTAGGAGACGGCTGGTCGGTACGCCGGACTCGCTGTCACTCCCCCGCATCAGTCGCGGACATACCGTCGCCCACCTCAACCTCGGCCCACCGCTCGTAAGGTCGAACAATCATGCTGAAATCGGAATCCGGCCCGTTGTGCCGAGAGGCATAATCCCAGATCTCATGTACCGACGATCCAACCCATAGCGGCACTCCGAGTTGCCTCGCCTGCTCCGTGAACAGCCCGACGTCCTTCGTCATGTGTCCTGCGGAGAACCCGAGGTTGAACAACCGTGGGACCACAGCCCGAGGGAACTTGTCAAGAGTGGCGCTGTTGCGACCGCTGCTGACGTTGACGATCTCCAGCATGGTTGCGGGTGCCAGACCCGCGGCGACGCCGACAACGAGCGCCTCCGACGTCGTCGCCAGTGCGGCAGCCGACAGGTAGTTGTTCACGAGCTTCATGACCTGACCCTGACCGGCGCTGTCACCCACTCTGTAAACGGTCCCAATGTGTTCCAGGAAGGGCGTGACCTCGTCAATGGCGCAAGCCCGCCCGGAGGTCATGATACTCAGTGCGCCTTGCAAAGCCCCGGCGACACCCCCACTGACCGGTGCATCGATCCAGGCCAACCCAGAAGCATCGCTGTCGGCTGCGAGAGACCTGGCCGCTTCGGCGCCGATCGTGGAGAGATCGACGATATGACGCAATGCTCGACCATGTTTGGCAATTCCGTTGTCGCCGAACGTCACATCTCTCGCGATGGAGGCGTTGGGCACGCTCAGGAAGATCGTCTCGACTTCTGCCGCGACCTCATGAAGCGATGTGACCGCTTGTCCACCCGCCCGGGCGAAGTCTTCGAGTGCGGCGGGATCGACATCGGTGCCGACCACCTGAATACCTGCCTGCACCAGCCGTTGCGCCATGGGGCCGCCGATGTTTCCGAGCCCCACCCAGCCCACCGCGGCATTGTTGGCGTTGGACCTTGCGCTCATGCGGCACCGCCTCTGTCTGCGTCGAGTTCGGCAAAGGCCTCGCGCGCGATGCGGAATCCGTCCACACCCGCTGGCACACCGGCGTAGATGGCGGCCTGCATGAGGACTTCTCTGATCTCCTCTCGCGACACGCCGTTACGCAGCGCTCCTTTCACGTGCAGCTTGAGTTCGTGCGGCCGGTTGAGAATCACGATCATAGCAATGTTGATGATGCTTCGCGTTTTGTGCGAAAGACCCTCTCGCCCCCACACTGCGCCCCAGCAATACTCCGTCACCAGATATTGGAAATCACGGTTAAAATCATCGGAATTGTTGAGCGCTTGGTCGACATAGCTCTCACCGGCCACCGCCTTACGAATACTCAAGCCGGTCTCGTATATGTCTCTGGACATTCTTTCAAGCCTTTCCTATGTTGATGTTGGAGGGGTTCATTTCAACGGCGATATTGAGGCGGGTATCGCGATGGTCGATGTGGCATGGGCAATGTTCTCGGGCCCGCCCACTGGTGGCCAGATGCCCAGATCGACTGCCTTTCGTCGGATAGCGAGTCGTTCATCAAGGCTTGGAAAAGGCCATATGTGAGTGATGCGAGGGCGCCCGTCGACGGCGTACATGACGGTAGTCAAGGGAAAGAGTTTGGCCCGCTCCGGAAGTGCCGCTTCCCAGCCAGCGATGGTTGGAGCGAGGCCTCCGATCTTCAGCTGATACGTCCGGAACTCATAGACAGGGCCGTAAGTTCCCGTCTGAATCGAATCATCGAGAAATGGAAATTGACGATACGTCTCGGCGGTGAACGCGTCGAGGAACTCGCCGATTCCGAATGGATTGTCGCTTGCGAACAGATGACTGCGCTCGTGAGCGAGTTGCTGCGCATCGTCGAATTCACGAAGAACGAGAAGTCGGGTGATGATGACTCCATGTTCTGTCTCCCAGGCCCCCACGAGACGACCGTGAGTGGTACCCGAATCAGCGTAGTCGGCTAGCCGTGGGAGCGCCTGGTTGATCGTATTCAGTTTCAGTGACAGTGTCGCAAGCTCGTACAACATGAAGTCCCCTTCGGTGAGAATGTTTCGGTGATGTCAGCCGGCGGACGCAGGCATTGCCGCATCTGATCGCGCGACCGGTTGCCGCCGTCCGATCACCGCTGCGAGCCCCGCAAACTCTCGCGAGTACGGTTGGTGTCGTTCGAGGACGGCCGGATCGTGGCCGGGGATCAGAATCGCATCGTTCTCCTGCACAAGCTCGTTCATCTGATCAAATCCCGCGTACATGGCTTGCAGATCCGCCACGATGTGAAAGGGCATGTCACGTTCGATCTGCTCGTAGAAGTGCGTCGCGTCCGAGGCCAGCAGGACCATCCCCTCAGATGTGTTGACCGTCAACACGCACTGGCCGGGCGAATGCCCACCGAGTTCGATCATCCGAACTCCGGGAGCGAGCAGCGCCGACCCCGTGTGAAGGCGCAGTCGATTCTCGTGATGCGCGCGCCTCAGATGTTCGATGTCGTTCTCGTCGACTGCATGTTTGAACTGCTCGCGCTGCCCGAACGGACCTGTCCAGAAGGCGTACTCGGCGGACGGCACTATGAGCGGCGACCGCGGAAAGAGATCCAGGTTTCCGACATGATCATAGTGGGCGTGCGTCACTACGACGGTGGCGGCGTTTGGTTGCACACCCAGGGATGCGAGAGCATCCCCCGGCGGCACGAGTTGACTCCGCCCACGCCGGAGTCCTTCATGCTCACTGAATCCGGTGTCTACGACGAAGGTTCGGCGATCATTGCGGACTATCCAGAAGTAGTAGTCCATTTGGATAGGTCCGTCCGCCTCCCCATACACCTCATAGTTGAGAAAGACCTTGCTGCGAAGAGTGTCACGTGAGCCGTAGCGGACCACGACGATCTCGTACTCGTCGTCACTCAACGGTTCCCCACCTCGTCGACGAATCATCCGAGGGTGAAAGGGTCACGTGTCTGCCCAGACAACTCCACCCAGATGGCCTTGTCCTCGAGGTAGGACTCCACCGCTTTGATACCGCTTTCGCGACCGACACCTGACGCACCAAAGCCACCGAATGGAACCTGCGGGGCGACTGTGCGATACGCATTGACCCATACCGTTCCCGCGCGTAGTCGCCCGGCCACACGATGCCCGCGATACACGTCACGTGTCCACACCGATGCGGCAAGACCGAATTCGGTTCCGTTGGCGAGCTCTACTGCCTCGTCCTCGGTGTCGAAGGCGACGACCGATAGAACGGGTCCGAAGATCTCCTCGGTGAGGGCACACGACCCCGGGACGAGGTCGGTCAGTATGGTGGGCTGAACGAAGTAGCTGCCGACCTCCGTAGCGGCCGCTCCCCCGGTGGCGAATGTCGCGCCTTCCTCACGTGCTCGCGCAAAGTAGGAGAGAACCTTCTCGTACTGCTGCTTGTTTGCCAACGGACCCATCTCGGTGTCGGCAGCGGTTGGATCGCCGAGCCGAATTCGTTCGGCTCGTTCGACGACCTTGGCAACGAGGCGGTCGGCGATCTCCCGGTGCACCAGGAGTCTAGAACCAGCCATACATGTCTGACCTGCCGCGGCGAAGATTCCGGCAATAACCCCGTTGGCTACTGCGTCGAGGTCGCTGTCACCGAAGGCGATCTGCGCCGACTTGCCACCGAGTTCCAATGTGACGCGGGCGAATCGATCAGCTGCCGCGTGAGCAACGGCACGCCCGACGTGCGTTGATCCGGTGAACGCCACCTTGTCCACATCGGAATGGGCGGCAAGCGCTTTGCCGGTTTCTGCGCCCCGCCCCGTGACCACGTTGATGACCCCTGGGGGAAAGCCTGCCTCTGTAGCGAGTTGAGCGAGCTTCACGGCCGAAGACGGCGTGTAATCGCTCGGTTTGACAACCACTGTGCACCCCGCGGCGAGCGCGGGCGCGAGCTTCCAGGTCAACAACAGCAGTGGTGAGTTCCACGGCGTGATGGCTGCGACGACACCGACCGGTACCTTCTGGGTGTACACGAGGAAGTTACGTTTGTCCGTCGGAATGACTTCCCCCTGCACCTTGTCGGCCAGGCCGCCGAAGTACTCGTACCAGCGGGCTATACCTTCCACCTGTCCAGCCATCTCCCGGAGCAGTTTGCCGTTCTCCTTGGTTTCGAGGGATGCGAGGTGCTCGGCATCGCGCCGGATGAGTCTGGCCAACTGGACGAGCAGCTGACCGCGTGCGGGCGCGGTGATACTGGACCAAGGTCCGCCCAACGCTCGGCGGGCCGCACCCACCGCCTCGTCGACGTCGGACGTGTCAGCGTCGGCAACCACCGAGACAGCAGCTCCGGTATACGGGTCGACAGTGGTGTACGTTCGGCCGCTCGATGCGGGTACCGACTTGCCATCAATGAACAGGTCGACAACCGCAGACTCGTTCTGGCCGTGGATGATATGTGTCATAGGCCTTCCTTTCCACAATCGTGACGAAGGTGGATAGCCCTCCTTCGCATGCAAACACGATGGCACGCGGTCACCGTGTGACCTCGGTATCTTTCTTCCCGGAGGTTGATGGGTCTCCTAAACCTATTTCTCTCCAACGGGTTTCGGGTAACCATCGCCATAGCACGGCAGTGGCGACGACAGCGGCCAGAACCACATACGCTGCCGGTGCCGCCGTTCCCGGATACGCTGCAGCGAGTGCGGCGGCGATGACCGGTCCGGGTCCGGCGATCAACGCGGCACCCAGGTTGTAGCCGGTGGCACTACCTGTTGCCCGCACATCGGGCGGAAACAGTTCGATCAACATCACCGTCGTCGTGACATTGTGCATCGCCTCGAACACTCCGAACAGCACGATTCCGATGACGGCGAGCATCGGCCGGCCCGTTGCCATCAGCATGAATGCAGGGATGGCGATCATGGCGAGACCGGCGCCACCGGCGAGTGAGATGGGCCGTCTCCCTACGTGATCGGATGCCACACCGGCAAGAGGGCACAAGAATCCGTACAGCAGGGCACCGGTGGCAACAACTGCCAGAGCATCCACTCGATGCATTTCCACCGTCACCGTCAGAAACGTCGTCACGTAGGTCGCGAGATAGTAGAAGCCCAGCACCGTGATACTCGCCAACGCGAACGCGATCCCGAGCGATCGCAAGTCTCTGCGAGCCACGCCTTTCAGCGGTGCCACCTCGACTGTGCCGGACTCCTGCATCTCCCGAAAGACCGGAGTCTCTTCCAGTTTCAACCGCATGTAGAGACCGACGATCGTCATCGGAAAGGCTGCCAGGAACGGAAGTCGCCAACCCCAACTGTCGACGGCGTCGGCACTCATGACCGTGTTGATGATCAGTGCGGTACCAGCCCCGGCAGCAACGGCCAAGGCGGCAGTTGCCGGTACGATGCTCGCAGCCACACCTCTGCGATTCGCCGGAGCGTTCTCGATGATGAAGGCGGCGGATCCGGTCCATTCACCGCCAGCCGAGAAGCCCTGCACGGCACGAAGAAGAACGAGGAGGACTGGACTCACAAGTCCGGCTGCCGCATACGACGGCAACACTGCGATCAATGCGGTCGCCGTCCCCATCATCACGACAGCCAGTGACAAGGACTTTCGACGGCCCAGGCGATCGCCGATGGAACCGAAGAACAGGCCGCCCGCAGGACGCATGAGGAACGCGATTCCATAGACCGCCAGCGTCGACAGCAATGATGTCGTTGCGTTCCCGGTAGGGAAGAACGTCTTACCGATACTGACAGCAAAGAACCCGTACACGGCGAAGTCGAACCACTCCATGAAGTTGCCGATCCCCGTGGCGAACAGCACACGTCGGTCGGTGGGGTGTCTGCCCTGGGATGGGGTGCCGGGGATGGAACTCATGTGTATGAACCATTTCTCGGATCGGGACCGGGGTGGTCGAGGCTGGTCTGAGGGAGTCGATATCGGGGGTCATCCGTGCTCGCGGCCGGAGATCTTCTCCAGTACGGGGTAGAGATATCGGGCGAAACCGACGGGATCTTCCGACATCGGAAAATGACCTTTGGTCCGCATGTCGATCAACTCACCACCGAGACGATCCGCGGCGTCACGACTCATCTCAGTCGTGGCCGAGTAGTCGTACTCCCCACTGAAGACATACAGCGGACACGATGCCTGCGGAATGTCAACGACACGACGAGGCAGATCGTGCGAATAGAAGTACGTATCGCCTTGGTACACGCCAGGTCCGGATTGTGCATAGCCCCAGAGGGTCTGCGTCCGGGGACCACGGGGACTCGTGGGAGCGATCAGGCCTCCCACCCAGCTGACCAGGAAGGTGGAGTGGTCTACGTCGGCTCTGTTGGTCCACTCCACAAATCGTCGCGGGTTACCGAGCCCGCCCTCCAGTGCGCACACTCCTGAGAACAGATCGCCATGATGAGCGGCGAGGTACAAGCCGATAGCCCCTCCCATGGAGCAGCCGACGAGGATGGGAGTGTGGATGTCGAGCGCCTCGATGAAGGAAAGGACCGTCGCCGCATACGTGTCGGTGGTCAGTGCGTACCTGGTGGATTCCCAGTCGTCCGGCGGATCGGAACGCCCGTGCCACGGCATGTCGAAGGCGTACACCGTGTACTTTTCGGTGAGTTCACCGTCTTCGAGCATGTAGCGATATTGGCGTGAGTCCGCGCCAGCGGTATGCAGACACACGATGGCGGGACCTTGACCAGCGGATTCAAAGTAGATCCGGCGACGGGAACCTTCCACATCGAGGTGAATGTAGCGGCCGGTGATAGGCCCTACCCCCAGGGCCGGGCGATTGGGGGCAGGGCTTGTCGCGGGGGCGGGTTGGGCATCGTGTGCCGATCGTCGACAAGCTTCCAACACTCTGTCGATGACGGCGGCCCCCCGGGCCCAGGTCGCTCTATCGCCACGAATTCGGTCGGCACCCTGCGTGGCCACGATCGCCTGTGCGCTTGTGAACCCGCGTGCCGGCGGTATAGCGCAGAACTCGTCCCACTCCTGCTTCGAGAGCACGTACTCGAAGTCCCAGCTGGCATTGATGCCGATGTCGTCGACGACTCTCAGCCGGGAGTCAACGACCTCGATACCCAACCGATCTCCTCCGATCTCGACGATTGCCGACCACGGAGCCGACTTGGGCAGGCCGTCCAGTGAGATCTCGGCTGTCCACTCGTGAGATAGAGCGTTTTGCGACATGAAGGGCACTCCTCGATGTGCGGTGTTGTGGGGCGCGGCAGGAAACCTGCGAGTTCTCCTCGGCAGGCACGGCCTTCACAGGCAAGGCCAATCGAGTGGCGCGGATCACTTCCAGGTACTGTCACAGCATGCATCGCATAACCACAGAGAGTCCAATACGGAATAGTTAGTCAACCAATTACTTGGAGTTATGATGGAGTTGCGACAGCTGCAGCATTTCGTCGCGGTAGCAGATGAAGGATCGTTCACAAGGGCCGCCGCGCGACTGATGATTTCGCAGCCCGGCGTCTCGTCCTCGATCAAAGAACTCGAGCGCGAACTAGGCGCTCAGCTCTTGGTGCGTCGCGCACGTCGCGTAGAGCTGAACGAAGCCGGCCGCGAACTCTACGCAAGCGCGCGCCGCGTTCTTGCTGTGCTCGACGCGACCAGCGAGCAGGTTCGACGGGGAAGGCGGACGGCCAAGCGAACGCTGGCGATCGGATCGATTCCGTCTTTTGCAGGCCTCGATCTGGCGGCGTTGGTCAGCAAGTTCGTCGCCCAGCACCCAGATGTCGACGTTGCTATTTCCATCGGTTTTCCGCGGGATCTGTTTCGTTTGGTCCACACATCGGAAGTCGATCTCGCTTTTGTCACTATGCCCCAGAGACAACCACCAGACGGTCTGCATCTGTCTCCACTCGCGACGTACCCCATGGTTTTGGCGTGTCCACTGGGTCATCGTCTTGCCGACAGATCCGCGGTGACACTCGGAATGCTGGAGAACGAAGTCTTCGTTGACTTCACTACCGAACTCGCGGCACGACAAGCAGTCGACGAGGCGTTTGCAGCCTCGGGAATCGAGCGTCAGGTGCGTGTCACATGCAACGAAATCGGATCGCTGCTCGAGCTCGTAGCGCACGGCATCGGGCTGGCTATCGTCCCATTGTCCTTGGCCCAAGCAACTCGCGTGCCCATCAGACTGGTCCAGGTCGACGAAGCCTCTCTGGTGTGGACGGTCGCGGTCGCCACCCGACACGGTGCACTCCCGAATCCCGACGCCCAAGATCTCTGGAATGCCGTCGTCGATACTGCCAAGCCTGTCGATGTGGCACGCTGATTCGCCTGTGGATCTTGGTCGCCGAAAGCGCCAACGGGATGGAACTTCGCGACCGACGACGAATGTGAGGTAGCGGTCGGCGCACCACGTCCGGTCGATGCGGCTGCTCACTCCACACCATCCACCTCACGACTTGCGCTCTCGCACTCACCCGAATCAGTCGTGAGACTCGGATCGGTGGCGATGACCGGCGGCCAACGGGCTGTCGGAATCTGCCCCACTACTGCAGCCGTAGACAGCGGGTTATGAGGTTGTACGGCGTGTTTGCCCTGTTCAAGGTGGCTGCCGGGGCATGCCTGACTTTTGTCACCGGGTGGACGGTCAGTCGGCCTTGAGTCTGTGACCTGCGTCGATGGCTGGGTTCGGTGGTGGACTTGCGCCGTTGGGTGCAACGCCATCACTTCGGTACCGCCGGCCGGATCGAGAACTGCCAGGTCGCGGTCTATATGGCCTACACCAGCGACAAAGGTCACGCGTCGATCGACCGGCGACTGTACATGCCACGATGGTGGACCACTGACACCGTGCGCCGAGAAACCGCAGGGGAGCCCGTCGAGGTTCCGCGTTTTCAACTGCTCAGGCGGGAGTCCGCAGGTGTTCGTGTGCCCATTCTTCGAAGCTGGTCAGGTCGATGCCAAGCGCACGAGCGAACTGCGGTCGGGCCGGTTGGCCGACAATCTCCATGAATTCGTGGGTGGCGCCCATGTCTCCCATGCCAGCGCCACGCGCCTGTTCCTCGTTCATGTCCGGAGCTGTCAGTGGGACGCCAAGAGCACGGGAGAGGATCTTGGCAATTTCTGTCATGGTCAGGTAATCGCTCGCGAGTTCCAGTTCCACTCGGTGGAACTCGGCGGGGGCGGACAGGGCGGCCGCAGCGGCTTGGCCCACATCTCTGGCTGCTACAAGTGCCAGGTGTGTGCTTGGTTTGACAACGGTGACCAGACCCCCTTCGACTCCGCGGGGGAAGTAGAAGCGCATTGACGGCTCGAAGTTCTCCATGAAGAACGACGGCTTGAGCAACGTCCAGTAGGGAAAGCCGAACTCGCGCAGCCGGTCCTGGATCGCAGCCTTCGTGCCGAGCGGGGCTTCCATCACCGCCCACCGCCCTTCGGCCCAGCCCGGAGCCTCGATGTGTTGTCCCACGCCGCTGGTGGAGGACTGGACAAACTGCTCAACACCGGCGGCATGCGCAGTCGTCATGAGGTTGACCGCCTGGTCGACCTCGCCTGCGAAGTCAAACCCCTGCTCGGTGAGGGCGGGCATCTGCACGGAGAAGACGGCTCGCACGCCGCTCACGGCCGCCTCGAGGGTCGCAGGTGCGGTGAGATCGCCCACGACCAGGCTGGCGCCGAGTCCTTCGATGGCCCGTGCACGCGGCGTGCTCGGGTCGCGTACCAGAGCACGCACCGGTATTCCCTGCGCGAGCAGAGCCCGTGCGGTCGCACCGCCTTGGCGGCCAGTAGCACCGGCGACGAGAACCGGTGTTGCGCCGGCAGTGGTGACAGTGATCATGTGTTCGTCTCCTCAGCGGTTACGCGGACGATAAGCGGCGGACCCCGCCGTTTATTACTCGCTACAATACGGCGGGGCCCGCCACTTATCAAGATTGGAGAGATCATGACTGGCCAGCGCTCGGACGCCCGCCGCAACTACACGCACATCCTCGCCGTGGCCGAGGCCGAGGTGGCGAGTCAAGGAGCCCAGGCATCACTGGAGCAGATCGCTCGCGCCGCGGGCGTCGGATCTGCCACCGTGCGGCGACACTTTCCCACCCGAAAGGCTCTGCTCGATGCCGTTTTCAAGCAGCGCGTCGACGCCCTGTGCGATCGCGCTCATACACTCTGCACCGAGCGAGACAGTCGCTCCGCGCTGGTGGAATGGCTGCACGAGCTGCTCTCCTACTCAGTTGCCGCACGCGGTCTGGCGGACGTCCTCTCCTACCAGCCACTGCAGGACGGGACCACCCAGGACTCCTGTGCGGCAGCCATTGGTGCGGCCGGCGCAGTGCTGCTAGGTAGGGCCATTGATGATCAGGCTGTCCGGGCGGACATCACCATCGAGGATCTACTCATAGCGGTCGTCGGAATCGCCCTGGCCACCGAGAACTACACCGACCCAGCGACGCAGGCCGACCGCGCCTTCCAGCTCACGGTCGCCGGGATCGGAGCCGACTGCACCTGAAACAGCAACTGGCCGGTAGTCGAGCCTGCTCGCGGCTCGCGCGGTCGGAACCAAGATCAACAGCGCGATTCCATGATCAACCGTATCGGCGAGAGCCCGCGGGTGTTTCCCCGCTCGGTGGCCGCTGCATGGGAAGGGCGCCGAGCTGTCGCATCTGGTTGTGCTTGTCGACCACGCCCCAGACTTCACCCCCCAGACTTCGACTTCCTTGCTGTCTGCGAAGCCGCTGATGACGATCTCGTCGCAGGTGATCCTGTTGCCTGTGGGTGGTAGGCCGCGGAATTCGCCTTGGCTGGTTTTCCGGTCACGGTCTGGGGAGCACGAACTTGTCACTTCGATGCTCGCGTCTTCTGCGGTGACCTAGACGGAATGGGGTGACGCCCGGCGTTCGTCCAAGGGTTGCGGGCCCGGCCTCACTCACAAAGATCTCGTGGGTTGCCGCGCGGGAGGCGCCTGCCCGGCCTGTCCGACATTTGTTGGCGGCCCCGGTGTTTGCCGGAGCGTACGAGTGTAGGACGCGATGTGCACGGTTCCGCGGCGGATGAACAGTGCTTGCTCGACGACATCGGTCACCAACGGGGTGTGCATGCTCGTCATGCCCGCCACCCGAGGATGAATCGTGAGAACACGTCGACGATGAACGACACGTAGACGAACCCGGCCAACGTCCACACGTCGGTGAAGTCGGCCATCCACCACTGGTCAGGATTATCGGCGTATTCCATTGCCGATCAACATGATCTGGGAACCCGGGGCCGTCTTGTCATCGTGGCGGGTGGTGACGGTGCGGTGAAACCGCGGACCGCTCTGGAGATCCCGCAGATCCTCATCAGTCGGCTCACCTGGTCGCGGCCCAGCATCTGCCCGACGCGCCGCATCGTGTGATACATCTTGCGAACTCGGTAGACGCTGCGACTCGCCTCGGACTGCTGGTAGACGGCGTGAGCAGCGTAGCCCTCGGTCGACATCGCCGCCGAGACCGGGCCGCGCTTCTTGTTCGCGTAGTAGGCGGACGGGGCGATCTGCATTCCGTACTCGGTGAGCACCCGGCGGATCTGATCGACCCCGAACAGGTCCTCGTGAGCGTTGAAGTACTCGACGATCAACGAAGTCGGCGGTTGATCTCCGCCGCGGCACAAGCGGCTAGAAGCTGTCTTCAATATCTCACTGGCCCTATGTAGTTCGGCAACCTCGCATCGCAACTCACGCAGCTCCGCAGTATGATCACCAACCCGCGACCCGGCCACAGAAGACGTCGGCGGGGCGTCCTTCTCGATCCAGTTGCACAACGTCGCCTGATTGGCATCGAGCAACTGCCCGACATTCTCACGCACAGCCAGCTCGGACTCTCCCGTCCGTCTCACCGAGCCGCTCGTGATACATTCTCACAGCTCGCTCACGAGTCTCCTGGTCGAACTTCCGCGGTACTGCTGTAACCGTATTCTCCTGGTGAGATCAACGGTCTCCACCAGACCCAGGACGGTTCACTCGTAGGTGACTCCGGCGCGCACGAGCACCACGAGGTGGGGTGCGTTGACCGATCGCCATCTCGATTGGGCGGCCTCGATCAGCTTGTAGGCCATCGCCAGAGTCGCTGGGCGTGACCCGATTCCTTGGTCACTGCGTATCCGGGACAGCGCAATACAGAGCCCCGACGCTCACTGCAGCGTCTCGACGCACCTCATCGATCGTCGGCAGCACCGTACCGTGCTCGGCGAATTATCTCCGAGCGCCACCCAGCAGTCTCGTCCGGGCATCGACATGCGCCCCTCGCGCGAGCTTTACTGTAGTAGGACCGAGGAACACTCTGTGCGGTGAGCGAGCCGTCGACGAATACCTACATCTCGAGTGGAAAGCGTTGATACCGTGGCCAAGTACGACACAATCGGCGCGACGTACGCCCAGACGCGGATGGCTGACCCGAGAATCGCCGCTGCAATCCAGGAAGCGATCGGCGATACGGCGAGCGTAGTGAATGTGGGCGCGGGCACCGGATCGTATGAGCCACCCACCACGGTCCTGGCCGTGGAGCCGAGCAAAGTGATGTTGTCACAACGATCCACCGTCGCCGCACCAGCGGTGCAAGCGCTGGCCGAAGCGCTGCCGTTGCGGGATAACGCTGTCGACGTCGCGTTGGCCGTTCTCACAGTGCACCATTGGCATGACCTCGCACGTGGTATGGCGGAGATGAAGCGGGTGGCGCGCTCACGGATCGTGTTGTTCACCTGGCGTCCGGAGATGATGGCCCGCTTCTGGCTGCTGCGGGAATACCTGCCTGCGGCCGCCGTGACGGATGCGCGCGTCGCCGTCCCTCTGGATGCGCTCGCCGCCATGCTGCCCGGAGCATCGCTGCGCGTGCAGCCGGTTCCGATACCGCATGACTGCACCGATGGCTTCGGCGCAGCCTATTGGCGGCGCCCGCACGCCTACCTCGACCCTCGTGTGCGAGCAGGAATCTCCATGCTGGCCACCACCGACCCAGCCGAACTCGCGCCGGGCCTTGAGCAACTCCGATCAGACCTGCAGACCCAACGATGGCATGCCCGGCACGCTCGACTTGTGGAGCAGGAGTCACTCGACGTCGGCTACTGCATCGTGATCGTCGATCTCTGATGCGTTCCAAACGCACGGAGGAACGTCTATGCCGCCTCGTGGGATGACGCTCGCAGGCACACTGTCGAGCTGGATACGCCGATTGATCAGTCATCCGCTGCTGTATCGCCACGTGGTGCTGCGCGCGTCCGCAGTGACGGGCATCGCCGAGGCGACGCTGCGCCGATGCAGCAGTGGGCGAATCGGCGTGCTCGACGCCGCCGGCCTGGCGAGCCTTCAGATCACAGTTGTCGGCAGAAAGACCGGCCAGCCGCGTACGGTGACACTGCAATGCATCACCGATGGTGAAGACCTCCTGGTCACCGACTCCAACTGGGGTCGGCCGCATCCGCCTGCGTGGGCAGCCAATCTGGCCGCCGCCGACACCGCCGTGGTCCGCTTCCAGCGCGCGGACTTCGTCGTGGCAGTCCAGCACTCCATCGGCACTGCGCGCATTCGCGACTGGAGCACCATCTGTGCGCAGTGGCCAAATTTTGCTGTAGCACAGTCTATTTCAGGACGGGAGTTCCGAGTCTTCCGGCTCCGTCCGGATCGGCGGCAGCCAACGGTCTGATCGCGCCGAGATGAGCACTCAGGACAAGCAGAAGACTGATCGCCGAGATCGCTTGTCATGCAGACGATCTTCGCTCACTACCCAGTTCAGCGACCACCGCGGCCTGTACACCGTGGCCGGCGGCGATGATCGGGTCGACCGAGCGTAGCGTGCGGCACAGCACGAACGCACCCTCCAATGCGGTCAATGTGGTCAATGCCAGCCGACGGCACTGCTCGTCGCTGATGTGGAGCTGGCCGAACCACTGGGCAAGCACAGTCAGCCAGTGCTCGAAGACCGTGGCCGACTCCTGCCGCAACGACTCGTTGGTGCTGGCGACCTCGAGGGCGATCGTCTCGATGGAGCACGCCTCGCTGTAGTCCTGCGCCTGCATCGCCCGGCCCGCATTCTGGAACAATTCGGGAATGCCGGTCGCAGGATCGGTCAGTACCAGCTGGGCGACAACGAGATTCCCATAGCGAACACCCTCGGACCGGATGACCTCGGCGCTGATCGCCTCCTTTCCGCCAGGGAAGTGGTGGTAGATCGACCCGAACGGCGCCCCGGACATCGCGGAGATCTGTTTGAGCCCGGTCGCCGACATGCCCTGGCGCCGGTACAACTCGGCCGTCGCCGCCAGAATCCTGTCACGGGTACCCGAGCCAGCCATCGCAGCTCCCCTCTTGCGCTCTGAATTCTGTCAGCATACCGTACCTATAAACAGAACGATCTATCTAGGAGGTTCGATGCCCACGGTGGAAGTACCCTCCGGCCCGATCACCTATCAGGACACTGGCGGCGACGGTCCCGTCATGGTGTTCGGCCACGGTCTGCTCATGGACGGCCGCCAATGGCGCAAAGTCATCCCCCACCTGCCCGAGTACCGCTGCATCACACCAACTCTGCCGCTGGGCGCTCACCGGGCGCCGATGCATCCCGATGCCGACCTGTCCGAGCAGGGCGTCGCGGGTATCCTCGCCGACTTCCTGGAGGCACTCGATCTGTCTGACGTCACGCTGGTGCTCAACGATTGGGGCGGCGGACAGTTCATGATTTCCGACGGTCGCGACAACCGTCTGGGCCGACTCGTTCTGGCCTCATGCACCGCGTTCGACAACTACCCGCCCAAGCCCGCACGGCCCGCCAAATGGCTGTGCCACCTGCCCGGCGGAGGCTGGGTGCTCTCCAAGATCCTTGGCACACAGTTTTTCCGCCACAGCAACAAGGCCTACGGCGCACTCACCAAACGCGGCTTACCCGATGCACTGTTCGACGACTGGTTTGCTCCGGCAGTCCACAACCGGGCGATCCGACGCGACCTGGTGAAGTTCGCCAAGGGAGACCCGCCCCGCCGCCGCCTTCTCGAACTGTCCGATCACATGAGCAGCTTCGCCCGACCCGTGCTCGTGCTGTGGGCCCGCGACGACCAGATGATGCCGCTGGAACACGCCGATAGACTCGTCGCTCTGTACCCGAACGCCACGAAAGAGATCGTCGACGACTCCTGGACACTGATCCCGGAAGACCAGCCCGAAATCATGGTCGAGGCACTGCGCAATTTCGTCGGCTGACCTGAAAGACGGCGCTCATGTCATGGTGCGTGTCGACCGCCATCCATCGATGTCAGTTCACACGTTTGTTGTTCCTGAGCGGGTCGCAACCGTTGGCACAGTCAGATCGTCGGCGGCCGGATGAGAGATCTCGCCTGCGTCGCGGAGTCGCACACCCTTCGTTTCCGGGATTCGACCGACCACCGCCACTCCGAGCGCCGCGATCACGATAACGTAGAAGGCCGGCGCCACCGCCGACCCGGTGATCGCGACGAGAGCCGAGGCGATGAGCGGGGTGGTTCCACCGAAGATCGCGTAGCCGACGTTGTAGCCGATGGCGTGACCGGTGAACCGCATCGTCGTGGAGAACAGCTCCGCCATGGTCACGAAACCACCTGCCGAGAACAGTGCCACGCCGACCGCGATCAGAAGCTGTCCGCCGACCGCCGAACCGAGGCCACCGCCGCTGGCAAGGGTCATCGCCGGCCACGAGATCACGGCCAGCCACGCTGCACCCACGAACATGACCGTCCTGCGTCCCACCCGGTCCGACAGTCGACCCGCCGGCAATATCAACACCGCCATCGACGCGACACCCAGCGAGTTGGCGAGCAGAGCTGCGGTCGGAGTCATTCCCGCGACCGTGACGAGGTAGCTGTACATGTAGCTGAGGAGTAAGTAGGCCCCGACTCCCTGAACTGCCACGAGCAGCATCACGGTGACGATCGCCCGCCAGTGTTGGGTGAGCGCGGTACGCAGAAGATGCGGATCGCGAGGTGCGCGTGATGCTTCGACGAACTCCTCCGGATCGTCGAGTCGACGGCGCAACCACAGCCCGACAATTGCGAGCAGGCCGCCCAGCAAGAAGGGGATCCGCCAGCCCCACGACATGTAGGCCTCGTCTCCGAGACCGGCACGAAGTCCGAAGATCACCCCCGACGCGACGACGATGGGCGCCCACGACCCGGCAACGCAGATGCTGACCCAGAAGGCGCGACGATCGGACGGCGCCGATTCGACGATGTACGCGGTGGCACCACTGGTTTCCCCTCCGGCCGAGAATCCTTGCACCACACGGCACAACAGCAGAAGCAGTGGCGCCAGAATGCCTACGGTCGCGAACGTAGGCAACAGTCCGAGCAGGGTGGTCGCGCCACCCATCAACAAGACGATCAACCCAAGGGTCTTGATCCGCCCCAACCGATCGCCGATCCGCCCGAAGTAGATACCCCCGATCGGACGCACCAAGAACGCGACCGCATAGATGGCGAACGTGCTGACGATCCCCGCGGCTGCGCTGGCTTCTGGAAAGAAGTGCACGGCCAACACCGGCGCGGACAGGCCGTAGATGAGGAAGTCGTACCACTCGACGAATGTGCCGACGGCACCTCCGAGCAGGCGGCGACGAGGACTGATGGATACCATGGTGCTCCCTTGCCGATGGATGAGTACATCGCAGACTAGGGTGTGATTCAGATCTCAGACTGTCGCCTAAGTGACATTCTTATCAGTCGAGGTCCGATGCGAGGTCGCGTAGCACCGAGACCTCGAGAAGGTGTACTTCGCCGTAGCTGAGCGCGACGACGCCGTCGGCCTCGAGCTGCCGCAACTGCCGATTGAGGGTCTGGCGCGAGACTCCCAGCACGCCGGCCAGCTCCGCCTGGGTCAGTCTCACCACCGGACCGCCGTGGGGACCTCGGCCGGCGAGCGCGAGTAGCCGCCCGGCCAGTCGCGACCGCAGACCCGCCAGCGACGCCGACGAGAGTTCACTGCTGAGGATACGAATGTCGCGCAACAGTGATCGCATGATCGCTTCGTCCATCGAGCGATGAGCGGCGCGCAGCCTGGCCAAGGTCGGCTCGTCCAGAACCTGCACGGTCACCGGCGTACGTGCGGTGGCGTTCTGGGGTACTCCCTCGCCGTCGATGAGCGGGCTGATCCCGAAGCACTCCCCCGGACCGAGGAGACCGGCCAGGTGCTCTCGGCCGTCCACGGTCGTGTACGACAACCAGATCCGGCCGGCCACCAGGCGGTACATCAGATGGTGGCGGTCGTCCTGCAGATAGATGCTCTCGTCCGCGTCGAACCGCCGCACCGTGGCGGCCGCGTCGAAGTCCCGCTTCGCCTCGGGCGTGAGGTATTCGAAGAAATCCAACCTCCGGCTGTGCGTGACGCGCGGACTCGACCCCGGTGCGCCGCGGTGTGGCTGCATGGGCCTCATCCGACCATCTGCCGAACTGTCACATCTTTGACAGTACGCGATCTAGGTCACACCTAGAGTCCCGTCATGAGCCACCCCACGACTTCCCGAAAGGCGTCGATATGAAGCGCATCCACCTGCATGCTTTCAAGATCTCCGGTGTCGGACACACAGCCATCGGTACGTGGCGCAATCCGTATAACCAGGAACACCGCTACCGCGATCTCGACTACTGGATCAGCACTGCGCGAACGCTGGAACGCGGCGTTTTCGACAGCTTGTTCATCGCCGACTTCCCCGGTCTCAACGATGTCTACGAGGGATCGGCGGACGCGAGCCTGCGAGAGGCCGTCGCAGTCCCGTTGAACGATCCGGCGATGGCGGTGTCGGCGATGGCCGCAGCCACCACGCACCTCGGCTTCGCTCTCACCGCGTCGACGACCTATGAGAAGCCCTACAGCTTCGCTCGCCGGATGACGACCCTCGATCACCTCACAGGTGGCCGGGTGGGTTGGAACGTCGTCACATCCGCCACTGCGTCTGCGGCACGCAATCTGGGTCTCGATCGTCAGGTCCCGCACGACGAGCGCTATGTGATCGCCGACGAGTTCATGGATGTTGTCTACAAGCTGTGGGAGGGCAGCTGGGAAGACGACGCCGTCATCCGCGACGCCGCCCGCGGCATCTACACAGACCCGACCAAGGTGCATCCCATCGAGCACATGGGACCCTACTTCTCGGTGCCGGACGCGTTCATGTGCGAGCCGTCTCCGCAGCGTACGCCCGCTCTTTTCCAGGCAGGCGCGTCGTCGGCGGGCCAGGAGTTCGCCGTGAAGCATGCGGAGGCCGTCTTCCTCGTCGGCACCGACGTGAAGTCACTGCGGAAGTCGACGACCGAGACCAAGAAGCTGGCCTTGGCGCGCGGCCGGTCACCACACGACCTGAAGTTCATCGCCGGGGTCTCGGTCGTCGTCGCGCCCACCGACGAGGAAGCACAAGCCAAGTTCCAGCAGCAACTGAACTATGTGAGCGCCGAGGGCACCCTCGTCCGGCACGCGTCGTTGATGCAGGTGGACTTCGGGTCCATCGACATCGACGCCCCTCTGCAATACATCGACACCGACGGAATCCGCTCGCTGCTGGAGAGATTCACCGTTGGTGACACCGATCGCGAGTGGACTCCGCGAGAGGTGGGTGCGCGGCTCGCCGAATCGCTCGGGGGCATCATGATCGTCGGTTCGCCGACCACTGTCGCCGATCGGTTGGAACAACTGCTGGACGACGCCGACATCGACGGGTTCAACGTCTACGACAATCTCCCGCTACGAACTCTGCCGGACTTCGTCGACCTTGTTGTGCCAGAACTCCAGCGCCGCAAACGCATCCCCACCCGGTACTCGGCGGACACATTGCGCGGTAATCTCACCGAGGGGGGCGGAGCACGCCTCGCGGAGACCCACGTCGGCGCGTCGTTCCGCCGGTCCGTCCCTGCGCTCGGCTCGGCCGCACGATCGATCGCCGGCGCATCGGCATGATGCGGCACTCCGGATCGGAGACCACCGGCGACAATCGCGCACGCGCCCTGCAGGCCCTGCTCGACAAGCAGGAGATCTACGAACTCATGTGTCGCTACTGCCGAGGAGTCGATCGGCTCGACAAAGAGATGACCCTGTCCTGTTTTTGGCCCGGCGCCATCGACGTACATGTCGGACGAGGTGGACGCCTGCATACCGGAACCGCCGAGCAGTTCTTCGACCAGGAATGGGAAGGCTTCGGCGAGTTCACCGGATCACAACACCACCTGTGCAACATGCTCATCGAGGTCGACGCCAACCGAGCAGTCGCGGAGACCTATCAGTTCTCGTTCTACTGGGCCGAGCCCGGTGACGATCCCGAACTGAACTGGTTGAACTCCAACCGGTATCACGATGTCTTCGAGCGGCGCCACGGCGAGTGGCGGATACTCCGTCGAGACTTCTTGCGCAACTTCAGCATTCCCATCGAGCCGACCGGATTCCCGTCTGCCGAGAATCAATGGCTGCGCCCGTCCGCCAGTCGCGAGGATCTCGCCTACCGAACCGTCGCCGCAACACTCACCGAGGAGCCCTGACAATGACCGCCGATACCGCCGCAGCCCCGGCCGTGTCATCAAGTACACCAACACCTTCCGCACTCGACGAGCGGTACCGGGCCGAGCACGGCACAGTCCAGCTCACCGGTCTACAAGCCCTGGTGCGACTCCCGTTCGATGCCCTGCGCGCGGAGCACCGCGCGGGCAGGGCCACGCGCGTGTTCATCTCGGGATACGAGGGCTCACCGCTCGCCGGTTACGACCTGGAACTGCAACGCCATCAAGACCTCATCGACGAGACGGGACTGGTGTTCCGGCCCGCGGTCAACGAAGAGCTCGCGGCCACCGCGGTTCAGGGATCGCAGCTCGCATCGCAGGCCGAGGACAAGACCGTAGACGGCGTCGTCGGCTTCTGGTACGGCAAGAGCCCGGGGCTCGATCGTGCGAGTGACGCTCTGCGACACGCGAATCTGATGGGCACGGCTCCGACCGGAGGCGCGGTCGCCCTCGTCGGCGACGATCCGTCGGCAAAGTCCTCCACCGTGCCCGGCGCGTCGGAAGCCCTTCTCGCCGAACTCGGCATGCCCGTGCTGTACCCGGCCGACCCCCAGGAGGCACTCGACCTCGGGCTGCACGCGGTGGCCATGTCGCGCACGAGTGGCCTGTGGGTCGGTATGAAGATCGCCACGAATGTCGCGGACGGCTTCGGTTCAGTGCGGCTCGGCACCCACACAACGCTGCCCGACCCCCCACCGGAGGCCGTCGTCGACCACGTCATCTCGGCAAAACTGGCGCAGCCCGTCATCGGCACGCTCGAACGCAGCCGTGAGACGACCCGCCTCGAGGCCGCGAGGACCTACGGCATCCATCACGCCCTCAACCGAATCCATCGGCGCCGGCCCGGACAACGCGTCGGTATCGTTGCCGCCGGCAAGACGTACCTCGACGTGCGGGCCGCGCTCGATCGACTCGGGCTCACCGCCGACAGCCCCGAGGGTTCATCGCTGCGCCTGTTGCAGTTACGGATGGTGTTCCCGCTCGATCCGGCGCAGATTCGCGAGTTCGCCGACGGGCTCGACGAAGTCATCGTCGTCGAGGAGAAGCGGGCGTTCATCGAAACCGCGATGAAAGACGCGCTGTACGCGAGTACGCACAGGCCACACATCAGTGGCAAACGCGACCCGGCCGGCACCGCACTGTTCCCGGTCGACGGTGAACTCGACGTCGACAAAGTCATCGCCGGGCTCACCCGACGGCTGGGCGCCCGCGACGATTTCCCCGGCGTGCGCTCGGCGGGCTCCGCGACACGGCCGGTGCCGGGACCGCTGCGGTCGTTGCCGTTGCTCGCCCGCACCCCGTACTTCTGCTCGGGGTGTCCGCACAACTCGTCGACGCGGGTACCCACCGGGTCTCTGGTGGGTGCCGGAATCGGCTGTCACGCCATGGTGGCGATGATGGATCCGTCGATCGTCGGTGATGTCACCGGTCTGACCCAGATGGGCGGCGAGGGCGCACAGTGGATCGGTATGCAGCCCTTCGTCGATCATGATCACCTCTTCCAGAATCTCGGCGACGGCACCTTCCACCATTCGGGCAGCCTCGCGATCAGGGCAGCGATCGCGGGCGAGGTGAACATCACCTACAAGCTGCTCTACAACTCCGCGGTGGCAATGACCGGCGGCCAGCAGGCGGTTGGACTCATGACGGTGCCGCAGATCTGCCGCGCGCTGCTGGCCGAAGGGGTCGCCCGGATCATCGTCACCACCGACGACACCAAACGGTATCGGCGCATTCGGCTCCCACGCGGCGTCGACGTGATGGACCGCGATCGGCTCGACGATGCCCAACGCGCACTCGCCGCCACCGCGGGTGTGACCGTGCTGATTCATGATCAGGAATGTGCCACCGAGTTGCGCCGCAAGCGTCGCCGCCGGCTGGCGCCACAGCCGGAGAAAACAGTGGTCATCAACGAGCGCGTATGCGAGGGCTGCGGCGACTGCGGCCGCAAGTCGAACTGTCTCTCGGTGCAGCCTGTTCCGACCGAGTTCGGCCGTAAGACCGCGATCGACCAATCGTCGTGTAACCGCGACTACACCTGCCTCGACGGCGACTGCCCGGCGTTCATGACGGTCACCGTACCGAAGGCCGGGACACAGCCCGCCGCACCGTCTCTCCGCACCGAAACGCTCGACGCCGACGCGTTCAAAGACCCACTTCCCTCGTCGCCGCGGCATGCCCATGCGATCCGTATCACCGGCGTAGGCGGGACCGGGGTGGTCACTCTGGCCCAAACCCTCGGTCAGGCAGCAACTCTCGCGGGTCTGTCGGTGCGCGCCCTGGACCAGACGGGTCTGGCGCAGAAGGGCGGGGCGGTGGTCTCCGATCTGCGACTGTCCTCACACGACGAACCGGCCGCGCACAAGCTCGCCGCTGGCGAGTGCGACCTGTACCTCGCATGTGATCTGCTCGTCGGCGCGGGTGACGCCTATCTCTCGGTGGCCTCGCCAGAGCACACGACAGCCGTCGTCTCCTCGTCGAAGGTTCCCACCGGCAGTATGGTCGTCGACACAGCGATCACGTTTCCCGACGACACCGCGACCATCGAGAAGATCCGTGCCGCAACGTCACCCGGTGGTCTGTTCCTCGACGCCCGATCCGCGTCCGAGACATTGCTGGGCGACGAGCAGTACGCCAACGTTCTCCTCGCGGGTATCGCATACCAGAAGGGCGCCATCCCGATTCCCGCGTCGAGCATCGAAGAGGCGTTGCGCCTCAACGGGGTCAAGGTCGATGCCAACCTGCAGGCGTTTCGTCGTGGCCGACAGTTCGTGGCCGATCCGGACGCGTTCGCGGCGGCCGTCGGCACCGCCGGCTCCCCCGACAATGTTCTCTCGCCGCGCGGCCGAGCGATCGCGGCTCGAGTGCACACCACCTCGGGCAGCGAACTGGAACGACTGGTCGACATCCGGGTCGGCGAACTGATCAGCTTCCAGAACGCGGCCTACGCCCAGCGCTACGCCGACCTCGTCGAACTGGTCAGATCCGCCGAGGAACAGGCAACACCCGGCGAGACCGGCCTGGCCGAGGCGGCAGCCTGGTCGTTGCACAAGCTGATGGCCTACAAGGACGAGTACGAGGTCGCGCGGCTGCTGCTCGGGCCCGCCGGAACCGACGCCGCGACCGGCATCGTCGGCCCAGGAGCGAAAGTCTCCTATCGACTGCATCCGCCGATGCTGCGAGAACTCGGGATGAAGCACAAGATCAGCCTCGGCCCGTGGTCGCGGCCGGTGCTGAGAGCTCTGGCAGCCAGCCGGCGCCTGCGCGGAACGGCTCTCGATCCGTTCGGCCGCGCCCACGTGCGCCGCGTCGAACGAGAGTTGGTGGCCGAGTTCGAAGCCGTGCTCCGTGAACTGGCCGCGACCCTCACACCGGCCAATCATGCGCACGCGATCACCATCGCGCAGCTCCCGGACATGGTGCGCGGCTATGAGCAGGTCAAGCTGCACAACGTGGCCGACTACCACAGGCGCCTGGCCGAGTTGCGTGGTGCCGCCGTCGCGGCGGTGACAGCATGAACGTCAACCGCCCGGTCATTCGCCCGGCCCGCGCCACGGTGGCCCCGACGTCGTTCGCGGTTCCCGACCGATCGTGGGACACCCACGCACACGTTTTCGGCCCGCCGGAGTCCTTCCCCCAGAGTCCCGATCGCCGTTACGACGCGCCGACCCAGGATGTCGATCGCTACCTCGCGGTCCTCGACGCACTCGGCATCGAGTACGGGGTCCTCGTGCAGCCGTCGGTCTACGGTCGCGACAACTCGTGTCTGCTCCACGCCCTCGACCACGCACCCGCCCGTCTCGTCGGTGTCGTCGACATCGACGTCCACGGCGAAACGCCCGGCACGCTCGAATCGATGTCACGCCGAGGAGTGATCGGGCTGCGGGTCGTATGGAGTCACGGCCGTGACCCCGCGGAACTCGTCGATACCGCCGCCCGCTTGGCCCACCTCGGCTGGCACCTCGATCTGCGGGTCGAGGGCATCGACGAAATCGCGGTGTTGGCAGAGGTACTCACGCACCTGCCGGTCCCGGTGATGATCGAGTCGATGGGGAGCCCGCGGGCGGGTGAGTCCACGTCGTCACGAGGCTTCACGGCGCTGCTCGAGCTGCTCACGGGGCCGGATCGATACGTCAAACTCTCCCACCCCTATCAGATCGACCCAGACGGTCCGCCGTATGCCGCGTCGGCACCGTACGCTCGCGCCCTCGTGCGTCATTGCCCGGACCGGGTGGTCTGGGGTTCGGATTGGCCGCACCCCATGCGGCCCGACGAGGAGCTTCCCGACGACGGTGCCCTGTTGGACCTCGTCGCCGACTGGGCGGGCGACATGTCGGCCGTCACGAAGATCCTGCACACCAATCCCACCAACTTCTACCGGCCGCTCGATCAGCGGCCACTTGACAATCCCAGGGAAGGAGCCCACTCATGACCAAGCCAGTCGCGGTCGTCACCGAACCCATCCACCAGGTCGGCATCGATCTGTTGGCCACCGTGTTCGAGGTGCGCAACGACTATGACAGCTACCTCGATCAGCACACCCTCGACGACGCCGTCGCCTCCGCGGACGCGGTGATCATGCGATCGGCGCCGATCACCGCGGACGCACTGCGGCGCAGTACGGATCTGCGGGTGATCGCCAAGCACGGGGCCGGCCTCGATTCGGTCGATGTCGCAGCCGCCACCGAACTCGGCGTCGTCGTGGCCAACAGCGGCGACGCCAATGCCGGTAGTGTCGCCGAGCACGCCGTCGCACTCATGCTCGCTGTGCTGCATCAGATTCCGAGAACGGATGCGCGGGTGCGCAACGCCGAGTTCCGACGCCCCGGCGAGGTGATCCTCGGGGATCTGTCGGAAGCCACCGTCGGTCTGGTCGGTTTCGGCCACATCGCGCGGCGCGTTGCCCAGATATGCATCGCCGGTTTCGGCGCCACCGTACTCGCGCTCGATCCGTTCGTGTCCGCCGAGGAGATGTCGGCCGCCGGGGTCATCAAAGCGGTCGACCTGATCGATCTGCTGCCCCGTTGCGACATCCTGTCCCTGCACGTACCGCTGACACCCGACACCCGGCATCTCATCGGAGCCGACGAACTCAAGATGCTCGGCCGCGATTGCGTGTTGATCAACACCGCCCGCGGCGGAGTGGTCGACGAGCATGCCCTGCTGGCCTCGCTGGATGCGGGTGAGCTGCGCGGCGCGGGTCTCGATGTCCTCGAACACGAGCCACCCCGATCCGGTGATCCCCTCTTCGGCAGCGACCGCGTCGTGTTGTCACCGCACGTCGGCGGAGGCACCGAACTCGCGCGGCAGCGGATGGCCCGGGCCGCCGCGCAAGCCGCGATCGATGTCGTCGAGGGACGGCGCCCCGCACATGTCGTCAATGTCGAGGTCCTCGAGCACCCACGGGCACACCTGGACGGAGACCGCTGATGTCACACCGCATCTACACGCGTATACCGGCGTGCGACCCTACCCTGCTCGATGCGATCGGCAAGTCATCTGTCGCCGACCTGCACGAGGCCATGGACACCATGCCGGGCAGGGCAGCACTGCTCGACCCGTCGATCCGAGCACTCAATCGAGGAATCACCGTGGTGGGACAGGCCATCACGGTGAACACCTTCCCTGGCGACGGTCTGGCCGGCCATCGCGCACTGCGCCTGACCGGACCCGGACGAGTGCTCGTGATCACCAGTCCCGGCGACCCGAACACCCCGCTGTTCGCCGAACTCGTGTCTCTTGCCGCTTCCGAACTCGGCACCGAAGGCGTCATCGCCGATGGCCCGATCCGCGACTCCGACGCACTCGTCCAGAGCAGATTCCCGGTGTGGTGCCGCGGAACCTACGCGGGACGACCGCTCAAGCGGGGTCCCGGGGAAGTCAACCTACCCATCGTATGCGGCGGCGTCTACATCGAGCCCGGCGACATCATCGTCGCCGACGGCGACGGTGTCCTGCGAATACCGCTCGCCGCGGCCGCCGCGACTCTCGACGGCGCGCAGCGTCGCGCCGAACGTGAGAACAGGATTCGCGAGGCGATCGCCGGTGGCGCATCACTGTTCGAGCTGAGCGGTCTGTCCCAGGCGTTGAGCGCCGCCGACATCGTCGAGATCGACAGCACCTGGAACGCATCCACAGACAGCGAGAGGAGTACCCGATGACCATCAGCGATCTCGCCCCCGCCGCCCTGAATCCGCAGGACCCCCACACATTTCGCCGAGTTCTCAGCCACTTCGCGAGCGGCGTCGTCGCGGTCACCTCGACGGGCCCCACAGGTGAGCCCGTCGGATTGATCGCGACGTCGTTCACCTCGGTGTCACTCGATCCGCCGCTCGTCGCGTTCTACCCACAGAAGACGTCGACGACGTGGCCGCTCATCCGCACCCGCGGCGCTTACTGCGTCAACATTCTCGGTGCCGCACAGCGCGATGTCTGCGGCAAGTTGGCGGCCAAGGGAGGCGACAAGTTCACCGAAGTCGCGTGGGAGCCCGATGACTGGGGTCTGCCCGCCATCGAGGGAGCCCTCGCGCGGATCTCCTGCGCACTCGACGAGGTCCACGACGCCGGTGATCACGAGATCGCACTGGGCCGGGTCCGTGGATTGCACATGACCGACGACGTCGACCCGATTCTCTTCTTCCAGGGCGGATTCCGCCGCATCACCGAACCTGCCGGAGAACTCTGATGCGGTCCTGGTCGTTGACCGGCAACCATCTCGGCAGCATCGCAGACGGACTGTCGCTCGACGAGGTGTCCACCGAACCACCTGAACCTGTGGGCCGGCAGGTGGTGGTACGGGTCCGGGCCGCCGCGCTGAACTTCCGGGACGCGATGATCCTGCGAAACACCTACGCGCTGAAGGCGGATGCGGGCACGATTCCGCTGTCCGACGGGGCCGGGGATGTGGTGGCGGTCGGACCACTGGTGCGACACCTGAACGTCGGCGACCGGGTCGTCAGCACCTATTTCCCGCGGTGGCGCAGCGGACCCCTGGAACCCGAGTACGCCGGGGATCAGTTCGGTGCCGGCCGCGACGGACTTCTCGCCGAATGGCTGGTCTGCGAGGAGCACGAACTCGTCCGGCCGCCGGCGCACCTGAGCGCGTGCGAAGCGGCTACTCTGCCCTGCTCTGCAGTCACCGCGTGGTCTGCGCTGACCGGACACCGGCCAGTTCTTCCCGGCCAGACGATCCTGACGCTTGGAACCGGCGGTGTCTCGTTGTTCGTCGTCCAATTGGGACAGTTGTTCGGGGTTCGCATCATTGCCGCCACATCATCCGGGACAAAGGCAGCGAGGTTGAAAGCCCTGGGCGCTGACACGGTCATCGATTACAGTACGAACTCGTCATGGGACAAGGAGGTCCTGGAGGCCACCGATGGATACGGCGTCGATCGGGTTATCGAAACGGTCGGACCGCAGACCCTCGAACGATCAATCCGGAGCACAGCCGTCGGCGGCGAGATCGCACACGTCGGCGGCGGCGGATTCGCCGACTCAGACGCAACCACGTTCGACCCTCGCGTCCTGCACGGTCGTTCGCTGTCGCTGCGACGGGTCACCGTTGGGAGCCGCCATGATTTCGAGATGATGAACCGGGCGATCGCGGTACATCGACTACGCCCTGTGGTGGACGCCCTGATCGGGTTCGAGGACGCACCCCTGGCCTACGAACGGTTGGTCGACCGTTCCCACGTAGGCAAGGTCGTGGTCGATGTGCACGGGGCCGACCACTGAGCGTGCCACGACACCTCGCGATGAGTCCTGCCCCGGCACCGACTCGCCGACAGCACCCCGGGCGGCGGCGTCACACCTGAGCCATCTCGGTATCGACAGTGCCACAGAGGTTTTCGGTCCGGATAGACCATCCCGTGTCATCGCTACGGGTCCGCCCCGAATGCCCGGTGACGTGACCACTTCTCACGGAGCATGGGTCAGTCCGCAACCATGTTGTGCGGTGCCCCTTGAATCGAAAGTTCAGGCGGCGGGGACTCGATCATGCTGCAGCACAACAGGATATCTCTCGATTCAGCGGATGATTCAACGCGACAAGTGGAAGCGGTGTTGGGTGCAGGTCATCTCACACGGTCAGCTACGCCCGGCGTGAGGCGAGAACCAGGAGCCGTCATGCCGGTTCCAGGCTGACCTGCTCGGCTCCGGTGCGGATGACGTCGAGGATCGCCTCGGCGACCCGTTCGGGACTGTCGGGTTGCGGGCCGTGGTCGCGTTCGAGAGCTGCGGCGGCCTCATGGCCAGCCCGGATCGAGTCCAGGAACTCGGTCGCCGTGATGAACGGATAGACGGTGGACACCGTGATCCCAGCGGTGGCGAGTTCTGCGCGGGCGATGGCCGACAGCTGGTTGAGCCCGGCCTTCGAGCCGGCGTAGGCACCCGAACCCGGAATCACCTTGAGGGTGATGCCGGAGCTGATGTTGACGATGCTGCCCGCCCGTTGGGCGCGCATCGTGGGCACAACGGCCTGCATCATGCGCAGCGGCGCGACCAGGTTGAGTCTGAGCACGGCTTCGAAGTCGCCCGGGTCGATCTCCTCGATCCCTGCCTGCAAGCCCTGCCCGGCATTGTTGACGAGCACATCGATCCGGCCGTACGCATCAAGTGCAGCACGCACCGCCGCGCTGATCTGCTCTGGGTCGGTCACGTCACATCGCACAGCCAGGGCGTCGCCGGGGCCGCGGTCTATCTCTTCGGCAAGCCGCCGCAGTTGTTCATCGCGGCGTGCCAGCAGCACCACGTGGGCCCCGCCGGCGGCAGCAGCAGCGGCGGTTGCCGCGCCGATCCCCGACGATGCTCCGGTCACCATCACCACGGCTTGATTGAGGTCCATGAGACTCTTCCCTTCGTGTGAGCGTTCCTCGGGAGGCCTTCCGCATCCCCGGAATAGAATTATATTAATAAGAAGGCTACTGGTTAACTATATGGAGGAGATCTGGTGATCGCAACTCGCGATCTCTGGAGGGCGCACGCCCCAGAGCTCGATACCTCGCCGATGGAGATCGTGGCGTTGATCAAGGCCGTGTCGGCAATGTTCGAACGCGCGCTCGAGCCGATGCTGGACGGTGCACCACTCAGCGCGCCGGAACTCGACATGCTCATCGTGCTTCGCCACGACCCGGAGCCGATGATCGCTCGGCGCTTGGCCGATACGATGCGGATCTCGCGGCCTGCGGCGGGGAAGACCTTGACGAAGCTGGAGAATCGCGGTTACATCACGCGGGCTCCGAGCCGGTCGGACCGGCGTGCCCGGGTGGTCACTGTCACCGACGCCGGCAAAGAGATCGTCGACACTTTCTTCCCGCGGCAACTGGCCATCGAGGCCGACCTGTTGTCCAGTTTGGGCGCGGATCGCGACCGGGTGGTGGAGGCGTTGGACATCCTGGTGGCCGCGATGCAGCATCGAGTCGGAGAACTGCCCTACTGACCCGGGGCGATCGAGCCTCCCGCGAGTGCCGGCACAGCGGATTCGACCGACGCCGTTGAGCGTCCGGCTGCACGGCCGGAGGCGACGTCGCCGACTATCGGCCGGCATGATCGGCCGGCCGGGGAAGGACTTCGCGCAGATCGGCTTGAGAACACTCGCCTACAGCGAACCGAATCGCTCTGGGCCTGCCGAAGCTCGGTCAGGTGGCGACCCGCCTTCCACGCCGGTACCGCTCCGTCTCCGGTCGACGACAGGGCCGATCCTCATCCAGGCGACGGACGATTGTCGCCGCAACGGTCGTTCGCTACGGTGGGCAAGGTAAGCCTTGGCTTTCCGGCCCACCCGATGGCCAGGTCTCGCGCCCTCGTACACGCCCTGAACCGTCGATAGGGAGGACGACCGCCCATGGTGACCGAACACACCGCCGCGACCGAGGAACCGTCCATCGCCGAGCAGGTGGCCGAGGTCAATCCGAGACTGGTCGAACATTACAACGCCAACTACGCCGATGCTGTCGAGATCATCTGCCGTGCCCGGCTCGGTACCGACGTCGACGGTGCCAAGCTCACCGGCATCGAGGTCGACGCTCTGGCACTGCGGGCCACCACGCACGATGGCATCCATCACGAGATAACGGCGTCATTCTCACATCGGGCCACCACCCTGCTGGACATCGAGGCACTGATGATCGAGGTCATCGCGGACGCCCGCACCACGCTGGGCATCACCACATTGAGCGTCCCCGAAGCACAAGCGCAACAACTCGGCGCGATTCGCACCTACATCACCGAAGTGACGAAGGTCGAACGAGTCACCCCGACTTTCGCCCAGATCACCTTTGGCGGTGGCGATCTGGCCTCGTACACACCCGGCGGGCACGATCAGTTCCTTTACGTGATGACACCGCCGGCCGGCCGCACCGACCTGACCGTCGACGCCTCGTTCTCACGCGAGGACTTCGGCAGGTTCACCGACGAGAACCGGCCGGTCGGTGGCTACTACACGCTACGCCGTTGGCGACCGGAGTCCGCCGAAATCGACATGCTCTTCGTCCTCCACGGCATCGGTGAGAACAGCCACGCCGAGCCCGGCCCCTCCGCCCGATGGGCGGCCGGCGCCCGGCCCGGTGATCCGGTGGCGCTCTGGGGTCCTCGCACGATCTACGAGCCCCCGGCCGACACCGACTGGGTACTGCTGGTCGGTGACGAGACCGGCCTGCCCGCGATCTGCGTGATCCTCGAGCACCTTCCCGAGGACACCTCGGCCCACGTCTTCGTCGAAATCGGCGACGAGCGCGACCGCCTCGATCTCCCTGAGCGCGAGGGCATCCACATCACCTGGCTGGTGCGCGGCGACTCTCCCGCCGGCACGACGGATCTGCTCCTCGACGCCGTGCGCGAACTCGACCTGCCCGAGGGAAACGTCTACGCGTGGGGCGGCGCCGAAGCGCGGACGATGAGATCGGTCACCAACTACCTGCGCCGCAAGCGGGCCGTCGAGCGACGACGAGTGCGGATGACCGGCTACTGGCACCACATGTCGACGCCGCCGGACCTCAACGCCGACGACGACTGAGCTGAGTGCACTCCGGCTCTCCGACACGGCAGGAACTGGTAGACCGTTGCACGCCGCCGTCGTGGATACCGGCCCGTTCTCGACGTGCGGACCCGCTCAACAGTGGCAAGCGCTCCACTACACCAGCGAGAACGTACCGCAGCGGAACACCGTGGTGGATATGGCAATTCGCGTGTTCGCGCCGGTGACGTCGTGGACGGTCGCAACGGTCTTGTCATGACCGCACGCACGTCGGAACACGAATCGGCATGATGGCGCAATCGGCTCCGAGCTCGCGTACCAGCGACAGCCCAAGGCCCTCCGAGCAGAGTTCGGAGTGCGTTTCACGCAAGCCACGCTGGTGTGATCGGGCGCTGTGGTCCGCACGCCGCACTCGTTGCGGCAACCGGGTCGATCCGGGCCGACCGGGCACTCGACGGAACCGCACACGAGATCTGCAGAGGCTGAGCATTTTCACCGGCGTCGAGCAATCGGACGGTGCAGTACGTCTCATGAGCTCCACGCCGGCGGCGACCCGGATCGCGTCGTCTGCGGAAGCACCCGGTGCGCCGTCCGGGTTCGGCCGGCAGCGACTCCGGCCGGAGTTGTCCCTGGCGTCTCAATCACAGTGGTCGAAACTCCGCCGACAGTCCGCCACTCGTCTTAGCATGGCGAGCAGACGACTTCGAAGGAGATCTCGGTGACAGAGGCCACGACAGCTCATCCCCGGCGTCTCATCATCAACGCGTTCTTGTCGGGCGCAGCAAGTCACCTGTCTCCCGGCCAGTGGCGAAACCCGGAAGACAGAGGGAACACTGGCTTCGTCGATCTGGCGTACTGGTCGGATCTGGCGCGGACTGTCGAGAACGCGAAGTTCGATGCCATCTTCTTCGCGGACAGCCTCGGCGTTCCGGACAGTGTCGGCGGCACACCCGACTACGCCCTCCGACACGCCTCCCAGACACCGAACATAGATCCCCTTCCGGTCGTCGCCGCACTGATCGGGCAGACATCCAGACTCGGCTTCGGCCTCACCGCCTCGACGACCTATGAACGCCCGTTCTCACTTGCCCGCCGGTTCACCGCTCTCGACCATCTCTCCGGTGGTCGTATCGGCTGGAACATCGTGACCTCGATACTCGATTCCGCGGCCAAGAACTTTGGTCTCGACAAACAGATTCCCCACGATGAACGCTATGACCGCGGCCAAGACTTCCTGGACGCGACATACAAGCTGTGGGAGGGATCGTGGGAAGACGGCGCCCTCGTCCGCGACGTCGACAGCGAGATGTTTGTCGATCCTTCGAAAGTTCATCGAATCAATCACGAGGGGAAGTACTTTCATGTAGCCGGCCCGCTTTCGTCGCCGCCATCCGACCAGCGGACACCGGTGCTCTTTCAGGCCGGCGCTTCTCCTCGGGGGGTCCGGTTCGCGGCAGAGAACGCGGAAGTGGTATTCACCAATGGCGACACCGATGGTCGAGTGCGCACGCTCGTAGCCAATACCCGTGCCCACGCCGCCTCCGCCGGCCGTGACCCGGGGTCGCTGAAGTTCGTCATGCCGCTCGCGGTGATCACTGGTTCCACCGATGCGGAGGCACGCGAGAAGTACCAGTATGTGCGTAACTACGCGAGTGAGACCACCGCCGTTGCAATGCTTTCTGGATGGACCGGGCACGATTGGACGCATCACGATCTCGACGCTCCGATCGTCGAGGTCGCCACGGACGCCCAGCGCAGTATTCTGCCAGGATTGGCAGGTGCCCACGGGGAGCCACCGAAGACCCTTCGGGAAGCCGCCCGAAACATCGCGTTGGGTGGTAGACGCGGATTGGTTGTGGGAGGTCCGGCGTCGACCGCGCGCGAACTCGTCGGCATTGCGAATCGCACTGGTGTCGATGGTTTCAACCTGTTCCACATCACGAGCCCTGGCACGTACAAGGATTTCGCCGACCACGTGATCCCGGTACTCCAGGAGCAGGGACATGTCTGGCCCGATTATCCTTCCGGCACCCTTCGGGAGAGGCTCATGGGAACCGGGTCCAGCCGCATCGCGCCCGATCATCGAGCTCGGAGACTGGCCCAGTCAGTGGTGACCAGTCGCTGACGGCAACAACGGCCCGTCGGACCCTCGGCCCGGGTTCACCAGCCGACGGTTCCTTCCCCCAAAGCCTGTGCGCGCCTGGGGCTTGTACCGCATTGCGGGACTGATGCGAAGATTCGGACGACCGCGGTGACGCTCACATCCACAGGGTTGCGGCGGTGAAGGCGGATCTCTCTGGATCGAGGTCTCCCCCACACGCGCTGCCGACCAGACGCACCGGTACTGCCCAGAAACGGACGACCGCTGCTCGCAGGGTTCGGCTCAGACGACCTCGCCCGCCAAGGTTCGGCGGTACCGGGCAGCCGGATGCCGGGTCGGGACCCTGTCGGTACCGAAAATCTGCGATCGCAAGGTACCGGTCGCGCCTTCCGGACGGAAGAGTCCACGTCGGCGCAACTGCGGAATGATGTACTCAATGAAGTCCAGATACGAAGTGGGGCTGACAATATTGGCTAGGTTGAAGCCGTCGACGCCGGTCGCGTCGACGAGTTCCTCGATCTGGTCGGCAACCGCGACCGGATCGCCGGTGAGGACGGGCCGCAGACCGCCCAATGCGACGTACTCAGCCGCCTCCCTCAAAGTCCAGGTCCGGTCGCCGTAGTGCCCCGCAAGTTCCTTCAGCATCGACTTGTGGGTTTCGATGGGCAGGTATTCGATCGGCGCATCCAGGTCATACGTGGACCAATCGATTCCGGTCCAGCCCGACAGAAGCGTCAATCCTCCCTCGAACGAGGCCAGTGACCGGTAACGCTCGAACTTCTCAGCCGCCTCCGCTGCGGTAGCACCCGTCACCACCGTGATGGCGCTGAGGAACCGAAGATCCGAGGGTCGCCGACCTGCCGCGTCGGCCTGCTCGAGTATTGCCTCTCGCTCGTCGCGGATCTGTTTCGCACTGTTGCCCGCCAGGAATATCACCTCGGCGTGACGACCGGCAAAGGCCAGACCTGCAGCGGAACTCCCCGCCTGGAACAACAGTGGCGTCACTTGAGGTGAGGGCGGCGCGGCGAATATGCCACGCACGTTGAAGTGTTCACCCGCGTGCTCGACGGGACGAATCTTCGACGGATCAATGTAGCGGTCCGCCTCGGCGTCGAGGATCAGGGCATCGTCCTGCCACGATCCCTCCCAGAGTTGATAGGCGACGTCGACGAACTCTTCGGCCCGCTCATAGCGGGACTGATGTGCCGGAATCTCGTCGAGGCCGAACAGCGACGCCGCAGCGGCGGATGATGACGTGACGATGTTCCACCCGACCCGTCCGCCGGAGAGGTGGTCGAGGGATGTCAAGAGTCGAGCTGTCGCGTAGGGCTCTGTGTAGGTGGTCGAGACGGTGACGCCGAACCCGAGACGCCGAGTGTGACTGGCCAGCATGGAGACGATGGGCACCGGATCGATCCGCGGGGTCTGCACGGCCGAACCAAGAGCGCTGTCGCTGCTTCCCTGGTATGCCGAAGGGACTCCGTATCCGTCCGCGAGAAAGAGAGCATCGAATCCCGCGTCGTCGAGCGCCTTGGCCAGATTGATCCAGAACACGGCCGAGGTGTACTCCCGACCCTGCCGGTCGTCGGGGTCTCGCCAGAGGCCGGGGCTGAGGTGGTTCGCCGCGGCAAGGTCGAATGCGTTGATGATGAGTGGATGACGTGTAGACACAGCGTGTTCCGTTCTTCGAGGGCTGGGATGCTGCCAGGTGGCGCCGGTATCGACGGCGCTGCTCTCAACGCGTCGTGACGTCGTAGTCGTCAAGGTCGGCGGTACGGGAGAGCAGCCAGAACTCCTGCAAGGACCACGGGTGCGGAAGCGCCAGCCGGCCGCGGGGAGTCTTGTACCAGCTGTTGACCCCCGCCGTGCTCCAGACGTAGTCGACGAGCCGAGACTCGATGTCGGCGTTGTAGGCGTCGAGAACCTCTTTGCGTACCTCGATGGTGCGTAGGTCGTGCTGGGCAACCTGCCGCAGCGCACTGACGATGTAATTCGTTGCGCTCTCGCCGATGTCGGCCACACCTGAACCACCGTGTGGTGAGACCCCGTTCGGGCCGCGCAAGGCAAAGAAGTTGGGGAATCCGGCGAGCGTGATACCCAGGTACGCTCGGGCCTCGTACTCACCGCCCCACACCTGCGCAGCGGGTTGTCCGGTGCGCGTGAACAGTTCGATCGGCCACAGGAAGCGAGTCGCGTGGAAGCCAGTCGCCGTCACGAGCAGATCCAACTCGTGCAACTGGCCGTCGGCCGTCCGCACTCCCGCAGGGATCACCGAATCGATCGGATCGCTCACCAAGGTCACGTTGTCCCGCTGGAGGGTGTCGAGAAATCCGCTGTCGACCACCATCCGTTTGGTAAACGGGGGATAGTCCGGGGTGAGCTGGCCGAGCAGATCCGGACGGTTCCCGACCTTGGAGTCCAGATAGTCCAAGAGTTCTTGGCGGGACTGCGCGTTGGCCTCGCTGACTCCCGGGCCCGACCACTGCGGGTCAATCCGCACGTACTGCCGCCGGCTGTCTCCGGACGTCCAGAACAGGACGAGCCGATACCACTCAGCATAGAAGGGCACGTGGCGAAGGAGCCACTGCACCCCCTCGGCCACCGCGCCCGACGGGGTGCGGCTCGGTGAGATCCATCCGGGGCTGCGTTGGAACACAGTCAGAGTGGAACCGCGCTCGGCGAGGCCGGCAGCGACCTGCGTGCCGGATGATCCGGTACCGATGAGCCCGATACGCAACCCGGTGAGATCGAGATCATCTCGCCAGCGCGCCGTGTGGACCACCTCGCCGGAGAAGCTTGCGAGGCCCGGAACATCCGGTGCGCGAGGCACTCCCAATCCTCCGACGGCGGTGACCACGAAGTCGGTGTCCAGCACTGTCTCATCGCCCGACCCGATGGTGACACCCAGCCGCCACCTTCGGGACTCCTCATCCCACGCAATGGACCGTACGTGGTGCCCGAACCTGATGAGTGATCGTAGTCCGTGAGTGTCGGCGTAGTCACGGATGCGGTCGAGGATCTCATCACGCTTGGCGAAGAAGCGCGTCCAAGGCCACATCGGGGCGTCGGAGGTCAGATACCGGTGTGCCTGGGAGTCTAGTCCCACGCCAGGGTATCGATTGACCCACCAGGTGCCGCCGACGTCGGTGTTCTTCTCGAGCACAACGACATTGAATCCGAGATCCCGCAGACGCCGACTCAGATGCAGCCCGGAACTGCCCGCGCCGATGACGGTGACGGTGATCCGTCCGGCACGCGCACGCGCCTCGTCGGACCACTCGGCTTCCGCTTCCAGTCCAAGGTCATAGACCACCCTCGCCGCGTACTCCGGCCCGGGGGCGTCGCTGCCGACCGCCGTTCGGTACAACCTCAGCAGGTAGGCGTCATCGGGGCGCTCGAGCAACTCCTCGCGCTGACGTGTGACCAGATCGACGAGCAGACCGGCCCCTTCGCGCAGCACCTCGTTGCGCAGGTCGGGGTCCGGTGTGCCCGCAGGTGTCCGGAACGCGGCAACCAGTGTGCGGTACTCAGACCCCAGGTACTTCGTGTCACGTGTGAAGTGTCCGAGAAGCGCGACGAGCACGCCGATGTCGGCAAGAAGGACTGCGTGCGCCACCGCCTCGTGCAAGGCAACGCTGCCGGTCTCCGGCAGTGGTTGGGCCTGCGGTCCGCGAACACGCAGGTCCTCGAGCGACGTTTCAGGGGCAAGTGTTTCGTTCACGGGTTGTTCCCAACTGTCGTGGCCGCGCCGGTACTGGTACCCGCCTGCAACCGGGGGGCCGCAGCGAGCAGCTTGCTGGTGTAGTCGTGCTGCGGGTGCGCGAACAGCTCTCGCGAGTCTCCGGTCTCGACGATCCGTCCGGATTGCATCACCGCCACCCGATCGCTGATGTGCTGGATGACTCCGAGGTCGTGGGAGATGAACAGGTAACTCAGGCGCAGATGCCGCTGGAGCTCATCGAGCAGATCGAGGACCTGCGCTTGCACGGAGACATCGAGAGCAGAGACCGGTTCGTCGCAGACCACGATCTCCGGTCCGGTTGCCAGCGCGCGGGCTATCGCCACTCGCTGCCTCTGTCCCCCGGACAACCGGAGAGGCAACCGGTCTGCAACCGCGCTCGGCAGACCGACCAGGTCCAGCAGTTCGCGCACCCGGTCGTCGAGGCCGGCCTCCCGGGTGCGGCGGCCGGAGGTGAGCACTTCGACGAGAATCTGTCGCACACTCAATCGCGGGTCGAACGAGCCGAGAGGATCCTGATAGATCGCTGCGAGCCGGTGACGATGTAGTCTTCGTTCCCGTTCCCCGGCACTGCTCCAGGGTTGGCCGAAGAGCTGCACCGTCCCACTGTCGGGTGTCTCGATGCCGAGCACGATTCTCGCGAGAGTTGTCTTTCCGGAGCCTGATTCACCGACGAGTCCGAGCGTTTCCGCCGGCCGGATCTCAAGGCTGGCATCGTCGACGGCGACGCGTTGGGATTTGTCCGGGTTGGTGAACCGCTTGACGACGTTCCGTACGGCGACGATCGGCTCGCTCTCCGAAGTCGGCGTGCCGTCCCGGCGGTCTTCGATGATCTGGAGGTGCTGTCGCGGCAACACGATCGGGTCAGGTGAGAGTCTGACACCGCGCGGCTTGTCTGTCGCGACGGCGCTGAGCAGACGTTTGGTGTAGGCGGCCTGTGGGTTTCCCAAGACGGCATCGGTTGCGCCGGCCTCGACGATCACACCGTCGTGGATCACGGCCACACGCTTGGCCAGCCGGCTCACCACTGCGAGATCGTGACTGATCAGGATGACGGCTGCGCCTTCGGCCGCGAGACGGGCGATGAGTTCCAGAACCTGTTGTGCAACAGTGGCGTCAAGAGCCGTGGTGGGTTCGTCAGCGATCAACAGTGGAGGGTGCAGAGCCACCGCGGATGCGATGAGAGCACGCTGTCGCAGGCCGCCCGAGAGCTCACCAGAGCGCTGCCGGATGCGTTGCTCAGGCTCTGGGATGCCCACCTCGCCGAGGAGGTCCACGACGCGTGTACGCCGTCGTGCGCGTGGCAGTTTGGTGTGGATGCGCAGCGCGTCGTCTATCTCTTTGCCGATCGGCCGCAGCGGATCAAGTGAGACGAGCGCATCTTGGAGGACCAGGCCGACGTCTGCTCCGCGGAGTCTACGCAGAGCCGAGGGCCGCATTCGCAGGGGCTCGTGCCCGTTGAGCACGAGAGCATCAGCTGATACCGACGAGTTCGGACCCGCGAGACCGAGGATGCTGCGGGCGATCACGCTCTTTCCCGAGCCCGATTCGCCGACTATCGCGAGACATTCCCCCGGCTGCACCTCGAAGGAGACTCCATGGACGACCTCGGTGTGCCTGCCCTGCCGTCTGCCGGCGAACCCGATACGGAGGTTCTCGACCCGTAGCAGGGGGCTCGGGGTACCACCTGCGTTCGACGCCGGTGCGGAAAGGCCTTCTGTGACCGTGCTCATCGGCCGGCTCGCTTTCTGCGTTGCAGTGAACGTCCCAGCACGGTCGCGGCGCCGGCCGCGATCACGATCGCGATGCCCGGGAACACGCTGAGCCATATTGCGTTGTTGATGTAGCGACGGCCATCGGCGAGCATCGAACCCCAGTCCGCCGTGGGCGGGGTGACACCCAGCCCGAGGAAGCTCAGGCTCGAGGCCCACACGATCGCCTGTCCCACGCCGAGTGTGCCCAGGACGACCAGCGGTGCCCACACATTCGGAAAGATGTGTCGCCGAAGGATCGTCCATCGGGGCCGACCGAGAACGGTCGCCGCCTCGACGTAGCCCGAGCCGTCGACCGATACGACCTGGGTGCGAAAGATTCGGGCATAGCCAGGTGCTGTCGCGAGGCCCACTGCCACAGCCGACGTGGCGGTTCCCGGACCCGCGATCGTCACGAAGAACAGGGCCAGAACCAGACTCGGGAACGAGAACAGGATCTGGAGAAGCCACGTCACCCCGGTGTCGACAGTGCGGCCGCCGAGGCCGCCCAGAAATCCGAAGAGCGTGGCAAGTGCCAGTCCGAGCGCACTGGCACCCAGACCGATCAGCAGAGCGGGCCGGGTGCCGTGGACGACGCGCGTGTAGAGGTCCCGCCCGGAGTTGTCGGTACCGAACCAGTGGTGAACCGATGGACCCTGGAAGGCTTCACCGGGTGAGACGGCATTGGGATCACCAGAGGCCAGCAACGTGGGGTAGAGCGCGGCGAGGACGAAGACTCCGAGTATCAATCCCGACAACACCAGCGGCCACACCTGCGATACGTCACGCAGTCGTGTACGCCAGCCGGTTCCGGACACGTCAGCAACCTTGTTCACGTGTGTCATCGCGACCTCAGGCGAGGGTCTATGATTTCGGCGATGAGGTCGGTGACGATGTTGACCAGCACATAGATCAGGGCGATCAGCAGGACGACCCCGACGACGACCGGGACGTCCTGAACCAGGACCGCGTTCTGCAGCAGCCGGCCGATTCCTGGTCGTGCGAAGAGGGTTTCGACGATTACCGCGCTACTGATCAGCGCTCCGAACGCCCAGCCGGAGATGTGCAGTCCCGGGAGAGCAGCGTGCCGGAGCGCGTGGATCATCCGGACGCCGATCTCGCCTTCACCTCGCGCCCTCGCCGAGACCGTGAACGGCGCGTCCAGAGCGATGTCGAACGATTCCCTGATCGACTGCCCCAGGAATCCGGCGAGTGGGATCGCCAGGGTGATGACCGGGAGGACCAGCGCATCAAAGCTGTTACCCCCGCCGGCCGCCGGCAGAAGACGAAGTTTGCTGCTGAAGATCACGATCAGTATCGCACCGAGCCAGAACGTCGGCAGAGCGGCCGAGACGACCTCGAGGGACGATGTCGCCGCCGCTCCGATCCGCCCGCCACGGGAAGCGATCAGTACGAAAGCCACTGCGATCACCCACGCGGTGACCAACGCCGCAGCGGTGAGGATCAACGTATTGGCCAGTTGCTCGCCGATCAGTTGCGTCACCGGGCGGTGTTGACCATAAGATTGACCGAGGTCACCGGACAACAATCCCTTGAGATACGTGAGGTACTGGACAACGAGCGGGCGGTCGAGGCCGTACTGGGAACGGATCGCATCGAGTTCGGCCGCGGTGGCCTGTGATCCCGGTCCGCCCGCGGCGGCTTCGGCGGGATCGCCTGGGATCAAACGCAACCCGAAGAAGGTGACGGTCGCGACGCCCCACAGGACGAGCACCATACCCCCGATCTTGAGCAGGACGCGCCGAACTGGGAGGGCAGCCCGGCCGGTACGGCTCCCGCCCCCCGAGTCGACCGCCTGAACGACGCTCACTGCACCAGCCAGGCGTCGTCGAAGTTCGGATAGTTGAACGTGAGTGTCGTCCCTGTGTCCCGGAGCCTTGCGGTGTCGACCGCTATGTTGGTCGTCTGGTCGAACACCGGGATCGCGTAGTAGCCGGCGACGACGAGGTCTTGCGCTTGCTCGTAGAGCTTGGCGCGTTGCGCATCGTCGCTCGTGTGGCCCGCGGCCTGCAGAAGATCGTCGATCGTGGGATCGGTCAGGCCGACGGAGTTCGAATGGTAACTGCCGTCATGTTTGGCGAATGGCGATGTGTACACCAGACGGAGTACGTCAGCGGTATTGCGTGTGTAGTAGATCGGATATGCGTCGTAATCCCACTTCTTTCCGGCGGCCGACCACGCAGCACTCTCGAGTTGCCGATACTTGACCTCGAATCCCGCCTTCTGGGCGGATGCCTGAACCTGATCGTAGAGACCCTGATTGATCGGAACCACCGCTGAGATCGGGATGTTGACGACGAGCCGCTGCCCGTTCTTGGTGCGATAGCCGGCAGAGTCCCGACCAGTCCAACCGGCCTTGTCGAGTAACCGAGCGGCCTCATCGGGATTGTAGTGATAGTCGACATTGTTCACGTGGAAGCGAGTGAAAGAGCTGAGCAGTGATCTCGCCTGCTGGTATCGGCCGAAGTAGACGCTCTTCAACGCCGCTTCCACGTCGACTGAATCCACGAAAGCATGGCGCACATTGATGTCCGTGAACGGACCACTGGTCGAGTTGAGTGCGATGTTGACCACATTGCCCGGGCGGGATCGGGTGATCACCTCGGTGTCGTTTCGGCCCTCGAGCTGGGAGAACTGTTCGGGTTGAACATAGTCGAAGGCCTGGACCTCTCCGCTCTCGAACGCGGCGAGGCGCGTGCTGGAGTCGGGTATGTAGCGCCACACGATCTGATCCAGGTAGGGCCGACCGGGGTTCTTGGAACCCGGAGCAGGTACGGAATAGGAATCATTACGGACCAGCGTGACGTGATCCTGTTTCACCCATTCCTTGATCTTGAACGGTCCGCTGCCTATCGGGTCTGCGCAGATGTCGTCATCGTTGCGGTGCAAGGACTCGGCCGACATGATCGGCGTCGACGTGGCTGCCAGAGAGGCCAACAGCGATGAATCAGGCTCCTTCAGGTCGAACCGCACCGTGTGGGGATCGACGACGGCGACGTCGCGGACCTTCGTCAACGAATTCTTTCCGCCGCCGGTGTACTTCTGCCAGTACTCGAAGGATGCCTTCACCGACTCGGCGTCCAGCGCGGTGCCGTCGGAGAACTTCACATCGTCGCGCAGCTTGATCTGCCAGCTGAGCGAATCCGGCGACTCGGTGCTGCCGGTCGCCAGCCATGGCACCACTTTGCCCTCCGTGTCCTGATAGAACAGACTCTGCACGTAGTGGCTGGCGATGGTTGATCCGGCGACGGCATTGCTGCGCTGCGGTTCGAGGCAATTCGGTTCCACGTCTCCGGACGCGAAAGTCAAGGTGCCTCCCGGTGTGGGCGACCCGGCATCCGAGCTCGATCCCGATCCGGAGCACGCGGACAACACCGACGCGCCCACGAGCGCCAGTGCAACGGCCGTTCGGCGCATGAGTCGACTGCGTAACTGCATGTCTGTTCACAACTCCTGTGTGTCGACGCCCGACGTTGGGGGCAGGACTGATCCCTTTCGGGCATGTGGCTGAAGTAATGTGCCGGAGCCATAAGTCGATAAGGCAGGCACCGCCGCATGGTCGCTCGTCAGAGCATTTGCTCACGATTCGACGCTGTTGCGCGAGAGCTGAACTCACCGTGAGCGCAACCCATCCCCGCCCCCGTGTGACGCTTACCCCGGCGCAGCAGCCCAAAGGGGCCGGTCGCCTACACCTCAGTTGCGCGTGATCACGATCGCAGCGCCCAGACCCAGTCCGCCCGGTATGGCGAGCAGACCGAATTCAGCACTGCGGGCCTCGAGCTCGTCGAGCGCGTTGACGAGTAGGCAGCCGCCACTCGCGCCGAGCGGGTGTCCGGTGGCCACTGCTCCACCGCGGGGATTGACTGTTGCCGGGTCGAGGTCGAACTCGCGGGTCAACAAGAGCGGAGAAACCGCGAAGGACTCGTTCGCCTCGATCACATCGAGGTCGCCGGGGGTCAACCCCGTCCGCGACAGCGCCGTGCCGGTGGCGGCGAGAGCCGCCGTGAGCCGCGGTGAGCGGACCGCGGTCTGCACGGCCGCGAGGATCCTTCCGCGTGGGGTGAGGCCCAGCAGGTCTCCGGCCTTCCGGGATCCCAGGACGACCGCGCAGGCACCGTCGGCCAGCTGCGGAGCGGTGGCGACGGTGTGCAGTCCCCCGTCGGGCCTGACGGAATCGGGCAGCCGGCGAGCTACGCGCGCCCACGACGGGTCGTCTGCGAACAGGGCGGGCAGCTGACCGAACGTCTCGATGCTCGCGTCGGCCCGGGCGCCTTCGTCCCTGGTGAGCAGCACCTTGTCATCGGCCTGCACGGCGATGACCGACGGCGAGTCCGGCGCGGCCAGAGACCGCTGGTGGGAGGTGACCGCGTAGGCGTCGAGCTCGCCGCGGGTGTATCCGTGATCGGCGGCGGTCAGGTCGGCCGAGACCCCGATCGTGACGAACCCGGTACGGTCCTGCAATTGTCCGTCGTATGCGAACGCCGGGGTGTCGGCGAGCATCGGCACTCGCGACATCGATTCGACCCCGCCCGCGACCACGAGGTCCTCGACGCCACCGGCGACCCGCGCCGCGGCGCCGCCGATCGCGTCGAACCCCGAACAGCACAGGCGCGAGACGACGCCGCCGGGTGTGGTGTCGGGCCATCCGGCCCACAGGATCGCCGACCGGGCGATGTCGCCCCCCTGGTCCCCGGCGGCGGTGCTGGTGCCGATGACGGTGTCGCCCACGGCCTCGGGATCGAGTCCGCGCCGGGTGAGTTCGCGCAGTAACCCTGCCAGCAACTCGTAGGGCGGAACACCGGACAAAGTGCCCCCGTTGCGCCGTACACGTCCCTTCGGCGTGCGCACCGCGTCGTAGATGTAGACCTCGGAGGTGAACTGGGAGAATGCCATCGTGGCGCCTCAGCCGGCGACTGCGGGCCGTCGGCGGAGTTCACGCTTGACGAGTTTCCCGACGGCATTGCGCGGCAAGGTATCCCTGATCTCGAGACGTTCCGGGAGCTTGAACGAAGCAATGTGCTTGCCGCGCAGGAAGGCAACCAGTTCGTCGAGACTCAGGCCGGTTCCGGGGTTCAGTGTCACCACGGCAGCCACCTTTTCACCCAGAGCGTCGTCGTGATCGCCGATCACGGCGACGTCGGCGACCGCGGGATGTTCGGCGATGAGGGCTTCGAGTTCGGCGGGCGCGATGTTCATGCCGCCCCGGATCACCAGATCCTTGCACCGGTCGACGTAGCGAAGGAACTCACCGCGGTCCCCGGCGATCTCGAACATGTCCCCGGTCTTGAGCAATCCTTCGTCATCGAAGGGAGAGGCCAGCGTGTCACCATGCAGATAGCCGGGAAACACGCCGGGACCGGCCATGCGTAGTTCGCCGGGCTTCCCCGGCCCGGTGATCTCGGCTCCTGTGTCGATATCGATGAGCTTCATGGTGATCCGGTTGGCCATCCGACCGGTCCAGGACACCCCCGGCGCACCATAGCGCGGGAAGAAGCGGGCGCGATCGTCGGGATCGGGAAAGTCCTCCGGACTCGACAGCAACGACACTCCCTCGTTGGATCCGAAGAAGTTGATGACCGAAAGCCCATGACGTTCCTGCCACCCTCGCACCATTGCCGGCTGCAGGGGTGCCGAACCGGATCCGATCCGCGTCAGACTCGACAGGTCGATGGTCGCGAGCAGGTCTTCGTCGTTGAGCAGGCGCCAGAGCAATGCGGGCGGCACCAGCGTGTAGGTCACGCGTTCGCGGGCGATCTGCGCGAAGAAGCTCGGCGGGTCGAAGGGATGATGCTGGACGAGAGTCGTTCCGCAGATCAGCCACGGCAGCAGCATTCCGTTGATGCCCGCCATGTTGATCATCGGAAAGGGATTGAGCAGAACATCGGAGGTGACCACTGCGGGGCCGTCAATGGTGGGCGGGGAGAAGCCGATCCAGTCGAGATGGGCGCGCATCACGCCTTTGGGCACTCCCTCGGTTCCTGACGTCCAACAGATGGTGGCCGCGTCATTGGCGTCGTTCGGATCGTTGGCACGATGATCTGCGACCGCCGCCTCGTCGGCGTCGTCCGCCGCGGCGGGGCTCAGGTGCACATCGGCGACACCGGTGTCTTCTTCGGGCGCACCGATGGTGATGAGTGCGCGAAGCGATGGCACCTGCGTGGCGACCGCGGCAAGCTCAGCGGCCGGGCCGCGATCACCGAAGTGGTTGGTGCTCAGCATGATCGAGAATTCGGCTTGGTTGGCCATGCTGATGAACTCATAAGCGCGGTACTGCATGGCCAATGGCGAGATCACCGCACCGATGCCCCAGCCGGCCAAATAGGTCTCCACCAGTTCGATGGAGTTGGGAAGCTGGACGCCGATCACGTCGCCGCGCCGTACCCCCAGTTCCAGCAGACGAGCCGACAGCGCGGTCACTTCCGATCCCAACTCGGCCCAGGTCAGTCGCCGCGGGTCGGAACCGACGAGATCGCGCCGGTTTGCCGGGTCGACGATCGCCTGGGCGTCGCCTCGGGCGCCAACCTGGTCGCGGAAGATCTCGTCGAGTGTCGCCGTGGTCCACCACCCACGGGAAACGTAGTCATCGACACGGGATCGGGGGTGCAGTCCGCGGACAGCACGATTCATCTGGATTCCTATCTTCCTGAGACGACGGTCTTCGGGGGCGGCGCAACGCGTGGCGCGTCAAAGGCCGATGGCCTGGGCCGCCGTGTCGGTCTCCTGCCAGCGGCGCAGTTCATGGCCGGGCGCCCACGTGGAATGGGTTCCGCTGGAAATCCGCTCCGGCAGCCTGAGTGTGCATACCGGACCGTCGCCGATGCGTGCCGCGTCGAAGACCACGCAGTACGACGCGTCGGCGTCGACGTCGGTCGTCAGTGTGACCAAGTACCCGTCGTCTTCGGCGGTGCTCCCGACGCGGGGTGCCATCGAGGCTTCGCTGCCATACACGCCCTCGCCGAGGTGGTAGGACTCTTCGGCGCCGGTTTGGGTGTCGTGGCGAACGAGGCCGTTGAACAGGAACCAGCCGTCCACGCCACTTGCCGCGTAGACGTAGCGGTGTGCCCGGCTCTGGTAGTCGCCGTTGATCATGCCGAACTCGGTGACCCGCTCGGTCAGCGGTTCCTCCTTGACCATGCCGGTCGCGAGGTTCAGTCGCCAGCGGTAGAGCTTGGACTGCATGTGGTCAAGGGCCAGGAAGCGGAACGCCTTCTGCCACTTGTCGGTGATGCCGTCACCCGACGGCTCCGGCTGCCCCTGATGAAAGCCCTCCAGAACGATCTCGTCACCGTCTTCATAGGCGTTGGTGAAGTGCAGCACATAGGTGGGATCCGCCTCGAACCAACGGATGTCGGCGGTGTCTCCGCGGCGCGGGATGACCGCGAAACGCGAGGGACGATCGGGGTGGAACCGCGGATGGTGCACCCCGTGAGCGAGCATCTGCTCGTCCCAGAACAGGGGCAGGTCGTTGAGAATCGCATAGTTCTCGGTGTAGGCCATATCGTGGGGCAGCCGCGGGCCCGGCAGCGGCACGTCGGCATAGTGCACGAGGTCGTTGTTCTCGTCGACCACGCCGTAGTGCATGAAGGGCTCGTCCTTGCCGTAGTTGAAGAACAGCAACTCGCCGGTGCGCGCATCGACCTTGGGGTGAGCCGACACCCCGAGGTGGTAGGGGAAGGACCCGTTCCAGTCTTCTTTGCCCAGGGTCTGCGCGGAGTAGGGGTCGAGCCGATAGAGGTCGCCGCACATCCAGAAACTCGACAGCGCGTTGCCGCGGTGGACGATGATGTCGGTGCTGGAGGCGTCCTTCATTCGCCTGCGCGCACCCCAGCCGTCCTCGCGAACCGCCCAGTCGGGCATCTCCGAGCAGCCTGCCCACAGCGCACGGCGGGCCTCCTGCTCGGCGAGTAGCCCGTCGGTCCGGACGAAGCGGTTGCGGTAGAAGGCCTTTCCGTCACGGAAGCCGACCACGTGAATCATGCCGTCGCCGTCGAACGGATGGTAGTTGCGTACGGCCGGATGCAACGGGTTCTCAGTGTTGCGCAAGTAGACGCCGTCGAGGTCGGCCGGGATCTCGCCGGACACCGCCTCGAGATCGTCGGCAACCCATTCGGTGGTCTGCGGCCGCCACGGCCCGCTCCGATAGGGGTGATCGTCGTCTGTGGGAAGGGTTGAGAGCAGTCGGCCGACTATGTCCACATCCATCATGTCTCTCCTGCCTTGGCATTGTTTTGTGCGACCACGGACCGTCGCGCCGGCTGGTGCCGATCGGGGGCATCATTCCCGGGCCGTTATCGTTCAACTAACAGAGTTACTCGTCGCACTGGTGTTGTCAAGATCACTCCGCATGTTTTCATTACCGCCTCTAACAGGTTACTCTTCTAGTTGTAGTAACCCTGGTTGCTGTCTCACTGCAGCACCCAACTCCCGAAAGCGACGTACCCATGACCATTGACCCCGTGTGGATCGCAGGCGGATATCAGTCGGATTTTGCCCGCAACATCACCCGAGAGGGCGGCGATCTCGCCTCGCTCACCGCCGAGATCGTCGACGGCACCCTCGCCGCGGCGCTCGTCGAGCCGGCCGAGGTGGAGGTGATTCATCTCGGCAACGCGTTCGGCCAGGTCTACTCCGGCCAGGGACACCTCGCGGCGATGCCGGCGTCGGTGCGACCGGAATTGTGGGGCGTACCGGCGACCCGCCACGAGGGTGCGTGCGCGTCGGGTTCCCTGTCCGTCCTCTCCGCGATGGCCGACCTGCAGTCGGGCCGGTATGACTGCGCACTCGTCCTCGGGGTCGAATTGGAGAAGAACGTTCCCGGCGACCAGGGCGCCAAGAACATGGCCGGGGCCGCCTGGGTCGGCCGCGAGGGCACCGACGCGAACTACATGTGGCCGTACATGTTCAGCCAGGTGGCCGACGAGTACGACCGCCGCTACGGACTGGCGGCCGAGGATCTCTGGCGCATCGCGGAACTCAACACCCGCAACGCGCGGAGCAATCCTCGGGCCCAGTCCAGGGACTGGACATTCAGCGACGCCTCGTTCACCGCGGATCCCCAGGCGAATCCGGTGGTCGAGGGCCGGATGCACAAGGCCGACTGCGGACCGCTCACCGACGGCGGTGCCGGAGTGGTGCTGGTGACAGATCGTTTCCTGGCCGGCCACCGCGGCCAGGCCACTGCCTGCTCGAAGATCCTCGGCTGGGGCCACCGTACCGTCGGCCTGTCGCTGGCCGACAAACTCGCATACAGCGCCGGTGCCCCACTGATCTTCCCCCACGTCGCGCAGACCATCGCAGACGCCTTCAGGCGCAGTGGCACAGACGATGTCGACGGCCTCGACCTGATCGAGACCCATGACTGCTTCACCGCCAGCGAGTACATGGCCATCGACCACTTCGGGCTCACCGAGCCCGGTCAGTCCTGGCGCGCGGTCAAATCCGGAGAACTCGAGATCGGCGGCGGCCGGGTGGCGATGAACCCCAGCGGTGGACTGCTCGGCGCTGGTCATCCCGTCGGTGCCACCGGGATCCGGATGTTGCTCGACTGCCACCGGCAGATCGTCGGCGCCGCAGGCGATTACCAGGTCGACCGAGCGCGCCGGGCCGCCACCCTGAACTTCGGCGGGTCGACCACCACCGTCGCGAGTTTCGTCGTCGGACGGTGAGCATCCCGCGCACCGCCGCCACCAGAGCCGCATCCGATCCGGTTGTCCCCCAACAAGGAGCCCTTATGCCTGCCGATCTCGTCGAACACTTGCGGTTGCCCGTCGTGGCCGCACCCATGTTTCTCGTGTCGGGTCCCGATCTGGTGATCGCGGCCTGCCGGTCAAGGATAGTCGGCTCATTTCCCACACCGAACTGCAGAACCATCGACGCACTCGACTCCTGGATGGGTACCATCGATGACGCGGTCGGTTCCGGCGACACCCCGTGGGCGGTCAATCTGGTCACCCACCGAACCAATACTCGTCTGGCAGAAGACCTTCGGCTCATTGCGCAGTACCGCCCCGGCATCGTGATCACCGCACTGGGATCACCTGCCCCGGTGGTCGAGGTCGTCAAGAACTACGGGGGCATCGTGATCGCCGACGTGGTGAATCCGACGCTGGCCCGCAAGGCGGTCGCCACCGGTGTCGACGGTCTTGCGTGCGTATCGTCGGGAGCCGGCGGGCACACCGGACATCTGTCACCGTTCGCGTTCATCAGCGCGGTGCGCGACTTCTTCGACGGGATCATCACCGTCGGCGGGGCGATCACAGACGGAGCCGGAGTCGCCGGTGCGATCACCGCAGGCGCTGACCTCGTCTACATGGGAACCCGGTTCCTGGCCAGCACCGAGAGTATGGCCACCGACGCCTACAAGCAGATGATCGTCGACCACGGCCTCGAGGACATCCTGGTCAGCGATGCGATCACCGGCACAGATGCGTCGTGGTTGCGCCCGAGTCTGATCGCCAACGGCTACGACCCGGACACGATGGCATTCGACGGCGACCGGCGCAGCTACGATTCCGCGGGTGATCAGCCCGCACGCTGGAAGGACGTGTGGGCGGCCGGACAGGGTCTGGCGACGATCCGCTCGGTGGATCCCGTCGCCAAGATCGTCGACCGCCTCGAAGACGAGTACATTCGGGCGGCGAATCGCTTCACCGGGCTCGTTACCCACACCCACCGACTTGCCGGGCAGTCGTTATAGTTCGCAATTGTGGCCAACCCCGAGGATGCCTACACCCGACTCTCGCCCGGCGGGGACAACGCGATCGCGGTCACTCTCGGTGTTCTGGGCGACGAGTGGAATCTCTGGATTCTCCGGCACGCCATCGCCGGTACCCGGCGTTACTGCGACTGGTTTGCGCACGGCACGATCTCGCATTCGGTGCTGACCGCCAGGCTGGCGGGACTGACCGCATCCGGGGCGCTCGTCAGACAGCCCTACCAGCAACGACCCGAACGCTTCGAGTACGTGCTCACCGAACGCGGGCGCAGCGTGTGGCCGATCTTGCTGGCCATGTGGGCCTGGGAGCAGCAGTGGTCACCGGATGCCGGAACCGCCCTGCCGCGGATGCACCACCGGATATGCGACTCCGATTTCGTTCCGTTGCTCATCTGTCGCGCCTGCGGCAAGAGCGTGCGGCGCACGGACATACCGACGTCGCTCGGGCCGAGCGGGGACTGGTCACGCAGCGTGCCGGCATCAATCGACCGCCGCCGCTCCGCCCGGGCGCGCCACCCCGCTCAGTTCCTGCCGCACACGATGGAATTACTGGGTAATCGGTGGTCGGCGGCCATTCTCGGCGCGCTGTTCCTGGGCGCCGCACGGTTCGTCGACTTCTCCAGACGCACCAGCGCTCCGCCGTCGATCGTCGCCGACCGGCTGGCACGGTTCGCCCGCCTCGGCGTCGTGGAGACCCGGGCGAGCCGGGAGCGGTCGGACTGGCCGACCTACCATCTGACTGCCAAGGGCGAGGCCTTCTTCCCGGCCATCGCGATGATGATCGATTGGGGTCAGCACTGGTTCCGGGCGCCCGAAGGACCAGCGCTCATCCTGCGACATCGCTCCTGCGGCAATGGTTTCCGGCCAGAGCTGCACTGCGGCGCTTGCGCGCGACCACTACACGGGCGCGATATCGACATCCTCTAGTCGCGCTTGATCGGGAAGGTCTCTCCCGCCGTCACCGCGAACGGCAGCCGATTCTGTGCCGGCGGAATCGGGCATGGATACTGATCGCTGAACGAGCAGGGCGGTAGGTAGGCCCGGTTGAAATCGACAACCACATTGCCGTCCGCGTCGGGCGCCGAGAGGGTCAAGAACCGGTACTTGTCGGAGGTGTGCCCACTGGTCTCATCGGAGAAAGTGATGTGCAGTCGACCCTCGAGGTAGGGGAATGCCGCGAACTCGTAGGAGTTTCCGGCGTGCTCGAAGCGGACCACACCGACGAGCGGATCGTCGAGCCTCTTGCCGTGCTCGTGATCGACGCCGATGACCGATCCCGGGTCCGCAGGTTCGAAGCGGCCCCCGACCACCCAGGCAGGGTCGTAATCGAAAGAAGCGATGCCGCTGTAGCGCGAAAGTGTCAGCGACTGCGGGTCGAACACCAGGAGCGCCACGTCGTCGCCGAGCTTGATACCCCGCAACTGCAATGTGCGGGGTTCGCTGCCGGAAAGCGAATCGCTCTGCAGCTCACGAACCTCACCCGGCGCGAGGAAGAAGTCGTCGGAGAGCCCGGTCGCGAGTGGCTGATCGCCGTCGGTCGACCAGCGCCCCGGCACTCCGGCGATCTCGACCGGTTCGCTGTCGAGCCAGGTGAGGGACGCGATCGCGGCGACGCCGTGCGATCCGAAGACCTGCTGCTCGCGGTTGGCGTGCCAGAGTTCCCATTCCTGGGCGGCCACCGCCCGGTCGCCTACCGGGGGTGCAGAGGTTTCGGTCACGACGGTCTCCTCACGGGATTGGCTCACGGGATTGGTGGGGCAGCACCGGCCAAGTTAGCCGCGTGAATCCACGCGATCAATGGTTGTGATCACGCAGAGTGGGAGACTTGCCGCCGCCTGGTCGGGAGCCGGCACTGCCATCCACAGATCCCGCTTGGGCAATCCATTCCAGAAGACCGAATTAAGCGCAGCGCAATTGAAACGATACCGAACATCTCGGGGATCGATAAGGTCTGCTACGGCCCATTCACCGGCTCTCCGCCACAGACACTTCCGACGAGATCGACCGCTGGGGGAAATCACATGACTTCGAGACGAGTTCACCTCACGGTGAATTACAATCCGGGCCTCGGCGCGCACCCGGCGCGCTGGCGCGTCGTCGACGATCCACGGCAGTTCTGGGATATCAACACCTACATCAAGATCGCACAGGTGGCCGAGCGCGGCACCTTCGATGCGGTGTTCCTCTCTGACACCCCATCCCTGCGCGAGACGGTGCCGACTCATCCTTGGCACACTCTCGATCCAATCGACGCGCTCACCGCCATCGCGGTCTCGACGGACCGGATCGGTCTCATCGCGACGGTCTCGACGACCTACAACGAGCCGTACAACCTGGCACGCCGCTTCTCGACGCTGGATCACATCTCGCACGGGCGAGCAGGATGGAACATCGTCACCACGTGGAACCAGAACGCCGCCTCCAACTTCGGAGTCGATGCGCCAGATCACGACACCCGGTACGGGCGCGCAGACGAGTTCGTCGATCTGGTGACCAAGCTCTGGGACAGCTGGGAGGACGACGCGTTCGTCGGCGACCAGTCCGGCGGGGTGTTCATCGATCCCGCGAAGGTCCACGCCGTGGAACACATTGGCACGTACTTCAAGTCACGTGGTCCGCTGCAATTGCCCCCGTCACCGCAGCGCCATCCCGTACTGATTCAGGCCGGGGCCTCCGAACTGGGCCGCACCTTCGCCTCGAAGCATGCCGACATCGTCTACACCATTCGACACACGGTCGGCGACGGTCAGGACTTCTACGCCGACATCAAGAGTCGTGTCGCGACCCAGGGACGTGACCCCGAGAAGGTCTTCGTGCTCTCGGGCGTGTACCCGGTCGTGGGCAGCACCGAGCAAGAGGCACGGGAGCACCTGGCTCAACTCGATCAGTACATCGATCTCGATGCTTCGCTCGCCCAGCTCTCCGAACGTATTCAGCTCCCGCTGAGCCGGGCAGATCTCGACAAGCGGCCTCCTGCTCGTCCGTCTGGCTGGGACCAGGCGAACATCTCGCACGGCCTGACCGATGCCGCGTGGCAGGCACTCGAGAAGAACAAGGACCTCACTCTCCGAGAGATCCTGCTCGGACACCGCACGTCCATCAGGCATCTCGTCGGAACACCCGAGCAGATCGCCGACGATCTCGAGCTCTGGTTCCGCTCCGGTGCCTCCGACGGGTTCAACGTGAGCGCGACGCACTTCCCGGAAGGTATCGAGCGATTCGTCGATCACGTCGTGCCGGAACTGCGCAAGCGCGGGCTGCTCCGTGACGAGTACGAGGGCAGCACCTTCCGCGATCATCTGGGTCTTGCGGTACCCGAAAGTCAGTACACGAGTGCGCATGTCTGAACTCATGACCCAGGTACCGGTTCTGCATACCGCAGACGACGCGTATCGGGCGGCCGACGAAGTGGCCGCGATCGCGCGCGCCGGCGCGGTGGCCCGTGACAAGACACGACAAGCCCCGCTGTCGGAGATCGACGCGATGTCAAGATCGGGGCTCTTGGGCATCCGTGTCCCCACGAGATTCGGCGGGCCGGATCTGCCGCACAGCGTCGTCGTCGAGATCACTCGGCGAATCTCGGTGGCGGATCCGGCCTTTGCCCAGTTGTATCTCACTCATTGGGTCGTGCAGGAGCGGCTGCGGCGTGAACCCGTCCCCGCGGTCGCCTCCGAGATCTATGCCGAGGTACTCGCCGGCGCACACCTCGGGAACGCCAACTCAGAACGCGGCACCGCGCAGGCGACCGCATGGCGCACGAGCATATCCCGACAAGACAAGGGGACATACCTGCTCAACGGTGAGAAATACTACGCGACCGGAGCGCTGGGAGCGTCGTGGATAGCCGTCGGAGCGGTGATCGAGCACGATCAGCGACGCCGGGCGGTCGTCTTCGTGCGACCAGATGCGCCGGGAGTGAAGCTGGACCTCGACCAGTGGTCGGGGTTCGGGCAGCGGTCTAGTCACAGTGGAGCCGTGTATCTGCACGATGTCGCGGTCAGGCCCGAGTTCGTGTTGGATGTGAGCCCGCCGGCAGACGGCAACCTACCGCCGAAAACCCAAGGCGCGGTCGATCAGTCGATACATGCCGCGATCGACGTCGGCATCGTGCGGGCCGCGCTGGGAGATGCCGTGGAATTTGTCCGGACCAGAAGCCGCCCCAAACCCGAATTCGACTCGCGGCCGGTCGTTGAGGAGGAACTCGTCCAGCACACATTCGGGCGTCACCAGGCGCTGCTGCACGCGCTCGAAGCCTTGTTGCGCCGCGCGGCCCACTCCATCGACGAAGCACATTCCGCCCCTGAGCTCACCGACGAGAACACCGCTGCCGCATCACTCGCGGTGGCCGAGGCCAAGGGGCTGGCAAACGACATCGGTATCGATCTGGTCAGTTCGATCTTCGACATCCTGGGAAGTTCGGCCACCGACGAGAGCCTGGGTCTGGACAGACACTGGCGCAACATCCGTACTCATTCACTGCACGATCCGGCGCGCGCCAAATTCGTGCTCACCGGACGGCACCTGCTGACGGGTGAGAGGCCGCCGCGTCACCTCAACGTCTGACTGTCCTACCACCGCGCGAATCGCAGGAACCCTCCATGACAAGACAACTGATCTTCAATACCGTCGTGCAACACCGCACCCCGGCGGGGTGGCTCCACCCGGACGCACCCGATTCCGCCGCCGAACTCGACATCAACAGCTACATCCGGACCGCACAACTCGCCGAAGAGGCCAAGTTCCATTCGATCTTCCTGGCGGACACGCTCTACGTGTCGGACTATCTGTCGGTCGCTCCCCCGCTGACGTTGGAACCACTGGTCACTCTTGGTGCGGTGGCGTCGCACACCGAGCACATCGGGCTGATCGCGACGGTGACCACGAGTTTCTACCCGCCGTATCATATTGCCCGACTCTTCAACTCGCTCGACCACATCAGCAGGGGAAGGGCTGGCTGGAATATCGTGACTTCGGCACAAGACGCCGAAGCGAAGGCTTTCGGGCTCGATGCGCTCCCCGACCACGAAGCCCGCTATGAGCAGGCAGGCCATTTCGTCGACGCGGTACTGCATCTGTCGCACACCTGGGAACCGGACGCGCTGGTCCGCGACCGCGCCACCGGTCTGTACGCGGACCTGTCGAAGATCGACTTCTCGACTGCTCAGTTCGGCCCGTACAAGCTGGGCGCACCTCTCGATATACCCCCGTCACCACAGGGACACCCGGTGCTCGTCCAGGCAGGCCGCTCGGCCAGCGGTATCCACTTCGCCGGCAAGTACGCCGAAGTCGTGTTCTCGGCGGTCGCGACCATCTCCGAGGCAGTGACATTCCGTCAGCAGATACGCGATGCGGCAGCGCGGGCGGGCCGCAACCCGGACGCGGTGAACATCGTTCCGATCCTCGGAGCGCACGTCGGCTCCACGGAGGAAGAGGCGCGGCGGACGTTCGAGGAGACAGAACGCGCCTCCTCGCCGCGCTACGCCGCAGTCATCATCTCCTCGTACACCGGACATGATTTCGGCCCCGACCCGCACTGGGATTCACCCGTCCCCCGCCTGCCCGATGTCGCGTTCAACGGTCAACAGGGACGCTATGACAAGCTCCGCAAACTCGTCGACGACGGTTACGACACCCTGGGAAAGCTGCAGCGGGTGTTCACCGCGTCGCGCGGCGGGAATCTGGTCGTCGGAACTCCCGAACAGATCACCGGGGTCGTCGAGGAGTGGTTCCACGCGGGGGCGGTCGACGGTTTCAGCGTCAGTTCCTCGCTGCTCCCGGGCGGTCTGGCGGACTTCACCAGAGAGGTGATCCCGCTGCTGCAACAGAAGGGACTGTTCCGCGAGGACTATCCCGAGCAGGAATCGACGTTCCGGGAGGATCTCCGGATCACCAGCGGGCAACTCGCCCAGGCATAGCAATTCCGCCCAGGCATGGTAGTTCGCAAGCACACCGGCACAGTCACACCTGCCGCGTGCAGTTGCATGGCCGTATACACGTGAAAGGTTGAGAAGGCGTGCGCAGAAGACTGAGGATGTTCGCCGTCGGGATCGCGACAGTTGCGCTGGTCGCGGCCTGCTCGGGAAACTCCGGCGATTCGGGCACGGGTTCACCCGGGCAACCACGGACCGGGGGTGATCTGACATTGGCCATCAACGACTCCGTCCGGTCCCTCGACCCACATATCGCCACGCCGAACTTCTCCGAAGCGCTGGTCAACCAGAACGTCTACGACAAGCTGCTGTGGCAGGATCCGAAGACCGGGGACTTGAAGCCGTGGCTCGCAACGAAGTGGGAAACCAACAACGACGCAACCAGTTTCAGGTTCTGGCTACGCCCCGGCGTCACCTTCAGCGATGGCAGTGAGCTCGATGCCCAGGTCGTCAAGGACAACCTCGACCAGCTCGCCAAGGGAAACGAAGAGCTCGGACTCGCCCCCGTACCCGCTTTTGCCACCAACTACGGCGGCACCACGGTGCTCGCACCTGATGAGTTGGAAGTCACCTACACCCAGCCGGCCGCTTCATTCCTCAATGCGACGTCGTTCTATCCGGGCGCGATCCTCGGGGAGGCCACGCTCAAGAAGTCGGTGAGAGACCGTCAGGTCCCCGCCAACCTGGTGGGATCGGGTCCGTTCACGGTGAAGAGCTACGCCGTGCAGGGCGACACCGTACTGGCCCGCCGGACGAACTACAACTGGGCACCGGCCGACGTGGGCCACAGCGGTGCCGCGTATCTCGACAGCGTGACGTTGCGTCAGGTATCCGACGAGGGTGTCCGCGTCGGAGCGGTCCGATCACAACAGGTGGACGTCTCGCTGGGTATCAGTCCGACGAGCGAAAAGATCCTGGACGCCGGAGGACTGCAGGTCATCGGCAAGCCGTTGCTGGGGTGGGACATCGGCTTCTACTTCCAGGTGAACAACGCACCGACAAACGACCCGAGCGTGCGCAAGGCCATTGTGCTGGGCTGGGACCGTGACGGGGCACGCAAGCTGGTGACGAGCAACTACAGTCTTTCCACCTCGGTGGTCTCAAAAGGTGTGCCCGGCTGGGTTGATCACAGCAACGATCTGACCTATGACCCGAGCGCAGCTGCGAAACTCCTCGACGACGACGGCTGGAAACCCGGAGGTGACGGGATACGCGTCAAGGACGGCAAGCGGCTGACGGTGAAGGCCATCGGTATCACCAATTTCGTTGTCAATCAGCCACTCTACGAGTACATCCAGTCGGACTTGAGGAAGATCGGCATCCAACTCGACCTCCAGGTGCTGCCTATCGCCGACTACGGCGCAGCACAAACCAGCGCAAAGCGGGACGGCACGTTGAACGCCTCGATCGCGGGTCAGGGCCGGGACGACATCTCCGTGATCAGACAGACTCTGTCGCCGACCTACAGCAACCTCCTGGGCCTCAAACCCGGTGACCAGTATTATCAACCGCTTGTCGACGTGACTGCGAAGCTGGACTCGACCACAGACCCGGCCAGGCGAGCGCAGTACGCTGCCGACGCACAGAAATACATCATCGACAACGCGTTGGTGAACCCCGTGTACACGACCCAGTCGGTCCAGGCAGCGAACAAGAATGTGCAAGGCATCACCTTCGACTCGCTCGGCCGGAATTTCCTGTACACGACCTGGCTCAGCAACTGAAGGGCCGAGATGTGGACGACTGTGCGGCGTATCGGAGAAGTGAGGTGACACGATGCTTCGCTACGTCCTGTTGAAGCTGGCGACGGCGGTGGGAGTGGTGTGGGCGGCCTACACGCTGTCGTTCCTACTGCTGTTCGCGTTGCCCAGCGATCCGGTGACCCATCTGTTCGACCCGAACGAAGTCCAGCAGATGACCCCGGAGGATCTGGCGAACCTGCGTCACTACTACGGGTTCGACCGCCCCCTGATCATCCAGTACGTCCAACGGCTCGGCCGAGCCGTTCACGGTGACTTCGGCAACTCCGTGCATTTCGGGCAGCCGGTCTCATCCTTGGTGTTACACGCTGTTCCGTCGACATTGATGCTGGCGTTCACCAGTCTGATCGTGGCCGTGATCATCGCTCTCGTGGTGACGGTGATCGCCAGCTACGTGCAGCGGCCCTGGCTTTCGAACCTGGTCGCCGCCGTCCCCGCGGTGGCGGTGTCCTTTCCCACCTTTCTGATCGGACTGCTGTTGTTGGAGATGTTCGCGTTCAGGCTCGGGATGTTTCCTGCGGTGGGGAACGAGGGACTGTTGTCGTTGGTCCTGCCCAGCATCACGCTCGCCATCCCGGTCTCCGCGCCGATAGCGCAGCTCCTGCTGAAGAACTTCGACGAGGAACTCGAGAAGGGTTACATGATCACGTCAATCATGAAGGGATTCAGCAGGTTCGCTGCGCTGACACGCGAGGTGCTACGCAACGCGTCCATGTCGGCGTTGACGATCGGCGGGATCATCTTCGGCAACCTGCTGGCCGGGGCGGTGATCGTGGAGACCGTCTTCTCCCGGCCCGGGCTGGGCGGAATCACCGAAACTGCGGTGCGCCAACAAGATTTGCCGCTGGTCCAGGGGGTTGTGGTCCTGGTGGCGGTTGTCTTCGTCGTGGTCAACCTGATCGTCGACCTGATCTACCCGCTGCTCGATCCGCGGCTGCGGACGGTCCTGCCCCTCCGGGGTAACACACGGGTCACCGCATCATGACCTCCCTCGAACTCGAGGCGGTTGTCGGAGATGACCACGACGACCAGACCCGGCAGACGCATTCGGCGCGCAGGAGCGGTGCGTCGAGACTTGTTTCCGCCGTGCGCAAGCCCGGCCTACTCCTGTCGGCGGCCGTTTGGGTGGTCCTATTGTTGTGGGCGGTGCGACCCGGCTGGTTCACCGGCCACGACCCTCTGGCCACCGATTCCCAGGTCCTGTTCGCGGGTCCGAGTTCACAGCACCTGTTCGGGACAGACGAGCTGGGCAGGGACGTGTACTCACGAGTGGTTCATGGCACGTCGCAGACGCTGCTGGCAACGTTCGTCGCCGTAGTGCTTGGCCTTGTCTGCGGCGCCGCCATCGGTGCCACGGCGGGATTCCTCAGAGGACGCGCCGACAGCACACTGATGCGATTCGTCGACGTACTACTGGCGATCCCGGCCCTTCTGCTGGCGATGACGGTCGTCACCGCGCTCGGCTTCGGTACGACGAACATCGCCATCGCGGTCGGTATCGGTGCCGTTGCGTCGTTTGCCAGGGTCACACGGGCCGAGGTCCTGCGTGTCTCCGGAACCGGATATGTGGAGATCGCCCGGACACTGGGCACGTCCCGGAGAAAGACCTTGCTCCGCCACGTCTGGCCGAATGCCGCCGGACCTGTGCTCGCGCTGGCCGCGCTCGAAGTGGGACAGGCGATTCTAGCCGTCGCAGCACTCGGATATCTGGGCTACGGCGCACCGCCGCCGCAGCCCGAGTGGGGTCTGGAGGTCGCACAGGGAACGCAGTACCTGTCGATCTATCCGTGGGTGCCGCTGGCCCCGGGGTTCGTCACTCTGATAGCGGTACTCGCCACCTATCGGATCAGCAGGGCGATCGGGGGACGATCATGACTCCCGCTCAGGCACCACTCCTGGAGATCGAGAATCTCACGGTTGTCTACGATGGGCACGATGGCGGTCCCGCGGTGTCATCGGTGTCGCACACCGTCGCTCCCGGCGAGTTCGTGGCAGTTGTCGGCGAATCCGGCTCGGGCAAGTCCACTACGGTGCAAGCCGCGCTCGGCATCCTGCCCGCGACCGGTCGTATCACGTCCGGCCGCATCCGCTATGACGGAACAGATGTCACCGGTTGGTCGCATCGGCGGCTCACCAGGCTGCGGGGAGCATTCGTTGGCTACATACCGCAGGACCCCTCGACAGGTCTCAACCCGGTCAAACGGGTCGGTCGGCAGGTCACCGAAGCCATCCGGCTGCACCACCGGGCGGGAACCGACGAGGTGCGAGCGATCGCCCTCGACCGTTTGACCCAGGCCGGACTGACCGATGTCGAGACCGTCTACAAGCGCTATCCGCACGAGCTCTCCGGCGGCATGAGGCAGCGCGTGCTCATCGCCATCGCTTTGGCCAACAGCCCGAAACTCGTGGTCGCCGACGAACCCACGTCGGCGCTCGATGTCACGGTGCAAAAGAACATCCTGGATCGGCTGGCCACCCTGCGCGAGGAACTCCGACTCGGAATTCTCTTCGTCACACATGATCTCGGCATCGCAGCCGAACGTGCCGACCGGATCGTAGTGATGAAGGACGGCAGGATGGTCGAGGAGGGAACTGCCGCCGGAGTACTCGAGAACCCAAGCCACCCATACACTGCCGAACTCGTACGCAACGACCCTGCCCTGATCGCCAGGCGGCTGACGCCGAGCACACACATCGTCAGCGCACCTGAACAACCCGCACCCGACCGTTCCGTGCTGCGGCTGGACAGCGTGAGCAAGTACTTCTCCACGTCACGCACCAGCAACGGTCCGGCTGCCGTGGCCGAGGTCTCACTCGAACTGCGAGACCGGCGAACCCACGCGATTGTCGGAGAGTCCGGGGCCGGCAAGACGACGCTGGCAAGGCTCGCCGTCGGCCTGGAGACAGTCTCTGCCGGGCAGGTTCTCATCGACGACGAAGTGGTGTCCGGCCCCGGCACACGCTACCGACGGCAGGCCTACCGTCACATCCAGTACGTCTACCAGGATCCGTTCAGCTCACTGAACCCGAAGATGTCTGTGAAACAGATTGTGCTGGAGCCAGTTCAATCGTTCGGATTACTCAGCACAAGAGCAGAGGCAGTCAGCCGTGTCAGCGATCTGCTCGACGCAGTGGGACTGCCCGGCAAGTTCGCCGACCGTCGGCCCGGCGAACTGTCGGGCGGACAACGTCAGCGCGTCGCCATTGCACGCGCTCTCGCGGTCGATCCAAAGATCGTCGTGCTCGACGAAGCGGTCTCGGCGCTCGACGTCCTGGTGCAGAGCCGAATACTCCAGCTCCTCGTCGACCTGCAAGCTGCTTTCGGGCTCGCCTATCTCTTCATCACTCACGACATCGGCGTCGTACGACTCATCGCTGACGACATCTCCGTGATGCGCGGCGGACGCATCGTGGAATCCGGTCGGGCCGAAGACATCCTGACCGATCCGCGCGAGGAGTACACCCAGCAGCTCATGGCCGCAGTCCCGACCACCCGCTACAAGGAGGCACTCAGATGAGGAATTTCCACGCAGATGCTGTTCTCTCGGAGCCGAATCCAGCTTCCGGCGCCCGCCAGACACGGAAATCACCACGATGAGCGACCGCCGACGTCTCCTGCTGGCCCACTCCTTCTGGCCGCAGGGTCGCCACGGCAGTTCATGGCGACTACCCGGCGCAGGCATCCTCTGGGAGTCGAATCCCGCGTACTACCGGGACGCCGTGCTGACGGCTGAACGCGGTCTCTTCGACTATGTGTTCGTGGGAAGCCTGGAAGCCGCGCGGCTGCCCGATGTGGCAACGCTCGCCGGCAGCAGTACTCCGCGGAAGGGCTGGCGAGGTGCGGGCGGGTCAGGCCACTATTGGTCGCAGAACACGCTTTTCAAAGCAGACCCGTTTACCACGCTCGCCTACCTGGCCGGGATAAGCAACGAGGTCGGACTGATCGCGACGTTCAACACGGTCTACCACCACCCCTACTCGGTGGCGCGGCAGGCGACCTCGCTCGATCTGCTGAGTGGCGGCCGGGCCGGACTCAACGCGGTGACCGGATGGACGCCCGACGCGGCGAGGAACTTCGGCCTCGAAGACGCCCCCACCGACGAGGCGCGCTGGGCGCAGGCTGAGGAATTCGTCCAGGTTCTGCGCGCACTGTGGGACGGGTGGGAAGATGGCTGGCTCGTCGGGGACAAGGACAGCGGGATCTACATGGATCCTTCGCGGGTGCACGCAGCCGATTTCCGCGGCCAGTACTTCGACGTCGCCGGACCGCTGAACCTACCGCCCTCACCACAGCGCCGGCTGCCCCTCGTCGTTGCGGGAACCTCGGAACGCTCGGTGCAGTTCGGTGGTGAGTACGCCGACATCAGGTTCGTCGCCTTCAATGATGATCAGGCCGAGTCGTACCGCGTGCAGAAGGATGCGGCGGCTGCACACGGCCGCGATCCCGAGTCCTACATCCAGATGGCGGGTGTGACGTTCTATGTCGGCGAATCATCGGCTGCAGCTCACGCAAAGTTTCGCGAGGTGCAGGAACTGTCGACCGTTCCCTTCGAGGCAGCCTCTCTGGGCTCGTACCTCGGTGTCGACCTCGGAGACGCAGGTCCCGACGAGAAGGTGAACGACGTCATCGATGTCGGTGCCACGGCGACGCCATGGCTGATCCGCGATGCGCTCGCCGGATACGGTAGCGACGACATAACCTTGGCCGAACTGGATCGATTCGTGTCCAACGCGCCAGGGAACCAGCCCTCGGTCGTCGGATCCGGGCACGAGGTGGCCGACTGGATCGAGGAGAGCTTCGTGGAACGAAAGTTCGACGGTGTCGTCGTGTTCTCCCCCTACCAGCCCGATTCCCTTGATGCATTTGTCGACCTCGTGGTACCAGAGCTGCAGCGCCGCGGTCTTTTCCGTACCTCGTACGAGGCCGGCACGCTGCGTGGCCGACTGGGACTGTCATGAGCCGGGAATGCGGGACATCAGCGATCCGTGGCGGGCGACACGTCAACGACGTCGTCCTGCCCGGAACCTGAAGGTGGCGAACCCGACGGCGTGGCGCGGCACGGTGCAGTGAGCTGAGCCGTCCTGGACTGAAGGGAGACCTCGTTGCGGCCGCCCATGGGGCCACCAACCTCGATCTGCCCTGGTGTGGGTGTCGGGCAGTCGGCGGACGGTTCGTGGCGCCTTCGAGGTCGGGCAGCCTCACTCCCGAGACGAGCCGGTTGGACCAGTGCGAGTATCGAACCCACGCAGGAATGTGATGATCGCTGAATGATCGCCCACACCGACGATCGGGTCTTCGTCGGCGGCTGGTCCGATCGCATCGTCATCGCGGGCGGCGACAGCGGCCACACCTTCGAACACGTTCTGATCATCACGATCCCGGCGCCACCCGATGCAGTCGCGGCTCGATCGTCAGGGCGAAGCCTTCCGCGTCGACGACAATCGGCCGCAGAGGCGTGCCGGCACCGAGATTCCGCCCGTCCGTGAAGTCGCAATGTCCGTTCGGGTTGACCACGACCGTCCTACCGCCGACAGGATCGACGAAAGTGATCCGGGCGGCACCGTTCAGCTCCAGGGGCTGACGCCCGATGGCGTCGTGCAGCCATCGTGACAGGAACGGGTATGCGCGGTACACGATGGTCCGTGACCGTGCGCCGCCGCCTGTCACGGCCGGCGGTGGAACCTGGACCGGGGAAAACCATGGAGTCAGCGTGCTCTCCGTGGAATGTCCCGGAGCAGACTCCCCATTGGCCGGCTGGTTGGGATCGGGCGCCACCGGCACGGCCGAGGCCGAGGCTGCCAGAAATGTGGATCCGACTATGGCCAATGACGCGCCAAGCGCCATCACCGACATCGTCACACGAGTTGTCATGCGCCCAGGATGTGTGTCACCGATCTCGACCGCAAGAGTACGACCCACGACGAATCCGAGCACTGGGCGCGGCGCTGAAGTGGATACCATTTTCTCATCGTGTCGGCGTGGACCGCCCGTGAGATCACCTCGAGTGCGGCGACGGCACTTGTTTGCTGAAGGCATGCGGCACCCGGCCAGTCGGATAGAGTGCCGGGTCGAACTCCGCGGTGTATCCGGCGGTCACGTACAGCGCCACCGCCTCGGGCTGTTGCCAGCCCGTCGTCAGATGGATACGACGATAGCCGAGCGACGCAATCCGGCGCTCCAGTTCGTAGACCACTTGCCGACCGTATCCACGCCCACGGTGTGCCGCCGAAGTCCATATGCGCTTGAGTTCGGCCGTCTGTACGTCGAAACGTCGGAAAGCGCCACCCGCCACGATGTGTTCACCGTCGTCGCCGAGCACCAAGGCGCCTCCAGGAGCGGAGAACTCCGCGGCCGGGTAGGTGAAGATCTCCTCGCGCAACAGTTCGACCGGATGTCCGTATCTGGTCGCATACTCGAGAGCCAGATCGTCGAGCATCGGCCGTGCGCGCGGATCGTCTTGCGCCACGGCAACAAAGCGCAGCGACTGACGACGCTGGTTCGCCTCACCATGCTCCGTCCCGGGGTGGCTCATACCCACCAGGCCGTCAGCCGGCCGACCGCGGAAGGCCCGGTGGATTCAGTTCAGACTTCTCGACCGCCTCGCTCTTGAGATTCCACCGTTCGAGCACCGTGGTGTAGTCGCCGTTCTCGATGACCTTGTTGAGGGCCGCGTGCACCGACCTGATCAATGGATTGCCCTTCTTGGTGGTCGCCGCGATCAGGCCCGTGAGGCGCTCCCCCGCTCCGGAGACCTCGCCGACGATCTTCGTCTCATTGGGCGTGTTGCGAACCTGTGCATCATGGAACGCGTTGATCGGGTTCGGACCGAAGTAGCCGTCGATCTGGCCCGACGTCAAAGCTGACCAAACGCTGGTCGTGTCTTGGAAATACTTGATGTCGATGCCCGGTTTGCCCTCGGACTCGAGCCGATCGGCGTACCCGATGAGGATCTTCTCCTGGTTGGTACCGGAACCGACAGCGATGGTCTTACCGCTCAGATCCTGATAACCGTCGAATGACAGTGTGGAGTCCTTCGGCACGATCAGCGACAGCACATCCGTGCGATAGGTGGCGAAGTCGTAGAGGTCCTTGCGGGCCTCGGTCACGGTGATGTTGGAGAACCCGACATCACTGCTGCCGCTGTCGATGCCGAGGAACAAACCCTCCCATGATGACCGGCGGAACTCGGGTCTGAGCCCCAGGACCCCGGCAACCAGGGTGGCGATGTCGACCTCGTCGCCGATCCAGACGGTGTCGTCATCGGTCGCGGGGAAAGTGAACGGCGGGTTGCCCGCGCCGGAGCCCTGACCGATGAGCAACGTGCCCCGGTCGCGGATCGCCTGCGGCACGGTGGCCGCGATCGCCTCGTCCCGCGCAGGCACGATCCGATTCTGGTTCGCCGTCAGGTTCAAGGACTCACCCGAAGCAGTCTTCACCTGCTGGGTGGTGTCATCGACGTCGGTGGAGCAACCCGTGCCGACCAATGTCACTGTCAACATCGCTACCGCGACGATCGTGCTGAGCCGCCTTCGTCGGCCGCTTCCGGGAAAGAGAATTGTCGTCATCACTGCTGCTCCCTTGGTGGATCAACGCACGAGCGCCAGGAAGCTCTGCGTCCTGGGCTCTCTGGGTTTGTCGAGAACTCTTGTGGCCGGACCGCTCTCGACGATCTTTCCTTCGTTCATGAACACGACGGTGTCGGCGACACGGCGAGCAAAGGCGATCTCGTGAGTAACGATGACCAACGTGGTGCCGGTTCGAGCGAGGTCGACGATGACGTTCAGCACCTCGTCGACCAGCTCGGCGTCCAATGCCGAGGTCGGTTCATCGAACAGCATCAGCTGGGGCCGTAGAGCCAGCGCCCGGGCGATCGCCACCCGCTGCTGCTCCCCGCCGGACAACTGGCGCGGGTATGCGTCGATACGATGCGACAGCCCGACCCGGTCCAGCAGTGCAACGGCTTCGTCGACCACCTCCGCCCTGGCCCGTCCGAGGGCCGAGACCGGTGCCTCGGCGACGTTCTCCAGCGCCGTCAGATGTGGGAACAGGTTGAACGACTGGAAGACGAAACCGATTCGGGCTCGCTGTCGCAGCACATCTCGCTCGGGGAGCTGCCGAAGTGCTCTCGTGCCGACTCGGTAGCCGATGACTTCCCCGTTGAGAAGCACGAAGCCGCGTGTCGGCGGCTGCAGATGGTTGATGGCTCGCAGCAGTGTCGATTTGCCGGAACCGGAGGGGCCGATGATCGCGACGGTCTCACCTCGTCGCACGGTGAGACTCACTCCGTCGAGGACCACACTGGCGCCGTACGACTTGACCACGTTGCGGACCTCGAGCACCACATCGTTGCCGGCGTGTGTATCCACTGTGTCGCTCACCGGACACTCCTCCGCACCAACACATGCCGCTGCCTCCAGTTCTCGCGCAACGTCACCCTGGCGTCGCCGGACCACCGGATCAGCTTCTGTAGGGGAGTCGGCGGCATCTCGCGGTGCGCCCCCTTCGCGAAGAACCGTTCGACGTAGAACTGGACGGCGGACAAGAGCCCGGTGAGGATCACGTACCATGCCACCGCCACCACGAGCAGCGGAATGATTCGCCCGTTGCGTCCGTAGATCACCTGCACCTGGTAGAACAGGTCGGGCAACGCCAGGATGAAGACTGCCGACGTGCCCTTCAGGAGGCCGATGATCTCGTTGGTTGCCGGTGGCACGATCGTCCGCATCGCCTGCGGAAATATGATCCGGGTGAACTGCCGTCGAAGTGGAATTCCCAGCGCTGCAGCGGCTTCGCGCTGTCCGTCGTCCACCGATAGAAGCCCGGCCCGGATGATCTCCGCGCCATAGGCGGCCTGATGGATGGACAGTCCGATCACCGCCGCGACCATCGGGCCGATGACGTCCTTCGTCGCGAGTTCGCCGAACACCGGCCCGAACGGCACCCCATAGCCGATGTGTGTGTAGAGAGCCCCGAGAAACCCCCAGAACAACACCTGCACGATCAAGGGGATCGAGCGGAACAGCCAGATGAACGACCAACTGACGCTGCGCAAGAGTGGGTTAGGCGACTGTCGCATCAGCGCAAGGATGATCGCGCCCGCGAATCCGATCACTGCGGCGTACAACGTGAGCTGGATCGTCACCCAGAGCGCCGTGAGGACCGTAGTACTGAAGAAGAAGTGTGCGAATGTCGGCCAGTCGAATCGTGGATTCGTGATCGCTCCAGTCACGAACTGCGCGATCAGCACCACCACGACGAGCACGCCGAGCCAGCGGCCGTAATGTGGCGCCTTGACAATCGGCAGTTCTTCCAGCGACGACGCCGACGCCGCGTAGCCGGTCGTTGCGTGGTCGGTCTGCGGTATGACTCTGGTGATTGCCCCACTCCCGTCTCGTACCGACCCGGTTACCGTCACGCCGGTTGATTCAGGTAGAGAACCTATGTTCGGGGGATCACCGGATCAATCAATCCACTCACCGCGAACGCAAAGACGTGCTGCGGCTCTCTGCCCCACGACGAAGCGGACGCCGTTCCTCCTCGCGTCGGGGACCGAGGTCAGTGGGATCGAGCTTCACACCGAACTCGGATTCAAGCTCAGATGCCGTCCGATCCGTGCACGCTCGACTACCGACCGCATCGTCCGCCGATGCACCGGCCCAGCCGATCGAATCCGGATTCAGTGGTCCGCGACTCCTGGGCTGTTGCTCCCGGCGGTCCGGACGAACCAGTCCGATTCGCAGTTCCCGCGTATCCCAAGCGGTTGTCGCCGTGCACGCGATCGTCGCCGACGCGCACGACGTCACCGCCGAGTTCCGACAACCCATCACCGGCCGGAACCCGACCGCGAACATCCGTTCGCCTGGACCAAGACCACCGGCGAGATCCTGCAGAGGGCCAACTGTCGACCAGTTTCAGAAACGACCAACAAGTCGGGTCACCGAGACACGAGTTGGGTTCGGGTACAGTATGATCGGCGTTCGTCCACACTGAACAGACGCTCCGATACGGCGTGGCATGGCGGCCGGCGGACAGCCACAGTGTCTTTCGACCGTCCAACCGTCAATGTGTCTCTCGGGTTCGTTCCGCTACCGCCACGACCCCCGCACCACACGAGCCGGTTGGGTGGGCGTGGAGTGGTCCACCAGATGGTCGACAACGATTCTCACATGGGTGGGACCGCAGCCGGAATGGTCACCGTCGCCCCGGGCAACGGGAGACGGACATCGATCCGGGGGTCGAGCCGCTCGACAGCATTCGCAAAGTGCCGGGGGTCTCGGTCAGTCTTTGTCACCATCCGGTCGCCCAACCAACCGCTATGAAACGCATAATGGTGGGGCACCGCGACGTCGGGTTGCAGCGCCGCAGCGAGATGGGCAGCAGACTCGGCGTCCATGACCACCTGGCGCATATTCAGCGGTCGCACACACAATCCGTTCGTCGGCAGGATCGCAATGTCGATGTGGCCGAATCGGTCCGGAATGGTGTCGAGTTCAGGCACCCGTAACGAGTCGCCGCCGAAGAAGACACGGCGGTCCGCACCTTCGAGGACGAAGGTGACTTCGTGGACGCCGTGCTGGGCCGGGGTCGCCGTCACGGAGACGTCACCGACGGAGGCGCTCTGCCACGCCTCGATCGTCCGCGTGTTCCGAAATCCCTTGCCGCGGGCGACCTCTGTCACCGTTCCGGGCCCCAGCAACGGTGTGTCCAGATCGAATCCACCGCGGACGAGAGCATCCAGATCACAATGATCGTAGTGCGCATGGCTGATCACGACAGCGTTGATGTGGCCGAGGTCTGCGACCGTCGAGGCGAGCGGTTCACCCGGATGGTAGATGGCCGACTGAGTGAACCAGGGATCGGTCAGCACCCGGAGGCCGCCGATGCCTATCACCTGACACGCGTGGCCGATACGGGTCACCGTCAACGAGGCGTTCATCGGGTGGGCGCATTCGTGCTGGATACATCGGATACCGCGGGGTCGCTACCCAGATCGAGCATCGCGCCGAGCAACTCTTCCGGCGTCTCGACCTGTGGTAGATGTCCTGTGGCGCGCAGCAACGTAAAGGTCGACACCTCGATCGCGTCGGCGTACGCCTTACCGTATTCGACATCGACGATGCCGTCGCTCTCGCCCCAGATCACGTGCGCTGGAATCTCGATTCCCGCCAGACGCTCGAGAAGCGTTTTGTCGCACATGGTTTCGCCGGCGTATCGAATGAGAGATCGGACATCAGGGCTCGGGCCATGAGGGGGTGAGGATTCGTCCGACGATGGGGAAGCCACATCGGTGGCGTGAAAGGAATGCGCACGGATCTGTTCCGGCGACAATCCCCGTACATCGAGCATCGGATGACCCGCGACCTCGATGCCGATGCCATCGACGATGACCAGCCCACTGACCCGTGGACTGTCCAGCAGCGCCATCTCCGCAGCGAGCCAACCACCAAAGGAGTTGCCGATCAACGTGACATCGACCAATGCGAGTTGATCCAACATCGCGATGTACACCGCGGCGAGGTCCCTCACGCTGTCGACGCCATCCGCAATCGCAGTACCGGCGAAACCGGGATGTGTGGGGAGCAGCACATGGCTGTGGGTGCGCTCGGCGAGTAGATCGGCAAACCCTGCCATACTCGCCGGCCCGCCGCCGCCATGGAGGAGAACAAAGGGACGGCCGCGATCACGGCACTCGACGGTCACCAGAGCTGGACGATTTGCGCCGACGGTCAGCGTACGGGTGCGGTTCGGTCGGAGTGCACCGGCAGTGGCGGAGGTGTTCATGGCTCGGTCTCTCTGGTCGCTTCGGCGGGCGGGGCTCTCTCGACCACGGTAACTAAGTGTGCGTATATAAGCAAGCTTAGTTTCATTGTCTCATGGTTGCCCTGAGCCTCGATTCACCGGCCCGCATGCGCCGTGGCGGGGAGGCACACTGCCTGAGTGAGGGAGTGGACTTGCTCAGGGTTCCAATCGATCACGAAGAAGTGCACTCGTAGATGCAGTTTCCGGGCGTGTGGATGGAACTGTGGAGGAGTCCCATTCTCTGTGTCAGACAGGGCGTTTCGCCTGTCCCCGACCAGCGGTTCCCCGCAGACCGGTGGATCGAGGCTAAGGTGCACACCCATGAGACATACGCGCGCCGATGTTGCCTTGTCCGTCAAACGACTACAGCACCGCCACCACCGGGCGTTGAGTCACGCACTCGCGCCGCTGGGCCTGTCATTGGTGCAGTGGGACACACTGCGCCATCTACACCGACACCCAAAGGCGTCATTACACGACCTTGCCGAACTGACCTTCCAGAGTGACCAGTCCTTCGGCTCCCTCGCATCGAGGATGAGCGCACGGGGAATGATCGAGCGCATCCCGGGCCCCGGCCGTGCGGTGAGGCACCGACTCACCGCAGAAGGCGAGCGCCTACGAACCGAAGGGCAGAAGGTGGTGGACTCCGTTTTCGAATCCTCGTTCGACGCCCTCACCCCGGAGGAGATCACACGCCTTGGTGAACTTCTCGAGAAGGCGCTCGGTTGACGGTGCATTGTGGCTTGACGATCCCGGCGACGCATCGTCGTCACTCGTCAGCGGCGGTCACGATTGCTCGAAACTCATTCCCGTAACGACTGTCATCGCGCACGCTTGCGGTCATAGAGTCGGCGATGATCATCGACTCCGGGCATGTTCTCCTCGGCCCACCACCGCAACTGGCGTAACGGCGCTGCAAGCGATTGCCCCCGAGCAGTGAGACCGTAGTGAACCCGAGGAGGGGATGTCGGTTCGACCCGCCGCGTGAGCAGACCGTCACGTTCGAGCGCACGGAGTGTCTCGGTCAGGACTTTCTGCGAGATCCCCGACATCTGACGTTTCAGCTCCGAGAAGCGCAGTTCCGTGCCGGTCTCGTCGAGCACGAGAACGCACATGGCGGTCCACTTCGATCCCACCCGGTCCAGCAACTGTCGCGTCGGACATTCCGGGTCGAAGAGGTCGCCACGCCTGCGTGCGGTCACCGTGGGGTGACCTGGTCTCTGACAAGTGCGTCCTTGGCAGCATGCGTTCGGTTACCTATGGTGACCATATGTCAAATGTAGACCATGACGATGCCGTCCCGGCAACGGTTCCGACACGTATCGCGTCCGCCTCAACGCGCGTCGTCCGACTCCGTGACACCCATCTGGCCGTAGACACCATCGGCGACGGGCCTGCGGTGATGCTCGTGCACGGATTCCCCCATACCCGAGCGATCTGGTCATCGGTGGCACCCCGGCTGGCCGCGCAGGGATTCCACGTCATCGCCCCTGACCTCCGAGGTTTCGGCGACAGCGGACGACCGAGACACGGATACGATGCGTCAACCGTGGCCCTGGACCTCATACAGTTGCTCGACGAACTGGGGATCGGCGCAGTTCACATGGTGGGCATGGATCTGGGTGCGACACCTGCGTTCACGATGGCGGCCACGTATGCGGACCGTATCGCGACGCTCACCGTGAGCGAGGCGGTTCTGGGGGGACTCTCCGGCGCGGAGACGTTCCTGCGCACCCCACCGTGGTGGTTCGGGTTCCACCAGGCGCCGGATGCGCTGGCCGAGAAGGTCGTCGTCGGAGCAGAGGACACCTATGTCCGCTTCTTCCTCGGGCTGGGCACCCTTTGCAATCCGGACGAGGACCTGATCGCCTCCATCGCCGACACGTATCGGGGACATGATGCACTGCGTGCCGCATTCGCGCACTACCGAGCCATGCCGGAGAACGCTGCGTGGACAGCACGATGGGCCCGCACCCACCGTCTGGGAATGCCGACCCTCGCCATCGGCGGCGGCGTGGTCGCCGACACGACGGCGCGGCAACTCGCCGGCGTCGCCGATCACCTCACCACGTGTCATATCACCGATGCTGCCCACATCATCGCGCTCGACCAACCGGAACAGTTCGCGCGCGCGGTCGTTCAGCACGCGAACCAGTCGACAACGTCTCGCGACTCCGGGACGGGGACTCCCTGAGCCCGTGGCCGACAGGCGGCACACAATCCGCTATTCTGACTACACACGTAATCAGATAGAGGTGGAGAGATGACGACAAGCGACAAACGTATGACGCGCGCCGAAATGGACGCGATCGACAGCAGCTTCTTCGCGACCTCGCTCGTGTCGATGGGACAGACCATGAGCACAGCCAACGTGATCATGCAGTTGGCGAATCCCGCTGTGGGCTACGGGGTCGCGCACAGCAAGGTCGACAGCGGCCGTCTGGACCTGCATCCCGTCAAACGAGCACGCACAACCGCGTCGTATCTGGCAGTCGCGGCCTTCGGCAACGCCGAGGACCGACGGCATTACCGCCAGGCGGTGAACAAGCAACACGTTCAGGTCCGCTCTGACGGCGACAGCCCGGTGGCCTACGACGCCATGAACCCCGAACTGCAGCTGTGGGTCGCCGCATGCCTTTACATGGGCTGGGAAGACATCTACCAACGCGTTTACGGACCGCTCACCGGGACGGAGCGCGAGACGTTCTACCAGCAGGGAAAGGTTTGCGGCACAACACTTCAGATGCCAGCCGAGATGTGGCCACCCACCCGAGACGCGTTCGACACCTACTGGGACGAACAGGTGGCCACCATTTCCATCAGCGACGAGGTCAGGCACTTCCTCATCGACATAGCCAACTTCGGCTACGCGCACCCGCTCATTCAGAAGCGCTTCGGCCCCACCAAGTACCGACGTACCATCGGGTTCCTCCCGGTGCCGTTCAGAGAGGCCCTGCGGGTCCCGTGGACCGACGACGACCAACGATGGTTCGACCAGTACATCTCGAAGCAGGTCGCCCGGGAGAGGCGTAAACCACGATGGCTCTCCCAGCTGCTGTTCCGTGCCCTGCTCTGGGATGTCCGAATCCGCGCCCGTCTGGGTCGGCCGCTCGTGTGACATGGCGACGGACACTCAGACCCGTAGGGCTCGAGACGATTGAGCCGATCGTCGCCCGGTCATGCATCCGCTGAGGCGGATCGGTGTCCGGCGGCCGTTGCGTCGATCAGCCATCCACGCACCATGTCGAAACACCGGTAGGGGCGGCGGGGTCCGAACTCGCACGACGGGCGAACGGTCCTCGTCCAACTCGTCCAGGCGATCGAGCGGGGACTCGGCATCCGTGGCGGCCGGTATCGACGCGCTACACCGTCTCCGGCTCTCGGGCGGCCTGGTTTCGAGGACGTCAGCACATCCGCTCGGCTGGAGCTGAGTGTGGTTCGCCTGGCAGGCAACATCATCACCAAGCAACGAGCGCCGTCATCGCCGCTACCCCGGTACCGATGAGGCTATCTGCGTTCGGTCAGGCCGAAGGGCAAGCCGCGAGCGCGTACCCACGCAGTGTGGGCGCGCAGTGTGGGCGCGGCTCGAGAGCCGTCCTCGGCTCTTCCCCGCCGTCGACGCAGTCGAGTTGGTCCCGGGTGTCGAAGGTCGCACCCAGCTCGCTGAGGATTGCGTTGATGCCGAGGTTGATCCGCGCAAGCATGACGTAGTCGCTGGGAATGATCATCGTGCGTACAGCCGTGCCCATCGGCCCGTCGTCGAACATCGATTGCACCAGACCGGTGCTGTCGGCGGGCACGAATGTATGTGGTTGTTCGGCGTTCACGCTGGAAGCCCACCATTGCTCGCCACAGGTAGGCGTCGTCCACGTCGAGGTCGGTGTCTGCGGTGATGAATCCGTGTTCGATCCTCAACCGATAGAGCACATTTCGGTCGCCGTCGCAGGTTACGCGGAACAACGTGACAATCCCGCGGCGCACCCGCTCGGGGAACTGCTTGACGCAACCGAAGTCGACGAATCCCACCGTCCCGTCTTCGCGGTACCGGTAGTTGCCCGGGTGCGGATCCGCGTTGAACACGTTGCTGTGACGGTAGGCGCCGAAGCCGAAATAGCTGATCGCCTCGGCCCAGCGACCACGCAGTTCCTGACCGGACGCGCGGGCCTCGGCCCACCCAAGACCGTCGAAGAAAGGTCATCGTGATCACCCTGTCGCCAGAATGACTGTCGAAGACGTCGGGCACGCGGACGAATGGGTGATCTCGGTAGAGATCGGCGAACCGCCGGATGCTGCGCGCCTCGTGTCGGTAGTCGAGTTCCTCAGCGATTTGTTCAGCCACCTCGGCTGCCGCAGATCGTTGGCCGGTGCGCATCGCGCGCGGGGTCAACGACATCCCGGGCGAGAACTCCGCGAACAAGTCCTCGACCGGCGCGCCAAGGTCTGTTTCAACCACCTCTCGGGCGGTCGCGAAGTCCATCGGAGGTGCATCGGCCTGAAGGCGTTGTAACGCAGCCTGATAGGTGGCTAGAGGGCCGCCGACGTCGATGTCATAGATCGACAGGAGTTGCCCCGCCTTCATCAGGACACCCTTGGAGTGTCCACGCATGTCGGCGTAACGCTCCGCGGGAATGTCGCACGGTGTCGCGACAACTCAGCGATACCGTCGAGACGGTTATTCCAGGACGAAAGCCGGGATGAGGCGATCGGTCTTTGTCTGGTACTCCGCATAGGGCGGGAAGGCGGCGACGGCCAGCGCCCACCAGTGCTCGCGCTCCTCGCCGGAGATCTCGCGGGCGGTCAGGGTTCGGATGACCTCGCCGTCCTGCGCGGTCACGGTCGGGTTGGCCTTCACGTTGTGGTACCAAGCCGGGTGCTCGGGGGCGCCGCCCTTCGACGCGACCATCAGGTACTTGCCGTTCTCTTCGACCCGCATGAGCGGCACGTAGCGCCTCTTTCCCGACTTGGCACCGGTCGTGGTGAACAGGACGATGGGGCGTCCCTGCACCTGCACTCCGTCGGTAGTGCCCTGCTCCAGGATCTTCTCGGTCTGCTGACGTACCCAGTCGGTCGGGCTCAGTTCGGCATGTTCGGTCATGGGTAGCGCAGCGATGGCGCGCACCGATTTATTCCTACTGCGCGGCGACAGCCTCGCTCTCCACCAGCATGTCCGGGTCGGACAAGCGATTGACCTCGGCCAACAGGCTCGCGGGTCGGCAGCCAGCATCGGCGAGCAATTGCGGCAGCGTGTTGTAGTTCGCCCTCATGTCGTCGATGTCCGTGGTGACGACCCGGATCTGCACGACGTCGCTCAAGGCGAATCCGGCATGCGTCATCGTTTCCTCGAGCCGGCGGACCGTCTGCCGGATTTGCCCGTCCATGTCGCCCACGCAGCAGATCCGATCGTCGTCGTCGCGGGACTCGTGGCCCGACACGATCAACCAGCGGGTCGGGTTGTCGAGCGCGACTGCTCGGTTGTAGCCCAGCAATTCGCCGAAGTATCGAGGATCGACATTGTTGCGCTGCATACGCCGCTCCTCTCAATCCTCCAGCGCCGCAGAGATACTCGTACGAATCCACCCATTCAGCCTCGCCGCGGTCCAGTTGCGTTCGACGGTGAAGTACCGGTATGTCGTCGGGCTGGTGACGTAGCTGAGGATGTCGGCGAACTCGTCGACCTGATTGTCCGAGATCAGATTTCGATGCACGAACCAGTGACAGCCGGTGTGGATGTCGTCGAGTCGGCGTAGTTCGGAACGTTCGAGTTGCTCGCCGATGGCGGGATCGGTGTCGGCCGCAAGTGTAGCTGCATGCCACAGATCGGCGATCCGACTGTTGGCCTCGGTCACGTAATCGATGTAGCGGCGAATGGCGCGATCGGTGTCGTCGTCAGACATGATCGCCACGAAATCCGGACGTTCGAGCAGTGACACGAACTTCTCGTCGCCGGTGAAGGCGCGCTCGAGTACCGCCATCATGAGCGCAGCCTTGGAGCCTGCCTGATACACCGAGCCCACCGATACCCCGGCATGCTGAGAGATCTGTTGCAGCGTGGTGCGCGAGTACCCGTGCGTCACGAACAACTCCTGCGCGGCATCGAGAATGCGCGCGCGTGTCTGTGCAGCAGTGACCGCCCGCTTACGCGCGGTGTACTGCCGCTTCGTCATTGTCGAGCCCTTCATTGAGGTCAGAACTCACCCGATCATACCGACCGCACCGGACATCACGACGGTTCGCGAACCAAAACCACGCCGCCGAACAGGCACGACACCGAAGTCGGTCGTTCGACCGCATGCGCGGTCTATTTTCGATAGAGTCTGAACTTATCTAAATGTGAGGAGGTGGCGCGGTGGCGCGCATACTGCTGTGCAGCACCCCGTTGGCCGGCCATGTCGGCCCGGCGACCGCCGTCGGGCACGGCCTGGTCGAACGCGGTCACGAGGTGATCATGGTGACCGGCTCGCGCTTCACAGATCAGGTCGCCGACGCCGGCCTCGCGATGCACCCGCTGGCCGGAATTGCCGACTTCGACGAACGCGATCCGGACAGCTTCCTCCCGGACCGGGACCGTCACCGCGGGCTCGCGTTGTCGCGGTATCAGGTCGAGAACACCTTTGTCCGTCCGCTCCTCGATCAAGCAGCGGCCGTCAACGAAGTCATCGACACCGCCGACATCGGCGCGGTGCTGTGCGACGGAACCTTCGCCGGAATCGTCCCGCTATTGTCCCGGCCCCGCGATCAACGGCCACCGGTGATGGGCCTGGGCACAATGCCGTTGGCGCAGACCAGCCGTGACGTTGCCCCGTTCAACAGCGGACTGCCGCCGATGCCGGGCCTGGTGGGCATCATCCGCAACCGGATCGCCCATCAGGTCGTACGGCGTGGCATGTTCGCCGCGACCCAACGCTATGCGGCTGGCCTCGTCGGCGCCGCCGGCGGCCGGCTCGATCACTTCATCCTGGATCTGTCGAGCGCATTCGATCGGTTCTTCCAACTCGGACCGGCCGAATTCGAGTACACACGTGCTGATCTCGCAGAGAACACGGTGTTCGTCGGTCCAGTCGGAGGCCCGGATCGACGAGTGGCACAACCCCCATGGTGGCCGGAGATGCTCGCCGACCAACGCCCGATCATCCATGTCACCCAGGGCACTCTGGACAACCATGATTTCTCCCAGCTGATCGAACCCGCCATCGAGGGACTCGGCGACGCCGACGTTCAGGTAGTCGTCACCACCGGCGGCGCCGATCCCGACAGCATCCGCCCCGCATCCAACACTCGGATCGCGCGATTTCTCGATTACACCGCACTGCTCCCCCGCACCGCGGTAATGGTCACGAACGGCGGCTACGGCGGAGTGCTGCACGCCTTGCGCCATGCGGTACCGGTGATCGTGGCACCCGGTGCAGAAGACAAACCCGAGGTGGCCGCCCGCGTACAGCACTTCGGCGTCGGTGCCGATCTCCGGACGCGTCGGCCGCCGGCGTCGTCGATTGCCGACGCGACGATCCGAATCCTGTCCGATGACAGCGTCAAACGGTCATGTACCGCCATGGCGCGGGCGATCGCCACGTATGATCCCCTCGGCGCGATTGTGAAGGCTCTCCACGATGAACTCGACCCGGCCAGATGATGCGCGGCCCGAAGGCGGCGCGGGTGCAGAATTGTCGGCCTCCACGAGGGGCCACTCGTAGCCGTCAGCAAAGTAGTTGCTGCACAACTTCTCTCAAACTCAGCGCAGTTGTTGCACAGGCAGTGCCTCCACTCGGACATGCCAGTTCTGGGACATGGTGCCAGTTCTGGGACTATCCCCGAATCTGGCGCTCTGCCAGAGTCGAGACCGTGAGGTGTGCAGTGATACCGAGATCATGCCGGCGGGCACCAAGTGAGTGGGAGCTGTTGTGACCGTTCCTGAACTTCTGGTCCTGATCGCACTGATGGCGTATGCCGTTTACCGTCAGTCGCGACGGCATGAGCTGGTCGGCTCCACCCGATTCAAGATGGCCTTCATCTACATCGGAGTCGGACTGCTGATCGGTGGGCTGCGTCTGCCGGTCGGCCTCCTCGGCTACGCCTTCTTCGCGGCGAGCATCGCTCTGAGCGTCGTCGTCGGACTGATCCGCGGTCGCCACACACGCATCTCGACCGACGACGGCCACGTCTATGCACAGGGCACCATCTTCACCATCTCCCTGTTCATCGGCATGATCGTCATCAAGTTCACCCTGGGCACCACGGCATACCTGCTCGGCAACAGCAGTCACGGCGGCTTCGGCGAGATCATCATCATGATCGGCGTGATGATCGCTGTTCAGGCCGAAATCCTGTGGCGCCGTGCACAACCCTTGTCACCGAGACAATCGGCGACGTCCGCATCCGCAACGCACTCTTCGCCCACCACATCTGTTCCCGACAACAATCAGTGAGAAACACCATGCATACACCAACCATCGCGATCCGCCGGGCCGCCATCGTGTCGGCACTGCTCGTACTGATCAGCATGGCGGTCGTCGCCCCGCACGCTCAGGCGCGTCCGGCACCGCCGGGCGGCTCGACAGTGACGCTGGTGGTGATCAACAAGACCGGCTGGGACCTGTCGTTGAGCGGTTGGCCCTCCACCGACACGTGGGGCGGAAGCTCGTCGGCCACGCGGTGGATCGATCCACCTGCGCGTGTCCTTCCCCGAGGTGGCGCGGAGATCGTGCGTGCCTGGTCGGCCAATCCGGCCCACATGTCGGCATCGGTGACGTACTCGAACACCTACCGGTGGGCGCAGTGGCGGTACAAGTCGGAACTGAGCTGGGCCCTGGGTTTCACCACACTCGGCAACACCGGAGCATCCAACGGGGAGGTCAACGCCGCCCGCATCGACCGTTACGGGCCGAACTCCAAGGCAACCTACGTCCTGCGATGATCCGCAACCACGACTGCCACTGCCGCTGCGCCACAGCGCGATCGGAGATCATATGAACCCCCTGGGGTTTGTCCTCGGTCTGGCACCCTGGTTCCTGTTCTCGGTACTGAGCCACCGACTCGGCGACGACTCGGTCGCCATCGCCGCCTTGATCGCGGCAGCACTGGCCGCGGTCCTGGCGTGGACCAGCCGCGGGCGCGGCGGAGTCAAGTTCCTCGACATCGCCGGGGTGGTGACCTTCGGTGCCATCGCCGTCGCCGGGTTCCTCGGTGGAGATTCACTCGGAGAGTGGTTGACGAACTTCGCCCGCGGAGGATCGACACTGATCCTTGCCGTGCTGATGCTGATCTCCGCGGTCACCGTGCCCTTCACCGAGCAATACGCCAAGGATTCCGTACCCGAAGAACGGTGGTCGAACCCGCTGTTCCGCGCGACCAACCGCAAGGTCAGTGCGGTCTGGGGATTCGCCGTTCTCGTCATGGGACTCGGTCACGTCGTGGCCGGTCTCGTCGACCCGACGACCTCACCGTCGGACGGGACACGGCCGATGGACCTGCTGCTGAACTGGATCGTCCCCATCGCGCTGCTCGTTCTGGCCGGCAAATACACCAAACGTGCCGTCGGTGCCGCGCGCCAGGAACGCGACCACGAGCAGGCGGTGGGCACCACCATCGAGACCTGATCTCGGCTGGGAGGTCGTCACGCCCGGCGACCTCCCGGAAAACGTCGTAACGGCAGGTCCGACGAGAGCTATCCTCGAACGATCTGGAGCACCCCGGATGCGCCTTCTTCGGCTCCCTGCGCAGCGGAGGTTGCATGATCATCATCGCGACAGTCCTGATCATCGGGGCCGCCGCTGCCGTCATCAGATCAGCCGGGTGTCCTCGCGGCTCACAGAGCGGGCGAGAGGTACTGATCCTTCACGCGCCCGCTGGTGTGGCAGCCATCGTCGCCTGCGCCGTCTTCCCGACATTCGTCACTTTCTCCTCCGCCGCTGTCCTCCTCGCCTGCGTCCTGATCGTTCTGCGGAGGCAACACCCGTTTTATCAGCGGTCGTGGGATCAGTGAATCCGGTCGGGATTCGGCTAGTACTTCTGCTCGATCGTCGTCAGAGTCCCTGCGCAAGAGTTCGATACACGAGTGGCAGATCAGCGGACCAGTAGGGCCAGGCATGGGTGCCGGCCTCCCGGAAGTACTCGGTGGGGGTGAGTCCCGCGGTACGCATGCGCGCTGCGAAGTCTCGGCTGCACGCGTTCACACCTGCTTCGAGCACGGCTCCGGTCGCGATCTTCTCGAGTCGATTGCGGCCCGGGTCGAGTCGCGTCGTCCTGTCCAGAGGGCTCGGGACACCGGACCCGGCAGTGATGACGATCTGCTTGCCGCGCAGCGCGTCAAGGCGTCGGCCGGGATCGTGATCAGACCACCCCGGTGCGCCCCAGTCACCCCACATGTTCGTGGCGTTGCCGCCGTCACGGGCAAGGACTGCGCGGACCTGGCTCTCGTTGTCGATACCTGTGGTAGGCGGACAACCGCTGATCGACCCCACACCCGTGTACGCACCGGGCCGTCGGGTCGCCAGCGTGAACGCGGCCTGACCACCCATGGACACGCCGGCAATCGCGTTGCGGCCGTTGCCTCGATAGAGACGGTCGACGAGTGGAGGCAACTCGACTGCGAGAAACGTCTCCCACCGCGGACGGCCGAACGCCGGATCCGTTCGCTGCCAATCGGTGTAGAACGCACCCCTGTCCGGCGGGTAGGACCACATTGACATTCTTGTCGGCGAAGAAGCGGTCGGCGCCGGCCTCATTGATCCAGTCGCTGACCTCACCTTTGCGGCCTCCCCCGTCGAGGAGATACACCGTGCCCCGCGACCCGCGGCCCTGCGGGTGCAAGACGCTGATCGGCACCGTGCGGCCCATCGCCGGCGAGGAGATCAGCAGGTCATCACGCTGCGGCCCGATCGCGCGGTGTTCTACCACCGCAGCGACCATCGGTGCCGCCGAACCTGCACCCGGTGTCGAGGCCACACCGATGACCGCAGCCACGAATACGCAGACCCAGAACCACAGGTCCGAAAGCGGTGTACTGATACGACGGGTCATCCAGGGAGAAGACCGAGTTGGCCGAGAAAATCGAGCTGGTCGAAGTAGAGGTGTTCCGAGATCAGCTCGACATCGCGGATCCGGTACGTGGCACTCCAGCGAAATGACACGGACTTCCCGGTCGCTGGTACCGGACCCGATGGACTGTTCAGAATCCCGTCGTGCACACCGCCGAACACACCCTCGACAGAGGCGTCAGCACCATCGACGACGGCCGAGCGGACGGTCAGCCGACCGTCCGAGAACGCCGCTTGAAATACGGACAGAAACTCCAGCACGCCATCGCGCCCGGTGAATGTTCCTCCCGGAGCGATCAACTCGGCGTCGTCGGACCACGGCTCTTCGTCCGGAGTACGGGCGTTGAAAGCCTCGATGTGCCGGTCGATCACTGCTCGGGCGTCGGTCATCACTGTTCTCCTCCACTTTTAGTAAAGTCAGACTACATCGAAATTAGGATCGGCGGGACATAACGACACACTCACGCCGACTCACACCCACGCCACCCTCCGCGTGCAGATGGCCCTCGTCAGTTCTTCGACTCCAGTCGCCCCAGATGACGGCCGGCACCGGCGAGGTCATTGCGAAATCGGCCCCATCCGCTCGAGTCGATCCCGAGGGCATCGTCGAGAAACGCCGCCGCAACGTCGCGTACGAGGCGGACGCGTTCGGGGTTCTCGTCGGTGGTCTCCGCGACGTCGTAACCGGCGATCCCGCCGAGCGAATGCTCTCCGCCGACGACGGTGAGCAGATGTTTCGTTCCGGGACTGTCGGTGTAGGGGTCGGTCATCCAGTCCGGCCCGCGGGTGGTCAGCGGGGAGTCGTCCTTGTCGCCGGCGATCACCAACGTCGGGCGCGACATCTCGCCGAACACGGCGTTGACGTACGGAAAGTGCTCGCGCGCCATCGGCGACAGATCACTGCCGCGACCGGCCGTGGCGATCAGTACGCCCGCGGTGACTCTGTCGGCGGCACAACGGAACTCCACACCCGTCACGGGATCGATCACGCCCGCGCCGAGGAGCAGAGCGGCGGTCTGCCCACCGAACGAATGGCCGACGGCCGCGACCCGGGTGGTGTCGGCTCGCTCCAGGAGCCCGGGGACGTGGCGGAGCGCGTTCTCGAGGGCGTCGAGGACACGGGTTGCGTCGAGAGCACGCTGTCGCCAGATCTCGCCCCGGAGTGGGTGGTCGTCGGGCATGCCGACGCTGCGTGAGTCGAGGTAGGTGGGCTGCACCACCACATAGCCGCGGGAGGCCCACCAGTCGACCAGCGGACCGTATCCGTCCATCGACTCGCCGTACCCATGGGAGAACAGGATCACCGGCAGGTTGTCACCGGTCACCGGCGCGGAGACCCGAACGACCAAGTCCGTGTATCGACCGGAGGTGGCTACGGACACTGGTTTGACGGACAGGATCGGTGAATCGCTCGTGACGAGATGGGTGGTCGGTGCGGTCATGGTCAGTCCTCCACGGAGTCGGTCGGCATGTCTCAATGGTTGCCTCGGCAACTATATCGTTGCTTGGTTGCCATGGCAACCATTGGGGTTAGCATGGACGAATGGCCTCTCGTACGCATGCGCTGAACCGGGCGGAAGCCGACCTGTGGATCGCGATCACCATCCTGTCGCAGCTGTTCACTCCGACGATGGACCAACGGCTGCGCAGCGTCGACCTGACGCTGTTCGACTTCGGATCGCTCATGTCCCTGGCCGACGCTCCCGACAACGCCCTCCGGATCAGCGAGATGGCCGAGCGGACCTACTCGTCCCTCCCCCGGATGTCGAAGGTGGTGGCCCGACTCGAGCAGCGCGACCTGGTCCGGCGGACGCGATGCCCGGATGACAACCGAGCCACCACAATCGAACTCACCGCCGCCGGCCACAAGAAACTCGCCGAGGCCCGCAAGATCCAGGTGACCGCAGCACGCGAGATCGTGCTCGATCGGCTGTCGACAGACGAGATCGATACGGTCGCACCGATTCTGCGGCGGCTGGTGAGCAGCTTGGATCCGGGTGGGCCGTTGGGGTGACGTCGGGACTTTCTCGCCTGAGGTACAGCGGCCGCTGACATCAGCGTCACCACTCCGCACGAGATGCCTGGACTATCCAGACATCTGCTGCGGAGCGGTGATGCCCGTGTCTGGGCTCCGCAGCTTCACCCATGTGGACGACGGAATAAGCCTCGATCCACCGATTTGCTGGTGATCGGTCGGTGAGGGATAAACGAAATGCCCTGTCTGAGTGACAGAATGGGACTTGTCTAGGGTTCCATCCACACACGCAGAAGGGCATCTCGTAGATGCGATTGTCTCACACTCATCCAGTCCGGTCTGCATCCTGTGATGACCCGAATCTCCTCGCCGCAGCGGGGCTGGTGCCGGTAATGGCGCTGGCCGACGACGCCGGGCTCGGAGCTCTGGCGCGCGAGCATCTGAGCGTGCCGACCGACAAGGGCGCGAATCCGGATCGGAAAGTGTTCTCGCTGGTCGCCGGCATGGTCGCCGGCGCCGACAGCATCGACGACATGGCCGTGTTGCGCCACGGCGCGATGGGCCGGGTGTTCGACCACCCCTACGCCCCGTCCACGCTGGGATCATTCCTGCGCGAATTCCGGTTCGGACATGTCCGCCAATTGGATGCCATCGCCACCCGGATGCTGGCTGGTCTGCACGCCCACACGCCGGTCCTGGACGGGATCGACGGCGCGGTGATGGTCGACATCGACGACTCGATCATCGAAGTCCACGGGCCGGCCAAACAAGGTGCC
>NZ_JASXSI010000023.1 GCF_030315685.1 Gordonia sp. ABSL11-1 | reverse complement strand
ATGATCAGTGATGCGGTCGATGACATTGCGGCCTCCCGAGTGACAGAACAGGACAGCAGGGCTTACGTGTTCTGCGACGGGCCGGCAAGTGGACACGGGGCGCGCTTCGTCTTCTTCTCTCCAGCTGGTGACAACACTACGAGAGGGCACCGACAAGATCGATCAGAGCGAGATCTCGACGAGACACAACCTCACGTGAGGCGCTGCATCTCGTCGAGGGAGTCGGGCCGGCTTCCGGTGATGGAGGAGCGCCGAGGGCTAGTTGGTTCCGGCCTCGGCGAGGACCGGTTCTCTACGATAGCGGGCGCGGTCGTGCCGGGACCAGAACAGCTCTTCGTACTCGACGGGTGGGACCTGTCCGATTTCGCCGTGGATGCGGCGATGATTGAACCAATCGATGGATTCGGCGACGGCCAGTTCGAGGTCGGTGATGCCGTTCCAGCCGGCATCCGGGCGTAGGAAAGGGTTGCGGACGCACTCGGCCTTGACCAGCGAGTTGAACGCCTCGGCCATCGCGTTGTCGTACGAATCACCTTTACTACCAACAGAAGCCACCGCTTCGGCGTCGTCGAGACGCTGGGTGTACCGTACCGCTCGATACTGCACCCCGCGGTCAGAATGGTGGATGAGACCGGCCAGATTCTCCCCAGCGCGCCGCCACATCCACAGTCCCATCTCCAGCGCGTCGATCGCCAGATCAGCTCGCATGCTCCTCGACACCGGCCAGCCCACCGCACGCCGGGAGAACACGTCGAGGACGAACGCCGCGTACACCCACCCTGACCGGGTCCGGATGTAGGTCAGATCCGCGACCCACAGCTCGTTGGGCGCCTGGGCGACGAACTGCCGGCTGACCACATCCTCCGGCCGGGGTGTTTCGGCACCGTCGGACTTTGTCGTCCGTGGCCCTGCGCCACCTAATACATTGCAGTCCACTGGTTTTCATAATCCTCTCGATGGTGCAGCGGCAACGTCGATGTGTTCGCGCGGCAGTTGGGCGCACACTGTGCGGGCGCCGTACACGCCGAGGTTGGCCGTCCACGCGCGGCGGATCTCAGCCGTCAGCTGCTGGTCGCGCACCGACCGGGCCGACGCAGGCGGCGTCTTGGCCGCGTAGTAGTGCTCGGGGCGATCTGCACGCCGGCGCTGGTCAACACCATGCAGACCGGCTCGACCCTGAGTCGGTGACCGTCGACGAGCCGGTCACGATCAGCATCGATCCAGTCGACGATCACCGCGACCGGCACCGCCTGCCGGTCTACTTCGTCTTGCGGTCGAGCTCCGCTGCGGCGAAAACGCGGCCGAGGTCCGTAGAATCGCGTTGGCGCGCCGCAACTCTCGGTTCCCGAGTTCCAGTTCGGCGATCCGGTCGGCATCGCTGGTCGACGTACCCGCCCGCGCCCCGCCATCGATCTCGGCCTGGCGTACCCAGGTGCGCAGGGCCTCCGGGTGCACCCCCGACTGATCCGCGATCCGCTTGATCGCGCCACGACTCGAGTCGGGATCACGCCGCGCCTCACACCCCATGCGCGTGGCCCGCCCCCCAGTTCCTCGCCGTACTTCTTCGGTGCCACCATGCTCTCATCATCCTTCACAGATTTGAGAGTCTCTACAAAACCCGGGGCGATTCAGTCGTCGCGGTGGTCGTCGTGTGGTGGCTGTGGCCTCGTGCGCGAACCGCGCAGTCGGCGTCCACCGGCGCGACCTCATGACACCCTGGGAAGACCGGATCGAGAGCGAGGACAGATGATGACGGACGACGCATTACGCGAACGGGTACACGGCTTGATGCCGCAGGCGCAGTCGGATCTCACGGCGATGGTGGGATTCCGGTCCGTGCACGATGCGGAGCAGTCGCCGCCGGAGGAATGCGACAAGATGGTCTCCTGGCTGCAGGAGGCGTTTACCGAGGTGGGCTTCGCCGACGTCGCCGCCCACGTCACCGCCGACGGAAGCAAGGCGGTGACCGGGCATCTCGCCGGCCCCGACGACTCGCCGACGGTGCTCCTCTACTTCCACCACGACGTTCAACCGCCCCTCGGCGAGGACGAATGGGATTCGCCCGTGTGGTCGCTGACCGAGCGTAACGGACGCTGGTACGGCCGTGGTGCGGCGGACTGCAAGGGCAACATCGCGATGCACCTGACCGCGCTGCGCGCCCTCGACGGCGACATCCCGGTGAACATCACGATCGTCGGGGAGGGCTCTGAGGAACAGGGCACCGGTGGGATGGAGGACTTCGTCCCCCGTCACCCCGACCTGTTACGCGCAGACGCCATACTCGTCTGCGACTCCGGCAATTTCGCGGTCGGCAAGCCCAGCCTCACCACCAGTCTGCGTGGCATCGCGAACATCGTCGTCAGCGTCGAGACGCTGTCGTCGGCTATGCATTCCGGGATGTTCGGGGGCGCGGCACCCGACGCGCTGGCGGCGTTGATCGCCATGCTGGCGACGTTGCGGGATGCCGACGGCAACACCACCGTCGCCGGACTCGACGCCTCGGCCACCTGGCCTGGTGTCGACTATCCCGCAGAGTCGTTCCGTACCGACGCCAACGTCCTCGACGGCGTGGATCTGCTCGGGTCCGGCCGCGTATCCGACATGGTCTGGGCACGGCCGGCGGCGACCGTTCTCGGCATCGACTGCCCGCCGGTGGTCGGGTCGTCGGCGTCGATCGTGCCGCGGGCGCGGGCGCGCATCAATCTCCGGGTGCCGCCGGGGATGAACGCCAAGCACGCCCAGGATGCGTTGATCGCCCATCTCACCGACGTCGCGCCGTGGCATGTGAAGGTCTCGTTCGAGCGGGAGGCCGACGGCTCCCCGTTCACCGGGGCGACATCCGGACCGGGTTACGACACGATGGTCGACGCGATGTCACGGGCGTACGGGACAGATGTGCTGCTCATGGGACAGGGCGGTTCGATCCCGCTGTGCAACGTCTTCGCCGAGACCTACCCCGACGCCGAGATCATGTTGCTTGGGGTCGAAGAGCCGCTCTGCCTCATCCATGCACCCAACGAAAGTGTCGATCCGACCGAGATCGAGAACATGGCCGTCGTCGAGGCGACGTTCTTGAAGGAGTACGCGTCGCGGCTCACAGACCGCTGAAGCGTTCCACCAGAAGATCTTTCAATTGGGGGCGGCTGGCTGCCACGAGCGTGAACACCGCCTCGCGTGCGAGCCGTTCGGGGGTGCTGCCGCGTAGCAGCGCGCGGCCGCCGTCGGCGGCGATCAGCGTGCCAGCGGCATCCATCGCGAGTTCTGCGGCCTCGGCACGAGCGGCGATCAGGGCGTCGGCGTCGGCGAGACCGCCGTCGAGCCGGGTGCGTACGACGCCGCCTCGTTCGCGGAGCGCGCGTGCCGCATCGTCGTGCCCCGACGTGTCGAGCAGTGCGGTGCAACGACGCAACAGCCCGAGAGGGAGCGTGCCGTTCAGCCGGATTCCGATGTTCTGGCCGGCGAAGAAGTCGTCGAGCGTCACCCGGCTGACGACGCGGTCGTCGGTGACCGGCAATCCGGTGACCGACAACGACACGGTGTGGGAGGCGTCCGCGGCGCCGAGATGCAGTGGGCTGACCGCGATCTGCCCGGGAGTCGGGTCGATGGGGACGATCGCGGCGATCACGTCGTCGGTGTCCACGTCGCGCGCCGACACCTGGAGGACGTCGACGATGCCCCAGCCACTGACGAACGGCGCGTGACCGTCGAACACCCACCCCTGGTCGGTGCGGGTGGCACGCATCCGCGGCGGAGTCGGCACGACCCCCGCATACGCGACGCCCGCGCGGATACGTCCCGCACGGGCGTCGTCGTAGAGTTCGTCGCGCAGTGCCGTGTTCGTCGTGCCGGCGAGTGAGATCACCACGCCGTGGTGCTGCAGCCAGGTGAATCCGGTTGACAGACAACCCGAGACGATGACCTCCAGGATCTCGACGACCTGCTCGAACCCCAGGCCCGGTCCGCCGGCCTCTTCGGGCGCCGCGATGCCGAACAGGCCGGCGTCGGCGAGTTCCGTCCAATGCGCTGCGGGGATGTGGCCGCTGCGGTCGACCTCGGCCGCCGCGGGGAACAGGACGTCGTCTGCGATCCGGTAGGCGTCGGCGAGCAATCGGGTGCGCCGGTTGTCGAGGTCAGCGGTCACCTGGACAGCCTACGACGCCAATGCTGTCGGTCGCCGCGACTCGAGTACGGCAACGCGCGCCGCCGACGACCCCCGCTGGTCGAGTAGCAGCGAGCGAGCCGGGCGCGTATCGAGACCACGCGGCGACCACCCGCGCGATCACACGAGGCAGAGAGGTGACTGATCGGTTCGTCCGCCTGTGGTCGGGGAGACCAGGAACGTGCACGAGTTGAAGCCGGCCTTCTCGATCTCACCGCGGAGTATGCGCAGTGTCGACGTCGGGACGACCTTGTCACGGGACAGCAGGAATCCGGACGCGCGGGTGGGATCTCCGACGACCGCGAAACGGTACGGGTCGGTCGGGGCGGCGCCGTCGGCGATCCAGGCGACGATGTAGTTCGGTGCGTTCCCCGGATCGATGCTGGCCGGAACCTGCGGGAATTTCACCGACAGCTGTGCCTTGGTCACCGGGTCGACGACGGTGGCCTTGCCCTTGACCTGGTTGGACTGGCCGGTGAACGTCGTGCAGGTGTTCTCCACTCCGATGGTCGTCGGATTGATCGGGGTGTAGGTGGCCTTGGTGTCCTTGGCGCAATCGAGATTGAAGAACGCGGGGACCGCCGCGAGCTGCCACCACGATCCCAGATATCGCTCGGTGTCGAGCTTCGGGATCGGCTGAAGCGGCGCCGCCGATGCGGGGGCGGACGTGGCGACCAAGGCTCCGATGATCACGGCTACGGTGGCGAACAGCGTGAACAGGGGTCGGATCGTGCGGGTGATACGCATTCGGGCGGCTCCGTTCGAGTGGGTATGGACCACTGCGATTCGGAGCCGCCCGAGATACGGATGGGTCAGGATACGGATGGGTCAGGATGCGGATGGGTCAGGCGATGTTCGACGGCTTCCACGTCGCGACCGCCCAGATGACCACCAGGTCGAGCGCGATGATCAGGATCGCCCACAGCGGGTAGTAGGGCAGCCACAGGAACTGCGCGATGATCGAGATCGACGCGATGATGATCGCCGCGATCCGCGCCCAGTCGGCGCCGACCGCCAGGCCGCCGGCGATGATGACCGCCAGGATGCCGACGATCAGGTGAATCCAGCCCCAGGTGGTGAGGTCGAACTGATAGACGTACTGCGGGCCGGCGACGAACAGCTTGTCGTTGGCCAGCGCCGAGATGCCCTGGAAGACGGCCACCAGACCGGCGACGAACAGCAATGCGGACGCAACAATCGAGATGCCGAAAGCGAAACCTTCCTTCGCTCCTACGTTGGCATCATGATCCGGCGAGGTCATGACCGGTGTCCTTTCGGTTCGAGAGGGAGAAGTAGGGACAGTCGTACCGGAAATACTTTAAGGTTTGGAGCGACGTCACGAATCGGAATCGCGCCGACTGCGTCGAAGTGTTCGCCTTGGCGTCAGCTCGTGTAACAGTGCCCGACCAGGCGATTTAGTCCCTTGGCGGTGGTGGGGGTAAGCTATCGCAGGCTACACACGGGGTGTGGCGCAGCTTGGTAGCGCGCTTCGTTCGGGACGAAGAGGTCGTGGGTTCGAATCCCGCCACCCCGACGCTAGGTTGAGATAGCAGAAGAGGCCCTGACCATGGATTCCTGGTCAGGGCCTCCTCGTATCTGCTGGGCGGCCGCGCTGTCCTCAGCGCACCGGCTCAGGCGTCAGCCGACGGGCTCGCGTTCGTGCCGCCGTCGGACACCTCGAAGTTCTTCCACTCGCCCTCATCGCGGACCTGCATCGCAACACCGAGCTGGTCGTCGGGTGCTTCGATGGTCTTGAACCAGTCGTACGCACCGGTCGCGTCGGAGAACTCCTTCGTGTCGATCACGTCGCCGTCGGCGTTGACCACACGGTACTGTGCCATCTCACGCTCCCATCGATGTCGGATAGCTCGTCTCGGGCAGCGCCATGCCCCCGCACAGAAGCGGGTACCCGTCCTGCGGGAACTCAATCATCGCGGTGCTCACGCCGGAGCGAGATCGCTGACGGGCGCCGGGGTGTACTTCTCTCGCCGAGATGTTTGCGGCTCGGCATCCGACGACGCTTGCACGCCTTGACCCCGGCATCGACCATTGCGGGCGGCCCGCACAGATACGCGACATGACCGCGCAGACTGTCGAAGTCCTCCACGAGAGCATCGCCGACATATCCGCGCCGCCCGGCCCACGCCTCCCGGCTGAGGCGCGGCACGTAGCGCACGCCGGAATGGTTGCGCGCCAATGACTCCCAAAAGTCGACCGCGTAGAGTTCCCCACGATGGCGCACACCGTGATACAGATGGATCTCGCGGTCGGCAGGTCGGCGTGGATCGGTCCGTTCACACCGATCACCGCTGGATGCCCGAAGGTGCGGCCACCGGCCTTGGTGATGATGGCCTCGAAGTCGTCGCTGGTGGCGATCTCGCGGCAGATCTCCGCGGTGCTGGCGACATACGAGCCGAGGACGGGGACGTAGGCGAGCGGGACCTCGGCACGCAGGCGCTCGTATATCGGGTACGGATTGCGCTCGAGTTGGGTCATGGTGATGTCGTCGAGCCGGGAAACGGTGGTGGTCGCGGGTTGTGCTCCTCGGTCGGGTGACTGTGCTCCTCGGTCGGGCAGTGATGCCCGGTGCCGACAGACGCCATGGACAGTCGTGGCGCGGATCGATACCGATTGCGCGACTGCGAGACGGATCGCGCGAGCAATCTGTGATGTGGATCGCACAGCGACACCGGCATGCGGTAGAACACAAAGACGATGTCCGCATCCGAGCAGCTCGTGGGTACACCGGATCGGGAGACCGCACATCAGGCCGTCGCCGATGTGTATTTCCCGCACGAGTTGGCCGCCCTCGACGGCCGTGACGACGTCGACCTGCCCTTGCGCACGGTCGAGCTCGGCGGGGCCACCATCGGCCGACACACCTGGGGAACGGCGGTGTCGATCGCCTGCCACTACCCGGGTGCCTATGAGGTCAACATCCCGCTGTCGGGACGACTGCACTCCCGCAGCGGTCACGGAGAACTCGTCTCGACAGGGGCGCCGTCACCGTCGCCGACGCCGCGGCCCGGTGGGGATTCAGCAGTCCGAGCCGGTTCGCCGCGGCCCACAGCCGTCGATACGGGGTGAACCCGTCGCAGATCGTGCGCGGCCACGTGACGGATCGCGCGCACCGGCCGACGGGATAGCATCGCGCCATGCCCCGCCCGTCCGGACCGCAGCGTCTCCCTGCACGGTCGGCCATCCTCAGCACGTTGTTGGGTGCCCATCCCGCGCAGGCATCGTCGGCCGGAATCCTGGCCATCGCAACCGAACTCGGGATCGGTGAGTCCGCGGTACGCGTGGCCCTGACACGAATGGTCGCGGCCGGAGACCTCGACCGCGCCGACGGCATCTATCGGCTCAGCGGCAGGTTGTCGGAACGGCAACGTCGGCAGGACGAGTCGATCCGTCCCGCGGTGCGTCCATGGAACGGGCATTGGTGGCTCGCGGTGATCAGTGTGCCGTCCGACGACGCACCCACACGGAATGCGACGCGGACCGCGTTGACCGGCTTGCGCTTCGGTGAGCTCCGGGAGGGCGTGTGGATGCGGCCGACGAATCTCGAGGTGACCCTGGACGATCCGGTGGTTGCCGAGCGCGTGTCGATGTTCAACGCGGAACCGGAGGAACCAGCCGACGAGCTCGCTGAGAGATTGTTCGCGCCGACGGCCTGGGCGGATGAGGCGCGCCAGCTGGTCGCGGCGCTCGATCGTGGCGTCGACATGCAGGACAGGTTCGAGGTCGCCGCGCGAGTCGTTCGGCACATCATGGGGGACCCGCTGTTGCCCGACGAGCTGTGCCCGAAGCCGTGGCCGGGTGCGCTGATTCGTGAGCGCTACGAGAGTTTTCGGGCCGAGTTCGCAGAGCATGTGGGACGCGTGCTGGGGCGGGATATGAACTAGGCAGACGCAACGGTCGATGCGACGCGGTGTTCAGAGAAGCGCGGCAACCTTCTTGGCCGTCTCTTTCGCGGATCCAGGATTCTGGCCGGTGACGAGCGTACCGTCGACGACCGCGTAGGAGATGAACGGCAGCTTGGCCTTCTCGTAGAGTGCGCCGCGCTCCTTGGCCACCTGCTCAGCGTTGTAGGGCACGAGCTTGTCGACTCGCGCGAGTACCTCCTCCTGCCAGGCGAAGCCGGTCATCTTCTTGCCGTCGATCAGATATGTGCCGTCGGACAGTCGGGTGTTGAGAAGGCCGCAGTAGCCGTGGCAGACGGAGGAGACGATCCTGCCGCGCTCGTAGATCTCGCGAGTGATGCGTTGCAGGCCGGGGCTGTCGGGAAAGTCGTACATGACCGCATGGCCGCCGGTGAAGAAGATGGCGTCGTAATCGGCGGAGTCGATCTCGTCGGGGCTGAGGGTGTTCTCCAGTAGGGCCATCTTCTCCGGGTCGGCGCGCCAGGCCTTGGCTGTCTTGTCGTAGCTGGGAAACTTCAGCGCACGCGGCTCGAGCGGTACGGCACCACCCTTCGGGCTGACCAGGGTCTGTTCGAACCCGTGCTCATCGAAGACGTGCCAGGCGTGGGTGAGTTCGGAGAGCCACAAGCCGGTCGGATGATCGGGGTCATCATAGTGACCGACGTTGGTGACGACGTTCAGGATGCGTGTGGGCATGCCGTTCTCTCTGTTGTGGTTGTCAGCCAGGGGCCCGTTGAACACACGGATGGTCGGACCTCTCGGAGCCGCTGTCGACGCCTAGTGGAGGGCGGTCTTCAGAGCATCAATCGCGAGCTGTCGGGCAACGTTGGCGCCCTTGGTGTCTCGCAGACTGTCCAGGAGCAGGAAGTCGTGGACCATGCCGGCCACTCGGACCGAGGTGACCTCGACACCGGCCTCGCGCAGCTTGTTGGCGTACTGCTCGCCTTCATCGCGCAGCACGTCGGCTTCGTCGGTGATCACGAGTGTCGGCGGTAGCCCTTGGAGATCCTCGAGCGACGCCTGCAGCGGCGAAGCATACTTTTCGGTGCGCTGCGCCGGGTCGGTGGTGTAGGCGTCCCAGAACCACTTCATACCATCGCGAGTGAGGTAGTAGCCCTCGGCGAACTGCAGGTAAGACGGGGTGTCGAAGTCGGCGTCGGCGACTGGGTAGAGGAGTACCTGGGCCCTGAGGTCGATTCCGCTGCGGTCCTTGTTCATCAGGGCAAAGACCGCAGACATACACCCGCCGACCGACTCGCCGGTGACCGCGATCCGAGAGGTGTCCAGGCCGTGCTCGGCACCGTGCTCGAGTACCCATTGCCCGACGGCATAATTCTGCTCGACCTGAGTGGGATAGCCCTTCTCGGGCGCTCTGTCGTACACCGGGAACACCCCGGCCGCGCCGGCGCCGACCGCGAGCTCCCGGAAAAGCCGGTCGTGGGTGTGTTCGTCACCGAACACCCAGCCGGCCCCGTGGATGTAGAACACAACCGGAAGCAACCCATCGGTCCCAGTTGGCCGGATGATGCGTGTGCGGACGGTCCCCCACTGTCCGGCGTCGACGTCGACCCACTCTTCAACGACCTCGGGACGTTCTACGCCTTCGCCGCTCTGCAAGTCGGAGAGGATTCTTCGGCCCTCCTCCGGAGAGACCTCGTAGATGCGGGGATGCGGATCGGTCTGCTCGCAGAGGTCCTTGGCCGCTGGCTCGAGAACGGGGCTGATGGGGGGCGGCAAGTCGGTCATCCCGGTCTCCTCTGTGGTCGGCGATTCGAGCGCCCCGACACACTCGAATGTGTGCATCGCTCACATGGAGGCTAGCGCGGCCTCGTAGGTAGGTCAACGGGTTGAAGCGGCCGCAATCGTGTCAGCCCTCAGCGGGCGTCTCTTCGGACTCCGAGTACGGCCATGAACGAGGCGCGGACTTGACCAATGGTGTCGTCGATCGACGGGCTGGTGAGTTTGCGGTCCAGGTAGAGGCAGGCCATCCCGTGCACCAGACCCCAGCCGCCGAGTGCCAGGTCGATGGGGTCGGCGTCGGGAAAGACGCCGGTGATGGCCGCTGCCAGCAGTTCGTGAACGTCGGCGGCGGCCTGAACCCGCTCCTCGCTGTCGTGGTCGCATTCGTTGCCGAACATCAGGCGAAACAGGGCAGGCCGACGCAGCGCGAACTCGACGTACGCGGCACCGAGGTCGGCGAGTTCTTCGCCCGTGGTGGGGAGTTCGCGATGACGGGACAGGTCAGCCTTCAGATCGCGAAGTCCCTGGGCGGCGAGGGCTGATTCCAGGGCGTCGCGGTCGGGGAAGTGGCGATACGGGGCCGTCGCCGAGACGCCCGCCTGGCGGGCGACAGCGCGAATGGAGAACGACTCACCGCGCTCGAGCATGTCCATGGCCGTCGTCAATAGCGTGGCACGGAGATCTCCGTGGTGATAGCTCTTCTTCGTCGTGCTGCTTGCCATTGTCGCCCTCCTTCCGAACTCATTGTGCTCGAAGTCCATTCGTCGTCGACAATCGGCCGAGCGGTACCGGTGACCACACCCCGGTCGTCTCGGGGCGATCGCCTTGATCTCGTGACGGGAATGTTGACGCTGCATACATTGCGGTCTACGGTGATGTAAGTGCCGTACACATTCCGAGGAGCTGCCATGACATCGTCGAAGGCCGAGCCGAACAACGATGTGGTCGAGGTCGACCTCGGTGGCCGCATCGTCCGCGTTCCGAAAGGTGGGTTGTACGACCGCTACCGCATGAACGCGGATCTGGACGACGTCGCAGCGGACCCCAGGGTGCGCAGTGTCGACTTCTTTCAGACGTTGCCGAAAACTGAAGTGCAGTCGGCGATCGGGCCGACCCGGACCCCGAACTTCTACTACTCGATGTCGAAGGCCCAGGTCACGTATGTCGCCCCGACCAAGGCGCTGCGCTCGCGGCTCCCTGATGAACTCGACCCACTGCAGATTGCTCCTGGCATCGGATTGTTTTCCGTGGTGTTCTTCCGCTACGACGTCTGCGACATCGACTTCTACACGGAGGCGACCGTCGGGATCGCGGTACGGCCCGCGCGCCACGGTGGGATGGGGGCCGCTGACGTGTTGACGACGCTGGCCAACGATACGACGCATGCCTACGTCCTGTCGTTGCCGGTGAACACCGAGATCGCTCAGGTCCGCGGTCATGATGGCTACGGATTCCCGAAATGGGTCACCGACATCGATGTCGACATCGACAATCTCAAGGCGCGCGCCCGGGTGGCCAACGACGACGGTGGCACCGACATCGCGCTCAACACTGTCACCCCGAAACAGACGACGGTCGCCAGCGGCTCGAGTGTGTCCACGCTGATTTCCTACACCCAGCTCAGCGGCGGATGGAACGCCACGCTGAGCCAGACCAACACCCTTTCCGCCGGTGGCACGCTGCTGCCCCGGGGCCTGACCCTCGAGCTCGGGTCGGGTCGCCTTGCCGATGATGTGCGCTCCTTGTCGCCCATCAGGCCGCTGCGGCTCGACGTGGCCACCGAATGCCAGAACGCCCTGCACATCCCCGTCCCGGTCTCGTTCCCCGCCAGGTGAGCAGCCCAATGACGACCACCATCACGCGTCACGTCGACCGCACCCGACTGGCATCGCTCACCCGCCGGGTGCAGGCGGCCTGAAATGCACCGATTCCCAGACCATCGCCATCGAACGGCTCTTGCCCGTCGGCGTTCCCGACGGAATGAATCCCGGGCTCTACCGCCGAGTGGCGTCCCTGGTTCGGAGCCGGCTCAAGCGCATCCGGGGAGCACATCAGCAAGCGACCGACAACGTCCTGCGATCCGAGTAGAGGAAACGAATGCACACCGTGCTAGGAGCCAACGGCCAGATCGCCGAAGAGCTCACCCACTACCTCCACGACAACGTCACCCACGATCTTCGCCTCGTGAGCCGACACCCGAGAAGAGTCCACGACACCGATCAACTGGTCTCGGCGAACCTGATGGACGCCACTGGCACCGCCGACGCCGTCAAGGGCAGCGAGATCGCTTACCTGACGGTCGGCCTGCCCATCGACTCGGCGCTATGGGAACGACAGTTTCCGGTGATGATGGCCAACACCATTGCCGCATGCCAGAAGCACGACACCAAACTGGTCTTCTTCGACAACACCTACATGTACCCGCGAACCTCATCCCCACAGGTCGAAGACACCCGCTTTGCGCCCGTCGGCCGCAAAGCGACCGTCCGCGCGCACATCGCGAACATGCTGCTCTACCAGATGCGTAACGAGACCATCGAGGCCGTCATCTGTCGCGCACCCGAGTTCTACGGCCCCGGGAAAACCAAGAGCCTCACCAACTCCGCGATCTTCGACCGGATCAAGCAGGGCAAGCGACCCATGGTCCCGGTCAGCGCGCACACCGAACGCTCTCTGATCTGGACCCCGGACGCCAGCCGCGGTATGGGACTGATCGGCAATACTCCCGACGCCTACGGCCAGACCTGGCACCTGCCGATAGACCCGCGACGTCTCACCTACCAGGAGATGATCGAAGTGTCCGGCGAGATCACCGGTGAGGACATCGGCTACACCACCATCCCCGCGAAGGTCTTCGCAGTCGGTGGCCTGTTCAACCAATCCGTGAAGGAAGCCTCCGAACTGCTGCCTCGCTACCGCGATGACAACATCTTCGACTCCTCGAAGTTCACCACTCGCTTTCCCGACTTCGAGGTCACGACCTACCGGCGAGGAATGACCGACCTCCTCGGCGGGGGCGAGTGACCGACCGCAAGCAGCCGATCACACGCGGCGGGCGAGCGGGTGTCGTGAACTACTGAGGAATCGGCACCAGGTGGGTGATATTACATCAGTGAATCGTGCGCGCAGGATATGTAATACTGGCCACGCCGTCGAGTATGCCGTCGTCCCGTCATCGAAGGAGTCGTGCCATGCCTACACACACGGTCACCAACCAGGTACCGCCCCTCGTGGACCACGATCTTGCCGACCAACCGGTCATCCTCGAGGCCCTTGCTCGGGCCCGCGCCGACCATGCACTCGACGACCTGCACGAGATCGGACGCCAGGCGGGATCTGCGGAGGCCCTCGATCTCGCCGACCGCGCCGAGGTGAATCCGCCGGCCCTCCGGACGCACGACAGGTACGGCAATCGGATCGACGAGGTCGACTATGACCCGGCGTATCACGAACTCATGCGTCGCGCAGTCGGTTTCGGACTGCATGGGACCCCCTGGGCGGAGTCGGGGCCGAACCCGCACCTGGTGCGGGCGGCGAAGATGAGCGTGTGGGGCCCGACCGATGCCGGTCACCTGTGCCCGATCTCGATGACGTACGCGGTGGTGCCGGCCCTACGGGCCAACCCCGAACTCGCGTCGCGCTACGAACCGCTGCTGACCACGTCGGTATACGAGCCGGGCCTTCGTCCGCCGCTGGCGAAGGGGGGTCTCACGGCAGGCATGTCGATGACGGAGAAGCAGGGCGGTTCGGACGTGCGGTCCAACACCACCGCGGCGAAACCGTTGGGCGACGGCACCTACCGCATCACGGGGCACAAGTGGTTCACCTCCGCGCCGATGTCGGACGTGTTCCTCCTGCTCGCTCAGGCGCCCTCCGGGCTGTCGTGTTTCTTCGTTCCGCGGGTCCTGCCCGACGGATCGCGCAATCCTTTTGCGCTTCAACGACTCAAGGACAAGCTGGGCAACCGGTCCAACGCGAGCAGCGAGGTGGAATACGACGACACCGTCGGCTGGCTGGTCGGTGAGGAGGGGCGGGGCGTGCCGACCATCGTCGAGATGGTCAATCTGACGCGGCTCGACTGCACCCTCGGGACCGCCACGTCGATGCGGACAGGGGTTATGAACGCGGCTCATCATGCGGCCCATCGCCGTGCGTTCGGGGCGGCGCTGATCGATCAGCCGTTGATGCGCAACGTGATCGCGGATCTTGCCGTCGAGGCCGAGGCGTCGACCGTGGCCGCCCTGTGGCTGGCGGAGGTGACCGACCGTGCCGTCGGGGGCGACGCGCGTGCGGATGCGGTACGACGCATCGGCCTCGCGGTCAGCAAGTACTACGTGTGCAAGCGCGGACCGGTGCATGCGGCCGAATCGCTGGAATGCCTGGGCGGCAACGGTTATGTGGAGGAATCGCGTATGCCGCGACTGTACCGGGAGGCCCCGCTGATGTCGGTGTGGGAGGGCTCCGGGAACGTCGCCGCACTCGACGTGTTGCGTGCCATCGCCCGACAGCCGGAGACCCTGGAGGTGTTCTTCGACGAGGTCGAGGTCGCGCGCGGTCAGTCCCCGGCACTCGACCGCGCGGTGACGGCGCTCCGCGGCCGATTCGCCGACGTCTCGGAGCCCACCGACATCCAATTTGCGGCGCGGCAGATCGTCGGCGACATGGCGCTGGTGCTGCAGGGTTCACTGCTGCTGCGATTCGGTCACCCGGCGGTCGCCGAGGCGTTCGTGTCCAGCCGGTTCGGATCGTTGCGTGGCGACGTGTTCGGTTGTCTACCAGCAGGGCTCGACATCGTGACCATTCTCGACCGTGTCACGCCGAAGGTCGGTTGATCTCGCCGTGGACGGCGTCGACGACCCACGAGCGGCACCCTGGTATCGCAGCCAGACCGACGGTGACGACAGTCTGTTCCGCGAACGGGACGAACCCTACGGCGACTGGAAGCGTTCCGCCCCGGGCGCCAACGTATGAGTCACTGACAGAAGGGAGGTCGCGGATGAGCTCGTCGACCATCGTGGAGCGGACCGACGGACCGGTGCGGATCATCGGCATCGACCGGCCGCAGGTGCGCAATGCCGTCGACCGTCCGACCGCGGACGCGCTCGCCGACGCGTTCCGTCGATTCGACGCCGACGACTCGGTCGCCGTCGCCGTGTTGTATGGCGAGGGCGGGACCTTCTGCGCCGGAGCCGACCTCAGAGCCATCGCCGACGGCGAGCCGAACCGCGTCGCCGACCACGGCGACGGTCCGATGGGGCCGACGCGGATGCGACTGGGCAAACCGGTCATCGCCGCGGTCTCCGGACACGCCGTCGCGGGAGGGCTCGAGCTCGCGCTGTGGGCGGATCTTCGCGTCGTCGATGACGATGCCACCTTCGGCGTCTTCTGCCGTCGGTGGGGCGTCCCGCTGATCGACGGGGGAACGGTCCGGCTGCCCCGGCTCGTCGGAGCCGGTCGGGCGATGGATCTGATCCTCACCGGGCGGGCGGTGTCGGCGACCGAGGCGCTCGAGATCGGGCTGGCCAGCCGGGTCGTGCCGGCGGGTACGTCGCTCGACGCCGCGGTCCGACTCGCCGTCGAGGTCGCGGCGTTCCCCCAGACATGCCTGCGTCAGGACCGGTTGTCGGCGCTGGAACAGGACGGGCTCGACGAGCCGATGGCCATCGCCAACGAGCTGCGGCACGGCATGGTGTCGTTGTCGGCGGACACCGTTGCGGGGGCCACCCGCTTCGCGGGCGGAGCGGGGCGTCACGGAGACGGCGTGGGAACGGACGGCCAACGCGGACAGTGATCGTCCGCAGTCACTCCTACCGTCGAGGGCATGGATGACCAACGGCAACCACTGACCGAGAACCTGCCCGCCCACAACCACACCGTCAACACGTTCATCGTCGTCGACGGCGCGGCGGACTTCATCGACTTCCTCGTCGACGTCTTCGACGGCCAGGAGCATGCGGCGGTGCGGACACCTGATCGCGACGGCACGCTGATCCACGCGGAGGTGGTCGTCGGCGACTCGACGATCATGATCGGCGATCGTAAACCGGACTGGCCGTTCACGCCTGCGCTCACCCAGGTCTACGTGCATGACGTCGACGAGGTGCTGGAACGAGCGGAGCGGGCCGGATCGACCACCGTCACACCCCGATCGGAGTTCTACGGCGGGTATGACCTGGCGCGCTTCCTCGATCCCTGGCACAACCTGTGGTGGTTGTACGCGCCGTCGGACGTCGGCGAGCCGACCACCGAGATGACGGCCGAGACCGACTGGCACGACGCCGAACCCAGCGTCGTCTACACGACGCTGATGCGAGCGATGGCCGACCTGGCCCCACCGCGAGGGTAGGGCCGGGCCGGCCATGTCGGCTGTCGGTGATGATCCGGTCGAGTGCCCGGGTCAGGCAGTCTTCCAGGTGGCCACGGCCCAGATGATCACGATGTCGATGGCGATCACGAGGATCGACCACCATGGGTAGTACGGCAACCACAGGAAGTTCAGGATGATCGACAGCGACGCGATGATGATCGCGCTGACCCGCGCCCACGCCGCGCCCGTGAACATGCCGATCGCGACGGCGATCGCGACGATCGACAGGACGATGTGGATCCAGCCCCAGGTGGACAGGTCCAGCTGGTAGACGTACTCGGGTCCGACGACGAAGAGATCGTCGTTGGCGACGGCCGAGATGCCCTGCAGGAGCGCGATGATGCCGCCGGTGAGCAGGAGGACTGCCGCGCCGATGGTCGCACCGGCGGCGAAGCCCTGTTGCACGCGATGTTCCTCGCGATACTCCTCGCGATGGGTGGTGGTCATGACAGCTCTTTCTCTCCCGGGTGATCGGGCTTCTTCCGATGCACCTCATCTCGAATGGTCGCCCGACGGATCGGGGTCCACATCCTCCGTAGTGGGTGATTGACCGGCGGAGGTGGTCGAGGATCGGTGATCGAGAGAGTCTGGAAGCGAGGTTGTTTGTCGTGCGAACGAGTAGGGGAGCTCAGCAGCCGAGCTGATCGGCCAGATCCGCCAAATCGGTGGCGTGGAGATCGTTGTCGGGAGAGCCCGAATCGTCCTTCGGGTCGCCACCCCATTCCAGTGGGCGCTCGATGAACGCGGTACGGAGACCGAAGGATCGAGCGGCGTCGAGATCACCCTGATGGGTGGCGACCATCATCACCGCCGACGGTGTGACCTCGAGCAGTTCGGCCAGCCCGCAGTAGGTCTCGCGTGCCGGTTTGTAGTGGTGCCAGAGGTCGGACGCGCCTATCACGTCCCACGCGAAGCCGTTGTGCCGGGCCATGTCGGTGAGCAGCGCAACCGTCCCGTTGCTGAGCGCGCAGACGATGAAATCGCGCTTGAGTCTTCGGATTCCGTCGGCGGCGTCCGGCCATCCGGGGATGGTCCGCCACGCTCGGACGAGGCTCGTCGTCTGGGCGTCGGACAGCACGACACCGAACTCGGTCGCCACGTCGAGCAGGGTCTCGGTCTGCAGATCATCGAGTCGGCACCATGGCAGCTCACCCGATTCCACGCGGGCCAGGATCGGACCGTAGCGTCGTCGCCACTCGCGGGTGAACGCCGCCGCGTCGACGTCCGGGATGGTGTCGCGGACAGTGGTCGAGATCCCGGTGAACCAGTCGGTGACCGTGCCGAACGTGTCGAAGGCGAGAACGCGGACGTCGTCGAGGGCGGGCACGTGGCCGATGATAGTGCGCGCAGGGAACGTGCCCCAGAGGTAGATGGCCGGGGCACCGGGAAAGCGCCCGCGGGTCCGGAAAGGCGCCCCGGGAAAGCGCCCGCGAGGGGCGTGTGGTTGTTGGTCCTGCGTCGTGAGCTGGGGCGATGCGGAATTGCTGGGCGCATTTCCGGGGCGCAAAAAGTTTCTTGGTGCTTTTCGGGGGAGTATTTCCGGGGCCGCCGCCGCGCGGTCATCGGCCCGACAGCCCAGCAGCCCAGCGCTCCCGCGGCCCAGGCGACGTTGCCGTGTCACCCGCTCCGGATCGGGCGAACCGCTCAGCTGATCTCGGTCGCCAATTGGGGGAGTGAGTGATCCTCGTCGTAGGCGGCGTCGCCGTGCGAGACCGGGGTCAGCGTCAGCAGGCTGGCCTCGGGGCGGCAGCAGAAGCGGGCCGGCGCGTACGGAGAGGTACCCAATCCGGCGCTGACGTGCAGCTTCATCGTCGATCCCCAGCTCGACACGCCTTTGACGCGGGATCGGTCGATCTGGCAGTTGGTGACCAGCGCACCGAAGAACGGGAGGCAGAGCTGCCCGCCATGGGTGTGTCCGGCCAGCACCAGGTCGTAGCCGTCCTCGGCGAAGCGGTCCAGAACCCGGGGCTCCGGCGAATGGGTGAGTCCGAGACGCAGGTGCGCGAGCGGATTCGGCCGCCCCGCGACGGTCTCGTAGCGGTCCCGCTCGATGTGCGGGTCGTCGACGCCCGCGGCGACCACGCGCACCCCGCCGACCTCGAGTTCACGCACGGTGTGGGTCGCGTCCAACCAGCCGCGTTCGGTGAACGCCGCCCGCAGATCCTGCCACGGCAGCGGATCCCCGAAGGTGCGGGTGTGATCGGACTTGAAGTACTGGAACGGATTCTTCGGGCGCGGACCGAAGTAGTCGTTGGAGCCGAACACGAACAGCCCCGGCCGCGACAGCAGCCCGCCGAGGGACTGGATGACCGACGGAACCGCCTGCGGGTGGGCCAGATTGTCGCCGGTGTTGATCACGAGGTCGGGTTCGAGCGCTTCGAGCTCGGACACCCACGCCTGCTTGAGGCGCTGATGCGGTGTCATGTGCAGATCGCTGATGTGTAGCACGCGAAGCGGTGATGCTCCCGGTTCGAGCACGGCCAGGGTGCTGTGCCGCAGCGTGAACGCGTTGCGTTCGATCACTGTCGAATAGAAGAGTCCGGCGGCCGCCATACCGGCCAGGCCTCCGACGACCCGTGCGGCCGAGGCAGAGGTCAGGCCGGGGACCGATCCTGCCCCCCGCGCGACGCGGCGGGTGAGAGCGTTGTCGACGTCAACCATTCACCCAGAATACGCAGGCGTGTGCCCCCGGCGCCGGTGGGTTTCGCCGACCGGGTCGCCGGGAGCGGATCGGATCAACCCGGGAGCTGGATCACCACCGGTCCGACGCCGGGCACCTGCACGGTGGTCTCCGTCGGACCCTGCTGGTCGTCGGACCGCCGCCCGTTGCTCACGTAGATCGTCACGACGCTGCCGGGCATCGCCGAGTCGGACGGCGCCGTGAAGACGACCGTGCCCTGAGGGCGATTGCTGTCGACGTCGAGCTGATTGACCTTGAACCCGGCTGCCTGCAGACGCGACGTCGCCGCACTCGCCGGCAGTCCGCTCACCGACGGGATGCGCCCGCGGTCACTCCCGGCCATGTAGCGCGGATCGACCGGTGGCAGACGCACCGGCCCGAACTTCGTCGCGATCGGCTTGACCGCCTGATACCAGGTGCGGGCCGGTTCCATACCGCCGTAGAGGTTGCCGTCGTAGCACTGACGCAGCGGGCTGGAGCAGATCCCGGTCGGGTTCGGGCCGTCGTTGTAGACATAGGCCGCACCGGCGATGTTGTTGGTGAACCCGAGGAAGGCCGACGAACGGTGGGCCTCGGTGGTCCCCGTCTTGCCGGACATCGGCAACGTCCAGCCGGCTGATCCGGCTGCCGCGGCCGACGTGCCGCCGCCCCGGTCGTCCTGGCTCATCGCATTCGCGAGGGTGTTGGCGAGTCCCTCCTCCACGACCTGCTCACACTTCGGCGCCGTGAAGGGCACGGCCGTCAGTGCGGGCTGGCCGTTCGGTGCCATCACCGGGTTGCCGTACTGATCGCGCTTGATCTGGCTGATCGACGCGATCGGGTTGGGCGGGCACCACGTGCCGCCGGAGGCCAGCGTGGCGGCAACGTTCGACAGTTCGAGCCCGTTGATCGGCAGCGGCCCCAGGGTGAACGAGCCGAAGTTGCCCTCCTTGACGTAGGTCGCCATGCTCTTGTCGCCGTAGCCCGACGACCCGGGCACCGTGTACGAGCGCAGGCCGAGACGGATGGCCATGTCCACCGCCGGCTTGACGCCGACCTGTTGCAGCAGCTTCACGAACGCGGTGTTGGGGGACTGCGCGAGCGCCTGGGTGACCGACATCGACGCCGGGTACCTCCCGTCGTTCTTGACGCAATATGCGTTGACAGGGCATCCGTTCGTGCCGCCGCTGTTGCCCATCCCGTAGACGGCAACCGACCCGGGAACCGGGATGTTCGATCCGGCGCCGAGCCCCTTCTCCATGGCGGCTGCGGTGGTGAAGAGCTTGAACACCGACCCCGCGCCGTCGCCGACCATCGAGAACGGCTGCGGCTGCATCGTCTCGCCGGCTCGCAGATCGAGGCCGTAGTTGCGACTCGACGCCATCGACAGGATGTCGTGCGACTTCTTGCCCGGTCTGATCGTGCTCATCACGTCCGCGACGCCGTCGGAGTCGGGATTGGCCTGCGTCTGCACGGCTCGCACCGTCGACCGCTGTACCTCGGGATCGAGCGTGGTGCGGATGACGTACCCGCCGCGCATCACCGAGTCGCGGGACATGCCGTTCTCGGCGAGGAACTGCAGTGCGTAATCACAGAAGAAGCCGTTGTTGTCCGCCGCGATGCAGCCCTGCATGGGGGTGCGGGGTCTGGCGACCACCCCGAGTGGCCTCTCCTTCGCGGCGACGAGCTCGGCCCGACGATCCGGGAAGTTGTCGATCATGGTGTCGAGCACCGTGTTCCGGCGCTTGGTCGCAGCTTCCGGATTGGTGTACGGGTCGAGCGCCGAACTCGACTGCACCATGCCGGCCAGCAGTGCGGCCTGTTCCACGGCCAGATCCTTGGCGTGCTTGCCGAAATAGGTCTGCGCCGCCGCCTCGATGCCGTACGAGTTGTTGCCGAACGGGACGACGTTGAGATAGCGGGTGACGATCTGCTTCTTGGCCTCCTGCTTGGCGGCCGCGTCGTCGAGGCCCTTGTCGCGTTTGGCCTGATCGATCAGAGTCTGTTCCATCGTCAGCGCCATCCGGACCTCCCGCAGCTTGCGGGCGGGGGTCGTCTCGATGGCGGCCTGACGGTCTGCGTCGGTCCGTGCCAGGACCAGGAGCTGATAGTTCTTGATGTACTGCTGATCGAGCGTGGACGCTCCTTGCTGCACCTCACCCGACGACGAGTTCTTCAGCGCCGCTCGGATCGTGCCCTTCCAGTCGACCCCGTCGTGCTCGAGGAAGCGTCGGTCCTCGATGGAGATGATCGCTCGGATCATGTCGGGCGAGATGTCGTTGTAGCCGACCTGGTAGCGGTACTGGTCGTAGAGCAACGCGATCGGTGTGCCCGCCGCGTCGGTCATCGTCGAGACCTCCGGCAGCGTCCCGTTGAGCAACTCGGACGACACGTTTTCGACGGCGGCGGCGGCGCGGTTGGACATCACGCCCAGGCCACTGGCCACGGGATAGAGCAGTCCGGCGACGAGCACACCCGCCATCAGGCAGGCGCCGGCCAGCGGCCACAGCTTCTTCGAGATCGGCACACGCACAGGATACGTGCGCGATGGACAACATCGGCCGACCACGGCGCGCGGGGGGTCGCGATCCCGTAACGGCGGAGATGAGCTGGGGATATGTGGATTGTTTGGACGATGGTGCCATTTTCTTCGCTCCAGGGGTTGCGAAGCCATGCACAGATCCTTAAATTGAGTGCAGAATGTGACTCACCTAACAATCCCTCGGGAATGTGAACCCTCACCGGTGCCGGTGATCGAGGTGACCAGCGAGAACGGTCGTCGGGTGGTCGCATTCACGGTCAGGACCGTCGGGTCCCCGCAGCAATGCGACGACCGGCGAGACACAACGACAGACAGGGGTCGGCGGATGGCGATGGCGGCAGTTTCCACCGGAGACGATGCTCGGTTGATGTGGGTGTCACAAGCTCGGTGCCGGGGAGGGAACCCTGACGACCTGTTCGTTCGCGGAGCGGCTCAGCGGAAGGCCGCAACGATCTGCAGGCACTGCCCGGTTCAGCTGGAATGCGGTGCCGACGCCCTCGACAACCGGGTCGAGTTCGGGGTCTGGGGCGGAATGACCGAACGTCAGCGACGTGCGCTCCTCCGGCAACATCCCGAGGTCACCTCGTGGGCGCAGTTCTTCGACGCGCAGAAGCGGCGGCAGCAGGCCGACGCGGTCTGATCTCGATACGGCTCGTCGCTGCGCTCCTCGCCTACTCGATCAGCGGAGGGTGACGGCTGCGTCGCGCGTGCCCGTTCGGGCGGGTGGCGCCCCGGTGCCTACTCGATCAGCGCAGGATGAGCGTGGCCTCGGTCAGCCGCGGCTGGTGATCTGCTCGGCGACCGCGCGCAGCGCGACGGTGTCGGCCACCTCGAACGGCAGTGACGGCACGCCGACGACGGGGACTGCTGGGTGTGCGGCGGTGAAGCGCTGCAGCAGATGCAGTTCCCGTTTGCCGGTCGCGGCGCGGGCCGCATGGATCTCCAGCACGCCACGCGTCAGTTCGTCGTCGACCGATTCGAGGGCCGCCCGCGCCGACGACTCGGAGATCGACGTCAGGTTCGGATGCGTCCGATTGAGGATCAGCCCGGCCAGAGGCATCGATTCCTCGGACAGCCGATCGACGAAGAACGCTGCCTCACGCAGCGCATCCGGCTCGGCCGCGGCGACCACGGCGAACTGTGTGCCCGGCTGCTTGAGCAGCTGATAGGTCTTGAGCGCGCGATCCTGGAAACCCCCGAACATCGAGTCGAGCGACTGCACGAACATCGCGACGTCACGCAGCATGTCGCCGCCGACGATGGTGGAGACGCCGCGCATCGCGAGACTCATCGCGCCGGTGACCATCCGTCCCACGCCGCGACCGCCGCCGACGAGCACCTTCATCAGGCGCCCGGACAGGAACGAGCCGAGTCGCTGTGGGGCGTCGAGGAAGTCGAGGGCGTTCCGCGACGGCGGGGTGTCGACGATGATGAGGTCCCAGCGATCCTGCTCGAGCAGCTTGCCGAGCTTCTCCATCGCCATGTACTCCTGCGTCCCCGAGAACGACGACGCCATCGTCTGATAGAAGGAGTTCTCCATGATCGCGGCGGCGCGTTCGGGCGTCGAATACTCGATCACCATCTCGTCGAAAGTCCGTCGCATGTCGAGCATCATCGCGTCGAGGGTTCCGCTGCCGTCGATCGCCACGGGCTGCGGATCGTTGGTCAGTTCGGACATGCCGAGGGACTGCGCGAGCCGACGGGCCGGATCGATGGTCAACACCGCGACGGTCCGTCCGTGCTCGGCGGCGTACATCGCCATCGCCGCAGCCGTCGTCGTCTTGCCGACACCGCCCGCGCCGCAGCAGATCACGACTCGGGTACCCGGATCGGTCAGGACCGATCCCATCTTCAGGTCGAGAGGCATGACTACGCACCCGCCTTCTGTAGGAGGTTGGCGAGCTCGTAGATCGACCCGAGGTCGATGCCGTCGCCGAGCGTGGGCAATTCGAGGGTGGGCAGCTCGACGTCGTCGAGCTGCGCCTTGGCCACCTGCTGGGCCTGCAACCGTGTGGCGTGCTCGATCGTCTCGGTGAGCAACCCGGCGAGATCCTCCGCGCCGATCGAGAGTCCGGCCGCCGACAGATGCTCGAGGATGCGGGATGCGTCGATCTGGCCCTCGGCGATGTCGTCGATCGAGCCCGCGGGCAGGTGGGTGGGCGAGACCCGGTTGATGATCAGGGTGCCGATGGTCAGGTTCTTCTCGCCGAGTTCGCGGACGGCCTCCACGGTCTCCTGGATCGGCATGGCCTCCAGCAGGGTGACGAGATGGATGACAGTGTCCTCGGAGTGCAGCAGCTTGACCACCCCGTCGCTCTGATTGCGGATCGGGCCCGTCTTGGCGAGGTCGGCCATCGCCTGCGTCACGTCGAGGAAGTTCCCGATCCGGCCGGTCGGCGGGGCGTCGACGACGACCGCGTCGTACACCCGCTTGCCCTGCTTGTCGGTGTGGACGATGCGTTCCTTGATCTTGCCGGTGATCAGGACGTCACGCAGGCCCGGGGCAACCGTGGTGACGAAGTCGATGGCGCCGATCCGCTTCATGGCGCGCCCGGCGAAACCGAGGTTGTAGAACATGTCGAGGTACTCGAGCAACGCGTGCTCGATGTCCAGGGCGAGTGCCGAGACCTCCCCGCCGCCGGATGCGGTGGCGATCCGGGTGTCCGTCGGAGGCAGCGGCGGGATGTCGAAGAGCTGCGCGATGCCCTGGCGCCCTTCGCATTCCACCAGCAGGACCTTCTTGCCGTCGGCGGCCAGCGCCAGGGCCAGCGCGGCGGCGATGGTGGTCTTGCCGGTGCCGCCCTTGCCGGACACGAAATGCAGTCGTGCCAGTCCCGCGGTATCGGGCCATTCGTTGACGTGCCCGACGTCGTCGAGCGGTGTCTCGTTCCCCACTGCATCACCATATCGACAAGCACGTACCGGTTAGGGTGGGTCCATGAGTGAAGTGACCGCGTGGGAGTACGTGACGGTGCCGCTGCTGACGCACGCCACGAAGCAGATCCTCGACCAATGGGGTGCCGATGGCTGGGAACTGGTGAGCGTTCTGCCGGGTCCGACCGGTGAACAGCACGTCGCCTACCTCAAGCGCCCGAAGGGATAGTCCATGGCAACCACGTGGTCCCAACGCCTCGTCGAGCTCGGCATCACGCTCCCGCCCGTCGTCACCCCCGTGGCCAGTTACGTGCCCGCGGTCCGCACCGGAAACCTCGTGTACACGGCGGGTCAGCTCCCGATCGTCGACGGCAAGCTCGACGTCGCCGGCAAGGTCCACGAGGGCGCCGAGGGTGTGGTGAACCCCGACCAGGCCAATGCCGCCGCGCGACAGTGCGCCCTGAACGCCCTGGCCGCCGTCGACGGGCTCGTCGGTATCGACTCGGTGGTGCGGGTCGTGAAGGTCGTCGGTTTCGTGGCCTCGGCGCCCGGGTTCACCGGGCAGCCGGCGGTCATCAACGGGGCGTCGGATCTATTGGGTGAGGTCTTCGGTGAGGCCGGTGTGCACGCGCGCTCGGCCGTCGGCGTCGCTGAACTTCCGCTCGGAGCGTCGGTCGAGGTCGAACTGATCATCGAGGTCGCCTGACCCGATGAGCCCGCGTCAGGTCCCCGTCGGCTCGACGACGCACTGACGCGACGTGGACATCGCACTGCTGATCGTCGCTGCCGCGGCGGCGGGCTGGGTCGACGCCGTCGTGGGTGGCGGTGGTCTGGTGCTGATCCCGGCGTTGCTCATCGCGTTCCCGACGATCGCGCCTGCGACGGCACTGGGGACCAACAAACTCGCGGCGGTCTTCGGTACGGCGTCGGCGGCGATCGCCTACGCCCGCCGGTTGCGAGTCGATGTCCGGCGCCTGCTGCCGGTGTTCGTCAGTGCGGTCGTGTGCTCCGGGATCGGCGCGTACGCGGCGAGTCGGCTACCCGCCGAGGTGTTCACGCCCATCGTCCTGTGCCTGTTGGTCGCGGTGGGCCTGTTCGTGGCGCTCAATCCCGGATTCGGTTCGGGCACAGGGGTATCGCGTCCGCGATGGTCGGTGCTGCTCGGATTCGTCGTCGCGGGTGTGGTGATCGCCTTCTACGACGGCGTGATGGGGCCGGGCACGGGGACCTTCCTGATCATCAGTCTGACTGCGCTGGCGGGTACCGGATTCCTGGAGAGCTCGGCGATGGCCAAGGTCATCAACACCGGTACCAACCTGGGTGCGCTCGCCGTGTTCGCCTGGCAGGGAAACATCCTGTGGCTCTTGGGGATCGGCTTGGCGGTGGCGAACATCGCGGGCGCCCAACTCGGTGCGCACATGGCCATCGGGCGAGGGAGCGGTTTCGTGCGATGGGTGCTTCTCGCCGTCGTCGTCGGCATGGTCTCCAAGCTGGGGTACGACCTCATCGTCGACTGACGCCGACCGGGCTCAGCGCGAGGCTGGCCGGAAGTTGCTGCGATAGCTGCTCGGCGACAACGACATCCGACGACGGAACTGGGTGCGCAGGGATTCTGGGCGCAGGCCGACGGCGTCGGCGATCTTCTCGACCGGCTCGTCGGTGCGTTCGAGCAACCCGGCGGCGGCACGGATGCGCTGACCGGTCAGCCATGCGCCCGGACCCATCCCGTAGGCGGCGGTGAAGCGGCGGTTGAACGTGCGCAACGACATCGAGGCGTGGTCGGCGAGGTCGCGCGTGGTCAACGGGCGATCGAGATGCCGGACCGCCCACGCGGTGGTCGCCGACATCGAGTCGTCGGCGACGGCCGATGTGTCCGGAAGGGTCGGCGTCACATGGTGTTCGAGGTATCGGTGTTGGTGGCCGATCTCCGCGATCGCCTCGTCGTGCAGGCTCGTCCCGGGTGGCATGAACTGCGCCTGACCGCCCGGCCGGTGGAACGCGACGACGGTGCGCCGCGCGAAGTCCCGGGCCACGTCGCCGCCGTGGTCCCGCTCGGCGAGATGGAGACACAGGTCGATACCTGCGGCCAGACCCGCGCTCGTGAGCACGTCGCCGTCGTCGACGTAGAGGACGGAGGGATCGACGTCGACGGTCGGATATCGTGCCGCGAGTGCCGCAGCGTCGAGCCAGTGGGTCGTCGCGCGCCGCCCGTCGAGCAGACCGGCCTCCGCCAGGGTGAAGGCGCCGACGCAGATCGACATGATCCGCGTGCCCCGACGATGCGCACGTGTCAGGGCGTCGGTCACCGTCGCCGACGGTGTGCGTCGCGCGGCGTCGTGATATCCGGGGATGACGATCGTGTCGGCGTCGTCGAGCGCGTCGAGCCCGTGCTCGACGTGGATCGACACCCCGGCACAGGTCGGTACCAGCCCGGGACGTTCGGCGCAGGTGCGCAGTGTGTAGCGGGGTGGCCCGACGTGACCGAACATCTGTACCGGCGCGGCCATGTCCATGAGGACGAGACCGTCGGTGACGAGCACGACCACGACATGCGCCTCGGGAGGTGCCGCCGGCGCCCCGACCGCCGGTGTGGTCGGCATCGAGGCGGGCGGTGGTGGCATGAATCCAGGGTATACCGGCATTGATGCCACTGGTCTGCGATGCGCCGGGAGCGCAGTCTGACGGGGTGACGAACCGAGCCGTACCCGACCCGGGTACCCCCGAACCGATGACCGCCGCTCCCGGGGGCGGCCCGATCCGCGACGACGCGAGCCGCACCGTCCCGCGGGGTGCCGATCCCACGCCGTCGCGGACCCTCGCCGACGATGCCCGGCGGCGCGTCCAACTGCGCACCGTCATCCTGCTCTGTCTGGCCCAGGTGCTCGGCGGGCTGGCGATGGGGGCGTCGCTGGCACTGGGTGCGATTCTCGGCGAGCGTCTCTCGGGGTCCGAGTCACTGGCGGGATTGCCGACGACGGTCCTGACGCTCGGCGCCGCGGCCGCCGGTCTGCCACTGGCCGCACTGGCCCAGAGGTCGGGCCGACGTCCCGCCCTCGCGACAGGATTCCTGATCGCCGCCGTGGGCGCGTGCGTCGTGGCCGTCGCGGTCGACGTCGGATGGTTCGCCCTGCTCCTCGTCGGCATGGCCGGTGTGGGCTCCGGCACGGCGGTCAGTCTCCAGTCCCGCTTCGTTGCAACCGATCTCGCGAGTCCTCGCACCCGTGGGCGCGATCTGTCTCTGGTCGTGTGGATGACGATGATCGGTGCGGTCGCCGGGCCCGCGCTCCTCCCGATCGGCGCGGACCTCGCCGACATCGCGCACATCGACGAACTCGCGGGGCCGTTCGTCATCGGCGCGGTCGGCACTGCGGCCGCGGCCCTGGTGCTCTGGGTCGGGCTCCGGCCGGATCCACTGCGCTTCTCCGCCGACGGCGCACCGACCGCGATGGCGGCGAAACCATCTCTGGCCCAGGGATTCGACACGATCCGACGGACACCCGGCGCGCGGAACGCGGTCGCCTCGGTGGTCTGCGCGCACGCCGTGATGGTCGCGGTGATGGCGCTGACGCCGGTGCACATGACCCACGGTGGGGCGAGCCTGACGGTCGTCGGGCTGTCGATCAGCGCGCACGTGGCCGGTATGTATGCCCTCGCACCGGTGATGGGTCTGCTCACCGATCGACTGGGCCGCGTGCCGACGGTCCTCGTCGGTCAGGGGCTGTTGCTGGCGAGCTGTGTCGCCGGATTCGTCCTGCATGACAGCCAGACCGGGCTCGTCGTGGCGCTGGTCCTGCTCGGTCTGGGGTGGTCGGCGGCAACCGTCGCGGGCTCGACGATGCTGACCGACAGCGTCGCGGTGGCCATGCGGCCGCGGGTGCAGGGCATCACCGACACGTCGATGAGCCTGGCCGGCGCCGTCGCCGGGGCCCTCGCCGGTGTCGTCGTGGGGCTGTTCGGCTATCCCGTGCTGGTCTTGGCGGCGGGTGCGGCGAGCATCGCCGCCGCCGTTTACCTCGTGGTCGACCGCCCCGGGTGACGGCCGTCGTCGTCGCGGCTACGGTTGTGCCACCGCGGATGTCCGCGGCTGGATCGGAAGGGGACGGCGTGATCGGTGCGACGGGCGTGGTCACCCTCGCCATACCCGGTGGCGACCCATTGGGCGAGGTGGAACTGGCCGTCGGCGGCGGCACCGAGCGATATCTGGCCACAGCCGCCGAGCCGGTCGAGCTCGATCGTACGGTTCTGGTCATCGGTGTCCGGCCGGGGCGGGTCATCGAGGTCGAGCCGTGGTTCCCGGCCCCCGCCTGACCTCGCTGTCCGTGGCGCCGAGATCTGTCGTCCGAGCGAACGACAGCATGGAACCAGGCCGTAGCATGAGCCGTCCAAGAGGTGATCGTGTTCGCGCCGCGCGCATCTCCCGTGCGGTGCACCGACTGAGGAGGGCATAATGCTCGGCTACAACGTTCCCGAACCCGACGAGGCGATGCTGATCTCGGGCAAGAAGGGCCAGGAGGGAGCGCCGTTCGACGTCGTCGTCGGCCACGGCAAATGGGTCATGCCGTTCTTCCGTAAGGTCCGCTTCCTGTCGATGGCGTTGCACGAGGCCCAGATCCGCGAGGTGTGCGTGACGACCCAGGGCATCCAGCTCAACGTGCGTGCGGTGATCGCGCACAAGGTGGGCGGCGATGTCGCGTCCATCGTCAACGCCGGGCAGCGATTCATCTCCGAACAGGAGAACGAGATGAATCAGCTCACCGGGCAGGTCTTCTCGGGCCACCTCCGGTCGATCGTCGGGTCGATGACCGTCGAGCAGATCATTCGCGAACGCGACACGCTCGCCCGGCAGGTGCTCGAGGCGTCCAAGCGTGAGATGGGTTCCATCGGCCTGGTGGTCGACTCGTTCCAGATCCAGTCCATCGACGACATGGACTCCGGTTACATCAACGCGCTCGCCGCACCCAACATCGCGAAGGTGCAGCGCGAGGCGGCGGTCGAGCGTGCCCGCGCGGACCAGGAATCGGCCAAGGCGCAGCAGGAGTCGCTGCGCAACCAGGCCGACTACGAGCGGGAGACCTCTATCAAGCGTGCTCAGATCAAGTCCGAGACCGACAAGGCGAACGCCGAAGCGGCCCAGGCCGGTCCGCTCGCGGAGGCGCGGGTCAACCAGGAGATCATCCGCGAGCAGTCGGTGCTGGCCCAGGCACAGGCAGATCTGCGTGAGCAGCAACTGATCTCGGAGGTCGTCAAGCCTGCCGAGGCCGAGGCCCGCCGCACCCAGATCATCGCCGAGGCCGACGCGCGTGCCGTCGAGATCCAGTCCGCGGCCGCCGCGAAGCACAATCGCATCGCACTCGATCAGCAGATCATCGAACAGCTGCCGGCCCTGGTCGGCGAGATCGCGAAGGGGCTCGGGTCGTCGAACCTCACGGTGTTCAACGGCGCCGAGGGCGTCAACGAGGTGATGACCGGGGTGGTCACGCAGGGCGCCGCGTTGCTCAAGAGCCTGCAGAGCGAGTTCGTACCGAAGGTCGTCGACGAGGCGGCCGACGACACCGGACCCGTAACCCCTGAGCCGACTTCGCTCTGATGTGATCGCAACCACGCCCGTCGCCGGGTGGCGGTTGCGTCATGGGTAGTGTCGGAAGGCATGACCGACAACGGGAGTGACGCCGGGGACACTGCCGGTGACGAGATCGCACACCAGGCGGGGGACGTCCCGGTGCATCCGGCGTACGGCGTCGTGCGTGGGGTGACGCCGTACGCCTCCGTCCTGCTCTGCAACAACCCCGGCAACATGGAGCTCGACGGGACCAACACGTGGATTCTGCGGGCGCCGGGCAGTGCGGAATGCGTCGTCGTCGACCCGGGGCCGCCGAACAAGAAGGGTCACGTCAAGCGGGTCGCGGAGCAGCCGGGCATCGCACTCGTGCTGATCACCCACCGGCACTTCGACCACACGGGCGCCATCGCACGGCTGCGGAAACGGGTCGATGTCCCGGTGCGTGCACGGTCGGCCAAGTACACGCACGGGGCCGCACCGCTTGCCGATCGCGAGGTGATCGAGATCGCCGGGCTGCGCATCACTGTGCTGTACACCCCTGGCCACACGGGTGACTCGGTGAGCTTCCTGGTGGAGTGGGAGGACCGGCGCGCACTGCTGACCGGTGACACGATCCTCGGCAGCGGTACGACGGTCATCGACCCGTCGGACGGCACGCTGCGCGACTACCTGAACTCGCTGAACCGGATCATCGTCGAGGGTGAGGACGCGGTGTTGCTACCCGCCCACGGACCGGATCATCCGCAGGTCGGTCCGGTGGCCCGGTACTACAAGAAGCATCGCGAGGAGCGGATCGATCAGATCGTCGCGGCGCTCGACGATCTCGGCGTCTCGGCGAAGAAGGCGAAGCCGATGAAGGTCGTGCGGAAGGTCTACGCCGACGTCGACAAGAAGCTGTGGCCGGCTGCGCGGATGTCGGTCAAGGCGCAGCTGGAGTATTTGCGCGAGCACTGACGGAACACAAAGGACCCCCACCGACATCCGAAGCGATCCGGATCGGTGGGGGCCTCCTGGTCTGTGGTGTCCGCGAGACCTAGCGGGCGCGGCGGGCGAGGCGCTCGGAGTCGGCGATCAGCACGCTCTTGCCCTCGAGGCGCAGCCAGCCGCGCTGCGCGAAGTCGGCGAGGGCTTTGTTGACCGTCTCGCGGGACGCGCCGACGAGCTGTGCGATCTCTTCCTGGGTCAGGTCGTGCGTCACGCGGAGTGCGCCGCCCTCCTGCGTACCGAAACGCTGCGCCAGCTGCAGCAGCTGCTTGGCGACACGGCCCGGGACGTCGGTGAAGATCAGGTCGGCCAGGTTGTTGTTGGTCCGGCGCAGACGACGCGCGAGCACGCGCAGGAGCTGCTCGGCGATCTCCGGGCGATCCTTGATCCACGCCCGAAGGGCGTCGCGGTCCATCGAGACCGCGCGTAGCTCGGTCACCGTCGTCGCCGACGACGTCCGTGGCCCGGGGTCGAAGATGGACAACTCGCCGAACATGTCCGACGGTCCCATGATCGTCAGCAGGTTCTCGCGGCCATCGGGAGAACGACGGCCGACCTTCACCTTGCCGGACAGGATGATGTACAGCCGGTCACCGGGTTCGCCCTCGTGGAAGATCACGTGGCCGCGAGGGAAATCGACCGGTTGAAGCTGTTTGGTCAGCGCCGCGACGGCAGAGGGCTCGACACCCTGGAATATGCCGGCCCGCGCCAGTACGTCCTCCACCTAAGGAACCTTTCTCGTCCTGATCACACTCGCATGACAACCGCACACCAGGATTCCGCACGTGCCGCCGGCTGCAGTGTTGCCTCGTGCAACGCTACCCGCAGCCCAAGCATAAGTGTTGAATGGGTCACTGGCCGCACCATTGCGGCGAGTCGCGCAACTCCTCTGGTGGTGGATCCGCCGGTTCAGCTGGCCCGCTGCGGAGATGTCCGCAGGGTGGCCTCGGTACCCGCGGCGGCGGGCTCACCTTTCGTGCGGCGGCTGCGGAACTCGTCGAGCGCGGCCGGGAAACCCTCCTTGGCCAGCGTGTCCACCTGGTCGGCGTCTGCCGATTCGAGGAACTCCTCGACGTGATCGCGGGAAACCGCGAGACGATCGATCCTGGTCTGAACCTTTTCCATGGCAAGAGCGAAAAGCATCAGGACAGCCGGGAAGAGCAGCGCGGCGAGACCTTGCATGGGGAACAGTAAACACAATCCGATCTCCCTCCCGCCAACCCGAGTGGCCGCCTTCACCCACTTGTTACCAATGCGTCGCCTACCCGGCGACAACGAAATCCGGGAGTCGGACACGGTCCGCGAGTCCGTTGTCGGCGATCTGGCTAACCTGAATCAGGTGAGTGCACGCAAGACCCCGGACGCCTCCGTGACCCCGGCCCGTCCCCGTCGATCCAGGGCGCCCGAGACACCGCTCGGTCTGGTCCGTCGCGCCCGACGGATGAACCGGGCCCTGCAGGTCGCCTTCCCGCACGTCTACTGCGAGCTCGACTTCACCACGCCGCTCGAGTTGTCGGTCGCCACGATCCTGTCCGCCCAGTGCACCGACGTCCGGGTCAACATGGTGACCCCGGCATTGTTCGCGAAGTACCCCACCGCACAGTCCTACGCCGAGGCCGACCGCACGGAACTCGAGGAGATGATCCGCACCACCGGCTTCTACCGGAACAAGGCGAACTCGATCATCGGGCTCGGACAGGCGTTGGTCGAACGGTTCGACGGCGAGGTGCCGAGCACGCTGAAGGAACTCGTCACACTGCCGGGCTTCGGTCGCAAGACGGCCAACGTCGTGCTCGGCAACGCGTTCGGGGTGCCCGGGATCACCGTCGACACCCACTTCGCCCGACTGGTCCAGCGCTGGGGATGGACCACGGAGACCGATCCGGTCAAGATCGAGCACGCCGTCGGTGAGCTGATCGAGCGCAAGGAGTGGACCGACCTGTCGCACCGGGTGATCTTCCACGGACGCCGGGTGTGCCACGCGCGCAAACCGGCCTGCGGGGTGTGCATCCTCGCCAAGGACTGCCCCGCCGCCGGGACCGGTCCGATGGACAAGACGGAGGCCGCCCGGCTGGTGAAGGGCCCGGAGACCGAACACCTGTTGGATCTGGCCGGACTGTCGGCGCAGTGAACCAGACCCCCACCACCGATCCCGATCCCACCGATCCGGCGTCGGAACCCGACCCACCCGAGACGACCGCGCGGCTGGGCCGCCCGCGCCGTCGGTTCCCGGCGGCGGCCCGCTGGACCGTCGTCTTCATCGTCGTGATGATCGCGCTGATCGTCGCGATCTGGCCGCGCGACGACGGCGCGGGGCCCGGATCAGGAGCATTGCCGACGGCGTCCGGCGCGCGGGCCACCGACGCACAGGTCGACGACGCCCAACTCGCGCAGGCACGGACCGAGGCCGCGCTCGCACCGTGCCCGACGACCGGGCTCCCGGTCGGCGAGGGCTCGGTCCTCGCGGGCGTCAGCGCGCCGTGCCTGGCCGACGGCCGGTCCTACGGCGTCGGTGCCGGTACCGCCGGCAAGCCGTTGCTCGTGAACATGTGGGCCGTCTGGTGTCTGCCGTGTCGTCGGGAGCTGCCTGAACTCGCTGCGTACGCGGACCGCGCCGGCGATCAGGTCTCAGTGCTGACGGTTCACGCGCAGGAGGGGGCCCAGAACCCGTATCTGGCGCTGAAATTCCTCACCGAGACCGGGGTGCATCTACCTGTCGTGATGGACACGGATGCGAGGATCGCGGCCGCGCTGGGCGCGCCGCGGGTGTTCCCGTCGACGATCCTGGTGCAACCGGATGGCACAGTTGCCGAGGTGCTGCCTCAGGTGTTCGAGAACCCCGACCAGATCGCCGATGCGGTGCAGCAGTATCTGGGGGTGACGACATGACTGGTGGCTCATCGTCGGGAGCGCGGTCGTCGGGACCAGTCGTGCCGACCGAGCAGATCCCGCCCTGGATGCGACGGCTGATCATCGATGTCACGGCGGTCACGGACTCGGTGATGAATCGTGGCGGCGACCGGACCCGCTGGGCGTCGATGCTCGGGCGCAACCGCCGTGATGCAGCGGTCCTGGTGCTGCTCTCCGGCAGCTGGGACGGCGCCGCCGATCACCCCGGCGGTCTCCCCGCCGATGCCGAGGTGCTGCTCACCGAGCGCGCGCCCACCCTGCGCCAACACAGCGGGCAGGTCGCCTTCCCCGGTGGCGCCGTCGACCCCGGCGACGACTTCCCGGTCGGAACCGCGCTGCGTGAGGCGCAGGAGGAGACCGGCCTCGTCGCCGACGGTGTCGACATCGTCGCCAACCTCCCGTCGTTCCCGGTGCCGGTGTCCGGTTTCGACGTCACACCCGTCCTCGCACACTGGAGCCGACCCGGCGATGTCCGGGTGATCGACACCGCGGAGACGGCCCGGGTCGCCCGGGTCAATCTCCGTGAGCTGCTGTCGCCGGCCAGTCGATTCCAGGTGGAACGAAAAGTGCTGGGCGCGCGCGCCTATCGCGGTCCTGCCTTCATGGTCGACGGGCTTCTGGTGTGGGGATTCACCGGTGGGCTCATCGCGGCGATCAGTGAGGTGGCGGGGTGGGACGTGCCCTGGGATCGTGATGACGTCCGCCCGCTCGACGAGGCGATCGAGGCCGCCGGCAGCGCGCAGATCGTCGGCGAGGCGTCGGTGTTGTCGGACCCGATGCGGCAGGAGCTGCTCGACGACGAGCGCCGGGGCGGTCGTCGATGAGCGGGTCCGCATGGGTGGACCTCATCGTTCTCGTGATCGCGTTACTCGCGGCCGCCAGCGGATTCCGGCAGGGCGCCGTCGCGTCGGCCCTGGCGTTTCTCGGCGTGATCCTGGGTGCCGTCGCCGGGATTCTGCTTGCACCGCACGTCATCTCGAACTTCGACGACCGCACGGTGCGGCTGCTCGTCGGGGTGATCCTGCTCGTCGGTCTGATCATCGTCGGCGAGGTGTCGGGCATGGTCCTGGGCCGCGCCGCACGCAGCGGAATCCGTTCGCGGGGCGTGCGCCGCATCGACAGCGTCATCGGTTCGGTGCTGCAGGTGATCGCGGTGCTGGTGGCCGCATGGCTGCTGGCCATCCCGCTGAGCAGTTCGGCCGAGACCCAGGTGTCCACCGCTGTCCGCGGCTCGAAGGTACTCGGCGGCGTCGACGTCCTTGCGCCGCAATGGTTACGCGATCTGCCCAAGGATTTCAGCGCGCTCCTCGACAACACGGGTCTGCCGCAGGTCATCGGTCCGTTCGGCCGCACCCCGGTCGCGAACGTCGGACCGCCCGACCAGGCCTTGCTCACGCTGCCCGTCGTCGACCAGGTGCGGCCGAGCATCATCAAGATCGAGGGCAACGCGCCGAGTTGTCGGCAAGCTCTCGAGGGCAGTGGATTCGTCGTGTCGCCCGAGCGGGTCATGACCAATGCTCACGTGGTGGCCGGTACCCGTCGGCTGACCGCGACGTCGCCGAACGGTCAGCAACTGCCCGCGCGGGTGGTGCTGTTCGACAGCAGCAACGACATCGCGGTCCTCGACGTCCCCGGATTGACCGCGCCCGCACTGCCGTTCGCCGACCGCGAGGCCCGCACCGGAGACGATGCGATCGTGCTCGGCTATCCGGAAGCCGGTCCGTTCACGGTGAACGCCGTCCGCGTCCGCGACGTGATCAACCTGTCCGGGCCGGACATCTATCGCGCCGGACGCATCTTGCGTGAGGTGTATACCGTGCGCGGCCAGATCCGCCAGGGCAACTCCGGTGGCCCGATGATCAACGCCGACGGCGAGGTGCTCGGCGTGGTGTTCGGTGCCGCCGAGGACACCACCGACCAGACCGGATTCGTGTTGACCGCCAAGCAGGTGCAGAGCAACTTCACCGATTCGGAGGGGCGCTCGGCGCGGGTGAGCACGCAGGCCTGCGTGCACGCCTGACCCTCGCCGATCGTGCCCAGAATCGCGCCGATCGTGCCCAGAATCGCGCCGACCGTGCCCAGAATCCCGCCGATCGGGGCCCCGGACCCCGCCGACCGTGCCCAGAATTCTGCCGATTGTGCCCACACCGACCCGCCCGCCGTACGCGACATTCCCGATCATGCCGGCATCGGACCCGATCGATGGAATCCAGGGCACGATCGGCGAAAAACAGGGCACGGTCGGCGAAGTGGCGGATGCTTCCGGCGGCAGGTGCGGCCTCAGAAGGGTTCGCGGGCAAGTAGTTCGACGAGATGGTCGGTGACCTGGCCAGGCTGCTCCTGGTGGGCGAAGTGCCCGCTGCCGTCGACCTGCCGGTAATCCATGTGCGCGGCCCATCGCTGGCTGGCCGCCATCAGGTGGTCGAGGATGTACGGGTCCTCGCGGCCGCGCAGCGCCAGGACGGGGATGTGCAGCCGCTGGTTCATGAGGTCCATGAATCGCACACCGTCGGGGCGGAACTGGGAGCGGAACGCCCAGCGTTGGTACTCGAGGCTGCAGTGCGCGACATACGGGATCTGGACCGCTTCGCGATTGCGCCGGATGGTCTCGGTGTAGTCGTCGGTGTCCTGCCAGCCGTTGGATGCGCGCTCGGCGAAGAACTCCTCGATGAATGCTCCGTCGCGTCGGGTCAGGTGGCGCTCACCGACGCGGGGGAGCTGATTGCGGAGGAAACCGGTGAGGAACGCCGACCGCTGTCGTCGGTTGCGGATGACCTCGCGACGCAGTGCGCGTGGATGCGGCGATGCGACGACGGCTATGCGGTTGACCACGCGCGGGTGCAGGGTGGCCGTCGCCCAGCAGACCAGCCCGCCGTCGGCGTGACCGACGAGTGTCGCGTCCGTGTGGCCGAGGGAGCGGACGAGTCCGTTGGTGTCGCCGGTCAGTGTCCAACCGTCGTAGCCGCGAGGCGGTTTGTCGGTGTCGCCGTAGCCACGCAGGTCGACGGCGACGGCCCGGTATCCCGCCTCCGCCAGTGCGGTGATCTGATGTCGCCAGCTCCACCAGAACTCACCGAAGCCGTGTAGCAGCAACACGAGTGGACGATCCGCCGACCACCGGCCGTCGGCCTCGACGGCATGGAACCGGACGCCGTTCGCGCGGACGTCGAAATGGTGCCAGTCTCCGGGGACCCGGACGATCGACGGGTCGGGCGGGACCGACAAGACTCAGCCCCGCGCGGGGTCGTGCGCTCGGGGCAGTTCGGGATGGTCGCCGGCGCGGGGGCGCGACAGCGGGTCACCGGCAGCGTCGTGCTTTCCGGGCAGGACGGTCGGCACCTCGCGCACGGACTCGATGGTCTTCTTGGGTCCGCGGACCTTGCGGAACAGGACGTACCCGACGAACGCCATGATCACGGTGATCAGCACCAGGATCAGGAACACGATCAGGAACGCCAGCCAGCGCGGCATCCAGTTGTCGAGCAGTTCCGCCAGGAAGAAGAAAAAGAAGAAGCTCGAGTAGAGCGCCATCACGCCGGCGACGACCAGCAGGCCGGTACCGGCGCCGGCCTTCTTCGCCTCTCCGACGAGCTCGGCCTTGGCCAGCGCGACCTCCGACCGGAACAGCGTCGACACGCTCGCGGTGGCGTCCTTCACCAGGTTGCCGATCGTCGGCTCGCCGTCGCGGCCGAGCGTCGGGTCCGACAGCGGGATGGACGGGACAGATCCGGTGTCCTGCGTGGTCTGGCCGTGCTCGTTGCGGCTCACTGCATCCTCCGTAGCTCGGGTCTCCGGCTTATGTTGCCATGCGACCGGGCATCGGGGCGCGGGCGACCCGGGTCGCGGGCGCGGCATCTCACTCGCGTCCGGGGCGGCGCCACCAGCTCAACGCCTACGCATCCGCATCGACGCGACGGCCGCCACCGCCGGATTCTCGTCGCCGACGAGGCCCGCAAGCACGTCGACGGCTCGTTCACCGGGCAGTTCGACGAGGGCCTGGGCCACCCGACTGCGGGCGTCGGGCGGGATCGTCGTGTCGTGGACCAGCCGGTCGAGGTCGTCGGCTATCCGATCGGCATCACGCGGATCCCGTGCGAGGTCCCGGAGCAGGTCGGCGGCGTCGACGTCGTTGATCGCGTCGACGACCAGATCGATCAGTGCCGGGACGATATCGCGGTGGCCACGCGCACCGAGCGCCAGCACCGCGCGGCTGCGGACCGTGGCGTCGTCGTCGTGCAACGCCCGGCGTAGATCGTCGACGACCGTGGGGCCGGAGAGCTCGGCGATCGCCGACACCGCGCGCCGACGGACTCCGGCGTCCGACGATCGCAGTCCCGCGGCGAGGACGTCCGTCCCGGCGTCGCCGGCGGTCTCCGCCAGCGCCCACGTGAGAGCGCCCGACACGTTGAGATCCGATTCGGTGAGCACGGCTTCGGCGATGGCCTCGGACGACAGATGTGCGCCCGTCGCCGCGAGGGCGGCCCGGTGCCGGGTCGGTGCGGAGTCCGACCCCAGGTCGCGGATCAACCGCACCGACCGCAGCACGTCCTCCCAGCCGGCCGGCGTGGACGCCTCGATCCGGTGCAGCAGCGTGAGCAGCTCCTGCTCGCGGGCGAGTCGTCGGCGCGACTGGTCGGCCAGCTCGCCGATCAACTCGGTCGGTCCCGCTGGCCCGGGGGTGTCCAGAACACTCTTGACCTCGGCCAGCGACAACCCGAGCGATCGGAGTCCCTCGACGCGGAACAGACGAGTGATGTCGTCGGGCGAGTAGTCGCGGTACCCGCCGGACGTGCGTCCGGCGGGCGTCACGAGCCCGAGCCGGTCGTAGTGCCGGAGCATCCGGGTGCTGACCCCGGATCGCTCCGACACCTCACCGATCAGCATCGACACCCACCGTCGGCGCGTTCGTCAGCGACAACACCCGTCGGGCGTGATCCACCGCGTCCGCGAAGTCGCTGTCCGGATTCTCGATCAGGTGTTCTGTCACAGCCGCATGCCGGCGGACCGACTCATCCCGATGCGACCGGGCCGAGGCCAGCAGGGGGATGGCCGACTCACCGAGCGACACCAGGGCGCGGCTCAGACTGCGCTGAAGGTCGTGGTCGCCGCGACCGAGCTCGGCGACCAGCTCACCGGCCAACCCACTGATCTGGTCATCCGGCACCAGCATCACCGCGGCCCGCCACGCGCTGCGTGCGACCTCGTCGTCGGAGTCGTGCAGCAGGTCCGGCGTGATCATCGCCCAGACGGATCGGTCCCCGATCTTCGACAACGTGTGCAACGCCTGGCTGCGGGCCTGCGGAGTCGACGACGTGAGTTCGCCGACGACCCGTGTCACCGCCACATCGCGCGGACACCGGGTGAGCGCCCAGGTCAGCATGTCGCGCACGAAGAAGTCCGGATCGACAGCACACCGGCGCACCAGCTCGTCGACGAACGAGTCGTCGGGCTCGGTTCCCGCGGCCAGCGCCGCCCGCAGCCGGGTCGACGACTGCGGGGCCGACAACGCCCTGATCAGTCGTACCTGTCGATCGTCCTGCATCGCGTGATCCATCGCGATCACCTCCTCGCCATCCAGTGAAGACCTTGTCACCGTGTGAAGGTCAAGGATCGGCGCGACAATCGCGTCGCCCCGCCCGGAAATGATCCGGACGGGGCGAGGAGGCGATCGCGATCAGTTGGGTACGAGAGGTGGTCAGGCCTTCTTCTGCCGGATGGCCTCGAAGACCGAGGGGTCGACGAGGGTGGAGGTGTCACCGAGTTCGCGGCCCTCGGCGACGTCCTTGAGCAGGCGGCGCATGATCTTGCCGGAGCGTGTCTTGGGCAGTTCCGGGACGACGTTGATCTCGCGCGGCTTGGCGATCGGGGAGATCTCGATGGAGACCTGCTCGCGCAGTTCGGTGATCAGCTGGTCACCGGAATCCTCGACACCCTCGCGGAGGATGACGAAGGCGACGATGCCTTGGCCGGTGGTCTCGTCGGCGGCGCCGATGACGGCCGCCTCGGCGACACCGGAGTGACCGACGAGCGCGGACTCCACCTCGGCGGTGGAGATGCGGTGTCCGGAGACGTTCATGACGTCGTCGACGCGGCCGAGGACCCACAGGGCGTGGTCGTCGTCGTAGCGGGCGCCGTCGCCGGCGAAATACCAGCCCTGCTCGGCGAAGCGGGACCAGTAGGTCTCGCGGAAGCGTTCGTCGTCACCCCAGATGCCGCGCAGCATCGACGGCCATGGCTGATCGAGCACCAGATAGCCCTGCTCGCCGGCACCGACGGGTGTGCCCTGATCGTCGACGATGTTGGCGCTGATACCGGGCAGCGGAGCCATGGCCGAGCCGGGTTTGGCCGCGGTCACCCCGGGCAATGGGGAGATCATGATGGCGCCGGTCTCGGTCTGCCACCAGGTGTCGACGATGGGTGCGGAGTCTGCGCCGATGACCTCGCGATACCACTTCCATGCCTCGGGGTTGATCGGTTCGCCCACGCTGCCGAGCAGTCGGATCGAGCTCAGGTCGTGGGCGTCGGGGATCTCCCGGCCCCACTTCATGAAGGTGCGGATCAGGGTCGGTGCGATGTAATAGATCGTCACGCCGTACTTCTCGATGATCTCGAAGTGGCGATGTTCGTTGGGGGAGTTGGGAGTTCCCTCGTACACGACCTCGGTGGCGCCGTTGGACAGCGGCCCGTACACCAGGTAGGAGTGGCCGGTCACCCAGCCGATGTCGGCGCCGCACCAGAAGACGTCGCGTCCTTCTTTGTGGTCGAAGACGTAGTGGAAGGTGTAGGACGCCTGCGTCAGATAGCCGCCCGAGGAATGCACGATGCCCTTGGGTTTGCCGGTCGTGCCGGAGGTGTAGAGCAGGAACAGCGGGTGCTCGGCGTCGAAGGCCTCCGGTTCGTGCGTCCTCGACTGCTCGTCGACGGTGTCCTCCCACCACACGTCGCGCCCGGAGACCCAGCTGAGGTCGGGGTCGTGGTTGGTGCGACGCACCACCAGCACCTTCTCGACCGACGTCGCGGCGTCCTGGCCGGTGCCGAGCGCTTCGTCGACGGCGGTCTTCAGCGGCGCCGGCTTGCCGCGGCGGTACTGGCCGTCGGTGGTGATGACGAGCTTGGCCTCGGCGTCGTCGACACGCGAGCGCAGCGCGCCGGCGGAGAATCCGGCGAAGACCACCGAATGTGTCAGTCCCAGACGGGCACAGGCCAACATCGAGATCAGCGCCTCGGGCACCATCGGCATGTAGATCGCCACGCGGTCACCGGCGACGAGGCCGATGGCACTGAAGTAGTTGGCGGCCTTGGACACCTCGTCCTGCAGCTGGGCGTAGGTCAGGTCGCGTGAATCCCCGGGTTCGCCGACCCAGTGGATGGCGACGCGATCGCCTTTGCCGGCGGCCACATGCCGGTCCACGCAGTTGTAGGCGACGTTGAGCTTGCCGCCGACGAACCACTTCGCGAACGGCGCATCCGACCAGTCGAGCACCTGGTCGAAATCGGTGGCCCAGTCCAGACGCCGGGCCTGCTCGGCCCAGAACTCCAGACGATCGGCATCCGCGCGGTCGTACAACGCAGCAGTCGCATTGGCTTGCGCGGCGAACTCCTCCGACGGTGGGTAGCCCTGGGCGGACGAGGTGGTGGCGGGAGTCATCTTCTCAGTGAGCCTTTCACTATCGAGGACACATCTAGTGCCGTGACGTGCGTACATGCCGGGTTCTCATTGTGAGGGTAGTCACGTTGGAACCCCGTTGCAGGTGCCGATCGGTCCGAGCACCGCGGATCCGCGACGAAAGGTCCGATGCACACGACGAGCGGTGTCCTCATTATCGTGGGGAGTCGTGAGCCCTGTTCCCTCGGCGTCTGATCCGCTCGCCCCGCTGCTGGATCTCCCCGGTGTCCGCGAGGCCGCCGACCGCGCCCGTGACGCGCTGAGCGCCGTCCATCGGCACCCGTCGAATCTCCGGGGATGGGACAAGACGGCGACCGAGGCCTCGTGGCGGGCGGGCCGGTCGTCGGCGGCCATCGACGGAGGCAGCGTCGAACTCCGGCGCGATGGGGACTTCGACGACCCGATCCTGTCGGGTGCGATGCGGGTGGCCCAGGCGCTCGATGGTGACGCGCTCGAGCAGATCACCGGCGTCTTCCGTCGTGCGCCCGCCCAGGCCTTCGCGCGGCTGCACGTGCTCGCGGCCGCCGACCTCGTCGACGACGCGGACGAGTTGGGCCGCCCCAGTGACCGCCCGGGGGTGGCCGAGCGGCTGGGTCTGCTCGGTCAACTCGTCACCGGTTCCACCGCGGTGCCGGCCCCCGTGCTGGCTGCCGTGGTCCACGGGGAGTTGCTCGGGCTGGAAGCGTTCCCGACGGCGAACGGGGTCATCGCACGGGCGGCCTCGAGGCTGGTGTGTACGGCGTCCGGTCTCGATCCGCACAACCTGGGCGTCCCGGAGGTGACGTGGATGCGACGGGTCGATGAGTACCGAGCGCTGTCGGCGCAGTTCTCGCAGGGTTCCGCCGACGGCGTCGGCGGATGGGTGGTGCTGTGCTGCGAGGCACTCGAGGCCGGGGCTGCCGAGGCGCGGTCGATCGCGGACGCCGCGCGGTCCGGCGGCTGACGTTCGGCCAACCCGCGCAACACTTTTCGATGAACTCCCCAACAACGCACTGCGGGCGGCATCTCGGCCAGATGGCCGGGTTGCCGCCCGCGTAAGCACGGACCCAAGTTACCAAGCGTGCTCGGTGGGTTGTGTGGATCGCCTCGGCGATTGACCGCGTGCCGGTCGGTCGTCTCGGTGGTTCTCTTTCGAATGACGGTGCCGTGCAATCGAATCGAGCATCCTCGGATCGATTCTTTCCGTCCGGCGGACCTTGCGGCTCGCGAGAGATCGGATCGATTCGTCCGGCTCGACTGGGAACTCCTCGTGCTCCCGGTCTACGGCCCGTTGATGTCACCGGATTTCCGTGCCGACCCACGATGTCGCAGGCGCACAACGCTTTTGCCTCTATGCGGCGCGCTCCGCGTGGGTGCTTGCCGCCCGTGCTGGGAAGTGCTCGGCGTGGGGGTCCGTTCCTTCTCTTCCGGAGCGAACTTTGCCTTCCGAGATTCCGTAACCCCTTTTGTACACCGTGACCGCGGTCACAGCAAGAGTGATTCAGACCAATGTCGATTGGTGTCGTCTGTGCCACTCAGGCACTACGTGCGCGGTGTCTGCGGTGCAGGAATGCGTGCACGCCGACGCGGCTCACGGCCGCCAGACCTGCACCGACGGCCAGCGCCGCGGCCATCCTCGTCGGCGGTGTGGGGATGCGTGCGCGGAGCGGGACGGGGCGGTCGAACGACATCACCGGCCACCCTTCGTCGGTGGCGCGCCTGCGCAGCTGCCGATCGGGATTCACCGCGACCGGGTGGCCCACGGCGGCGAGCATCGGGAGGTCGGTGATCGAATCCGAGTACGCAAAAGACGCGGCGAGGTCGTAACCGCGGGACTTCGCCAGGGCCGTCATCGCGATCGCTTTGTTCTCGCCGTAGCAATAGAACTCGAGTTCGCCCGTGTAACGCCCCTCGACGACCCGCATCTCGCTGGCCTCGACGTGATCGACGCCGAGCAACTCGCCGATCGGTTCGACCATCTCGCGACCCGAGGCGGAGATGAGCACGACGTCGTGCCCGCGCCGGCGATGTTCGGCGATGAGGTCGGCCGCCTCGGCGAACACCAGCGGGTTGACGACGTCGTGCAGCGTCTCGTTGACGATGGCGCGGACCTGCTCCACATCCCATCCACGGCACATGTCGGTGACGTGGCGTCGGAGGTTCTCCACCTGATCATGGTCGGCTGCGGTCACGAGGAAGAGGAACTGGGCGTAGCTCGACTTGAGAACCGAACGGCGGTTGATGAGCCCTTCGTCGAAGAACGGGCGGGAGAACGCCAGCGCACTGGACTTCGCGATGACCGTCTTGTCGAGGTCGAAGAACGCGGCGACCCGGTCCGTGCGATCGGCCGGCGGCGTCGTCGACGTGCGCTCCGGCGAGGTGTCGGTCACGCAGGTCAGCGTACGGTCTCGCGGCCCCATCGGGAACCCCGGATGCAACGTGACTGCAGCGTAAAAGGGCAGGCTGCGATATGAAAATGTGACCTCACGACGAGGTTCGTTGTAGTTGCAATGACTCAAAAACGGTGTGTATAGTCGCCGGTAACCGGTTCACACCGGTGCCTTTCAGCCCGACCCCCCGGGGCTGAAACGCGATGACCCCGGCCTCCTCCCCCCCTGGCCGGGGTCGTCCTCTGTCTACAGCCTTTTCGGTGCCGGCCAGTGTGCCCGGTTCCCTGCGTGGGTCGGACCGGGACACTCGACCAAAACGGGGACACCTGACCAAGCACTTGCTAGGTTCACTCCCAGCCTTATCGATCCGGGGAGGGGTTCACATGTCGGTGAGTGCGAGGGCGCGCGGGCGGACGGCGATCATCGGGACGGTCCTCGCGTGCGCGATGACCGTCCTGGGAGCGGGGATCGCGCAGAGCGCACCCACTCAGCGGCCCGAGACGTTCAACTTCTTCTCCGGCATCCCCGGAGAGCTCGCCCATCCGGGTGGTTCGCTGCCGGGTTCCAACGACTACACGTGCCGACCGAGTGCTGCACATCCACGCCCGGTCATCCTCGTGCACGGCACCGGCGGATCGCAGCAGACGAACTGGGGAGCCTACGTCGCGACCCTGGCCAACCGCGGATACTGCGTCTTCGCGCCGACATACGGAGCGATACCGGGTGCGCCGTGGCCGGTCTCGGCGATCGGCGGCATGGGACGGATCCAGACGAGTGCTGCCCAGTTCTCCCGATTCGTCGATCGCGTCCTCGACGCGACGGGTGCGAGCACGGTCGACCTCGTCGGTCATTCGCAGGGCACCTACATGCCGACCTACTACCTGAAGTACCTGGGCGGCGCATCCAAGGTCAGCAACTATGTGTCGTTGGCGCCGTTGTGGCGCGGCACCCTCGGTGACACCCCGTTCCTCGCGCCGGCCCACCTGCCGCAGGAGCAGCCGATCACCCGGCAGTTGCTCGGCGACACCGAGTTGCCGATCTGTGCCGCGTGCACCCAGATGGCCGGCGGGTCGTCGTTCAACGCACTGTTGTGGCGTGGCGGGAGCCCGTACGTCCCGGGCATCGCGTACACGAACATCTCGACCCGGTACGACGAGCTGGTCCTGCCGTACACCGCCGGTCAGGTACCCGGCCGGCGCGGGGAACGCGTCCGCAACATCGTGGTCCAGGACGGTTGCCCGTCCGACTACAGCGATCACCTGGCGATCGCCGGATCCCGCCGGGCCGCCTACATGGTGCTCAACGCTCTCGATCCGGCACATCCGGTGCGTGTGCCGTGTCAGAACGTCCCGCCGTTCACCGGTTAGCGAGTTCTCCACAATCGCGCCGGATTCCACAGATCTCGTCACAGTCGCCCGCCGTGGCATGCCCGGCCGGACCGGACGACGACGATGGACTCGTGGCCGATGAACTCCTCACCCTGGTGGGTCCCGATCTCCATGGCGACGTCGCGCGCTGCGCGGCCGCTGCGGGCTACCGCATCGTGACCGCCCATCCCGCGGACTGTCGGCGGGAATGGTTGCGGGCCGCAGCAGTGGTCGCCGACGCCGACGCCGTCCGCGTCCTGGCCGGACAGTCTCCGCCCCGACGCACGGGCGTGGTCATGGTGACCGACGACGATCCGCCGTCAGACATCTGGCGCACCGCCATGGACTTCGGCGCCGAGCAGGTGGTGGCGTTGCCGGCCGACGAGTCGGCCCTTGTCGGGCTGCTGGGCGGATTTCGTTCGCCGCGAGGGCATCCCGGTGGAGCGATCGCGGTCGTCGGCGGTCATGGCGGAGCCGGGGCCACGACGCTGGCCGCGGCGGTTGCGATCACCGCCGGTGACGTCGCGTCGAGGGTGTTGCTCCTCGACGTCGATGAACACGGTGCCGGCATCGACCTGACCCTGGGTATCGAGGGCCGCGCCGGACTGCGTTGGCAGGACCTCACCCTGGAGGGTGGTGCGGTCCGGGCGGAGTCGCTGCACAGTGCGCTCCCGCATGTCGACGACCGACTCTCGGTGCTCGCCCCACGTCGCGACGGCCGGCGTCCGATCAGTGCGGACGCCGTCGTCGCGGCGCTCGACGCGGGTCGCGCCCACGGGGACACCGTGGTCATCGACGTCCCTCGCGCGGCAGGCGCTCTTGCCGACATCGTCCTCGACACGGTCGACCTCGCGGTCCTCCTCACCACGGCCACCGTGCACGGAGTCGCCTCGACACGCGCGGCGGCAGAGCGCATACATCGTCGTGGTGTCGTCGCGGGTCTCGCCGTCCGCGGGCCCGCACCCAGCGGGCTGCGAGCCGTCGACATCGCGGCCGCCGTCGACCTTCCGCTGATCACGACCTATCGCTCTGACCCGGGTCTGCCCGCACGTCTGGAGGCCGGACGTCTACGGGTGACACCGCGGAGCCCGCTCGGCCGCGCCGCTCAGGCGATCCGTCGTCGCGCCGCCGCCGACGACCGGCTCGCCGCATGAGTGCGCACGAGGCACTGCTCGACCGCGTCCGCGAGCGTCTCGCCACCCAGTCGGCCGAACCCACCGCGGAGGTGATCGCCGACGCGATCCGCGCCGAATCCCGAGGCATGCTCGGAGACACGGATCTGCTTGCCGCACTACGATTCCTGCAAACCGAGCTGATCGGCGCGGGACGACTCGAGCAACTGCTGGCCGAACCCGACGTCGCGGACATCCTCGTCGTCGGCGCCGACAACGTCTGGGTCGACCGTGGCGACGGATTGCAGCGCACCGGCATCCGCTTCGACGACGAGGCCGCGGTACGCCGACTCGCGAGCCGACTGGCGCTCAGCGCCGGCAAGCGGCTGGACGACGCGCAGCCCTGGGTCGACGGACAGCTCGCCGACGTCGGTCGCCGCGGACACACGGTACGGCTGCACGCGGTGATCCCGCCGGTCGCCACCGACGGGACGTGCATCTCGCTGCGGGTGCTGCGCACCGCCACCCGCGACTTCGAGGAGCTCGTCGAACTGGGTGCGATCCCCGAACCGACCGTGGCGACCGTTCGAGCAGTGCTGCGGGCGCGGCTGGCGTTCCTCATCATCGGCGGGACCGGCTCGGGGAAGACGACGCTCCTCGGATCGCTGATCGGGGCGATGGATCGCTCCGAGCGAATCCTGTGTGTGGAGGACGCTCTCGAGCTCGATCCGCCGCATCCGCACGTCGTCCGTCTGGTGGCACGGACGGCGAATGTCGAGGGCGTGGGCGAGGTCCCGGTACGTGCGCTGGTACGGCAGGCATTGCGGATGCGTCCCGATCGGATCGTCGTCGGAGAAGTGCGCGGTGCGGAGGTGATCGATCTGCTGACCGCGCTGAACACCGGGCACGAGGGGTGTGCCGGTACGCTACACGCGAACTCGACGGCCGAGGTGCCGGCCCGGATGGAGGCGCTCGCGGCGCTCGGTGGGATGGAACGCGCAGCGCTGCACAGTCAGCTGGCCGCGGCGGTACACGTCGTGTTCGGCGTCGCCCGCACCCCGGGCGGTGCGCGGGGACTCACCGAGATCGGCATGGTGACGCGCGACGACGACGGGTGGGTCCGGATCCGGCCGGTCTGGACGAGGCTCGGCGGATTCACCGATCTCGCCGACGACCTCGACGATCTCGTCGCCACGCGGTCGGCCCGATGACGTCGTCACCATGACCCCGATCCTGTTGGCGTCGGCCGTCGCCGTCCTGTGGTGGCCACCGAGCAGGTCGGAACACCGACTGGGTGGTATCAGGAACTCCGAGACCCCGACCGCGACCCGACACTGGCGGGTGGGCGCCCTGCTTGCGGTGCCGATTGTCGCGGCGGCGGCACTCGGTGTGCCTGCGGCGATCGCGGCCGTCCTGATCTGCGCGACCGTCGCCTCGAGGTGGCGTCGCTCGGCACGAGCCCGCGTGCGCGAGCAGGAGACGGCGGATCTGCTGCTCGCGCTGTCGGTCATGATCGCGGAGTTGTCGGTCGGGGCGCCACCCGCGCGGGCGTGCGCCTCCGCGGCGGTCGAGCTCGACGGCACGCGGCCCGGGTCACCGGTGTCGGCGGGGTTGGCCACCATGGCCGGACGTGCCGAACTCGGTGGTGAGGTGATCGCCGAGGACGGCACGAACGGTGAACTGTCCTGGCGTCGGGTGGGTATCGCCTGGCAACTGGCCGACCGGCACGGTCTCCCGATGGTCGAGTTGCTGACCTCGGCACGCGCGGACCTGCTCGCGCGGCGGCAGTTCGCGGCACGCACCCGAGCCGGATTGGCCGGGCCGCGCGCCACCGCCACCGTCCTCGCCGGGCTCCCGGTGATCGGTGTCCTGCTCGGCGAGATGATGGGCGCGAATCCGCTGGCGATTCTGACCGGCGAAGGTCTCGGGGGTGTGCTGCTGGTCGTCGGCACGGCACTCTCGGTGGCGGGATTGATGTGGTCGGAGCGCATCACCGACCGGGTGGCGGGACAGTGAATCCCGCGACGTTGTGTGCGGTGATCGTTGTCGCGGTGGCGATCTGGGTCTGGCCGGCGCCCCGGTGGTCGTTGGGCCGGGTGGTGGAACCCGGCGGCTCTGGGTCCGACGACCAGGACACCGGATCGTCGGACACCGACGATCCCTTCGCGACGGCAGCCGCCTTCGACCTGTTCGCGGTCTGCCTGCGGGCCGGGCTGCCGATCGGATCGGCGGCCTCGGTGGTCGCACGCTCGGCGCCGGCCGGGCTGGCCCGACCTCTGGCGTCCGCGGCCGAACGTCTCGGGTTGGGAGCCGATCCGGATCAAGCATGGCGTGATCTCGCGGAGCCCGTCGGTCACCGACGATGGTGTCGGGTGAAGATCGACGGGTCGGAGCGATTCGAGGCGCTGGCGACGATGGCCCGTCGTTCGGCGCGATCGGGTTCGTCGCTGGCGGGTGGACTGGAGGAACTCGCCGCGACCACGCGCCAACAGGCCCACGACGACGCACTGGCCGCCGCCGAGCGCGCCGGCGTCGCGATCAGCGGCCCGCTCGGTCTGTGTTTTCTGCCCGCGTTCGTCTGCCTGGGAATCGTGCCGGTCGTCGTCGGATTGGCGGGCGGTGTGCTCGGCTGAACGCCCGCCGACGGATCGAGGGAACCGATCGCCGGGTCCGTGCGTCCAAGAGTCACAAGGCGCAGACCGCGCCCAGAGGGGAGAACATCATGCATGACAGCACCTTTCACGAGCGATGGGGCCGGGTTCAGGAGGCGTTCGTCCGGCTGATCGCCGACGACGAGGGGATGAGCACGGCGGAGTACGCGATCGGGACGATCGCCGCAGCAGCCTTCGGCGCGATCTTGTACACAGTCGTCACCGGTGACAACATCGTGAGCGCGTTGACCGGCATCATCGGCAAAGCGCTCAACACCTCGGTGGGCTGAATCATTACGGCACAGCCGAACTCATCGTCGATCAGTCGTCATCTCCGACGTCTGGCCCGCGACGATCGAGGAATGGTCACCGTCGAGGGCGCGTATGCGATCGCTGCCATCGTGACGACCGTTGTCTTCGGGGTGGGTGCGGTCGCCGGTGCGTCGGTGCAGATCCGGTGCACCGACGCGGCACGCGAGGCGGCGCGGCTCGCTGCCGTCGGCGATCAGTCGGCACGGACGACCGCCGCCGCGATGGCCGGCGATGGAGCGCAGATCACGCTCAGCGACAACGGGTCACGAGTCGTCGCCGAGGTGAGATCGGACGTCTCGCTCCTGCCGATGCTGGAGGTGTCGGCTCGCGCCGTCGCCGCGAAGGAGCCCGATGACTCCGACGTCGGCATCTCCGGCACGCCGGCGACCGTCGCCGAGCCCGAGGATCCTCCGTGATCCAGACCGACCATGACCGCGGATTCGCCACTGTGCTGGGTGCTTTCGTGATCGCGGCCATCGCCGCGACGATCGTCGGCGTCCTCTACGTCGGTGGCGCGGTGGTGTCCCGACACCGGGCACAGTCGGCGGCCGACCTGGCGGCGCTCGCCGCCGCGCAGGAACTCATGCTGGCCGAGAAGGAACCGTGCGCGGTGGCACGGCAGCTCGTCGACGAGCAGAAGGTGAAAGGACGGCTCGCGCGCTGCGTGATCGACGGTGACGACGTCGAACTCACAGTGGATGTGCCGGTCTCACTGGGGCCGTTCGGCGTGCACCTGGCCACAGCGTCGGCGCGTGCGGGACCGGTCGGCGGTGGTTCCGAAGGTGCTGCAATGTCGGAAACGTGAAGAATCAGAGCGTTTTCCGTCACGGGGTGTGCGATGCTCTCGGCTCTCGCGCATCCTGTCGCTCTGGAACCCAAGGGTATACGGTGAAGATGCAGATGTGAACCGGGGTCGGGGTTTCGACGAGGAGTGACTCTGATGCGCAACCGACGACAACACGCGTTCCTGGCAGCGACAGCGGCGATATCGATGGGGGCCGGACTGGTGATCTCGACGGTGCCGGCCGCGGCCGCGACGCCCGCGACACTGTCCATCGAGGGCGACCTGCAGATCGCACCCGACGTGCATCTCCTGCGGATCGACGCGATGGGTGCTCGGGACAAGGACGGGATGACGAACGGCACCTATACGGCGACCGTGCTGACGGGCATGAATCCGACTCCGATCCAGGTCAAGGGTCCGGTGACCTGCATCTACGTCGAGGGCAAGACCGCATCGCTGGTCTACCCGATCAGCGACGTGCGACCCATCGGCGTGCCCGCTGGTCTGAAAGATGTTGCTGCGGTGCAGATCACCGTTCGGAAGGACGTCGAGGGCACGACCGACAAGGTCGGCGTGGTCGGTCCGTTGCCGACAGCGAGCTTCCAGGGGTGTGATCCGGCGGCGACGCCGTTCACGTTCGCCGGAACGGTGACGACGACCGGCGGCTGACGCCTCGGTCCTGCGGCTCACGGCAACATCTGGCGCGAGCGCTCGATCCGCGCGGTTCGGCCTCCGGCATCCGCCCTCCCGTGGTAGACCCACTGCAAGAACTGTCTACTCGGCGGGGCGGGTGTGGGTGAGCGAACGACGGGTACTCGACGAGTTGGGGTACCACCTGCTGGCCGGGGCGGGTGGTGACGGGCCCGCGAGCCTCATGGACGAGACACGGCAGGGTGAGAACCTCGGCCTCGGAACCGCGTTCATCTCCGAACGATGAAACATCAAGGAGGCGTCGTCGCTCGTCGGTGCGGCCTGCGCGGTCAGCGAGGGTATGCAGATCGCCACCGCGGCAACCAATCACAACACGCGTCATCCGCTGATCACCGCCTCCTGGGCGATGACGATGCACCGACGGTCCGGCGGGCGCTTCACGTTGGGCCTCGGCCGCGGGATCGCACCCATCTACAAGGCGTTCGGTGTGCCGCCGGTGACGACGGCGCAGATGGAGGACTTCGCGCAGGTCATGCGCCGCCTTGGCACGGGGAACTGATCCTCGGACACAAGGGTCCGATCGGCTCCGATGACCTGCTGTATCTCGACCCCGACTCCGACGAGGACATCCGGCTCGCGATCGTTGCCTTCGGCCCGCAGACCCTGGCGTTGGGCGGGCGGGAGTTCGGCGACGTCGTCCTGCACACGTATTTCACGCCGGAGACGTTGCGGCGTTGCGTTCGGACGGTGAAGGAGGCTGCCGAGCAGGCCGGTCGCGACCCCGACTCCGTGCGGGTGTGGTCGTGCCTCGCGACGGTCTCCGATCATCTCCCCGAGGCGACGCGCTTGCCGAAGACGGTCGGCAGGCTCGCCACCTGCCTGCAGGGATACTGTGATCTGCTGGTGCGCACCGACGACTGGGATCCGGCCGTGCACCGGCGGTTCCGCGAGGGCGAGGTGGTGCGGTTCGTCCCGGGTGGCATCGACCACAGGGCGACGTCTGGACAGATCGAGCACATCGCCGATCTCATCCCCGACGAGTGGCTCGAGGCCGCCGCCACCGGAACACCACAGCGGTGCGCCGAGCGGATTCGGCGCGAGCGTGCTCTCGGCGCGGATGCGGTGATCATGCTCGGTGCCACCCCGGCCGAACTCGCTCCCGTCGTCGAGGCCCACCGGGCGATCGGCCACTGACCGACCACTGACCTGCCCGGGGTCGGCCGCGGGTCACGTGTCGTCGTCGCCGACGACGATCCGCTTCGGGTAGACGCGACGAGACTGCAACGGGGAGAACCAGATCTGGCCGAACTCGACCTCGTCGTCGCCGAGGTGTGCCAGCCCGTAGGCCGGCGACGGCGGGGTGCCCGGGATGTAGCGGGTCACCGCCCGTACGAATGGTGTCCAGTGGATGAGCTCACCCTCGGTGAGGAATCCGCCGGCGACCGCCCGGGACCGTCCTGGTTCGTCGACGGTGGACGCGAGAAAGACGTCGCCCAGTCCAGGCGTCACACGCCGACCGACCATCGCACTCTGCAGATACCAGTGAGCCGAGCGGACGACAGCGGATCCGAATCCACCGTGCTGAGCCGCACACCACGCGAAATGCAGATCGAGCGCATCCATCGCCTCGTCGTCGCCGAAGAAGACGTCGCGTTCGCCGATCGTCGCGGGCAGTTCGTCGGAGTTCTCCGTCGGGCGCGCGAGCAGAAACCAGACCGGTTGTACCGAGGTGATCGTATGGGTCGAGTCCTGGCGTCCATCTGCGCGATCGTCAGTCATACGACGAGTATCGCCGACACAGTGTCGTGAGCACTTTGATCGCGCCTTCTTTGTCGAGCGGATCGTTACCGTTGCCACACTTGGGGGACTGCACGCATGATGGGCACCCGGTCTCACACCGGCAGCTCGACACCGCGTCCCGGGTGGCCGCGATCCAGGTGTCGAAGGCCGCGAAACCACGGTCGGCGAAACCCGCCCCGCCCATGTAGCCGTCGTAGACGAAGACGGTCGGGAGGCCTGTGTCGGGATGCAGATTCGTCGACAACCCGCCGATGTCCCAGCGATCGCACGACGCGACCAGCGGCAGGAGACCGATGGCGGCGTGTTCGGCCGCGTGCAGCGCACCCGGGAACCGGCCGACGGTCACACCGACCTCCTCCAGTGCCTCGGGGGTGAGCGTGTACATGACCGCGCGGGTGTTCAGCGTCTGCGCGGGCATGTCGAGCTCGACGGCGTCGAGGACCTCACCCGACAGCAGGGTGCGCAGGTAGCCGATGACCTGATGGGTGACGTCGACGTCGACCAGCGCGACGGTCAGCTCGCCGCAGACGCGACGCTCCACCACGTCGGTGATGGTGATGTCGGTGGTCTCGCGGGCCGACGTCGTCCAGTCGGGTTCCTCCGGATGTGCCAGTGCGAGACCGTCGGTGAGATCGAGCTCGTCGACGACGTAGGACTCGCCCTGATGGATGTGGAGCGCACCCGGATGCACCGTCGACATCGCCCGGCCGGAATCGACGGTCCCGAGCAACTGCGATGTGGTGGTGTCGACGATCAGGACCTGCCCGCCGATGCCCCCGCGGATGTCGATGTCGGCGTGAGGTTCGACGCCGGCGGCGACGTACCAGCCGGCCTTGCGGCGCTTGAGCAGGCCGTCGGCGGCCAGCTGTGCGACGGTCTCAGCCGCCTGCCACGCCTCGATCTCGCTGTCGCGCAACGGGAGCTCCGAGGCTGCACACAGCAGATGTGGTCCGAGGATGTACGGGTTGGTCGGATCGGTGACCGTCGCCTCGATCGGCCGGCCCAGCAGCGCCTCCGGATGGTGCACGAGGTAGGTGTCGAGCGGGTCGTCGCGGGCGACGAGGACGACGAGGGAATCACCGGATGTGCGTTGGCGACCCGCTCGTCCGGCCTGCTGCCAGAACGACGCGACGGTGCCCGGGTAGCCGCCGACGATGACCGCATCGAGTCCGCTGATGTCCACGCCGAGTTCGAGCGCGTTCGTCGTCGCGACCCCGATGAGATCGCCGTCGGAGATCGCACGCTCGAGGCGTCGTCGGTCGTCGGCGAGATAACCCGCGCGGTAGGCCGCGACCCGGTCCACCAGCTCGGGTGCGCTCTGGGACAGCAGATGTCGGGCCTGCCGTGCCGTGAGTTCGACACCGCGCCGACTACGCTGAAAGCACAGGGTGCGCGCGCCCTCGACCACGAAATCGGCCAGCAGTCGGGCGGATTCGGCCCCGGCGGATCGGCGCACGGGTGCACCGTTCTCCCCGGTGACCGCGGGCAGGAAATCGGGTTCCCACAGCGCGACCGTGCGTTCGCCACGCGGGGACGCGTCCTCGGTGACGGCGACGGCCGGCTCGCCGATCAAGCGGGTCAACGCTTCTGCGGGCTCGGCCATCGTCGCACTGGTGCCGATGACCGTCGGATCACCGCCGGCGGCGCGGGCGATCCTCAACATTCGTTGTAGAACGAGCGCTGTGTGCGAACCGAATACGCCTCGATAGTGGTGTGCCTCGTCGACCACGATGTAGGACAGATGCCGGAAGAAATGCCGCCACCGCGCATGCCCGGACAGGATGCCGATGTGCAGCATGTCCGGATTGGTGAAGATCCACCGCGAATGCGCGCGGGCCCACTGCCGGATCTCGACGTCGGTGTCGCCGTCATACGCGCACGGTTGCAAATGGGTGAACCCCCGGCGTCCGGCGAGTAACGAAGTCACCGAACGGATCTGATCTGCGCCGAGAGCCTTGGTCGGTGAGAGATACAGCGCCGTGGAATTCGGATCCTTCAACAAGGTGGTCAGAATGGGTATCTGATACGCCAACGATTTACCCGAAGCCGTTCCGGTGCACAGCGCGACATGCTTGTTGGCGTAGGCGAGCTCGGCCGCCCGGGCCTGGTGTGTCCACGGTCGGTCTATTCCGGAATCGACGAAGGCGGTCACCAATTCGGGTGTCATCCAATCAGGCCACTCGGCGAAAGAGGCTGCACGGGAGTCGATTACCGACATGTGGGTGAGGCAGGACGCCTCGGCGTCGGTGCCGGCCATGCTGTGTCCGAGGAGCTCGGACCCGAATGTGGGATTCTGCATTCTTACTGACTCGATCGTCGACGCCGTTCGCCAACGTGGACTCCGATGTTACTTGGGGATGTCCGAGACGGCGAAGACCGCCAGGTTTTTACCCAGTTTGGTTGGGGTGACTATCGCGGGCGTCCGTAACATGATTGACTAGTGGCGGTCGCAGCTTTCGTGAGCTGCCGGACATCCGGTGGTCTCCCGAGATCGTGTTGTGGCCGTGGTACTGAGGCTGATTTGGCGGGTTCTCCGCAAGGTCCATCGAGGTATGGCGGTCGGAACCGACCACGACACGAGGCTCATCGTGTCGCGTCTGTTGGAATGTATGTAAAGGATTGCAGTAATGGCACAGGGAACTGTGAAGTGGTTCAACGCGGAAAAGGGCTTCGGCTTCATCGCGCCTGATGAGGGGTCCGACGACGTGTTCGTCCACTACTCCGAGATCCAGGGCTCGGGATTCCGCACCCTCGAGGAGAACCAGCGCGTCGAGTTCGAGGTCGGCCAGGGCACCAAGGGCCCGCAGGCCACGGGCGTCCGCGCCGTCTAGGAGTCACCTCCTGCAAGCTGCGAAGCACGCTTGAGCGCAGTCGCTCCCGGTCACCACACGGTGACCGGGAGCGACTCATTTCCGGCGGTCTCCACGTCCCGACGTAGGCGCGCACCTCCCGACGAGAGGCCGTCGACAAAGTAACCTCGGTGTGTGGGCCAGTTGTCGTTCTTCTCGGCACAGATCGATCAGCCCGCGTACGACGATCTCGCGGGTCTGCTGGCCGCCCAGGGCCAAGCCGTCCGTTCCGATTCCGGTACGCGGGTCTCCGTCGTGGTCGGTGAGATGTGGCGCGCGAACGCCCTGACCCAGGAGATGGCCGCGACCGGTGCCGGCACCGAGATCGTGACGTCCGACGAGGGCAACCCCATTGCGCGCACCGCGCACAGTCATCAACTCGACGAACTCCACCGCCGATGGACGTCCGGGGCTGTCAAGGCGATGCCGGCTGGATGGGTCCCGTCGCCCCGCGCGCTGCGGTTGTGGACGATCGCTGCCGGCGAACGAGACGGGGAGCGATATCTACTCGGGCTCGACGCCCGAGCCCCCGACACACACGCGCCGCTGGCGACGGCACTCATGCGGGTGGGCGTCGCCCCGACGCTCGTCGGGACCCGCGGGACCTCGCCGGCCCTGCGTATCGCGGGCAAACGCCGCCTCACCCATCTGCTCGAATATGTCGGCGACCCGCCGCCCGAGCCGGAGGCGGACAGCCACTGGCCCGCCGTTCTCGGCTTCTGACCTGCGATGTCGCCCGGCGCTGGGGCGGCACACGCACCGAAATTGGGACTTTGGTCCTACAAACGGACGATGAAAACCGCCCTGAACTGGCACTTTGCCATTCGGGCGCGACGTGGCCCGGCTCAATTTGTCACACTGGGTCTTTACGAAGGGAATCCGGATGTGCAAACAGCGCTATATATAAGGTACAAACCTCAGCGAGCAGCGAAAGCGAAGTAAGGACGCCCGGTGGCCGATACCAGCACCGCATCTCCCGCGAAGGGGAGCACGACCCGACGATTGGTCATCGTCGAGTCGCCGACCAAGGCCCGCAAGATCGCGGGGTATCTGGGGGCGAACTATGTCGTGGAGTCCTCGCGCGGTCACATCCGGGACCTCCCGCGGGGCGCGGCCGACGTTCCCGCCAAGTACAAAGGCGAGTCCTGGGCGCGGCTGGGCGTGAACGTCGACGACAACTTCGAGCCGCTCTACGTCGTCTCGGCCGACAAGAAGTCGACCGTCTCGGAGCTGCGGTCCCTGATGAAGGACGTCGACGAGCTCTACCTCGCGACGGACGGTGACCGTGAGGGCGAGGCCATCGCCTGGCACCTCCTCGAGACGCTCAAGCCGAAGATCCCGGTCAAGCGGATGGTCTTCCACGAGATCACCGAACCCGCGATCCGCGCCGCCGCCGAGAGCCCGCGCGACCTGGACATCGACCTCGTCGATGCCCAGGAGACCCGACGCATTCTGGACCGCCTGTACGGCTACGAGGTCAGTCCCGTGCTGTGGAAGAAGGTCATGCCGAAGTTGTCGGCAGGCCGAGTGCAGTCGGTGGCGACCCGCATCATCGTCGAGCGCGAACGTGAGCGCATGGCGTTCGTGTCCGCCGAGTACTGGGACATCGACGCCACGATGGACGTCGGCGAGAACGCCGAGTCGACGCCGCGTACCTTCGGCGCTCGGCTGGTCAACGTCGACGAGGCACGCGTCGCGACCGGCCGGGACTTCGATGCCCGCGGTGGTCTGAAGCGCTCCGACGGCGTCGTCGTCCTCGACGAGGCACGCGCCACTCGCCTGGCAGGGGCGCTCGACGGCGCCGACATGACGGTCAGCTCGGTCGAGGAGAAGCCCTACACCCGCCGCCCGTATGCACCCTTCATGACCTCGACGCTGCAGCAGGAGGCCGGCCGCAAGCTGCGATTCTCGTCAGACCGGACGATGCGCATCGCACAGCGCCTCTACGAGAACGGCTTCATCACCTACATGCGTACCGACTCGACGACGCTGAGCGAGTCGGCGATCAACGCGGCCCGTGCGCAGGCGCGCGAGCTGTACGGCGAGTCATTCGTCCATCCGACCCCGCGTCAGTACAACCGCAAGGTCAAGAACGCGCAGGAGGCACACGAGGCGATCCGCCCGGCCGGCGAGACGTTCCGGACGCCCGGTCAGGTCGCCAACCAGCTCGAGACCGACGAGTTCCGTCTCTACGAACTGATCTGGCAGCGGACCGTCGCATCGCAGATGGCCGATGCGAAGGGCACCACCCTGAGCCTGCGCATCACCGGCACGGCCTCCTCCGGCGAGACCTGCACCTTCGCCGCATCCGGGCGCACCATCACGTTCCCCGGTTTCCTGTCGGCCTACGTCGAGACCGTCGACGATCAGGCCGGCGGCCAGGCCGACGACGCCGAGCACCGGCTCCCGCAGTTGCGCGAGGGGCAGGCGCTGACCGCGACGAGCCTGACCGCCGACGGCCACTCGACGAACCCGCCCGCGCGGTTCACCGAGGCATCGCTGGTCAAGGTGCTCGAAGAGCTCGGCATCGGTCGACCGTCGACGTACGCATCGATCATCGGCACCATCCAGGACCGCGGATACGTCGTGAAGAAGGGCAACGCCCTGGTCCCGTCGTGGATCGCTTTCGCGGTCGTCGGGCTGCTCGAGGCGTACTTCCAGAGTCTCGTCGACTACGACTTCACGGCGTCACTCGAGGACGACCTCGACCAGATCGCCAGCGGCAACGCCAACCGCACCCGATGGTTGACCGAGTTCTACTTCGGAGACTCCGCTGAGCACGACGCCGGGAGCGGGCCGCCGGAGGTCGCGGAGATCGCCGGGTCCGATATCGCCAAGCACGGCGGTCTGAAAAAACTCGTCGGCGTGAACCTCGAGGAGATCGATGCCCGCGAGGTCAACTCGATCCGTCTCTTCGACGACGAGGCAGGCCGACCGGTCTACGTGCGGGTCGGTCGTTATGGGCCGTATCTCGAACGTAATCTCGCCGCCGGGAGCGCAGCGAGCGGGGCGAATGGTGCTGCAGCCTCTCCACCCGCCTCACCGGATCTGCAGCGCGCCAATCTGCCCGCCGACATCACCCCCGACGAGCTCACCCTTGCGGTTGCGGAGAAGCTCTTCGCCACCCCGCAGGAAGGTCGCTCGCTCGGCAACGACCCGGTCACCGGGCACGAGATCGTCGCCAAGGAAGGACGATTCGGCCCATACGTGACCGAGATCCTGCCCGCCGACGACGAGGACGACGGTGGCAGCGCACCCGTGGCGGTGCCCGCGGGCCCGACCCCGCGGGATGGCGGCGAGGGCGGTGACGGTGGTGTGGTGCCGCTCGACGACGCACCCGCCGGCGGTGGAACGGCGACCAAGACCGCCAAGAAGACGGCGAAGAAGGCTGCCAAGAAAGCCGGACCGAAGCCGCGCACCGGATCACTGTTCAAGACGATGGACATCTCGACCGTCACACTCGAGGACGCGCTGAAGCTGTTGTCGTTGCCGCGTGTCGTCGGCGTCGACCCGGAGTCCGGCGACGAGATCACCGCACAGAACGGCCGATACGGTCCCTACCTCAAGAAGGGTACCGATTCGCGGTCGCTGGCCGGCGAGGAACAGCTCTTCGAGATCACCCTCGACGAGGCATTGAAGATCTACTCCGAGCCGAAGCGCCGAGGCCGCCAGGCCGCCGCCCCACCGCTGCGCGAGTTGGGCAACGATTCGGTCAGCGAGAAGCCGATGGTGATCAAGGACGGCCGCTTCGGACCGTATGTGACCGACGGTGAGACCAACGCCAGCCTCCGCAAGGGTGACGAGGTCGCGTCGATCACGCCGGAACGGGCGATGGAACTCCTCGCCGATCGTCGGGCGCGCGGGCCGGTGAAGAAGGCGACCAAGAAGAAGGCCGCCGCGAAGAAGGCCCCGGCCAAGAAGGCCCCGGCCAAGAAGGCGGCCGCGAAGAAGACCACGGCGAAGAAGACTGCGGCGAAGAAGACTGCGGCGAAGAAGACCACGGCCAAGAAGACCACGGCCAAGAAGACCGCCGCGAAGAAGTCGACCGACTGACGTCTGCCCTTCCGCTGGTTGAGTTCGGTCTTGCTCCCGGTGGTCGAGTACGACCGAGCCGCGAGGCGAGGGAGATATCGAGACCACTTGCGCCGCATCCGGTCTCGATACGGCGCGCAAGCCCGAGCACTCCGGTGACTCAGGTCCCCATGGGTGCCAGCAGCGGTCGGGCGAGCAGGGTCTCGATGCCGCGGCCGCGCAGTTCGACGCCTTCGCCGATGTCCCAGTGCTCGGCCTCGCTCTGCGCCGCCAGGAACACTGCGCGAGCCGACCCCAACACCCGGGTCGGTTCGTCCTTGGCCAACTCGGTCAGGCGTGCCGCCTCGTTCACGGGATCGCCGATGACCGTGTACTCGAGGCGCTGCTCGGAGCCGATGTGCCCGGCGATGGCCTTGCCGGCCGACACCCCGATGCCGATGTCGGTGTCGCCGAGGGTCTGATACAGCTCCGTCCGGAGCTCGCGCGCCGACGCCAGGGCACGCCCCGCGAAGTCTTCGAGGTCCAGCGGTGCCCCGAAGATGGCCAGGGCGGCATCGCCCTGGAACTTGTTGACGAATCCGCCGTGGCGTCCGACGACCGCGACCACCACCCGGAAGAACTCGTTGAGCAGTTCGACGACCTCACGCGGCGGCCGGTTCACGGCCAGCCGCGTCGAGCCGACGATGTCGACGAACAGGACGCCGACGTACCGTTCCTCGCCACCGAGCTCGGTCCCCGTCTCGATCGCCTTGCGGGCGACGTCCTCGCCGACGTACCGACCGAACAGGTTGCGCAGCTGCTGCCGTTCGCGCAGGTCGGCGACCATGTCGTTGAAGCCCGCCTGCAGCAGGCCCAGGTCGGAACCGTCGTAGATCTTGACCGCGACGTTGAGATTACCGCCACTCACCTCGCCCTGCGCGCGGCGCAGCTGCTTGATCGGGTCGTTGATCGCGGCGACGACCCGCACGATCGCGATGACGCTGAACGCCAGGGCCGCGCCCGACATCCACAGGATCGGGCGCTGTAGGCCTGCCGGGTCGGTGGCGATCCAGCCGAGCCGCTGCAGGGTGATCAGACCGATGATGACGGCCAGCGGCGCGACGACGCTGACCACCCAGAAGACGGCGATGCGGGTGGTCACGCTCGGCGCGACGGCGGCGTCGGGGTCGTTGGCCATCGCGGCGACGGTGATCGGTCGCAGGACCTTCTCCGCCTGCATGTACGACAGCACGCAGGTCACCAGCGCGCCGATGGCGCTGGCCATCGCCACGATGAACGCATCCCGGTGGGATACCACGAAGTTCACCAGCGTGAAGATGACTCCGCCGATGAGCCAGAGTGTGGCGTTCACGACCGAGAGCAGGTAGGGCAGTTTGAGGGCTCGACGGCGGGCGGTCTCGTTGTCGAGGCGGGTGCGTCGTCGGTGCCAGACGAGGACGGGCAGCGAGAGCTGGATGCTGAGGAACCCGCCGACGAGCATCGCGAGTATCAGGTAGACCGCGAAGATGATCTGGTTGAGGGCGGTGATCTCGTCGAGTCGGATCGAGTCCTCGACCGGCATGCCGAACCGCAGGAAGGCGAAGGTGAACAGGGCGCCGACGACGTTTGCGCGCAGCATGTCGAGGGCAAGGATCGGCCACGGTGTGTGTATGAGCCATCGGGCCAGATGCAGGCCCTTTGACCACCGAGACCGACGTTCAATCACGTAACAACGGTAGCTGTCTGCTTGCAATTGTTAAACACGCGCTGGTCGATGGGTGGTGTCCGAACAGCGCATTACGCTGGCCGTTGTGACAAATGTCTTCGAGCGCCTGATCGGGCAGGTCGCGGTGGCCGAGGAACTGCGGTCGGCTGCCCGCGCTGCCCGCAGTGTCTCCGCACGTCTCGACGAGGGCGACATGGGCGCCATCTCCATGTTCGCGACCGCCGACGACGCGGACCCGGCCGCCGCGGACGGGGTGGCCCGCGCGTCCATGACCCACGCATGGCTGTTCACCGGTCCGCCGGGCAGCGGCCGGTCGGTGGCCGCCACCTGTTTCGCCGCTGCGTTGCAGTGCCAATCGCCCGGCGAGATCGGATGTGGCGAATGCCGCGCCTGTGTGACGGCGATGGCGCAGACCCATGCCGACATCCGCCACGTCGTGCCGCAAGGTCTGAGTCTCTCGGTCGCCGAGGCCCGCGACGTGGTCCAGGCCGCGGCGCGACGCCCGGGGACCGGTCGGTGGCAGATCGTCGTCGTCGAGGATGCCGACCGGCTGACCGAACAAGCTGCCAACGCCCTGCTGAAGGCGGTCGAGGAGCCGGCGCCGCGGACGGTGTTCCTGCTGTGTGCGCCGTCGGTGGACCCCGAGGACATCTCGGTCACCCTCCGGTCGCGCTGTCGGCACATCGCGCTGACCACGCCGTCGGTGCCCGACATCGCGCAGGTGCTGGTCGACCGCGACGGCATCGAACCCGAACGCGCCGCGTGGGCGGCCGGGGTGTGTGGTGGACATGTCGGGCGGGCCAAGCGCCTCGCGACCGACGACGACGCGCGAGCGCAACGCGAGAAGGCGCTCGGACTGGCGCGTGCGGCCACCCGCGATTCGACTGCCTATGCCGCCGCCGAGGCGCTCGTGAAGTCGGCCGACGAGGCGGCGAAGGCCATCAGTGCCGAGCTCGACGAGGCCGAGACCGAGGAGATGAAGACCGCGCTCGGCGCGGGCGGAACGGGTAAGGGGACGGCTCGTCCTCCGCGCGGCACGGCCGGCGCCCTGAAAGAACTGGAGAAGCGCCAGAAGTCACGTGCCACCCGCGTGTCCCGCGACGTCCTCGACCGCGCGCTGGTGGATCTCGCCGCACTCTTCCGCGACGCGCTGGTGGTCGCTGTCGGCGCGCAGGTTACCGCGATGCATCCGGACAAGACGGACGACATCGTCGCGCCGATGGCCGGATTCGCCTCTCCCGAACAGCTTCTGCGGTGTGTCGAGGCGGTCCTCGAATGCCGGACCGCCTTGGACGTCAACGTGAAGCCGAAGTTCGCGGTCGACGCGATGGTCGCGACGATCAACCTCGCGATGCGACGCGAGAACGCTTGACGGACGGGTTCGTCCCCGGGGATCGGGCCGGGGCTCAGTTCAGCGGACCCGTCGGCAACAACCGGCGGACCAGCTTGCCCGTGGGATTGCGTGGCAGTTCCTCGATGAAGACGACATCGCGCGGCACCTTGTAGCGGGCCAGATTCGACTTCACGTGGGCCTTGATGTCCTCGACCTGCGGGTCGGCGCCCGGGAGGCGAACGATGAACGCGCGCAGGCGGGTTCCGAACTCATCGTCCTCGACCCCGACGACTGCGACGTCGGCGACGTGGGGATGCTCGGCGAGCAGGTTCTCCACCTCGAGCGGATAGACGTTCTCGCCCCCGGAGACGATCATGTCGTCGTCGCGACCCTCGATGAACATCAGGCCGTTCTCGTCGAAGCGCGCCATGTCGCCGGTCGACATGTAGCCGTCGATGATCTGCTTGTTGCGGCCGTCGGTGTATCCCTCGAACGGCGCCCCGTTCTTCACGAACAGCCGTCCGCGCACGTTGGTGTCGGTGATGCGCTTGTCGTTCTCGTCGTAGAGCGCGAGGTGGCTGCTGACCGGGGCGCGACCGACCGTGCCGGGGGCCAGTCGCAGCTCCTTCGGCTGCGCCACCGACGCGACCGCGACCTCCGTCGAGCCGTAGAGGTTGTAGAGGACATCGCCGAACGCGTCTTGGACCGCTTCCGACAGTGTCGGCGACAGGGCTGAGCCGGCGATGACGATGATCTTCAACGATGACAGGTCGTACTTGCCGATGATCTCCGGTTCGAGGGCCACCATGCGGTGCAGCATCGTCGGGACGGCGACCAGCATGTCGGCGCGGTGTTGGGCGATCGCGGCGAGGGTCTTCTCGGCGTCGAAGCGGCGCATCACGACCGTCTTGTTCCCGAGAGCCGTGCTGACACCCCAGAGGGCGAAGCCGGTCGAATGGAAGATCGGCGAGACGATGACGGAGGTGCCGTGCTGGGGGATCGGGATGCGATCCAGGATGAGTGCACTCGTGAACGGTGAGAACCGGCCTCGTGCAGCACCTTTCGGCAATCCGGTGGTACCGCTCGTCAGGATGACGAGTCCGCCGATCTCGTTCGGCTCGGGGGGCGTGCTGGTGTCGCCGGTGCGGACGATGTCCTCGAGGGTGCGTGCACCCTCCGGGACGGGGCGGTTGCCGTCGACCCACGTCAGATAGCGCGAGATGTCGGCGGGCAGATCGTCGAGCAGGTCGATGAACTCCTCGTCGAAGAGCATCGCCTTGACGTTCTCGCGCTCGGCGACCTCGGCGAACTGGGTCTTGCCGAACCCGGTGTTCATCATGGCGAGGCGTACCCCGGCGAGGCCGGAGGCGACGAGCACGGTCAGCAGACCGCGGTGGTCGCGGGCGAGCACTCCGACGACGCTGCCGGGCGTCAGACCCGAGGCGAGCAGGTCGTTGGCCAGGGCGTTCGCGTTGCGCTGCAGTTCGGCGAACGTGAGGGTGCCGCGTTCGTCGGTCAGTGCGGGATCGTCGGGATACTCCTCGGCGCCGTGCATGATGATCGTCGCCGGGGCGCCCAGAGTCTTGCTGCGCTTGACGGAGGTGATCAGCTCCTTGGGCTTGCCGAAGTCCAGTGCACCGGACTTCTGGAGGACCCGCATCGCCCCGACGGTGTCGGTGAGGGTCTGAAGATGATCGCGGATCGATGGCATGCGCCAAGACCTCCCTGCTGTGTCGCACATCACGGTACCGTTGCCACTCTATGCGCAACTGACAATCGGCGTGTTCAGAATCGAGCTGAGCTTAGTCGGTGTGCTCGCGCGCCTCGATGCGGGCGGCCTGCCGTCGTGGTCGGGTCGGCACCGGGCGATGTTGCCAGTGGTGCGACACTGATAATTCAGCGGTAATCAGCCAGCAACACCCGGCTCCTAACGTCACGATCCATGAGCGCAGCCGATCCGCGGCCGCCGGGCACCGGCATCGATATCACCGACCTGACGAAGACCTTCAGCACTCGCACCGTGCGTGGGTCGTCGAGCGTCACCGCACTCGACGACGTGTCCCTCGCGACGCCCGAGGGCTCCTTCGTGTCATTGCTCGGACCGTCGGGCTGCGGGAAGTCGACCGTGCTCCGAATCCTGGCCGGCCTCGAGGAGCCGTCCGCGGGCAGGGTGCTGATGAACGGGCAGTCTCCCGCCGAGCTGCAGCGAGATCACGAGTTGGGCATCGCGTTCCAGGATTCGGCGCTGCTCCCGTGGCGATCGGTCGAGTCGAACATCAAACTGCCGCTGCAGGTCGGCCGGGTGCCCGTCGACGACGAGCAGATCGCGGACCTGATCGAGCTGGTGGGGCTGACCGGATTCGAGAAGTCCAAGCCGGCAACCCTGTCCGGCGGTATGCGACAGCGCGTGTCGATCGCCCGGGCCCTGGTGGTGAAGCCGACGGCGCTGTTGCTCGACGAGCCCTTCGGTGCCCTCGACGACATGACCCGGCAGCGCCTCAACATCGAGTTGCTGCGCATCTGGACGGAGAAGCCGGCGACGACCCTGATGGTCACCCACGGGATCGCCGAGGCGGTCTTCCTCTCCGATGTCGTCGCGGTGATGAGTCCGCGGCCGGGCCGGATCATCGAGATGGTCCCCATCGATCTGCCGCGACCGCGCGTGCCGGAGATGATGCGCACACCCGAGTTCCATGCGATCCACGATCACCTGTCCGGTCTGCTGTTCGGCACCGGGGGAGCGGCCGGGGTCGCCGACGCGGCACCCGTCGTCGGGACCACCGGTGGGTGATCGTCGGACCGGGAACCGTTGGTATGCAGGAATCCTCGGGATCGTCGGGCTGATCCTCCTGTGGTGGGCCGCCGGCGCGTGGGAATGGTTTCACGGCACGATACCCACCCCGGGTGCCGTTCTCGCGACCATCGCCGACACCGGAGCGTCCTTCTACGTCGAGAACTTCTCGTCCACAGTGGAACTCGCGTTGCGCGGATTTCTGTGGGGCAACGGCCTGGCCATCGGCCTCGCAGTGGTCGTGGTGCTCATCCCGCCGATCGAGGGCCTCGCGACGCAACTCGCGATCATCTCCTACTGCACGCCGATCATCGCGGTTGCGCCGATCATCCAGGTCGCCTTCGCGCAGGTCCAGACGATGATCGTGTTCCTCGCCGCCATCTCGGTCTTCTTCACCACGATGATCGGCACGCTGAGCGGTCTACGGTCTCCGGCGCGCGGAAGTCTGGACCTGGTCAAGGTCTACGGCGGCGGACGGATGTCGCAGCTGTGGCGGGTGCGCTCGGTGTCGGCGCTGCCGAGCACGCTTGCCGCCGTGAAGATCGCGGCCCCGGCCGCCGTCCTCGGCGCGGTCCTCGGTGAGTTCCTCGCGATGCCCGACAAAGGGGCGGGGCCGGCGATGATCGTGGCTCAGCAGCGCGGCGACATCCCCGAGGTGTGGGCGATCGCATTGCTCAGCGGCGCCATCGCCGGCGTGGCCTATGCGGCGATCAGTGTCGTCGCGCGGTTCGCGACGCGGTGGTCGTCCGGGATGGCGGTGTTGCGGTGACCGCGGCGGGCGTGGCGGGCATCGGCCGGTTCCTCGGATCGCTGCTGCTGTCGTTCGTGCTCATTCTCGTCATCTGGTGGTTGTTTCTGCTCGCGTTCCCCGACATCGGGCCGATCATCGGGCGCACCCCGGTCGACGTGTTCGGGTACCTGTTCACCGCTCCCGACGCTGATGTCGCGCGCGGTGAGATCCTCGACAACCTGTGGATCACGTTGGGCGACGCGGCGATCGGCTTCGTCGTCGGCATGATCGCGGCGATCCTGACGGCCGCCCTGTTCGTGCTGTCGCGGCCGGCGGCGCAGACCTTCATGCCGATCGCCATGCTGCTGCGGTCGGTGCCGCTGGTCGCGATGACGCCGCTCATCACGCTGGTCGTCGGACGCGGCGTTGCGGTCGTGGCGATCATGGGCGGCATCGTGGTGTTCTTCCCCGCCCTGGTCATGATCATGACCGGCCTCGCCAACGCGCCGCGGCAGATCGACGACGTGATCACCGTCTACGGCGGCAGTCCCCTGACCGTGCTGCGCCGGTCGGCGGTCCCCGCGGCGGTCCCGTCGCTGTTCAGTGCCGCGAAGGTCTCCGTGCCCGGAGCGCTCGTCGGGGCGACCGTCGCCGAATGGCTCGGAACCAACACGGGTCTCGGAGCGACTCTGCAGCAAGCACTCCCGGCCGCGGCCTACGACGAGCTGTGGGCATCGGTTCTTGTCATCACGGTGGCCTCGATCGTCCTTTACGCCATCGTCGGCGTCGCGGAGACCCTCGTCCTCAGCCGGATGGGGATGCAGCAGAACTGATGTCCCGGGATCGGATCCGGGGGAATGGAAGGGAACACATGAACAACTCCATCGGGCGTGCCGCCTTCGACCGGCGCTCGTTCCTGCGGTATTCGTTGACCGGGATGGGCGCCGTCGGTGCTCTCGGTGCGACCGGAGTGCTCGCGGCATGCAGCAGCGGAACCAGCGATTCCGGCGGTGGCGCTTCGTCGACGAATCCGAAAGTGCAACTGTCATGGCAGAAGAACATCGAGTTCGCCGGTGAGTACTGGGCGCTGGAAAAGGGGTACTTCGAGAAGGCCGGGGTCGGGACGCCCGAGTTGATCACCGGCGGAGGGGCGGGAACCGGCGTCGAGACCGGGCTCACTTCCAACAAGGTGTGGATCGGGATGACCGCGCCGCAGCTGACCGCACCCGTCATCCTGCAGGGTGCCAAGCTGATGACCGTCGCGGCCACGTTCCAGAAGAATCCGTTCTGCATCGTGTCATCGGTAGACCGCCCGATCGCCACGCCGCAAGAGATGAAGGGCAAGAAGATCGGTGTGCAGGCGTCCAACGAGAACGTCTTCAAGGCGTTGCTCACCGCGAACGGGATGACCGAGAACGACGTCCAGAAGATCACCGTGCAATACGATCCAACGCCCTTGACCAAAGGGGATGTCGACGGGTGGGTGTCGTACGTGACCAATGAGCCGATCACGCTGGCCGCCAGCGGTTTCCCGAATACCAACTTCTTGTTCGCCGACTTCAACCTGCCGCTCGTGGCGGAGACGCTGGTGGTGCGTCAGGAGACGATCGACAACGAGCGCGACAAGGTGAAGGCCTTCCTCGAGGCCGACATCCAGGGCTGGTACGACGCGGTCGCCGACCCGGCCGGCTCGGCCAGGCTCGCCGTCACCGAGTACGGCAAGGATCTCGGGCTCGACGAGGCCGAGCAGACCAAGGAGGCGACCGCGCAGAACGGGCTCGTCGTGTCCGCCGACACCGACGCCAACGGCCTGCTCACGATGACCGATGCGTTGATCGAGGAGAACATCGTCGCCCTCGAGAAGGCCGGTTACACACTGAAACCCGAGCAGATCTTCGACATGTCGTTGATCAAGGAGGTGTACGCGGAGAACCCGGGACTCAAGCGGTAGGGCCGGACGTCGCCCGGCCGGTCGCGATCGCGATGTCGAGCAGATCGCGCGCGGGGCCGCGCAGCGTGATGCTCGGCGTCCACACCGCGCGCAGCGGACGCACCATGCGCAGACCGGCGACGGCGATCTCGACGAGTCGGCCGGCGGCGATGTCGTCGTCGATCGACAGTCGGGAGAGTACCGCGGCGCCCGGTGAGTTGAGCACGGACGCCCTGATCGCCGTCACCGACCGCAGTTCGATCAAGGGTTCGGCTGGTGTGACGCCCGAATCCCTCAGTGCTGCTTCGTAGGTGACCCGCGTCCCGGAACCGTGTTCGCGTTGGATGAGGGGGGTGGCGGCCAGTTCCTCCAGCGACACCGGCCGTCCGTCGGCCCAGCGATGACCCGGTGCCGCGACCACGACCAACTCGTCGCGGGCGACCACCGCGGAATCGAGATCGGTGACCGGCCCTGGGTTCTCGATGAACCCGAGGTCGGCGTCTGACGCGTGGACGGTGTCGATCACCTCGGTCGAATTCATCGGCCGCACAGAGATTTTCACGTCGCTGCGATGCGCGAGTGTGCTGATCCAGATCGGCACCAGGTATTCGGCGACCGTCTTCGATGCGGCGACGACGAGGGTGGCATGGCGGGCGCCGACGAGTGTGTCGACGCCGGCCATGAACTGGGCGGCTCGTTCGACCAGGGCGTTGGCCCATTCGAGGACGGGCATGCCGTTGGTGCTGATATCGACGCCGCCGGCGGACCTGATGAAGATCTCGATGCCGAGCTCTCGTTCGACGCCGCGCACGCGCGCACTGACCGCCTGCTGGCTGATGCCGAGGTCGCGGGCGGCGGCGCCCATGCTGCCCAGGCGGGCGACCGTCACGACGACGTCGAGCGCGGCGATGTCGGGGAGTCGGCGCGCGACCACGACCGCGGAACTACTTCGTAGGCGTCCCGCCGCCCTCGGTGTCGTCGCTGCCGTCGTCGGTGTCACCGTTGCCGCCGTCGCCGCCCCTGTCCGCCGAGTCCTCGTCGTCGCGGAGCGCGTCGTAGCCGTCCACACCCTCGAGCACGGTGAGCTCTTGGTCGATCGCGGCGGACACGGCTTTCGCCTCGTCCCTGATCTTGTTGATGAAGTCCGACATCGTCTGCTCCTCGTGGTGGGCGATCGGGTCTTGCCATCGGGTGTCGCCAGCCGGGTGATGCCCGTCGGCGCCGCCGCTGACCGGTGGTCCTGCCTCCACTATAGGGAGGTGGCGGCGAGCCTGATCTGCGTTCGCGGGTGCGCGCGTCTCACGGATTGCGGTACTGCGCCAGAGCGGTGTCGAAGCGGTCGAGAATGTCGTTGGCCTGACCATAGTTGCTGACCAGGCCGTACCCGCCGGGGTGGACATTGCCTGCCCGCCCGGCCGCGGAGTCCGCGACGAACGGGGAATTCACGACCGAGGCGACTTTCCCGAACGGCTTGACCGGATCGCTCATCGTCGAGCTGTAGAGGATCAGCGATCCGTCCACATGGTCGCCGAGCTTCTCGCGGGAGAGCTGTGCCTCGCCGGGCCCGCGGGTGGCGGTCATCGTCGTTGCGGACGGGGCGAACTGCGCACCGGCCGCGGTGAGGATCTTCCCGACCATCGACTCGGGGCCGTACGCCCAGAAGTCGGCGTCGTCGTAGGAGTCGAGGAAGTTGATGCGCGCCGCGCGCAGTGCGTCGGTGTGGGACGCGGCGACGGCCTCGGCGTGACGGGCCAGATCCGCGTCGAGCTGCTTCTTCTGCTCGGGTCGGTTGACGGCGTCGGCGATGATGCCGACCCGTTTCTGCCAGTCGCTGCGGAGTTCGCCCTCGATCGGGACGAGGACGACCGGCGCCACGCTCCGCATCTGGTCGAGAACCCCGCTGTTGGTGTTGCTGTGCGCGAGGATCAGATCGGGCTTCAGCTCGAGGATCTTCTCCACGTTGATGTTCTCGCCATTGGCCACGACCCGTACATCCTGCAGCTTCTTCGCGTACTCCGGGATGACGATCGACGACGGCACCTTCGCGATGCCGACGGGGACGATGCCGAGGTCGAGGAGGGGCTGGGTGCCGATGTTGTGGGTGGCGACGACCCGCTCGGGATGCACCGGTACCTCGACCTGGCCGGCGGGTGTGTCGATGGTCCGCGTCTGCGCCGCGGCATCGTCGGTGTCTGTGCCGCCGCAGGCCGCGAGCACGAGGGCGACCGCGCTCAACAGGGCGATGGCCCACGATCGGGTGCGGGTGGATGCGGACGTCATGCGAGGCCTCCGTCAGGTTCGATGATACTTAGGTGAACCTAACATTCGGTCGACGACAGTTGGCGTGTGCCTCCCGTGACGGGCATTCAGATGATGTGCTCAATGGGCTCACCGACGACATGGCCCTGTCCGCAACGGCGGGCGCCGCAGGTCAGGCACCAATCTAGACGGCGGCCAGCTGGTTCTCGTCGTATAGTCCGGAAACTGGTTCGTCGGCACCGTCGATGTTCAACTCCACATGTACTTGCCCACCACGCACGCTGGTGACCACTCCGTCAACGAGACGGCGACCGAAACGGACGCGGATCCGATCGCCTGGCTGCAACGCAGCGTCTTTGTGCTCGTTCATGGCGTCCTATCAATCCCAGTGATTGCCTGTGAGGTCGACGACGTGTGCGCCCACAACCTTATCGAAGCCGGAACTCGCAGTATGTAGCGAACTCCGCCATCTTCTGAACGTCGCAAGACTGAGTGGTTGCTTGTGACGAACTTCTGCGAGGAAGGTTCCGAGCGCCATCGCCGATACGCCGGCGAACGAGTTTGCACGCCGGTCGTCGTCTGCGGGGGTCAGCACCGCGTCGAGTTGTCGCGCGTCGGCACCTCGTCGGCACCGATGGATCATGTGGTCTCGTGGCAGGTCCCCGATAACCGGTCCAGGCAGTTCTAGAGCCAGTTCCTTGTTGTGATCGTCAGTCGATCTCGCAGCCCACGGGATGTTTGTGGGTGCATCCGGCAGCGTACTCGGCCGGGGTCTGGTAGCCCAGCGCTGAGTGTCGGTGTCGGTGGTTGTGGTTGTCTTTGAAGTCTTCGATGACCACGCGGGCCTCGAGCAGGGTGGGCCAGCAGTTGCGGTTCAAGCACTCGTCGCGCAGCCGGTTGTTGAACGACTCGATGAACCCGTTGTTCCAGGGTGTGCCGGGGCGGGATGTAGGAGATCCCCACCGACCCCGCGCAGAACGCTTGTAGTGCTTCTGAGATGAACTCAGGGCCGTTGTCCATCCGCAGCACCATCGGCGGGCCACCCCAGATCGCGAACACCTTCTCCAACTCCTCGATCAACCGCTCAGCCGGGATCGACCGGTCCACAATGTTCAGCAACGACATCCGGGTGTGCTCATCCACCATCGACGCGATCTTGACCTTCTTCCCATCCACGGTCGAATCGAACTGAAAGTCCAACGCCCACACTACCTTCGGTGCGTCCGCGGCGATGATCGGCACCGATGACTGGCCCGCCCGTTTACGCCGCGGAGCGCGGCGAACCTGCAGGCCCTCCTCTTTCCACAACCGGTGCACCTTCTTGTTGATCTCGATGCCGTCGTCGAAGCGCAGATGCGCCCACGCCCGCCGGAACCCGTGCCGCGGATTCTTACGGGCATAGGTGCGAAGCTGCTCGCGTAGTGCGGCATCGGGATCGGCCGGGGTGTGTGCCTGCGGCAGCCGCCGATACGCGGAACGGGAAAGCCCAACTACCTTGCACGCCATGCGTTCTGACATGCCCTTGACCTCTTTGAGCATCTCGATGGCGGCCCGTTTGGCGGTTGGGCTCAGAATTTTCCCTTGGCGATGTCCCGCAACGCGTCCTTCTCCAACTCGGCATCAGCGAGCAGGCGTTTGAGGCGGCCGTTCTGCTCGCGTAGCTCTTTGAGTTCCTTCGCGCCGTCGCCGTCCATGCCGCCGTACTGGCGGCGCCAGTTGTACAACGTGGCCGCCGACACCTCGAGATCGGCAGCGATCTCCTCACCGGTCTTGCCGTCAGCCGCCAGCTCGTCGGCTCGGCGCAATTTGCGCACGATGTCCTCCGCCGAATGCCGCTTACGTCCTGCCATGTCCTTCATCGTCCCTTCTCCGCCCTCATCAGGGCAATCAGGACTCTAGAAGAACCCGGACCGGATCACGGGGGACACGCCACTCGGGTACGAGTCCTTGGGGGCTAACGCCGAAATGGGCTCTCGACGGGTTCTTGTGGATCCGATAGCCGTCGCTAACGGCCGCCCACGCGCTCCATGTCAACGAAAGGGTCTGCCGCGTAGAGGGTTACGTGTTTCTAGACCGCTACACGGGTGTACCCGTGATCCTCTGTCAGATTGCTGTCGTGTGAACGCACGGACTCCCGCAACGCAGCCAGTAGATCAGCGACCGCAGAGTCGTCCTCCGCGGGGTGGTTGCCCGGCTCACCTCCTCCGGCGCCAGCTTCGCTGGCTCCCGCATACAGACCAAAACCGCGGAACAAGTCAGCGAAAGTGCTGTCAGGCGTGAGCCCCAGGTCTCCAAGGTTCTTTGCCTCAACGTCGTCGTTTGACTCCGCGGAATGGCCTTCCAGGGCAAGCCAGAGCAGCATATTGCTGCCGTCGCCGTGAGTCCCTCGCGATACGACCCAAACTGAGTCGAACGGGGTCATTTGTGAGGTGACTGAACCCAGGGTGTCGATGGGCTCGACCGGAACAATGATTGCGTCGCCACTGGCCGCTGGCTGCTCGAAGAACCATTGGACCTGATCGGCGGACTGGCTCGATACATACGTCGTCAGAACCCGCACCGCACCTTCAAGTGTGGCGGAGTCGAGTTCTCCACGAATCCAAATGCCCGTACCCTTATCCGCCTCATACTCGACGAGCTCGCGAATCTCCGGAAGTTGATTGGTCGGAACGTCGAGTGAGAATGCGAGAGCATCACGGTACTGTTGGCGTGCATCATCTAGATCGTCTGCACCGCCGACGATGCTTTCGGGCATGGAGTAGAACTGCCACTGGGGCCCGCCGGACATGCAGGAGCGGTAGACAACCACTTGTGTGTTGCTAGTCATCAACTCACACCTCTCTCCGTGCGTCCTGCGCGCTAAGTCCGACATCTTTAACTAGGACACGCCGGACGATGTTCCCGTTGATTTCAACACGGTCATGATATGCGAACGTGAACTCAGCATCGTTGCCCTTGTATCGACGGTGTGAACCGTTCTGGCGGATCGGCGGTCCACAGTGACGCTCGATGATGCGAACCAGGTCGGATGCGCGTACGGACGGCCGCCTATCACCCATGCGGTCTCCGTATGGTCACGCGGTGATGCTACTTGACAGTTGAGACGATTGGACGTCACGCGAGACGCACGGACGCGCCGAGCTTTCCGACACGTGTGAGATCGTCGCCCTCAAACGCGCGGTCTAATGACAGGTGTCGCCGCGAAAACTGCTTTTACCTGCTGTTACTCGTGGAGCCGCCCAGGGGAATCGAACCCCTGACCTATTCATTACGAGTGAATCGCTCTACCGACTGAGCTAGGGCGGCGTGCTGCGCGCGGCAGCGCTCACGAGTGTAGCGAGGGGTGCCGCGCCGCTCCAAACCGGCGGTCGGCGGTCAGCCCGGGTAGTCGTCGCCGCAGGGAATCGGCACGCGGTCACCGGGATCGAGGCTGTTGCGTACGAGCGCGGCGACCGTCGGGGAGAACGCCATGCCGAGGTGCCCGATCTGCGAGGTCGGGCACACGTCCTGGACTCGGGTGTTCGTGACGTCGGCGCCGGGCGTCATCAGCGAGTTCTGCCACGGGGTGACGATCTCGTCGAACGTCGTCGCCAGATTGACGTATCGGATGCCCGGGTGTCGTGGTCCCCAGTCGTTCTCGCCGGGCTCTCGTTCGGCGGCGGGCAGGCGGTCGGTGATGTTCCCGGTGCGCGAGAAGCCGCGGTTGGGAGCCGACAACCCGATGATCGCGTCGATGTGCTGAGCGCGACCGGGAAGCTGGCTCACCAGTTGTGCGATCGCACCGCCCTGCGAGTGCCCGACGAAGTCGACCTTTCGGGCGTGGGTCGCGGCGAGCACGCGGTCCATGAGGGTCGCGGCCTGTCGGGCCGACCGGTCCTTGTCGCCGAGGCCGCCCACGTTGCCGCTCCAACTCGTCTGGCCGTAGGTCAGGCTGAACACGCAGTAGCCGGCGTTGGCCAGTGTCGGGGCGAGATAGGCGAGGTTGGCGTCCTGGTTCAGTGCGGTTCCGTGCAGGAGGATCACCGGATCGCGACCGGTGCGATCCTGGCAGCCGGGGCGGTTCGATCCCGGAGGAGCGGTCGTCGCCGGGCGGCTGAAGCCGGTGGCGATGGCTGTGTTCACGTCGGTCGTCACGGGGTACGGCGCCGCTGACGCCGCACCTCCGAGCACACCCGTCGCCATCGCCGCGACCACGACAACACCGCTGATCAATCCGAACCGCCGGGACGTCCGCTTCATCAGCTCAGTCTGCGCCCTGCGGGCCTCGGTGATACGGCGGTCACGAAGATCCGCCATCGGCGCCCGGCCTCCGCCTCACGCAGACGCGAGGTCCGGTGCCAACTGCGTGAGGCGCACGCTGTTGCCCGATGGGTCACGGAAACCGGCGTCGATGCCATAGGGGCGCTGCTCCGGCGCCTCGGTGAACTCGACACCGCGCGAGGTGAGTTCGTCGTACGACGCCTGGCAGTCGTCGGTGGTGAGAAAAACCGTCCCGGCGAAGCCCTTCGCGGTGAGCGAGGCGATCTCTCCCTGTGTTCCCGCATCGATCATCGGGGGTCCGGGGATGGCCATCAGGACGATGGACACATCCTGTTGTCCCGGCGGGCCGACGGTGAGCCATCGGAATCCGCCCATCTCCGGGAAGCTGACGTCCTGCCGGAGCTCCATACCGACCTTGCTCGTCCAGAAGTCCAGTGCGGCATCCTGGTCGTGGACCCAGAGCTGCGCGCTCGCAACGCGAATCATGTTGTTCACCTTTCGTTTTCGGCGCTCGCGGCGCCTCATCGTGTGTGGTGAGGTCCACGCTACGAGGTGGGATGGCCGGCGCTCTTCTTCCCCTGTGCTGTCTTGTCGGCGCGAGTGGTCGGCGCGGGCCGTGTGAACAGGCGCATGACGCAGGTAGGCACCGGCACGTATGCCCGTGCAGGCGGGAAGGACGCGCGGTAGGCGGTCGGTGTCGCGCCGAAGGCCTTGCTGAAACTCGTCGTGAACGACCCGACACTGGACAGGCCGACGCTCATGCAGATGTCGGCGACCGATCTGTCCGTGGTGCGCAACATCGCGGCCGCACGTTCGAGTCGACGGGTCTGCAGATATGCGTGCGGCGATTCGCCGAAGGTTGTCGCGAATGTCCGGCTGAAGTGCGCGCGGGACAATCCTGCGGCAGAGGCCATGTCGTCGACGGTGAGGGGCTCCGCGAAGCGGGCGTCGACGAGATCCTTGGCGCGCAGCAGGTGGCGTGCCGGCGGCGGGCTGGGCATGGGTCGATTATGCGCCGTCGGCGCCGGGCTCATCGAGCTTCGCGAGCAATGCGCGACCTCGCGGCGACAACTCGTAGCCCACCTCCAGACTTCGCGTCAGTCCCAACTTCTTGAGCTTGCGGACGTCGAGCTTGAAATCAGGCCGGCCCCTGCCCAATTCGGCCGCCAGTTCGGTGGAGGCGACCGCCGGTCGGCGCGCAATGACGTCGAGCACAGACCGGGTCCAGGGCCCGTGGGAGGACCGATCGTCGAGACGGGCGAGCCGAAGCCGCAGATCGGCGACGTCGTCGTCGGAGAGTTCATCGTCGGCGCGCAACGCGATCCGCGGATCCGGTCCGGCGTACCGCAGACCCACCCGGAAGGACGGATCGGCCCCATCCGCCGCCGGTCGGGTCGACGTGCTGCGGCCGTCGGGCGCCCGGAGTCGGGTGACGGCCTGTTCGGCCGAGTCGAATCCCGCACGCCGGGCGTCGTCGTCGGAGATGTCGGTGGGGTCGATCTGCTCGACCGACACGATCTCGACGACGCCTGCCGAACTGATGAAAGTGGAGCCGACCGTGACGCGGACCGCCTTCCATCGGCGGAAGGCCAGGTCAACTGTCCCGTCCGCGACACCCTGGGCGATCCGGGCCGGCAGCAGCACATCAGTAGGGTACCCAGATCGCGGGTACGGTCGTAGTGTCGAATCATGACCGGATCCACTGGAACACCTGTCAGCGGTGCCCAAGCTACCGAAGCCCTCTCCGAACCATGGCGTGTTCTCGCCGACACCGTGTACGCCGCGTACAAGACCGGCGGCATGGTCAAGGGCGGCGAGTTCGTTGCGAAGATCATCGATGCCGCGGAGGCCGTCCAGCATCACCCGGACATCGACCTGCGTTACGGCTCAGTGCATCTCGCGCTCACCACGCACAGCGCGAAGAAGTTGACCGAAGCCGACGTCTCGCTGGCCAATGCGATCGCCGGGATCGCGGCCGACCTGGACCTCGAGCCGTTGCCCGCGCCACCCGGACGTTTCGACCTCGCGATCGATGCGCTCGACATCTCGGCCATTCGCCCGTTCTGGCTGGCCGTTCTCGGCTATCAGGACGAACCCGACAACCCGCACATCGACCTGACCGACCCCGCCGGAATCCTGCCCGGGGTGTGGTTTCAGCAGATGGACGAACCCCGGCCGCAGCGCAGCCGAATGCATGTGGACCTGTGGGTGCCACACGACGTGGTCGACGAGCGCATCGCGGCCGCCGTCGACGCGGGCGGCACGCTGGTCACCGACGAGTTCGCGCCGGAATGGTGGGTGCTCGCCGACGTCGAGGGCAACGAGATCTGCCTCTGCACCTGGCAGAACCGGGACTGACAACCGATTCAGGGCAATGGTCCGCGCGAGTCGCGGACCATTGCCCTGAATCCGGGGTCAGGCGTTGTCTTCCGCCTGCGCCGCTGCCGCGACAGCTGCGGCGACAGCGGGTGCGACGCGCTTGTCGAGCGGGCTCGGGACGATCCGGTCCGCACGCAGGTCGTCGGCGACGACGGAGAAGATCGCCTCGGCCGCAGCCAGTTTCATGCCCTCGGTGATGCGGCGGGCGCCGGCGTCGAGCGCTCCGGCGAACACGCCGGGGAACGCGAGCACGTTGTTGATCTGGTTGGGGAAGTCGCTGCGCCCGGTGGCGACGACGGCTGCGTACTTCTCGGCGACCGTCGGGTGGATCTCCGGATCGGGGTTCGACAGCGCGAACACGATCGGGTCGGCGTTCATCGAGGCGACGAACTCCTCGGCGATGGTGCCCGCGGACACCCCGATGAACACATCGGCGCCGGCCATCGCCTCGGCCGCGCCACCGGAGAGCGCGCGGGGATTGGTGCGGGCCGCGAGGTCCTGCTTGACCTCGTTGAGGTCGGAGCGGTCCGCGCTGACGATGCCCCGCGAATCGAGGACGATGACGTCGGGCACGCCGGATGCGAGAAGGATGTTCGCGCAGGCGACGCCGGCCGCACCGGCACCGGAGATGACGACCTTGAGGTCGGGCGCGTCGCGATCGAGCAGTCGCAGTGCACCTTTCAGGGCGGCGAGCACGACGATGGCGGTGCCGTGCTGATCGTCGTGCATGACCGGGCAGTCGAGCGCCTCGATGACGCGCCGCTCGATCTCGAAACAGCGTGGCGCCGAGAGGTCCTCGAGGTTGACCGCGCCGAAGCTGGGCCGCAGGCGGATCAGGGTCTCGACGATCTCGTCGGGGTCGTTGGTGTCGAGCACGATCGGGATCGAGTTGAGTCCGGCGAAGGTACGGAACAGCGCGGACTTGCCCTCCATCACCGGCAGCGACGCGCGCGGACCGATGTCGCCGAGACCGAGCACTGCCGACCCGTCGCTGACCACTGCGACCAGCCGATCCGTCCACGTGTACTTGTTCACGAGATGGGTCTCGCTGTCGATCGCGCGGGACACCTGTGCCACACCCGGGGTGTAGGCGATCGACAGATCGCGCTGGGTGTCGATCGGCGCCCGCAACTCGACGGAGAGCTTCCCACCGACGTGGGCCATGAAGATCTCTTCGTCGGTGATCGGCAACTCGTCGATCGTCGGCTCGTTGAACGGGGCGCCCGCCTTGTCGGTGTGGGCGTTGTCTGCCGTGCTGGCCACGGTTCTCCTCCTGATAACCCGCATCGATCACCGGGTGTCGACGGTGGCGCCACGTCAGTGGGGCGCCCCTACATCTGCTGGTCTCGGGGGACTCTGGATGGGGTTGCCCTCCGGCCGAACCACGAACCACCGCGTCCTGACGAGAGGTGAACCCGGGCGCGGAACCCGATCAGTGTCGCACCGCCTGAGCGGCCGGATCAAGGTGCCCCCCGATTGATCGTTCGGGTTGATAAGATGCAACTTGTGTCTATGTTGTCCACAAGCGGTGAATCGGCTGCTGAACGCGTATATCGCGAGGTCAAGGCCCAAATCCTCACCAACGGGATTGCCGGCGGTGAGCTGATCAGCGAGGGCGATGTGGCTACCCGATGTGCCGTCAGCCGGACCCCGGTGCGGGAGGCATTCCTCCGTCTGGAGGCCGAGGGCTGGATGCGTCTGTACCCGAAGCGCGGTGCGCTGGTGGTGCCGATCTCCGATCGAGAGGCCCGCGATGTTGTCGAGGCGCGTGCGTTGCTCGAGGAGCACGCCGTCCGAGGGATCGCGGGCCATGCCGCCGATCGGGTGGCCCTGGCCGGTCAGCTGGGCGACAACGTGGCCGCGCATTCCGCGGTCGACCCCGACGATCTGGCCGAGTTCTCGCGCCTCGACGTCGAGTTCCATCAGCTGATCGTGTCGGCCGGCGACAACCCGCTCCTCGCCGACTTCTACGTGAGCCTCGGCGAGCGGCACCGGCGGATGACGACGTCGAGCGTCCACCGCAACACGGCGGTCGCGTCTCGCATCCTCGACGACCACCGCGCCCTGCTGGCCGACATCGAGCGTGGAGACGCGGACGCGTTCGCCGCCGCGGTCGTCGTGCATCTGGCCGGTGTGCACGACCTGCGGGACGTGACGACGACGCTGCGAGGCCGACAATGAGTCTCACGACGGCCCGGCGCGCGGCGCCGACAGAGGTCGCCCGACGCCGACGGTGGTTGCCGGTGTCGCTGGCCGTGTTCACCGCGGCGTGGGGTGGCAACGAATTCACGCCCCTGCTCGTGATGTACCGGCAGGACGGCGGTCTGTCGGCGGTCGCGGTCGACGGTCTGCTGTTCACCTATGTGCTGGGGATCGTTCCGGCGCTGCTGATCGGCGGGCCTCTGTCGGACCGTCTGGGTCGTCGTCCCCTGATGATCCCGGCGCCGGTGTTCGCCGCGCTCGGATCGTTGCTGCTCGCCGTGGGACCGCATTCGCTGGCATTGCTCAGTGCGGGTCGCATCGCCAGCGGTGTCGCGCTGGGGTTGTCGATGGCCGTCGGCGGAAGCTGGATCGCCGAGATCAGCGCTCGCGACGGGGACCGGCCGGGGGCGGGTGCGCGTCGAGCGGCGATGAGCTTGACCGCCGGTTTCGGTGTCGGGGCCGGACTGGCCGGCGTGCTGGCGCAGTGGGGTCCGTGGCCGACGGTGACCCCGTACGCGGTCAACATCGCGCTCGCGGCGGCCGCGCTGGCGGCGCTGGCCCGCGCGCCCGAGACCCGCCGGCGTCAGACCGTCCGTGGGCGTCTCGTCGATGATCTTCGGATCCGCGGCATAGGACACCGGCGGTTCGTGTCGGTCGTGGTCCCGGTCGCGCCGTGGGTGTTCGGTGCGGCCGCGTCGGCGTACGCGATCATCCCGGCGCTGATGTCGGCGCGGACCGCCGGCGCGCCGATCGCCTTCGCCTCACTGTGTTGCGTGCTCGGGTTGGGTGCGGGTTTCGGGATCCAGTCGCTGGGCCGACGGATCGACGATCCGGATCGTGCCCGCGGTCCGGTGCTGGCGTTGATCGTGCTGGCCGCGGGCATGGCGCTCGCCGCCGCGGCGGCCGTGCAGTTGACGATCTGGTTGTCGCTGGTCGCAGCCGTGGTCCTGGGGTGTGGGTACGGCATGGCGATGATCGCCGGACTGCTCGAGGTGCAGCGGATCGCAGATGCAGGGAATCTGGCCGACGCCGGGAGCGGAGTGAGCGGGTCGAATCTGGCCGACGCCGGGAGCGGAGTGAGCGGGTCGAATCTGGCCGACGCCGGGAGCGGAGTGAGCGGGTCGAATCTGGCGGGCCTGACCGCGGTGTTCTACAGCGTCACCTATCTGGGGTTTGCGATCCCGGCGCTGCTCGCCTGGATCTCGGAGACCTTCAGCGCTGTCACCTATCCGTGGATGTTCGGTGCCGGGGCCCTCGCCGCGGTGGTCTGCCTGGTGGTGGTCGTCGTCGGGCACCGCGCGGATCGTCGGATCGCGGTCGCGACGATGTCGCCGGTGGGCGATGCGCTCGGACGAGGCGAGGTGCACGACCGGTAACCTCATCGTGATTCGTGAGGATGCGGGAGGTTGCGGGCGATGATGCTGGGGGCGTGGGTCACCGTGGTGACGGCCCTGGTGCTGGTCGTGCCCGGTGCCCTGGTCGGACGCCGGATGACGTTGCCGTGGCCGGTGGCGATCGCGGCGGGCGCGCCGATCACCTTCGCCGTCGTCAGCGTGTTCACCGTCCTCTACTCGGCGATCGGGTTCGAGTGGAACGCGGTGACGGCGCTGTTGGCAGTGGTGCTGACTCTGCTCGCGGGTTGGGCGTACGCGGCGGTGCTCGGCACCCGACGATTGCGCGGGTTGACGCCCGAGCCGACTCCCGACGACCCGCCGCTCGATCGGCGCGCGACCCTCGCCCTTATCGGTGGGGTGCTCGTCGGGGCGGTCATCATCGCGATCACGTGCATCCGTCCGCTGGTCAACACCGCGTTCGCCGGGTTGAACAACATCTCGCAGGTGTGGGATTCGCTGTGGCATGCGAGCTCGCTGCAGTGGATTCACGAGACCGGGGTCGGCTCGGCGCTGCGCATGGGTGAGTTGATGAACTACGACACCCACGGCTTCAACTACTACCCGAACACCTGGCACGCGCTCGGTGCGGTGATCATGCCGCTCACCGGCGCGAATCCGGTCGAGCTCTACAACACGTACTCGCCCGCCGTTCTCGCGATCACCGTTCCGTTCGGTGTCGCGTCACTGGCCTATTGGTTCGCCCGTCACCGCTTCGACGCGAATCGTTCGGCGGTGCTCGCCGGGGCGGCGGCCGCGGTGTCGGCGCTGTTCCCGTCACTGCCGTATGTGGAGGTGCAGCTGACGTCGGTGCCCAACGCGGTCGGGGTCTCGATCGCGCCGATCGCCGCGATGCTGGTCATCAGCGCGGTTCGTGACCGGCGACGTGTCCTGCCCGCCGCGGTCGCGCTGTCGGGTGTGACCGCGACGCATCCGTCGGGGCTCATCCTCGCCGGGGTCATCGTCGTGCTGTGGTGGCTTCTGGAAGGTCTGTGGCGTCCTGCGTACGGGCGCCTGACCGATGTGCTGACGTTGGTCGTCACCGGCGGGATCACGGTGGTCGGGATCGCGCCGGTCGTCTACGGGACGATCTCGGTCGCCGACACCAACGAACTGCCGTTCTTCGATTTCCGTGAGGAGGGGATCGGGGTCCTGAAGGGTCTGGGGCAGGCCGCCTTCAACGGCACGATCCCGCTCGAGCAGCACTATCCGCTGTGGGGTTTGATCATCCTCACCCTGCTCGGTCTCGGTGTGCTCGCATGGATGCGTTGCTGGGCAGGTCTGGCCGGGTGGGTGGTGTTCGTTCTCGTCACCGCCAACTCGGTGGTCGCGCTCGGAGCCCTGTCTTATCCGCTGGGTGCGATCGGCGGCTACTTCTACAATTCGCCGCACCGGTTGACGTTCGTCGTCGCGATGTTCTCGGCGGCGGCCGCTGGGCTCGCGCTCGGGGTGATCGCATTGGCGGTGGCGCGGCTGGTGGGCGGGTGGTTGTCGTCGGACGAGAGGGGCCGCTCCGCGCGGGCGCGATGGGCGATGCCCGCGGCCGTCGCGGTCTTGATGATCCTGATCGCGGGGGCCGGGGTGGTGCGCTACGCCGCCGATGCCCAGATCGCGTCGAAGGAGCGGGGCGGCAAGTACATCGGGCCCGACGACCTCGCCGCGTACCACTGGCTGGAAGGACAACCGGGCGCCCGGGATTCACTGATCCTGAACAACCTCGACCAGGGCACGGGCTGGATCTACCCGGTCACCGGACTCACCCCGCTGTTCCCGTTCTATCGGGCCAACGACTTCTCGCAGCGTCAGCGCGATCTGTACTGGGGTGTCTCGATGATCGGTGCCGACCCGCACATCGATCAGATCGTGCGAGACATGAACGTGCGCTATGTCATCGACAGTCCGCCGAGCTACTGGCCGTTCCAGAACGGGGTGCCCGATCCCGAGAACGGGGTGCAGGGTGACCCGTTCCTCGCGCTGCGGCTGCACGGCGCGCCCGGCCTGGCACCGGTGTTCCGGCAGGGCAACGTCACGATCTATCGTGTCGACGACGCCGTGCTGGCGCCGCAGGGCTGAGCCCTTCCCTGGTCCGATCGCGTCGCGGGCCCGGTCCATCGGATCTGGTCCGTCGTCGTCGAGACGCGGGTCAGGCGTCGGGATATCCGTCCGGATTCTTCGACTGCCAGCGCCAGGTGTCGGCGCACATGTCGTCGATGGTTTTGGTGGCCCGCCAGCCGAGTTCGGTATTGGCCTTGGTCGGGTCGGCGTAGGAGGCGGGGATGTCGCCGGGTCGTCGGGGGGCGATCTCGTAGGGGATCGGCCGTCCGCTGGCCCGTTCGAAGGCCTGGATCACCTGCAGCACCGAAACACCTTGTCCGGTACCGAGATTCCAGATGGACATCGGGTCGTCGGCGTGGCTGATCCGGTCGAGCGCCGCGACGTGGCCGGCGGCGAGGTCGTCGACGTGGATGTAGTCGCGCACACCCGTGCCGTCGGGGGTGTCGTAGTCGTCGCCGAACACCGACAGCTTCTCGCGTCGTCCGACGGCGACCTGCGCGACGAACGGCATGAGGTTGTTCGGGATGCCGCTCGGATCCTCGCCGATGTCGCCACTGGCGTGTGCACCGACGGGGTTGAAGTAGCGCAGGGCGGCGATCCGCCACCGGTTGTCGCTCGCCGCGACGTCGGTGAGGATCTGTTCGATCATCACCTTCGTCCACCCGTACGGGTTGGTCGCCGACGTCGGCAGATCCTCGGTCATCGGCAGTGAGGGTTCGGCGCCGTACACAGTCGCCGACGACGAGAACACCAGGGTGCGGACGTCGTGGCGTCCCATCGCCCGCAGCAGGGAGAACGTGCTGTCGAGGTTGTTCTGGTAGTAGTCGAGCGGCTTGGCCACCGATTCGCCCACCGCTTTGAACCCGGCGAAATGGATGACCGCGTCGATCGGCTCGTGGCTGAACAGGTGCTCGGTCTTGTCGACGTCGGTGAGGTCGAAGGAGTGGACGGCGACGGGACGGCCGGTGAGGGCCTCGAGACGCCCGACGACGGTCGGCTTCGCATTGCTGAAGTCGTCGACGACCACGACGTCGTGACCGGCGTCGGCGAGGCGGATGACGGTGTGTGAGCCGATGTAGCCGGCACCACCGCTGACGAGTACGCGCATGGTGACCACGGTAGGCAACGCGCCTGCGTGTTCGCCGTCGGGTGCCTGTGTGTTGTCGACGTCATCGACTCGGGATACGGTCTGCGTGTGTCGCGGGCAGACGTGGAATTCCTCTCAGGTGACGCCGGGAGTGGAGCGCGCCGAGACGCGTGTCGAGGGTGGCTGTACCTGCCGGAGTCCCGGCAACCCGCGCCGATCATGGTGATGGCACACGGTCTGGGAGCCGTGAAAGAGATGCGGCTCGACGCCTTCGCAGAACGGTTCTGCGACGCCGGTTATGCCTGCCTGGTGTTCGACTATCGGCATTTCGGTGCCAGCGACGGCCGGCCGCGTCAGCTCTTGTCCATCAAGCGTCAACTCGAGGACTGGGCCGCGGCGATCGCGTACGCGAGGACGGTTCCCCAGGTGGATCACGGCCGCGTGGTGTTGTGGGGGACGTCGTTCGGCGGTGGTCATGTGATGGTCGCCGGTGCGCGTGATGGGCGGGTGTCGGCGGTCATCGCGCAATGTCCGTTCACCGACGGCCTCGCGTCGACCCTCGCTCTCGACCCGGTGTCGGCGCTGAAGGTCACCTCGCGTGCCGTCGTCGATCTCGCGTCGTCGGCGCTGGGTCGTGGGCCGGTGACCGTCGGGTTGGCCGGAGTCGGTCACGAGGCGGCGTTGATGACCGCGCCGGACGTCGTGGACGGATACCTTCCGCTTATCCCCGACGGACAATCCTTCACCAACGAGGTCGCGGCGCGAATCGGTCTCAGCATCCCGTTTCATCGGCCCGGGCGGGCGCTGCAGCACATCACCTGCCCGGTGCTCGTCTGCGTGTGCGACCGCGACACGGTCGCGCCGCCGCGGCCGACGGTCCGCTTTGCGCGGCAGGGTCCGACGACACAGTTCATCCGCTATCCGCAGGGCCATTTCGACATCTATCGCGGGGAGGCGTTCGAGGAGGTCGTCGCCGACCAGGTCGACTTCCTCGACCGGGTTGTGCCGCTGCCGGATCAGGGCCCTTCGTGACGCCGCCTTGCCCGCTCGGCGGCTCCTCAGTGGTCGGGGTGGGACACCGAGTTCTTCGATCCCTGAGGAGCGAGCTTGCGAGCGTCTCGAAGGGTCAGCCGATGACTTTCTCGGTGCTCGCGTAGCC
>NZ_JASXSI010000022.1 GCF_030315685.1 Gordonia sp. ABSL11-1 | reverse complement strand
ACAGCCGATCAGATGTCCGGCGTGCGGACTACATCGTCCCGTCCAGAACCGCAGCTCTCAGGATCGACACCGCCTCGTCGTAACGATCCGGCGAGGCGGCGGCGTAGTTGAGCCGGATGAACGGTCCCGTCGGTTCGGTCGGGAACCACTCGCGCCCCGGGGAGATCGACAGCCCACGGGCCAGCGTACGGGCCGCGACGAGGTCGGCGTCGATCGGCGATCCGTCGGCGCGATGAGTCGGCAGCGACACCCACAGGTTGAGGCCTCCCGGCGGACGTGCCACGTCGAGCTCCGGCGCACCGGCGGCGAGCGCCCCGAGCAGGCTGTCGCGACGTGCGGCGAGTGTGCGCTGCAGCCGCTGCAGGTGCGTACGCCACGCGGGTCTCGACACGACGTCGAGCGCGACTGCCTGCAGCACGGGGGCGACGTAGAGGTCGGAGACGGTGAGCGCGTTCTCGATCCGCGCACGAGCCGGCCCCCGCGCGAGCAGTGCCGCCACCCGGACGGTGAGCGAGAGGCTCTTGGTCAGCGAGCGGATGTAGATCACGTGCCCGTCGGTGTCGGAGCACGCCAGGGGCCGCGGCGCGATGTCGAGCGCGAAGTCGTGCGCCCAGTCGTCCTCGATCACGAACGCCCGGTGGCCGCCGACGACGGCGAGCACGTCGTCTCGTTGGGCGGCGTTCCACACGTCTCCGGTCGGGTTGGCGAAGTTCGGTTGCGCGTAGAGCACCTTCGCCCCCGTCGTCGCGAACACCTCGTCGAGATCGGCCGCGGCCGGCGCACCTCCGGTACGCGGGACCGGCACGATGACCAGTCCCGCCTGCCGCGCCGCCGCGATGGCTCCCCAGTAGGTCGGTGACTCCATCACGATCGGGTCGCCGGGTGCGGCCAGCGCCCGGAAGGTCGCGGCGAGGGCGGCCTGCCCTCCCGAGGCGATCACGGCATCGGAGTCGCGCCACCCGTCGACGTCGAGTTCGTCGACGAACCACCGTCGAAGGTCGGGCAGGCCGGCAGTGGGCGGCCGGGCGAAGACCTGGTCACGACCACCGGCACCGGCGCCACGCGTGATCCGACCGAACGCGCTGCGCACCTCACGCATCGGCATGAGATCCAGATCGGGGTAGCCGGAGTGCATGGCGATCGTGTCGTGCGGAATCTGCCGCATGGTCGAGCCGACCGCCGACGACCCGGTACGTTCGGGCCCGAGAGCGGCGGTCTGCCAGGACATGTCGAGTCGAGCCGACGGCGCGACCCGTCGCCGGACGAACGTACCGGCGCCCGCCCGCGTCTCGACGACACCCGCCGCGACCAGTTGGGCCAGCGCGCGCTGGACGGTCACCGGTCCCGCCCCGAACCGGGCGGCCAGCGCACGCGTCGACGGCAGTCTGCTGCCCGGCTCCGCCTCGGCCGCCACTGAGCGGAGGTGACGAGCGATCCGGTCACTGCTATCGTCGGACATGAGTCATCATAGTAGCGCTATCGCGCATGATTCCCGAGTGCTATCGCCTCGCAGTCATCTCGGATCGCCGTCCGCAGGCTTGGCCTGGGGGCTTGTCGGAGTCGTCGCCTTCTCCTTCACCGTGCCGTTCACACGGATTGCTGTCGCCGGACTCGATCCCCTGTTCATCGGATGTGCCCGCGCGGTCGTCGCGGCATGCCTGGCCGCTGTCGCCCTCGTCGTCGGCGGTGCGAGCCGGCCGACCACGAGGCAGTGGCTGCGACTGGCGCCCGTCTCGGCCGGTGTCGTCGCAGGATTCCCCATCCTGACGTCGCTTGCTTTGCGCGACACCGCGGCAGGGCATTCGGCGGTGGTGATCGGGCTGCTGCCGGCGGCCACGGCCGTCGTCGCGGTGAGCCGCACGCATGAACGCCCCGGCCGACGATTCTGGGTGGGCGCAGCACTGGGCGTGATCGCGACGATCGCCTTCACCGTCGCCGGTCACGGCGTCCCGACCACTCCGGGGATCGCCGATCTGTATCTGCTGGCTGCCGTCGTCCTCGCGGCGGTCGGCTACGCCCAGGGCGGTGTGATGGCACGCGAACTGGGCTCCTGGCAGACCATCTGCTGGGCCTTGATCCTGGCCTCACCGGCGATGCTCGTGACGACCCTCGTCGTCACCGACGGGCACCTCCCGCACGCCACCGCCGGCCAGTGGGCGGCCTTCGGCTATCTCGCGGCGATCAGCATGTTCCTGGGATTCTTCGCCTGGTATCGCGGTCTGGCGATCGGCCCGATGACGACGGTGAGCCAGGTCCAGCTGATCCAGCCGGTCCTGACGGTCGTGTGGGCGATCCTGCTGCTCGGTGAGCGGCCGACACCGGAACTGGTCGTCGGCGGTGCCGCAGTCATCGGGTGCGCCGCGTTCACGGTACGCAGCCGCGTCGCGACGGGTCCCGGTGGAGCGCCCGTCTCAGGTGCCCGGACCGGGCCGGTGAGTCAGGTCAGTTGAACTGGACGTGCGCCTGCGCGCGGCCGAAGATCTTGCGGTCGCCCTGCTTGGCGACCATCGCGATGACACCGCGACGGGTGTCCGGATCAAGCGACTTGATCTTGCCGGTGAAGTCGACCTGGGCGTAGCCCTCGGCGGGCACGTACACCGGGCTGGTGAAGCGCACGTTGTACTCGAAGATCGCGGCCGGGTCGCCGACGAAGCTACTGATGAAGCTGGCGCCCAGCCCCATCGACTGCATGCCGTGCGCGACGACGGTCTCCAGGCCGATGACCTTCGCGACCTCGTCGGAGAAGTGGATCGGGTTCGGGTCACCGGCGACACCGGCGTAGTTGACGAGGTTGCCGCGCGTCAGCGTCTTGGTGACCGGCGGCAGCTCCTGACCGACAGTCAGGTCGTCGAAGTTGATCGCCGAGTACGCCTTCGGCTCGACCTCGGGATCGGGGAGGTCGTAGCGGTCGAACGGTCCGTGCACGGTGTGCGGCATCTCCGGCTCGCGATCGACCTTCATCATCACGTGCTCGAGCTTGTCGAGGACCTCCGGATCGGCCTCGACAGCGGGACGGGCCACGAGACTGGTCCACGTGGTCATGACCGGTTCGTCGCGCTGGTTCCAGATGATGTTCTTCGTGATCATCACGTCCGTGCCGGCCATCTGGCGGAACGAGTCGAGCGAGACGTCGCAGATGAGCTGGTCGCCGACCTTGATCGGCTGATGGAACACCAGACGCTGATCGGTCTGCATGATCTGCCACAGGTCGTAACCGGTGACGACGTCCTCGAACAGGCGACGCTGGGCGATGATGCCGAGCACCGAGACGAACGTCGGCGCCGCGATCAGGGTGTCATGACCCATCTCCTGAGCGGCAGCCTCGTTCCAGTGCACCGGGTGGTCGTCCTGCACGGCACGGGCGTGCTTGCGGACCTCTTCGCGGCCGACCTCGTAGTAGTCGTCGACCGTGTAGTTGAACCCGACCATCTCCCGGGTGTGGGCGGCGATCTCCTCCGGAGTGAGTTTTGCACCGCTCCTCAACGCATCGATCCGCTGTTGAATCTCGGTTTCGGTCACTGTCATCGGTTCTCGCTCCTTCACTCAGCCAACCCCACTGGCTCGTCTCCCGCCGTGTTCGGTCGTCCTCGACTCATCCGCGGACCGTCGCCGGCCCGTCCCGCAGACCGTTTCACCCTACCTACGGGTGCGGGCCGCCTCTCCCGTGAAGAGGCAGCCCGCAGAAAATTCCGTTGTGTCGCCGGTGATGCCGTCGGCACCGTGGGGCGACCGAGTCGTCAGCGCGACTCCGACGACGAAGTCGTCACCGCGACTCCGACGACGAAGTCGTCACCGCGACTCTTTGTGCGCCTGGTGCTTGCCGCAGTTCGGGCAGAACTTCTTGATCTCGAGACGATCGGGATCGTTGCGACGGTTCTTCTTGGTGATGTAGTTACGGTGCTTACACACCTCGCACGCCAAGGTGATCTTGGGGCGAACATCTGTTGAGGAGGCCACTTCGTTGCCTTCTTTCGGGTGGTACGTGGCGGGCGCGGAGCCGATGGGGCTCGGCCCTGGGTCGGTCGGCACCCGGCTGGTCGGCACCGATGTGTAGCGGTGGAGGGACTCGATCCCTCGACCTCACGATTATGAGTCGTGCGCTCTAACCAGCTGAGCTACACCGCCATGTGGACTGGGGTCCAGCGAGCCCCCTGACGGAATCGAACCGTCGACCTTTTCCTTACCATGGAAACGCTCTGCCGACTGAGCTAAGGGGGCGTACCCGAACATGTCCTTCGCTGACCTGCTCGAGAGCCTTAACGAGGTTACACACGAACCACGGCGCTCACCAAATCGCTGGTAGCGACCGGTGGCGAGTGCCGAGAAGTCAGCGTGGGACCACGTTGTGGCAGGTATAGGATTCGAACCTATGTAGCTTGCGCGACGGATTTACAGTCCGCTCCCTTTGGCCGCTCGGGCAACCTGCCGTGCCGTCCGTTCCGGCCGCGTGAACGGCCGCAAGAACAACGCCGTGAAGAATACAACGACGATCCCATATCCGCGCAAACCGGCTGCTCAGAGGTGTCGCGCGAATTCTCGCGCACAGACCGTGTCCCCAATGACACCGCAGCGAGCGGCCGACGAGCCGGGCTCCACGGCCGGCCGCTGTGGTGTCATCTGGGACAAGCCCGCCACGGAATCCTCGTTCGACGACCCGTCTCGTCGGGTGACCGGACTCACCGCGACCGTGCACTGACCCTTTCGGCCACCGACGTCATTTCCCGACTGCGCTGACAGCCCCGACCGCCCGCCGACTACCCTGTCCGGCATGGCAGATTCATCGTTCGACGTGGTGAGCAAGGTCGACCGTCAAGAGGTCGACAACGCCCTCAATCAGGCGGCCAAGGAGCTGTCGCAGCGCTACGACTTCCGCGGCACCAACACCGGCATCGAGTGGTCCGGCGAGGAGAACATCGTCATCACCTCCGACGCCGAGGAGCGCGCCCAGGCCGGGCTCGAGGTGTTCAAGGAGAAGCTGATCCGTCGCGACATCTCGCTGAAGGCGTTCGACGCGGGCGAGCCGTCGGCGTCGGGCAAGACCTTCAAGATCGCCGGCAAGATCGTCGAGGGGATCGACTCCGAGCACGCGAAGAAGATCTCGAAGAAGATCCGCGACGAGGGCCCGAAGGGCGTGAAGGCTCAGATCCAGGGCGAGGAACTGCGGGTGTCGAGCAAGAAGCGTGACGATCTGCAGGCGGTCATCGCCCTGCTCAAGGGCGAGGACTTCGGGATCGCCCTGCAGTTCGTCAACTATCGCTAGGCGACCTCACCCCTGCTGATCGTGTGCCGACCGAGGCGCTGACCGAGCCACCTCATCTGTCGGGAGCCACCTTCCCACTTGCGAAGGTGGCTCCCGACAGATGAGGTGCGTGCCGTCGGCGATTTCGGTGAGAGCGCAACACGCTGACGGACGGTCCCGATCGCTGTCAGGACAGCGTGAGCACCAGTCGGCGATCGGACGGGCCGAGCACCGGCTCGATCTTCGTGTCGAACGTGACGAGTCGGGCACCGCTGCGAGCTGCCAGATTCACCAGATGAAGATCCGTGACCTGTCGGAAGCCGACGAGTCCGGCAAGGTCGATCGCTGCATCCGCCAGGGACGAATCGTCGGCCAGAAATGTCGCCCGGTCATGCGCACGGAGCGACCGCAACGTCGCAACCGCGTCCCCGCCGCGCACGGCGCGCCCCATCACCGTGCGATTGAGCGCCACGCGCATCAACCCGGCTTCGGTGATCGGTGTCGTCGCAAAGCGGACGACATCGGCGAACCACTCCTGGGCGGGCTGATGGTGAACGTGCCCGGGGTGGACGAGCGCAACCAGGACGTTGACGTCCGGCAGGTCGGTCTCACTCATCGAGCAGGGCGTCGGCGACCATCTCATCGGTCACGACATGGCCGGGAGTGATGGGCAACAGCACGAGTCCATTGCTGTCGGTCGGCGAAGCGGCACGGTCGCCGTCCGACAGCCCGGCGAGGGCGAGGTCGGACACGGCTTCACCCAGACTCTTGTTCTCCCCGGCGTTGACCCGTGCGCGCGCCGCTGCCAGCACGCGAGGGTCGATGTCCAGAGTGGTCCTCATATGAGCAACCTTAGCGCATCACGCATCACGCATCACCGGCCCGAATGCGGCCCCCGCCTCGCCATCTCCTGCAGCCGGGCGATGCGATCCGCGGTCGGCGGGTGCGTGGAGAACAGCTTCGCGACGCCGCCACCGCGGAACGGGTTGGCGATCATCAGGTGTGACTGCGACTCGATCTTCGGATCCGGCGCGAGGGGTGCGCGGTCGATGCCGCCGCTGATCTTGGCGAGCGCGGACGCGAGCGCCAGCGGATCACCGGTCAGCTCGGCGCCCGACTCGTCGGCCTGGTACTCGCGCGACCGCGACACCGACATCTTGATGACCGTCGCCGCGAGCGGGCCGAGGAAGGTGATCAGCAGGACGCCGAGCAGGCCCGGACCGTTGCCGTCGCGGTTGCCGCCGAAGAAGAACGCGAAGTTCGCGAGTCCGGTGATGATCGACGCCATCGCCCCGGCTATCGACGAGATGAGGATGTCGCGGTTGTAGACGTGCGACAGCTCGTGCCCCAGCACGGCACGCAACTCGCGCTCGTCGAGCAGTCGCATGATCCCGGCGGTGCAGCACACCGCGGCGTTCTTCGGGTTGCGGCCGGTCGCGAACGCGTTCGGCGACTCGGTGGGGCTGATGTAGAGCGCCGGCATCGGCTGACGCGCGGACGTCGCGAGCTCACGCACGATGCGGTACAGGACCGGCGCCTCGACCTCGGTGACCGGCTGTGCGTGCATCGAGCGCAGCGCCAGTTTCGCCGAGTTGAAGTAGACGTAGGCGTTCATGCCGACGGCGGCGACCACCGCGATCAGCAAGATCGTCGGACTGCGGAAGAGCGCACCGATGCCGACGATGATCGCCGACATCAGCCCCATCATCGCGGCGGTCTTCAGGCCGTTGAAATGCATCTGTCCCTCGTCTGTCGAGCGGGTCGACCCGGCGCCCTCGCCTGGGTCCCAATCACTCTGTCAAACGATCCGACCGGGGGCAGAAGTTCCGGACCGCGGTCCGGCGTTATGCGGTGGTTATCCGGTGCGGTCGATCGTGTACCGCACCAGCGACGACAACGCCTGGTGAGCGGGACCGTCGGGAAGCTCGGCGAGCACGGCCTGCGCCTCGTCGGCGTAGGCCCGCAGGCGATCATGCGCGGCGCCCATGCCCGACGACGAGTTGAGCACCTCGATCGCCTCGGCGACCACGGCGTCGTCGGTGACCGGCACGGCAGCACCTGTCCGGGGGTCGACGAGCAGCTCACGCAACCGCTTCGACGCCGCGTCGTCACCGCGCACGGCGTACAGCACCGGCAGCGTGTGCACACCCTCACGCAGATCCGTGCCCGGCGTCTTGCCCGAGTCGCCGCTGACCGAGCTGATGTCGATGATGTCGTCGGACACCTGGAACGCGGTGCCGATGATGTCGCCGAGCTTCGAGAGCCGCTCGATGTCGTCGGGAGTCGCGTCCGACGCCATCGCGCCGAATCGGCCCGACGCCGCGATCAGCGATCCGGTCTTCTCCCACACCACCCGCAGATAGTGCTCGATCGGGTCGCCGCCCCCGCGCACGCCGACGGTCTCGCGCATCTGCCCGGTGACCAGTTCGGCGAACGTCTCCGCGATGATCCGGACGGCGTCGGGTCCCAGCGTCGACACCAGCCGCGACGCCCGCGCGAACAGGAAGTCGCCGGACAGGATGGCGACCGAGTTCGTCCACCGCGCGTTCGCGCTGGGTGCACCGCGACGCAGCTGGGCCTCGTCCATGACGTCGTCGTGATACAGCGTGGCCAGGTGGATCATCTCGACGACGGTGGCCGACGTGATCACCCCCGACGCCTGCGGACGCGCACCGAACTGGGCGGCCAGGATCGCGAACATGGGACGGAACCGCTTGCCGCCGGCTTTCGCCAGATGCGTGGCGGCCTCCGTCATGATCTCGTCGCCCGACGACAACTCCGTCAACAACAGGTCCTCGACCTGCGCCAACGACCCCCGGACGGTCTCGGCGAACTCATCGGTGCCCAGGTCCAACCCGGCGAATGTGGACTTCACGCGCTCTGCCGCTCCATCTCGACGTCGGAGCAACCGGCCATCGGGCACGGCTGCCATGATGCCGAGCGTAGTCGTTGACCCGCGCCGAGAGGGTGGTCGGGTGAGGGCCGACATACTGGTCGGGTGAGTAGCGACATCGACCCGCGCCCGATCCCCGAGCACGCCGACGTCCTCGTCGTCGGCGCGGGCCCCGGCGGGTCCGCGGCGGCCGCCCATGCCGCGACCGCCGGACACGAGGTCGTGCTGCTCGACGCAGCCACGTTCCCCCGCGACAAGACGTGCGGCGACGGCCTGACACCGCGGGCCGTCGCCGAGCTCGATCACCTCGGCCTCGCCGCCTACCTCGACGACCGCCCGCGCATCGACGGCCTGCATCTGCACGGCTGGGGTGCGCAGCAGCACATCCGTTGGCCGTCGGGCCGGTTCCCGGGTTACGGCAGCGCCATCTCCCGTATGGAGCTCGATGATGCGATCCGCGAGCTGGCTGTCGCCCGCGGAGCACGAATGGTGCAGGGCCACAAGGCTGTCGACGTCACGATGCGCGATGGCCGGATCGCCGAGGTCGTCGTCGACTCTCCCGGCGGCCGTTGGCCGATCGCGGTGCGCGACGTCATTGTCGCCGACGGTGTGCGGTCGGGGTTGGGCAAGGCACTCGGGCGAGAGTGGCACCGCGACACCGCTTATGGTGTCGCGGCGCGCGCGTATGTCCCGTCCGGGCGCGCCGACGACCCGTGGATGGGATCCCACCTCGAGCTCCGCGGTCCCGACGGCGCACTGCTGCCCGGCTACGGCTGGGTGTTCCCGCTGGGCGACGTCCCGCCCGGCCCGCTCGGCGATCTGTCCGGCGGCGTGCTCAACGTCGGCGTCGGCGCGCTCGCCACAGCGAAACGACCGGCACACATGGCATTACGGCCCATCCTCGAGTACTACGCCCGGATGGTCGGCGACGAGTGGGCGATCACCGGCACCCCCTCCCGCCTGACGTCGGCGCTGCTGCCGATGGGTGGCGCGGTCTCCGGTGTCGCCGGACCGAACTGGATGCTGATCGGTGACGCCGCCGCCTGCGTGAACCCGCTCAACGGCGAGGGTATCGACTACGCGCTCGAGACCGGCCGCCTCGCCGTCGAACTCCTCGACGACACGCGCCGCTCCCCCGACCACACCGGCCGCTGGCGCGACATCCTCGTCGAGCACTACGGGCTCGCGTTCTCCGCTGCCCGCCGTCTCGCCGGCGTCCTGACGGTCCCGCAGGCCGTCCCCACCCTCGGGCGTCCCGGCATCCGGTCGGCGTGGCTGATGTCGCTGGTCGTGCGAGTGATGGGCAATCTCATCACCCCCGACGACGCCGACCTGGTCGCCCGCGCCTGGCGTACCACCGGTCGCGTCTCCAGCCGTGTCGACCACCGCCCACCATTTCAATGACACAATTTCGGTGATATGTTTCTTCCATGTCGAACGTTGCCTCTCTCGCGACCCGTGCACGGCGGGCCCTGGCCGACCGCCACCTCGCGCGTCACCGCCTGCGCGCCGAGATCGCACGCATCGACGCCGACGACGACCCCGTGGCGATCGCCCGACTTCTCGGCACCCACGAGTTCCCCTGGGGCATCACCCAGGCCTTGAGTTTCGCCCTCTTCCGCACCTACGCCGTGCCGTCGATCGGCGAACTCCTCTACGACACCGGGCAGTTCACCGAACAGACCCAGAAGCGCTACGACGACACGGTCCTGCTGCTCGACGCCCCGATCGAACACGGCTTCGACAGCCCCGCCGGCCGCGCGGGTATCCGGCGGATCAATCAGATGCACGCGATGTACGACATCTCCAACGACGACATGCTCTATGTCCTGGCGACATTCGTCGTGTGCCCGGTCGAATGGGTGAACGCCTACGAGTGGCGCAGACTGACCCACCACGAGGTCACCGGTCTCACCAACTACTACCGCCGCCTCGGAAAACACATGGCCATCAAGGACATTCCCGAGACCTACGAGGAGTTCGAGAAGTTTTACGTCGACTACGAGACGAAACACTTCGCGTACCAGGAGAAGTCGCTCGCCGTCGCCGACGCCACCCTCGACCTGCTCGGTACCTTTCTGCCATACCGGCTACTGCCGCGTCGCGTCGTGCGACGGATGTCGTTCGCGCTCATGGACGAGCGCCTTCTCGCCGCCTTCGGCTTCCCGACACCGACCGCCGTCGAACGCGTGCTCGTCCGCGGCGGACTCAAGTCACGCGGCCTGGTCATCCGATACCTCGGTTCACCCCGGCCCGAACCGATCTACGGGCGGCAGATGTCGCAGGTGCGCGGCTACCCCAGGGGCTACCAGCTGGGCGAGTTGGGCACCTTCGCCCCGGGCTGCCCGGTCCCCCGCCATCGGGCCGCCGACGACTCGGGGGCCGAGACCCAGACCGCCGGCTGAGCCTTCCCGAAAACCCGCCGACGGCCACCGAAGTCACGCCGACGGAACCACCCTGCCCTCAGCGCACCGCGGAATGGATCGCGGCGATACCGCCGGTGAGGTTCTGCCAGTCGACCTTGGTGAACCCCGCGTCCCGCAGCAGCGCGGCGAGCCGGGTCTGGTCGGGCCACGCCCGGATCGACTCGGCGAGATAGACATACGCCGCCGGGTTGCTCGACACCTTCGTCGCGACAGCGGGCAGCGCCTTCATCAGATACTCCATGTACACGGTGCGGAACGCACGGAACGTCGGCGTCGAGAACTCGCAGATCACCAGTCGGCCACCGGGTTTCAACACTCGCCGCAGCTCCGACAGCGCCTTCGGGGCGTCGTGCACGTTGCGCAGGCCAAAGGAGATGGTCGCCGCGTCGAACGACTCGTCGGCGAACGGGAGGGCCAGGGCGTCGGCCGCCACCTTGGGCACGTCTCGGTGCGCACCGGCCTTCAGCATGCCGAGCGAGAAGTCGGCGGCGATGCAGTGCGCGCCCGACGTCGCCAGCTCCACCGTCGACACCGCGGTACCGGCCGCCAGGTCGAGCACGATGTCGCCGTGCCGTAGCGCCAGGGCCTTGCGTGTCGTGCGTCGCCAGCCGCGATCCTGCCCGAACGACAGCACCGTGTTGGTCAGGTCGTAGCGCTTGGCCACACCGTCGAACATGGCCGCGACCTCGGCCGGGTCCTTGTCGAGGGTTGCACGATCCTGCGAGCCGGTTCCCATGCTCACAACCTACCGCCTCGTACCCCCGCCGGCGACGACGGCGTCGTCGAACGCCGACGTCATCCGGCCAGCGAGGCCACCGCCTGATCGCCGCCGGTGACGGCCCGGTAGTGACCGAGCAGTTCGTCGCAGACCGCAGGCCAGGTGCGTGCACGCACCGCGCCGAGTCCGGCGCGCCCGAACTCGGCGCGCAGGGCGTCGTCGCGCAACACGTCGATGACGGCGGGCAGCCGCTCGGCGAACTCACGTGGCGGGAGCAGATAGCCGGTGCGGCAGTGGCCGATGAGGTCGCGCGGGCCCCCGGCGTCGGGACCGACGACGGGCAGTCCGCTGGCCATCGCCTCCTGGACCGTCTGGCAGAACGTCTCGTGTTCGCCTGCATGGACGAACACGTCGAAGCTCGCGTAGGCCCGCGCCAGATCCGCGCCGCGCAGTTCGCCGGTGAAATGCGCGCGCGGCATCATCGCCTGCAGCCGTTCGCGTTCCGGCCCGTCGCCGACGATGACGAGCTGCACCGACGGATCGTTGCCGATACCCGCGAGACGGTCGATCTGCTTCTCCGGTGCCAGCCGTCCGACGAACCCGACGACAAGGCGACGGTGCCCCTCCGGCGAAGTACCCCAGCGCGCACGCAGCACCGGATCGGCGTGCCGGGGATCGAACTGTTCGACGTCGACGCCGCGTCCCCATCGGTAGAGTCGCGGAACACCATGCGCTGCCAGGGTTGTCATCGTCTCGGTGGACGGCGCCAAGGTGCGGTCGCACAGCTCGTGCAGTCGCCGCGTGTAGCGCCACGCCAGTCGCGACGTGACTGCCAGCCCGTAGCTGGCGGCGAATCCGGCGACGTCGGTCTGGAACACCGCCACCGACGGCAGGTCGAGCAGACGAGCGGCCACCGCCCCGGCCGCGCCGACGACGAACGGCGACGCGAGGTGCACGACATCGGGATCGACGTCGCGCAGAGCGCGGTAGAGCGTGGGCGTCGGCACCCCGATCGGCAACGACGTCACCTTCGGCACCATCACCGACGGGAGCAGGTGAACCGGGGTCCGGCGGCCGATGAGCCGGGGCGCCCCGGCCTCCCCGCGTGGGGTGCCCGGCGCGATCACCACGGCCTCGTGCCCGGTGCGCTCGATATGGTCGACCACCCGCAGTACGGAGTTGACCACTCCGTTCATCTGCGGCAGGAAACTCTCGGCAACGATCGCTACCCGCATGCCGCCATCGTGTCAGCACATGCTGACCAGTGATCCGAGACCCGATGATGCAGGCGCGAACAGCCGATGAACACCGTCCCTCCGATGTCCGGAGACCGCTCACCGCCGGCGGACGCGCGCCTCGATCGGTCCGTCGGCCACCAGGGTGAATGGAGTCGTCGTCGGAAACTCCGGGCCGGCCGAGACGACGTCGACGTCACGCACGATGCTCGCCAGTCCGATCGCCGCCTCCAGCATCGCGAAATGGTCGCCGACGCAGGACCGCCGGCCCGCGCCGAACGGCAAGTACTGCCAACGGTCGATCGACCTCCTGCGATCAGGCCCGAACCGCTCGGGATCGAAGGTGAGCGGCTCCTCCCACAGTGCCGGATCGCGATGAAGCGCATAAAACGACGTGATCAGAATGCTACCCGCCTCGACCCTGAAGCCATCGACGACGAGGTCGCGTATCGCGGTCCGCGCCACGGCCGGCGCCGGCGGGCACAGCCGCAACGCCTCGTGCAGCACCTGCACGGTGTACTCGAGTCCGTCGATGTCGTCCGGTGTCAAACATCCTGTTCCGCAAGCAGATACCTCTTCCCGGATACGCTCCTGCATCTGCGGGCGATGCCCCAACGCCCACAGGCTGTATGCCAGCAGCGTCGCGGTGGTGTCCTGCCCCGCAACGAGGAAGGCGACCAGTTCGTCGACAATCTGCTCGTCGGTCAGCGCCTCGCCGGTGTCGGGGTCGCGCGCCGCCAGCAGGACGTGGACCAGCGGGGCCTCGGCGTCGGGATCCTGACGGCAACGCTCCACGATGCCCCGCCCCAGCTCACGCACCCGACCGACGGCCGCGTATGCCGTACGGTGTCCCGGGGTGGGTAGCCAATGTGGTGGATTCAACGGTCGCATACCGCGGTCGGCCGCGTGCTCGATGACGGCCCGTACGTCCCGACTCAACTCGTCCAGGTGGTCCAGACGGCATCCGAGGACCGACCGGGCCAGAGCATCGATCGTGACGTGCCGTGCTTCCCGATCGAGATCGACCGTTACGCCGTCGGCCCAGCCCTCCGCCACCCCGGTCGCCGCCGCCGCCATCTCGCCGCCGTAGGAATGCACGCGTTGCTTGGTGAACACCGGTTGCAGCGCCCTCCTGCGCGGTTGCCACGGTGCGTCGTCGAGATCGAAGAGGTTCTCGCCGGCGATGTATTGCAACTGCCGGTGAGTCGTGGTCCTCTTGTCGATGACTCCGCGAGGCGCGGTGAGGACATCGTGCACGCCCTGCGGAGAAGCCACCCAGACGAACGGCGGTGACAACCACGCCGGGACGAGACGCACAATCGTCACCCCGCCGGCGAGATCACGGAATCTCTCGCTTGCCGTGTGGAATTGGCGCATCTCTCGTAGAATCCTCCACCGCGGCAAGGGAACCGCCGGCGGACGTGGATGACTCGCGATGTCGTGGATGGTGGTCATGGTGGCCCTCCGCTCCTGAGGTCGGTTGCACCGATGATAGGTACCGAGAGGTGCGCTGACCAGGCACAATCCGCTTGTTTGCGCTAACGAAAGACTGGCGTCGCCACGGCGCCGGGTTCGCTGCCGCACCAGCGATGTTCGTGATCATCAACCGGCGGTGTACATCTCGAGGCTCTCTGGGCGGCCCCGCCCTCGTCCGTCGCAGCGAGCGGAGCCGAATGCTCCGTCTCATCCCTTGACCGGCGAAGTCAAGAGTCGTCCGTTCGATCGACGCCCATCCGCCGCCGTTGCCGTTGATCGGCGTGGGTGCGGGTGGCACGGTGTGGAGATGGAGTTGATGTTGCTGAGCCGCTGGCTCGATGCGGTCCCTGCCTTTGTCGCCGAACGGACCACTGGCCCCGTCCATGTCACATTCATTCCGAACGCGTCGTCGGTCCACACCGACCACGCCTGGGTCGACCTCGACCGACGGATCTTGCGGGGCCTCGGTTATCGCGTCACCGATCTCGACATCGAATCGTCGTCCTCCGGGGATGCGGCACGCGCGCTGGATCGCGCCGACGCCGTGTTCGTGTCCGGCGGTAACGTCTTCCATCTCCTGCAGGTCATGCGCCGCACCGAATTCGATCGACTGCTCACCGATCGCGTCGAAGCCGGCCTGCCCTATGTCGGCGCGAGCGCCGGCGCCTGTGTCGTCGGTACCGACATCGAACCGCTCGGCCTGCTCGACGACCCCTCGGAGGCCGCCGGCCTGGAATCCACCACAGGACTCGGGTGGATAGACGAAGTGATCGTGCCGCACGCTGACGGCATCGTGTCCGGGCGGGCCGTCGTCGACGACCTGCGCGCGCGATACGAGGAGCGCTTCACCCTGCGCATGCTCGCCGACGACCAGGCGCTGCTCGTCTCGGGCGACTCGCGCTCGGTCATCCCGTCGTGACAGCACCGCCCGGTCCGATCACGACCCCTGAACTCGATCCAGTGCAGGCGGAACCAAGCGCGGTCCGCGCCCGCATGCCGGCGACGATCGGCGAACCTCCCTCGGTCATGGCCTCGTCGCGGCGAAGTATGCGTAATTACGGTCCAACTCGTTCTCCGGCACCAGCGTGATCAAGCGCGGCTCGAGGCCCGCCGTCTCGAGATGGGTCCAGAACTCGTCGATGGGGAAGATGGTCATGTTGGCGAGATTTCGACGATAGGACCGCTTCACGGTTCCCGACGCACGAGTGCTGGATCGATACTTCACCTGGAAGATGGCGATGCCGCCTGTGCGAAGCGTTCGTTTCGCGATCCGCACGATCCGCAACGCGTCCTGCACGGAGGCGGTCAACTCGAGGACATACAGGCAGATGAACGTATCGCAGGTGTCCTCGATGGTCGTGGCGGCACGTTCCGGATCAAGGAGATCGATCGTCAGCGTCTCCACCACGACGTCGCTCGCCGTACGGACCTGATCTGCTGCCTCGGCGACGCTCTGCGGAGCCACATCGGCCAGGATGAGCCGCTCCGCGAACGGCGCGACGGCCACCGCGTTGGCTCCACCCCCGCACCCCCAGTCGAGCACTGTGCCGAGTTCATCGACACGTCCCAGACCCTGGGCCAGCGTCTGGATGATCAGAAGGTTCTCGCGTCCGACGGCCCTCCATTGTTCGTCACCCAAACCGCTGCGCCAATGCGAATCCGACGACCAGGTGGTCGCGTCAGATTCCGAGGTCCAGTAGGCCTGCGCCTCGTGGGCCAACTCCTGAGGTCGCGCGGCGCGACCGATGCGATCGGACCGGACTCGCACTGCCTTGGCGAAACGACGTGAGAGTCGGCCGATCTGTGACGTCATGTGCAGAGCGTAGTATCAGTGGGCGCACGATATGCCGTACCCGTCGTCATCCAGTGCCGCAACCGAGCGACGGCCGAACGATCACTTCGCGGTCGGTCTCCGGTTGCTCGTCGGGCGAGCGTGCACGGGACCGCCCGCATGAGAGTCACCTCAGCGCGCCATCGAGTGGATAATCCACTCATCGATGCTCTCTGGTGACCCTGATGCGGACAACCGGTGTCGTCTACCGGGCGATCGCCCCGTCTTCCTGTTCGGCGGCGACCTCCGGATCCGCCGAATCACCGTCGGCCTGAGCGGATCCCCGCGCAAGCATCCGCCGGTTGATCTCCGCCAGCAGCACCATCAGCGCGCCGACGACCAGCCATCCGACCACCATGATCGACAACGCCGGAACGATCGCCAGCGTCCAATTGCGGCCCGCCGGACGCGCGAGATCCGGGTTGGTGACGTCGTACTCGACGCTGATCCGTTGCCCCTGAGTCAACTCGGTCGGATACAGCAGGCCGAGACGCGGACTGTGGAAATCACCGTCGACGGTCTGGAAGTTGACTGCGGCATGCAGCCGGTCCGCCGAGACGACGTCGGCCATGACCGTCGCCATGTTGTCGTCGATCTGACTGTCATTGCGGTGACATCCCGCGACCAGCACCAGACCCATCGTCGTCACGACCATCCCGAGCACCAACAGCACGATCTGTGCGCGGCGCAGGATGGTCGGGTTCATGAATGACAGGGTAGTGGGCGGTCGCGCCGACGCAGTACCCTAGGTTCGATCGATCGTCCGGGGGGAAGCAATGGTCACGTACGCACAGTTGCGCGATGCGCGTCCGAACCTGTGGGAGACCGCTGCCGACGACGTACTCGGCATCAGCAAACAAGCCGAGCGGACTGCTGACAACATTCACGCCAACGGGGTGGCTCCGCTGGCAGATGAGTGGCCCGATCACACTGGCACGGCCGCTCGAGAGACGCTCGTGTCCTGTGCGAAGCGAATGACAAACGCGGGCGTCCTCGCGCGCGGCGTCGCGACCGCCTTGGACACCCTCGAAGACTCGGTGGGCATCGCCCAGCGTGCGTTGTCTGCCGCATCGACCTTTGCCACCTCGCGCAACTTGACCATCGACGACGCCGGCCGCGTATCCGTTCCCGACAGCACACCAACCGACCAATTCGATCAGGCCACCCGGTGGCGTGACGAAGCACAATCGATGATCGACGACGCGGTCGAGGCCGCCACCCAGGCTGACCAGTCGTGTGTCGACGCCATCATCGCCTGTTCGGCCGATCCGGATAACGTGTCGACCGAACAGGCGCGCGAGTCGCAAGCCACGGCGGTTCGGGCGGCGTTGAAGGAGGTGCGAAATCAGTTGCCCGACGGGCAGACTCCCGCAGAGGTCGAGCGCTGGTGGGCAAGCCTGACTCCCGAACAACAGCAACAACTCCGACGAGCGATACCGGTGGAATTGCACGACCTCGACGGCATACCAGCATCCGTCAAGCGGGAACTCACCGACACCGGACGCGGATACGACCCGGTGAAGACCGTCCGATGGGCATTGGCGAATGCCGAGAACGAGGACATCGACATCTTCGGCAACAACTGCGCGAACTTCGTTTCCCACTCTCTGGATGCGGGTGGTCTTGGCGAAAAGCTCGACGGCTGGGGCACTTTGGACGACGACAACTGGGGCAGGTCCGCCGCCGGTGAAGGCGACTGGATTCCGGGCATCGAAGGCAAGACGCACACGAAGTCCTGGTACAACTCCGACGCTCAGCGTGAGTTCTTCCTCGAGCACGGTGGCGAACAAGTGACCCCCCAGCAGGCGCGCCCCGGCGACGTCGTGTACTTCAATTACGCCCAACCCCACGCGTCCGGCGATCACAGCCATCATGCTGCCGTCGTCACAGGTGTTCTACCCGACGGCCAGATCCTCTACACCCAGCACACACCCGGAGCAGCTAACTTGAGTGTCCAGGACAGACTTCCGATGATCGAACAAGGTGAGGGCGATCAAACAATCACCATTGTGCGCCCCAAGGAGTCCTGGTGACCGGCACCGAACTCCGTCGTACAACTCGAACGCGATGGCCGTGGCTCGTGGCCGGACTGCTCACGCTCGGCTTGTCGATTGCCTGCCCGGTGATTCTGCAGGTCCGTCGAGACGCATGGAACGAACAGACGATCGAATCGGGGTGCGAACACCTGACACCTCTCCCCTCTGCCGCTCTGTTCGGCGGTGTGCAGGTCATCCTCGCGTTGATCTCTGTGGTCGCCCTCACCGTATACATTCGACGCTCGCACAGTTGGGCCACGGTCATCGTGGCGGGAGTGCTGGTCGCAGCGCTTCTCACCTCGGCCTATGGAGCCATGATCATTCTGGACGCTCCTACCGACCCCCATGATGGTGTCGACGGCAGCGGCCTGCCGTGCGGCAGCGGATAAAGCATCGAAGCGACAGGAATCGAATGACCGACCGAATCACCATCGACCCCGCAAGTGTGCGAGCCACCGGTTCTCGTGTCGATGCTGAGGCCGGCGAAGCGCGAGCAGCATTGACGGGGCTCTTCGACTCCGCCCGGCCCGCCGCTGACGGCAACCCCGGCTTTGCGACTGGCCCACATCTGACCGCATTCGCGAGAAGCCTCCGTTCGGAACTCGAGACGACGATCGACGATCTGAGCGACACCGCACACAACGTCGTCAACGGCGCGAAAACGATCGAGCGGACCGACGGAGACACCGCCGAGGGGCTCAGTCGACTGGTGACCGCTCTGAACGGTCTGGGCCACCAGCCATTGCCTGGTTGACACTGCGGATCAACCCGCACCCACCCCACGCCCGATCGCCGCGTGCACATCACGCAGACCCTGCCGGTCGGTGATGACCTCGATCACCTCGAGTCCGCCGTCCGGCGCATCCTCACCCAGCACCGCCGACAACTCGGCCAGCGCGACCCGCCGATGCGGCACACGGAAACCCGCGCACAACGACGCCAGGTCCGCGCTGTGCGGCGTGCCGAAGACCCGCTCGTAGGCACCCGCGTAGGGCCCGCTGTTGAATCGTGGATCGCCTTGCTCGAGCAGCCCGAAGATCCCGCCGCCGTCGTCGTTGGCGACGACGATCCGCAAAGACCGCGGCCGCGGCTCGCCGGGGCCGATGACCAGCCCGGTGGCGTCGTGGATGAACGTCAGGTCACCCATCAGTGCGATGGTGCGGGCGTCCGCCGACGCACGGTCGAGCGCGAGTGCCGCCCCGATGGCCGTCGAGTTGGTGCCGTCGATCCCGGCCACCCCGCGGTTCGACAACACGCGCACGCCGTCGGTCACCCGTCCGGCGAGCGCGATGTCGCGGATCGGATTGCTCGCCCCGACGACGAGCTGATCGCCCGGTCGCACCGCTGCGCTGACGACCCGCGCCACGTGCAGACCGGTCGTCGAGTCGATCGCGTCGAGCTCGGTGTCGACGGCGGCGAGCACACGCTGCTGCACTTCCGCGCACTCCTTGAGCCACTCCTCGCGGGGCTCGCCGGCCGGTTCCACCCGCGTGCCGGTGGCCCAGACATTCCCGGACACATCGGGCCAACGCGGGCCGGTCGTGAGCGCGTAGACGGTCACCTCGGGATCGGCGAGCAGCCGCGACACCCCGCGATGCAGTGTGGGGCGGCCGCAGATGATCGCCTGTGTGGGCCGGATCGATCCCAGTGCCAACGGATGCAGTGGTGTATGTGCCCGTGGCGCAGTCGGTTCCGCGACGGTGGGGATGCCGGCGAGAGTCGGGTGCATCCCGGCACCGTGCCCCGACACGACGACGGTGTCGAGTGAGAGGTCGATGGGCAGCGGGACGTCGAGCTTGCCGACCGGCGCCTGGGTCCACGGCAGTCCGTTCGACCGCCCGGTGAACGCACCGAGGTCGTCGTCGGGTCCGACGACCGGGTCGGGCACGAGCGGCTCCCGCAACGGGATGTCGAACTGGACCGGACCCGCGTTGCCGGTCCGGGCGCCCCGGGCGGCGGCGAGCACGCGCCCGACCGCGGACCGCCACTGACTGTTGGTGTCCAGATCCTGTTCGGCGAGACCGAGGCTGATCGCCGCCCGCACCTGCGTCCCGAAGATGCCGAACTGCTCGACGGTCTGATTCGCACCCGAGCCGAGCAGTTCGTACGGACGATTGGCACTGACCACGACGAGCGGCACCCGCGCGTAGTTGGCCTCGAACACGGCCGGACTCATGTTCGCGACGGCGGTCCCGCTGGTCATCACGATCGGCACCGGCTGCCCCGACGACACGGCCAGCCCGAGCGCCAGATAACCCGCCGACCGCTCGTCGATGCGGACATGCAGCCGCAATCGGCCGGCGACGTCGGCGGCATGCAGCGCGAAGGCGAGCGGGGCGTTGCGCGAACCGGGGCACAGCACCGCCTCGGTCACACCGCAGCGGATCATCTCGTCGACGATGACCCGTGCCTGCAGAGTCGAGGGGTTCATGGAGTCCAGCGTAGGACTGCGTTCGGATGACATCCGCATGGAGTACGGACAGTGGTGCTCGTCACGCCGCTGCGGCACCATCGAGAAATGGGCTTCTACGACGACCGCGTCCTCCCGCATCTGATCAACCTGACCTGCGGGATGTCGGCGCTGACGCCCCTACGACGACGCACCTGCGCGGGGCTCACCGGCGATGTCGTCGAGCTCGGATTCGGGTCCGGTCTCAACGTCGACGTCTACCCCGACACCGTCAGCCGCATCGCCGCGATCGAACCGTCCGACGGCGGCTGGCGGCTGGCCTCCGGCCGTCTGGCCTCCTCGCGCGTCCCGATCGACCGCGCTGGTCTCGACGGCCAACGCCTCCCCTTCGACGACGACACCTTCGACGCCGCGCTCACCACGTTCACGATGTGCACGATCCCCGATCTGCCCGCCGCACTCGCCGAGGTGCGACGGGTGGTCCGCGACGGCGGCACCGTCCACTTCCTCGAGCACGGGACCGCCCCCGACGAGCCGGTCCGGACCTGGCAGCGACGACTCGAGCCGATCCAGCGTCGTGTCGCCGGCGGCTGTCACCTCACCCGCGACATCCCGGGCTCCTTCGCCGACGCCGGGCTCACCGTCACCAGCATCGACCGCTTTTATCAACCGGGGACCCCGAAGGCGTTCGGCGCGATGAACCTCGGCGTCGCACGCGTCGGCGGGTAGGACCCTCCTGCCGGTCCAGGAGCGACACGCGAGCGCAGCGAGCCCGACGCGTATCGAGGCCCCCCGCGGCCCCTCGCCGAACCCCACCCGTTTCCCCGCCATAGGGTGGAGCGAGTGCGTCGTTGGATTCTGCTGGCCGTCCTCACCGCCGCCGCGACGTATCTCCTCGAACTTCTCGATGTGGACGCCGCCGCGCTCTTCGCCGGTCTCGTGATGGCAGGAGCACTGGCGATCCTGGGGTTCGCCCCTCGACGACGATCCGCCGCTCGCCCGGACACCACCGCCACCGACGTCACCGATCACCCCGCCACCGCCGACCCCGCCGAACCGGCCGGCGACGCCCCTGCCATCCCCCGGCCCGCGATGCTCGTCGCCCAGGGCGTGCTCGGTGTGTTCATCGGGACGATGGCCGACCCGGCGACGCTGTCCGGGCTGGGCTCGTCGTGGTTCCCGGTCCTCGTCATCGGCCTGGGCACGCTCGCGATGTCGGTGGTCGGCGGCGCACTCCTCGGTCTGCACCGCCTGGTCGACCCGCTCACCGGCTCGCTCGCCCTGGTCGCCGGCGGCGCATCCGGACTCGTCGCGCTCACCCGTGAACTCGGCGGCGACGAACGCATGGTCGCGGTCATCCAGTACCTGCGGGTCGCGCTCGTCACCATCACGATCCCGCTCGTCGCGTCCGTCGTCTTCGACGCCCACGCGACCGGGATGGCGGAGGCACCGCCGGGCCTCACCCAGCAGGGCACCGGGCTGATCCTGCTGGCCGTGTGCCTCGGCGTCGGGATCCCCCTCGGACGACTCATCCGGCTGCCCGCCGCCGGACTCCTCGGACCGATGGCGCTCGCCACGATCGCCGAACTGACCGGCATCGCGGGCGACGCCGCGGTCTCGACGGTCCTGTTGACCATTGCCTACGCCATCATCGGCTGGCAGGCCGGGCTCGGTTTCACGATGGCCCGGCTGCGCGCCATCGGGCGCGTTCTGCCGGCCGCACTCGTACTGATCATCGCGATCGGCGTCGGGTGTGCCCTGCTCGGCGTCCTGCTGTCGGTGTGGACGGGTGAATCGATGTTCGACTGCTACCTCGCGACCACACCCGGCGGGATCTACGCGGTTCTCGCCGCGGCGACCGCGGCCGGCGGCAACGTCGCCTTCGTCGTCGCCGCGCAGATCCTGCGCGTCCTGCTGATGCTGTTCGTCGCGCCGTTCGCCGCTCGCGCCGCCGCCCGCCGGTTCAGCCGCTGACCGCGCGACCTCGACCCCGTGTGCCCACATGTCTAGAGTCGAGGTCATGAACGGGGAGGCAGGCTCTTCAGCCACTGATTCCACTGACCAGGTCGCATCATCCGCAGATCGCGACACCACGCCCGACCCACAGCCGACCACACGATCCGACGCACGTGAGTTCGACGTCGTCGTGTTCGGCGTCACCGGATTCGTCGGCGAACTGACCGCGAAGTACCTCGCCGAGCACGCGCCGCGCGGCACCAAGGTCGCGCTCGCCGGGCGATCGGAGACCAAACTCGCCGCCACCCGTAAGCGGCTGCCCGCCCGCGCCCACGACTGGCCGCTGATCGTCGCCGACTCGTCGTCGCCCGCATCACTGGACGCGATGGTCGCGCGGACCCGCGTCGTCTGCACCACCGTCGGGCCCTACCTCCGCTACGGCGAGGCACTCGTCGTCGCCGCGGCGAGCGCCGGCACCGACTACGTCGACCTCACCGGCGAGGCCCCGTTCATCCACTTCTCCATCAACAAGGCCCACGAGACCGCCGTCGCCACCGGCGCGCGGATCGTCCACGCCTGCGGATTCGATTCCGTCCCATCCGATCTCGGCGCCTACCTACTGTGGAAGAAGATCTCCGACGACGACGCAGGCGAACTCACCGACACCACCTTCGTCGTCAAGTCCTTCAAGGGCGGGATCTCCGGCGGCACCATCGATTCGATGCGCGTCATCGCCGAGGAGTCGCGGGATGCGCAGACGCGCCGCCTCCTGCTGAATCCGCACTCGCTGTCCGGTGCACCCGGGAACACGCCCCGTCCGTCGATCTCGTCGGAGCCGAGCGACATGAGCATGATCAGCGCCAGGAAGGTCGATCCGTCGATGCGGGGCACACTGGCGCCGTTCTTCATGGCCGCCTCCAACACGCGCGTCGTGCGTCGCACCGACGCGCTGCTCGACGGTGCGTACGGCAAGGACTTCCACTACGCCGAGACGATGTCGGTCGGCCAGATCCCCGGTGTCACCACCGTCGTCGCCGGTGCGGTGGCCGTCGGGACCGGCGCGTTCCTGGGCGCGATGAGCTTCGGCCCGACCCGCAAACTCCTCGACCGTGTACTGCCCAAGCCCGGTGAGGGTCCGAGCGAGAAGACCAGGGAGAAGGGCTCTTTCGTCACCGAGACGTACACGACGACGACCACCGGACGCCGCTACCGGTCACAGATGCGGATGAAGGGCGATCCGGGGTACAAGGCGACCGCGGTCATGCTCGGCGAGAGCGCGCTGTCGCTGGCGCTCGAGCGCGACCGGCTGCCCAACCGCTCCGGCGTCCTCACCCCCGCCTACGCGATGGGCGACGTGCTGACCGACCGCCTCCGCGCCGCCGGCGCCACGCTGGACGCCGTCGAACTCACCTGACCGGTCGCGGTGTCGGCCTCGGCACCTGACCTCGGCACCCGCCCCTCGGCGACCGTGCCCCAGACCTCGCCGAGCGGGTCCACAATCTCGCTGAGTGTGCCCTGGATCTCGCTGAGTGTGCCCTGGATCTCGCCGACCGGGTCCAAGAACTCGTCGACCGTGCCCGCCCTTGCGCCGATCGGGTTCACCCGTCCGTCGACGACGACCAACCGCCTCAGGCAACGATCGCGACGCCCTCGTCGACCTTGCCCGCCGGGGTCGACGGTCCGCGCGTGATCGACGGGATTCCGTCGCCCGGAAGGGTGTCGGTCTCGGTGATGGCGGGCCCGGTCGCCGAGCCGATCGCGGTCAGCGTCCCGTACATCCGCGGCATGCCGGCATCCGCGCCGCCGACGACCCGCTCACCCTGGACCGATGTGACCGCGTACGCACCCTCGGGCAGATCGATCCGGTGTGAGCCGCCCGCCTCGATCACGTAGAAGTCGGTCTGCGGCAGGGTGTTCGACGCCGCGCCACCGGTGAAGACGACGATCGCGATGTCCTCGTCACCATCATTGTGGATCGTCATGCCGCTGCGGTCGGTCGTGTAGTAGACGCCGTCCTCGACGGGGTCGGCGCCGGTGGCGAACGTCGGCCAGAGAATGCCGGTCGCCAAGCCGTCCGACGGATCCCAGAACACGTCGTCGGGGTCGGTGAACTCATCCGCGGTGTCGCGGATGGCCCCACCGAAGGGGTTGAAGTTGTAACTCAGCGTCTGGTCGTCCTGCACGACGACCATCCCGTAGATGATCGCCCGGCCGGCCGAATCCCGTTGTCCCTGCATCACATAGCCGGAGATGTCGCCGGAGGCGTCGATGGTCGTCGACTGCCCGGCGGGCACCACGTACAGGCCGTCGCCATGGGGGACGTTGAACTGATCCACCGCGACGATCGCGACGTCCTCGTCGGTCGTGTTGGTGAACGTGATGGTGTCGGCGTCGGCGTCGTAGGTGTAGGTGATGCCGTCGTTGTCGAGGATGCGGTAGTTGTCGCCGATCAGCACCTGGAAGTCGGACGGATCGAGATACTTGTTGCCCTGATCGATGCCCGCCCACACCAGCCTGGCGGTGAGCACCTTGACCGCCTGCTGCAGGAACGCTTGCGCCGGATCGAGATTCGACGCCGACGATTCGGCAAGCGATCCGTTGCCGAGCGCCCGCTCGGCAACGGTCCGCGTCGGCACCGAGAGGCGTTCTCCGGGCCCGAGCAGGCCGAGCAGGTCGCTGCCGTCCTGCGAGCCCCGACGACTCAGCACCCCCGCGGCGGTCAGCTGCTGGTTGAGGAAGATCAGGCCCTTGTGCCCGGGGCCGTCGACGAGACGATAAAAGGATCCCGGCGCCGCCTGCTCGGTCGCGACGTCGGCGGTTGCCGCACCTGTGCCCGGCTCCCCGACGAACTCGTCGATCGACGTCGCCGACCCTGCGCTCTCGATGACGGTCGGCGCGGTGGTCGGCACAGTGCTCGACACAGTGGTCGACGCGTCCGCACGGTGACGCCCGGTCGGCTCCGCATCCGCGCGATGACGGCCGGTGGGCTCGGAATCGGCGCGGTGGCGTCCCGGCGACGGGAACGACCAGGACGGTGTGGTGTCCGACGCGGAATCGTCGGCGGCGGAGTCGTTGGGCGCCGACGACCCGTCGGCATCGGGCGTCTGTGTCGCCGGGCTCTGGTCGGCGACGCCTTCGGAGTCCGTGCCGGACGCCTCGGCCGACGAACCCGCACCCGACTCGACCGCACCGGCCCCACCGGAACCGGCGCCGGCATCCGCACCATTCGATTCGCCACCACCCGGATCACCCGCACCTGAATCACCACCGGCCGGGTCGACGCCGGCATCACCCACCGGCGCCTCGGCATCCGTGCCGTCGCCTGCGGACGACCCCGATCCGGTTGCGCCCGAACCGGAGGTGGCCCCGTCGGTCTGCACCTGATCAGCCGTGCCGCTCGACGACGGCGCACTCGAATCCGCTCCGTCGTCGGCCGCCGCCACCGCGACCGGCGCCGCGACCAGCAGTGCCGCCGCCAGCCCCGACGACGCGACGATCCGACGCGTCAGGCCCAGCTTCTTCACGGACGATCTCGACATGCAAGCCCCAACCACCACGACGTAGGGATTCCGGCACGGACGTACAACCGGAGTGAACACCAGATGGATCGTGCGAGAGGGGCGGAACGTTACGAAACGCCTACGGCTGTCCCGGATTCAGCTTGATGAAGAGAGCGTCCATCTCGGCGCAGAGCCGGTCGCCGTCGTGCAACGTGCCCTTGATGTACACCTTGCGGCCATCGACCCTGTCAGCCCAGGTCCGCGCCTGCAGCGGGGTGTTGAGCGGCGTGATCGACCGGTACTGGACGGTGAGGTACGCGGTGCGGCTGACGCCTTGGATGGCCACGGCCGACGCGTATCCGCCCAGGTCGTCGAAGGCCACCGCCACCTGACCGCCATGGGCGGCGTTGTTGCCGCCGAGGTGATAGTCGCGGAAGGTGACGGTCGCGAACACGCCGTCGTCGTTGACGTCGGTGACCTCGAACGGCGGCAGGGTGATGTTGCCGCGCGCGGGCAGGTCGATGCGGGTGCCTGCGGGCGAATGCCATTCGTCGATGCGGACGTCGGCGAGTTTGTCGTTGATCGCGGCGAGCTCGTCGATCAGTTCATCGGTCAGCTCGGGTGTCGGGCACGCGTACCGGACGCGGTCCATCAGGGTGCGGACCTGTTCGCTGAACTCTCCGTAGCGGGGCCCGCCGCGGTCGGTGGTGATGGCGGTGTGCGCCCGGAACCCACCCTCGTGTGGATCCTCGACCTCGACCTCGGGCGCTGTATCGGGACCGACGGAACCATCATTCATGATGATCACCGTATAGAAGGCGGTCAGCCCAGGTGTTCGGGGCTCCTGCGCGACCTGCCGTCCGGGTCGTCGACGACGTGCATCGACGGTCGGCGGGGCGCCTCTCTGCTCTCCCGGAGCTTGATCATCCGCCCGACGACGAGCGCGACGACCACCGACACCGCGATCCACGCGATGACGACGATCAGTATCACTCCCCATAGAGGCACGGTTCCAGGGTGCCTGCTCTTTCTGTGAGTGTCATCAGAACCGCCCACAACGCCCGTTTCACGACGAAATCGTGTCCTGGATGTGCCCTGACGGAGTCCGATCACCGGTCAGTAGGCTCGGCAGGATGACGACCGCGAACGATTCGTCCCAGCCGTTCGACCCCGCCCAGTGGGCGCCGGTCCCCGGATTCGACGACCTCACCGACATCACCTACCACCGGCACGTCGGCGGCGGCCGGGCCCACGGGATCGTCCGGATCGCGTTCGACCGTCCGGAGGTGCGCAACGCCTTCCGCCCGCACACCGTCGACGAGCTCTACCGCACCCTCGACCACGCTCGCCGCTCCCCCGACGTCGGGACGGTCCTGCTGACCGGCAACGGTCCGAGCCCCAAGGACGGCGGGTGGGCGTTCTGCAGCGGCGGCGATCAGCGTATTCGTGGTCGGTCCGGCTATCAGTACGCCACCGCCCACGACTCCGACGTGGCGGCGGCCGGCGCCGGCGGTGTCGACGAGAACCGGGTCAAGGCCGAGGGCGGCCGACTGCACATCCTGGAGGTGCAGCGCCTCATTCGCACCATGCCGAAGGTGGTCATCGCCGTCGTCAACGGATGGGCGGCCGGCGGTGGACACTCGTTGCACGCCGTCTGCGACCTCACCCTCGCCTCCCGCGAGCACGCACGGTTCAAGCAGACCGACGCCGACGTCGGCTCCTTCGACGCCGGGTACGGCAGCGCCTACCTCGCCAAGCAGGTCGGCCAGAAGTTCGCCCGCGAGATCTTCTTCCTCGGCGAGGCCTACGACGCCGAGACGATGCACCAGATGGGCGCCGTCAATCGCGTTGTCGCACATGCCGATCTGGAGAACACCGCGATCGAGTGGGGTCGCAGGATCAACGGGAAGTCGCCGACGGCGCAGCGCATGCTGAAGTTCGCGTTCAACCTCACCGACGACGGCCTGATGGGTCAGCAGGTGTTCGCCGGCGAGGCCACCCGACTGGCCTACATGACCGACGAAGCAGTCGAGGGCCGAGATGCATTCCTGGAGAAGCGTTCTCCGGACTGGGACGCCTTCCCCTACTACTACTGACCTCCGCCTCCACGTCCTCGGATCCAGGCGACGCCCGCGCACCGTCCGCATGGAAGTCACCTCAGGGCGCCGATAAGTGGATTATCCACTTATCGATGCTCTGGGGTGTCCCTCATGCGGACGTCTCGTCGCGCTTCGGCCCTCGCTTGCGCGGCCACAGATGGTCTTTGCGCCGCACGATGTCGAGGATGGCGTCGAGCGTGTCATCCCAGGTGTCGACGACCGCGCCGTAGGTGAGCCGCAGGGTGATGTAGCCCTGGGACGCGGCCGCACGGTCGCGACGTTTGTCCTCCTCCATCTGTTCCTTCGTACGGTGATAGCGGTCCCCGTCGACCTCGATGATCAGCCGGTCTCCGATCACCAGATCCACCGTCCCGACGCCCTCGATGGTGACCTGCACCCGAACCGATACCCGCACGGAGTGCAGCCGAAAGCGCACCAAGGATTCGGCCCCCGAATCCGCCAGCGCATCGCACCGTTCGAGCAGTTCACGCACCGCTGCGGGTGCCGCCGACAGTTCGCCACGAAGATCGGCCATCGCCAACAACTCCTGGTTGAGAATGGAGTCCCCCACGGCGACGATGCCCTCCGGCGACAGGCACCGGACGGCGTGGCGGAACGCGATTCCGATGTCGTCGATCGCGCCGGTCTCCGGTTCGGGTCGGCCGTACTGCCGACAGAATGTGGGATGGGCGCGGGTCGCGCGCGCATTTCCCCGGACGTGCACCGCCTTCGTCAGCTCTTCCGGGACCCAGACGCCGTGGTGGGCAAGCGCATCCACGCAGGTGAGCACGCCACCCTTCTTGACCGCCTCGACCACCCGCCAGTTCGCGTCCGTGGTGGCGTACCAGCCCTGTCGCAGGCGCGTCAGATCGTTGTTCTTCACCAACAGCTCGATGTCTTTGCGCCGCAGGCCCAGTTCGATCAGCTCGGCCCACGAGTACACCCCTCGCAACCTCATGCCGACCAGTGTCAGCGAGAGATCGGCGAGCGCCCGACCTCTCTCCACAGTCGCTGAACGCCTGTGGATGTCTCCGGATCACCGCGCGACCCTGTGATAGGGGAAGACGCCCGCATCAGGGTCACCTGAGAGTGCCGATGAGTGGATTATCCACTTGTCGACGCTCCCAGGTGACTTTCATGCGGACCGCTGTCAAAGACCCAGCCGCCTCGGCTCGGCGAGACGCCGGATCGCCGGCGCGACCGGCCGACCACGCAGCACTCCGTCGACGGAACCGGCCTCGATCGCCCGCCCGTAGACCGGCAGCGCCTCGCGGACGGCGTCGATGGTGGCGTCGATGTCGTCGTCGGTGTGGGCCGCCGACGTCACGAATGATTGCCCCAGGACACCGCGTTCCAACAGTTCCTGCAGGAACAGCGTCCGGAACGCCTGTGAGGGGTTGTGCGCGTGATCGCGGGTGACGAACACGAGGCACGAAGGCCGGCCGATCACCTCGACGTAGGCGCCGAGCCCGAACCCGGTCGCCGCGCGGTTGACGCCCTCGGCCAGGCGCCGACCCGCCGACTCCATCGCCTCGACCGGCGACGACGTGCGATACGTCTCGACGACCGCCCGGAACGCGGCCAATGACGCCGTCTCCGGTCCGTGCGTCGTCGACAGCAGGAACACCCGGTCGCGGTCGGTGTTGAGGCCGCCGAGCTCCATGAACTCTCGTTTGCCCGCCAACGCCGACAACGGGAACCCGTTGCCCATCGCCTTGCCCCAGCACGACAGATCGGGGGTGACGCCGTACAGACTCTGCGCCCCGTGCTCGGACCAGCGGAAACCGGTGATCATCTCGTCGAAGATCAGCAGCGCACCATGGGTGTCACACAGCGCACGCACCCCGTCGAGGAACCCGGGCTGCGGCTCGGCGGTGGCGGTCGCCGCCTCCAGGATGACCGCGCAGATCTCGCCCGGATGCGCGGCGAAGACGGCCTCGAGCGATCCGACGTCGTTGTAGGAGAACCGGATGCCCTTGTCGGCGACATCGGCCGGGATGCCGCCGGCCATGTCGGTGCCGCCGATGAACCAGTCGTCGACGGAGAAGAACGGGTGGTTGCAGATGGCGATCTTCTGCCGCCCGGTGACCGCCCGCGCCAAGCGGATCGCAGCGGTCGTCACGTCCGATCCGTTCTTCGCGAACTTCACCATGTCGGCGGTCGGCACCAGATCGAGGAAGTCCTCCGCGGCGGCGACCTCCAGCACGCTCGGCCGACTGAAGTTCATACCGTCGGCGATGGCCGCACACGCCGCCTCGACGACGGGAGCGTACGCGTGGCCGAGTGTCACCGAACGCAATCCGATGCCGTATTCGACGTACTCGTTCCCGTCGGCATCCCACACCCGCGCACCAGCACCGCGCACCAGCACCGGCGCCATGTCGTCGGGATACTGGTCGGCCCCACGCGCATAGGTGTGCGCACCGCCGGGCACCATGCGATGCAACGCCGCCTGCAGCCGGTTGGACTCGTCGAAGCTCCGCCTGCCGACACCCTGCTCAACCATGTGTCCCCTCCCGGCTCGCGAACTCGTCGGCACCGTCGATCCGCCACCGATCCCCGATCTCCGGGTACCGTCTACGCACCTCGTCCAGCAGGTCCGGCACCATCAGCAGCACGCTGTCCGGCTGCGCGACAACGAGTTCCGACGGCGAGATGATCGGCACGTCACACCCCGGCATGCGGCGGCCCTGCTTGGCAGCCGACGCGTCGGCGACACCGGCAACCAGCGACGAGGTCACCCCCGCGAGCCCGAAGACCGCCACCGCACGGGATGCGGCACCGTACGCATAGACCCGACGCCCCGCCGCCGCCTCGTCCTCCAGCCACCCGCGCAACCCACGTACATGCCGGTCGACGGCCTGCTGCAGTCCGCTCACCACCCCGGGATCGGTCATGGCCTGCTCGGCATCGATCAAGGCCGAGAGGTTCTCATCCGGCTCACACGGATGATGCGTGGCGGCGATCATCACGGTCCCGCCGTAGAGGTCGTATCGCCAGGCCGTCGCCGCATGCAGGCCGGCGGCCCGCAGCAGTCCGACGATCGCCGGCAGTGAGTAGTAGGCGAAGTGACCGTGCCGCAATGCATTCCACTGACCCTGTGCGACGATCGCGGCCAGCGAGTGGACCTGCACCAACAGCACCCCGTCCGGCGCGGTCGCCGCGGTGCGCCGCGCGAACGCCGCCGCCTGATCGGGTTCGTGCATGATGCCCATCGAGTCGATGACCACATCGGCGCCGCCACGGTACTCGCGGCCGACGTCGGTGAAGCCCCGCGCCTCCAACTGCGGTATCCACGTCCCGCCGTGCGGGCTGCCGAACTCGGTCACCGTCGATCCACGCAACAGCCCCGCGACCTCGGCGTCGCGCAGCGCGTCGGCCGCCTGGTCCACCAGCGCCTGCGGTTCGACGCCCCGCGGCTCCTGCGTGACGGTGTCGTCGTCGGCGAGTTGCGCCAGCCCGCACCGACCGCACAGCACCATCGTCGCGGGATGCGAACTCTCCGCCGACGACACCGGCTCGGACACCTGCGGAAAATGATCGGCGGCGGGCACCGCGCCCAGTTCCAGCACCGGGACCGGCCGACCGAACCCGCATGCGCGGCACACGCTCATGCGACGATGTCCCCGTGCGTATCGAACCGACCGACCTCGCCGACGTCGTCGTCCTCGTCCCGCAACCGTTCACCGACGACCGCGGACTCTTCACCCGGACGTTCGACGCAGAGATCTTCGACGACCACCTCGGCCGCCCCGGCGCATCGGCGTCGTTCGTGCAGGATTCGCAGTCGCGTTCGCGGCGGGGTGTGGTCCGCGGGATGCATGGTCGTTCGGGACGCGGCGAGGCGAAGCTCGTCCGGGTCGCCCGCGGCGCCGTCCACGACGTCCTGGTCGACATCCGTCCGGACTCGCCGACGTTCGGTCGTCAGCAGGCATTCCGGTTGGACGACAACGAGTTCCGACACCTGTACGTCCCGCCCGGCTTCCTGCACGGATTCCAGGCGCTCACCGACCTGGCCGACGTCTGCTACCGGATCGACCGGCCGCACGACCCGGCCGAGGATCTCGCCGTGGCCCACTCGGATGCGGATCTGGCGATCGCCTGGCCGGAGCCGGTCACCCTGGTCTCGGCGCGCGATGCCGCGGCCGGCTCCTGGCAGGAGCTGCTCAGGCACGTGCGCTGACGCGGCGCATCGTCGGATCGAGATCTCCTGCCGCGCGGAGTTTCTCGAGCTGCGCCAGTCGGGTGAACCGATTGACGAAGGCGTCCTGGGTGAGTCCGTAGGAGGTGTAGGCCTCGTACAGCTCGCGCGCGCCGTCGGGGATCGTCCAGCTCGCCTCGAAGCCCAGTCCCTCTCGTGCCCGGGAGAAATCGACGCGGTAGGACCGTGGGTCGGGTCCGCTCTCACCGGTGATCAGCAGTCGCGATCCGGGGACCGCCTCGACGACCGACGCGGCGATGTCGGCGACGGTCAGGTTGTTGCGCTCCGTGCCGACGTTGTAGGCGGCGCAGTAGATCGCTTCGGTGGGCGCATCCAGACAGGTGATGAACGCCCGCGCGATGTCCTGGGCGTGCACGAGCGGACGCCACGGTGTGCCGTCGGAGAGCACCCGCACGTCCCCGGTCAGCACGGCGTGGCCGACGAGGTTGTTCAGCACGATGTCCGCCCGCAGGCGCGGAGAGAAACCGAACGCCGTCGCGTTGCGGAGGAACACCGGCGCAAAACCCGAATCGGCCATCGCCGCCGCGTCGTCCTCGACCCGCACCTTGCTCTCGGCATACGGTGTCAGCGGTTTGAGCGGGGCGTCCTCGGTGACGAGATCGTCGCCGGCCGACCCGTACACCGAGCAGGTCGACGCGTACAGAAACCGCGCCACGCCGGCATCTTTCGCAGCGCGGGCCAGCCGCACCGAGGCATGATGGTTGATGTCGTAGGTGATCTCCGGCGCCAACGATCCGAGCGGATCGTTCGACAACGCGGCCAGATGGATGACCGCGTCGAAGCCGTCGAGATGACGCGCCGTGACATCGCGCAGATCGACGTCGATCGCCGGCGGGTCGGTCGGCACCGGCCCCAGGACGCACTCCGCGAAATAGCTGTTGTCGAGTCCTACGACGTCATGCCCGTCCGCCAGGAGCATCGGGACCATCACGGTGCCGAGGTATCCCTGATGGCCGGTCACCAGTACGCGCATGCTCATTCTCCTCCGAAGTTCAGGTGCGCCTTCTCCAGGACGAACGCCTCGGCGTGGGGATGGCGGCACTGCACACCGCGCAGCCGCGACAGCCCGAGGAACGACAGATCGTCGAACCAGTCATGGTCGGCTTGGGACGGATAGTGTTCTCCCAGCAGCCGGGCCTTCTCCTCGGCGACCGCCGTGGTCAACGGATGGAACAGTGTCGGTTGACCGATGTCGTTCTCCCACTTGATGATCTCGTAGCCGAGGGTCAGGTGGTCGCGGAACTCGGTGGGCGTCAACTCCGCCAGCAGCCGGTGATCCTGATGCGCATCGTGGCGCTGCGGCGCGAAGACCACCTCCGGCGACACGGCTCGTCGGAACCGCGACAGCCCGTCCTTCACCGCATCCCAGTGCGCAGGGGCCCGGCCGTCGGGGACATCGAGGACGGTGAGTTCGACGTCGGCGCCGGGGCAGAACGCGTCCAACGCCTTTCGCTCCTCGACCTCGCGCTCGGTACCGCCGCCGGTGAGCACCAACGCCCGCACGCGAATGCCCGGGTGGCGGCGCGTCACGGTCAGCAGGGTGCCGCCCATACCGATGGCGATGTCGTCGCAATGGGCACCGAGGACAGCGATCTCGGACAGTGCCGCGGTGGTGAGATCGATCATGGGGTGGGTGTGTCGCCGTCCCACACCATCCACGGACGATCCCCGCGGGCGAATCGGGCATCGAGTTCGGCGCGTTCCTTGAACGTGTCCGCGGGCTTCCAGAAACCGTCGTGCTTGTAGGCGTACAGGCGCCCCTCCGCGGCGAGCCCGCCGCATGCGTCCTCGACGAGGTCGCCACCCTCGGGCAGGTGATCGAAGATCTCCTGGGTCAGGACGAAGAACCCGCCGTTCTCCCAGATCGGGAACTGCGAGACCGGGGTGATCGCCTTGACCTTTCCGGTGTCGCTGACGTCGACGCAGTGGAACGACGACTGCGGCGGCACGATCATCATCGACGCCGCGGCCCCGGAGTCGACGACCTCGGCGATCATGTCGTTGAGTGGCGCATCGGTGAGCACGTCGGCGTAGTTGGCGAGGAAGTACTCGTCGTCGCCCAGATGCGACCGCACGCGCCGAAGTCGTTCGCCGATGGCCGATTCCAGGCCGGTGTCGATGAAACTGATGGACCAGTCGGCGATGTCGGAGTGCAGGAGTTCGACCGTGCCGCCACGCATCACGAAGTCGTTCGACGTGGCTTCCTCATAGCGCAGGAAGTACTCCTTGATGTGCGAGGCGCCGTATCCGAGGCAGAGGATGAACTCGGTGTGCCCGAAGTGCGCGTAGTAGCGCATCACATGCCAGATCAGTGGTCGCGGGCCGACCATCTGCATCGGCTTCGGGACGTCGTCGTCGGGCGCGTTGCGCATGCGCATCCCGTAGCCGCCACAGAACAGGACCACCTTCATGACCGAACCACCTTCATAGCGTGCCACCGGGGCTGCCGACTCGATCGTCGGCGTCGAGCGAAGCGAAATGCAGTGTGGGGAGCGGATACACGAGCCGGCCGCCCCACTCGGCGACGTGCGCGAGCTGCGCGGTGATCTCGTTCTCGAGATTCCACGGCAGGACGACGATCACGTCCGGCCGGTCGGCGTCGATCCGTTCGGGCGGGTGGATCGGAATCCGTGTGCCCGGCGTGTACCGCCCGTGTTTGTAGGGGTTGCGATCGACCGTGTACTCCATCAGGTCCGGCCGGATGCCGCAGTAGTTGAGCAGCGTGTTGCCCTTGCCGGGCGCCCCGTAACCGACGATCCGCTTCCCCGCCGACCCCTCGTCGAGCAGGAACCTCAACAGTTCCTGCCGGACGGAATCGGTGCGGGCCTGCAGATCCAGATAGCCCGACACGTCATGCAGTCCGGCGTCCTGCTCGGCCTGCAGGACGTCCGCGACCCGCTGACTCGGCGCGGCACCCGCCTCCACCGGTCGCGCCCAGACCCGGATCGAGCCGCCGTGGGTGGACAGCAGTTCCACGTCGACGACGCGCAATCCCGCGGTCGCGAGCGCGCGGGACGCGCTCAGCACCGTGTAGTACTGGAAGTGCTCGTGATAGATGGTGTCGAACTGGCCGAGCCGCACCAGGTTCAGGGCGTGATGCACCTCGATGCTCAGCCACCCGTCGTCGGCGAGGAGCCCGCGCAGCGCGCGTGTGAAGCCGAGCAGATCCGGGATGTGCGCGTAGACGTTGTTGGCGACGACGAGGTCGGCCGCCCCCGACTCGGCACGGACGCGCTGCGCGAGTTCCTCGTCGAGGAACGCGGTCTCGGTCGGCACGCCCTTCTTCCGCGCTGCGGCACCGACATTCACCGACGGCTCGATCCCGAGACAGCGGACGCCGTCGGCGATCACATGCTGCAGCAGGTAGCCGTCGTTGCTGGCGACCTCGACGACGAATGAGTCGGGATCGAGGCCGACCCGCTCGGTCGCCGTGTCGACGAAGGTGCGCGCGTGCGCCACCCAGGAATCGGAATACGACGAGAAGTAGGCGTATTCGGTGAACGTGTCCTCGGGAGTGATGAGCGCCGGGATCTGCAGCAGCAGACAGTCCTCGCACACCCGCAGGTGCAGCGGGAACGTCGGCTCCATCGTGTCGAGTTCGGCCTCGGTCAGAAACCGTTCACACGGGGGCGTCGCACCGAGATCGACCACGCTGCGCAGGCGGGCCGACCCGCACAGACGACACTCCATCGCAGATACATCCTTCCCGCGGTCCTGGCGTGGCCCCCGATCCACGCAGCCCGACGGTTTGCCCTCGAAATCCGCAGTCAGGGTAACAAAGATGGCCACTCTTCTCCGGACGAAGACGAATGACCCATCCGATGACGTGAATCGGACATCGGCCCCGGATCGTTACCGATCGCGCGCTAGTGTCTGAACTGGACCTCGGCCGACTCGGGCTTGCCGAACAGATAGCCCTGCCCCATGTCGAAGCCCAGCCCGGCGAGTTCGGCCAGAGTCTCCTCGGTCTCGACACCCTCGGCGAGCGGAATCATGCCGTAGGCCCGGGATATCTCGCAGATCGCCTTGACGACCGCTCGATCGGCGGGGTTGTCGACCAGACCGCTCACCAGCGACCGGTCGATCTTGACGACGTCGATGGGCAGGTCACGGAGGTACCGGAGGGCCGAGTAGCCTGCGCCCAGATCGTCGACACACATCGTGCAGCCGATCTCGTGCAGTTCCTGGATGGCCTGCGCCGCGGCCGTGCCCAATCGGATCACCTCGTCCTCTCGGACCTCCACCCACAAGCGGCGCGGGGCAACGTCGTGGCTTCGCAACAGGCCATCGATGTGGCCGACGATGTCGTCAGCCCACAACTGCTGTCCCGACAGGTTCACGGCCACGAATCCATCCTGACCGACTGCCGGGGTGACCTCGCGCGCGAGTGCGCGTACGGCCTCGGCGACGGCGTGATGACCGATCGGCACGATCAGGGAAGTCACCTGCGCCGCGAGCAGGAATGCGGCCGGAGTCAGGATGTCGGTTCCACTTCGCCACCGCAGCAACGCCTCGAACCCGACCGTGTCCATACCCGCCAGCTCGACGATCGGCTGATAGTAGATCAGGAAATCACTCTCGGCGGAACGTGCCAGACGGTTCGCGACATCCACCTGCGTATGCACTGTCGGCATGGTCTGCTCATCGGCGATCACGACGTGATGCTGGCGGATCAACGCGAAGCACAGTGCCGCGTCAGCGCATCGAATCAGGTATTCGGTGCTCGACGCATCCGGGATCTGTTCGGCGACGGCAACGCCCATGCACAGATCGAGGAAGGTCGTCTGTCCATCGATGTCGATGAGATGCGAGCCGAGTCGAATCCTTGACGCCGTGATGAACTCGTCCAGGTCAGGGCCGTCGGACGTCAATGTGACGATCCACTCGAGGTCGGCGCGCCGGTGGAACGTCGCGTGCGGGGTGATCGGCACCAGCTCGCGTTCCACGAATCGTTCGGCCATCAGCACGGAGACCTCGCGGCCGTACGCGACGGCCGCGCGGTGGTATGGGTCGGCGGAGATCGCGATCACGATCGTGGCCGCGGGCCACTCCGAACCGTCGCAGCCCCCGAACTGCCCAGCGTGCATCGCCTGAGTGTATGTCCTCAACTGCCGTTGGAGCAGCATTCGAACATTGTCAGTTGCCGGTGCCGCGGATCACCGCGCCCATGGTTCGGATGATGATCTTGATGTCGAGCCAGACGCTCCAGTTCTCGATGTAGAAGTTGTCGTAGATTGCACGGTCGGTGATGCTCGTGTCGCCGCGTAGACCGTGCACCGCCGCCCAGCCCGTCAGACCGACGTCGACGCGATGACGATCGCGGTAACTCGGGATCGACGTCTCGAACTGTTGGACGAAGTGCGGGCGTTCGGGTCGCGGCCCGACGATGGACATGTCGCCGCGCAAGACGTTCCACAGTTGCGGGAGTTCGTCGAGCGACGTCTTGCGGATGATGCGCCCCACCCGACCGATCCGGTCGACGTCGGCGGGTTGCCACTCGGAATTCGACGCCTGCTCCGGCACCGGTCGCATCGAGCGGAACTTCAGCACGTCGAAGAGCTCTCCGCCGCGTCCGATCCTGGCCTGGCGGAAGATGATCGGCGCGCTCGGGTCGGACAGGTAGACAGCAAGCGCGACCGCGGCCAGAACCGGACTGAACACCAGCAGCGCCACCGACACCGCAGTCACATCGAAGACGCGTTTCATCGACCAGTACCACGTGCGGATGGCGTCCCTACGGACGCGCACGAGCGGGATCGTGTGGATGCGGTCCATGTCGCGCGTCAGCGACACGAACTCGAACAGACGCGGCACGATGAAGATCTCGCAGTCGAGTTCGTCGCATTCACGCAGCGGCGTGACCAACCGGGAATCCGGCGCCGAGCTGAACGCCACCAGGAGCGTGTGGATCTTGTGCGCCTTCACCTTGTCCCGGATGCCGACGAGACCACCCTCGATCGTGATACCGGTGCCGGACAGTTCGGGCATCGGGTCGTCACTGACCGCCAGCACGATGTCGAGACCCAGCTCGGGGTGCGCGCGGGTACCGGCGATCAGTTCGGCCGCGACGACACCACCCCCGAGGACGGCCGTACGCAGACGATTGGCCGGCGAGCTCCGTCGGCGGTGACGCGCGTAGGCGTAGTAGACGACGCGTACGACGAACAATGCGGCGAACACGATGACCGCGTACACCGTCACCGTGGCGATGTGCACACCTGGCCTGGAAACGGCGAACAGCGCGGCCGACGTGATGATCGACCATCCCGCGAGCCGAGGGAGGTCGTCGAGCGCGGACAGTGTGAGTCGCGCTCGGTACAGGCCCGCCATCTCGAGGACGAGAAGGGTGATGACAACACCGACGATCCCGACGACCCGCCCGCGCGTGCTCTCGTCATTGTTGACCAACAGGGCGATGCCCGTGAGCACCACCGCATCGAGGCCGACCAGGATCACGTCGGTCCGGTTGCGCACCACGACGGGCGTCCACCGGCGTGCGCCGGGCCGGATGGGAGTGGAGACCATTGACGGGTTCGTCCTCGATTTCGGGGCTCACCCGAGGCGAGCCGGACTGCTTGCACAAAATATCAGGGCAGAGGCATTTTTGTTTTGTTTGCATAGGCAACGAATGTGTCGCCAGATGTTCTCAGCTGGGCTAATATGCTTTCCGTGCAGCGATCGTCGTCGTCTTTGTCGATAAGTGGATCGCCAGCGCAACGAATTTCGTTTCTCCTGACATATCCTGCCCCTTGCGCACCGCACTCGTCTTTGTCGATCCGAGACGAACGATTCTCATGAAGCTCATCGAGAAGGCATTTCGTCGATACGATGCGCGATCCACGGCGACGCTCATCAGCACGGGCGGCGTGCTGCCACTACCGGTCATCGCCGTGCTCGCGCCGGATACGCTGCATCCCGGCGGACTCGCACCGCTGCTCGTGATCTGGTCGTTCATCGCGACCGCGTTCGTCATCACGGCGTTTCGGGAACGTCTGTCCGACGGCGAGTTCGCGGTCCTCGGTTCGTTCGGCATCATCGGCATCTGCGGAACATCGCTCATCCTGGCGAATCCTCGCCCCGGAATCGCCGTACTCGCCCTGGTGGCGGTCATCCCGGCCATCGCCGCGATGTCGCCCTCGATGCCTCTCGTGATCTCACTGCTGGCCCTGGCTGTGACCGGCGCGACCACAGTCCTCGCCGTCACCTCGATGTCCGTGCCGGCATTCATGATCGGCATCGGATCCATGCTCGGCGTGATCACCGTCCCGGTGTTCCTCGTCGTCGCCTTGCGCCGGTCCTTGGAGGCCACCCTGCACCGACAGGCCCGCCTCAACGGGATCGACCCGCTCACCGGATTGTTCAACCGGCGCGGCTTCCTCGCCCGAGTGGCCCAACTGCTCGCCGCGGCCCGGGTGTCCACCGGATGGGTCGGCATCCTGCTGATGGACATCGACCATTTCAAGCAGATCAACGACCGGCACGGCCACCTCGCGGGCGACGGCGTACTGCTGTCCGTGGCCGCCGCGATCCGCGAGACCGCTCCCTCGGGTTCGGTCGTGAGTCGCTTCGGCGGTGAGGAGTTCCTGGTGTTCTGCGTCGCGCGCGACGAAGAGGAACTCCACGCACTCGCCGAGCAGTTCCGGGTCGCCGTGGCCGAGGCCAATCCGGTCACACTGAGCGTCGGCGGCGTGTGTGCGCCGTTGGTGACCTCGACTCGTGCCAACGCGCTGGCGACAGACACCGTCGTCTCCCGCCTGCTCGATCGCGCGGATCGATGCGTCTACCGCGCCAAGGAGTCCGGTCGTGATCGGGTCGACGTGGTGTCCATGGACCCGATCGTCTGGCGCAAGCCGAGCGACAAGTCGGACGCACTCGACCCCGTCATGCGGTCCACTCCGCCGGACAGCCTGTATCAGCTGTTCTCCCGCCGCCCCGAGGATGTCGTGGATTATCCGCGCACGCTGGACGACTGAGGAACCAGCGTCTGCAGCATGTCGGCCTCATACCGCATGCGGCGCCAGGTCTCCGGTGAGGTCCGCGCCTGGAGCTCGGCACGCTCCCACCACATCAACCGGGTGCGATACCGATCGTCGGGGAACGGTGTCGCGGACACCGATTCGTCCACTCGTCCGCCGCCCGACTCCCACCGTCGCAGGACGTGATCGGCCGCGGTCGCCATCATGTGGTCGACGCCGGACATCTCCATGATCACCAGTCCCAACCGTGACAGCTGTCCCGCGACATCTGCTGCGAGAGGCGAGCGCTCGTCCACCCACGCCGTCTTCACCTCGACCACACCGCCGACCAACCGGGATTCGATCGCGTTGACCAAGTCCACCTGCCCTGGCTGTCCGGCCCATTCCTCGAGGGCGTGCGATTGCGCTGCCGCGTCGAATCGATGTTGCACTCGCAGGCCGCCGACCACCTGGTTGTCGTCGTCGAGGATCGCGTAGAACAGCGCCGTCCCCTCGCCGCTGATCACCGCATCGAGCTCGAGTGCGGCCGCGCAGCCGTGACGGTCGTAGGCGGATTCCGCTCCGAACAGGTACTCCCGCCATAGCCTTCGCTGGGCGCGTGGGTCCGCGGCGACGACCGTGTAACCCTGGTCGCGTTCGTTTCGCACACGGAGAACGCCGGTGGGAATAGAAGTGAGTGCGAGAGTCATGCTGATTCAACCTTTCCGAGAACACAGTGAAACAGAACGGATAATCTGTACTGGCTTCACGGCCAATGTTGCCATAGTGCACCATTTGTTGGGCTAATTCGAATTCTAGACCGCAAATGTTTCACTTGGCGATGGTCGGGGAAGTACGAGACCATACTCGTGTGTACAGCGCGCAAGAGGCTTCGGCCGTGATGTTTCCCGAGTCGTCGGTCCCCGAACAGTTGACCGACGATCCCGCCGTGTCCGTCGTCGACGCCACTTCCCAGGCCGCTCGATCGCTGCAGAGCCTGCTACCGCCGCCCGGGGACGATGTACTCACGGAAGCTCCAGCGTATGCCTGGTATCCGTGGCGCCGCACCCTCGTGAAGGTGCCCGGTCCCCGCTCGTATCGCCGCCTCCGCCTCGACCGGAACCGCCACAAGCTGACCGCCGCCGAGCAGGACCGCGCGTCCGCACTGCGGATCGGGATCGTCGGGCTCAGCGTGGGTCACGCGATCGCCCTGACACTCGCCCTCGAGGGTCTCGCGGGCGAATTACATCTTGCGGATTTCGATTCTCTGGAACTGACCAACATGAACCGCATTCCGGCGACATTGATGGATCTAGATCTCAACAAAGCCGTTGTCGCGTCGCGAAGAATTGCTGAGATTGATCCTTATGTCAGCACAAGAATATTCGACGACGGAATCACTCCGGACAACATCGATGCGTTTCTCGACGGCCTCGATCTCGTCGTCGAGGAATGTGACTCGTTCGACGTGAAGGTTCTGGTGCGGCAGAAATGCCGGGAAGCAGGCATCCCCGTCATCATGGAAACCAGCGATGGCGGCGTCCTCGACGTCGAGCGCTTCGACCTCGAGCCCGAGCGCCCCATCCTGCACGGCCTCGCGGGCGATCTGCGGATCGAGGATCTCGTCGGACTCGATCGCGCCGCCCTGACACCTCTGGCGGTCAAGGTACTGGAGCCCGCCAAGGTCTCCGCCCGCATGGCCGCCTCGGCCATCGAGCTCGGATTCTCGGTCACTGCGTGGCCGCAACTCGCCGGTGACGTCCTCCTCGGGGGCGCCTCCGTCGCTGCGGCGGTCCGCCGTCTCGCGCAGGGCCGTCCACTGCCGTCGGGCCGGGTGCGCTTCGATCGTGACCTGTGGCTCGACGACCTCGTCGACCCGTTGCTCGAGGAACGTGTCCTGGAACCGGCGGCCACGCAGGCACCCGCCGGGCCCGCTCCGGACACGCTCTCCGACGTCGACCTGGTCCGGTACGCCGCGCAGCAGGCGCCGTCGGCCGGCAATCAACAACCGTGGTCGATCACCGCCGAGGGTGGCGCCGTGACGGTCGCGCTCGATCCCGAGCGGACCTCGACCCTCGACCTCGGACACCGTGCGTCGTTGGTCGCCGTCGGCGCGGCTCTGCACAACGCTCGGGTCGCCGCCGCGAGCCGCGGGAAACTCGGGCCGACCGAGATCCTCGGGTCCGGTGAGCAGCTGTCCGCGCGGGTGACGCTCACCGACAACGGCGTGTTGACCGACGATTTCGATCCCGCGGACGCCGCCGAGCTGCCGTCGATCCTGAGCAGATCGACACGTCGCGAGGCCGGCGATGCGTCACCGATCTCCGACGACGACGCGGTGCGTCTCGGCGAGGCGGGCACGACCGCGCGCACGCGACTGATCCAGATCACCGATCGCGACGAGATCGCCAGGTGTGCCTCGATTCTCGCGCGCTCGGACCGGATCCGTTTCCTGACACCGGAATTGCATCAGGAGATGTTCGCCGAGCTCACCGACGACCCGTGCACGCCGGTCGGCATCCAGGTCGATTCGCTCGACCTCCCGCCCGCGATGGCCGGGATGTTCGACGTCCTGCGCCGCCCCGACGTGATGGCCCTGCTCGACGAGTGGGATGTTGGCGCCGCCCTCGGCGCCGACGCCGGACGGCGGCTCGTCTCCGCATCGGCCATCCTGATACTCGTCCAGAAGGGCTGCGACAGCGAGGATTACCTGCGTGCAGGTCAGACGATGCAGCAGCTGTGGATCGCCGCGGAGTCGCTCGGCTACCGCGTCCACCCGATGACGCCGACGTTCTTCTACGCGCTCGACGACACCGAGGCGCACGGGCTGTCGTCGGCGCATGGTGACGACCTCGTCGCGCTGCGGCGGGAACTACTCGACGCCTGGCCCGTCGCCGACGACGAGGCCATGACGATCGCGCTGCGGATATCGAGGGTGGTGTAGGCAATCACGCTCCTCGAGCAGCGAAACCCCAACCGCCGGTCGAGCAGCGAGCCCCCAGGGACGAGCCCGCGTATCGAGACCCCACCCGCCCCGCAAGCCCACCTACTCCACCCGCCGCCCCCGCTCCAGCACACCGTCGACGACCCGCACCATCTCCGTGCCGAAGTTCTTCCGCGAGAACCGTTCCGCCCACTCCCGAATGCGCCGCGGGTCGTGATCACGCGGGTCGAACGACGTCATGGCGGCGGCGAGACCGGCCACGACGGTGTCGTCGTCGCCGGAGGGCACGAGCATGCCCGTCGTGCCCGGCACGACAGTGTCGAGCGCCCCACCCTCGCCGAGCGCGATGACGGGTGCACCGGTGGCCATGGCTTCGACGGGCACGATGCCGAAGTCCTCGACGCCCGGCATGATCAATGCCCGCGTCCGGCGATACAGGTCGATCAGTTGGCCGTGGGGCACCCGGCCGAGGAACACGGTGTCGTCGGACGCGAGTTCGCGGCAGGTCTCCATCGACCGACCGTCGCCGACGACGACCAACCGCACACCCGCCTCCCGGGCGGCGCGGATCGCCAGGTCCGGCCGCTTGTACGGGACCAGGCGCCCGGCGACGAGGAAGAAGTCCTCGCGCTCGATCGCATGGTCGGGCGTGAAGCCGTTGGTGTCGACCGGCGGATGCACGACGACCGACTCTCGCCCCCACCATCGCTGGATACGTCCGGCGACGGCGGTCGAGTTGGCCACGATCTGATCGATCCGGTCGACGGCGGCGAGTTCCCCACGCCGCGCCATCCTCGACAACCCGGACAGCACCGCGGCACCGGCCGGCCCGCCCGCTTCCTGCGCCCGGAATGCGGTGTCCCACGCCCACCGTGCCGGACTGTGGACGTAGGCGATCACGGGTGCGTCGGTGGCGAACGCCGCCTGGGTCGCGAACGCGTGGTGGCTGATGACGACGGCATCGACGTCGCCGAGGTCCATCCCGCGGAAAGCGCGGGGGAACAGGGGTGTCAGCGGCGCGTAGGGACCTCGGCCTGTCCACCCGTAGGGTGTGTCCACCCAGGTGGTGACCGGCGACGACGACAGACCGGCCGGGATGCCCTGTACACGCGCGATGGGGACGTGCACAGCAGCCTGCGGCCAGGTCTGCGAGAGCTGCTCGACGACGTGTTCGGAGCCGGCGATCTCGGTGAATCGTTCGTGCACGATGGCGATTCGTGGATCCGCGATTCGTGGGTCGGTCATGTCCGTCCTCAGTCTTCGTCCGCGACACGAGCACCCGCGCTCGCGGCATCTCCCGTTGTCGTCGTGCCTGTCCCCGACCGGCCGATCCCCCGGCCGGCGGCACCCGCGACTCCGGGACTCCTCGGCCTGCCGAAACGTACCATCTCGAAGAAAGTTCGGCACACTGTTCACCAGGGGGGTGCGGGCGCATCATCATGTGACGTCGGCGTCCCCCGTCGTGGAGAGGCCCATCGTTGGAAAGGACAGTCGACGTGCGCGGTACCGGTCACGACCCACGGTCGGCCGACGACGGCGTGGACATCTTGTTCGACGCGCGCCACATCCGTCAGAGCGGCATCGGTACCTACATCCGCACCCAGATCCCCCACCTCGAGCGGGTGACCGCGGACCGCGGGCTGCGATTGGCCGTGTTGACCGACGCCGACTCCGCGCCGACGGTGCACGACGAGACTCGCGTCATCACGGCATCCCCTCACGACGCCGCGATGTACACGGCCGCCGAACAACGGGTCTGGCAGTACGCGCTCCACGCGTGCCGGCCGCGGGCCCTGTGGGTGCCGCATTACCCGTTCCCGTTGGCACTGCTGAATCCCCGCGACCGCGCCGTCCGACTGTTCACCACCGTCCACGACACCCTGCACCTCGAGGACGCCGCGCTGAGCAACCAGGGCCGCGCCCGACGCACCTATGCCGCGGCCATGCTCCGGCTCGACGCCCGCAGAGCGGCAACGGTGTTCACGCCGTCCGACACCACCGCGCGTCGTCTCGGCGAGACCACCCGTTCCGCGCGCGTCCTCGTCACCCCGATACCGGTCGACGACGTCTGGTTCACCACCGACGGCCTACCCGATCCCGGCGTCGGGCATCCATACCTGCTCTATGTCGGAAATGTGAAGAGACACAAGAACCTCGTGCTGCTCCTCGAGGCGTTCACCCGGATCTCGGCCGACGTCCCGCATCGGTTGGTCATCGCCGGCGGCGGTGAGACGCTCCGCACCGCCGACGACCGTGTCGCACGCATCGTCGGCGAGCTCGGCTCCCGCGTCGAGGTGACCGGGCAGGTGCCGTTCGACCGGCTGCGTGCGCTGGTCGCCGGTGCGGACATACTGATCATGCCGTCGCTGTACGAGGGCGCCGGCCTGCCACCGCTGGAGGCCATGGCGTCGCGGACCGCCGTCCTCGCCTCCGACATCCCTGTCCTGCGGGAGACCTGCGGCGACGGCGCGGACTTCTTCGATCCGCACGATCCGCGGGCGCTGGGGCAACTGCTGGCCCGCCTCTGCGGAGACGACGACGCCCGACGTGCGCTGGCGGAGCGTGGGTTCGCCCATGTGACACGACGACAGGCTGCGATCGATCCCACCGCGGCCGCCGCACGCATCTGCTCCGAACTGGAAGCCGCACGATGACAACCCCTTCCGCGCGGCAGGTGTCCCGCCGCTCGTTCCTGGCGATGATCCCGGCGACGGCGGCCCTCGCGGCGTGCTCCTCCTCGTCGTCCGGCTCGACCCACGACGTCCACGATTTCGGCGCCGTCGGCGACGGCCGTCAGGACGACTCGGCGGCGATCGGCAGAGCCGTCGCCCAGATGAGAACGGGCGACACCCTGTACTTCCCGGCCGGTACGTATCGGTACGGCCAGCGCGATCCGGACGGCGGCGCGGCGATCTCCCTCACCGGCCTGGATCGGGTCGGTGTCGAGTTCGACGCCCGCGCCGAACTGGTGATGGACAACCTCGCCGACGACGGTAGCGGGACCAGCCACGGTCTCGTCGTGCGTGGCCCGGCGTCGCAGGTCTCGTTGCGGGGCGTGCAGATTCGGTGGGCGACCCAACCGTCGCAGCGGTCCTTCGGTGACGGCATCCGGGTCGTCGGATACCCGTCCGACGGATCGTCGGTGCCGGCCGAGTGGACCGGCTCGAAGGGCCCGGTGTCCGGTGTGACGCTGGCGGACTGCGCTATCCGGTCGAGCCCGCAGGCGGGCGTGATCATGATGGGCGTCTCCGACGTCACGGTCACCAACGTCCGCGCGACCGACACCATGGCCGACGGCATCCACTTCAACGCGTGCCGACGCGGCCAGGTCCGCAACTGCACGGCCAGCAACACCGGCGACGACGGCCTCGCGCTGGTCACCTACCACTCGGAGTCCGACGGCTTCGACAACGACGCCGAGACGTTCTCGCTGTCGGCGCTGACCGACTGGTCCGACGCCGACTTCACCATCGCCGACATCACCGTCTCCGATGGTGCCGCCAACGGTGTGCGCCTGGCGGGGGCGAACCGGGTCACCGCCACCGGCGTCTCGGTGACCGGTGTGCGTACGGGCGCCGGGGTCATCGTCGACAGCGCCGCCCCCGACTCCGATACCGAATGGAAATATCTTGCCTCGCAAGGTATTCGACTGACCGGCCTCACCGTCGAGGACGGCGAGTCGGGCGTGCACGTGCTGGCCCGGCCGGAAGGCGCCGCCGACGACACGTTCAGCCGATTCGACTTCGAGCTCTCCGAGATCACCGTCCGACGGTGCGAACGGTGGTCGGCCCTCGTCGAGTCGACCGCCACCCGGCCGGCCACCGGCGTCACGCTGCGAGGCCTCACCGTCGCGGCCGACGACATCGCCGACGGCACCGGCATCGTCGGCCTGCAGACGACTCGCGGAGTCACCTTCGGGGAGGTCGACATCGAGAGCACGACCCCGGCGATCGCGTTCTCCGCCAACAGGTCCGACGACTTCGAGGTCGACCGTATCGCGGTGACCGTGACCGGCTCACCCCGTGATCGGGACTCGGCGGGCCCGGCCCTGTCGTTCCAGGAGTCGACCGGTCGCATCACCGCCGCCGAGATCACCTGGCGGGGCGCGCCGTCGTCGTGGACGGCGGTCTCGGCGACCACCCGGTCGGCCTGTGCGCCCGGAGCGACGCCCGAGAACCCGGTGGCCATCGAGAAACTCGAGACGACCCCCGCGCGGCTCAGCGATCCTGTGGAAGTGGTGTGTCGATAGCCGTTCCGGGAGGCACGTCGGCGAGCACCTGACCCGCAGGCCGCCCGGCACGCACGCCGCGGCCGAATTGCCATGCCGGGCGCGGTGAACCGTTCAGCACGACACCGAGGACCGCGACGTCGGCGAGGGCGAGACGTTCGACCGCCGTGCGCAGGTCGCCGTATCGCGTGTGCCCGGACCGCGCGACGACCAGGACCGCGTCGGCGATCCGACCGACGACGAGCGGATCCGACGACTCCCGCAGGGAAGCGGTGTCCACGATGACGTGATCGAACTGCTCCGCCAATTCGGTGAGGCCGTCCGACAACCGCTGCGAGGCGAGCAGCTCGGACGAGTTGCCGACCGCCGGGCCTGCGGGAACCAGCGACAGATGGGACCGCGAGGTCCGGGAGATGAACTCCCCCAGCCTGCCTCCACCGCCGAGATAGGTGGTGAGCCCGTCCCGCGATGACACCGCGTCGGGGGCGTGCCGGGACCCCGCCGGCCGCCCGTCGAGCGCCGCGTCGACCAGCACGACCTCGGAGCCGCTGTCCGCCAGCGCGATCGCCAGATTGACCGCGACCGTCGTCGACCCGTCACCCGCCGATGCCCCGGTCACGACGATCGAGCGCAGCGTGGCCGGCCCCGACTGCCGCCCGGTCACCGTGGTGCGCAGTCGCCGGAGTGCTCGAGCCGCACGGTTGTCCGGATGGTGGTAATCGACGATGCCCGACTCCCCGAGCGACTTCTCGGACGGGATCGTCGCGAGCACCGGACCGGAGAGGAATCGACTCACCTCTGCCTCGTCACGCACGCGTCGCCCGAGCAGGCCGCGGACGTAGGAGTAGAACAGCCCCACCAGGAGGCCGGCGACGATGCCGAGCGCGATGTTGCGTCCGAAGTTTCGGCCCTCGCCGCGGCTGTCGGGCACCGCGGGCGTGATCACCGACAGGCGCACCTGGTCTGCGTTCGCGGCGTCCCCGGCAACCGGGGTGGCGGGCTGGTCGCCGTCGAGCGCGGCCACCGTGGCGGGCAGCGCATCGGCCAGCGCGTTGGCCAGCGTCGCCGATGTCTGCGGATTCTCCGTCCGGGTGGTGACGGTCAGGATCGCGCTGCCCGTGTTGGCGCCGGCGGTGGTCGCATCGCGTGCCTCACCGATCGACATCGGCAGCCCGCTCTGCGCCAGGGCGGTCGCGATCAATCGGTCCGAGGTCAGCAGCTCGGTGTAGGCCTCGGTCCGCTGCTGGCTCACGCTGTCGCTGTCCGCAGGCCGGGGCGTCTGGTAGATCGTCGCCGACGACTCGTACATCGGGGTCTGCTGTGTGGTCAGGACGAGGCCGACGAGACCACCCACCAGAGCGCACACGACGATGACGATCCACTGGTCCCGGATCGCCCCCGCCGTCGAACGCAACCAGTCGTTGCCGGTCGCATCGGGACGGTAGGTCACACCCACTGCACTGTTGCTCACGTGACTCCACTTCTCTCGTACAGACGTTCGTCGTCGGAGTCCGCGCGAGTCCGCAGGCCTGCTCCCGCCACCGCCATGCCGACGACGGTCAGCAGCACGAGGAACACGACGATCCCCTGGGTCAGGAGCTGGATGCGCCAGACCTCGGCAAAGCAGTACGCGATGACCCCGGTGGTGCCCGCGATCACCGGACCGTAGGTCGAGAACCGGCCGGAGATGTATCCGGCGAGAGGGAACAGGAGGAGGGTGTAGAACCATCCCCAGGCACCGAAATCGGCATAGGTGTCGGCGAATTCGGAGTTCGTCGTGAAGTTCGGCGCCGACGACACGGTGAAGTCGTACAGGCCGGCGTCCACCGCCTCCTTGCCACGCGTCTCGTCCTCGGGCACCAGGAAGCTCGGGAGAGCTGCACTGACCGATCCGCCCACGCTGCCCGGTTTCTCGAAACTACCGCGCATCACCGCATCGGACACCCCGAGCGAGACCTGCGCGGGCACCGCCAGATACGCACCCATCTGATAGACGTTCATCGCCACCGGATTCGAGACCCCGGCGTCGCGGTAGTAGTTGCCGTTGCGCACGTAGTTCAACGTGGTCAGCAGGGCGAACAGGACCACCACACCGGCGATCACCATCCACGGACGCAGCGGCTTTCGCGTCCCGCCGTCGGCCCTGCGCCGCGCCGCCGACCAGATGACCAGATACACCACGACCGCCATCAGCAGCGAGAGTCGCGACGCCACCATCGAATTGAGCAGGAGCAGCACCACCGCCCCGATCATCAGCGGCGCCCCGATGACTGTGGTGCGCCACAGATGCACGCCGAGGGGTGCGGCGAGGATCGTCGCGTAGCGCAGGGTCGGGATACCCGCCGACGCCGGCAGGGCCTCGGTGAAGGAGTTGCCCGTCTGCGTCACGAGGGAGTCGATGATCGACGTCGTCCCGGCGATGCGGTAGTAGGAGTAGCCGACGCCGATCGTCGCCACCACCAGGATCAGCAGGAAGTAGCGACGTTCGAAGGCGGGCAGACGCGTCCGGGTGACGAGTTCGGCCGACGGGCGGGTGCCGGTCCCCAGGCGCCAGCCGACGGTGGCGAGCACGACGACCAGCGCATACCAGACCATGAGCAGCGTGACGCCCGCGACGGTGATCGGGGACGGCTCCAGGAACCCGCGCAGCTGCAGCCACGATCCGGCCGGGCACCCACCGGCCGAGCACCACGCGATCAGCGAGATCCACGACAAGATCGATGCAGCCACCGGCACGAGGATCAGCACCGCGGGCGTCAACCACCACGCGGGTGTGGCGGATTCGGGCAGGGCGGAATCGTTCACGTGCCCGTGCCCCCTGCCTCGTCGATTCGGGGCGAGCCGTTCGTCGAGCACAAGGTCACCCTCTCGTGCCATACACTATGGCACGTAAGCCATACACTATGGCGCGTGAGTTCGGCCGCCGCGCGAGACGCGGGGGCGTTCGGACAGGTGGATTCGGGGGGCCATCCGACGCGCTCCCGAGGGGTTCTGACATGACGGTGGTGACATGACGGCGGGACGGAACGCGTCCACGGATCGCGACGAGAGACCGTCGACCGGGGACACCGGCGACCGCGGGGACTCCCCGTCGTTCGGGATGGCCATCACCACGGTGGGCCGGTGGGATTCGATCTGTCGCCTGCTCGACGACCTCGCCGCGCAGACCGTACGCCCGGCCGTGGTGTCGATTGCCTACGACGACAACATGGACGCCGCCGAGGGCCTGACGAAGGTGCACGACCGGTATTCGGACGTGCTGACCATCCGGACTGTGGTCAAACACGGCGGCAGCACCGCGGGCCACAACGCGGCCGTCGCGCAGTTCACCGACGACGTCGACTGGGTCTATCTCCTCACCGACAACTGCCGCCTCGAACACGACTTCCTCGAACGCCTGTCCGCGCACTGCACCCCCAGCGCGTCGGTGTGCGCCGCCCGGCTGATCGACGCCGACGGCGACCGCAACACCCTTCCCCCGGCCGACGCCGAGTTCACCCGGCGTAACGCCTGGTCGGTCGTCGTACCCAGCATGGCGATCCGACGCAAGGACTACGTCACCGTCGGCGGGTTCGACTCCACGATCGGGTCGGGTGCCGACAGCCCGTGGCAGAGCGGCGACGAGACCGACCTCGTCCTGCGTCTGGCCGAGCTGGACGATTTCTCCATTCGCTGGGCGCCCGACATCGTCGTCCGCGGGCACACCGATTTCACTCACCTCACGCCGGCCGAGCGGCGTCGCAAACTCCGCAACTACGGTCGCGGCACCGGCTTCATCTATCGGCGTTGGGGATATCCGGTGCTCGACAAGCTCCGACTGCTCGCCGGCGCGGCCACGCTGCCGTTGCGGAAGCGGCGGAAGTTCCGTGCCGGCGACGGTCTGGCACTGCTGATCGGGCGCACCGAGGGCCTCCTTGGCAGGAAGCTCTCCAGAGACAGGGACCACCGCGCTGTCCTCCGATGATCACGACGCACCCACCGCACGGCGCGGTGGAGTGCTCGCTCCCGTCCTGTCGAAAGTCGACGTCAAACACCTGCAGGCGGTCGTGCAGATCGCGGCCGGTCTGGCGCTCAACGCCTTTCCCGCGATCTTCATCGCCGTGTTCGCCCGCGTCGCGCCGATCGACCATCAGGGTCAGCTCGCGGTATCGCTGACCATCGGCACCTACGTCGCACAGCTGTTGTCGGCGTTCGTCGTCGAGTCGCGGCTGGCCACACCGGAAGCCGACCACGACATCTCGATGCCCTGGTGGATGGCGCTGCTGTCCCTCGGCTCCGGCGTCCTGCTCATCGTCAGCCCGACGGTGCCCGCACCCGTGATCACCCTGCTCGGTGTGCTCGGCCTGTCGTCGGGCCTGCTGATGGCGCGCACCATCGGTGTCGTCCAGGGGCGCTGGCGTCTCGAGGCGGTGGCCGCCGTCATCCTGGTGGCCGGATGTCTGTCGGCGCTGCTGCTGGCCGTCCACGACAACCCCCACTGTGTGCGCGTCCTGGCCGCGGGCGCGATGCTGGCCGTGCTGTGCCGGTTCTGGCCACGGCCGGCGCACCGCGAGTCGGGGATGCCACCGGACCTGCGCCGCGCCGCGTGGGTGACCGGCGAGACCGCGTCGGTCGGCATCGTCCAGCCGATCCTGACGTCGTTCATCCTCGTCGTCCTGGGTCCCGCGGCATCGGTCGGATTCCGTGTCGTCTCGACGATCTCGGGGGTTCTCGAACCCGTCCTCGCCTACGGCCGGGTTCGACAACTCGCCCACGGCCACAAAGGCGAGGTCGCGCACGTCGCGCTGATCTTCGCCGCCGGCGTCGGGGCGATCGTGGTCGCCGCGTACCTCGGCCTGTGGAGCCTCATCTTCGGGCCGGCATGGTCACATTCACTCGTCCCGGCCCTGGTGATCGCCTGCCTGTGGAAGGCGACGATGCTGTTCTCGACCGTTCCCTTCGCCGCACTCCGGCGCGTGGGACATACGGCCAAGGTGTTCTGGCTGCGGGCCGCGAGCACCGCCCTCTACGTGGTGCTCGGCCTGTCGTTCCTGTACATCTTCCACACCGCGACGGCGGTGTTCCTGTCCTTCGTGATCACCGAGGTGATCATGTTCCTGCCGTACCACTTCGCCGCACGCAAGGCCGCGCCCGACTACCACTCGATCTTCGAACGCAAGAAGAGTCGGGACGATTCGGAGTCGGAGACGGTCTGACGGCCGGGGCTCGCGGCCCCATGGGGCAATGAGCAGGGGCAGGGGGCAATTGGCAGGGGCAGGGGCAGGGCCGGTCGGTGCGGACAAGCGCCCCTGGGATGCGCCCACGAAATGCGCCCGCCCGGAAAAGCGCCCAGCACTTCGGCGTTTCCCCAGATCAGCGCGACCCGCCGACATCCAACACGCCTGACCCGGGTGCATTTCCGGGGCGCTTTCCCGGGGGCGCCCCGAGCCCGCCGGGCCTCGCACCCATCCCCCCGGCCTCGCACCCATTCCCCCGGCCTCGCACCCATTCCCCCGGGCGCACCCATTCCCACCGGGCGCACCCATTCCCACCGGGCACACCCATCCCCCCGGGCACACCCATCCCCCCGGCGCACTCATCTCCCCGGCACACCCACCCCCCGGCGCACTCATCTCCCCGGCCCCCCGGCGCACCCAGTTCCCGGGGCGCACCCACGCCGGGGCGCGCCCACACCTACCCCCCGAAGATCCCCTTCAGCACCTCCATGTCGGCCACCCGCTCCTTGTGCGTGCCCGCCACCGGCGACGCGAGGATGCAGGTGACGCCGGCATCGCGGAACGCGGCCGCACGCTCGGCGACCTCCGCCTCGGAGCCGATCAGCGACATCGCGCGCACCAGATCGTCGGGCACGGCCTTGGCGGCCTCGGCCTTCTTGCCGTCGAGATACAGATCCTGGATGAGCGTGGCCTCCTCGACGTAGCCGTAGCGCTGCGCGAGGGTGTTGTAGAAGTTCTTGCCGCGGGCACCCATTCCGCCGATGTAGAGCGCCGCATGATGGCGCACGAGTTCGAGCGCGTTCTCGATCTCCTGCGCGTCGTCGGAGACACGCGCGGTGGCCTGCACGACGATCCCGAGCTCGCCGAGCGACGGATCACGCTTCGCCTTGCCGGCGGCCAGCGCCTCACCGAAGGCCGACTGGATCTGCTCGGGGTTGAACAGGATTGGCTGGAACTCCTCGAACAGCTCCGCTGCCAGCTCGGTGTTCTTCGGGCCGATGGCCGCCAGCAGCATCGGAATGCGATCGCGCACCGGATGATTGATGATCTTCAGCGATTTACCGAGGCCGGAACCGCCGTGCTCCTCGTCGAGCGGCAGCGTGTAATGCTTGCCCTGGAAGTCGACCTTGTCGCGACGCCACACCCGCCGACAGATCTCGGCGTGCTCGCGAGCGCGGCCGACCGGGTAGTCGTACTTGACGCCGTGGAAGCCCTCGATGACCTGCGGGCCGGACGCGCCGATCCCGAGCACCGCACGCCCGTCACTGATGTAGTCGAGACCGGCGGCGGTCATCGCGAGGTTCGTCGGCGTGCGCGAGAACATCGGCAGGATGGCCGTCTGCAGTTCCATGCGCTCGGTCTTCGCCGCGATGTAGCCGAGCTGGCTCACCGCGTCGAAGCTGTAGGCCTCCGGGACCGCGATGCGGTCGACGCCCACAGCCTCGAAATCGGCCAGATTGTTGATGGTCTCGCGGAAGTCACCCGCGTAGTTGATCGGCATCCCGAGCTTCAGCGCAGCAGTCATGACCGGATTCTTCCACAGCGAGTTCGGCCGGTCACCAGCCCGCCCGAGCGCTCGCTCCAGCGCATCCGGTGACGGGTTGCGGACGCTTACATGAACAATCGGTGAACACCGTCGCCGTCTCAGGAAACGCCCAGGTCGAACTGCTCGAATCGGACACTTGTCTGTTAGGTGAAACCGCCAGGTGAACCGCATGATTATGAGCATGAGCGGCGAGATGCTGATCCTGGTGCTGTTGGTCATCACGGCACTGGGTTTCGACTTCACAAACGGATTCCATGACACCGGAAACGCCATGGCGACATCGATCGCCACGGGCGCACTGAAGCCCAAGGTGGCCGTCGGCCTCTCGGCGATCCTGAACCTGGTCGGCGCATTCCTCTCGGTCGAGGTCGCCGCCACCATCACCAAAGACGTGCTGAACATCCAGCAGACCTCGGGCGACGACAAGGGCGACATCATCTCGGGCCTGACCCCGACGACGGCCCTGCTGATCATCTTCGCCGGCCTCATCGGCGGCATCCTCTGGAATCTCTTCACCTGGCTGTTCGGTCTGCCCTCGAGCTCGTCGCACGCCCTGTTCGGTGGCCTCATCGGCTCAGGTATCGCTGCGATCGGCATGTCCGGGATCAACTGGCATGGCGTGTTCTCGAAGATCATCGTGCCCGCCCTGCTCGCCCCGGTGATCGCGTGCCTCGTCGCCGCCTGCGGCACCTGGCTGGTCTTCGCCATCACCAAGAGGATCGCGGAGAGCAAGAAGGAAGAGGGCTTCCGCTACGGTCAGATCGCCAGCGCCTCGCTCGTGTCCCTCGCCCACGGCACCGGCGACGCGCAGAAGACCATGGGCGTCATCGCCATGGCACTGATCGTCACCGGCCACCTCGACGCCTCGACGGTCGGCCACGGACTCCCGTTCTGGGTCGTCTTCAGCTGCGCCGGCGCCATCGCCATCGGCACCTACCTCGGCGGCTGGCGCATCATCCGCACCCTCGGCAAGGGCCTCGTCGAGATCAGCTCGCCGCAGGGAATGGCTGCCGAGGCGTCGTCGGCCGCGATCATCCTGACCTCGAGCGCCGCAGGCATGGCGCTTTCGACGACGCAGGTCGCGACCGGCTCGATCCTCGGTTCGGGCGTCGGCAAGAAGGGCGCCCAGGTGCGCTGGGCCGTCGCCGGCCGCATGGCCGTCGCCTGGGTCACCACCCTCCCCGCTGCGGGGCTCGTCGGCGCGGCGTCGTACTTCATCGCCCACCTCCTGGGCAACGTCGCCGGCGCGATCGCCATCTTTGCGCTCCTGATCGTCGCGTCGGGCTACATGTACTGGCGCGCCCAGCAGAACAAGGTCGACTCGAACAACGTCAACGCCGAATGGGACGAGTCCACCAACTCGATCATCCCGGCCGACACCGCCACCGACACCAAGACCCCAGTCGCCTGACCTCCCGATTCTTCGTGAGGCTCGGACGCCACTCCCCGGAGTGACACGGACCGAGCTCACACACGAAAGGACTTCTCCCCGATGGACATCGTCGAAGCGATCGGCAAAGTTCTGATCGTCGGCCTGATCTTCGGTGCCGGCCTTCCTGCCCTCTTCGCGGTCGGTCTCCGCCTCCACGCCGAGGGCGGCGGCACCAACGCCGACGGCACTGTGTCGCACGGCAATCCGGCCCAGCGAGCACTCGGCTACGTGATCTTCGCCGTCGTCGCGCTGATCATCATCACCGCTCTGCTCTGGATCACCCGACAGACGATCTACTACTACTTCGACGTCAAGATCTTCCCGTTCGGCTACAAGTGATCATCCGACCGACCCCTGGCATCCCTGGCCACCTCACATCGGAGACGCGACACCGCCATGTCTGAAGGCACACCGCTGTTCGAATCGGCGATCAACTGGATCCGCAAGGGCTACCCGGAAGGCGTCCCGCCCACCGAGTTCCCCCCGCTCTTGGCTCTGCTGACCCGCGTCCTCGACGAGCGTGAGGTCACCACCGTGGCCCTCAACCTGGCTCGCGACCACGGGGTGAGGCAACCGGTGACCGACGACCAGATCAGAGAGGCGATCGCGAAGGTCACGCAGGAGTCCCCCACTCCGGACGAGATCAACCAGGTCGCCGGCCGGCTCGCCGCCGTCGGCTGGCCGCTCGCCGCCAGCAACGCCTGAACAGCGCCTCGGCGCATCCAGCATTCGCTCGGTGTCGAGACCACGGCATGAGCACATACAATCGCGGCAGCACTGTCAGTTCCTGCCGCCGGGGAGACAAGGGGGTTGTCGTCGTGGATCGACCACAATTCCTCCATCGGATCATCGAATGGTTGCGGGCCGGCTACCCGGACGGCGTACCTCAGGGCGACTACATCCCACTCGTCGCACTGCTTCGTCGACAACTCAGTGAAGACGAGGTCCAGGAGGTCTCATCGGGCCTGATCCAGAAGTCGCCACCTCCGCCCGAGCCCATCTCGAAGATCGACGCGGGTGTGGCGATCACCAAAGTGACCCACGAGCTCCCGCACGAAGCGGACGTCGCCCGGGTCCGCAAGCACCTCGAGGCCTCCGGCTGGCCGTTCGACGACACTCCCCTCGTACCGCCGACGGCAACCGACGAACCGCCGACGGCACCCGGGTCCGAATCGACAGACCCCGACGACGAGCCCGACGGAGACCGACCCTGAAGGTCCTCCGCACCCTGCACCTCCCGGCCCGGCCGGACGTCCTCGACCGCCGCGATGAGCTGACCGCCATCCTCGACGGCTCAGCCGCCTACGTCCCGGTCCCCGACGACGACCCGCACGACGTCGTCGTCCTTCGCGGTGCCCTCGACGTCGACGAACCCATCGCCGACGACCTCTCCCTCGTCATCTCCACCTCCGGCACCACCGGCATCCCCAAAGGCGCCCAGCACTCCCCCGCCTCGCTCACCGCCTCCGCCGAAGCCACCGCCGCCCGCCTCGGCGGACCCGGCAACTGGTTGCTCGCGCTGGCTCCCCATCACATCGCCGGACTCCAGGTCCTGTTGCGTGCGTTGGCATCCGGGTTCACCCCGACCGTCCTCGACCTCGACGACGGTTTCGACCCCGAGGTCTTCGCCGGCGCCCTCGACGCACTCGACGGTCCGCGCCGCTACACCTCCCTCGTCCCCACCCAGCTGATCAAGGTCCTCGACTCACCCCGCGCGACCGCGGCACTCCGCGGGGTCGACGCCCTGCTGGTCGGCGGTGCGGCGACGCCGGTCCCGTTGCTGCGCAGGGCGATCGACGCCGGCGTCGCGATCACCCGCACCTACGGGATGAGCGAGACCGCCGGCGGCTGTGTCTACGACGGTATTCCGCTCGACGGCGTCGTGATCCGCATCGACGACGCGAATCCCGAAGGCGTGGGCCGCGTCGTCCTCGGTGGGCCGATGGTCGCGCGCGGGTACCGGAACCGTCCCGAGCATCCGGCTTTCGCCGAGCCGGGCTGGTTCCGCACCGACGACCTCGGCCGCGTCGACGACGACGGCGTGCTCGCCATCGTCGGACGCGCCGACGAGGCCATCACCAGCGGCGGGCTGACGATCGTGCCGCAGGTCGTCGAGGCCGTCGTCGTCGAGGATCCCGCTGTTGCCGAGTGCGCCGTCGTCGGCCTCCCCGACGACCGACTCGGCGAGAAGGTCGTCGTGTTCGTCGTCCCCTCGGGCGCAAGCACTCTCGACGCCGACCGCATCCGCGGTGCCGTCGCCGAACGGCTCGACCGCTACGCCGCACCACGAGAGGTCATCGAGCTGACCGAACTCCCGCTCCGCGGCCCGGGCAAGGTCGACCGGCGGGCACTGCGAGCCCGGTTCTCCTAGCCTCGCCCACTTTCCGCCACCATCGCCCCCAGAATCTCGCCACCCTCGCCGACCGGGTCCAACTTTCCGCCGACCGGGCCCAGAATCTCGCCGATCGTGTCCAACTTTCCGCCGACCGGGTCCAACTTTCCGCCGACCGGGCCCAGAATCTCGCCGACCGGGTCCAGAATCCCGCCGATCGTGTCCGCACGTTCCCGGGACCCGCCACCCATCCCGCCGACGATCCGCACCATGGTCACCTCAGAACGCCGATAAGTGGATAATCCACTTATCGACGCTCTCTCGTGACTCTCATGCGGACCTCACCCGGCGCCATCGTCCCCACCCCTTGCCCTCGACGGCATCCACATGGAGAGCTGACATCCACACAGGTGATCCCCCATGTGGATGGGCAGCTCCCCATGTGACTGCCGCGTCGTCTCATGCGCACCCGGCCACGAATTCATGGATCATGTGGTTTGACACCACGATCCAGTGGGAACTCCACAACCATCCCACTGCTCCCAGAAAGCGACGACGACGATGCGAGACTTCCTCTGCCACAACTGCGGCCAACGCCTGTCCTTCGAGAACAGCAAGTGCCTGCACTGCGGGAAGGAACTGGGTTTCTGGCTCGAGACCCGGGCCATCTACGACCTCGACGACAAAGAGCAGACCACCGTCGACGGCACCCTCGTCGAACGGTGCAAGAACACCAAGGTGGCACAGTGCAACTGGCTCGTGAAGTGGACCGGCACGCCGAGCCTCTGCGAATCCTGCCGGCTCACCCGCACCATCCCGCCAGAGACCGATATCGAGGCGCGCGCCGAGTACGGACGTGCGGAGACCGCCAAGCGACGCCTGGTCCTCGAGCTCGACGAGCTCGGCCTGCCCATCATCGGCCGTGACGAGAACCCGGAGACCGGCCTGGCCTTCGATCTCCTCTCGAGTTCTGAGCAGTCGGTCATCACCGGCCACGACAACGGGCTCATCACCCTGGACCTCGCGGAGGGCGACGACGTCCACCGCGAGCAACTCCGCGTCGAACTCGACGAGCCCTACCGCACCCTGCTCGGGCACTTCCGCCACGAGACCGGCCACTACTACCAACTGGTCCTCATCGACGACAAAGTCCGCCCGCGCTTCGAGGAGCTGTTCGGCAACCCCGACGACGACTACCAGGCCGCCCTGGACCGCCACTACTCCGAGGGCGCCCCGGAGGGCTGGAAGCAGGAGTACGTCTCGTCGTACGCCACGATGCATCCGGCCGAGGACTTCGCCGAGACGTTCGCGCACTATCTGCACATCCGCGACACCCTCGACACCGCTGCCGCCTTCGCCATGGCGCCGGCCGGTTCGACGCTCGACAGCGTGCTCCCCGGCGACGTCGGCTTCGATCAGATCGTCGAATGGTGGCTCCCGCTGACCTGGTCGCTCAACCAGATCAACCGGTCGATGGGCCACCCCGACCTCTATCCCTTCGTGCTGCCGGAGAAGGTCCTCGAGAAGATCCGGTTCGTACACGGACTGATGCCGAGCTGACGAGGTTTGGAACTCTTCCCCCCGGGTATCCGCACATTCCGACCTGACACCCGACAAAGGAGAACACCATGGGTCTCGACGACAAGATCTCCAACAAGACCGAGGATCTGAAGGGTAAGGCCAAGGAAGCGACCGGCAGCGCCACCGGCGACGACGAGCTGAAGAACGAGGGCAAGGGCGACCAGGCGTCGTCGGCCGTCAAGGACGGCGTCGAGAGTGTGAAGGACGCCGCCGGCACGGTGAAGGACAAGCTGACCGGCCACTGAGTCCCGGCACGCAATTGGCCGCCGCCCGCGGCCACCGTCCCCATCCGCAGCCTGCCGTCACTCTGTTCGACACGACATGTTGCGGCTGCGGCTGGCGTCACAACTGGATAGGTGAATCATGATCGGAACCGTCATCAGCGCGATCGTCGTCGGCCTCATCGTCGGCGCCCTGGCCCGACTGCTCATGCCGGGCAAGCAGGACATCGGCATCATTGTCACGATCGTGCTCGGCATCCTCGGATCGCTGATCGGCTCGTGGCTGACCTACCAGGTCGGCTACAGCAACAGCAACGGCGGCTGGGAGGTCATCCCGTTCATCGTCGGGGTCATCGTGGCCATCGCTCTGATCGCCGCCTACCTCTCGATCCGCGGACGAGCCGTCAAACGCTGAGCCTCGCAGACGCACCGGACGGCCATCGCATGTGCGGGAGCCGTCCGGCGTGTCTGCGTCTCCATGAACAGACCTTTCACGAGCGGGTGAGTTCACCGCCGTCTTGGCGCGCGACCCGGCCCGCTCAGCGAGCGCGCCGATACGCCCGCACCGCAAGATACCCACACACAACCGTCAGCCCCGCCGACCACGCCACCGTGACGATCGCGTCCGCTCCGACGACGCTCGCTCCCGATGTTGTCGCCGAGCGCATGGCCTCCACGATGTGCGAGATCGGATTCGCCGACGCGACCGGCTGGGCCCATCCCGGCAGGTCATCGATCGGCACCATCCCGGTGGAGAGGAACGACAACACGAGCAGAACCGCATTGAGCAGCGACGCCGTACTCTCCGCCGAGTCCGCCACCATGGCGACCGCGACCATGAACCACGCGACCCCGAACCCGAAGACCAGGGGCAGCACGACGTAGACGCCGACGCCGACGATCCCGTTGTCGAAGCGGAAGCCCATCGCCATCGCCACGACGCTCACGAGCAGGAGGGTCACCAGGTTGCGGCCGACATCCGCGATGATGCGGCCGGCCAGCGGCGCGACCGGCGAGATCGGTAGTGTGCGAAGCCTGTCGTCGAACCCCGAGATGCGATCCTGTTGCGCCGCAATGGCCGTGGAAATGCTTCCGAAGACTACGCCCATGGTCACGAAAAGCGGTGTCGCGAACTGTACATAGTCCGAGACCCCCGCTGCCGGCATCACCACCGCGCCGAAGGAGACCGACAGCAGCAACAGCAGGATGATCGGCATGAACGCCGACGTCGACAGCGTCATCGGCGAGCGGAACATCAGCGTGACCCCGCGCCGCGTCATCGCGGCGATGTCTGTGGTCATGACGTCCTCCCGAAGACGCGCGGTGCGATGATCCCGAAGGTCACCAGCAGTCCGGCCGCCCATATTAGCGCGAGCCCGACCGTGCCGGCCGCATCCGTGTATCCGTCGGTGGAGACCGCGCGCAACGCCTCCGCGAAGCACGACAGCGGTTGGTACTCGACCACAGGTTGAAGCCATCCCGGATAAGCCGCTTTCGGCACGAACAACGTCGACACGAGCAAGAGCGGGAAGTAGATGACACCACCGAGCGCCTGTGTCGGCTCCACGTCTGCCAGCCGGTACCCGAGTACCAGATAGGGCAGACAGATTGCCGCGGTCACCACGATGACCAGCCCGAGGAATGCGAGCACGCCCAGCGGGCCGGTCTGAAACCGGAAACCGAAGCCGTACCCAAGGGCCAGCAGGACGATCGCTCCGACCACAGATCGCACGGTCTCTCCGATCAGCAGCGAGAAGACGGGTGCCGGACGCGCGATCGGCATGGCGCGCAGACGATTGATCATGCCCGACGACGCGTCCTCCGCGGCCCACACCGATCCGGACATCGCGGCGAACGTGGCCGACTGGATCACGATGGCGGGCATCATGTATTGCGGATAGTCGAGGCCGGCTCGGTCCATCACGCGGCCGAAGACGGTCAGGAACAGCACGGCGAAGATGACCGGCAGCACGAGACCGCCGACGATCGATGCCGGCCTCCGCATCATCAGTCGCAGGTGACGGACGGTGAGCGCGACACTGTCGGCGACGAGCGCCGGTCGCGCGGTGACCGGCGCTCGTTCGGTCACTGCTGTCATGCCGGGCCCGCCGTGCTCGTGGACTCCTGCGCAGGCGCCGCCGGCGATGTCGCAGATCCCGTCAGCGCCAGGAACACATCGTCGAGAGTCGGATGCCGAAGACCGATGTCGTCCGGCACGAGTCGCTGCGCGTCGAGCGTCCGCACCACATCGAAAAGCGTTGCGGCGCTCTCGGCTGGGACGATCACCTTGGTGTCCGTCTGAGTGATCTCCCATCGCTGCGCGAGCACGTCCGACACCTGCGCTCGCAGGTGCTCGCCGATCACGACCTCACACACCGATCCACCCACCAGTGACTTCAGTTCTGCCGGAGTGCCCTCGGCGATCACCGTGCCCTTGTCGATGACGACGATCCGGTCGGCGAGTTCGTCGGCCTCCGCGAGGTATTGCGTGGTCAGCAGAACGGTCACCCCCTCACCCCGGAGTTGCCGGACGACGTCCCAGAGCATGTTGCGACTGCGCGGATCGAGTCCGGTGGTCGGCTCGTCGAGGAAGAGCACGCGTGGGCGGCCGATCATCGATGCAGCAAGGTCGAGGCGACGGCGCATTCCACCGGAGTAGGTGACGGTTCGACGATCCGCGGCCTCCGCGAGTGAGAACTCCTCGAGCAGTTCGTCAGCCCGTCGCATGGCCTTTCGAGCGCCGAGCTTGAACAGCCGCCCGAACAGCACGAGATTCTCGCGAGCAGTCAGGTTTGCGTCGAGTGCGGCGAACTGGCCGGTCAGGCCGATCAGGGGACGCACCTCACCGGGGTCGGAGAGCACGTCGATACCGGCGACACGCACCTCGCCTGCGTCGGGACGCATCAACGTGGTCAAAATGTTGATCGTCGTGGTCTTTCCGGCCCCGTTGGGCCCCAGCACTCCGAGGATCTCTCCCTCATCGACCTCGAGGTCGACCCCGCGGAGTGCCTCGACCTCTTTGAACGACTTGTACACGCCTCTGGCTTCGACGATCACTGCGGCCCTCTCACACTCGGTAGTTAGGTAACCCTTACCACAAGGTCTCCCCGGACGGTACCATCGCCGATCTCCCTCGATGTCATCTGACCAGCGGAAAACTCACCGACCGATGGCGAGGGCACCTTCCGTGAATGCCACAACGCCCGGTGTAGGCCGCTGCAGACCGGCGCCGTCCGACGCTGACAGACCGCCTCACAGGTGACGTGGAACGTAACAACCACCGTTACGTTCCACGTCATCTGCGGTCGCTCGGCCGACGTCCGGCCGCTCCGGAGGCCGGTTTCAGCCGACGACCACCGACCGCGCCACCGGCACCGCCAGCAGCTCCCGCACCCTCGGGATCACCTCTGTCGCAAAACGTTCCATCTCCGCCTCGAACGGCTGGAACTGCAGCATGAACGTCTCGATCCCCGCACGGTGGAACTCGACGATCCGTTCCGCCACATCGTCATAGGAGCCGACCAGACCGGCCGCAGTCCCACCATTGGTGCCGATCGCCGGGTACTTGGCGAACGTCTGGAACATGACCGCCTTCTCGTCCGCGCCGCCGACGATGTTCTCCAGGTACTGCTGATCGCGTTCGTTCAGCGACCAGTGATACGCGAGTTCGTCCTGTGCGGCCTCGGCATCCGGGCGCGCGATGACGAACGCCGCCAGTCCGTAGCGCACCGCAGGGCCGACGCGCGGTCGCGTTGCGACACTGTCGATCAGAGCGTTCACATTCTCCAACGGCTGACCGTTGATGAACCATACGTCACCCTGCGCGGCCACGAGATCGCGCGCGGGATCGGACTCACCGCCCACATAGATCTGCGGACGCTCCCGGAAGCGGCCGGTCGGACTGATCCGGTAACCGTCGATGCTGAAGTGGCGCCCCTCGTGGTTGACCACCTCACCGCTCAACAGCCTTCGGACGATGCTGAGCCACTCCGTGCCGTACCCGTAGCGGTCGTCGTGCTCGGGGAAAGCGATCCCGGCGCGCTCGATCTCGGGCTTGAACCACGCGTTGACGACGTTCAGCGACAGCCTGCCTCCCGAGATCTCCTCGATGTTGGCGGCCTGCTTGGCGAGGACCACCGGATGGAACAGCAATGGTTTGATCGCGGCGATCAGCTCGATCTTCGACGTGGCGGCCGCCAGAGCGGCTGTCGCCGTCCAGGTCTCGAGCTGATCCCACTCCTGCGCGAACGGGTTGATCAGGTGCTGGGCGATCAGCGTGCTGTGATAGCCCAGGTCCTCGGCCCGTTGGACGAGTGCGAGGTTCCGTTCCCACGACGCATCGACCGGATCGTCGGGATGGTGGGCCGACGCCCACGTCCCGTAGACATTGGCCCACACGCCGAAGCGGGGCTCATTGACACGTGCCGTCATCGGTGTCTCCTCAATGCCTGTGCAACTCAGATGGTCAGGACTTGTCGGCCGACGACGATCGATAGAACCAGTCGTCGAGGTCGAAATCGGTACGAACACTGTTGTTCGACACCAGGAATGCCTTCGTGCCCTGGAGCAGCTTCACGCCGGCGGCAGGGAACGGTTCCTCGGAATAGCCGTCCGGGTTGGCCGCGGCGCGGATCGACTCCGGTGCGGCCTTGGAGTTCCCGACCTCGAAGTCGAGGTAGGAGTTCCAGTGTTCCTTGGCGTAGCGCACCGAATCGGCGTGTAGCTGCTGCCATGCGGCGCCGAAGTCGGGATGCTTCGCGAGGAATTGTTCGCTGCTGACGGTGGAGCTGGTGCCCGCGAGGTCGGGATGATCGCGATACACCGAGTCGACGAGGTGGAAGCCCTTGGACTCGAAGGTCTGCAACGACACCGATGGGATCACCGCAGGCAATGCCGCTGCATCGATCTCACCCGAATTCAGCGGCCCCTCTTGATCGGCCGGATACAGATGGATCAACGTGGCGTCGATCCCCTGTTCCTGCAGTGCCCCTTGCAGATACCGATCGATGTAGGAGCCCTTTGGGACGCCGATCTTCTTGCCGGCCAGGTCGGAGAGCGTGCGGATCGACGGATCCTTGGCGACGACACCCGCATCGTTGTTGAACTGCGAGATCGCGAGGAGCCGTGTCTGCAGCCCCGAGCCTTTGGCGACGAGCGCCGGGGTGTCACCGTAGCTGGCCACGTCGAGTCGGCCGCCGATCAGCGCCTGGTTGAGGTCCGGCCCGTTGGGGAAGCTGAACACCTCGACCTTGTCGACGCCCAGCGGCTTCAACGCCTCGACGAGTTCGCCTCTCTGGTGGGCGAATCCGATCGGTCCGGAGATCACGTTGGCCGAGCCGATCACGCCCACCCGGAGGGTGTCGATGACGTCTCGCTCCGCCGTCGACGACGTGTCGGAGCCGCACCCCACCACCGCGAACGCCGCGGCGAGCGCCACACCAGTGGCGGCCAGTCGAATCCCGAGGCGCACCCGGGACGGGGATCGGTGACGACGAATGAGCATGATGTGTCCTGGTTCTCGAGCGCGCACGGCACGTGACGCGACGGGCATGGGTCGGTTGCGGGCGGCTCGTGCCGTCCGCGCAGGTGAAGGTGGTTACCGGGTGGGGGCCGTCGTCAGTGCGCGACCGCCCGCCCGACATCGACCAATCGTGGTGGCGGGTCCCCATGCGGTATGGGCGGTCCGACGGCCGTTCGACTGCCCGGTTCGCGCCCTTTGCCCCAGCCGAGGCGCTCCCGATAACTGCCGATGAGGTCCGCGGGGATGTCGTCGGAGTCCGCGAGCGGCGTCGACAACGGGCTGACGTACAGGGCGTCGGTCGGGCAGTAGGCCTCGCACATGAAGCAGGTCTGGCAGTCGGACTGGCGCGCGATCGTCGGCACGCCGTCGGCGCCGCGATCGAAGACGTTCGTCGGGCACGCGACGACACACTTGTCGCAGCCGATGCACGCGTCGGCGACCACGATCTCGATCATGCCGGGACCCGCAGGTTACGGCTGTCGAGCGCGGTCACGGCATCGAGCGAGGCGTCACGCACCCACACCTCGTCGAGCCCGCCCGTCCGGACGTGCCCGTGTTGCGCGGGATCGAGACCGGGATGGTCGTCGCGCTTGCTCATCCCCCGGGACTCGGTACGCGCCAGAGCCGAACGATAGATCCATCGGCCGACGGCGGTGATCGCCGCCGCCTCCCGGGCACGGACTCGACCGCCTGCGGTGTCCGCGCCGTACGCCCCTCCGGCGATCGCCGCCCACACGTTGTCGAGCTCGGCCAGCGCCGGACGCAGCCGGTCGGCGTGGCGAAGGTAGTTCTTGTCGAACGGGATCAGCTGTGCCTGCGCGGCTCGCACCACCTCGTCGGGAGCCACCGCCGACGACGACTGCTGCACGAGTCCCACGGTTCCGGCCCCGGACACCGCACTCGCGCCCGGACGTCCGGCCGTTCGGGCGGCGCGCGCCGCGGCCGCGCCCGCAAAGCTTCCCGAGGACATCGCCCACGCCGAATTGTGGCTGCCACCACCGGTGAATCCACCGCAGATGCGCTCACGCGTGGCGACATCACCGGCGGCGTAGAGGCCCGGGACGCCGGTCCAGCAGTCGTCGTCGACGATGTCGATCCCGCCGGTTCCGCGCACCGTCCCCTCAGCGAGGAGATCGACCTCGAAACGGTCGGTGAACGGGTTGATACCGCGACGATCGAACTGCAGGAAGAAGTTCGGCTGCCCCAGCCGCATCTTGGCGGCGACATTCTCGTCGGCACGGTCGAGTTGTGCGTAGACCTTCTCGTTCAGCAGGGTTCGCGCGATGACCGAGCGGCCCTTCATGGAACCGGCGCCCTCGACGATGCGTCCGTCGCCGTGGAAGAAGGTGGCGTATCCATAGTAGGCGGTCTTGGTCACCGTCGACCCCTTCGGCACGATGGCGTAGGCGTTCGCGAATTCCATCCCGGAGAACGACGCGCCGACCTCGGCCGCCATGAGTGCCCCGTCACCGGTGTCGACGTTGCTGCCCAGCGCTTTCGACAGGAACGCACAGCCACCCGTGGCCACGACGACGGCGCCGGCGGTGATGGAGAAGTCCCGGTCGGACTGGCGTTGGTATCCGGCGGCGCCGCGGACCGCGCCGTCGGCGTCGGTCAGCAATTCGAGGACCGGCGAGTGGTCGAGGATGCGGACGCCGCGTCGCTGCACCCACGCCCGCATGCGGCGCATGTACTCCGGGCCCTGGAGTCCGGTGCGCATCGGCTCGCCGGTGGCGGCGTCGACCGGGAACGGATAACGGCCCTCGGTGCCGAGCCGATGCATGTTCGCGTACGTCTGGTCGAGGACGCGGTCCATCCAGTGATGATCGGCGAGGTGCCCGCCGAGGGTCTCGCGACTGGCCTTGGCCTCCGTACGCTTCGCCGGGTCGGGCGCGACGTACCAGACGCCGGTGCCCGACGGCGCTGTCGTGCCCGACGATCCGCAGTAGCCCTTGTCCACGAGGATCACCTCGGCGCCGGCATCCCGCGCGTTGATCGCCGCCCAGGTTGCGGCGGGACCGCCTCCGATGACCAGGACGTCGGTGGTCAGCGTCAGTTCGTCAGACACGGGTGAACTCCTCATCGGCAGAGACGGTTTCGGTACGGGACTCTCGCTGCGGGGCGGTGTCGGTCGCGACCCCGAGCCCGGCCAGCAACCGCGATCTCAGAGCGACGAATGCGGGATCGACGACGGCCCGTGGACGGTCGAGATCGACGACGATCTCTTCGGCGATCCGGCCCTCGCGGAGGATGAGTGCGCGATCCGCCAGGAGCAGCGCCTCTTCTACGTCGTGGGTGACCAGCAGTGTGGCCGGACGATGCTGCTCCCAGAGCCGGGCGACCAGTTTCTGCGCGGTGATCCGGGTCAGTGCGTCGAGGGCGCCGAACGGTTCGTCGAGCAGCAGCAGTTCCGGTTCGCGGACGAGTGCGCGCGCCAACGCTGTTCGCTGCGCCTCGCCGCCGGAGAGGGTCGTCGGCCAGGCGTCCGCCTTGTCGGCGAGACCGACCTCCGCCAGCGCGGCGAGAGCGCGCGGCCGCGGCTGATCGACACGCAACCCGAGCGCGACGTTGCGCCACGCCGACAACCACGGCATCAGCCGGTGTTCTTGGAACACCACGGCTTTCGACGCCGGCGCGACGATCTCGCCGGTGAATCCGTCGTCGAGTCCACCGATGCCGCGCAGCAACGTGCTCTTCCCCGATCCACTGGCGCCGAGCAGCGCCACGAACTCGCCGGGTTCGATGGTGAGGTCGATGTCGACGAGGACCTGGTGGTCGTCGAAACGTCGGCCCGCGCCGCGCACGCGGACACCCTGTGTGATGGTCATCGTCCCTCGAATCCGTTGCGCCAGCGCAGGAACCTGTGCTCCAAGAGGCGCACGGTGATGTCGGTGAGCAGACCGAGGATCGCGTAGATGACGAGGACGAGGAAGATCTGGTCGACGCGCAGGTACTCCTTCGCGTCGTTCATCAGGAATCCGAGACCGACCGGCGTGGTCTGCATCTCGGCGACGACGAGCACCAGCCAGCCGATGCCGAGCGCCTGCCGCAGCCCGACGAAGATCTGCGGGAGCGCGCCGGGCAGCACGACGTAGCGCACCAGCTCGACACGTGTGAGTTCCAGGGACTCGGCGGCTTCGATCAGCTTCTGGTCGACACCGCGAATACCGGCGAGGACGTTGAGGTAGATCGGGAAGATCGGCGCGACGATGATCAACGCGATCTTGAACGGGTCGCCGATGCCGAACCAGATGATGAAGACCGGGACGAGCGCGACCGCCGGCATCATCCGCAGCACCTGGATGGGTGCGTTGACCAGGTCCTCCGCGAGCTTGAACAGCCCTGCCGCGGCACCCAGCACCAGGCCGATCGCGATGCCGATCGACAGTCCGATGGCCACGCGACGTGCGGATGCCGCGAGGTGATGCCACAGTTCGCCGGTCGAGATGAGATCCCATCCGGCGTTGATCACCTCCGTCGGAGCGGGCGTGGTGGCGCCCAGCCAGGAACGCGCGCCGAGCTGCCAGATGACGATCACGAGGATCAGCCCGATCGACTGTCGGAGGGCGCGGGTGGCGCCCCGCAGCCGGCGTCGACGCGCAGTCGCCGGCCCTACGGGCACCGACGTCGGCGGCGTGCCGGTCGGCGAGAACGCCGCGTCGACAGGAACGACGCGGTCGAGTTGGGTTGTCACGAGCGGTCCGCCTAGTGAGTGGGCTGCAGCAGGGGCTGATGTTCCACGAACCGTACGTCGGCATGCCGGACTCGAGAACAATTGAACTCACCGCGGAGAAATGCCCCCTCGACGACTGCCACGCCTGCACGCGCACCCACGGCCGGACGACAGATGACGGAGAACGTAACGGTCGACGATACGTTCCACGTCATCTACCGGCGCGCCGCCCACAACACGCGCACCTCGTCGAGGGATTCACGACGATAGGTACCATGGATCTGGTATGTCGACGGCACGAGAGTAGAGGTGACCCCCATGGCCGACGCGGACGGGCATCCCGATCCAGACGAGTACGACCTGACGACGGTCCTGCACGCGCTCGCCGACGACAACCGGCGCAGCGTGATCGCGCAGTTGGCCGCGGAACCACAAGGGACCGAACAGTTCTGCAGCGTGTTCGGGCTCCCGTGGGCACCGTCGACCCGCACCCACCACTTCCGCGTTCTGCGCAAAGCCGGACTCATCTGGCAGCGTGACGTCGGCAACGGGCGCATGACCAGGCTCCGTCGTGACGACGTCGACCGCGCCTTTCCCGGCCTGTTGGACGCGATCCTGGCAGCCGACAACGCCGCCCGGGCGGAGACCCGGCCGGCGTGACGACGCTTCCCACCACACCTTCGGCGCTCAGGCCGGCAGGCTCACCAGGCGACCGGTAGTGCGACCGGGCGGTGGACGAGAACCCCTGTCTCCCAGACGATGTCGTCCGGATCGGCGTCGAGGCGAAGCGTGGGGAACTCGGCGACGAGACGTCGGAGCACCTCGGTGATCTCCATACGCGCCAACGCCGAGCCCATGCAATGGTGCATCCCGTAGCCGAACTGCAGGTGCCGTCGGCCGTCTCGGGTGACGTCGACCGTCCACGGATCCGGGTAGACCGCCGAGTCGCGGTTGGCCTCATGCGCGTCCGCGTAGACCACGTCGCCAGGGCGGAGGATCCCCTCGTCCACCCGCACCTCGGTGGTCGTCACGCGCGGGAAGGTCGAGATCCTCCCGAGTGGCAGGAGTCGCAACAGCTCCTCCAGCACCGTCGGGATCGAGTCGGGGTTCTCGACCAGGTACTGCCACAGTTCGGGTCGTGCGAGCGCCACGTAGGCGATCTTGGTCACCACCGAGAGAACGTTCTGATCGCCACCGACCAGGGACCCCAGCAGGATCGCGGCGTACTCCGCGTCGGTCACCGGCGGTGATACCGAGTCGCGCGCCGCGAGCAGGTCACGGATGAGACCGTCTGCCAGCTCCCGACGACCGGCGACGAGATCCTCGAGGTAGTGATACAGGGTCCAGAAGTTCTCCAGCAGGACAGGCACATCGGTGTCGTGGGCCAGCTGCATCTCCCGCGACAGATGGCGGAAGTACGGGATGTCGGCGGTGGGGATGCCGAGGTGGTCGACGTTCACACCGATGGTCAGCGGGTCGAGGAGCGCACCGATCAGGTCCGCGTCGCCGGTGTCTTGCCTGTTGCGCAGGTCGGCGACCGCCACGTCGAGAACCCGCTGCACGCTGGGAATCCGACGCTGCATCGTGGCCGCGCTGTAGGCCGAGCCGACGAAGCCCTTGAGACGACCGTGATCGGGGTGGTCGAGGTTGAGCAGCATCTCGGGCGGCATGATCGTGGGCAGGAACGTCGGACCGTCGTCGACATTGGTCTCGGCCCGCGCGAACGACACGTCGGTGAGGACTCGATGCACATCGGCATAGGACGTCAGGTGCACCGCGGTGTGTCCGCTCGGCAGGAGCACCTGCGGTAGGCCGCCCGCCGAGCGGTCGTCGACCGTGGTGTACATCGACGGTGGCCGCAAGCCAGGGATCTCGCGGAGGTCGAACCGCACGGGAGCGGTGAGGGACTTGGTCATCGTGAGACTCCTTCGGGGGGCTGCTCCGCCGCGGGCTCGGCGGAGGACGAGCGTGAACGGACGACGACGACGGCGACCGTCAGGACCGCCAGCAACGCGATGAGGACGCCGACGGTCGTCACGAAGGCGATCCGGTAGACGTCCGGATGACCGAACTGTCCTGCCGAGGTGTCGTCGGCGGCGGCACCGCTCAGATGGGCACCGACCACGGTGGACAGGATCAGCGCGTACCCGGCCACGAAGACCGCCTCACTGCCGATGCGGAAGAAGTTGAGCAGCCCCGCCGCCGTACCGGCGCGCTGAGCCGGGATCACCGACAGCGCATGGCCGTCGACGAGCCCGATGGGTAGACCGAAACCGAGTCCCACCAACACCATGGGGACGATCAGCCACCCGATCGACCGGTCCTCGGTCAGCAACAGGATCCCGATGTTGCCCAGGAGCAGTGCCCCGAGACTGAGGTAGACCACGACACCGACGGTCAGCACACGGACGCGGGTGATCAACTGCGCCACCGCGAGTGGCGCGACGAGGACCGGGATGGTCATCGCCAGCATGATCAGACCAGAGTTTCCGGCAGAGAGGTTCTTGATACCGCTGAAGGCCGACGGCAGGTACGTCAACAGCGTGACGAATCCGATCGAACCCGCGACGGGGACGAGGCACATGGCGAGGAACTCGCGGTTGCGCAACAGCGAGACATCCAGGATCGGGCCGCGCGGACCGACGGCCGGCCGGGCGCCGGGGAGGACCCGTGAACCCGCGGCGGCGACCGCCAGGATGACCGCGTGGACGACGAAGACGCCGCGCCAATCGACCAGGGAGATCAGCGCTCCGGAGATCGTGGGCCCCAGCGCGAGCCCGAGTCCGTTGATGGTCCCGAAGACGGCGAAGGCGTGGGTGCGACGATCTCCGGAGAAGGCGTTGGACAGCATCGAACTCGACCCCGTGAGGATCGCGGCTGCGCCGATGCCCGCGACGATGCGTGCGAGGTCGAGAACCACGAGGTTCGGGGCCGCGGCGCTCAGCACACTGCCTGCGGTGACCAGGAGTGCGCCATAGGTGAAGGTCCGCCGGTGACCGATGCGGTCGCTCAGCGCGCCCCAGAGCAGGGTCGCCAGCGCGAACGACACATTGAATCCGTTGACGACCCACTGCAGCGCAGTGGGATCGGAGCCGAGGTCTTTCGAGATGAGCGGTAGCGCGATGGCAGTGCCCGCGATGGACGTCGGTGTGACGAACTGCGCCGCGAGCACGATCGGAAGCGTCCACCTGCTCGGGGACGCCCCGGCTGATGATCCGGTGGTTGACGCGGTCTCGTCGGTGGTGGCCGACATGGGATCTCCCTTCGGACTGACTCGGTGATCGAACGGTCGGATCGCAGCTACTATCGTCCGGGTAGATACGATGTTATTAGTAGGTACCATCGCTCTGGTACCGATGCAACAGGAGGAATCACGATGACGGCCGACGAGCACAGTCGCACAGAGGTGGTGATCGTCGGTGGCGGCCCGGTGGGGATGTTGCTGGCCGCCGAACTGGCCCTCCAGAAGACCGCGGTGACGATCATCGAGACCAGGACCGACCTCGACGAACGCCCACGGGCCGGCACCGTCCACGCGAGGTCGGTGTCGCATCTCGCCCGGCGCGGCTACCTGCCGTCGGTACGCGCGGACGAGATCGCGCGTCACGCCGGCGCAGTCCGTCGAACGCAGTTCCAGTTCGCCGCACAGCCGGTGCTGTCGATCACGGCGCCCGCAGTGGAGCCCGCACCGATCGCCGGCATCCCGCAGGCGCGACTCGAGGCGGCGTTCGAGCAGCGAGCGAGCTCGTCGGGAGCTCGAATCCTGCGCGGCCACACCGTGACCGCCATCCGCACCACCGACGACGAGGTAGCGGTCGACATCGAACCACTCGACGGGAGCGCCGCCATGACCATCGTCGCCGGCTTCGTGGTCGGAGCCGATGGCGCGCGTAGCCTCGTGGCCCGGCACGGCGGTCTCCCCGCACACACCTACCCGGCGACGATGAATGCGATCGCGGGGTTGGCGAGAACGTCGCGCGACGACCTCCCACCGCCGGGCTGGCATCCCACGAACACCGGCTGGACCCTGCACAACCCGAACCCCGGTGCGCCGACCCGCATCATCGGCCTCGACTTCTCCGGTCCGGCGCAGCTCCGCGAAACTCCCACCGAACGTGAATACCTCGACGACCTGGGCACCATACTGGGCACCCCACCCATGCTGGACGACATCTCGCACCTGACCCGGTTCAGCGACTTCGGCCGCTATCGCACCCGGATGCGCGCAGGCCGGCTCCTGGTGGTCGGCGATGCCGCCCACGTCCACTACCCGCTGGGCGGTCAGGGACTCAACACCGGGATGCAGGACGCGTTCACGCTCGGGTGGCGCCTCGCCCGGGTCATCGCGGGCACCACCGATGCCTGCGTGCTCGACGACTGGTCGCGCGAGCGGGTGTGGGTCGCCCGGACCGTCGTCGGGAACACCGTCCTGCAGTCGCGCATGATGAACCCGGCCACGACCGACATCAGGGATGCGGTGATCGCGCTGCTCGGTGTGCCCGCCGTTCACGACGCCGTCGCCGAGGTGATCAGCGGCCAGTTCCAACCGGGGTTCCAAACCGATCTGGTGATCACCGAGGACGACGGGGCGGTACACACACTCGCCGAACTGCTGACGGCCGGACGGCATGTGGCCATCCGTCCGGACGAGTCGATCTCCATTCCCGGTGACGAGCCCGGTCAGGTCGTCGTCACCGGCAAGGTCACCCCGGAGCAGCCGTGGGTGTCGGCTCTCGTCCGACCGGACGGCTACCTCGCGCACACCGCGTGAACCCCGGTGCGCCTCTGCCGGATCAGGCGACGAGACGCTCGGTGACCGCGGCACGGACATCTCGGATCGCCTGATCGGCATCGACGAATCTGATGGCCGTCCACCCGGACTCCTCGGCCGCCCGACAGTTCTCGTCGAGGTCGTCGAGCAGGATGCAGTCCCGCGGGTCGACGTCGTTGCGCCGGGCCGCGAGCGCGAAGATCTCCGGATCCGGCTTGCGCACACCGACCTTGCACGAGTCGACGAGATCGGTGACGACGTCGTCGAGACCGACCATCGGACGCCAGTACGGTTCCCACTCCACCACGTTGTTGCTGAGGATGCCCACCCGCAGACCGGAGCCGGCGAGCTCGACCGCCAGGCCCCGGACGGCCGGCTCGACCACGTGGCCGGTGAACCATTGTCGCCCGAAGTCGGGGTCGCTGCGGGACAGGTCGAGGTCCGGGGACTCGAGTCGGATGGCCCTGTGCAGTTTGGCGACCCACGCTCGCTCGTCGAGCAGCGCCAGTTCGATCGGAGCCAACGGCGGTAGGCCGTACTCCTCGCCGACCACCGCGATCGCCCGCTTCAACGTCGCGGCCGGTATCCCGGTGTTCTGTTCGTACCGGCCGAACAGCTCGTCCAGCGGAGGCGAGAGGACACCACCGAAGTCGAACCAGACGAAGGGCCCTGGAGTACGTTCGGACCCGCTCATTGGACCATCGTCCACACGTCGACCGGCAGGAGGCGGAGATGGACCGAACCTTCGGCGATGACGTCGGCACCCTGGGTGAGACGCACCTGCGCGTGCGCTCCGCCCTCTCCATCGGGCTCCGCCGTCGACCGGGCCACCGTCTCGCGCTCGAACTCACCGAACTTGGTGAACTCGATCTGCAACTGGTGCATCACCATACGGCTGGTGTCGAGCCCGAGCGAGGCATTGGCGGCCGCCATCGCCACCTGCCGGGCGGCCTCGAACTGCAGCATTCCGGGTACATGGTCGAGGGCGTGGTCGAAGAGCGACGGATGGTTGGTGTCGATCACGGTGAGGGCGTTCAGTTCGTCGGCGGCCAGTTCCGGGTTCGCGAGAATCGCGTTTCGTGGATTGTGCCGCCCGACCGATCCGGGACGCATGCGGGCGACATGACTCGCCGCCGGAATATGATGCTCGGCAGGCAATCCCAATGATTCACGCCCACGGACCCGGATCTTGCTCCACACCGACGACGGCATCCACTGGTAGGTCATCGCCTCGCGAGCAGCCTCACGGCCTTCGATGGAGGCGACCATCTCCAGGGTGAGTCCGACGATCACCCCGTTGCGGACCTTTTCGCCGACGACGTGGGCTTCCACGACGCAATGGCCGGGGCAGGCGCCGATCCGCAGCGTCTGTTCGTCGAGGATCTCGAAGTCGGCCGCGCCGAAGATGAACTTCTCCGAACGCTCGACGCCGAGGAAGGTGTGCGCATAGTAGATCGCCACCTGACGGAACACCTCGATCAGCAGGAGCGGGTCATAGGTCGTCGCCGTGCCGCGGTGATCGCTGAAATAGGAGTGGTTGCGCGGCAATTGGGCTGCGAAGGCGGCGCCGTCGGCGGTGCGACGAGCATCGGTGAGGAACACCTCGGCGATGGATTCGCGGTGCACGATCCCGCGAGGGATGTTGCGGTCGAACGTCAGTTCTTCGAGTGTGAGGGTCACGATGATCCTTTCGTCGGGCCTTGCGTTCGTCGGACTGGTCGAGCGAAGCGGGTCATGCGGTCCGGACGGCGATGTCGTAGGACCACCCGTTCGCCACGTTTCGGGGCGGGTCGAACAGAGAGGTGAGGTTGTGTACCGTCGAGGTCGCGGCCACACTGTTGCGATCGGTGAACAGCGGGATCGCCACCGAGTTGCCGAGAATGTGGTCGGTCACCTTGTCGAACAAGGCCTTACGGGTGTTCTGGTCGGTAGCCCTGGTTGCGTCGAGCAGCCAGCGGTCGACCTGTGCGTCGGCGAGCTTGGACCCGCCGACGATCGGATCCGAGGGTGATGCCGTCGATCTGGCCGTAGGACAGGTCGGGCTTGGTCGAACCGAAGGCGCGGTTGAGCTGGAGGGACAGATCGAGGCCGCCGACCTGACGGGGGAAGGCCTCGTAGTCGTTCTGCGCCAACAGGTCGTACACCTGGGCGTTCTCGACGTACTTCAGCTCGACGTCGATACCGAGGTTCTGGCGGAGTTCGGCCTGCCACGCCTTGAGCACATCGTCGAGCGGGTAGGTCGGGACCGTCGCGAGGAGCCGGACCTTCAACGGCCGTCCGCTGCTGTCGGTCCGGATCGCACCGTCGTCGCCGGACGCCTTCCAGCCCGCCTGGTCGAGCAGACCGCGAGCCTGTGTCAGATCGGCCGGCGCGGCGCCGTCGTACTTCGGATCGAAGTACTTGCTGTCCGGTGAGATCAGACTCCACGCCTGCTTCTGCGTCCCCTTGGTGACCGAGTCGACCACCGACCCGATGTCGACGCCGCGCGCTATCGCTCTGCGCACCCGCGGATCACGTGTCGGACCGTTGGTGAGGTTGAGCATGATGACGGTGGTGGACGCCGCCGAGCCCGTCTGGGCGTACTGGAACCCGGACACACCGTCGAAGAGCGGGATGTCGGTCGCCTTGACGGTCCCGATCGCGTCGACCTCACCGCTGCGCAACAGGCCCGCCCTGGTGGACGCCTCCGGTATGTACTTGACCACGACGTCGTCGACGTATGCGGGGCCCTGATGCTTCGCGGTGGCCGGACCCCAGCGGTATGCGGGATTCTTCCGGAAGCGGATCTCCTGTCCCTGGACCGCTCGGTCGAGGATGAACGGTCCGGAGCCGACCATGCCGGCACCGCTGGTGAGCGTCGCCTTGTCGCCGCGCAGTGTGCTCGGCGCGACGATCGCACCGCTCAGCCCGGCCAGCGTGGACAGGAAGTCGGCGCGGGGCTGGGACAGCGTGATGCGCACGGACAACGGATCGATGACGTCGACTCCGGACACGCTCGAGTACTGCAGCAGCCCATTCGTCGTCCATGACGGGTACTGCGGGTCGCGCAACGCGTCGATGTTGGCCTTCACCGCTGCGGCGTCCAGCTTCTCACCGTTGTGGAAGGTGACGCCGTCACGAAGATGGAACTCGTAGGCCCGGCCATCCGGGGAGACCGTCCACGACGACGCCAGCCACGGGTGGAAGTTCTCCTGCGCGTCCTCCGACAGCAGGCTGTCGTAGGTGTTCCGCAGAACCTGTGATGCGTCGAACGCCGAACCGTAGTGCGGGTTCAGTCCGCGTTCGGGGTACTGGTCCAGTGCGATGGTGAAAGTTCCTCCCGGCGCGGGCTTTCCGGCGGGCGCACCACCCCCGCTGCCGGGTTCGGGATCGGCGGTGCAGGCGCCGACCGCCAGCATCAGGAGAGCGGAGACGAGCACGGACAGGGCTCGTGTGATGGTGTTTCGCAAGGTCGGGCGCTTTCTCGTGAATGAATCGTCGGATGGAGTGGAGCGCGGACGAACCCGGGTCGCCCTCACAGCGTCGGGATCGCATCGAGAAGTGTCCGCGTGTAGGGCGAGCGAGGCGCGTCGAACACGTCGCGGGCGTCACCGGCCTCGACGACACGTCCACGGTGCAGGACCACCAGCCGATGGCACGGCCGGCGGACGACCGCGAGGTCGTGCGAGATGAAGACCAGTGACAGGTCGGCGTTCTCGGTCAGTTCATGCAGCAGGTCGAGGATCTGGGCCTGTACCGAGATGTCGAGCGCCGACACCGGCTCGTCGCACACGATCAGACGTGGCCGGGTGGCGAGAGCCCGAGCGATGTTGACGCGCTGACGCTGACCGCCGGACAGTTCCCGCGGATGTCGCTGTGCGGCACCGGCCGGGAGGTGTACGGACTCGAGCAGCCGCCGGATCTGAGCAGGCCGGTCGGGGTGATCTGCGGTCACCGTCTCGACGGCCTCGCCGATGATCTCGCCGACGAGATACCGCGGGTCGAACGACGCCACCGAATCCTGTGCGACGAGCCCGATATCGCCCGCGCGAGCGTCGGACGACGGGTGTGGTTCACCGAGGAAGTGCAGCTCGCCGGCGTCGGGCGTGCTGAGGCCGGTGATCATCCGGGCGATCGTCGACTTGCCGGAGCCGGATTCCCCCACGATGCCGAGCACCTCGCCGCGGCCGACGGCGAAGGACGCGTCGTCGACGGCGACGACCGGTCGGCCCAGTACCCGGTAGGATTTCGTGAGTCCGACTGCGGCGAGGACGGTCTCGGCCCGCTCGGGTTCGACGGCGAGCGGTGGGCGTGGGTCCCCACCGGGCACGGCGGCGATCAGTTCGCGGGTGTAGTCCGCGGCCGGCTCGTCGATGACTCGCCGGACCGGTCCGTCCTCGACGATCCTGCCGTCCTTCATGACCAGCACACGATCGGCGACCGACGACACGACCGCGAGGTCATGGCTGACGAGTATCACCGCGCGACCGGCACGCGCCTGCCCGACGATCAGATCGAGAATCTGTGCCTGCACTGTCACGTCGAGCGCCGTCGTCGGCTCATCGGCGATGAGCAGTTCCGGGTCCCCGGCCAAGGCGGCAGCGATGAGTGCGCGTTGTCGCTGGCCTCCGGAGAGCTGGAAGGAGCGTTGTCGTCGTCTGGTCTCCGGATCGTCGATGCCCACGGTTCTCAGGAGCGCATCGACCCGGGCGGGCCGGTCGCGGCGCGGGGTGTCGCGCAGCCCTTCGGAAATCTCCTTGGTGATCGTGCGCAACGGGTCGAGGGCCGTCAGCGCGTCCTGCAGGATCAGACCGATCCTGTTGCCGCGCAGACGTCGCCAGTCCCGCTCGCCATATCCGGTCGCGTCGGTGCCGAAGAGGTCGAACCGGTCGGCCCGCACGCGCGCCCCGGCACCGGCCAGTCCTGCGAGACTTCGGGTGGTGACCGACTTGCCGGAGCCGGACTCACCGACGACGGCGAGGACCTCCCCTCGACGGAGCTCGAATCCGACGCCGCCGACGACGTCCTTGTCGCCGAAGCCGATGCGCAGGTTCTCGACCCGGACAAGCGTCTCGGTGTCGGTGATCTCGTCCGGCGGTGTGGCCGCGAGCGTCATGTCGTCGTCCTTCGCTCGAATCGGCGTTGCGCCTCGCGGCCGGCCACCGTGGTCGCGATGACCGTCGCCGTGATGGCGACACCGGGGAAGAACACCGTCCACCAGGCGATCCGGAGGTCGTCGCGGGCCTCGGAGAGGATCGCTCCCCACTCCGGCGTCGGCGGCTGGGGACCGAATCCGAGGAAGCTGAGGGCGGCCGCACCGAGGATCGAGGTGCCGAGGCCGAGGGTGATCAGGACCGGCAGGGTGCCGATCGCATTGGGCAGCGTGTGCCGCAGCACGATCCGCCACCGCGAGCGGGTCAGCAGTCCCGCCTGTGCGATGAACTCGGCGCGGTCGACCAGCCGTGTCTCGGCCCGCATCACGCGAGCGAACCGCGGTGCCGACGCCACGCCGATGGCCATGATCAGGTTGGTCGTGCCGGTTCCGGTGATGGCGATCAGGACCAGGGCGAGCAGGATCTCCGGAAACGCACCGAGCAGGTCGAAGAAGCGAGACAGGACGGTGTCGAGGAAACGGTTGCCGAGGCCGGCGGCCAGCCCCAGCGGGACACCGATCGCGACCGCGACTGCCGTCGCCGCGACACCGATGAACACCGACAGGCGCGCGCCGTGGACGACGCGGATCCACACGTCACGACCGAGCTGGTCGGTGCCGAACACATGCGACATCGACGGCGCCTGATGGGCGATGGACAGGTCGGTGTGCAGCGGGTCGCCGGGTGCGAACACCGCGGGCCAGACGATGGCGACCACGATCAGCAGCAGAAAGACCGCTGATACCCGGAGTCCGATCGATCGGGCCCGCAGCGGCGATCGCAGCCGGAGACCGGTGACGGTGAGGCTGGTCATCGGGTGGCCTCCCGGAGTCGCGGATCGATCCACACGTAGGCGATGTCGATGACCACCGTCACCGTGAGATACACGGCGGCCGTGAGCAATGCGACGCCGAGCACTACCGGCAGATCCTTGTAGGTCACGGCCTCGACGGTGACCGTGCCGAGCCCGGCGCGGCCGAACACCTCCTCGACGACCACCGTGCCGGTGAGCAGTCCGCTCACCGCCCATCCGGCGAGTGTGGCGGCGGGCAGCATCGAGTGACGCAGTCCGTGCCGCAGGCGTAAGGAGGTCTCTCCGATCCCCCGTGACCGGGCGGTGACGGCGAAGGGTTGCTCGAGGGCTTTCTCGATGCCGCCGCGCATCACCTGGGAGAGGACTGCTGCGATGGGCAGCGCCAGGGTGAGCGCGGGCAGGATGAGACGCTGGAACTCGTTGCCGGAAGTCACCGGTAGGACCCGCAGTGTGAAGGCGAACACCCAGATCAGGATCAGTCCGATCCAGAACGTCGGCGCCGACGCGAACGACAGCTCCAGACCGCTCACGCTGCGCGAGAACCAGTTCCGTCGACCCGCGGTCAGCACGGCGAGTGTGGGCGCGAGGACGGCCACGAACACCAGGGCCACGCCTGCCAGACGTGCGGTCGCGCTCAGCTGATCACCGAAGAGTATGTGTGTCACCGGTTCTCCGCGGACGTAGGAATAGCCCATGTCGCCGTGCAGGAGGTCGCCGAGGTACCGGACGTACTGGACGGCCAGCGGACGGTCGAGCCCCCAGTCCTGCTCGACCTGTGCACGCAGATCCGGGTTGCTCGACTCTCCCATCACTGCCGTGACCGGGTCGCCGGGCGCGAGGTGGATGGCGAGGAAGGCGAGGGTGACCGCGGCCCAGGCCATCACGATCGCCGAGAGCGCCACCCCCGAACTCCGCCGGGCCGGCGCCCACCGGCGTACCGACGCGGTCATCGCTCGATCGGGGTGCCCACGATGCTCCCCCACTCGGTCCAGGATCCGTCGTAGACCCGGACGCGCGGGTCGTCGAGGATGTCGGTGAACACGAGCCACCCGAGGGCGGCACGGTGCGAGAGCCGGCAGTAGAACACCAGCTCGGGCGCCTGCTCGGCGTCGAGTGTCGAGATCCGTTCGCGCAGTGCGTCGGCGGGGAGAACTCGACCGACGTCGTCGAGCAACTCGCGGACGTGCAGCGATCGGGCGCCCGGTATCCGTCCGTGTCGCTGGGCGCCGTGATCGATCGGCTCGGTCGCGGGTGACACGCGGTCGCCGGCGAACTCCTCGGGTGACCGCAGATCGACGACGACGGTGTCGGAGTCCAGTGCCTGCCGGACGCCGTCTCGATCGATCACATGCTCGGGTTGGGGCGTCGACACCGGCAGTGCGGAGTACGGGCGGATGAACTGGGCCTCGACAGGCGTGTCGGGCGACCCGGAGTCCCGCCACCGCCACGCCTCGAGTCCGCCGTCGAGGTAGCGCAGGTCCCCGCCGACACCCACCACCCTGGCCACCCACAGCGCGTAGGCCGCGAACTGTGTGGGTTCACCGGCGAAGACCAGAGTGTGCCCCGTGCCGGCGCCCAGTGCCAAGAGGCGGTCGGAAAGTTCTGCTGCCGAGGCGAACTCGCGACGTTCGGCATGCCAGAGCAGGTTCTTCCAGTACACCGCGCGCCCGCCCGGGATCGTTCCCGGCGCGTCGACATGTGCTGGGTCGTCGGTGATCTCGATGACGGCCACCCGCGGATCCGTCAGATGACGTTCCAGCCACTGCGCGCTGACGAACGCGGTGGTTCTGGCCTCGCCGGCCTCGGTGGTGGGTGTGGACACGCAGTCCTCCTGAATCGCGTCGGGCGGATCCCGATCGGGCAGATGAAACATATGCAGCGGACCGGCCGAACGTGAACACAAAAATCACGCCGGGTCCAATTATGTTTCCATAGATCGTGAGTACATAACTTGGTGCAGTACTACCTCCTCGACAACGAAGGGCGCCTATCGATGACGGGCACACGAGCCGATCACCTCTCCTCTGCCGCGACACTCCGACGCTCGGGCCACCCGGCCCCGGTGGTGCTCGACGTGCGCGTCGACGCAGGCGGTCGCGCCGACAGGGACGCCTATCGACGCGGACATCTGCCCGGCGCTCATTTCGTCGACATCGACGCCGATCTGGCCGGAACGGTCACCGCACGGTCGGGGGCGCGTCCGCTTCCCGATCCGGACCGGCTTGCCGCGTCCGCACGGCGGTGGGGGATCACACCCACCAGTCCGGTGGTCGTCTACGACGATTCGAGATCGACCGCCGCTGCCCGTGCCTGGTGGGTCCTGCGCTGGGCCGGCATCGCCGATGTCCGGGTCCTCGACGGTGGACTGCGCGCATGGACCGGGGCCGGCGGGGCGCTGGAGACCGGCGATCGGCCCGAGGACCGCGAGAACATCGAGATCGCGCCGGTCGAGATCCGGCCCGGCGCCCTCCCGGTGGTGGGCACCGACGACGTCGCGCGCCTGGCACGGGACGGCCTGTTGCTCGATGCCCGGCCCGTCGACGACTACCTGGGTCGCAACGGCGCGTCCGGACACATCCCGGGCGCGGTGAGCGCATCGGTGTTCGACGATCTCGACGACGAGGGCCGTGTGCTCGACGACGCCGCGCTGCGCTCCCGGTATCGCGCACTCGGGGCCCTGGACGCCGGCATCGCGACCGCGTCCTACTGCGGCAGCGGTGTGGCCGCGGCACTTCAGGTACTCGTGCTGGCCACCGTCGGTGTCGAGTCGGCGTTCTATCCGGGGTCGCTGTCACAGTGGGTGTCCGACCCCGCACGGATCGTCATCCGCGAGACCCTGTCGACCGTCGAACCCGGGCCGGTGATCAGCGCATGAGCACACCCGAGGGACCGCACGTCATCCTCAACGCGAATCTGATTCCCGGCGGCACCATCGGGAGCCCTTGGCGACGCTCCTCCTCTGACGGTGCATATTTCGTCACGGTCGAGCACTACGCCGACGTCGCGCGGGTGGCCGAGCGCGGGCTGCTGGATGCAGTCTTCCTGGCCGATTCACCGGACATCCAGGCGAAGGACTGGAATGCGCCCAGCCGGCTGCTCGACCCGATCGTCGCCCAGTCGGTGCTGTCGACGCACACCGAGCGGATCGGTCTGATCGTCACCGCGACCACCTCGTACAACGATCCGTACAACCTTGCCCGTCAGTTCGCCGCACTTGCTGCGGTGTCTCATGGCCGAGCGGGGTGGAACATCGTGGTGACCGGGGGCGACGCTGCCGCCCGGAACCATTCGCTCGACGAGGCTCCCGCAAAACCCGAACGCTACGAGCGCGCCGCCGAGTTCCTCGACGTCGTGACCGCGCTGTGGGATTCGTGGTCACCGGGCGCCCTCGTCGCCGACCGCGCCACCGGACGCTACCTCGATCCCGGTCGAATCCATCCGATCTCCCACGACGGCAAGCACTTCCGGGTGGCCGGACCGTTGAAGGCCCCGCCGCTCGACGACGGCAGGCCGGTCCTGATCCAGGCCGGGGCATCGACTCACGGGGTGGAGTTGGGCGCACGTACGGCCGACGCCATCTACACCGCACACGCCGACATCGACTCCGCGCGACGCCGGCGCGCCGAGGTGCGCGCGCTCGCAGCTGCCGCGGGCCGCGACCCGGACACCGTCAAACTACTGCCCGGCCTGATCGTCATCCTGGCCGACACCGAGGAGGGTGCCCGCCGACGCGAACGCGAACTGACCGATCTCATTCCCGACCATGTCCAGGTCGCGAACCTCGCGGCCCGGCTCGGTATGCGGGAGGAAGACCTGGACCTCGACGCCCCGATCCCCTGGGACCGGGTACCCGCGGAGGAGTCCGCCGACGGCTCACGCGGCCAGCGGGCGGTGTTCCTGGAGTTCGTCCGCGACCGGGATCTCGACACCCGCGGGGCCGCCCGCCTGCTGGCCGGCGGCGGTGTCCACAACACCATCGTCGGCGCACCCGAGCAGGTGGCCGATCACATCGAAACCTGGTTCCGCACCGGAGCGTGCGACGGTTTCAACCTCATGATCGACGAATTGCCCTCCGGTCTGGAGGCTTTCGTCGACACCGTGGTACCACTTCTCCAACGCCGCGGGCTGTTCCGCACGGAGTACGCGACCACCACTCTGCGCGGGCACTACGGCCTATGACCATGCCACCGTCGTTGTTCATCCAGGTGCGAACCGGCACGAAGCCCGCCGAGACCTATCGGCAGGCCATCGAGGCGGCGGTCGCGGCGGAGCGTCTCGGGTTCGGCACGATCTGGTTCGCCACCCGCCACTTCGCGGCCCACCACGCCGCCCTTCCGACGGTCTTCCCGTTGTTGGCTGCGGTCGCCCAGCACACTTCGCGCATCCGTCTGGGCAGCGGTGTCGTCGCGCTGCCGTTCGAGAACCCGGTCCGGTTGGTCGAGGACGCCGCGGTCACCGACGAACTCAGCGGAGGCCGGTTGGAACTCGGCGTCGGAAAGGGCCTCGGGTTCGGATTGTCGGCGACGACGTACGCCGGATTCGGACTCGCGCAGGATGATCGAGAGAGTCTGTACGCGTCTCGGCTCGCCACCCTGCATTCACTGCTGGAGGAGGGGACGGTAGCACCCGGGATACCCATCCATCCGGATCCCACGTCGCTTCGGCACCGCGTCTGGCAGTCCACCGGCAACACCCGAACCGCCCGTCGCGTGGCCCGAGCGGGCGATGGCCTTCTCCCCCATCCCAATTCGGAGGCAGGAAAGGACGGGGACGCACACCGGCTGGTCGATGCCTATCTCGCCGATCTCGGAAGCGGCGTGCCGCGCATCGGTTCCACGGTGGCACTCGTCCCCGGCGGCACCGACGACGACGCACGTGCCATCTTCGACGCCGATGTCACACTGAGCCCCGACTACTACGGCGGGAAACTGGGTGGCGGGGCGGACGCCTACCGTCGCGGACTCTCCATCCACTGCGCTTCGGCCGACCGCCTGGTGGCGGAGATCCTCGGTTCACCGGTTCCGGCGGCGACAACAGACTGGCTGTTTCACGTGCCGCTCGCACTCCATCACCCGCGGTACACCGAATGTCTCGAGCGCATCGCGACCGACATCGTGCCGCACCTGCGCTCGCTGGAACCGGCACACTCCTGACCCGCACCGTCGAGCAGCGCTGGACGAGCCGTCCGCCGCGGGCTCCCTGCGTCAGTCCAGGAACTCCCGGTGGACGGTTCCGGCGATGTCGGCGACCGCATCGGCCAGCTCGGCGATCGCACCACGCTCGTCGGGCAACTGGGGCACAGCGATCCGCAACAATCCGTGGCCGACCGGCCGCACGAACGACCGCGCTCCCGCACCGACATTGATGCCCTTGCGCGCCAACTCGATCACCGCGCCGGTCTCGTCCTGCACGTCGATCCACAGGACCAGGCTGTTCGGGCCCGATCTCGCGGAGACACCGCGCTCGGTGAGGGCGTCGACCAACGCCGAACGGCGGCTTCCGTACCGCGCGCGTGCGGTATCGACGACGGCGTCCGTGTCCGGGTCGGTGGCCAGATGCGCGAGCGCGTTCTGCAGGATCCGGCTGTTCGCGGCAATCCCGTGCACGCGTAATCGGATGGCCCGGTCGATGAGTTCGTTGCTGCCACCGATGACGCAGGTCTTGATATCCATCCCGAACGCCTTGCAGTAACTGCGAATTCGGACGGTCTCGTTCGGGAAGGAGCTGCCCAGTGACGGCGCTTGCGCCCGCGCCAGGGGCCCCACCGCATCGTCCTCGACGATCCACGGCCGGTTCTGCGCGCTCTCGATCACCGCAGCGAGCTCGTCGGCGCGTTCGGAGGTGAGCGCGCCCGACTCCGAGTAAGCTCCCTCGGGCTGCAAGACCACCACGGCCGGCTCGTCGCGGAGCACCTCGGCGAGCGAATCGGCACGAGCTCCCTGATCATCGGAGTCGATGCCGACGACCCGGTAACCGACCTCCGCGAGGGTGTCGAGGAAGCCGGGCATCACCGGTTGCTCGACCGCGACCAGGGATCCGGGCGCTGCGGCAGCCTCGACGGCGAGCAGCAGCCCCTCCGAGCCTCCGCTGGCCGCCACGAAAGACGCGGAGCGGAACGGCCACCCGTCGATCACCGCATCGCGCAGACGGTCGGTGATGTACTCGCGACCCGGGCGATTCAGCTGCTCGGACCGCAGGCCCGCGGACAACGCCTTGGCGAGATCAGGCTGCAGGTCGTAATCCGGGCTTCCGGTGAGCAGATCCCGGTCGGCCCACCCGGCGGCAGACGTGGCACCGTTCACGACGACCGTGCCACCGCGCCGGTTTGTCTCGATGAGCCCGAGTCGTCGTAGGGCACCCCAGGCGGACACGATCGACCGGGTGCTCAGTCCCGACTGGCGGGTCAATTCGCGGATCGGCGGTAGCCGGGTACCGACCGCCAGCGAACCGTCGCGGATCAGCCGGGCCGTGACATCGCGTACCTCGTCGGACGTTCGCGGTCGGTACTCCGCGAGCGAGGCGACAAGCAGATCCGCGTCATCGGCGACGGTCATCGGACCACCCAAGAACTCACCCGACCAGTATGTCGCTTATGTAACCGCAGGTCGAGTTTTTGATTGCAGTCATTTGAAGATCAATAGCCCGGCAGGGACGAGCTCACAGATGACGCGCGACCACCACCACCACACCCAAACGACGCGAAACGTAACGGTCACCGATACGTTCCCCGTCATCTACCGGTCACGCCGCCGCCGACAACGCGCGACGGACCTGCGCGGCCACGTACTCGCGCCGCTCGACGAGGTCGCTCCACGTGAAGTTCAGGACCGTCCACCCGACCTCGATCAGGGCGTTGCGCTTGGTGCGATCACGCTGGAAGGTGACCGCGTCGCGGTGAAAGGCGAGCCCGTCGATCTCCACCGCCAGCATCATCGCGATGAACGCGAAGTCGATCTCGTACCCCTCAGCCGGATGGTTCGCGGTCCAGCCGGTGATGTGTTCGTCGCGAAAGAGGTTGACGGTCAGCCGTTCCGCCTCCGATCGGGCGCCGGAGTCCACGAGCGCGACCATGCGCGCCATCTCGGTCGCGCCCACACATTTCCGACGGCGCTCGAAGGTCTCGGTCAGCTGTGTGACGGTCACGAACCCGCCTTGGAGTCCGCGGTCGATGGGTTCCATACCGCTCTCGACCGCAGCGTCGAGCACCGACAGCGCCTTCGACGTCGTGCGCAGTCCGTCATGGATGACGATGTCGACGGGATCCAGCGTTCGGCGGATGATCACCGTTCCCGGTTTCACCGAACCGTGGTGCCCGCGCGGCGCGGACACCGTGATCACCGGCGGCGGCGTGTCCACGATGCCCTGCCACCACGCAGCCATTCGTCCACAG
>NZ_JASXSI010000021.1 GCF_030315685.1 Gordonia sp. ABSL11-1 | reverse complement strand
CTAGTACCGGAGGTATCGAGGATTGATCGTGGACGGGATTGATGAGGAGTTCGCCGAGATCATCGGCCTGGTCGGTGAACGGCGGGCGCAGATGATCGTCGTGGCCGCGGCCGCGGTTGCCGGCGACATCCGTGCCGACGCCGACCAACTCGGTACCGCCCACGTCGAGAACGCCGAGGCTACACTTGCCGCCGGGTCCGTTGCCGCTCTGTCGGATGACAACGGAAATGGGAGTTTGCCACTCTAACTGGGACTCGGTGACATGTACCTGGGAGCAGCCCACCACCGATCAGGCCCGGCATGCAGATCCGGTCCGACGCCACATGTCATCGGGCTGACTGCGCGACCGCTTCGGTAGCTCTTGTCTCAGATCAGTTGTCACGGCCGACAACCGGTGGGGGTCCGCGCGGCGGCCAGTACCGACAGTCGGCCCCTTAGAATCTGTCCATGCCGGTACTTCTCGACCTCGACAACACTCTCGTGGATCGAGATGGCGCCTTTGCTCACTGGGCTGCCGACGCAGTCCGCTCGTGGGGCGGCGACTTGCCCGACGTCGAGTGGCTTATCCGAGCCGACGCACACGGATACACGCCCAGGGCTGCGCTGGCGTCGATGATCATCGACAGGCTTCAACCGGACACCGCCGACGTCGATGATCTGGTTACCCGACTGCTCTACGAGCACGTGGACCACATCGAGTGCTATCCCGGCGTCCTCACTCAGCTCGGTGAGCTAGCCGAAATGGGTCAACGCCTGGTGATTGTGACTAATGGGGGTTCTCGACAGCAGCGGATGAAGATCGAGCGTACTGGGCTCTCAGACATCGTTGCCGGGAGCGCTATTTCGGGAGAACTCGATTGCAAGAAGCCAGACCCACGGATCTTCACCGCCGCACTGGAGATCGCCGGGAGCGAAGGAGCTGCGTGGATGGTTGGTGATCATGTCGACGCTGACATGACCGGAGCACGGGCAGCCAGCCTGGCGACGGCATGGGTGACGCACGGACGACCCTGGACCGAGCAGTGGGCGCCGACGCTCACGGGGCGAACCACTTCGCAGGTGCTTGCCTCCATAGCTACCGCACTCCGAAGCACCATCTGAACGACGGCATACGGGGCCATCAAGATCACACCGAACCCGGCGTGACGGCCGCAAGTGCTGGTTGCAGAGTCTCCACTCCCAGAATCCTGTCAACACTCACAGATGCGTTGTCATCCGACACAGATCGCCGACACGCTACGACGGCACGACCGCATCGCCGATGCACATCGAGTCGTCGCGGAAGCCGTTGCCGAGCACGGGTATCGGTGAATGATGAACGACGCTCCGATCGACGCGACCGGGCACGGTCGGCGAATTCCTGGGCACGGTCGGCGGGGCGCGCTCAGACGTCGATGCCGAACTCCTTGATCTTGCGGTAGATCGTCGCGCGGGAGATGCCCAGCGCGGCAGCGGCGGTCGCCTTGCTACCGCCGTTCTCCTCCAAACTGCGGATGATGGCGTCGCGCTCGAGGGCCTCGATCCGGGTGAGCGTGTGCCGGCTCAGCGAGCGGCACGACGGTGGCAGCTGATGGACATCGATGACGCCGGACCTCTGGTGGGTGACGATCTCGCGCAGGATCTGTCGCAGTTGTGCCACGTTGCCCGGCCAGCTGTACTTGCTGAGCGATCTCATCGCCTCCGCGGACACGGTGAGCTCGCGTCCCCGGGTCAGCTGGCGCAGCAACGTCGGGATCAGATCATGCAGGTCCTCGATCCGATGTCGCAGCGGAGGGATCGGGACGGTGTGGGAGAAGAACGGTAACAGGATCGCCGCCGCGTCCGCGTCGTGCAGGGCGTCGACGGTCACGTGCCCGACAGTGACACCCACCCATCCGGCGCTTTCCCTGCCCTGCAGCATGCTCGCGACATGCGCCAGGGTCGGCCCGTCGAGGGTGTCGATGTCGCGGAGTACGACGCTGAAGTCGTCGCGGTCGAGTTCGACGGCGAGTGCGTCGAGGATCTCGGGCACCCGGAGGTCCTGAGCGGAGAACACCCGGACACTGCCGCGCGCACGGGTGGCACTGGCGCGCAGCACCGTCGACCGCCCGGTGCCTGTCTCTCCGGCGACGGCGATCCATTCGCCGACACCGACATGGCGGGCCACCCGATCGCAGCACTGCTGCCACGACGAGCTGCGTCCGACGACACCGGGCAGGCCAGAACCGGCACGTCGCGTCGGCGTCCGCGGTTCGAGGCGCTCACCGGAATCCAGGATGTGCACATGGAAGACCGCCATGCCCGACCGCTCGTCCCAGTACTCGGGGACCGGTGACAACCGGGCCGCGCGCCCGCTGGCCATGGTGCTCACCAGCCGCGACGCCGTCGCGTCGAGCGTCTGATCGACGGCGTGCTCGAGGAGCGAGATCTGGTCCTGCGGGTCGACCGCGAGGCGCAGTCGCTGATTCATCAGGACGACGTCGCCCGCGATCGCGAGGACCATCATCTGCGGTGCACGACGACAGGTCGCCAGGTACGCGTTGAGCAGTCGTGACTCGCGTTCGCTCGCCTGCGAGAGCATCCGCTGCTCGATCTGTGCTGTCGCCGACTTCGCCAGCGACAGCAGCAGCGGGCCCCCGTCGTCGGCGAGGCCGGTCAGGTCGAGCGCGCCCATGACCGCCCCCGACACCGGGTGCACGATCGGAACGCCGGCGCACGACAGGTCCGCCAGGAGGCTCGCGTAGTGCTCCGATCCGCGGACGAGGGTGGCTTGTCGGTTCTCCAGCGCGGTCCCGATGCCGTTCGTCCCGGCGTGTTCCTCGCTGTAGCTGTATCCGGGCGCGAGGCTCACCTCGTCGAGCATGCGGCCGAGCGGTCGATGGGCGGTCGCCCGGGACAGGACAACGCCGTCCGAGGAGGTCAGGATGATGCTGACCGGCTCGGCGGAGAGGTCGTCGGCGAGTTGTCGGATGATCGGTCGTGCCGCGGACACGAGTGGGCTCTCGAGGTTGGGTTCGCGGACGAACGGCAACTCGAGACGGTCGGCATGGACGTTGAACGCGCGGGACCGGCGCCATGACGTGGAGATGCTCTCGCGGACTCCGGCGGAGATGTTGTCGTCGGTCAGAAAGCGTTCACGTGCGGCGGCGATCTCGGTGGGCGTCTCGGTCTGGGAGGTGGGCTGAGAACTCACAGAACTGACGAACTCCTCTGTGATGTGGATCTCACATCGGTCTGAGTCTATCGGACTCGGCGACCCCTGGTGGGTCGACGAGCAAGTGGGTCGGTGGGGAGGGCCGGCCGCGATCAACGCCGCGAACATCTCCTCGTTCGGATCGCGGCCGGCCCAGCTCTGCCGGCGCACGTGCCGGGGGCCGGTCAGTAGATGTTCGAGGGTCGCACCATCCCCTCTGCCAGGTCACCGAAACCGGGTGCCTCGATCGCCCCGGGGTGGGTGAATACCTCCTCGACGACGGCGGTCTCCGTGGTGATCAGCAGCGCGGCGATCGACGCGGCACTCTCCAGCGCCGCCCGCGTCACCTTGCAGGGATCGATGACGCCTTCGTCGAACATGTCGCCGTACTCGCCGGTGAGTGCATTGAAACCGTGTCCGATCGGCAGTCCGGTCACCACCTTGACGACCTCGTCGCCCTCGTATCCGGCGTTCGTGGCGATCCACCGGAGTGGTTCGGCCAGCGATCGGCGGACGACGTCGATGCCGACCGCCTCGTCGCCATCGGCCGTGAGAACCTCCAGAGCTCGATGGGCCTGCGCGAGGGCCGTGCCGCCGCCCGAGACGATCCCGGCCTCGACCGCTGCCCGTGTGGCGGCGAGCGCATCCTCGACGCGCAGCATGCGCTCCTTGAGCTCGACGCTCGTGACGCCACCGACGCGGATGACCGCGACCCGTCCGGTGAGTCGCGCGACCCGGAGTTCGAGGCTGTCGCGGTCGGCGTCGATCCGCGCACGGGACAGCTGTGCCTCCAGCTGAGCGACCCGAGCATCGACGAGCGCCTGGTCGCCGTGGGCCCCGACGATGGTCGTCTCGTTCTCGGTGACGGTCACCCGATCGCACGTGCCGAGGTGATCGACCGAGACCTCGGACAGTTCGAGCCCGGTGTCCTTGGCGATGACGTGGCCGCCGAGGGCGACCGCCAGATCCTCCAGCTCGGCGACGCGACGGTGCCCGAAGCCGGGTGCACGGACGACCACGGACTGCATCGTCTTGTGCATGTTGCCGCCGACGAGCAGCTGCAGGGCCGGTCCGTCGACGTCCTCGGCGAGGACGAGCAGGGGGCGGTCCGCCCGCTTCGCGGACTCGATCGCCGGCATGATCTCCTGCACCGACGTGATCTTCTTGTTCGTCAGGAGGACTACCGGGTTGTCGAGGACCGCCTCCATCCGCTCGTGGTCGGTGACCATGTATCCCGAGATGTAGCCGTGGTCGAACTCGATGCCGTCGACGACGTCGACCGACAGTCCGAGCGTGTCGCTCTCCTCGGTCGTGATCACGCCGTTCTTGCCGACGTGTTCGACCGCCGACGCGATCACCGCGCCGATGACCTCGTCGTCACTGGCCGCGAGGCTCGCGATGCGTTCGAGGTCGCTGCGTCCGCCGATCTGCACGGCCTGATCCGACAGCGACTCGATGACGGTCGCGACGGCCCGTTCGATGCCGCGCCGCACACGCATCGGGTTCGCGCCCTGGTCGACGGCGCGCAGGCCCTCGCGGACCATCGCCTGCGCGAGAACGGTTGCGGTCGTGGTCCCGTCGCCGACGACACCGTTGGTCTTCATGGCGACCTCTTTGACCAATTGGGCACCCATGTTGGCGAAGGGATCCCGGAGTTGGATCTCACGGGCGATGGTCACGCCGTCGTTGGTGATGGTGGGTGGTCCGGTGAGCTTCTCGAGGACCGCGTTGCGGCCCTTCGGTCCGAGGGTGACCTTGACTGCGTCTGCGAGGGCGTTGACGCCCCGTTCGAGTCGTAGCCGCGCTTCGGCGTTGTAGCGCAACTCTTTTGCCATGGGATCGTGCCTTTCGTGTTCGATGGTGACGGGCTGGTGACGAGCTGCTGACCGGCGGGCGCGTCGGTCAGGGGATGAGGATGGCGCGCCCGCGGACGCGCCCGGCGTCGAGATCGTCGATGGCCTGCTGGAAGTCGTCGAGCGGGTACTTGGTCGTGTGCAAGGTGACCTTGCCCTGCGCGGCGAGCGTCATCAGCTCGGTCAGGTCGTTGTACGACCCGACGAGATTGCCGATGAAATTGATCTCCGTGGAGATGACGTCGATGGTGGGGACGTCGATGTTCTCGCCGTATCCGACGACGAAGTAGTTGCCGGCTCGGCGCAGCATCGCGATGCCCTCGGCCGTGGCACCACCCTCGCCGACGAAGTCGAGGACGGCCTCGGCCCCCTTGCCGTCGGTGAGTTCGAGTACGCGGTCCACGTGTGTCCCGTCGGCGACGATGCCGTGATGCGCACCGACCTCCACCGCGAGTTCGACGGCAGCCGGGGTGCGGTCGACGACCACGATGGTCACGCCGGAGATGGCCTCGAGCACCTGGATTCCGATGTGCCCCAGACCGCCTGCGCCGATCACGACACAGGTGTCTCCCGGCCGCGTCATCCGCGCGACCTTGGCCGCCGCGTGATACGCGGTCAGTCCCGCGTCGGCGAGCGCGGCGATGTCGGCCGGCTGGAGGGACTCGTCGATGGCCACCACGCTGCGGGCCGTCGTCTTCAGGTACTCGGCGTAGCCGCCGTCGGTGTCGATTCCGGGAAAATCGCTGTTCTCACAATGGACATCGTCACCGTCGCGGCAGGCGTGGCACAGGCCGCAGGTGATCAGCGGATGCAGGATCACGGTGTCGCCGACGGCGACGTTGGTGACCGCGTCCCCGACGGCGTGCACCCAGCCGGCGTTCTCGTGACCGATCGTGTACGGCAGCGCGACACCGCTCTTCTCGGCCCACTGACCCTCGAGGATGTGCAGGTCGGTGCGGCACACACCCGCCCCGCCGACCCTGACGATGACGTCGAGCGGGCCGGTGATCTGCGGATCGGGTATCTCGTTGAGCTGCAGTTTGTCGTGGTATCCGACCACCTGGACGGCCTTCATGATGCGCTCCTCTCGGATCTGTGGTTGGTGACGACGGGTCCGCTGCGACCGTCGCAGTCGGAATCGTCGGCGTAGCGGGTGGCGAGAAGGCCGCGGCAGAAATGGCCGTTGCCCTCGATGGAGATGCGCACCGACCGGGCGAATCTCAGATGCATGGCGACATCGTCGGCGGCGACGGGACGACCGTCCTCGTCGACGAGGACATGACTGTTGGGGCACAGACTCAGTCCCGCGTTCACACGTCGGCGCATCAGCGCGGCCTTCTTGGGGCCCGGTGGCAGATCCCGGACGGTCAGGTGCGAGATGTCGTCGAGGGTGATCTCTCCGCGCGCCAGCAGATCTGACACGCATCGTTCCATCGCCGCCGTGTGGGCCTTGCGGACGAAGATCTCCCGCAGATCGTCGAGACCCTCGTCGGCCTCGACGCCGAAGGTCCCCACGTAGCCTGCCTCGGCGGCCAGTCCGGCGTTGATCTTGTCGCTGTCGTGATGGTCGTCGAGCACCACGCGGACCAGACCGGCGTCGTCGACGCGGCGCAGCGCGTCCTGGGCGTCGGATGCCATGAGATACGCGAAGTTCGGCGAGCAGAACGAGGTGGGCAGCCTCAGGTGCACGGTGACGCCCGCGTCGTCGATCAGGATCGACCGCACGAAGTTGAGATCGGTGATCGGCTCGTCGAGTTCCGGGTCGACGACCGTGGCGAGGGCGGCGAGCACCTCGTCCTCGATCGTCGTCGGCCGGGCGTCGCCGGGGGCCAGAGCGGTCATGCCGTCACCGCATCCTTGGCGCCCGCCGCCACCTCCACACCCGGATTCGCGGCATCCGTGGGGATCTGCAGTTCGTCGGGCACCTTGATGTTCGGGTAGAGCGCCGCCGCGTTGAGGCCGAGGATCTTTTTCTTCTGCTCCACGGTGATCGGCGCGTACTCCGTCATGTCCTCCGGGATCTGGAAGTCGACGAAACGCTCCACCAGCCACTGCGGGGTCCACAGCGCGTAGTCGGAGGCGAAGAGGATCTTGTCCTCGCCGATCCAGTACAGGAGCTCGCCGATGATCTGGGCGAAGTACCTCGGGCGGGTGTGGATGAACGGGATGGCCACGGCCAGTCCGCCGTACACATTCGACTCCTGGGTGGCGATCCAGCAGAAGTCCTCGAGCCGCGGCAGGCCGACGTGCTCGATGATGAAGTTCAGGTCGAGGTAATCGGTGGCCACCTTGTCGACATCGGCGACGTCGAACGCGTCCCGGTCCAGCGGCCGGATGGTCGGACCCTTGTGCACGTGGACGTTCTTGATCCCCAGCGCAATACACTCCTCGAGGTAGCGGCGCGACCACGGGTCGTCGAGCTTGTACCCGCGGGAATCGCCGTACCACTCGGCCGTGTAGAGCTTGACGCCCTGCAGGTGCATCGATTCCGCGTCACGGCGCAGCTGCTCCAGGCCGAACTCGCCGTGGCGAGGATCGTAGGCATGGTTGTAGGTCAGCTGATCGGGGTGCGACCGGCACAGTTCGAGCGACTGATCGACCTGGGCGAATCCCGTCTTGTAGAACTCCGAGAGGATCGTCGCCTGGAAGATCGCGTGATCGGCCGGGCCTTCCTCGAACAGATCCCGCATCAGGCGGTCCGGCCCGTAATAGCAGTAGGTGTCGTAGTCCCAGACCTGTTCCTCGGGGCTGAGATTCTTGTGATAGTCGTAGAAACAGTCGATGAACTGCTTGCCGTGGATGTTGCGCTGATTGGATTCACGACCGTCCCACAGGTGGACGTGGGCGTCGACGATGAAGTACTTGTCGCCGTTCTTCTCGTACATGCTTCTCACTCGCTCTCTACTGGGGCTGTGCTGGTGGAGACCGGGACTGACGGTGACCGGGACTGACGGACACCCGGGCCGGTGGAGATCACCGCCCGGGGGTGTGGGAGTCACCCCCGGGCGGTGAGGATCAGGAGGAGGCGGTCAGGTCGAAGCCGATGAACTCGGCGGCGTCCTCCGGGCTGGCGAACAGCATCGTGCGGTCGTCGAGGTGGACCATGCGCCCGTAGTGCGTGGAGCTGATCTCCTCGAAGACCGACCCGTCGAAGTCCTGGCCGAGGGCGTCGGTCAGTTCGTCGTAGTCGAAGTCGAGGCGGTTGACCCCGTCGACGCGGATCATCGACGGGTACTCGGTCAGTTCCACCCCGTCCTTGGCGCCCATGACGTCGGCGACGACGCGGCCGATCGGCGTGTTCATGAGCGTCACACCGCACATGTTGGAGAACTCGGTCTCGGCTCCGAATTGCATACTGGTGCTCACTGGTTCAACTCCTCGGGGATGTCGGCGTCGATGGATTCGAGGACGCTGCGGAACTTGGCGATCGCGGCGTCGAGACTGGCGGCAAAGGTGACCGGCTTGTCGGCCGGCTGCGACCAGATCGGTTGCAGCGCCCGGGCCGCCTCCAGGCTCCGCGGGACCCATTCGGCCAGCCACTCGTTGAGCAGGGCCCTGTTGGACTCGCCGTACGTTTCGTCGCGGGTGAGGATGCGGAACAGGTTGCGTGTGTAGGCGAGATCGCGGTCGTAGTCGTACTCGCCGGTGCCCACGATCGTGGGCGTGATGTAGTCGCCGTTGCCCGCGGCGACCTGCATGACGAGTTCGGAACGAAACAGTGAACCCACCAGTTGCTCGAAGACGATGTTCGTCGCGAACAGCAGCTGACACCAGTCGCCGACCGCCGTCAGTCGTTCCACCGTCTCCCGTACGGGCTGCCACTCGGGTGCGTTCATCCACACGTCGCGGTGGGCGCTGCCGTCGAAATCGTCCTCCGCCTCGGCCAGGTCGAGGTTGAACAACGCCAGATCCTGTGCGAATCGCATCTTGTGGGCGGCGTTCACCGCGACGGCGGTGTTGATCATGTTGGTCGGCCCGGACCGCTGGATCGAGGTGAACACATGGAGCGCCAGGCCGTTCTCCGCGTGCATCCAGGCACCGAGATTGCGCTCGATGAACTTGAGCCACGGCCTGTTCCACACGTCGTAGGCGCGGGCGCGCTTCGCGTTCTGCAGACACAGGTCCACCTGGTGGACGACCGCCGAGTTGTTCCGGTAGATCGTCTGGTCCCACTCCTCGTTGGGATCGAGGAAGGCATGCCAATTGCTGGACTTCGCGGCGGTCCACTCCTGCGGATAGCCGCCCGGACCGTTACCGAAGCCGTAAATCCAGCCCTGCGTCAGGTGCCGCTCCGGGTCGGGCTGCACGTCGACGGTGACATCCTCGTAGGTGGTGGCGCGCTTCTTCGCCGGCTCGTAGTAGTTGTACTTCCGGCTCTTGCTGCTCGGGAATTCCTTGGCGCCGGCCTCGGCGTCGGTGAATTCGATGGAGGGGAAGCTGCGCTCCCGCGGTGCTGCTGGTGCTGACATGCCTTTCGTTCCTTGTCGTTCGGCCCGCTCGACCCGGCCATGAGGTGGCCGGTGAGCAGGGTGGGCTGGCTGGGCTGCAGGTGTCGCGATGGTCGACCGATCACGACCCGTCGAAGGCCGGGCTGGTGAACTTGTCGTAGAAGACCTGATCGCGGGGCACCGAATGCGTCTCGGCGAGCGCGAGCGCCGCGTCAACCATCGGTGGAGGACCGCAGAAATACACCTCCGTTCGGGCTAGGTCCGGCTCGCGTCCGTCGACGATGGCGGTCACGTTCCCTTCGACGACCTGCACGCCGGCAGGCAGGTCCGCCATGGACTCCGAGAGACACGCGGTGAACGAGAAGTCGGCGATTCTCGCACCGAGAGAGGCGATCTCGTCGAGGTAGAAGAGGTCCGAGGCGGTGCGTGCGCCGTAGTAGAAGCGGACCGGTCGGTTGATCTCGTTCTCGCTGATGTGACGCAGCAACGACAGCAGGGGCGCCATGCCGGCGCCGCCGCCGATGGCCACGAGCGGCAGCACGTGGCCGCTGCGTAGCGTGCACGACCCGTACGGACCGTTGACCATGATCTCGTCGCCGACGGAGAGTCCGTCCTCCAACATCCCGGCGAAGAGGCCCCCTGCGTACTTCTTGATGACGAACTCGAGCTTGTCCGGCGTCTGCTGTGTGGTCGCGATGGAGAACGAGCGCTTCTCGTCGGTGCCCGGGACGAAGAGGTCGACGTACTGGCCGGACTTGAACTCGAAGGTCGCCGGTTCGACGACGTCGAGGCGCAGTGACACGATGTCCCGGGTCAGCGGCTCGATCGCCGCGACCCGCGTGCGGACGTCCTGGATCGGCGCGCCGCCGAGCAACTCGTCCTCGTCGAAGTTGAGCAGCTCGATGTCGCAGTCGCTGTAAGCATAAGTCCGGCAGAGGAGTACGTACCCCTCGGCCTCTTCGGCGTCGTTGCAGGCGAACGTCGAGTAGTCGTCCATCTGGACGTCCCCGTCGAGCATGTACGACTTGCACGCCGAGCACCGGCCCTCACGACATCCGTGCATGAGGTGGATGCCCTGCCGGAACGCGGCATCGAGGATGGTCTCGTCCTCGGTGACCTCCATCTCGATGTCGACGGGTTCGAAGTTGATTCGATGCGTGTCGGCCACTGGATCTCCTGTTCGGGTGGCTGGTGGGGTGGTCTCGATACGCGCCGGGCTCGCGCCGCTCGCTTGCCGCTACTCGACCAGCGGAGGGAGTCGAGTAGTGACGCCGAGCGGCGCGAGACGACGCGTATCGAGACCACCGGGACGGGGCTCCGTCAGGCGGGAACTGCCCCGTTGCGATTGGCCTTGTAGGCGGCCACGTGCGCTTCGCGCTCGGCGTCCGACATCTCGTTCAGCAGCACGTTGGGACTGTTGAAGACGTTGCCGCGGACGTCGTCGAGCGTCCACATCTTCTTCGGATCGAGATCCAGGTGTGGTTGCGGGATCAGTGTCTTGCCGTCGTCGCGGACATAGCCGAGGTCCTTGATGATGTCGGCGAGATCCTTGCCGTGGTGCAGCGTCTCCCATTCGCGGAAACCGGTGAGACGACCCATGTTCGGCGTCTCCCGGCCCTCGTACTCCCCGCGGAACGCGACGGCGTCGGTCCAGTAGCATGTCTCCGAGCAGTAGGTGCGCCACTGGTCGTCGACCTTCTCGGTGACCATGTCCTCGCGGATGAGGCAGGGCACCATGCATGTCCAGCAGCGATGCGGGTACTCGTAGTCGACGTCCTCGAACGCGATCGGCTTGTTACGGCCGGGGTAGGCGAGACGGTTGTAGTTCTCCCACCACTTGCCGAACTTGTTGTACCACCCGGGGTACTTCTCCTCGAACCACTCGAAGTCCTTGTCGGTCATCGCGTCGATCCGCCAGTAGTTGACCGGCCAGCCGGTGGCGAAGAACCTGGCCACCTCGTGCACGTAGTGCTTGTTGGTGATGCGGTTCCAGGCCTCCTCGACGAGGTCATGCGGGATCGTGAGGCCGTACTTCTCGAGTGGGAGAAGGTAACTGCGGTAGTAGTCGTCGTAGATCCACCGACGCCACATTTCCGCGTAGCTCTCCCGGTCCTTGCGCCGGTCCTTCGTGCCGTACTCGATGAACGTGCCGATCGCCGCGTCGACGACACAGTGGTTGTTCCACCACGCGTAGCGCAGGTCGCGTTCGAGGAGCGGACGATTGCGCTCGTCGGCCAAGGCCATCAGCAGGATGGAGTAGCCGTTGGAGATGTGTCGCGACTCGTCGGACTGCACCGAGTGGAAGACGGTGGGCAGCAGGTAATCGCCGTTGGCCGCGGCCTCATCCGGCATGGCGACGAACAGGGTGTTGGTGAACGCGGTCTCGGCGACGACCGTCAGATAGATGTTGGCGGCGGTGATCGCGTCACCCGTGATGAATCCCTCGCCGAACTGACGACCGATGGTGCCGGCGTAGTTGTTGGCGAACGCCTTCTCCGTGATGTCGAAGCCGGCCGGATCGATGTAGTTGTTCATGTACAGCTTCTTGAGGTTCATCTGGATCGTCGAATGACGAACCTCGTCGATCATCTGCACGGCGAGTCCGTTGTGGATCTCGGGATTGGGGACCGCGTCGATGGCCATCGGCATCGCACGAGCCGCGGAGATCTCAGGGAACGGGATGATCGAGAGGAACAGCTTCTGCCATTCCAGCCACCGTTCCTGCACCTGGCGGAACATGTTGCCGCGGATGGCGCCGTCCATGGCGCCGTAGACGCGGTTGTCCTTCTCCTCCTCCATGGGGAAGTAGGACCGCATGATCTGCTTGAGAGGGTCCTTCTTCGGGGCCTTCTCGAAGGTGTAGTCGGTGCCGAACCGGGTGGCCGGTGTCGCGAAGGTGGGTTCCCACGACAACTCGGTGATCTTCGCATGTGCTTTGGTCAAGCTCTGCCTGCTCAATGTGCGCCTCCTCGTGAGAAGGCCGACGAGGTGCCGGCCTGCTGGGCTGGAGCGCCTCTGATACAACAGTGTGAGTCAGGTCATACGCGTCTCACTGTGAGACAGGGGCCACACGGGGTCCGCCGGGCCGGTCCGACAGTGGCATGTCTACGCAGGTCAGGGCAACAGTGCGCGGTACACCGCGGTCTCGAGATCGAGGTAGGCCCCGAGTGCGGTGTGATCGAAGAACGGGAAGATCTGCGACGCCCAGTACCCACCGATGCGATTGCGCCGGTCGATCCAGAAATAGAGATTGGCCAGCCCGGCCCACGACAACGAGCCCGCCGGGCGGCCGGTGGGTGCGTCCTCGTCGTTGATCATCGAGATCAGTCCCCACGATTTCGGTGCGCCGGGGAAGAGCTCGGCGTCATTGGTCACGGCGGGGCTCGCCGACAGCAGCGGTGTCACCGCGAGTCGCCCGAGATGGCTGTGTGAGGCGTCGGCCACCGTCTCCGGGCGCAGGATCTGTTCGCCGGTGTCGGATCGGCCGTCGTTGAGCCACATCCGGATGAACCTCAGGTAGTCGGGCACCGTCGAATACAAGCCCTGTCCGCCCATCTGGACCTCCGGGTCGGCGGGCATCGACCATCGGTGATTCGGCGTCAGCGAGCCGTCCGTGGTGCGATGGTGGAGCACCGCACGACGCGATCGGGGTTCGGGCGGCAGCGCGAACGACGTGTCGGTCATACCGAGCGGGTCGAGGATTCGTTCGGACATGACGTCGCCCAGCGGTCGACCGGTGATGCCCTCGACGACCAGGCCCGCCCAGTCGATGCTGCTGCCGTAGGACCAGCGTGTCCCCGGGTCGAACAGCAATGGGGTGGTCAATGACCGCAGGCGTGCGGTGATCACACCGGGCACCCCGTGGTCGCTGCTGAGCCGCCGGTACGTCGGATCGAAGAAGTCGTAGGCGAAACCGGCTGTGTGCGTGAGGAGATGGCGTGTGGTGATCGGGCTCTGCGGTGCGCGGAGAACCAGCCCCCCGGCGTCGTCGAAGCCCTCGAGCACGTCGATCGTGCCGAGGCGGGGTGCATAGTCGGCGGCCGGGGCGTCGAGGTCGAGCGTGCCCTCCTCGACGAGTTGGAGGGCGAGGGTGGCGGTGATCGGCTTCGTGGTGGAGAAGATGGCGAAGACACTGTCGGTGGTCATCGGGTCGTCGCCGTCGGTCGCGTGTACGCCGGCCGCACGCAGACTGATCGTCGCCCGATCGGTGGTGACACCCGCGACGACGCCGGGAAGGCCGGGGGCTCCGGTGACGGCGGCGGAGATCGACGCGTCCACCGCGTCGTCGACTCGTCGCGGATCGATGACGGGTGTCCCCATCGGCGGCAACCTCCTCGTGTCCCCGGGGGCGTCCCGGTCGTGTCCGACGACTCGACCCTATGCCTCGTCCGGCACCGTCGGCCGCGCAGGACGGCGTCGATGATCCAGATGGGCAACCACAGGCCGCAGGTCAGCAGCGTCAGGGCGGGATGTAGGCCATGCGGGCACGAATTCGTCCGCACGACGACCGGCGTGTGCACGTTCGTCGTCACGTACACGGGTGTCGGCGGGCCGTGGGGTCCGGCCGCGTGGGGGATACGGGGGCTGGGCGAGGTGCCCGTGCCCGACGTGGTGCGGCGGGTAGTGGTGCAGAGGGTACTGCTGCGGGTGGTGTTGGTGAGGGTACGGCTGATCTGGATACTGCTGCCCACCGCTCGGATACGGCCCGATCGGGTATCGGGGCGCGGTGAGGTCGCCGAAGTCGGACGGATGGATGACGATCGGCTCGTCGGCGAATCGATCCGCGCCGGGGTTCGGCGTCGGGGGCAGTTGCTGTGGGTCGGTCATGGCGGCGCTCCTGGTCGCCGGCTGCGATCAGTGCGGCCGGCCGCGCCGACAGTAACGACGGACCGTCGAACGGCCATCGTGGGACCGCGTCCGGACCGCGCTCACAATGCGGCGACGAACTCCCCGAGCCGCCGGATGCCCTCGGTCAGTTCGTCGGACGACGCCGCGTACGACAGCCGGATGTGGTCGTCGGCGGTGTGGTGACCGAAATCTCTTCCGGGAGTGAGGGAGACGAAAGCCTCGCGCAGCGCGCGATCGCAGAACTCGGCGGAGGTCAGCCCGGTGCTGCGGACATCGACGTAGACATAGAAGGCCCCGTCGGGGATCACCGGCACGGAGAGTCCGATCCGTGCGAGGCCGTCGACGACCAGGTGTCGTCGAATCCGGAACTCGTCGCGGCGTGCCTCGCTCAGGGCGAGTGACTCGTCGGTGAAACAGGCCAGGGCGGCGTGCTGTGCCGGTGTCGATGGGCAGACGTAGAAGTTCTGCGCGAGACGTTCCATCACCGGGACGAGGTCGTCGGGCACGATGCACCACCCCAGTCGCCACCCGGTCATGCCGAAGTACTTCGAGAAGCTGTTGATCACGATCGCGTCGGGATCGGCACCGAGGATGCTGCGGGGCGGGGACCCGTCGGGATCGTCGTCGGCGAGGCCGAGGTAGATCTCGTCGACGATGCGCCAGCCACCCAGGGCCCGCACCCGCGCACACAGCCGGACCAGCTCGTCGTGCGGCACCGAGGTCCCGGTGGGATTCGACGGTGAGGCGACCATGACGCCCCGCGTGTGGGTACCCCAGGCCTGTTCGACGAGAGCGGTCGACAGTTGAAAGCGTGTCGCCGGCGTCGTCGGAACCAGACGCACGCGGGCGCCGTGACTTTCGGCGAACTGGCGGTTGCACGGGTAGGACGGGTCGGCGATCAGCACCTCGTCGCCGGGATCGATCAGGGCTGCACAGGTGAGCAGTAACGCGGCCGACGCGCCGGAGGTCACCACGACGCGGTGCGACTCGACCTCGCAGCCGAAATGTCGGCCGTAGTATTCGGCGATGGCCGAGCGCAACTCGGGGAGTCCGACGGCCTCGGTGTAGGTCAGTGGCCGGCCGTCGGTCAGGTCTCGCACGGCGGCGAGGAAGGCCGGCGGCGCCCCGAAGTCGGGCTCGCCGATGCTCAGTTTCACCACATGATGTCCGGCGGCCTCGAGTTCGGCGGCACGTTTCCCGAACTCCATCGCGAAGAAGGGCGCGACCGCCTCGGCGCGGTGGGAGATCTTCATGGCGCCATTCTGCTCCGGCGCGCCTCTCCCACCCGCCGAGGGGTCGCGCCCTCGGTGTGGTCCGTCAACTGACGCAGATCAGCTCACGGGATGTGGTTGAACTCGTCGGGATCCGGTCCTCGGCGACGGTCCTTGTTCAGGGCGTCGATCGCCGCGACGTCCTCGACGGACAGGTCGAAGTCGAAGAGCGCGAAGTTCTCCTCGACCCGGGAACGGGTGACCGACTTGGGGAACACGATGTCGCCGCGCTGGATGTGCCACCGGAGGGTGACCTGTGCCGGTGTGCGGCCCTTGTCCTGCGCGATCTTGTTCAGGACCGGGTCGTCGAGGACGTCGCCCTGAGCGATCGGTGACCACGCCTCGGTGGCGATGCCGTGCTCGGAGTTGAAGGCGCGCAACGCATTCTGGGTCAGGTAGGGATGCACCTCGATCTGGTTGACCGCCGGGACGACATCCGTTTCGGAGAACAGCCGTTCGAGATGCGAGCGCTGGAAGTTCGAGACGCCGATCGCGCGTGACTTGCCGTCGGCGTGGATCTTCTCCAGGGCCTTCCAGGTCTCGACGTAGTCGATGTCGATGCCGGGTAGCGGCCAGTGGATCAGGAACAGATCGAGGGATTCGACCCCCAGATCGGTCAGCGTCTGATCGGTCGCGCGAAGGGCGTCGTCCGTGGCGTGGAATCCGTTGTTCAGCTTGCTCGTGATGAAGATCTGGTCGCGGGGGATGCCGGACTCGGCGACCGCCTGCCCGACTTCCTTCTCGTTGCCGTACATCTCGGCGGTGTCGATGTGCCGGTAGCCGACCTCGAGCGCGGTGAGCGTTGCTGCCTTGGTGTCCTCCTGCGGGATCTGGAAGACGCCGAAGCCGAGCTGTGGGATCTCCACTCCGTTGTTGAGGGTGATGGTGGGAACAGACATCGTCGTATGTCACCTTTCGTCGGTGTCGGGATTTCGCTGTGCACCGCGCCCATGGGCTCAGAGCGCGACTTCTCGGTGGGGGACGGCCCGGGTGTCTTGCGGGCACGAACGGTCAGGGGATGAGGATGAATTTCCCTCGGGGATGGGACGTCTCGAGCTCGGTCAGTGCAGTCGCCGCCTCCGCGAGCGGGAAGGTCTTGGCCACCTCCGTCACCAGCTCGCCGGAAGCGGCGTCGGCGATCAGGCCGTCGATGGCCTCCTCCCGGAGGCGTTTGCTCTCGGGCGTCGATCCGGTGACAAGGACGATTCCGTCGGACGCGCGACCGAAGGCGGCGACGCTCACGATCTTCCCGGGGTTGTCGACGAGTGCGAGGGACGCGTCGATCGCCTCGTCGGTCCCCACCGTGTCCAGGGCGACGGTGACCGGAGCCGTCGCCGCGTCCCGGATGCGGTCGAGCAGCCCGTCACCGTAGGCGACCGGGATGGCGCCGAGCCCGCGGACATGATCATGGTTCCGGGCGCTCGCGGTGGCGATGACGGTCGCGCCCGCCGTGCGGGCGAGTTGGATGGTGATCGCGCCGACCGCGCCGGACCCACCGTGGACGAGGACGACATCGTCGGCCGTGACGCCGGCGGTGCCGATCAGGTCCGCCGCGGTGACGCCGACGAGCAGCAGGCCGGCCGCGTGCTCCACATCGAGCGATTCCGGTCGTCGATGGACGACCGTGAGGTCGGCGAGCACGCGATCGGCGTAGGCACCCGACGCGCGGTAGACGATGACCTCGTCCCCGACGGTCAACGGGCCGTCGGGGAGCACGGCTCCGTCGCCGACGGCCGAGACGACCCCGGCGGCCTCGAACCCGATCGGCAACGGCAGCTTCGACTCGTCACCACCCATCGTCCCGCGCACGATCTTCGCGTCGGCGGGGTTGACGCCGATGGCCTTCGTCTCGACGAGGACCTGACCCGGGCCGGGCCGTGGCGGTTCCTCATCGACGATTTCGAGTACCTCGGCGGGGTCTCCATACGCGGTCGCAACGATTCTCTGGGCCATGATCCTTCCAAGGGTCCCGGACGGCCCGGGTATTCCGGGCTCGACGGAGTCCCTGCTCATGGCGCCGCGGAGGTGTCACCGCGGAGGTGTCACAGTGGGTTCGACGGCGACGCGGAATCCGAGACAAGTGGTAACTGATCGGGTGCCGTTTGCGGTATGGACGTCTTCGTCGCGATCGGCGACCCGACGCGCTACGACATCCGCCGCTGCGAGCCGCCGCACGTGCTCCGGGTGCACACGACCGACGGCTTCGGCACCTGGGATCTGATCGTGGAACTCATCGAGGAGGACGGCGTGACCACGCTGACCCTCAGTCAGATCGTCGACGATCCGGTCACCATCGAGAACACCGGGCCGGGCTGGGAGTATTACCTCGACCGTCTGTCGACGAGATCGGCTTCGACGACTGCTTCCCTGCACAGCGCGAGTGCAACCTCTCGGTCCAGCCAGAGGTGGCCGAGCGCGACGGTTCGGCCGGCTGAGTCCGGGAGGCCATGGGCGCGGTCGCGACCGGTACTACCTGCGGAACCACGCTGCGGGATCGTCGCGGAGTGCGTTCTCGATGCGGAGGCGGGACGTCGCGGCGAGATCGCCGGGTAGGTCGTCGAGGTGGAACCACTCGACCGCGGTGTTCTCGTCGTCGGCCGGGTGGGGTTCGCCGTCGAGATGCCGCGCGAGGAAGCACACGTCGAGATATCGGGTCTGATCGCCGTTGGGGTAGTGGACCATCGGCGTCACGTCCACGCTCGTGAGCCGCACGATCTCGGCGCGGATGCCGGTCTCCTCGGCGATCTCGCGGACGATGGCCCGGGCGGGTTCCTCGCCGGGTTCGAGGACTCCGGAGACGACCGCCCATTCGCGAGTGTCGGCGCGGTGGGTGAGCAGGAGGCGGTCGGAACCGTCGAGCACGACCGCACTGACACCGGACAGCCAGAGTGGTGCGTGTCCGACGTGGCGGCGGAGTTCACGGATGAAGTCGGGGATGGGCATCCATCACATCCTGCCGGATTGTCGGTGGCCGGTGCTTCACTGATCGCGTCCCCGGAACACCAGGAGGTGCCCATGAGCCATCAGCAGCCCGAGCCGAATCCCGAGACCTCGGTCGACGACGAGTGGGCCGCCATGGAACGGTGGCTGATCGAATCGACGGGAAACATGCCCACAGGTGCGGTTCTCGACGTCGGCCCAGCGGGTGCACGGGTCGACGACGACGGCGCGGACGTCGAGTGCGCGCAGATCCAGGCCCTCGGTGCCGACACCTACCTCATCCGGCTGTCCACGACGGTCATGTCGGCCCCGTTGCTCGCATCCTTCGTCGTCTCCCGTGACGTTCTGGACCGGTGGTTCCACGACGACACCTTCGCCGACTGCACACACGGATTCCTGATGAGTCGGTCGCGGGGACGCGTCGCCGAGATCGCGGTCGCGTGGTTTCGTGACCGTTGCGGATTCGCGGGTCCGGACGACCTGGGGTGCTCCTATGAGGAGCCGGTCCGTCTCCCTCGCTCGGTCGCTCGCCAGAGCGTCGTCGAACGTCAGGGATACCCCTGATCTTTCCCCGATTTAGCCGCCGACCTGATGATTTCCGGACAATGGAAGGCCACAGTGGAGTCATGACCACATCAACGAACCCCAACGGCACCACCGGCAACGGAATCGGCTTCTGGAAGGTGCTCGGCATCATCGCCGTGGTACTCCTCGCGCTGGCGATGGTCGGCCCACTTCTGAAGGGCCTCTTCTGGATCGCACTGTTCGGTCTGGCGATCTACGGCGGGTGGATGCTCTACCGCTCGCGGTCGGCCAATCGTCCGAACGGACCCACATCGGTCTGAGGTGCCGATAGGGTCTGGAGATCATGAGCGGGATCGACGTCATCGCCGGTGACATCACGGTGGTGCAGACCGACGTCATCGTGAACGCCGCGAACTCCTCGCTGCTCGGCGGCGGCGGCGTCGACGGCGCGATCCACCGGGCGGGCGGGCCGTCCATCCTGCGGGAGTGCCGTCTGCTGCGCGAGACGACCCTGCCGTCCGGCCTCGAGACCGGGGCGGCCGTCGCCACGACGGCCGGCGACCTCCCGGCCCGCTGGGTCATCCATACCGTCGGCCCGGTGCACTCTGCGCGCGACGACCGCTCGGCGGCCCTTCGAGAGTGCTACATCCGCAGTCTGCGTCTGGCGTCGTCGCTGGGCGCCCGGTCGGTCGCCTTTCCGCTGATCTCCGGCGGTGCCTACGGGTGGCCGCTCGGTGACGCTGTCGACCAGCAGGTTCGCGCTGTCAAAGACGCGAATTCAACTGTCGAATCCGTTGTTCTGGTGGCGTTTTCGGAGAAGATCGCCGATCTCACACGACGCGCCCTACGGTGATCACGCATTCGCCGGGATCGCTGACTATCCTCGGCACGTGGCCGAATGCAGGGGGAATGCGACGACCGCGCAGTCACGCGCTCGGCGGGCGTGTGATGCGCGGTGACCGCTGACACCGAACACCTCGAACCGGCCTCCTCCGGCCACGAACCCTCGTTGGTGGAGCCGACCGTCCTGCGGCCGCACACCTTCGCCTACGACGCCGCGGCGCGAACGCGCCGGATTCCCGATCCGCCGGAATGCGACGAGATCCCGATCCTCGATCGGCTCGAGCGGATGGCGATCGCGGCCAGTCGGGTGACCGACGAGCGCACCATCCCGGGCGAGATCCTCGTCGATGTCGACCGCGACATCTGGCGTGGCGCCAACGCCCCCGGCTACCTGCGGCTGTTCATCGCCGATCACGGGAACGAGGGCACCATCGCGATCGTGCTCACCCGCTTCGTCGTCGATCACGGTGTAAGTGTCCCCGGGCTCATCGATCACGCCTTCGTAGAGGCGAGGGCCCTGCCCGAGTGGAACGAGAACGAGGCGACCCGCACGCAGCCGGGCTTCCGGACCGAGGGATCGTCGATGCAGACCGGGACATATGCCGGCGACGAGCAGACATGGTTCTGCGCGATCCGCTACGCCGCCTACCGACGGGGCAGTGTCGCCTATCTTCTGCATGCGACCGGCACCGCACCCGCGCGCGAGGGTGCGACATTCCGTCGCTCGATCGCGTCCGCGGTGAGCTCGGTCCGCTTCGACGACTGAGACCCCCCGCAGACCGGACGATGTGACGAGGAGACGACGAATGGTGAGCCGTGCCGACCGTGTGGACGACCTCGAGGCCGCGCTGGCCTCGACGGCGGACTTCGTCGACGATCCGGCCGATCAGGGATGGATGACGGCACAGGCCGGTGAACAGCAACTGTTCGTACGGGTGGGCGATTTCCCCGACGAGGATCTCTGGTCGCTGTGGCTCGGTGACGGCCGGTGGATGGATTTCACGGTCGCGCCGGCCGGTTGGTCGTTACGAGTACCGGGCCGGCGGTGGCCGGCCGGTGCCCGCCCGCGGCTGCCGAAGAACGAGTTCCACGACTGACCGGGCGAGTCGCCGCCCGGAGATCGTGACGCGGCCATCGGCTGCCAACCCCACTCTCGTCGCGTTAGGCTCAGCCGGACAACATGCCAGCTGTGGTCCGCGCGGCCACGAGACCGGGGTGGCCATGCCGATTGCGATCGCGACCATCAGCCTGAAGGGCGGCGTGGGCAAGACGACTCTGACCGCGGGGATGGCCGAGTTCCTGTCGGGCGAGTTCGGTCGACGGGTGCTCCTCATCGATCTCGATGCGCAGACCAACCTGACCACGATGATGATCGGTCAGCAACGCTGGCGGCAGTGCAACGAACAGGGGCATACCCTCGCGGCACTGTTCGGGGACGTCCTCGACGACACCACGACGTTCGATCTCGACAAGGCCGTGCAGCGTGGCGTGTCGCCGGTCGAGTCGGTGACCGGCGTCGACCTCCTTCCGTCCTCGCTCGACCTGATCGAACTGCAGGAGGAGTTGAGCGCCCGCCGTGTCGCCGCCGACGATCACGCATCGGTCATCGATGTCCTGCGCCGGGGGGTGGCCCCGATCGTCGACGACTACGACTACATCCTGATCGACTGCCCGCCCAACGTCGGCCCGTTCAGCCTCAACGGTCTCGCCCTCGCCGACGCCTACCTGATCCCCACCATCCCGGATGTGTTGTCCACCTACGCGATACCGCACATCCAGCGGCAGGTCGCCGACTTCGGGGCCGAAATAGGGCAGCCGATCGTCGAACTCGGTGTGGTGGTGACGAAATACCGCGCGGGCTCGGTCCTGCATCAGGACACCGTCCACCGTCTGCGTCGCGATCCGACGATCCAGAACGTCCTGCCCGCCTATCTCCACGAGGCCAACGTCATCGGCACGGCCGCCGAGTACACGCCGTACGCCACGCTGCACGCAAAATACGGCCATCACGGTCATTTCGACCAGTTCCGCAAGGTGACGCAGTCGGTGATGACCGAGGCCGAGGCGAAGATCGGGGCGCCCGCTGACCCCTGGCGGGTCAGCCGGCCAGGTCGGCGCCGATCGACGCACGTCTCGGGTTCGCCACGAATCGTCGATCGGGCCGGTGGATCACCCCGGCGCGCGTAGCGTCGGCGGCTTCCTCCTGAGTCTGTTCGGCGTGGACGTCGAGGGTGGCGGCCTGATCTTCAGCTTCGTGACCTGTGTCGCCGGGGCGTGTCTGCTGCTCTGGATCGTCGGCATGGTGCGGGGCCGTTCGAAGGTCTGACCCCGACCGGCCCGCCCGCGCCGTCGGTACGTTGGTGGAGGTATCAACCGGCGACGAGAGGAGCAACGATGGCACGGGTCGCGATCATCGGAGGGCACGGCAAGATCGCCCTGCGACTGGCGAAGCAGCTGTCCACCAACGGAGACGATGTCACGTCCATCATCCGTAAAGAGGCGCAGGTCGACGATGTGGCTGCCACGGGTGCCACACCCGTGGTCGCCGACATCGAGGAACTCGACACCGCGGGACTCGCCTCCGTGCTCGCCGGGCAGGACGCGGTGGTCTGGGCCGCGGGCGCGGGCGGAGGTGACCGCGATCGCACATTTGCGGTTGATCGCGACGCGGCGATCCGTTCGATGGACGCCGCCGAGTCCGCCGGCGTGCAGCGCTACGTGATGGTGTCGTACTTCGGCGCCGGCCCCGATCACGGGGTCCCCGAGGACAACTCGTTCTACGCCTACGCAGAGGCCAAGGCCGAGGCCGACACTCATCTCAAGGGGACGGGCCTGGACTGGACCATCCTGGGCCCCAGCAAACTGACCGATCAGCCCGGCACCGGCCGGATCACGGTGGGCGGCACTCGCACCGACGGTGCGGAGGTCAGCCGCGACAACGTGGCGCAGGTCGCGGCGGCTGTCCTCGCCGAACCGTCGACCACCCGCCGCACGATCGAGTTCAACGACGGCGACACCCCCATCGCGGACGCGGTGTCGTGACGCGGTCGTGACCGCGACCCCGATCGAGGAATTGCGCGGCGTCGTCGGCGACACCCATGTGGTCACCGACGACGACGCGATGGCCGGTCACCTCACCGACTGGACCGGCCGATGGACAGGCACCGCCGACGCCGTGGTGCGTCCTCGGACCACCGACGAGGTGGCCGCCGTCGTGCGGCTCTGCGCGGGCCACGGTGTCGCGATCTGCGTCCAAGGCGGGAACACCGGTCTCGTCGGCGGTTCGGTGCCGCCGACCGATCGGCTCACGGGTCCGCTCATCGTCCTGAGTACCGCGCGGATGACAGACGTCGACGAGGTGGACGTGGTCGGCCGATGCGTCGGTGTGCAGGCCGGTGCGGCCATCGAAGCGATCGACAGCCGCGCGCAACGCGATGGCCTCATGTTCCCCGTCGACCTCGCATCGCGCGAATCGGCCACGGCGGGAGGGGTCGTCGCGACCAACGCGGGTGGTGTCCGGATGATCCGGCACGGCAACACGCGAGCCCAGGTCCTCGGGATCGAGGCGGTCCTGGCCGACGGCCGGATCCTCCGACGATGGAAGTCGCTGGTGAAAGACAATGTGGGCTATGACCTCCCGGGACTGCTGACCGGCAGCGAGGGAACCCTCGCCGTCATCACCCGGGTGCTGTTCCGGCTGGTCGCCCCGCCGGTCGCGACGATCGTGACCGTCGCGTCCGTCGATCACGTCGAGAACATCTTCGAATTGCTCGACGCGTTCGCGGCGCGGGGGCTCCGGGTGGAGGCCGCCGAGATCATGACGGAGTCGGGCCTGGAGTTGGTGCACGAGCACGGAGTCCGTCGCCCCGTCGCCACCGCGTCGCCGTTCTATGCGCTCGTCGAGATCTCCGGCACCGGGGACGTGGAGGCGGTCGTCGTCGACGTCCTCGAGAACGCCTCGGTCACCGATGCCGTCCTCGAACCCGGTCCGGCGCGCGCATTGTGGGCGGTCCGGGAACGCCACACCGAGTCGATCTCCCGCTCGACCACCACACCTGTCGTCAAACTCGATGTGTCCGTACCGATCCGGGCCCTACCCGAGGCGATGGCAGAGCTCACTGCCGTTGCCGGGATGGTCGACCATCCGTGCCGTCCCGTTCTGTTCGGTCATGTCGGCGACGGCAACATCCACGTCAACCTGCTCGACGTCCCCGAAGACGCGGCGGAGTCCGTCACCGGGCACGTGTTCGGGATCGTCGCCGCCAACGGTGGGAGCATCAGCGCCGAACACGGAATCGGTCGCGCGAAGGTGCCGTGGACACATCTCGGTCGCAGCGATGTGGACCTGTCGACCATGCGTGCGGTCAAGGACGCGCTGGACCCACGCGGATTGCTCAACCCCGGCGTGCTGTTCGGCTGAGGGGGTCTCGATACGCGTCGGGGCTCGGAGGGCGTACGACTTATGATCACTGTGATTCCGAACCTGGGACGGCGACGACGACGCCGCTAGCGTGTGGCGGTCATGGCCACTCTCCTGAGCACCCCGGGCGCCGGCGCGGTCGACGAGACCGATGACGAACGCCGAAAGCGCCTCCGGACTGTTGTCGCCGCGAGCCTCCTGGGCACCACGGTCGAGTGGTACGACTTCTTCCTCTATGCCACCGCGGCGAGCCTCGTGTTCAACACGGTCTTCTTCCCGGATCAGAGCTCCTTCGTCGGGACCCTGTTGTCGTTCGCGACCTTCGCGGTCGGCTTCGTCGTGCGGCCCATCGGCGGGGTGGTGTTCGGTCACATCGGCGACCGGATCGGACGCAAGAAGACGCTGGCCCTCACGATGGTCCTGATGGGCGTGGCCACCGCATTGATGGGTGTGTTGCCGACGGCGGCCGCGGTCGGCGTTCTGGCGCCGATCCTGCTGCTGGCGCTACGGGTCGTGCAGGGCTTCGCGCTCGGCGGGGAGTGGGCGGGTGCGGTGTTGCTCGCCGTCGAGCACAGTCCGCGGCGTCGTCGGGGCCTGTTCGGCAGCATTCCCCAGATCGGCCTGGCGCTCGGTCTCGCCCTCGGCACCGGCGTGTTCGCGCTGCTGCAGGTGGCGCTCGACGACGACGCGTTCCTGACCTACGGATGGCGCATCGCGTTCCTGGTGAGCATCGTGCTGGTCGTCATCGGATTCGTCGTCCGGCTCAAGGTCGACGAGACGCCCGCCTTCACCGAGGTCGCCGAGCTGTCGCAGAAGTCGACTGTGCCCATCCGCGACGTGGTGCTCCCACCGAACACGCGCAACACCGTCCTCGGGCTGCTCGCCCGGTGGGGCGAGGGATCGGCGTTCAACACCTGGGGTGTCTTCGCCATCGCCTACGCCACCTCCGAACTCGGCATGGACAAGGTCCCGGTTCTCGTCGCGGTGACCATCGCCTCCCTGGTGATGGCGATCCTGCTGCCGGTGTCGGGACTGCTCACCGATCGGTTCGGTCCCAGGCGCATCTATCTGATCGGGATCACCGCATACGGCCTGACCGTGTATCCGGTGTTCGCTCTGTTCGGCACCGAGAACCTGATCTGGTTCACCGTCGGCCTGGTGATCGTCTTCGGTATCGTCCACGCCCTGTTCTACGGCGCCCAGGGGACGCTGTTCGCGAGCCTGTACCCGACGCAGGTGCGCTACACCGGGCTGTCCGTCGTCTATCAGTTCTCCGGCATCTACGCATCCGGCCTCACCCCGCTGATCCTCACCGCGCTCATCGGCGCCGCCGGTGGATCGCCGTGGCTCGCCGCGGGTTACCTCGCGCTCACCGCACTGATCAGCGTCGTCGCCACGGCGTTGATCCGGCCCGCAGACCTGTACCTGGACAATGGTTCACGAGCGGGTTCACGGCAGGGTGCACAGGCGGGTTCACAGGGCTGACGCGACAGCGGCGGACTCCACGGGCTCGGAGAACATCGGATAGTCGAAGCTGATCGCGTTGTCGTGCTCGGCCACCGACGTCGCCGCGGTGCAGTCCGTCAGCGTGATCACCCGATATCCGTTCTCGTAACCGGAGCGCATGGTGGACTCGACACAACAGTTGGTGAGGAGGCCCGCCAGGATGATCGTGGTGAAGCCCTTGCTGCGCAGGATGAAGTCCAGATTGGTGCTCGCGAAGGTGTCGAGGCCGCGCTTGCCCTCGATCAGGATGTCACCGTCGGCCGGCGTCAGGTCGTCGACGATCGCCGCGCCCCACGAATCCTTGACGAAGGCATTGCCGTCGACCACGCCCTTGAGGATGCCGTACGGGTGTCGCGTCAGCTCGCCGTAGCCGGGCGCGAACGTGATCGGCGCGTGCATGATCGTCACCCCTGCCGCACGTGCCTTGTCCACCAGGGCAACGGTGTTGCCGAGCATGCCGGTCTTGTCCATCACCGCCGAGACGGCGTCGTGCAGGACGCCGCCGTCGCTGGTGAACTCGTTCTGGAACTCGATCAGCACCAGCGCGGTGGTCGCGGGATCGAGGGTCAGTGTGTCTGCCATCGGAACACCTTTCGAACTTCTCGGCGACGAGTGTCCTCGCGGAGGAGGCCTCGTCGCCGATTCAACCACCCACACCTCGCTGAGGCGGGCGGATCCGGCACTGTTCGACGGGCGTATCCCGACGAATCCTGAGACGATGCAGAAGTGACTTCCGTGGGCGTGGCACGCGAGCAACTCGAAGGGCTGGCCCGACGATGGGGCGTCGCGACGAGCTACGTCGGCTGGGACGAACTCGACCATCCCGTGAGTACGGAGACCATCATCGCGATCCTCGACTCGCTCGGTGTCGCGGCGACGACGGAACAGGAGATCGCGGCTGCCCACACCGACCTCGACGAGTCGCCGTGGCGCGCGATGGTCCCACCGGTGACCGTCGCCGTCGAGGGGGCAGCTGCGAGTTTCGCCGTCCACGTGCCGCATTGGAATGCGGTCGAGGTCTGGATCGTCACCGAGGCCGGGGCCACGATGTACCCGGACCAGGTCGACCTGTGGGTGGATCCGCGGGAAATCGACGGCACGGTGATCGGCCGGGCGACGTTCGAGGTGCCACCCGACCTGGAGATCGGCTATCACACGGTGCGCGCCCACGACCCGGCGACCGGCCGCCGGGCGCAGGCCCCGCTGATCGTCACGCCGCGACGGCTTTCCACCGCCGACCGCCTCCTGGACAGCCAGCGATGGGGACTGGCAGTCCAGCTCTACTCGGTACGGTCGGCGGCGTCGTGGGGCGTCGGCGACTTCGCGGATCTCGCCGAGATCTGCGCCGTCGCGGGCAGCACCTACGGAGCCGACTTCGTCCAGGTCAACCCCCTGCACGCCGCGCAGCCCCACGCGCCGATCGAGGCCTCGCCGTACCTGCCCGTGACGCGACGATTCGTCAATCCGCTCTACGTCCGGGTGACCGACATCCCGGAGACCGAGGAACTCGGCAAGCGGTCCCGGAAACTCGTCCGCTCCCTTGCGCGCAACTTCTTCGATGACAATCTGTCGACCGAGAAGATCAAGCGCAACAAGGCGTTCCGTGCAAAGATGGCCGTGCTCGAACTCATCCATGCGGTGCCGTTGTCGGCGGCGAGGGCGGCGGAGTACCGAGCGTTCCGCGAGCGGGAGGGCAAGGGGCTGCGCCGGTTTGCGACCTGGTGTGCGTTCGCCGAGAAATACGGGACCGACGGCCCGCAGTGGTCCGGCAAGCTTCGCGACAAGGAGTTCGTCAAGCGGAAGAGACGCCAACTCGCCGACCGGGTCGAGTTCTTCACCTGGCTGCAGTGGATCTGCGACGAGCAACTCGCCGCGGCCCAACATGCCGCGCTGTCGGCGGGGATGAGCATAGGGGTTGTCGCGGACCTGGCCGTCGGCGTGGCCCGGCACGGTGCGGACGTGTGGACGCTGGGTGACGTGCTCGCACGCGGCGCCACCGTCGGCGCGCCGCCGGACGGCTTCAATCAGCAGGGCCAGGGCTGGGACCAGCCGCCCTGGCATCCGGTCCGACTCGCCGAGGCCGGCTACCGGCCATATCGCGACATGCTCCGCACCGTGCTCCGGCACGCGGGCGGACTCCGGGTCGATCACATCCTCGGCCTGTTCCGACTCTGGTGGATACCCGACGGCAAGGGACCCGCCGACGGCACCTACGTCCACTACGACCACGACGCGCTGATCGGCATCCTGGCGCTCGAGGCCGAGCGGGCCGGGGCCGTCGTCATCGGTGAGGACCTCGGCGTCTTCGAACGGCATGTGCAGGAGGCACTCACGCAGCGTGGGATTCTCGGGACGTCGATCCTCTGGTTCGAGCACGGGCCCGACGGTCCGGTACCGCCCGAGGAGTACCGCGAGCTCTGCCTGACGTCCGTGACGACCCATGACCTGCCGCCGACGGTCGGTTACCTCGCCGGTGACCACATCGACCTGCGCTCACGCCTGGGTCTGTTGGAGACGGGGGAGGAGGCCGAACGTGCGCGGGACGAGCACGACCGCGACGCGGTGCTGGCGATGGCACGTCGCCGTGGGCTCCTCGACGATGATGTCCCGCTGACGGATCGACGTACCGTCGAGGCGCTGCACCGGCTGGTTGCGCAGACGCCGTCGGTGCTGCTGGGTGTGGCCCTCGTCGACGCGGTGGGGGAGCGTCGTATCCAGAACCAACCGGGAACCGGCGCAGCGCAATATCCGAACTGGTGCATCCCGCTTGCCGACGATGAGGGCAAGGTCGTCCTGGTCGAAGATCTCGGAGGCAACGCCCGCTTCGCCGACCTCGTCCGCGCGCTCGCCGAGGAAGGCGTCGGCGACCCGGACGGCCCCGATCGGCGGGACGACGAGCCGGGCACGGGCGTCTAGCTCACGTCCAGCCCGGAGAGGTCGACCGCCGGACCGCGATGACGGTCAGGATCAACGCGAGCAGTGCGAGGGCGGCCACGGCGATGTTGAACACGACGCCCGACGTCCGCAGACCCCAGTGTGCCGCGGCGATGCCCTCGCCGACGATCGGCAGTGAGATGGCGACGTAGGCGACCACGAAGTAGGTCGAGGTGACCTCGGCACGCCGATCGACCGGGCTGGCCGCGACCACCGCGGCCAGGCCCTTGCTGAACGAGAGCCCTTGTCCGACACCGCAGACGACGGCCCCGATCACGAGCGCGACGAATGAGGTCGCCAGCAGACCGACGATCAGGATCACCATCCCGACGACGAGGATCGCGCACCCGACGACCAGTGCGCGTTCCGTCGAGAACCCGCGTCCCACGATCTGCGTGAGGGCCGACGACAGGAACAGCAGGGCGACGACGATGCCGGCCACCGCATGGCTGTCGATACCCAGCACATGCGAGATGAACGATGGCGTCACCCCGGTGAATGTGCCCATCACCGCGAACCCGGCGAAGGCGGCGATGGCTGCCCGCACGAACACCCCACGGACCTCGGGCGGTACGGACAGCCGCTGGACGGACAGCCTCGCCCCGGGGCGCACCCGGACCGGCTCCCGGATCAGCCAGATACCGACGAGGACCGGTAGGAGCAGGACGAGATCGACCGCGAACGGAAGATGCAGCGGTGCCGGTGCGAACTGGGCGAGCAGACCCGCGATGAGCGGGCCGAGGCCGAGGCCGCCGATGTTGGCCGCCGTGGCGATGGCCGGTGCCCTGGGACGCCATCGCGCCGGAGCCAGTTCGATCACCGCGGCGGTGGCGGCTCCGGCGTAGATCCCGGCCGACAGCCCGGACAACACGCGTCCGATCATCAGCTGCCAGACGGGGCCCGCGGTGATGAACACGATCGCGCTGGCCACCGAGAACAGGGCCCCCGCCGCGAGCAGCGGTTTGCGGCCGACGACATCGGACCAGCGGCCGAAGACGATCAGCGCGGCGATCACCCCGGCGGCGTAGATACCGAAGATCACCGTCGTCGTGGTCACGCCGAACCCGAGTTCGCCCGAGTAGATCGCGTAGAGCGGGGTCGGCAGCGTGGTCCCGAGCATCACCACCGCGAAGGCGAAGACCGTCGCGGCGAAGGCCTTTCCGGTCGCGGCGGTGCGCGGGACATGATCCGCGTCGTCGTCGGCGGTCGGTGTCGGGCGGCGTCGCGGCATACCTCTACCCAGCGTCATCACCCCGGTCACTATTCCTCATGATCGGCTCGTTCACCGGTCACGCCGGATGAGCGAGTACCGCACCGTGTCGCCCTGGAACGTGGTCGTGTCCTGCTGGTACATGACGTGCTCACCCGGCCGGGGAGTGACGAAGGTGAGTTTCCACCTCGGCGGCGGTTGCGGCTGTGGCCATTCGCGGAAGTGATAGTTGATCCGCCAGCGCAGACCCCATCCGCCCTCGGCGATCTCCCGCGTGACCCGTCGACGCAGCCCGGTACTGAGGGAGAACTCCTCCTCGAGCCGGCAGTGGCAGTAGTAGGCGATCTCGCCGACCTCGCCCTCCAGTTGCATCCGTTGGCCGCGCACAAAGGGCCGGATGCCGGTCGCCAACGTGTACATCTGCGCCTCGGTCGCCCAGTTGGTGCCGATCACCGGCTCACCGCGCATCGTCTGCACCGACCACTCGCCCAGCAGGATCACGAGCAGCGACACGACGCCGACGACCGTCGCCCGCCGAACCCGTCGCGACTCCTCCTGCAGGATTCCGGTCACCGCCAGCACGCTCGCCACCGAGGGCAGGACGTAGTACCAGTGATACGGCGGCACCCGGCTGACACCCGCAACCACGATGTAGATCGCCGTGGCGCCCAGGTAGTAGGTCGCGGGATGTGTCAGCAGGACATCGACACGTCGACACCGGGACGCCGCGACCACGATCGTCACGATCGCGACAGCGCACATGATGCCGAGGACGACGACACTCGTGCGTGCCGAGGTGACGAAGAGTTCCCAGCCGGAGAAGAACGTGTAGTGCCCCCACGTCCCCGCCTGATTCTGTTTGATCCAGACACTGTCCGGCACGAACGATCCGAGGATCACCCACCGCGCCAGGACATACGCGACGAGAAGGGCCATCGCGGTCGCGGCGGACCGCCACCATCTCCGGTCCCGCACGCACAGGGCCAACAGCAGCGGGAGCATGAAGAACGCGGCGTCGGGACGCAGCATCATGGCCACCGCGGCGCCGATCGCGACGCCCCACTCGACCCCCCGGACCTCGGAGACGATCCCGCGACGCGTGATGCCCCACCAGACGCCGGCGAGCATCGCGGCCGTCCACGAGGTCTCCAGACCGATGCTGGAGATCACCGGCGGCAGGAAACCGATGATCACCGTCAGCAGCACGGGCAACACCGGCCCGCGGCGATACGTGCGCAGGAGGAACGTGCACAGCACGAAGGTCGGTAGGAACTGGGCGAGCGCGAGGGTCATGTCGACCGAATGTCCGGTGGCGATCCAGAACGGCGTCAGATACAGGACATTGAGCGGAGCGGTTGCCGTGTCGGAGAACAGGTCCGGGACCAGACCCCATCCACCGGTCTCGACGAGCGTGCGCACGTAGTCGAGGTAGATGTAGCTGTCGTCGATGATCGGGGTGAATGCCGCGACGACGCACATCACGCCGGCGACCGCCATCGGCACCAGCCAGAACCGGAGGAGATCCGGACTGACCTGCGGACGGTGGGTCACGACGTCAGTATCGCCCGCGAGTGTCGCGCCGCGAAGCGAAACATGCGTGCCAGATGTGGGGGATGTGTACGATGCCTCCTGCGTGACGACCCGGCGTTGGATACGGTCGGTCCATGAGAGGGCCGAATGATCCCCAGCATCGCATGCTCGTCACGACGTCACGAATGCCGTTCGCGGTGGACGAGATCCACAAACTGGGCGAGACCGGCGCCGACGTCACGGCCGCCGACACCTTCGCGGCCTCGCCGGGCAGTCACTCGCGCGGTGCCCGACGGCACATCGAGGTACCGGCTCCGACGCAGCGCACCGAGGACTTCATCACCGCGATTCTCGACGCACTCGACCGGTACGAGATCACCTGGCTCCTGCCGATGTTCGAGGAGGTCTTCTTCCTCGCCGCACATCGCGAGCGGCTCGCCGCCGGGCGAGGCGACCTCGAGTTGTTCTTCCCGTCGTTCGACACGCTCGCGAAGGTGCACGACAAGGTGACCTTCGCCGCGCTGTGTCGCGATCTCGGGTTGCCGGTCGCGGAGTCGATCACCGCCACCTCCGACGACGAGCTCGTCGCCGCGGTCGGGCACTGGGATTCCTGGTTCGCCCGGGCGGCATTCGGGCGCGGTGGACTCGACGTGGCGACGAACGCCGGTCCGCTCGCCGGCGAGACCGGCGTGGACGAGATCCATCCGACTCCCGATGATCCGTGGCTCGTGCAGCAGTACCTCACCGGCGTCGACCGCTGCAGCTGGAGCGTCGTCCACCACGGCGAAGTGGTGCTGCACTCGTGCTACGAACACCCCCTGGCGATCGACAATCGCGGTGGCATCGTGTTCGAGTCGGTCGATTCGCCCGAATCCTTGGAGACCGCCCGCACCGTCGCCCGCGAACTCGACTGGCACGGGCAGCTCAGCTTCGACTACCTCAAGACCGACGACGGCGTCCACCACATGGTCGAGTGCAATCCACGCCCGACCGCCGGCTGCACGGTGGCCACGGCCGACGAGTTCGCGACCGCACTGTTCGATCCGGGTGAGTTGGTGGTCGTGCCGGCCGGACGTAAGAAGGCGATCAAGGCCGCCGTGTTGCGCGACGTCCTCAAGCACCCCAGCCACTTCCGTGCCGACGTGTCGGCGGCGCGTGGGGCGACCGGCGTGTACGACCAGCACCGTGATCATCTGCCGTTGCTGTACTCCGCGCTGTCGCTCCAGCACGTCCTGCACTACCGCGAGGAACTCGGCATCGACCGCAACAAGCGGGAACAACTGATGGCCGCGCAGTTCTTCGACGTGTCCTGGGACGGTTCCGCGATCGCGTGATGCTCGCGCCGCGCCGGAACGCGGCTCCCCACGCAGTCGCGCGACGACCGGCGTGGGGAGTTCGCTGTCAGCCGAGCTTCGCCAACCGGGTCCAGGTGTCGACGACGGTGTCCGGATTCAGCGACATCGATTCGATGCCCTGCTTGAGCAGCCATTCGGCCAGGTCGGCGTGGTCGCTGGGTCCCTGTCCGCAGATCCCCACGTACTTGCCGCGCGCCTTGCACGCCGAAATGGCCGCAGCGAGCATGTGTTTGACGGCCGGGTCGCGTTCGTCGAAGGAGTCCGCGACGAGCGCGGAGTCGCGGTCGAGTCCGAGCGTCAGCTGAGTCATGTCGTTGGAGCCGATGGAGAAGCCGTCGAAGTGATCGAGGAAGGCGTCGGCGATGACCGCGTTGGACGGCACCTCGCACATCATGATGACCTCGAGTCCGTTCTCGCCGCGGCGGAGGCCATGCGCGTCGAGCAGGGCGATCACTCCCTCCGCTTCGGCGAGCGTGCGGACGAACGGGATCATGATCTTGACGTTGGTCAGGCCCATCTCGTCGCGGACGTACTTCAGTGCGGCACATTCCATGGCGAAGCAGTCGGCGAAGTCCTTGGAGAGGTATCGCGACGCCCCGCGGTAGCCGATCATCGGGTTCTCTTCGTCGGGCTCGTAGAGCTCACCGCCGACCAACTTCGCGTACTCGTTGGACTTGAAGTCCGACATCCGCACGATCACCGGTTGGGGCGCGAATGCCGCGGCAATCGTCGCGACCCCCTCGGCCACCCGGTCGACGAAGAACTCGCGGGCACTCGGATACGCCGCGATCGCTTCACCGATCTGGTCCTTCAGCGGTCCGTCCAGGGTGTCGAAATCGAGCAGGGCCTTGGGGTGAATCCCGATCTGGCGGTTGATCACGAATTCCAGTCGCGCCAGTCCGACACCGTTGTTCGGCAGGCGGGAGAACGCGAAGGCCTGCTCGGGGGTGCCGACGTTCATCATGATCTTGGTGCCGATCTCGGGCATCGCCTCGATCGACGATTCGGTGACGTCGAAATCCAGCAATCCGTCATACACGTAACCGGTGTCACCCTGCGCGCACGAGACGGTCACCTCGCGGCCGGCTTCGAGTGACCGGGTGGCCCCACCGGAACCGACGACCGCGGGGATGCCCAGCTCGCGGGCGATGATCGCCGCGTGACAGGTACGACCGCCGCGGTTGGTCACGATCGCGCTGGCGCGCTTCATGATCGGCTCCCAGTCGGGGTCGGTCATATCCGCCACGAGCACCTCGCCGACCTGGAACTCGTGCATCTGCTCCACCGACTCCAGCACCCGGACCGCGCCGGCGCCGATACGTGCACCGATCGCTCGGCCCTCGACCAGCACCGGGCCGGTCTCGTTCAGCCGGAAGCGCTGCTGGCCGGTGACCGCGGCCCGCGACTGCACGGTCTCCGGGCGGGCCTGCAGGATGTACAGCTCGCCGTCGACACCGTCCTTGCCCCACTCGATGTCCATCGGTCGTCCATAGTGTTCCTCGATCAGCAGCGCTTGACGCGCGAGCGCCTCGACCTCGGCGTCCGTCAGGCTCAGCAGTCGCCGGTCGGCCGGATCGACGTCGACGAACTCGGTCGTGCGGCCCACCGAGCGGTCGGTGGTGTAGACCATCTTGGTCGCCTTCGACCCGATGCCGCGCTTGAGCACCGCGGGACGGCCCGCACGCAGCGCAGGCTTGTAGACGTAGAACTCGTCGGGATTCACCGCACCCTGCACGACAGCCTCCCCGAGACCGTACGAGGAGGTCACGAACACGGCGTCGGGGAAACCCGACTCGGTGTCGATGGTGAACATGACCCCCGACGTGCCGATGTCGGAGCGCACCATCTGCTGTACACCCGCCGAGAGGGCGACGGCATCGTGGTCGAAGTCGTGATGCACCCGGTAGGCGATGGCGCGATCGTTGTACAACGACGCGAAGACCTCACGCATCGCCTGCACGATCGCATCGATCCCACGCACGTTGAGGAACGTCTCCTGCTGGCCGGCGAACGAGGCGTCCGGAAGGTCCTCGGCGGTCGCACTGGACCGCACGGCGAACGACGCCTCGTCCGAGCCGCCCGACAGCTCCGCGAACGCCGTCCGGATGTCCGACTCGAGATCCGAGGGGAACGGCTGATCCATGACCGCCGCACGGATCTCCCGGCCTGCCTCGGCCAGCGCCTGGACGTCGTCGGTGTCGAGGTCGGCGAGGCGCGCACTGATCCGGCCGGCGAGGCTGGTGCCGGCAGAGCCGGGTTGGTTCATGAATCGGCGGTACGCGTCGGCGGTCGTCGCGAAACCGTTGGGGACCCGGACCCCCACGTCGGTGAGATTGCGGACCATCTCCCCGAGGGACGCGTTCTTGCCGCCGACCTGATCGAGGTCGGCGAGGCCGAGGTCGGCGAACCACCGGACGTTGCTGTTCATGAAACGGACTCCTCAGTGTGCGGGGTGGGTCCTGCGAGCGAGCACTTGCAGGATGAGTGTGGACATCTCTTCGACGGATTTCGCAGACGAATCGATGATGGGCAGGTTGTGTGCGCGGTAGAGGGCTTCGGCGCGCTTGAGCTCGAAGGTGCACTGGCGCAAGGACGCATACGTCGAGTCCGGGCGGCGCTCTGTGCGGACAGCGCTGAGTCGGGCAGCGCTGGTCATGAGTCCGAAGCAGCGGTCGGCGAGGTGCTGGATCGGGCGTGGCAGGTCCGTGCTCGTGAAGTCGTCGTCGATCAGCGGGTAGTTCGCGACGCGCAGACCGTGCTGCAGGGCGAGGTACATCGTCGTCGGGGTCTTGCCGCAGCGTGACGGCGCCACGAGGATCACATCGGCCTTGTCCAGCGAGCGAACACTCTGCCCGTCGTCATGCTCGATCGCATACTCGACGGCCTGCATACGCGCGTTGTACCGCTTGACGTCACCGACGCCGTGGAGACGCGCTGGTGTTCGGGCGCCACGCGCCCCGAGGATGGCTTCGACCTGCTGCATGTGCATGTCGAAGAAATCGATGAGGGGTGCGCGGGTCTTGGCCAGCTCGATACGCACGTCGTCGAGCGCGGCGGTCGCGAAGACGAGCGGAGTCACACCGCGGTCCATCGTGGCGTCGATGGTGCGCACGACCTCGCGTGCGTCGTCGGGGGTGGTGATGAACGGGATCAGCGTCCGGTCGAACCGATGATCGGGAAAATGCAGCAAGAGCGCGTTTCCCATGGTCTCGGCGCTGATCCCGGTGCTGTCGGAGAGGAAGAAGACCGGGATTGCCTCGCTGCCGTGTTGCTCACTCACCTGGTCGTGTCCTATCGGGTGTGCGTCTCAGGTCTCTATCGTTGCTCAACCGGTGTGCAGGTTCTCGGGCAGGTCTCGTTCCTGGCCGTTCGCCGTACGTTCACGTCATGCCGGGCGACGACGCTCGCCCTGCCAGGCGCTGGACGACGGGTCAGTGAAAATGGAGGTTCCCCTGTCCCGTGCGCTGCGCTAAGTTACTGTGTCAGTCAGTCACATCTAACCGGCCGGACGGCGTCGACCCCAGGAGACGAGTATGCAGCCAGACCATGAAGTCGTGATCGTCGGCGCCGGATTCGGTGGATTGGGCGCGGGGATCGAGTTCAAGCGTCTCGGCATCGACGACATCGCCATCCTCGAACGCGAGGACGACCTCGGTGGCACGTGGCACGTGAATCATTACCCGGGCCTTGCCGTCGACATCGCGTCGGTCACCTACTCGTACTCGTTCGAGCCGAACCCGCACTGGTCGCGACTGTTCGCCCCCGGCGCGGAGCTCAAACGCTATGCGGACCATGTCGCCGACAAGTACGACCTGAAGCGGCACATGGAGTTCTCCACCATCGTCGAACGCGCGGAATGGGATGCGGCCGAACGGCTCTGGCGTGTCCATATCGCCGACGGTGGTGTCCGGACCTGCCGCTACCTCGTGACCGCCACCGGGTTCCTCTCGCAGCCTTACACGCCTGACTTCCCCGGGATCGACTCGTTCGCCGGCAGGATAATCCACACGACGGCGTGGGAGGACGGCCACGACTTCGCCGGAGAGCGTGTCGCGATCATCGGCACTGGCGCCACGGCGGTCCAGCTCATTCCCGAGATCGCTGCGCAGGCAGAGCAACTCACGGTGTTCCAGCGGACGCCGATCTGGGTCGTCCCGAAGCTCGACTTCCCGATTCCGTCGGCGGTGAGAAGGGTCTTCGAGCGTGTCCCGCTGACCCAGCGGGTCGCGCGACTGGTCAACACGTCGTTGCTCGAGGCGCTGATGGTGTTCGGTGTGCTGCACTTCAAACAGGCCAAACCCGGCAACCGTGTCGCGGCCCTGATCGCCAAGGCCCATCTGCGTACCCAGGTGCGTGATGCGCGGACGCGTCGCGCGCTGACGCCGTCCTATGACTTCGGCTGCAAGCGACCGACGTTCTCCAACAGCTACTTCCGCACCTTCAACAAGCCGAACACCACATTGCAGACCTCCTCGATCGAGCGCGTGGAGCCGGGCGGCATCGTGACCGCCGACGGCACCACCATCGGCGTCGACACCCTCGTCCTCGCCACCGGCTTCAACCTGTGGGACGTCAACTTCCCGGCGTTCGCCATCACCGGGCGTGACGGCCGGGACCTGGGGAAGTGGTGGCGGGACAACCGGTTCCAGGCCTACGAGGGCATCACCGTGCCGCGGTTCCCGAATCTCCTGTCGCTCAACAGTCCGTATTCGTACAGCGGTCTGTCGTACTTCACGACGATCGAGGGACAGATGAAGCACATCCGCCGGCTGTTCGGTGAGCTCCGTCGGCGGGGCGGATCGACGTTCGAGGTGACCGAGCAGGCCAACGACGATTTCCTCGAGAAGGTGACCGATCGGCTGCAGTCGTCGGTCTTCTACAACGGGAACTGCGCGACGGCCCGCAGCTATTACTTCAACCAGCACGGTGAGGCGGCGCTTCTACGTCCCACGTCGACGCTGTCGACGCTGCGGGAGATGGAGCGGTTCCCCCTCGACGCCTATTCCTATCGCTGACCGCGACGACGGATCATCACACCGGTTCGAGGAGTTCCGGACCGTTGTTGGCCACGCGATTGACCAGGGGGGCGACCTCGCGGATGTCGATGGCGTCCGCGACCGCCTCGGTGGGCGGGGAGAACAGTTCGCCCGGGGCGGTGTGGTCGGGGTCGAGCCAGGCGTCCCAGTTGTCGTAGGGCATGACCAGGGGCATCCGGTCGTGCACCTCGCGGAGGTGCCCGACGGCGTCGGTTGTCAGGATCGAGCAGCTGAGCAGGGGATCGGCATCCTTCGGTGCGTCCTTGGGCCGCCACACCGACCACAGACCGGCCATGAACAGCCGGGTGCCGTCGTGCGGTGACATGAAGAACGGGACCTTCGTGGGTTTGCCCTTGTCGTCGTTCGGCCCCTTCTTCCACTCGTACCAGCCGTCCATCGGGACCAGGCATCGCTTGGACTTCACCGAGGTGCGAAACGAGCTCTTCTCCGCGGCGCTCTCGGCACGCGCGTTGAACAGCAGCGGCCCCTTGCCGATCTCCTTCGCCCACGGCGGCACGAGGCCCCATCGCATGGCGCGGATCCGCAGGGCCGGGTCGTCGTCGGGATGATCGTGGGAGTGGCGTCGTACCACGGTCATCACCGTCGTCGTCGGTGCGACGTTGTAGTTCGGGCCGGGGGAGCGGGGCGTGCCGTCGGCGGTGTCCTTCTCGGTCCTCGACCCACCGTCATCGTCGCCGCTGCCTGCGATGTCCCTGCCCGGGTTGTCCCTGCCTGGTTTGTCCCTGCCTGGTTTGTCCCTGCCTGGTTTGTCCCTGCCTGGTTTGTCGCTGCCTGGTTTGTCGCTGCTCGGGTCGAGGGGGACGGGCACCTCGTTGATCGCGTCGATCTCGGCGGCGAGCTTCGCCGGATCGGTGGTCACCGCATAACGTCCGCACATACGACCATGCTGTCACGACCTCGATGGGGACGTCGTGACCGTGCGGTCGACGGTCCGGACGGTCGGGTGGTGGCCAGGCGGTCCTCACACGGCGATGTCGGCGACCACGGCGTGCGTGACCGCGACCAGATCCGCGGGTGCGAGTTCGACCTCGAGGCCGCGTCGGCCTGCACTGCAACAGATCCGCGGCCAGACGAGAGCCGAGGAGTCGACGACCGTGGGCAGAGTGGTGCGCTGGCCGATCGGCGACACCCCGCCGAACACGTAGCCGGTTGCCCGTGTCACCGCCTTCTCCGGCGCCATGTGCGCCTTCCCGGCGATGGGGACGACCGACGACGCGGCCGCGGCGACGGCCTTCAGCGAGAGCTTGCGTGGCACCGGGACGACGGCCACCACGAGCGAGCTCCCGACCTCGACGACGAGCGTCTTCAGGACCTGCTCGGGGCTGACCCCGATGCTCGTCTGCAGGGCCGCGACGGCCTCGTCGCCGTACGACTCGTTGCGAGGATCGTGGACGTACCGATGCACCGTGTGCGCGACGCCCGCCTTCTCGAGGGCGGACAGTGCCGGGGTCGCGGCCATGGGCCGTCCTTCCTGGTCGTCGTCGGCGTGCGCCTCTGCGGACGCCGACGGTCGGAACATTTGTCGTGGTTTGTCTGTTGAGGGGATTGACGTCGACGCCGGTGACCCCGGTTGTCGCAGCCACCACCCGACGACTCGAAGGAAGGTCGATCAGCCTGATGACCAGCACCGGCTTGCTCGAACCCACTTCAGCGGTTCTCGACGAGTTCACCGACCGGCCCGCAACCCGATCACGATCCACATCGGTAAGCTTGACCGACAGCGGAAACCCGGCTCCGGATCCCCGATGGGTCATGCCGGCACCGAACACCGTTTCCGCCGACGCCGTCACCGAAGGGATCGTAGTGGTCGAACCCGAGTCACGAGATGAGACGCCGGACGAGAGTGCCGAGTTGTCGAGCACCTCGTCGCATCAGGCATCCGGTGCCGGCTCGCAGGCACCCAGCCGCACCGATCCGGGGGAATCGCCCGAGCAGCTCACCGAGCGTTTCGAACGGGATGCTCTGCCGCTGCTCGACCAGATGTACGGCGCGGCGCTGCGGATGACCCGCAACCCGGCCGATGCCGAGGATCTGGTGCAGGAGACCTACGTGAAGGCGTTCTCCGCCTTCCGGTCGTTCCGTGAGGGCACCAACCTGAAGGCGTGGCTGTACCGCATCCTCACCAACACCTACATCAACGGCTACCGCAAGAAGCAGCGTCAGCCCGCGCAGTACCCCACCGACGAGATCACCGATTGGCAGCTCGCCGCGACAGCCGAGCATACGTCGACCGGTCTGCGGTCGGCGGAGATCGAGGCGCTGGAGGCGCTGCCGGACGATGACATCAAGGCAGCCCTGCAGGAACTGCCCGAGGACTTCCGTATGGCGGTGTACTACGCCGACGTGGAGGGCCTGCCCTACAAGGAGATCGCCGAGATCATGGACACCCCGATCGGCACCGTCATGTCCCGTCTGCATCGCGGTCGCCGTCAGTTGCGTGAACTGCTGGCCGACGTCGCCCGTGAGCGCGGTTTCAACCGGTCGTCGACGAGCGAGGTGGCGCGATGAGTGACATGCGTTCCCCGGAGCCCGGCTCCGGCGCCGATGACCCCGAGTTCACCCAGCTCGACTGCTCGGCGGTGCTCGCCGATGTCTGGCTGCTGCTCGACGACGAGTGCGACTCCGGTGCGCGCTCGCGCCTGCAGGGCCACCTCGACAACTGTCCGTCGTGCCTGGCGCATTACGGCATCGAACAGCAACTGAAAACCCTGATCAATCGGAAGTGCGGTGGCGACCAGGCGCCCCAGGGGCTGCGCGAACGGCTTCGGATCGAGATCCGGAAGACCGTGATCGTGCGCGAGGCCGGTCGCTGAACTCAGAGTCGCCGAGCAGAAAACGTCGAGAGCATCCACGTCCGTCGAGGAGCGGATGCTCTCGACGTCTGTAGTGGATGCTCTCGATGATGTCCCGGGTTCTCGACGCCGAAACGTCGACGTCCCGGAACGGTGCTCGCGACTGCTGAGTCGGAACTCAGGAGTTCGGACGCTTGCCGTGATTGGCAGCGTTCTTCTTACGAGCGCGCTTCTTGCGTCCGCGCTTACCCATGATGGTCTCCTTCGTGCTGATGTGCGTCGTCCAGTGTCCCACGTGCGCCCCACCGGACTCCAATCCGGTCGTCCGGCCGCACACCGGTGGGCTAGGTTATGACCATGGCTGAAGACGTCGTGGCAGAGATCGTGGCGAGTGTCCTGGAGGTGCGGGCGTCCGCCGGTCAACAGGTCGACGTCGGCGACACCCTCTTTCTGCTCGAGTCGATGAAGATGGAGATCCCTGTCCTCGCAGAGGAACCCGGCACCCTGGCCGACGTCAAGGTGAAGGTGGGCGACGTCATCCAGGCCGGCGACATCATCGCCGTCTACGAATAGCCGCTCGCCGATGGTGCCGACGACCTCATCGCCTGTCGGCGGCTGACGGCCACCCCGCGACATGTCGACTCTGGCCGATCTCCTCGCCGAACACACCACCCTCTCCGACGCCGCGGCAGCGCAACTGCAGCGGCTCGTGGCCGAGTGGCAGTTGCTCGCCGATCTGTCGTTCGCCGATTTCCTGATGTCGGTGCGTACCGAGGACGGCGACATCGTCACCGTCGCGCAGTGTCGTCCGAATACCGCGTCGACCGTCTTCCCCAGCGACGAGGTCGGGGTGGCCCGCACCGGGCGTGGCGCCGACCACTCGGTCGACCCTCAGCTCGAACGGGCGTTCGCGGCCGATCGTGTGCTGCGCGACGAAGACCCGAAATGGCTCGGCACGGTGGCCATCCGCCGCGAGGCGGTACCGGTCGGATTCGCCGGCACCGACGACGGAGTGATCGCAGTGTTGACCCGAGCCGTCGACCTCACCCATCCGCGCCTGCCGTCGCCGCTCGAACTGGCCTATCAGGACTCGGCGAACGACCTGTGCCAGATGGTCGCCGACGGCACCTTCCCCCACCAGGAGGGCAATCCGCGCGGCCTGTCGACGCCGCGGGCGGGGGACGGGTTCGTGCGGGTCGACGAGCACGGGATGGTGGTCTATGCGAGTCCGAACGCGTTGTCGGCGTTCCATCGGATGGGGTGGACGGCCGAACTGACCCACACCAGGTTGTCCGAGGTGGCGTCGTCGCTGTTGACCGATCCGTTCGAGTCCGACGACGTCGCGACGATGATCGATGCCGCCGCCGGCCGGAGCGTGGTGCCGGAAGGGCCGTATCGGGACGTCGGCATGCGGATGGAGGCGGACGCCCGACGCGCAACGGTCCTGATCCGTGCGGTACCGCTGCGTCCACGCGGGGTCAGCACCGGTGCTGTCGTGCTGATCCGCGATGTCACCGAGGTCAAGCGACGCGATCTGGCACTCATCAGCAAGGACGCGACCATCCGGGAGATCCATCATCGGGTCAAGAACAACCTGCAGTCGGTGTCGGCGCTGCTGCGCCTGCAGGCGCGCCGCACCAGCAATCCGGAGGCGCGGGGCGCGCTCACCGAGGCGGTGCGACGGGTCGCATCGATCGCCCTCGTGCACGAGTTGCTGTCCGGCAGCGTCGACGAAGAGGTCGACCTGGACGAGGTGGTCGATCGACTGGTGCCGATCCTCGTCGACGTCGCATCAGGGGACACCACCGTCCGGGTGCGACACCGCGATCGGCTCGGTGTGCTCTCCGCCGAACTGGCGATGCCGCTCGTGATGGTGCTCACCGAACTCATCCAGAACGCCATCGAGCACGGGTTCGACGCATCGACGACAGACAGCGAGATCGAACTCGTCGCCGACCGGGATGTTCGTCAGATGCGTATCACCGTGCGTGACAACGGTTCCGGACTTCCCGAAGGATTCGACATCACGAACTCGGACAGACTCGGGCTGCAGATCGTGCAGACCCTCGTGTCGATCGAGCTCGGCGGCACGCTCACGATGGGCCACGCGACGACGGGCCGTGGTACCGAGGTGAGTGTCGTCATACCGCTGCGCTGAGCAGCGGCATCATGTCGCCACGGGCCCGAGAATGGCCGGGGCACCGAATGTCTCGGATGTGATGTCCTGATCACGCTGTCGCACTTGGCGAATCATCGTGACGATCTCGAACACGGCAGCATCGCAATGTCTGTGGGCTGCACAGACGAAGAGACCCGGCCGGGGCCGGGTCTCTTCGTGGTCGCCGTTGCGACTTCGGGTCTGTGGCCCCTCTTAGACGCTGCTCCGCGTCCGCGTGCGCGCGGTGCGCCGCTTGAGCGCGCGTCGCTCGTCTTCGCTCATGCCGCCCCACACGCCTGCGTCCTGGCCGGACTCGAGTGCCCACGAGAGGCATTCGGCCGTGACGGGGCAGCGGGCGCAGACGAGCTTCGCATCAGCGATCTGTGCGATGGCCGGGCCGCTGGTCCCCACTGGGAAGAACAGTTCCGGATCTTCGTCGCGACAGATTGCTTTGTGACGCCAGTCCATTCCTTCTCCTTCAGGTGCTTGACGCACCACTCGACAACTCCAATGTCTGTGTTTTGGGGCTGTAACCGCTAGTTCACGCGGACCCACCGAATGTTTCCGCACTGTTGCTTGTGAATACTTTCACGAATCCAGGCGAAGTCAATGGTGTTCCGTTGACACGTGTGCAATATCACTGTTCTGTAACCCCTCCGAGGAGGGGGTGGTTGCACTCGGTTGCGCACCGATGTATTAGTCTACCTGCTTTGCTGTATCTGTGTAGAGCAGTTTTCCCAGGTCGCCAAATAAATTCCCTGGTGGTGTCGGAGCCATCCGGACTATCGTGTGAGGCATGCCACGACTTCCCTGTTGATCCTCGTCACACCGGCTGACCGCGGCGGCCTCTGTCGGTGCCCTTGCCGAGGACGCCATTCCTCTCTATCCGCTGTACGCGGTCATGTTCGCCGATCCCGATGTCGCCGGTGCCGGTCTCTCGGCAGCGCAGATCTCGTTGCTGTTCGTCCTCTGGTCGCTGTGTTCGTTCGTCTTCGAGATCCCGACCGGGATGCTGGCCGATCGATGTCCCCGCCGCCGGCTGCTCGTCGCCGGGCCTCTGGTCACCGGTGCCGGATTCGCGCTCTGGACCTGGTGGCCGTCGTACGGGGCGTTCGCCGCCGGATTCGTGCTGTGGTCTCTGGGTTCGTCGCTGCGTTCGGGAAGTCTGCAGGCCCTGCTGTTCGACACCCTCACGGCGCGGGGCGACTCCCTGCGATATGCCGCACTTGCCGGACGCGTCCGCGCGATGGGCGCCTGCGGGGTGCTCCTGGGTACGGCGCTCGCCGCACCGCTCGCGGCGTGGGGCGGCTACGAGGCGGCCGGCGCCGCAAGTCTGGTGTCGTGCGGGATATGCGCGCTCGCGTCGGTAGCGCTCCCGGAGGACGCACCGCCGGGTCGATCACCGCCGCGTGAATCCCCACCCCGGGACGGCCCTGCTCGGGGGGCGGATTCGGCAGTCGAGGGTGCACCCGGCCTGGCCGTTGTCGTCGGGATGCTGTGGCGGCGGCACTCCCTGCGGCGGGGCGTCGTGCTCCTGGTGGCGCTGACGTGGGTGGCCGCTCTCGATGAATACCTGCCGTTGCTGGCGGAAGAGATGTGGTCAGGGGAGATGTCGCCGGAAACCGGGGCCGCGTCCGGGGTGGCGGCGTTGATGGTGGTCGTCGCCATCGGAGACATCGGTGGTGGCGTCGCCGCCGGGCGGACCGTGACCGCAGGCCTGAATCCACGCCGGCTCGCGCGATGGCTGACCGCGGGGGCGGTGGCCCTCGCGGTCGGCGCACTGATCGGTCATCCCGTCGGAATCCTGTTGGTGGCGTTCGCTTTCGGCGTGTTCGGCTGGTCCATGGTGATGGTCGACGCGGCGATGCAGCAGCGCGTGCCGTCGAACGCTCGCGCGACGGTCACATCCGTCGTCGGAGTGGGTGAGGAGATGGTGGCGATCGCCGCCTACGGCGCCTGGGCGCTCGGCTCCGGCTGGCTGCCGCCGACCGCCCTCTTCGCGATCGCCGCGGTGCCCTACGTGGTGGTCAGCGTCGTGCTGAGACTGTCGGCGCCGGGCGCGACCACCGCGAGGGCGTCGGCACGGTGACCGAAATCCACGGCCACATGGGCGCCGATGTAGTCGCCGTCCATCTGCACATCGATGGGTTCGTCGGCGCGGAACCGTACCCACTCGACATCGTCGTCGCGATAGAGGTGGCCGCCCTTCGGTGTCCGATGGGTCAGCAACCGTGCGGCCAACGGCAGATTGCGGGCCACCCCTGTCGACGTCGCCGCGAACAGACCCAGCCGGGTGTCGAAACCCGTCGTGGGGTTGGTGCGGATCTCGTAGTCGCCGAAGTAGGTCCACGGACTGGTGTTGCTGACGAAGCCGAACTGCACGCCCGGGATCGGCTCGTGGTCGGGTACCTCGACCGTGAACGACGCCTTGTTCGTAGCGTTGCGCAGGAACGACGCCACCGTGGTCCGGAAGTAGCGGGCCGGTGTGGCCGGCTTGCCGGCGTGTCGTTTGTCCTCCATGGCGTGGACGACGACGGCGTCCATCCCCATTCCGGTGTTGAACAGGAACCAGCGGTCCTGAGTGTGCCCGAGGCCGATGCGACGGCACTGCCCGGACTCGAGCAGACCGATGATCTGGCCCGTCGCGGCGAGCGGATCGGCCAGGATGCCCAGGGTGCGGGCGAACACGTTGGCACTGCCCCCGGGGATGACACCCAGGCCGGGCACGGTGCGCGAGGGATCGGGCACCTGATCGGGCGGACCGAGGATTCCGTTCACCGCCTCGTTCACGGATCCGTCGCCGCCGTGCACGAGGACCACGTCGACCCCCTCGGCGACCGCCCGACGCGCCAGCTCGCCCGCATGTCCGCGGTGCGTGGTGTGCTCGACGTCAAGACTGAAGCGTGAACTCAGGGTGTGCGCCAGCGCGTCACGGCCTGCCGGGGTGGTGGCCGTCGCGAACGGGTTGACGATGAGCATGACGCGCACGAGACCCCACGATATGGGGTGCCCGCCTGTGACGTGCATCCACCCGCCGACGTCGTCGTGGGATCGGCTGTCCCGGAGCGGCCCGGTGGAGCGCCGGACGGTGAGTCCGCACCGGGAGGTGGCCGGGGCCGACCGGCACCGACTCCTCCGGCACCCATAGTCTGGGGCGGTGAGCAAGAAGGGTGACGACGTCGCGGCCGGCGGCGATCGGGACGAGTCCACCGACGCGGCCGCGGTACCCACGACCATCCGCGTGGCGGGTGCGGTGACCGCTCTGGAGGGCGCGATCGCGGCCATCGTCGCGATCGTGCTGGCCATCCGGGAGGCGGCCGGGCACCGTGAGGCATTCATCAGCGGGTACGGCACCGCGGCCTGGTTCGGGATCATCGGGGGCGGCGTTCTGATCGGCGGCCTCGCCCTGGTGACCGGCCGACGATGGGGGCGTGCGATCGCAGTCGTCGCTCAGATCCTGCTGCTGCCCGTGGCCTACGCTCTGCTCACCGACAGTCATCAACCGTGGTTCGGCATCCCTCTCGCAATCGCGGCCGTCGCGGTGCTCGTCCTGATCTTCAGTCCGGCATCGACCCGCTGGCTGGTGGGGGAATACACCACCGACGATCCGACCGACACCGGTTCGCGGCCGCGCCGACGCTGATCGACGCCGGCGTTTGCCGCCTCGGGGCGGTAACCCCGACGTCCGCGGCGATCGGTCGTAGAGTGTTGCCATGACCCGCATGCTGGCCATCGCGAATCAAAAGGGTGGGGTTGCCAAGACCACGACCGTCGCGTCCGTCGGCGCGGCACTCGCCGACCTCGATGTCTCGGTTCTCGTCGTCGATCTCGATCCTCAAGGCTGTCTTACGTTTTCACTCGGCCGCGATCCCGATCAGCTCGAGGCGTCGGTGCACGACGTCCTCCTCGGGGAGGAGGAGATCGCCGACGTCCTACTCGACACCGACGACAACGTGACCCTGCTGCCGGCGACGATCGACCTCGCCGGTGCCGAGGCGTTGTTGTTGATGCGGCCCGGCCGGGAGTACGCGCTCAAGCGCGCGCTCGCCGAGGTCGCCGAGGACTACGACGTCATCCTCATCGACTGCCCGCCGTCGCTGGGGGTGCTCACCCTCAACGGTCTGACCGCCGCCGACGAGGTGGTGGTGCCGCTGCAGTGCGAGACCCTCGCGCATCGCGGGGTGGGTCAGTTGCTCCGGACGGTCAACGAGATCCAGCAGATCACCAATCCGGGGCTGGCCACGCTCGGCGCGATCGCGACGCTGTTCGACGCGCGCACGACCCACAGCCGCGACGTCCTGTCGGACGTGTCGGACCGCTACGACCTGCCGGTGCTCGATCCGCCGATCCCGCGGACGGTCCGTTTCGCCGAGGCGTCGGCGTCCGGGACGTCGGTCATGCGGGGCCGGAAGAACAAGGGCGCCACCGCATATCGTGAACTCGCCGAGAACCTGTGGAAGCACTGGGAGGCCGGCAGGCCGGTCCGGACGTTCGAACCGGTCTGACCCGGACCGCAGCGGCAGCTGTCAGCTGACGAACACGACCCGGTTGCCGTCGGGATCCTCCAGCTGCAGAAACCGGACCGTCGTCGCGTCGACGATCTCCGGATGCGGGACACCGGCGGAGTCGAGTCGGCGGACGAAGTCGTCGAGATCGGATTCGACGAGGACCACCGTCGAGCGGCCCGAACGGTCGGGTTCCGACTCCACCTGGAGGCCGAACTGCTCGGCGAACTGCCATTCGATGAGGCCGTCCATCGGTCGATCGGTCGGCGACGACCCGAGAACGGTCGTGTACCACGACTCGGCGCGGTCGAGATCGGACACGGTGGACTGGGCGAGGACCCCGCTGATCGTCATCGTGAACTCCCTGGTCGGCGACATCTGCGCTGCCGGCCGTGGGGGAGTAGCCGGGCGAGATGTCGGATTCGTCGGGTGACGCCGACGTTACCGTGGCCCGTATGCCTGCACGGTCGATCCCCACTGTTCGACGACGGTCGAACCGAGCACCCGGAGTCCGACGGGCTCGTCACGACGCCCCTCGCGGTCGACGCGAATGGCGCGGATCTCGCGGCCGGTCGCCGCGTCGCGCACGCTGATGCCGGTTGCGGTGGGGAGGAGGAGCTGTCCGGCCATCACGTCGCCGGTGCCGATGGCCCCCGGGACCTGATAGATGGGCCGGACGTTCTGTGCGTCGAGTACCACCGTGGCGTCGCCGGTGAAGAACGAGGTGATCCCACCGCCGGTGACCGCGGGGAGTCCCTCGGGTGGTGCCGCCGGTCCCGCGACCGTGTTGGTGGCGGTCGGGACGCCGTCGGTGGAGAACTGCCGGATCGCCGGACCCGTGGGGCCCGCCGTGTTGTCGGCCGGCGGCTGCGGACGGTTGCCGCCACCGTCATACACGGCGATCGCGGAACTGCTCATGCCGATCAGGACCGGCGGCGGACCCTGCGTGCCGTCGGTGATCAGCGACGATCCGAACTGCTGGACGTCTTCGTCCTTGTCCAGAACCGCGCCGAGGACGGTCAGCCGGTAGCCGGGATCGGTGCCACAGTGTTCGATCACCGCCACCCGATCGCCGCCGATGGCCGAGGACATCAGGCGACAGTCCGTGCGGCCCGGCTGCACGCCGGGTTTCACCGGGGCGTCCACCCGGCCGTACTCGATACCCCGGACGAGGTTCGACCCCCAGGTCTCGAGACGCGTCGGGCCTTGGGAGACAACGTATCCCGTGTCGGACACGAGACGGACGCGGTCGTCGGCGTCGCTGCTGCGACCACCCGCGCGTCGCCCCGACGACCCGTCGAGCGCCGTGACCTCTCCACATCCCCGGGAGTTGCGGTAGGCCGCCAGCACCTTGTTCGTGCTCGCCGGCCACGCCGCCAGGACCGCACACAGACCCAGATCGCGGCGATAATGCCAGATCTCGCGGCCCGTCTGCGGGTCACGCCCGACCACCGACCCACCGTCGGCCGTCACCACCAGCGACCGGGTCAACGCGGGACCGTCCGTCACCGCCGACGGCGCACGCCACAACGGTGTCAGCTCCGCCGGAACCGTCGCCGACGGCGTGACGTCGGGAACGGGCGCGGCGGCCTGCGCACTGTCGGTGTGGCGAACGGGACTGACCAGCCAGATCACCAGTCCCGCGATGACGAGCACGACGACGATCGCAGCGCTGACCGCCAGGTCGACCGGTGTGCGGCGCTCAGGTCGGATTCGTACCACGCGCCCTCCGGTTGCCGCGGGTGGAAGTCGTCGTCGACGGCGCCGCCGGGATCATTCCGCAGCGGTGGCCGCGGGTGCGTGCTCGCCGTTGTGCCGGCCCTCGGCGACAGCGTTGCCGCCCGCCGAACTGCTGCGGTTGGCCCCGCCACGGCGACGGCGCCGGCGACGTGGCTTCGACTCGCCGGCACCCGACGACTCGTCGCCCGATGCAGGTCCGGAATTCGCGGTCGGGTCGGCGTGGTCGGAGTTCTTTCGCCCCGATTCCTTCTGACTCGACTCCTTCTGGCCCCCGTCGGTCTGCGAGTCGGGCCCGGTACCTGCGTCGCCCGAGCGTCCGCCGCGGGTACGACGACGCACCCGGTTGGACTTCGGACGCTCCGAACGCGGCTTCCGCTCGACGCGCTCGGAGTCCTTCGTGTCGGTCTTCGGCGCCCGGATCCTGCCGGTTGCCGACTCGGGGATGCCGAGTTCCTCGCGGAGATGCTCGGAGGTCGAATAGGTCTCGACGGGTGCCGGCACCTCGAGTCCGAGCGCGTTGTTGATCAGTTCCCAGCGATGCAGTTCATCCCAGTCGACGAGGGTGATCGCGATACCCGTACGGCCCGCGCGCCCGGTCCGGCCGATGCGGTGGACGTAGGTCTTGTCGTCCTCGGGGCACTGGTAGTTGATGACGTGTGTGACGTCGTCGATGTCGATGCCGCGCGCCGCGACGTCGGTCGCGACCAGGACGTCGATGTCGCCGGTGCGGAACCGCTTGAGCGCCTTCTCGCGGGCTACCTGACCGAGGTCACCGTGCACGGCCCCGACGGAGAACCCTCGCTCGCCGAGGTCGGCTGCCACCTTCTGGGCGGTGCGCTTGGTGCGGGTGAAGATCATCGTCGCCCCGCGGCCGTCGGCCTGCAGGATGCGGGCGACGAGTTCGGCTTTGTCGAGGGCGTGGGCGCGGTAGACGTACTGGGTGGTGCGCTCGTGGACCGCCGAGTCGTTGGCGTGCTCGGCGCGGATATGTGTCGGCCGGTGCAGGAACGTGCGTGCCAGCGTCACGATGGGCCCGGGCATCGTCGCCGAGAACAGCATGGTCTGACGGGGTGTGGGCAACGCCGACATGATGCGCTCGATGTCGGGCAGGAAGCCGAGGTCGAGCATCTCGTCGGCCTCGTCGAGCACGAGGACCGCGACCTTGCCGAGGATCAGATGACCCTGCTGCGCGAGGTCGAGGAGGCGGCCGGGAGTGCCGACGACGACGTCGACGCCCTTCTTCAGGTCGGCGATCTGCGACTCGTACGGACGGCCGCCGTAGATCGAGGTGATGCGAATCGGGCGGGTGGTGCCGTCGGCAAGGGTGACGTCCAGCTTCTTCGCGGCGACTTCCAGGTCCCCGGTCACCTGGATGCACAGCTCGCGCGTCGGCACGATGATCAGCGCGCGCGGCGTGTTGTCGAGGGCCCGCAGGCCCGAGGAGTCGGCATGCGCGAGGCGGTGCAGCAGCGGAACGCCGAAGCCGAAGGTCTTGCCCATGCCGGTGCGGGCCTGGCCGATCAGGTCGTCGCCGCTCAGGGCCAGCGGAAGGGTGAGTTCCTGGATGGCGAAGGTGTGGGTCTTGCCGTCGTCGGCCAAGGCCTCGACGATGCTGTCGTCGACGCCGAGCTCGGCGAACGTGGGGGAGGTGTGGGTCTCGTCGACGATCGTGGTCTGTACGTCGTCGTCTTTCGCCGGTGTGGCGATCGGATCGCTCATGTGAGGTTGTATGCCTTTCTGCATTTCCCGCACGCACGAAAGGCACCACAGTGGGATCGAAACGGTCTGCGTCGAACAGGTCCTCTCGGGACCCGGGGCAGTCCGCGGTCGTTGACTGTGTGGTGGCCAGGCCGGGCCGTCTTGCCCGACGATGAGTGCGCGCACATTGTCCGATGTCTGCGCGTGAACCAGGTCGCCGATCGGCCGTCGGGCCTCTCGCGTGCGACCCGATCGTCATGATCGCGTCAGTACACCGTTGTCAAGTGTACTTGGTGAACGCCCCGGCCCCGCCTACCATCTCCACCATGTCGACTGCGCCGCCCCCGTCCGGAGTTTCGCCCGATACCGCAGGAGGCCCCGTCGCCGGTGGCGAGGACAGTGCCATCGCCAAGCTGTTCGCGGTGTTGCTGGCCGGTGAGTACGCGGCGTTCTACCGGTTGATCGACGAGTCACGGATGGCCCCTGACGTGCACAGCAGGATCGCGATCGCCCGGATGGCCGCCTCCGAGATCGGCCATTTCGACGTCCTCGCCGAGCAGGTCGCGGCGCGGGGGATCGACCCCACCGGTGCCGTGGAGCGCTACCGCTCGGTGTTCGACCAGTATCACCAGGTCACCACGCCCAAGACGTGGTACGAGTCACTGGTGAAGGCCTATGTCGGCGACGGCCTGGCGGCGGACTTCTACCGCGAACTCGCCGACGTCCTGCCCGACGAGGCGCGGCAGGTGGTCCGCGAGGTGATGTCGGAGACCGTGAGTTCGAGGTTCGCCCGCGAGCAGGTTCGCGCGGCCGTCGAGGCCGACCCGGGCCTGCGCTCGCCGCTCGTCCTGTGGGGGCGCCGTCTGCTCGGCGAGGCCGTGACCCACGCACAGTGGGTGCTCGCCGCGGAGGACGAGGTGACCGATCTGCTGTTCGCCGGGTCGGCATCGCTGCAGGGGGTGGCGTCGTTCTTCGACACCATCGCCGAGGAACACACCAAGAGGATGACCGATCTCGGGCTCGCCTGAGCGGTGGCTCGGGGACAGCTGATTTCCGCTGTGAGCGGAGCCGCTGTCGGCGCTCGCGCCGACTGAACTAGCCTTATGCGGCACACACTCGATGAGAGAAGGGTGGCCATGGCCGTCGAAGTGAAGATCGGCATCAGCGACAGCTCGCGCGAGTTGTCGATCCAGACCGCACTCACCAGTGACAAGGCGTACGCGGAGGTCGAGGCCGCGTTGTCGGGCAAGGAGCAGCTGCTGTCCCTCGTCGACGAGAAGGGCGCACGGTTCCTGGTCCCCGTCACCAAGATCGCCTACGTCGAGGTCGGCAGCACGGAGAACCGCAAGGTGGGATTCGGCGCCGTCTGACGCCCACCGCCACGACAGTCACGACGAGAAGGTGCCGTCGTCCCGCCAGGGGGCGACGGCACTGTCGTATTCGACATCAGGATCACCGAGTGCGCACCGCTGACCGGATGGCCCTGCCGATCTCTCGTCAGCGGTGACGCTGAGGTCGACGATCGGTGTGAGTGGGCGCTATCAGACGTCGGCGCCGCTCTCGATGCCCTGGAGCGGCACGTGGGAGAGTCCGCCCCACAGCAGCGCGACGGTCGTGTCGACCGCGGTCTGCTTGTCGACGGGGCGCTTGGCCTCCAGCCAGTAGCGCGCGTTGACCTGGCTCGCACCGACCAGCCCTGCGGCCAGCATCCGCGAACGGTACGGGTCGAGACCCGAATCGTGCATGACCAGCCCGTAGACGGCGTCGACGCATGCCTCCGTGGCGCCCTCGACCCGGCGGATGACCGCCGGGTCCATGGCGTCCGAGGAGAAGATCAACCGGTAGCCCGAGTTGTCCTGGTCGATGAAGTCGAAGAACGCCTGCACCGCGGCACGCACACGCATCTTGTTGTCGGTCGTCGTCAGCAGTGCGCGGTTGACGTCGCTCACCAACTTCTCGGCGTGGGAGTCGACGACGGCGATGTAGAGGTCGAGCTTCGACGGGAAGTGTTGGTAGAGAACCGGCTTGCTGACGCCGGCGTGCACGGCGATCTCGTCCATCCCGGCCGAGTGGTAACCGCGCTCCACAAAGATCTCGCTCGCAGCATCGAGGAGCTGCATCCGGCGTGCGCTACGCGGCAGACGCGTGCTGCGCGACGAGTTTGTGGTGGTCGACATGCGTAGAGCGTACTCGCGGTGCCCCGTCGCATCCGATCCGCACAGCCGCAAGTCGACCGGTGGTTCCCCGGATCTGCGTTGACCTGTGAGAAAGTTGAACTGTGAGTCACCCAGGAGGCGGGCCGAACTCGGGTAGCGACGGCACCGGCACCGGCGCGTCCGGTGCGGGGGTCGGCGGTGCGCGCGTACGAGCCAAGGACGTCGGCCCCCGCGAACCACGTCGGACCAGCGGCGGCGCGGCGGGCTCCGAGTCGGCGGGCCGGATGCGACCGAGGCCCGATCAGCCTCTGCGGGCCCGATGGGATCCCACCGATGACAGCGGCCGGGTCCGGGTCGATCGCGACGCGCAGCCGGAACGGAAGAAGCAGAGCGCCCTGGGCCGATTCGTCGCCACGTACGGATGGCGCGCCTACGCCATCCCCGTGCTGGTCGTCCTCACCATCGTGCTGCTCGTGGTGACCATCCGGGGCGGCAACGACTCGGCGTTCGTGCCGGCAGCCGACGTCAACCCCGACTCGCCGCGCAACACCGACGTCAGCAAGGAGACCAAGCCGATCGGCGCCCCGAGCGGTGCGATCCAGGCGGCCGCACTGCCGGCGGGCACCCTCCCGGCGGGCGGGCCGTACACCCAGAAGGGGCGCGAGAGCTATCACGTCGTCCCCGGCGCCGGGAAGCAGGTGGGCACCGGACCGCAGGTGTACACCTACACGGTCGAGGTGGAGAACGGGGTCAACGCACAGGATTTCGGTGGCGACCGGTCGTTCGCCAAGATGGTCGACTCGACGCTGGCGAATCCGCGCAGCTGGATCGGCGACGGAAAGGTGTCGTTCCGGCGGATCGCCGGGAGTGAGCCCGACCTGCGCATCACCCTCGCCTCGCCCGGCACCGCCCGCGAGTTGTGCGGGTATCAGATCCAGCTCGAGACGTCGTGCTTCTATCCGCCGGAGAAGCGGGTGACCCTCAACGAGGCGCGCTGGGTGCGAGGCGCGCTGTCGTATCAGGGCGACGACCTGCTGTACCGCCAATATCTGATCAACCACGAGACCGGTCACGGCATCGGCTACGAGGCGCACGAACCGTGCAAAGAGGACGGTGCCCTCGCGCCGGTCATGATGCAGCAGTCGTTCGGCGTGGCCAACAGCGAGATCATGGCGCTGGACCCGGACATGCGTGCCAACCGCAGCTACGTCTGCACACCGAATCCGTGGCCGTTCCCGAACCGCTGAGTCGCGACGTGCGTCGCTGTCCGGAATGTCCGCGCGTCCGCGACCGTTGAGCCGAGAAGCGCTACAAGAGTCACACGTACTGGAGGCGCCCGTGTCGTCCTTGCCCCCGCTGGTCGAACCCGCAGCGGAACTGTCCAACGAAGAGGTGGCCCGGTACAGCCGACACCTGATCATCCCCGACGTCGGGATGGACGGCCAGAAGCGTCTGAAGAACGCGAAGGTCCTCGTCATCGGCGCCGGCGGTCTGGGATCGCCCACCCTGCTGTACCTCGCGGCCGCGGGTGTCGGCACCATCGGCATCGTCGAGTTCGACGTCGTCGACGAGTCGAACCTGCAGCGGCAGGTGATCCACGGCCAGTCCGACGTCGGCCGTGGCAAGTCGGAGAGCGCGCGGGACTCGATCCAGGAGATCAATCCCTATGTGACCGTCAACCTCCACGATCAGCGCCTCGAACCCGAGGGCGCCATCGAGCTGTTCTCGCAGTACGACCTGATCCTCGACGGCACCGACAACTTCGCGACGCGATATCTGGTCAACGATGCGGCCGTCCTCGCCCACAAGCCGTACGTGTGGGGATCGATCTACCGGTTCGAGGGCCAGGCATCGGTGTTCTGGGAGGACGCCCCCGACGGTCGCGGGCTCAACTACCGCGATCTCTACCCGCAGGCGCCGCCGCCGGGCATGGTGCCCTCGTGCGCCGAGGGCGGTGTGCTGGGAATCCTGTGCGCCTCGATCGGGTCCATCATGGGCACCGAGGCGATCAAGCTGATCTGCGGCATCGGCGAGCCCCTGCTGGGCCGACTGATGGTGTACGACGCCCTCGACATGACCTACCGGACGATCAAGATCCGCAAGGACCCCGACGGCGAGCGCATCGCCGGACTGATCGACTACGACGACTTCTGCGGAGTCGTGTCCACAGACGCCGCCGACGCCGCGGCCGGGTCGACCCTGACCGCCGCCGAACTCAAGGAGAAGATCGACGGCGGTGAACGGATCGCGCTCATCGACGTCCGCGAGCCGGTCGAGTGGGACATCGTGCACATCGACGGCGCGACCCTGATCCCCAAGGACGAGATCCTCTCGGGTTCAGGTCTGGCCAAGGTGCCGCAGGATCGTCCGACGGTTCTCTACTGCAAGACCGGCATCCGGTCCGCCGAGGCACTCGCCGCGCTCAAACGGGCCGGGTTCGCCGACGCCTCTCACCTGCAGGGTGGCGTGACGGCGTGGGCGAATCAGGTCGACAAGAGCCTGCCGGTCTACTGAAGTTCGTCGGCCGCGCGGTCGAGCACGCGGCCGAACGCGTAGGCCATCAGTGGTTGTGCGATCCACCGCGTGATCGCGCGTCCCACCAGCGGGATTGCCACCTCGAACGTCGTGGTCCACACGACGTGGGCGTGACCGTCGATGTCGTCGACGGTCACGCGGCCTGCCTCATGACGCGAGGGCGGGATGCTCCGGAACACGTGGTAGTCGAACGCATATGGCGGGTCGTAGGCAGTGATCCGTTCGGCGAACCACCCGACCATCCAGATCAGCACCCGGACCGCGCCGGTACCGTACGGGGCCTCGCGACCCGGCGTCCGCAGCCTCTCGGAAACGACCAGCGGCGTCCGGGTGTAATTGTGGGCGTTGCTGATCCACGCGAACACCGACTCCCTTGAGGCGTCGATACGGCGTTCCACCGTGACTGTCTCCATCACTCATTCCTTCCTCGATCGAGCCGACGGGGTTTGTCGACCGCGGTGAGTTTGTCGGGGTTACGGATCGCGTAGAACCTGCTGATCCGACCGTGCTCGGCCTCGAAGACGGCCACCGAGTCGAGGCTTCCGTGCAGCGTGAAGATCGCGGCCGACGCGCCGTTGACGGTGCACAGTTCCACCCGCGCACCGGACATCGCCGACCGGGCCAGGCCCATCGCGAATGTGGCGACCTTGTGGGCGCCGGTGATCGGATGCCGGGCGGCGTGGACCCGTCCGCCGCCGTCGGAGATCTGCACGACGTCGGGCGCCAGCAGTCTGAGCAGTGCGTCGACGTCACCGGTGTGTGCGGCGTGGAGGAACTCCGCGACGAGCTCTGCGCCGGCCGGTTCCCGCCGCGGCCGCTCGTCGTCCGTGGCGGGTCGACGTGCCTGCACGTGCTGTCGGGCCCGATGTGCGATCTGCCGGACCGCCGGTTCGGATCTGCGGATCATCGCGGCGATCTCGGCGTGCGGATACCCGAACACGTCGTGGAGGACGAAGACGGCCCGTTCGACCGGGGACAGTGTCTCCAGCACCAGGAGCATCGCGATGGACACCGAGTCGGCGAGCACGGCATCGCGACTGGCGTCCTCGGTGGTCCGGATCGGCTCCGGGAGCCAGTTGCCCACATAGGTCTCGCGGCGACGGCGGACGGTCCGCAGGTGATTGAGGCAGGCGCGGCTCACGGTGGTGACGAGATAGGCCCGCGGATCGTCGACGTCTCCGTCCGGCCGGTGTCGCCACCGGAGATAGCAGTCCTGCAGGATGTCGTCGGCGTCGACCGCCGATCCGAGCAGGTCGTAGGCCACCGTGAACAGCAGGGGCCGGAGGTCGGTGAACACGTCGTCGTCGGCGATCACATACCAAGGACACCGCAGGTGCCGCGTCCGTGACGGATATCGACTGTGGGATGGGTCACAGTCGAGGCGTCGTGTTCGGCCACGCTGCCGAGTCGCTGCCGGGTTTGGCCTGCAACGCTCGGTAATCTCTGCAGGTGTGAAGACCGTCGAGCCGCCCGACCACGTGGTGAACACGTTCGGGCTGACCGCGCACCCACCGATCCCGATGGGTGACTCCTGGATCGGCGGATGGCGTGTCGGTGAGGTCGTGCTCTCCCTGGTCCCGGATCACGCGCGGGCCGCGTGGTCGGCGTCGGTCCGTGAGTCGTTGTACGTCGAGGGTCTGCGGGTGGCCCGACCGTTCCGTGCGACCGACGGGCGCTACGTGGTGTCCGGCTGGCGTGCCGACACCTACATCGCCGGTACGCCCGAACCACGCCACGACGAGGTCGTGCTGGTCGCCGATCGTCTGCATGCCGCGACATCGTCGCTCGAGCGTCCGCGTTTTCTCCTGCAGTCGCCGGCCCCGCCGCACACCGATGTCGACGTGTTCACCGCCGCCGACCGTGCCGCGTGGGAGGACGTCCCGCTGCGGACTGCGCGCGCCGCAGGGATGGGTGAGCCGACGTCGCCGGACGGGGTCGCAAGTGTGCAGATGCTGAAAACCCTTGCGACCCTGCGGAAGAACGTCGATCTGCCGTCGCAGGTCGTGCACGGCGATCTGTTCGGCACCGTGCTGTTCGCCGGTGCGGCGGCGCCTGGGATCACCGACATCGTGCCGTACTGGCGACCTGCGTCGTGGGCGGCCGCTGTCGTCGTCGTCGACTCGCTGGCCTGGGGTGGCGCCGACGACGATCTCGTGCAACGCTGGGCCGATCAGCCGGAGTGGCCCCAGATGATGCTGCGCGCCACGATGTTCCGACTCGCGGTGCACGCCTTGCATCCGCGGGCCACCTCCGGCGCCCTGCCTGGTCTCAACCGGGTCGTCGACCTCGTGCGTCTGATGCTCTAGCCGCAGGTCAACGCTCCGAGTTCTTCTCACAGGGTTCTGTGACGGATGTGAGCACAACGTGACTCTTCGGTCACGCGAGGGAAAATCCCGGCAACACAGGCTCCCTACGTTGATGAGCAATCGTCCGACACCGTCGTCGGCCAACCAGCTCATCAACCGATTGGATGGCCCATGCCTGTACTGCCCGCATCCGTGCGGACCGCGCTCTCGCGCGACCACACCATCACCGACTGGGACCCCGAGGACCGCAAGGCCTGGGACGCCGGCAACGCCGACATCGCCAAGCGAAATCTCGTCTGGTCGGTGATCTGCGAGCACGTCGGGTTCTCGATCTGGTCGCTGTTCTCGGTGATGGCCCTGTTCATGGGTCCCGAGTACGGCATCAGCCTCGATCAGAAGTTCGTCATCGCCGCCACCGCGACTCTCGTCGGGTCGTGCCTGCGGATTCCCTACACTCAGGCCACCGCGCGATTCGGCGGCCGTAACTGGGCCATCTTCAGTGCCATCGTGCTGCTGATCCCGACCGGACTGACCATGATGCTGATGATGAACCCCGGCGAGTTCGGATTCGGATGGTTTCTCGCGGTCGCGGCGATCACCGGCTTCGGCGGCGGCAACTTCGCCTCGTCGATGACCAACATCAACGCCTTCTATCCGCAGCGCCTCAAGGGCTGGGCCCTCGGCCTGAACGCCGGCGGTGGCAACATCGGTGTGCCGGTGATCCAGCTGATCGGTCTGCTGGTGATCTGGCTCGCCTCCGACCAGCCCGAGATCGTCTGTGCGGTCTACCTCGTCGCGCTGGCCGTGGCGGGTATCGGTGCCGCGCTCTACATGGACAACCTCGACCACCAGACCGCCAGCGGCCGTGCGATGCTCGACTGCCTCAAGTACCGCGACACCTGGCTGATCTGCCTGCTCTACGTCGGCACGTTCGGGTCGTTCATCGGGTTCGGTTTCGCGTTCAGTCAGGTCCTCAACATCAGCTTCACCTCGGCCGGCGCCGCGAAGCCAGCGCTCGCCGCGGCGCAGATCGCCTGGATCGGACCGTTGCTCGGCTCGGTGATCCGGCCGTACGGCGGCAAGCTGGCTGACCGCGTCGGTGGCGGCAAGGTCACCTTCTGGACGTTCATCGCCATGACGCTGTCGGCGGCGATCCTGGTGGTCGCCGGTTCCGTGGCCGACGCCAATGGCAAGGTCATCACCGGCGGTGTGCTCGCCGCGTTCATCGTCGGCTTCATCCTGCTGTTCCTGCTGTCCGGACTGGCCAACGGCTCGGTCTACAAGATCATCCCCACGATCTGGGAGCACAAGTCGCACACCATGTCCGGACTCAATGGACTGGGCCGCGTCAAGTGGTCGCGCAGCATGTCGGGTGCACTGATCGGCATCGCCGGGGCGGCCGGTGGACTCGGCGGCGTCGGGATCAACCTGGTCCTGCGGGCCAGCTACAAGTCGAATCAGTCGGCGACGCTTGCCTTCTGGATTTTCATGGGCTTTTACGTGCTGGCCGCCGCGGTCACCTGGTGGTTCTATGCACGCCGCCCGATCGTGATCAGCGAGACCACCGACCTGCAGGTCGCAGCGCCGTCGGAGGGGGATCGGCCCGCCGCCGATCCGGGTGCCCCCGACAAGGCCATGGCCTGACCGAGAAAGACATCGATCGAGGAGTCCTCCCAGTGACCAGCGAATCCAAGACAGTCGTCGTGGCCGGCCACGGCATGGTGGGTCACCGTTTCGTGCAGACGCTACGCAACCGTGACACCGACGGGACCTGGCGGATCGAGGTCGTCTCCGAGGAGGTCGACCCCGCCTACGACCGTGTCGGTCTGTCCTCGTATGTCGGTTCGTGGCAGCGTGATTCGCTGGCACTGGACGGAAACACCTACGACGGCGACACCCGGGTCGTCACCCATCCGGGGGAGACCGTCAGCGACGTGGATCGCGACGGTCGCCGGGTCGTGACGTCCGGCGGTCGAGAGATCGCCTATGACGCACTCGTCCTGGCGACCGGGTCCTACGCGTTCGTCCCGCCGGTGCCGGGCCACGACAATGCCAAGTGTTTCGTGTACCGCACCCTCGACGACCTCGACGCGATCCGGGCGACGGCGGATGCGGCCGGTCCGGGAGCACCCGGTGTCGTCGTCGGCGGTGGTCTGCTGGGTCTGGAGGCCGCCAACGCGCTGAAGCTGATGGGCATGACGCCGCATGTCGTCGAGTTCGCGCCGCGACTGATGCCGATGCAGGTCGACGACGGCGGCGGCGCGGTCCTGAAGAATCTGGTCACCGATCTCGGTCTGACCGTCCACACCGGGGTCGGGACCGCCGACATCGCCGACAACGAGAACGGCGGACTCACCGTCACCCTCACCGACGACTCGACCATCGACGCCGCGCTCGTGGTGTTCTCCGCCGGTGTACGGCCGCGCGACCAGCTCGCCCGCGACGCCGGACTCGGTGTCGGGGAGCGCGGTGGTGTGCTCGTCGACACCAGCTGCCGCACCGACGATCCCGACATCTATGCGATCGGCGAGGTGGCAGCGGTGGAAGGCCGCTGCTACGGACTCGTGGCACCGGGGTACAGCACGGCGGAGGTGGTCGCCGACCAGCTGCTGGGCGAGCAGTCGACGTTCCCGGGCGCGGACATGTCGACCAAGCTGAAACTCCTCGGTGTCGACGTGGCGAGTTTCGGTGACGCGATGGCGACCACCGAGAACGCCCTGGAGATCGTGTACCACGACCCGGTGGCGGGCAAGTATGCGAAGGTGGTCGTCTCCGATGACGCGACGACCCTGCTCGGCGGCATCCTCGTCGGCGACGCGTCCGCGTACGCGATGCTCAAGCCGATGGTGGGGCGCGAGATCCCCGGCGATCCGGCCGCGCTGATCGCTCCCGCCGGTGGCCCTGCCGTCGGACTCGACGCCCTGCCCGATGACGCCGAGATCTGTTCCTGCAACGGTGTTTCCAAGGGCACGATCTGCTCGGCCATCGCCGAGGGTGCCTGCGACATCGCAGCGATCAAGGGCTGCACGACCGCGGGTACCACCTGCGGCGGGTGCGTGCCGAGCATCAAGTCGCTGCTCGAGGCCTCCGGCGTGGAGCTGTCGAAGTCGCTGTGCGCGCACTTCGAGCAGTCCCGGCGGGAGCTGTTCGAGATCGTCTCGGTGACCGGTATCCGGACCTTCTCCGAGCTCGTCGACCGGTACGGGACGGGGCAGGGCTGCGAGATCTGCAAGCCGACGGTCGCCTCGATCCTGGCGTCGACGTCGAGCGATCACATCCTCGATGGGGAGCAGGCGGCTCTGCAGGACACCAACGACCATTTCCTGGCGAACATGCAGAAGAACGGATCGTACTCGGTGGTCCCGCGCATGCCGGGCGGCGAGGTCACCCCGGAACAACTGATCGTCATCGGCGAGATCGCCCGTGACTTCGATCTCTACACCAAGATCACCGGCGGACAGCGGATCGACCTGTTCGGTGCCCGCGTGGACCAGCTCCCGGAGATCTGGCGACGTCTGGTCGATGCGGGGATGGAGTCGGGTCACGCTTACGGCAAGAGTCTGCGGACCGTGAAGAGCTGCGTCGGATCGACGTGGTGCCGGTACGGGGTGCAGGACTCGGTGGGCATGGCCGTCTCCCTCGAGAAGCGCTATCGCGGTCTCCGGTCACCGCACAAACTCAAGTTCGGTGTCTCCGGGTGCGCCCGCGAGTGCGCGGAGGCCCGGGGCAAGGACGTCGGTGTCATCGCGACCGAGCACGGCTGGAACCTCTATGTCGCCGGCAACGGCGGCCAGAGCCCCAAGCACGCCCAACTGCTGGCCAGCGGAGTGGATGACGCGACGCTGGTCGCCTACATTGATCGGTACCTGATGTTCTACATCCGCACCGCCGATCGGCTACAGCGCACGGCCCCGTGGCTGGACTCGCTCGAGGGTGGACTGGATCATCTGCGTGCGGTGGTCTGCGATGACAGCCTGGGACTGGCCACCGAGCTGGAAGCAGCGATGGGTCGTCACGTCGACGGTTACCGCGACGAGTGGGCCGCCGTGCTCGAGGACGAGGAGAAGCTCAAGCGCTTCGTGTCGTTCGTCAACGCCCCCGAGGTGGTCGACCCGACGATCCGTTTCGCCGACGCCGACCGCAAGGTGCCCGTTCTGCTCGACATGCCCGCCATGCCGCCACGTGATGGCGGTCCAGGGTCGCCGACGATGGTCCGCGACATGACCGAACGCGAAGGAGTGCCGACGTGACCGTCGCCCATGAGCCCACGGCCCATCAGCCGTCGGAGTCGAACCACCCGGACTCGGTGCCCGGCGAGTGGGTGCGAGCCTGCGCGATCGCCGACCTCGCCGTCGGGCGCGGTGTCGGAGTGCTCGGCCCGGACTTCGAGCAGGCCGCCCTGTTCCGCATCCCCGCGGTGGAGACCGACCGCGAGGCGGTGATCGGGCGCACCCGTGTGTACGCCGTGGGGAACATCGACCCGTTCGCGCGGGCCGCGGTCCTCTCCCGTGGGGTCACCGGCGACCGCGACGGCGAGCCCACCGTCGCCAGCCCGCTCGGCAAGCAGGTGTTCTCGCTGCGCACCGGAGTATGTCTCGACGACGAGACGATGTCGGTGCCGAGCTACGCGGTCCACATCGTCGACGACACGGTCGAGGTGTTCTTCCCGCGCCGATGAGCACTCGCAGAGACACCGCCGACGACGCCGACGCATTGCCCCTGGCGGGATTCACGATCGGGATCACCGCCGCCCGCCGGGCCGACGAGTTCGCCGCCCTGCTGACCCGGCGCGGCGCGGAGGTCCTGGCCGCCCCGACGATCCGCATCCTCCCGCTCGTCGACGACACCGAATTGGAGAAGGTGACCGAGACGATCATCGCCGACCCGCCAGACCTCATGGTCGCGACGACCGGCATCGGGTTCCGCGGCTGGGTCGAGGCCGCCGACGGCTGGGGCAGCGCGGAGTCGCTCATCGGCGCACTCGGCAAGAGCCGGCTCATCGCGCGTGGGCCCAAGGCCAAGGGTGCGATCCGGGCGGCCGGCCTGCGGGAGGAATGGTCGCCGGAGAGCGAGTCCTCGTCGGAGGTGCTCGATCGTCTGCTCGAAGAGGGCGTCGAGGGTGTGCGCATCGCCGTCCAGTTACACGGCGCGACGACCGAATGGGAGCCACTGCCGGACTTCTGCGCCGTGCTCCGCGCGGCGGGGGCGCAGGTGCTGCCCGTGCCCGTCTACCGATGGAACATGCATCCCGACGTCGACCGGATCGACCGGATGATCCACGCGGTGGTGCGCGGCGACATCGACGCGATCACCTTCACGAGTGCACCCGCCGCCGCAGCGATCCTGACCCGCGCCAAGGAACTCGGCAAGCTGTCGGCGTTCGTGCACTCGATGCGGACCACCGTGCCGGTGATGTGTGTCGGATCGGTGACCGCGGGACCGCTCGAGGCGTTGCAGATCCCGACCATCTATCCCAAGCGATTCCGGCTGGGCGCACTCGCGCGACTGATCACCGAGGAGTTGCCGCGGCGGAGCCACGAACTTCGGATTCACGGTCACGACACCGCGATCCGCGGGCAGGCGGTGATGGTCGACGGTGATCTGCGCGAGTTGTCGGCGACCAGTCTGATACTGCTGAAGGCCCTGGCGGCATCGCCGGGCCGCGTGGTGTCGAGGCAGGAATTGCTGGCCGCGCTCCCCGGTGACAGCTCGGACACGCACGCCGTCGAGGTGGCCGTCGCGCGCCTGCGCAATGCGCTCGGCGACCCCAAGATGATCCAGACCGTGGTCAAGCGGGGCTACCGCCTCGCGGTCGACCTCGAGTACGACGCCGACGACGAGGAGGACTGAGGAGATGAGACGACACGATGCCCGTCCGGATCTCCCGTTCGGTGACCGGCTACGGGACGTGAGCCCGGTACTGGTGGCCCACGGCACCCGAAACCCGCACGGCGTCAACGTGATCGCCGAAATCGCCGAAGCTGTCGGAGACCGTGTCGGTACGACGCGCACGGCGTTCGTCGACGTCCTCGGTCCGACCCCGTCCGAGGTCATCGCCGACGTCGACCGACCGGCGCTGCTCGTGCCGGCCTTCCTCGCGTCCGGATACCATGTGCGCAAAGACATCCCGCAGCACGTCGCGGCCGCCGGTCGCACCGGCACGGTGGTCACCCGCGCGCTCGGGCCGGACCCGTCGATCGCCGCCGTCGCGCGTCTGCGACTGGTCGAGGCCGGCTGGGAACCGGGCGACGCCGTCGTGCTGGCCGCCGCCGGATCGTCCGACGAGAGTGCCTGCGGCCAAGTTCATCTCGCCGCACGTCAGCTCGAGTCGATCATCGGTGGTCGGGTCGAGGTGGGTTTCATCACGACGGCCTCACCGTCGGTGCCCGAGGTGGTGGAACGGGCCCGGCGCCATGGGCGCCGCGTGGTGATCGCGAGTTACCTTCTCGCGCCGGGGCTGTTCCATCAGCGTCTGTACACCTACGGCGCGGACGCCGTCGCCGATCCGCTCGGCGCCGACCCGCGCATCGTCGATCTCATCGTCACCCGGATGCGTGCGGCGGTCAGTCCCTATCGTCGTCGGGAGGCCGTGCGCCGCTGAGGGTGTGCGACCCTTCGTGACGCTCGCGAGCTCGCTCCTCCGGAAACCGGTCAGGCGGGGTCCCACCGGCACTCCCGCAACGACACCCGTCCGTCGCGGACCGGAACACCCTCGGCTGCAAGCCGTTCCAGCTGCCGCCTGGCGAGATGCGCGGCCGGGCGCCCGGAGGCGGAGACGACCCGGTGCCACGGGAGATCGGCCGAGTCGGTGCGCATGATCCAGCCGACGATGCGCGGGCTCGACAGCCCGACGGCACCGGCCAGGTCGCCGTAGGTGGTCACCTGACCCCGCGGTATCGTCGCGACCAGCGCGCGCACCTGCTCGACCTGGTCCTCGGTGACGGCCGCCATCGTTCAGTTCCGGTCCGTCATGGCGAGGATGGCCCGTGCCGTGAACCCCGGCTCGAGGTAGGGCACCATGTGTCCACAGTCCACGTGCACGACCTGCACCGAGTCGGCGCGCTCGCGCGCGCAGGCCTGGAGGAAGTCGGGCCGTACGAACGGCGGATCGACCCGATCGGCGACGACGACGGTCGTCGGGAGCCCGGGCGGCGGCAGAGCCGCGGGGCGCGACATCTCGCTCCACGCCGTCGCCGCAGCGGGCGCACTCACCCGCCAGGCGACGCGGCCGGTCTCCAGTTCCAGGAGATGCACATCGATCTCCTTGTCGAGCAACTGATCCGGGATGTCGGCCCAGCCCTCCTCGCGTTTGGCGCGTCGTGCGTCGTCGGCGTCGGCGTGATCCCAGTGGGCGAGGCTGTCGGTCGCGACCTCGAGTGCCCACGCCGGGTCGAGCCCCTGCGCGGGGTCGAGCAGCACGAGGCCGGAGACGTCGTCGCCGAGGCGCTGCGCGAGTCGGACCGCGAGCGCGCCACCGAACGAATGGCCGGCGACCACGAACGGGCGGGCAGCGGCCGGGATGAACTCGTCCACGACCTCGACGAGTGCGTCGACGTGCTGCTCCAACGACCAGGGCGGTACCCACGGTGACTGCCCGTGCCCGAGCAGGTCGGGCGCGACGACCCGCACGTGCGCGAGTTGGTCGGCGGCGAGGGCTTCCCAGCGTCGGCCGTGGCCGGTGAGGCCGTGGATCGCAAGCACCGTCGGCGCGTCGGAGGAGTCGGAGCCGAACACGTGGGTTGTCAGTGCCATGCCGACATCCTGCCGCACGGCGGCGGTGACGTCGCGCGTCGGCATGCCGACGGCCCCGGCGGCCCGCGGGCGCCAGAGGCATGTCGGCCCCGCGTGCTTCCATAGGGAACATGGCCCGTCGTCGCGAGTACCCCGCAGCCTCTGGTGGCACAGCGCTGCGTACCCGCCTGATCGCCGCGTCTGGCGGCGCCGACGGCCCCGATCGCGTGTGGCCTGCGGACGTCCGGGCAGTGATCGACGGCGACGTCGCGACCGATCCGGGTCGACCCTGGTCGCCGATCCGGGTCCACGGTGGACCCGGCACCGGCAAGACCGCGCTGGTCGTCGACGCAGCGGTGTCCCGGCTCCTGCGCCCGGACGTCGATCCCGAATCCGTTCTGGTGCTGGCGGCGTCGCGGCGCGCCGCCGCGTCGTTGCGTGAGGAGATCGCCCGCCGGGTGCTCTCCGCCGAGGGACAGATCGGCGGTGATGCGGGGAGTCGCGCACTGCGCGAGCCACTGGTGCGCACCGTGCACTCCTACGCGTTCGCGATCCTGCGGCTGCAGGCGTCCGCGCACGGCAACCCGCCGCCGCGCCTGATCACCGGCTCGGAGCAGGACATGGTGCTGCGTGAGCTGCTCGCCGGCGACATCGAGGACGGTGCCGGCTACTGGCCGGAGCGACTCCGTCCGGCACTGGGCACCGACGGATTCGCCCAGGCGCTGCGTGACCTGATGATGCGGGCGGCCGAGCGCGGCGTGGGACCCGAGGAACTGGCGGCCCTCGGGCGTACCCACAAACGGCCCGAATGGGTGGCGGCGGGACACGCCTATGCCCAGTACGAACAGAACATGTTGCTGCGAGGTGTCGTCGGGGCGGACGCGCCGGGAGCGTCGGCACCGGCCGTGGACGCCGCCGAACTCGTCGGCTCCGCGCTGTCGGCGTTCGGCACCGATCCGGAGCTCCTCGCCGGTCAGCGACGACGCATCCGGCATCTGCTGGTCGACGACGCCCATCATCTCGACCCGCAGGCGGCCGCACTGGTGACACTCGTCGGCACCGGCACCTCGACGACGATCGTCGCAGCCGACACCGATCAGTCGGTCTTCGGGTTCCGCGGTGCCAGTCCACGCTTCGCCGATGAACTGGTGGAGTCCGGGTCGCCGCGGGACATCCTGTTGGACAGCGGTTTCCGCAATCATCCGGCGATCGCGGCCGTCGGTGCCGCGTTGGCATCGCGGCTACCGGGTGCGCGACCGCATCCGTATCCGGCGCCCGCGCAACATTCCTCGGACGCCGACGATCCGTTCGCCGGCGCCGAGGTGACGATCTACAGTTCCGGCGCGAAGGAGGCGACCGCGGTCGCCGACCTCCTGCGACGGTCCCACCTGTTCGGGAACGTGCCGTGGTCGCGGATGGCGGTCATCGTCCGGTCGGTGTCGCTGACCCTGCCGGCCCTGCGTCGCGCCTTCCGGTCGGCCGGGGTCCCGGTGACCACGCCCACCAGCGACCTCCCGCTGCATCGGCAGCGCGCGGTGACGGCGCTGATGCAGGTCCTCCGAGTCGTCGCCGCACGCGAGTCGGCCGCAGACGGCGACGTGGACGCCGAACCCGTCGTCGACATGTTCGGTGTCGAGGACGCGGTGGCCTTGCTGTCCGGTCCCGTCGGCGGCGCCGATCCCGGTGCCCTGCGTCGATTGCGGCGCGGCGTGCGGCGATTCGACGAACGCAGCGGCGGTGGTGCTGCGACGGATTCGCTGATCGCGCTGTGGCGCGCCCTTCTCGATCGGGAGGCGGCGGCCCGGTATCTCGATGCGCTCACCGAGGCGGAGGCGCGTCCGCTGCAGCGCGTGCTCGACGTCGTGGACGCGGCCGACCGCGTCCATCGGGCTCGGCGCGGCGTGGAAGAGACGTTGTGGGCGGCGTGGCAGACCACTGGTCTGGAGCGGCGTTGGGCCGCGGCGGCGATCCGCGGCGGTCCGGCCGGCGAACAGGCCGATCGCGATCTCGATGCGGTGATGGCGATGTTCGAGGCGGCGGCCAACTTCTCCGACACCCTTCCCGCAGCGGGCCCGGCCGGGTTCGTCCGCTACCTGGGTGCACTGCAGATCCCGCGGGACAGCCGGCTGGCCGGCGGGTCCGCCGACTCGGTGACCGTGCTGTCGGCGCACGCGGCGGCGGGCCGGGAGTGGGACGTCGTCGCCGTCGCCGGAGTGCTCGACGGGTTGTGGCCGTCGCTGCGCAGCCGCGGGAGCGTTCTGGGGACCGGCCAGCTCGTCGACCTGCTGGACGGGATGGACCCAGACGCACTGGACACGGTGGCGCGCACCACGTCCGCGCTCGCCGACGAACGTCGGCTGCTGCTCGTCGCCTGCACCCGGGCCCGCCGCCGGCTGCTCGTCACCGCAGTCGAGGACGGGGGTGGGGAGGCGGCACCGTCACGGTTCGTCGGCGAGATCGCCGAGGCGCTGTCCCGATGGCGTGGAGGTCCCGTCGCCGACATACCCGATGTGGATGCGCCGCTCGACGAGCTGCCCCTGGACCCCGGGGTCGACCGGGTTCTCTCGTTGCCGTCGTTGATCGCGACACTGCGGTCCGCGGTGGTCGCCGGAGCCGCCGAACCCGGCACCGACCCCGATCCACGCACCCGGGCGGCCGCGGAACTGCTTGCCGAACTGGCGGATTCCGACATTCCCGGAGCATCTCCGAAAGACTGGTACGGCCTGGGCGGCCCCAGCACCGACGCCGCCCTGTGGACCCCGGAACGGGGACCGGTGATGCTGTCGCCGTCCAACGTGGAGTCGCTCAGCCGGTGCTCGTTGCGGTGGGTGCTCGAACGTCACGGGGGTCGCGACGGCGACGGAACCCCGGCGCTCACCGGCACCCTGGTCCACACTCTCGTACAGGCCGTCGCCGGACAGATCGACCCCGCCGAGGTCACCGCGGCGTTGCGGGGGATCTGGGACCGGGTGGACACCGGGGCGGCGTGGTACTCGGTACGCGAACTCGAACGTGCCGAGGGCATGCTCGCCAATTTCCGTGACTGGCTGCGTATCTCGCGAGACGATCTGTCGGAGATCGGGGTGGAGGCGGAGATCGACGCGATCGTGCCGGGTGCATCGGGCGAGGCCGGTGACCCACCGGTTCGCCTTCGCGGCCGGATCGACCGGCTCGAACGCGACGAGATGGGCCGTCCCGTCGTCGTCGACGTCAAGACCGCGAAGACCGCGATCACCAAGGCGGACGCCCAGGATCATGCCCAGTTGGCCACCTATCAGCTGGCACTCGCGCTCGGCGGCGCCGAGGGGGCCGGCACCACCGAGCCCGGCGGCGGACGCCTCGTCTATGTGTCGGCGGCCAACAAGAACACGGGTGCCGCCGAACGCGTCCAGGACGCACTGACGCCGGAACGCGTCGACGAATGGATCGCGGTGGTCCGGGCCGCCGCCCGTGCGAGTGTCGGGCCCGGTTTCGCGGCCACCCGCAACCCGGGATGCTCGCACTGTGCCCTGGCCACCAGTTGTCCCGCTCAGCTCCGTGGGAAGACGGTGATCGATGACTGAGCGCACCGACGGCCCCACGATCTCGGCGGTCGCACTCGCCGCCGCCCTCGGATTGCCCACTCCCACACCGGAACAGGTCGCGGTCATCGAGGCGCCGATGGAGCCGGTCCTCGTCGTCGCCGGCGCCGGGGCCGGCAAGACCGAGACGATGGCCGCCCGGGTGGTGTGGCTGGTGGCCAACGGTCTGGTCGCACCCGAGGAGGTTCTCGGCCTCACCTTCACCCGTAAGGCGGCAAGCGAACTCGGCGCGCGGATCCGTCGTCGCCTCTCCATGCTGTCCGGTTCACCGGCCCTGCGCACCTGGGACCCGGACGGCACCATCGCCGCACGCCTGCGCGGTGGTGATCCCGAAGTCAGCACCTACCACGCCTACGCGGGCCGGCTCATCGCCGACTACGGCCTGCTGTTACCGGTAGAGCCGCACTCGACGTTGTTGTCGGAGACCGAGTTGTGGCAGATGGCGTTCTCCGTCGTCGGCAACTGGACCGGTGAGCTGAACACCACCAAGGTGCCGGCGAGCGTCACCGAGGCGGTCCTGAAGTTGTACGGGGAGATGGCCGAACACCTCGTCGACATGGACGAACTGCGACGCGCCGGCGACGACCTGTATCGCATGATCGAGACACTGCCGAAAGGCCCGCGTCAGCGGGACACCCCGACCCAGGCGCTGCTGAAGGTGCGCGATGTCATCGACGAACGCCGCGAACTCATCCCGATGGTGGAGACACTGGCCGAGACCATGCGTGCCGCCACCGCTCTCGACTTCGGCAGCCAGATGTCACTGGCGGCACGGCTGGTCATGCTCAACCCCGAAGTGGTTGCTGCCGAACGGGAATCGTTCACCGCCGTGCTACTCGACGAATATCAGGACACCGGACACTCTCAGCGCATGTTGCTGGCGACGCTGTTCGGGGCGGCGCCGGGTGCTCGCCGCGGTGGGGCGCCCGCCGGTGGGAGTGTCGCCGTCACCGCCGTCGGTGATCCCATCCAGTCGATCTACGGCTGGCGGGGCGCCTCGGCAGCGAACCTGCCGCGATTCACCGACGACTTCCGGCAGTCCGACGGCTCACCCGCGGTCCGTCTCGAGTTGCTCACCAGCTGGCGCAATGCGGTGCACGCGTTGCGTCTGGCCAACGAGACCTCGGAGGAGTTGCGGCGCCGCGGCGTACCGGTGAGCGTGCTGCGACCACGCCCGGACGCCCCGGTGGGGACCGTGCATCTCGCGTTGACGGAGACCGTCGTCGACGAGCGTCGCTGGGTCGCCGATCACGTCGAGCAGCACTACAAGAGCGCGGAGGCGGCCGACGAGTCGCCTCCGACCATAGCGATCCTGGTGCGGCGCAACGAGGATTCCGCACCTCTGGCCGCCGAACTGGAGAGCCGCGGCATCCCGGCGGAGGTCGTCGGCATCGGGGGACTGCTCCATGTCCCGGAGATCGAGGACATCGTCGCGATGCTGCGGGTCATCGCGGATCCGATGGCGGGTACCGCAGCGATGCGCCTGCTGACCGGAGCGCGATGGCAGCTGGGCGCGGGTGATCTCGCGGCACTCTGGCAGCGCGCCCGTGAACTCGCCGTCGCCGATTTCCACGCCTCCAACGGTGTCGTCGCGACCCGTGACGAACTCGACTCGGCCCTCGATGCGGTGTTGCCGACCGAGATCGTCGATCGTGCGGGCATCGCCGACGCGATCGTCGATCCCGGTGAGTCACACCGGTACAGCGCCGAGGGATTCGCGCGGATCCGGGCCTTCGGCGGTCAGCTCGAGTCGCTGCGTCGACGGATCGGACAACCGCTGCCCGAACTCGTCGCCGACGTCGAGCACACCATCGGGGTGGCCGTGGAGGCGCAGATCCGGGCGCACCGGATGCGGGGCGCGATCACCGGTCGAGAACACCTCGACGCGTTCGCCGACTATGTGACGTCGTATGCGGACCGTCCCGGCGCGAATCTTCCGGGCCTCCTGGCCTTTCTCGACACGGCGGAGACGATCGAGAAAGGCCTGGAACCTGGACGCATCGAAGTGGCCGAGCAACGCGTGCAGATCCTGACCGTGCACGCGGCGAAGGGACTCGAATGGGATGTGGTGGTGCTGCCGCACGTCTGCCACAACATCTTCCCGGGTGGCCGCGCGGACACGACCTGGTTGGGGAGCGCGAAGGAACTTCCTGCGTCGCTGCGTGGTGACCTCGCCGACGGAACGAACGCGGAGGGCTTCCCTGCGCTCGATCTGCGATCGGTGTCGGACCGCAAGGAACTCGAGTCCGCACTGACCGAGCACCGCGAGGCGATCTCGCAGCGGCGGCTCGAGGAGGACCGCCGACTGCTCTACGTGGCGCTGACCCGGGCCAAGCAATCCTTGCTCGTCTCCGCCCATCACTGGTCGGAGACGGGGGACAAACCGCGCGGGGGATCGGCGTTCTTCGACGAGATCCGGACGATCATCGCCCACGCCATCGCCGATCCGACCGTCGACTCGACCGGCATGGAGATCGATGTCGACGCACCGGAACCGGCCGCTGACGCCACCAACCCGTTGGCCGACGAGATCGTCAGCGCCGCGTGGCCGCGCGACATCCTCGGCGAGCGACGTGACGCGGTGGCGGCAGCGGCCCGGATGGTGCTCGACGCCGTCGCCGAGCGGGACGCCCCGGCGCTGTTCGACGCCCCGGCCGACGACACCTCCGCCTCGTCCGCCGACGACGCGGAAATCACCGCCTGGCGCGCCGAGGTCGCCGCGCTGCTCGCCGAGCACCACCGGACGAATCAGGCACAGGTGGACGTCGAGTTGCCCGCGCATCTGTCGGTGAGTCAGCTCGTCGAACTCGACGCGGACGAAGCCGCGTTCGCACGGCGACTGCGACGTCCCGTTCCGTTCCAACCCAATCCGACCGCCCGCCGCGGCACCGCCTTCCACGCGTGGGTCGAGCGGTGGTTCGGCGCGACCCGACTGCTCGACATCGACGAACTCCCCGGTGCCGCGGACGCGACCGCGACCCCTGACGCCGACCTCGAGGAGTTGCGGGAGGCATTCCTGTCGTCGAGGTGGGCCAACCGGAGCCCGACGGAGGTGGAGGTGCCGTTCGAGACCGTCATCGGTCCGACGGTCATCCGCGGGCGCATCGATGCGGTCTTCGCCGAACGGGACGGCGGGTGGCTGGTCGTCGACTGGAAGACGGGTTCGGTGCCCGAACCGGCACGCCGGGAATCGCTGTTCGTCCAGCTGGCCGCGTACCGGATCGCGTGGGCTCAGCTGTCCGGCGTTCCACTGGAGAAGGTCCGTGCCGCATTCCACTACGTACGGTCGGGATACACGCTCGAACCTGAGGCTCTGCCGGACCGTGCGGCACTCGGCGCGCTGCTCGCGAAATAGGCTACATTCGGCTCTTGTGAAGCAACGTCGGGCGGGATGCTGATGGCCAAGCGTGGCTTTCGTCGTCGTCTGCGCGGTGAGGAACTGGCCGACCGGCCCGACTACGCGCTGGTCGGCGTCGTCCGAATCCCCGAGCTGCAGCAGAGTCCGGGTCGCGCGATCGGCAAGCGGGTCGTGTTCGCCGTCGTGGCCCTGTTCGCAACAGCGGTCATCGTCTATCTGGATCGCGACGGCTACCGGGACGTGCAGGACAGCCCGCTGTCGTTTCTCGACGCGATGTACTACTCGGCAGTCACCCTGTCGACCACCGGTTACGGCGACATCACGCCACTGACCCCGTCCGCCCGGCTGATCAACCTGCTCATCATCACCCCGCTTCGTGTGCTGTTCCTGATCGTCCTGATCGGCACCACACTGGAGGTGCTGACCGAGCGGTCCCGGCAGGCTCTCAAGATCCAGCGGTGGAGGAACAACGTGCGCAATCACACCGTCGTCATCGGTTTCGGTACCAAGGGCCGGACCGCGGTCGACGCCATGATCGGTGACGGCATCAAGCCCGCCGAGATCGTCGTCGTCGATGCCGATCCGGACGTGCTGGAGGCCGCGGCCGCCGAGGGCCTCGTCACCGTCCGCGGCGACGCGACCAAGTCCGACGTGCTGCGGCTCGCCGGCGTGGCGCACGCGGCGAGCATCGTCGTCGCGGCCAACCGCGACGACACCGCCGTGCTGGCGACACTGACCGCCCGCGAACTCAATCCCCGAGCGAAGATCGTCGCGTCCATCCGGGAATCGGAGAACACCCACCTCATGCGGCAGTCGGGGGCGAACTCCGTCGTCGTCTCCTCGGAGACCGCGGGCCGGCTCCTCGGTATCGCCACCATGACGCCGTCGGTGGTCGAGGTCATCGAGGATCTCCTCACCCCGGACGCTGGATACGCGATCGCCGAACGTGAGGTCGACCCGACCGAGACCGGCGGCTCGCCGTCACACACCCGCGACATCGTGCTCGGGGTGGTGCGCAACGGTGTCCTGCATCGTGTCGACGACAGCGAGGTCGAACAGATCGAGGTCGGCGACCGATTGCTCTACGTGCGCAAGGGCGGTCAGGACTGATGACGATGTTCTCCCTCGATCAGCCGCCGATGCTCTCGCGCGCCACCTTCGACCGGGCCGACGAGATCCGCGACGATCCCGACCGCATGCTGTCGGGGTGGGCGACCGCACGGGTACTGCTGGTCGACGGGAACGGTCGATATCCGGTCGCCGACGGCGGCCTGCACTGGCTCGATGCGACGCACCTGGGCGCCGAACCGCCCGCCGACGCGGTCTTCCTGGGCCTCGACTCCGCCGGCGGCGATCTGTGGACGCGCCGCGTCGACCACATCGACGGTCCCACCGACGACCCGCGCCGGGGCGCCCACGGCCTCGACGCCGACGAGGCCGGCCTCCTCGCCACCGCGCTCGGAATCCTGAATTGGCATGCAACAGCCCGTTTCTCGCCTGTCGACGGGTCGGTGACGGCACCGGCGCGCGGTGGCTGGGTCCGGCGGCACGTGGAGTCGGGTGTGGACGAGTTCCCACGGACCGATCCCGCGATCATCACCGTCGTGCACGACGGCGCCGACCGTGTGCTGCTGGGGCGGCAGACGGTGTGGCCCGACGGCTGGTACTCGACCCTCGCCGGCTTCGTCGAACCGGGTGAGTCGCTGGAGCAGTGCGTGCTCCGGGAAGTCCATGAAGAGGTGGGCATCACGGTCCGCGAACCCCGCTACCTCGGAAGCCAGCCGTGGCCGTTCCCGCGGTCGCTGATGCTCGGCTTCGCCGCGATCGGCGATCCCGACGAGCCGTTGGCGTTCCTCGACGGTGAGATCGGTGACGCCGCCTGGTTCGATCGCGCGGAAGTCATCGAGGCCCTCGCGGAGGGCGGCGACTGGGTCCGCGCCGACGGTGCGGTGGGTACCGGCACCGACGAGCGACACCTCCGCCTGCCCGGGTCGATCTCGATCGCGCGTTCGCTGATCACCTCCTGGGCCTACTCCGATCGCTGAGCCCCCGCCCACTGAGCCTCGGCCCGCCGAGTCGGCAGACCTCCAGTCACGGGCGCAGCGGATGTCCGGCGGGAACAGTCGCGCGATCCGTGCTGTTATGGAGGCATGAGCAATGTGATCGACGACGACGCCTCGGCCCGTGTCTCCGACACCGGAGAACTGACCATGTACACGACCAGCTGGTGCGGCTACTGCGCACGGCTGAAGACGGGCCTCAAGAGCCTGGGTCTGACCTGGCAGGAAGTCGACATCGAGCTCAACCCGGACGCCGCGGAGTTCGTCGGCAGCGTCAACGGTGGCAATCACGTCGTCCCGACCGTCCTCTACGCCGACGGCACGACGGCGACCAACCCGTCCATCGCCGAGGTGAAGACGAAGCTCGGCATCTGAGCGAGAAGTGCATGTGTGCCGGCGCCGCAGGACGCGGTCTGTGACCGGCGCCGTCGGCGGCCGGGGGTGTCGGCGCCGGGTGGCATAGTGAACCAGTGCCCGAACCCCAGCGCATACTCGACGGTCTCGACCCCGAGCAGCAGCGAGCGGTCCTGGCTCCCCGCGGTCCCGTGTGCGTGCTCGCGGGTGCCGGGACCGGCAAGACCCGCACGATCACCCGCCGGATAGCGCACCTGATCGACAGCGGGCAGGTCAATCCGAGTCATGTCCTCGCGGTGACCTTCACCACCCGCGCCGCCGGCGAACTGCGTTCGCGCCTGCGATCGTTGGGAATCGCCGGACCGGGAAACTCGGTGCAGGCCCAAACCTTTCACGCTGCCGCGATGCGGCAGCTCAGGTACTTCTGGCCCCGTGGTCTCACCTGGGAACTGCTCGACCACAAGCTCCCGGTGGCCGCGCACGCCGCCCGCGAGGTCGGGCTCACCACGACCAGCGAGTCGTTGCGCGACCTCATGTCGGAGATCGAATGGGCCAAAGGCTCGTTGATCACCCCGGACCAGTACGCGGTGCGCGCACCCGCGGCCGGGCGCGACATCGCCTTCACCCCCGAGGTGGTGGCCGATGTCTTCGCCGCGTACGAGCAGGCGAAACATCGTGGTGCCCACCTCCTGCTCGACTTCGACGACCTCATCATCTTCGCCGCACAGGTGTTGCGTGAACGGGAGGCCGCGACCGACTTCCGTTCGCGCTACCGGTGTTTCGTCGTCGATGAATATCAGGACATCACGCCCGCACAGCAGGCGCTGCTCGATGTCTGGCTGGGGGAGCGGGACAACCTGACCGTCGTCGGCGACGCGAACCAGACCATCTACTCGTTCGCCGGGGCCACCGCTCACCATCTCCTGGACTTCACCCGGCGGTATCCTGACGCGACCCTGGTGCGTCTGGAGCGCGACTACCGCTCGACGCCGGAGGTGGTGTCGTTGGCCAATCAGGTCATCGGTGCCGCGACCGAACGATCCCCGGGCACCCGTCTCGAACTCATCGGCCAGCGGCCGCGTGGTCCGGTCCCCAAACCGGCGGAGTTCGCCGACGACATGCGTGAGGCGAACGGAGTGGCGGCGCAGATCAAGCACCTGATCAACGCCGGCACGGCACCCGCGGAGATCGCCGTGCTGTATCGCGTGAACGCACAGTCGGAACGCTTCGAGGAAGCCCTCACCGACGCCGGCATCCCGTATCAGGTGCGCGGCTCGGAGGCGTTCTTCACCCGGACCGAGATCGTGCAGGCGATGCGCAAACTCACCGCTGCCGCCCACCGGGACGACCTGCCGGCAGATCTCCCGACCATCAGGCTCGTGCGCGCCGTCCTCACCCCGCTCGGCCTGTCCGACGACGAACCTGCGGGACCGCACGCGAAGACTCGATGGGAATCGTTGCGCGCGTTGATGTCCGTCGTCGAGGACCTGATCGCCGAGGAGCCGGGGATGTCCCCGCAACGTCTCGTCACCGAGCTCACCATGCGGTCCGAGGAACGGCACACACCGGGACACAGTGGAGTCACCCTCGCCTCTCTGCACGCCGCGAAGGGGCTCGAGTGGGACGCCGTCTTCCTCGTCGGGCTGACCGAGGGGTCGGTCCCGATCACCCAGGCGGTCGAGCGCGGAGACGACGCCGTCGACGAGGAACGCAGACTGTTCTACGTCGGGATCACCCGCGCGCGCGAACACCTGTACCTGTCGTGGAGCCTGTCGCGGGCCGGCGCCGGCCGCGCCACCAGGCGACGCACGCGCTTTCTCGACGGCATCGATCTCGATCCCCGACGCAGCGGCCGGTGCAGCGTGTGCGGCGCGGAACTGGTGAACCCGGAGTCACGCGTCCGCGGTCGATGCGCGAGCTGCCGCATCGAGGACCGCGACCCCGCACTGCTGGACTCGCTACGCGGATGGCGAGAGGATCAGGCACGCCGACGCGGGGTCGGGGAGCGAGCGGTCCTGACCGACGCGATGCTCGAGGCGATCGCCGAGCAGCGCCCGGCCGACGTCGTGTCCCTCGCCGCCATTCCCGGTATCGGGCCGGTGAAGCTCGACGAGTTCGGTGGCCAGTTGCTCGATCTCGTCAAAAGTGCAGGTCAAAAATAGGTTGTGCGATTCCTGCCCCGCCCCCTACTCTGGATTCGTCAGCACGGGGTGGTACCTGTTTGTCCGGACAGGCCCCTCAATGTGGAAGCCAGCGAGCACAGAAAGGAGCGGATCAGTGAACGGAATCAACATCCAGGCCGGCGTCAGCTTGCCTGTGGCCAAGCCGTGCATGGCTGACGTCATCGATGCCTTGTCCCGTCGCGACCGCTTCTGGGTCGACGCGACCCCTGCGCATCCGGTGGCCATCCATCCGCCAGCCGAGCTGGTAGCGACAGCACCCGCCGGCGCCGAAGCCGCCGCAGCGCGAGCGACGCAGCGGTTCCCCGTGCAGATACTGAAGTCTGTGGAGTAGCTGACTCCGCACCATTTCGGGCCACGGGCGAATCGCAGAGGCGAACCCGTGGCCCTTGTTGTGAATGCCCTCGCCGATCCTCATCCGCCGATGAGCATCGAGGTCGACATTCCACATCGGGACTCGGGTGCAACACCCAACACGAGCAGATGTGGAGAGCAGAATGACTGTCGAATGCGTTCTCGAATCCTGTCTTTCGGCGGACCGCGTGTCGGTCGAGCGTCTGGACCTGCCCTGCCAGGTGGCCGACGCCGACCTGTGGTTCGCCGAGGACCCCCGAGACCTGGAGCGGGCCAAGGCCATGTGCGCCGAGTGTCCTCTCCGCGAGGCCTGCCTGCAGGCCGCACTCGAGCGTTCCGAGCCCTGGGGGGTCTGGGGCGGCGAGATCCTCGAACGCGGTGCCGTGATCGCGCGGAAGCGTCCGCGTGGTCGGCCGCGGAAGAACGCCGCGTGAACGACGCCGGGTGTCGTCGACGGGCGGCTCACGTCGTCGGCGGACCCTTCGTGACGCTTCGCTCCTCAGGGATCACCTGGTCCCTGAGGAGCGGGCGTCACGTTGGTCCCTGAGGAGCGAGCCTGCGAGCGTCACGAAGGGCCAACTCGCGGCATTCAATCCGCGAGCCCGGGCACCCATCTCTCCATGATCGACCGGTACGGCGCATTGGCCTCGAGCTGTGACGCAATGCCCACGCATCCCGCCAGCACCCGGAACACCATCACATAGTTCTTGGGCACATTGAGGTTTCGCGATGTCTTGTAGACGTCGCCGCGCACATCTGTCGCCTTCCCTGCGGCACGTTGCATCCACTTGCGGGTGAAGTGGAACGACTCCGCGTACAGCGGATCGACGTACGGCTTCAGGTAGGCCTCGATGTCGTCGGCGCTGACCCGGTCGGCATGGGACCGACGGATGAAGTCGGCCTGCACCATCAGTTCCTTGAGTTCCTCGTAGCGCTTGTCGCGCGCGAGTCGCAGGATCGGTCCGGTCTCGGTCGGCAACCCGTTGGGGTAGTGGCCGACAGCGCCGAAGTCGAGGACACCGAACCGTCCGTCGTCGGTCAGGAAGAAGTTGCCCGGATGCGGGTCCCCGTGCAGCAGGCCCACCCGGAACGGTGAACTCACCTCGAACGTCGCCATCTTCGCGGCCGCGTCGTCGCGGGTGGCCTGATCTCCGGCGGTGATGATCCGCGACAGCGGGGTGCCGACGAGCCATTCGGAGACGACGACCTTGGGTGCGCTGGCGACGACCTTGGGCACCACGAAATCGGGGTCGCCGTCGAAGGCCTTCGCGAACGCGCGCTGGTTGTCGGCTTCGCCGAGATAGTCGAGTTCGGCCTCGGTGCGGTCGATGAGTTCGTCCATCATCGCCTTGACGTCGGTCCCCGGCGACAGCTTCTGCAGCAGCCCCGACATCCGCGACAGCGTCTTCAGATCCGCCTTGAGTGCGTGGTCGGCGCCGGGATACTGCACCTTCACCGCGACCTCACGGCCGTCGGACCAGACGGCCTTGTGGACCTGGCCGATGCTCGCCGATGCCGCCGGCTCGTCGGAGAATTCGCGGAATCGCTCCCGCCACTTGGTGCCGAGCTGCTGATCGAGCACCTTGTGGACCTTCGCCGCCGGCATCGGCGGTGCCTCGGCCTGCAGCTTCGTCAGAGCTTCGCGGAACGGTTCACCGAACTCGTCCGGGATCGCGGCCTCCATGATCGACATGGCCTGGCCGACCTTCATGGCTCCGCCCTTGAGCTCGCCGAGAACGGAGAACAGTTGTTCGGCAGCCCGCTCCAGCATCTCCTGCTGGACCTCGTCCTTGTCCCTGCCGACCATGCGTTTGCCGAGGCCGGCCGCCGCGCGTCCGGCCATACCGATGGGCAGCGACGCGAGTTTCGCATTGCGTCGACCCTGCCCCCGAGTGATGTCGCTCATAGCGTCCTTTCCCCGCCTCAGGATAGAGGACCGGACGACGATGATCCTCGAGGCGTCCGGTCAACCGGCATGTGCCGAGGCAGGGTGACAATCGCACAGCGGATGCGGCAACCACTCGACCAACTCCAGGCGTGTCGGACCCGTGTGGAACTCCAAGGCGCGGTTGAACAGCTGTGGCGTCGGCGCCGCGGCGGAACCGGACCACAGAGCGGTCGCGAGCTGTTCGATCTGCTCGTGGGCGAGTGCGGCGGTGCCGCGGATGGTGGCGGCGCTCGCATAGCCGGCGTGCGCCACCATCTGGGCGGCCAGCAGCGGCCAGTCCGGTTCGAGGGTCGTGCGGTGATGATCGGCGCATCGTAAGCAGCTGGAGAGGCCGGGCAGTACCAGCGGGCCGATCACACCGACGCCGTCGCGGACCCGCACCGGCAGATGGGGGACACGGGCTACGTTGAGCGCGTTGATGATCGCCGGATCGTGGACGAGGTAGTCGGTGAGCACGACCAGGTTGGCGTCCCATCCGCCCACGGTGCCCGACGACGTGGGTCGCCGGTTCGAGCGGCGAGGGGCCATTCCGACCTCACTCAGCGACGTCGCGAGCAGGTCGCCGAGAGGTCCTCGACCGTGCAGCCGGATCCGCAGTGCGGACGAGGACCGGCCGAAGTCGGTCGGCACCGCGTGACCGGCGGCCACGAGCTGTCCGACGATTCCGGTCAGATCCAGAGGTGTCAGACCTATTGACCGCGCGCGACGCACCATCTCTCCCCGCGATCGCGGGCGGGTGAGATCCCGCAGCAGACCCGCCACATCGGTGGCGGTGACCGGCGGTGTCAGCTCCAGGATGAGGCTGCGTCGCGGATCGCTCCCGACGTGCACTCGGTTGCCCGGGCGGACGAGCACCGGCGTCCCGGAACGCACGAGCGGCAACACGATCGGGAGCTCCGAGGAGGCATCGTCCGGGGAGCGTGCCCCGGTGACCTCGGTCGTACGCCGGCTGACATCTGCCATGGCGTCACTCTGCCATCCGCCGGACCGCCGGAACGGGCTGCGCGGGGGTTGTCCACAGGCTCGTGGACGGTGGGGATGATCAGGAGGAAGACGCCGTGCCTCGCGGCGGATCCTGGTCGTCGGAGCCACTCTGATCGGAGCCACTCTCATCGGTGCCACCGTCACCAGCACTGCCCGTGCCGGCGTCGTCGGGTGCGTCCTTCGACCGCTCGGCCAGCTCGGCAGCCATGGTCTGCTCGAGTTGGGCGATCGGGTCGTCGAAAGTGCTGGCGCCCCCGCCGATGACACCGTCGATGAAGGCGGCCGGATGGTCGAGGTCGTCGGCGTCGGGCATCAGATCCGGATGGGCCCACACGCCGTCGCGCGTGGTGATGTCGCTCGCCACCAACAGATCTCGCCACAGAGCCGACGCCTCGCGTACCTTGCGGGGGCGCAGTTCCATGCCGACCAGGGTGGCGAAGGTCTGCTCCGCGGGACCGCCCGACGCGCGCCGGCGGCGCATCGTCTCGGTCAGCGCGACCGAGCTGGGAATCCGGTCGTCGAGGGCCTTCGACACGACCTGCTCGACCCAGCCCTCGATGAGGGCCAGCATTGTCTCCAGACGTGCCAGTGCCGCCTTCTGTTCCGTCGTCGTCGTCGGCTCGAAGGACGCCGACGACCCGATGAGTTCCTCGAGCTTCGACGGATTCGAGAGCAGTTCCTGCGGATCCACCCCGGACGTGAGGTCGGCGATGCCGCTGAAGTCGACGCTGATCCCGCGTGCGTACTCCTCGACCGTGGACAGCAGACGCTGTCGCAGCCATCCGACATGGGTGAACAAGCGGACATGGGCGGCCTCGCGGGCAGCGAGGAAGACGATGATCTCCTGCGCCGGCTGCTCGAGGCCGTCGGCGAAGGTGGCGATCGCCTCCGGCAGCAGCACCGCGACCCCCTCCGGCGCCAGCGGCAACCCGATGTCGGTGGAGGTGAGCACCTCCTTGGCGAGTTGTCCGAGTCCCTGCCCGAGCTGTGTGCCGAACGCCATGCCGCTCATCTGGGTGAGCATGCCCATCATCGGGCCCGCGAACTGCGCCGCCTCCGGTGGTAGGTTCTGCTCCCACGTGCGCGACAGCTGCGTGGCGACCGGATCGCACAGCCGTTTCCACGTCGGCATCGACTCCTCGAGCCACTGCACGGGCGTCCACGCAACCGAGCGGCTGATCCCGCTGGGGAAAGTCGTCACGTCGTCGATCCACACCTCGGCCAGCCGGACCGCATCGACGACTGCCTGCGTCTCCTTGTCCAGCACCGGGGTGAAGTTCCCGATCTGCTGGCGGGCGAGATTGGTCGCCACCTGATAATTGACCGGCCCGCCGCCGGACCCGGAGGACATGCCCGCACCCATCCCGCTGAACATGTTGCCGAGTTGCGAGAACATCTGGCCGAGCTGAGAGGAGTCGAACGATCCCGGGTCGAATCCACCCTCGCCGCCCATCGCGAAACCGAACGGGTTCTGCCCGCCGCCGGGCACCCCACCGCCCGACGACGCGTCGCCGCCGTCTCCGGAGCCGGAGTCCGGACCGTTCTTGCCGCTCTTGTCGCCGCGACGGCGGTCGTCGTCGTCACCGGAGGGGGAGAATCCGAAGGGCAGATCATTCATGGCTCCACGGTACCGCCACGATTTCGCCCGGTCCGTCTTCCCGCGTTCGCCTTGAGCGTAGGAGGCTCAACGGTCTCCGCAGACTGCTGGGCCGAGCAACCCGGCCCGCGCGATCCGGTCGAGGAGGTCCATTACCCTGAGCGGAATGAGCTTGCAGCCCGGGCATCGCCGGTTGGCGACCGTCGTCGTCACCGTGCTCGTCTTCGTGGCCCTGCTGTTCGTCGGTACCACCGTCCAGGTCCCGTTCGTGGCGCTCGGGCCGGGCCCGACGGTCAACACGCTGGGCAGTGTCGACGACAAGGAGGTCGTCGACATCTCCGGCGTCCCGACCGATCCGACGACGGGGAACCTGAACCTGACAACGGTCTCGGTGACCGACGGGATGTCGCTGTTCCAGGCGCTGGGGATGTGGATGTCGGGGACATACACCCTCGAGCCGCGGGACCGCCTGTTCCCGCCGGACTCCACTCCGGACCAGGTGCGCGAGCAGAACCAGCAGGACATGACCGGTTCGGAGGACAGTGCGACCATCGCGGCGCTGCGCTATCTCGATCGGCCCACTGAACTCGGTGTCGCGACGGTCGCCGGGAACGGCCCGGCGACCGAGGTGCTGAAACCGGGCGACCAGGTGATCTCGGTCGGCGGAACCCCGGTGTCGACGTCGTCGGAGATGCAGGCCGCGGTCAAACGCAACGCACCTGGCACTGCTCTGCCGATCGAGATCGACCGCGGCGGTGTCCGGCAGACCGTGACGGTCACCCTCGCGGCGCGGCCCGACGACCCGAAGGTCGGCTATCTCGGGGTGACCCCCGAGGTCGTCAATGCCGATCCCGCACTGAAGATCTCGTACAACGTCGGTGACATCGGCGGTCCGTCGGCCGGGATGATGCTCACCCTGGCCGTGATCGACCGGCTCAGCCCGGGCGAGCTCACCCACGGCAAGTTCATCGCGGGGACGGGCACCATCGACGAGAACGGCACGGTCGGACCGATCGGCGGCATCACCCACAAGACTCGGGCGGCCCGCGATGCCGGGGCGACGGTGTTCCTGGTGCCGCAGGCCAACTGCGCCGAGGCCGCCTCGGATGCGCCGGACGGACTCACCCTGGTCAAGGTCGACAACCTGCAGGGCGCCGTCGACTCGCTCGATGCGATCGGTGACGGGAAGTCCGCGCCACACTGCTGAGGTGTTGTCGGCGCGGGTCGCCGTCAGTCCTCGGGGTGTGCCGCGAGCGTCTGCGCCACGGCCGCACGCAGTTCGGGTGCGAGGTCGGCGTGGGTGAGCAACTCCACGCGACCCGACGGATCGGTCGCGGGTTCCTCTCCGGGCGCGGGACGCAGCTGCATCAGGCTCAGCGACTGCCCCCCGCGCAGCGCCCCGACGACCAGGCGCGCCGCACGCCGGCCGGGATGTGATCGGGCGGTCTCCCGTGCTGCCGCGTCTGCCGCTTCCGGGTCGTCCGGGGTTCCCAGCAAGGTGTCGAATGCCGTGTCGAGGTCGGACTCCGCTTCCGGCGGCAGCACGAGGATCTCCTGTACGAGGGCCGCACCCACGACCATCGGCGGCCACGCGGTGGTCGCGAGGAGACGCTCGATCGCCGCGCCCGTCTCCGGGCCAGTACCGGTCACCTCCACCGTGTCCTGGACGACCGGACTGAGTTCGGAATCGTCGTCGTCGTCGACCAACTCGGGTCGACTCGCGGCCAGGACCGCGGTCGGGACGAGCGCGAACAGTGTGGGCGGTCGGCCCCATCCGGCGGCGTCGACGAATTCGACGATGTCGCGCAATGCCGAACCCAGGGCGTCGGGGGAGAGTCCGCCGGGGCCGCTCGGGGAGGTGGGCTGATCGGTCACGGCTCCATCTTGCACAGTTCTCCCGCATCACCGAAACGCTGCATCACCGAAACGCTGCATCACCGAACCCGGCGTCGCAGGAACTCGGTGCATGGGTCGGACGTTGCCCATTCGACACTCGGACGTGCCCATTCGACACGACGCCACCTCTGGTGAGTGCGCCATACAGTAGGGGTCGTCACGGCGGCGGCACCGGCGCGGAGCCGACCGTCGGGCGGGCCAGTACAGTTGGGTGCACAAACCCGACATGGTGCAGTCCGGGTCGGGCCGATGCCCGGAATGAGAACTTTGGAGAGTGGGTCAGGTGGGCGTACGCGGGCCGGCGGGCATGCCGACATTGTCGCGCAGGAGCAAGATCGCCATCGGGATCGGCGTGGCCATCCTGGTACTGCTGTTGGTGGGACCACGGTTGGTCGGACTGGCGACCGACTGGTTGTGGTTCTCCGACGTCGGATACACGCGGGTGTTCTCGACGATCGTCTGGACGCGCGTGCTCCTGTTCCTGGTGACCCTGGTGATCGTCGGGCTGCTCGTCTTCGGCGCCATCGCGATGGCCTATCGCACGCGCCCGGTCTTCGTCCCGGCCACCGGCCCCAACGATCCGCTGGCCCGGTACCGGGCGACCGTGATGGGTCGGACGCGTTGGTTCGCGATCGTGCCCAGCGTGCTCGTCGGACTCCTCGCCGGTCTGGTCACCCAGGGTTCCTGGGCGACCGTGCAGACCTTCCTGCACGGGGAGACGTTCGGCACCACCGACCCGCAGTTCGGCCTCGACATGAGTTTCTACGCATTCGATCTGCCGTTCTACCGACTCGTGCTCAACCTGTTGTTCGTGGTGGTCGTGGTCGCGTTCCTGGCAAACCTGGTGACGCACTACCTGTTCGGCGGGATCCGCCTCGGTGGCGGTGGGAACCGTCCATCGATCTCGACCGCTGCACGCGTCCAACTCGCGGCGCTGGCCGGAACCTTCCTGCTGCTGAAGGCGGTGGCGTACTGGTTCGACCGGTATGCGTTGCTGTCGAGCCAGCGAAAGCAGGAGATCTTCACCGGCGCGAGCTACACCGACATCAACGCGGTCCTGCCGTCGAAGCTGATCCTGATGTCGATCGCGATCATCTGTGCGCTCGCGTTCTTCGCGGGTGTGGTGCTGCGTGACCTGCGCGTGCCCGCACTCGCGACCGCCCTGATGTTGCTGTCGGCCCTGGTGATCGGTGTCGGCTGGCCGCTGGCGATGGAGCAGTTCTCGGTGAAGCCGAACGCGGCGCAGAAGGAAGCGGAATACATATCCCGCAACATCACGGCCACCGAGCAGGCCTACGGCATCGGCAACGACCGTGTGACGACGCAACGGGACTGGACCTCGCAGCCGGTGACCCAATCGACGGTGAACGCCGACGAGCCGACGCTGTCGAATCTGCGCATCCTCGACCCGAACATCGTGTCGCCGGCCTTCACCCAGCTGCAGCAGCGGCAGAACTTCTACGGGTTCCCGGCCCAGTTGGCGCTCGATCGTTACCGGATCGACGATCAGCTGCGGGACTTCGTGGTCGCGGTGCGCGAACTCGATCCGAGCCGCTATTCGCCGCAGCAGCAGAACTGGCTGAACAAGCATCTCGTCTACACGCACGGAAACGGATTCGTCGCCGCCCCGGCCAACCGGGTCAACGAGGCCGTCTCCGACGACTCCAACAACGTCGACGGCGGTGGCGAACCGTTCTTCTTCGTCAGCGATCTCAGCAACGTCGGCAGCCCGGACTACAAGGCGAACGCGCCGATCAAGGTGACCCAGCCGCGCATCTACTTCGGTGAGCTGATCGCCCAGGTCGACCCCGACTATGCGATCGTCGGGTCGTCCGACGGCCAGCCGCGTGAGTACGACACCGCCGAATCCAAGTACACCTATGCGGGTGATTCCGGTGTCTCGCTGGGTAATTGGTTCAACCGGCTGCTGTATTCAGTCAAGTACACCGAGCGCAACCTGCTGCTGTCCGGCGAGATCAACAACAACTCGAAAATCATCTACAACCGTGATCCGCGGGACCGGGTGAAGCAGGTCGCGCCCTGGCTGACGGTCGACTCCAAGACGTATCCGGCCGTGATGGCCGACGGTTCGATCAAGTGGATCGTCGACGGTTACACGACTCTGGACAACTACCCGTACGCCCAGCGCACGTCGTTGCAGGCGGCGACGGAGGACGCCCAGGAGCTCAACCAGGGCCAGACCGGGCGGACCCAGATCAACCGTCAGGTGTCCTACGTCCGCAACTCGGTGAAGGCCACCGTCGACGCGTACACCGGCAAGGTCACGCTGTATCAGTTCGATTCGAATGATCCGGTTCTCAAGACCTGGATGAAGGTGTTCCCCGGAACCGTCCAGTCGCGTGCCGAACTGGACAAGAAGAAGGACCTGCTCGATCACGTCCGTTATCCCGAAGATCTGTTCAAGATCCAGCGGAGTCTGTTGACGCGGTACCACGTGACGAACCCGCAGACCTTCTTCCAGGCCAACGACTTCTGGTCGGTTCCCGCGGATCCGACCACCCCGGACGCCGAGGCGCGTGGGCTCGACCAGCCGCCGTACTACTTCGTCGCGTCGAGCCCACGCGACGGCAAGTCGGCGTTCCAGTTGACGTCGGTGATGACGCGCCTGAACCGTCCGATCCTGTCGGCCTACATGACCGTCTCGAGCGATCCGGGCAGCTACGGGCAGATCACCATCAAGGAACTGTCGCCCAACACCCAGCGCGACGGACCGAAGCAGGCGTTCAACCCGATGCAGACCGACAGTCGGGTGGCCGACAGCCGTAAGAGTCTGGAGAACACTGCCGACGTCACGTTCGGCAATCTGCTGACGCTTCCGGTGGGCGACAACGGCATTCTCTACGTGGTGCCGATGTACGCGCAGGCCCAGGGGCGTGAGGCCACGTTCCCGAGACTGTTCCGCGTCATCACCCGCTACGAGGGTCGGGTCGGTTACGCACCGACGACGGCTGGTGCCCTGCAGCAGGTCGGCATCGATCCGGGCCAGGCGGCGGCGGTGCCCGATCTCGGTGGCGGCGATCAGGGCGGCACCGACAGCAACGGCGATCAGCAGGCGGCGGTACCGCCGCCGAACACCGGCCCGCCGTCGGCGGAACGCGACGCCGCGGTGACCGCGATCGGAGATGCGCTGGGCGCGTTGAAGGATGCCCAGAGCAAAGGCGATTTCAAGGCCTACGGTGAGGCGCTCGACCGGCTGAACAAGGCGGTGGTGGCGTACGAGCAGTTGCCCGCGGGCAACTGATTCTCCTCAGCGTCAACGACGAGCCGGGGCGTACCAGGATCACCTGGTACGCCCCGGCTTTCGTCGGTGCGGTCGATTGCGCTGGCACGGTCACGCCGCGCGAGATCGAGGTCAGTCGCGGTAACGCCGCATGTACCGACCGAGTTCGGACTCGGTGTTGTCGGGTAGGACCGGACTGTGATGATGACGATGCACCAGCGACAGGAAGATCGAGACGGCGCCGGTGAACGCTCCGATCATGAGCAGGCCGAACACGATCGCTGGTGCGACATTGCCGCCGGCCATCGACACCAGCCACAACGCGGCGCAGGCGAACCCGCCGAGGACCAGTAGGTATCCGATCACGCTCATCGGGTGGTTTCCGTGGCTCTCGTGATGGGGTAGGTGATGAGCAGCCATCGTCTCCTCCTTCGCTAGGCGTATCGACAGGATACGCTCCTGTGATATGGATCACAGAGCGTTCCATATGCGGAGTCGTTCAGTGTCGGTATTCGACCAGGTAACGTGCCTTCTCTGCGCTCGACGAGTCCGGGATGAGCGGGCTGTGGTCGAGACGACGTGCCATGGTCGAGTAGATCGCCGCCGCTCCGAGAAGAGACAGCACGCCGGCGATCGCCGCGCCGCCGGCTGCGGACGCTTGCCCCTGCGCGAAGAAGGCCACCGCCAGTCCGAGAGACGGGATGATGAACAGGACGAGCAGGTAGGCGACGATGCTCATCGGGTGGCGGTCGCCGTGATCGCCTACGGGTCGTGGGGTGATGCTGGTCATCGGTGATTCCTCCTCGGATCGATGTGTCCTCCTCTTCACGATGCGCCGCCGATTACTCACCGACCAGGGGCTTTGGCCCCCGCGCGGCTGGGTCGACGGTCGCTTCCCCTCGCCCCGGCGCACGGCGGCGTAAGGTGACGGCGATCATGTCGGGAGGGTGTGCACCGGTTGTGCCACGATCCGCTGTCGGTGGGACTGACCCGCCAGTAAGGTGACGTCGGCGCCGAGGGGCGCCGTTGGTCGTCGGGGAAGGGCGGTCGTCGGATGCCTCCACTGTCTCGGTTGGCGCGGATTCAGATCGCGCTGGTCGTCGTGCTCGGTCTGCTGGCGACCGCCTATGCCGGGTACCGCTACGTGCACATCGAGCGGGCCGTGGGGATCGGGATCTACACCGTGACCGCGTCGATGAAGGATTCTGGGGGGATCTTCACGAATGCGGAGGTGACGTATCAGGGTGTGCCGGTGGGTCGGGTGGGTGCGTTGAT
>NZ_JASXSI010000020.1 GCF_030315685.1 Gordonia sp. ABSL11-1 | reverse complement strand
ATGGTTCGGTGATCGAACGCGCACCGGCCACCGGCACGCCCGACGGTTGGGAGCCCAACCCCGACATCGCCGCCGACGCAACCACACCGGTCGGCGGCGGCCGCCTGAACGTTCCGCGGAACGCTCAGGCGGCCGAGCCACTTCCGGTCAGGGAATGAGCGACTCCAGCGAACCGAAGGCGCCACCCGCACCTGTGGCGGCGAAGTTGGGTCGTGCAGCCGTTGAAACTCACGTTGTCGACGTTCACCTTGGCGCCCGGGGTGTTGGGCTGGCTGGAGATGCCGTAGTCGTCGACGACGGCCTTGTCACCGGCCTGGAGCAACAACTCGGCCAGCGTGGCGGTCTGACCACGCGGGATGGTGCCCAACTGTCGAGTCGCCCACCACTGACCCGACGACGCCGCGTCCGCGGTCCATTCGGATCGTGCCTCCATGACATCGTTGTGAGTGGAGTCGTTCTCGGACACAGCGCTCGCACGCCGACGAACTGACTACGTCCGTATCCACCCTTTCTGCGCAGATATCACCATGATCAATTCCGGGATCGGGTTCGTGTATGCGGCGGCGTGCCCGCATTTCTCCGCACCACGAATTCCTTGAATCGTTCCGCCGCCTCGGGCAGCGGTCGCGGACGGAACCAGGTCAGGCCTATCTCACGGGTTTCCCCCGTCAGCGGGATCAGCGCGACGTCGGACGCGGCTCCGCGCTGCGGGTCCGGGTCGTCGACCGGCACGACCCCGATGCCGAGTCCGGCTCCGACGAGTCCGGTGATGGTCGTCAGTTCGGCCGACTCGAACGTGACGGTCGGCGCGATGTCGGCGGCGGCACACAGCTCGTCGAAGATCCGCCGCATGCCGAATCCGCGTTCCATGACGATGAACTCGTCGTCGGCGACCTCGGCGAGTCCGATCGTGGTGCGGTCCGCGAAGCGATGACCACGCGGAACCACCAGCGCCAGCGTCTGTTCGGCGATCGCGTGCCACGCCGTGTCGGTACGCATGGGCCTCGGCGAGACGATCGCGAGATCGGCGTCGCCGTTCACCACGTGATCGATGACCGTGGCCGCGGCGTCCTGCGTCAGCGTGAACCGGGCACGCGGGTTGGCGTCACGGAAGCCACGGATGAGATCCGGCACGAGCATCATGCCGAAGGAGTGCAGGAATGCGAGTCGGACGACGCCTCGAGCCGGGCGGCGCAACTCGTCGATCTCGCGGCGGGCCGCGTCCAGCTGCACGCGGGCACGTCGCGTGCGTTCGAGGTAGACCTGCCCGAACCTGTTGAGCACCAGCCGTCGCCCGTGCCGATCGAACAGCTCGACACCGAGGTCGGCTTCCAGACGTCCGACGAACCGGGACAGGGTCGGCTGCGACACCCGGACCTGCTCGCCCGCTGCCGTCAGGTTCTCCGCTTCGGCGATCGCGATGAACCAGTCGAGTTCGTGGTGCATGGCACCCACGTTAGCTGCAATTATTCAATATTGAACGAGAAATCATACAACAATTCATTTTGAGCAACAGGAGTCGTGGTGTGACGCTGGACGACGATGACGACGACGGACACCATGACCACCACGACCCGCCACCTTCCTGGCACTCACGGGTATCGACGCGCGACGATCGCACTGTTCGCCGCGGGCATGACGACGTTCATGGCGCTGTACTACGTGCAGGCACTGCTCCCGCAACTCTCGGACCATTTCGGCATCTCGCCGACGACGTCCGCGCTCGCGGTGTCGTTGACGACCGGTTTCCTGGCGGCCGCGATCATCCCCGCGAGCGTCCTCTCCGAACGATTCGGCCGCGTTCGCGTCATGGTCATCTCCGCGGTCGCCGCGTCTGTGATCGGCATCCTGCTGCCCTGGTCGCCGACGATCGAGGTGATGCTCGGCGGACGGGCGCTGCAGGGCGTGCTCTGCGCCGGGGTGCCCGCTGTCGCGATGGCCTACCTCGCGGAGGAGGTCGACGGACGCTCGCTCGGCACTGCGATGGGCCGGTACGTCGCGGGCACGACGATCGGCGGCCTGACCGGGCGACTCATCCCCGGGTTCGCCGTCGACCTGGTGTCGTGGCAGTGGGCGCTGGAGATCGCGTGCCTCGTCTCTCTGGCGTTCGCGCTCGTCTTCTGGACGACGGTTCCGGCGTCGCGATTCTTCACCCCGCAGCACGTCTCGCCGACGACGACTCTGCGCAATCTCGGCGATCACCTCCGCGATCCCGCGCTGCTGCCGCTGTTCATCGTCGCGTTCGTGCTGATGGGCGGGTTCGTCACGGTCTACAACTTCCTCGGATACCGCCTGCTTCAGCACCCCTTCGACCTCAGCGAAGCTGTCGTCGCGACCGTGTTCCTCATGTATCTGGCCGGCACGTTCTCCGCCACCTACGCGGGTCGCCTGGCCGACCGGATGGGCCGTCGGGGCGTGTTGGTCGCGTCCGTGTTCATCATGCTCGCCGGCCTCGGACTGACCGTTCCGGACTGGTTGCCCACGGTCCTCGTCGGCATGTTCCTGTTCACCGCAGGCTTCTTCGCCGCCCACTCCGTCGCCAGCGGCTGGGTCTCGGCACGCGCCACGGACCACCGTGCGGAAGCATCGTCGCTCTATCTGTTCCACTACTATCTCGGCAGCTCTGTCGTGGGAGCGCTTGGCGGACTGGCTTTCTCGTCGTTCGGCTGGGCCGGCGCGGCGGGCTATGTCGGCGTGCTGGTGCTCGCCGGTTTGGGACTGGTGGTGTTCAGGTCCAGTGCTCGGTGATCGCCTGGATCGTGGTGACCACGTCGTCGGCGTCACCTTCCGGCGTCCCGTCCGGGCGCAGCATGTCACGATCGTGCCCGCCGCAACCGATGACATGATCGAGGCCGTGAGCACAATCGTTTTCGTCCATGCCCACCCCGACGACGAGGGCACGGCAACGGCGGGCAGCATGATCCGCGCATCGCGCGAAGGACACCGGGTGGTCGTCGTCTATTGCACCGATGGCGATCCGGGCGAGCGTAGCGACGGGGAAATCGATCCGGGCGAGCGTAGCGACGGGGAAATCGATCCTGACGACGTGCCCGACGACCTGGCGCCCGGCGAGACGATCGCGAGTCGACGACGCGGCGAGGCCGAGGCCTCAGCGCTCATCACCGGGACCGCGCGGGTCGCGTGGCTGGGCTACTCCGACTCCGGGATGACTGGATGGGCACGCAATCACGCCGACGGCATCTTCTCTCGCGCCGATCCCGACGAGGCCGCCCGCCGACTCGGCGACCTGTTCGACGAGGAGGCCGCCGACGTCGTCGTCGGCTACGACTGGCACGGCGGATACGGCCATCCGGATCACATCATGTTGCACCGCACGACGCTGGCCGCGGTCGAGATCGCGGCGCGCCGGCCCCGCTATCTCGAGGTCACCATGAATCGAGATCTGATGCGACAGTTGTTCGTGGCCATGACCGAGATGGGTATGGAGGGTTTCGACCCGGACACCAGCGGCGACGACGGCAACCCCATCGGCACGCCCGAGGCCGAGCTGCACTGGGCGGTGGACCTGGGCGACGACGTGCTGGCCAAGCGCGAGGCGCTCGCCTGTCACGCCAGTCAGAGCGACGTCCGGCAGCTGCTCGAGATCCCCGTCGAGGCGTTCCCGTTCGCGTTCGGCACCGAGCATTACATCGAGCCGGGCAGGCCGCCGGGCATGGTGCGCGCGTGGTGGCTCGACGACTCACCCTCGCCAGTGATGTGACCTCACCCGAATGAGGTTGTGAGGTGTGTTGTCGGCGAGCTAGATTCCCGCCGTCGCGCCGGTGAGCGGCGGACTGGCCGCCAGCGCCTCGTTCTCCTCCGGGCTGAAAGCCCTTGCCCGCGAGAGGAACCGGACACCTTCGGGGGCTTCGAGACTGAACCCCGCGCCGCGGCCCTTCACGACGTCGAGGATCAACTGCGTGTGCTTCCACAGATCGAACTGGTCTCCGTTGATCCACACGCGGACATCGGGAATCAGCTCGGGGAGTTCGATCTCGCCGACGAGCACGTCGCGCTGGCCCACGCGGTACTCGCCGACCGGATAACACATGGGGGCCGAGCCGTCACAGCATCCACCCGACTGGTGGATCATGAGTCCGCCGTGCAGCTCCGACAATTTTGTCAGGAGCTGCACGGCGGAGTCTGTGGCGACCACCCGATCAGGGATCGTTTGTTCGGTGGTCATCTGTTGCACCTCTTCGGATCAGAAGAAACCCTTGGCGTTCTGAGCGTAACCAACCAGCAGGTTCTTCGTCTGCTGGTAGTGCTCCAGCATCATCAGGTGGTTCTCGCGACCGATGCCCGACTGCTTGTAGCCGCCGAACGCGGCGTGTGCCGGGTAGTCGTGATAGGTGTTCGTCCACACACGACCGGCCTGGATCTCACGTCCCGCGCGGTAGGCGGTGGCGCCGTCACGGCTCCACACACCGGCGCCGAGGCCGTAGAGGGTGTCGTTGGCGATGTGGATGGCGTCCGCGTAGTCCTTGAACGTCGTCACCGCGAGCACCGGGCCGAAGATCTCCTCCTGGAAGATGCGCATCTTGTTGTGGCCGTCGAAGACGGTCGGCTTGATGTAGAAGCCGCCCGACAGGTCGCCGCCGAGATCGGCGGGCTCGCCACCGGTGAGCACCTTCGCGCCCTCTTCCCGGCCGATGGCCAGGTAGGAGCTGATCTTCTCGAACTGATCGTTGGAGGCCTGCGCACCCATCATCGTGTCGGTGTCCAGCGGGTTGCCCTGCTTGATCTGATTGACGCGGTCGACGGCCTTGGCGATGAAGTCGTCGTAGATGCTCTCCTGGATCAGCGCGCGGCTCGGGCAGGTGCAGACCTCGCCCTGGTTGAGCGCGAACATCGAGAAGCCTTCCAGCGCACGGTCGAGGAAGCCGTCGTCCTTGCTCATCACATCGTCGAAGAAGATGTTCGGGCTCTTGCCACCGAGCTCCAGGCTGACCGGGATGAGGTTCTCCGAGGCGTACTGCATGATCAGGCGGCCGGTGGTGGTCTCACCGGTGAAGGCGATCTTGCGGATGCGGTTGCTCGAGGCCAGTGGCTTGCCGGCCTCCACGCCGAAGCCGTTGACGATGTTCACCACACCGGCCGGCAGCAGATCCGCGATCAGGCTCATGACGTAGAGGATCGACGCCGGGGTCTGCTCGGCCGGCTTGAGCACCACCGCGTTGCCGGCGGCGAGGGCGGGGGCCAGCTTCCACACGGCCATCAGGATCGGGAAGTTCCACGGGATGATCTGCCCGACGACGCCGAGCGGCTCGTGGAAGTGGTAGGCGACGGTGTCCTCGTCGACCTCCGAGATCGAACCCTCCTGGGCGCGCAGCGCGCCGGCGAAGTAGCGGAAGTGGTCGATCGCCAGCGGGATGTCGGCGGCGAGGGTCTCGCGGACGGCCTTGCCGTTGTCCCACGTCTCGGCGACGGCGACCTTCTCGAGGTTCTCCTCGAGACGATCAGCGATGCGCAGCAACACCAGCGACCGCTCGGCGACGGAGACCTTGCCCCACTGCGGTGCGGCCTTGTGGGCGGCGTCGAGCGCGAGCTCGATGTCCTCGGCGGTCGACCGCGCCACCTCGCAGAACGTCTTGCCGTCGACCGGCGACGGATTCTCGAAGTACTGACCCTTCACCGGCGGGGTCCACTGGCCACCGATCCAGTTGTCGTATCGCGACTCAAAGCTCATCACCGATCCCTCGGTACCCGGCTTCGCGTAGACGCTCATCTCGTGCTCCTCATGTTGTTCCGATTGAGGTGTCAGGGGTGTCACACGCGCCACGCACCGGTGGACATGTGATCTGTTGCACAGAGTAGGAGAGAGCTCGTTGCACCTGCGTTGCAGCGACGTACCCAACGTTGCAACGCCGGAAAAGCAGAGGTCAACGACCCTCCAGCGGACTCACCGCCCGAGGGCGTGCACAGTGTCGACGATGCGTTGCACACCCTGCTCGACCAGTTCCGGGGCACATCCGACGGTCACCCGGGCGAAGCCGCGGCCCTGCTCACCGAACGCGGGGCGGGAGTGCAGTGCAGCGCGAGGCGTCCGTGTTCGAGGATCGCGACGGCCGGGTCGTCGCCGAGCCCGAGTGCGCGCAGGTCGAGCCAGGCGAGGTACGACGCCGCCGGGCGGTGCAGCACCACCAGTCGTCACCGCCGGTGAAGGCCGCCTCGGTGCGGCGATGCCGACCTCGCGGGCGGCGTCGCGCACCGACGGGAACGGGACGAACGTCGGCTCGAGGTGATGGACGAGCGGGGCGTGGATCTCGTCGCTGACCACGACGGCATCGTGGGCTGCGGCCAGTTCGGCCACTGCGGCGAGATCCTCGCGGGGATGCACCGGCCCCGGAGCATTGTGCGGGTGACACAGCAACACCGCCCGGGCGCCCGCGCGAAGTGCATCCTCGATGCCGGTCAGATCCAGCGACCAGTCTCCTGGACTCCGGCACAACAGCGGAACCTCGACGAGGCGCCACCGGCCCCGGGGATCAGCCCGAAGAACGGCGGGTACACGGGTGGGGTGATGATGACCTGGTCGTCGTGCTCGATGGCCACGCGCAGTGCCTCGACGATCACCGCGCTCACATCGGTCGTCAGGCGGACGTCGGCGGGGATCGACAGCCCAGGCCCACTGACGATCGGCGAATCCGCGGAACGCCTCTCCGACCTGTCCGGGACCGTTGCAGTACCCGACGTCGGAGGTCCGGGTCTGCGCGACCATCGCGTCGGCGACGACGGGCGCGAGCGCGAAATCCATCTCCGCGACGAACATCGGCAGGACGTCGTCGGGGTGGGACCACCACTTCACGCTGGTGCGCCGACGCAGTGCGGAGAGCTCGGGCGCCATCGGTGCAGAGGTCACGGTCCCCGCTTATCGTGCGCGTGGTCCGCGAATTCGGACAATGACGTGCCGCCCTTCTTTCGGCAGACTGGCGTCATGACCTTCACCGCCCGCGATTTCCCCGTCCGTATCGGTGTCCAGCTGCAGCCGCAGCACGCGCCGCAGTACTCCCGGATCCGCGACGCCGTCCGGCGTGCCGAGGATCTCGGCGTCGACATCGCCTTCAACTGGGACCACTTCTATCCGCTCTACGGCGACCCCGACGGGGAGCACTTCGAGTGCTGGACGATGTTGGGCGCCTGGGCCGAGCAGACCACCCGCGTCGAGATCGGCGCCCTGGTGACGTGCAACTCCTACCGCAATCCGGAACTGCTCGCCGACATGGCGCGGACCGTCGATCACATCTCCGACGGGCGGCTCATCCTCGGCATCGGCTCCGGTTGGTTCCAGAAGGACTACGACGAGTACGGCTACGAGTTCGGCACCGCTGGTGGTCGTCTCGACGATCTCGGTGCAGCGCTGCCGCGGATCTCCGACCGCCTCGGCAAGCTCAATCCGGCCCCGACCCGCGACATCCCGGTGCTCATCGGTGGCGGCGGCGAGAAGAAGACGTTGCGGCACGTCGCCGAGTACGCGAACATCTGGCACTACTTCGTCGATGTGCCGACCTATGAGCGCAAGTCGGAGATCCTCGACCGGCACTGCGCCGACGTCGGACGCGATCCGTCGGCGATCGAGCACTCGGCCGGGCTCAACTCGACCGATCCCGACGATGCGCTGAAGAAGGCGGATGAGCTGGTCGCGGCGGGTATCTCGCTGATCACCATCGGTGCCGGCGGCCCGGATTACGATCTGACCGTGCTCGAGGCGCTCTGCAAGTGGCGGGACTCGCACAACAGCTGACGCGGTGAGTCGGTGGGCATGGTCTGTCGTCGACCGGTTGGCTGACCGTTAGATTGGGACGCATGCCTGCCACCGCCACGCTCATCCGTCGGCTCGGTCTGCTCGTCGTCGCGGTCGTCGCCGCGCTCCTCCTCCCCGGTGTCTCCGGACCGGTGCACGCCGAGCCGCCGTCTCGACTGCCCACCCAGGTGGTCGACCCCGCCAACGTGCTGACCGACGGGCAGCGCGGCCATCTGCTGGGGTCGATCGATCAGCTCTACACCGACCACGAGATCCAGCTGTGGGTGGCCTACGTCCGGAGCTTCGACGGACTGTCGCCCGAGCAGTGGGCCCAACAGACTGCTGCAGCAAGCGATCTCGGTGACCGCGATGTTCTCCTCGCGGTCGCGACCGAGGATCGCGGCTACTACTTCTCCTCCCCGGAGTCGATCGACGGACTGGATCAGGACGCCCTCGACGACATCGCGCGCGGAGACATCGTCCCCGCCCTGAAGGACGGCAACTGGGCCGGCGCAGGCGAGGCGGCCGTCAGCGGCATCACGTCGGCGATGACGCCGTCGAACACCGGACTGATCACCGCAGCGGCCGTCGGCGGGGTCGCCGTCGTCGGCGGCGCGGGCGCCCTGATGTACACGCGTCGGCGCAAACGCCGACGGATCGAGGCCGGGCTCGACGCGGTGCGCGAGCAGGAACTGACCGGCGACCAGTTGCTGGCGCAGCCGCTCGAGGTCCTCGACCCGTGGTCGCGGGAGGTGCTCACCGACACCGACAACGCCATCCGCACCAGCGAGGAGGAACTCCAGTTGGCGATCGGCGAGTTCGGCGAGTCCGACACCGCCCAGTTCTCGCAGGCGCTCGCCACCGCCAAGACGGGGCTGGCCGAATCGTTCACACTCCGTCAGCGTCTCGACGACGACATCCCCGAGACCCCGGACGAGCGGCGGTCCATGCTCGTGCAGATCATCACCACCTGCACCGACGTCGACGCTGCGCTCGACGCACAGGTGGAGAGTTTCGACGCCATGCGGAATCTGCTGATCAACGCCGACAGCCGACTGGCCGAACTGACCCAGAAGCTCGTCGGGGTGCGGACCCGCCTGGAGAACTCGCAGACGCAGTTGGACACGCTGATCGCCGAGCACGGCGACGAGGTGCTCACGTCGATCACCAACAACATCACGCTGGCCCAGGAGGAGATCGAGTTCGCCGAACGCAGCGCCGATCAGGGGCGTGAGGCAGCAGCGGCACCGGCCGGTGAGCAGGGGCCCGCGGTCGCGGCGATCCGTTCCGCCGAAGGCGCGCTCGACCAGGCGAACAAACTGCTCGACGCGATCGACAACGCCGACCGCAACATCGCGGCAGCGCACACCCGGATGCCCGCCCTGATCCAGGAGGTCGACGGCGAACTCGCCGAGGCAGCGTCGCTGACCACCGATGGCGGGCCGGCCCTGGCCACCGCCGTCGCGGCGGCCACCACCGCCGTCGAGGCCGCCCGCACCCGCTTCTCCGAGGATCCGCTCGGTACCTTCACCGCCCTCGTGGACGCCGACGCCGACCTCGACAACGCGCTGGACTCTGCCCGCTCGGCATCGGCGGAGCGCCGGCGCAGGTCTGAACTGCTCACCGCAGCCATCACGTCTGCGCAGGCAAAGGTCTCGGCGGCAAGCGATTTCATCGCCACTCGACGTGGTGCGATCCAGTCCACGGCTCGCACCCGCCTCGCCGAGGCACAGCGCCTGCTGCAGGAGGCCACCGACGCGGGGACCGCCGATCCCGCAGGCGCGGCCGACACCGCGCGCCGCGCGGGCACGCTCGCCGATCAGGCGCTCATGGCCGCACAGGGTGACGTCGTGCAGTGGCAGCAGAGTCAGCCGCAGTCCGGTCCGTCGGCCGGCGGCGCCGTGCTCGGAGGCATCCTCGTCGACAGCTTCCTGCGTGGCATGGGTGGTGGCCGCGGTTGGGGAGGCGGTGGCGGTTTCGGTGGTGGATTCGGCGGCGGCTACAGCAGCGGCGGCCGCAGCCCGGGATCGTTCGGCGGCTCCGGCACATCCGGCCGGATCGGGGTCGGCGGGCGCTTCTGAGGCCGCCGCCCGATCCGTCGGTGCGGCAGCCGCTACTTGCTCGAGGTCCTGCGCAGGCGAGTGTTGACGAACTCGCCCAGACCCCAACGCCCGAGCTCACGCCCGTAGCCGGAGCGCTTCACCCCGCCGAAGGGCAGTCCGGGCAGCGTCGTACCGTGCTCGTTGATGTAGGCCATGCCGACCTCGAGCCGGTCGGCGACCTGCTCGGCGCGGTCGGTGTCGGTGCTCCAGACCGAGCCGCTGAGACCGAACGCGACGTCGTTGGCGAGTTCGACCGCCTCGTCGGCCGACGAGACCTTGTAGACCATCGCCACCGGACCGAAGATCTCCTCGGAGTAGGCGTCCATGTCCGGGGTGATGTCGGTGAGCACTGTCGGGGCCAGGAACGCGCCGTCACGGTCGAGCGGCTTGCCGCCGGTGTGCAGCGTCGCACCCTGTTTCACCGCGGTGTCGATCTGTTCGACGACGGTATCGCGCGCAGACACCGAGGACAGCGGGCCCATCCGGGTGTCCGGGTCGGCGGGGTCGCCGACGGCCGTCGCCTCGAACTGCTCGACCAGCCCGCGGACGAAGTCGTCGTAGAGTCCGTCGAGCACGATGAACCGCTTCGGCGAGTTGCACGCCTGACCCGCGTTGGAGAGTCGGGCGCGGGCCGCGATCTTCGTGGTCCGCGGCATGTCGGCGGTGTCGAGGAGGATGAACGGGTCCGAACCGCCGAGCTCGAGGACCGACTTCTTGAGGTTCTCCGCCGCGGCCTGCGCGACCGCGGCCCCGGCCGCGTCGCTGCCGGTCAGTGAGACACCGCGGATGGCCGGGTTCGCGAGCAGGTCGGCGATCTGGCTGCTGCTCGCGTACGCGTTGATGTAAGCGTCCTCGGGTACACCGGCGTCGTGCAGGATCTCCGCCATCAGCGCCGACGACGCCGCGCAGATCGACGCATGCTTGAGGATGATCGTGTTGCCCAGCAACAGATTCGGCGCGACGAATCGAGCCACCTGGTAGTAGGGGTAGTTCCACGGCATCACGCCGACGAGTGGTCCGATCGGCACGCGCTGCACGATGGAGGCGTCGGCTCCCTGCGGGTCGAGCGCCTCGGTGGCGAGCAGTTCGGGTCCGTGGTCGGCGTACCAGCGGTAGATGTCGGCGGCGAGCTGGACCTCACCGGCGGCTTCCTTGGTGGGCTTTCCCATCTCGGTCGTGATGGCCGAGGCGAGTTCGTCGGCACGCTTCTCGTACAGTTCCGCCGTCCGCGCCAGGGCGTCGGCACGCTGCGAGACCGAGGTGTCCCGCCACTGACCGTAGGCCGCCAGCGACCGGTCGGCGATCCCGGCGATGGCCTCGTCGCCGAGTCCGGGGAACTCGCGTTCGGTCTGTCCGGTCGCGGGATTCGCGGTCACGTATGTGCTCATCGAAAACACCGTCCTTTCACGTTGATGACGTGGGGTACCCCGCGCCCGTGGGACCAAACACCAGCCAGGTCGGACCGCATGATCAACGTGTGTTCGTCTCCCGTTCACGCCCGGATCGCCGTACATTTCACTCGCCTCCCTAACGTTCTGACAGTTCTCGATCAGCCCAGAGAGCGTCCCGGGGAGGGCCGTACCGTGCGTATTCCGTTGCAGTTGTTCGCGTCATCCGGCGATCAGGTCGGACGATCGGCCCGCGCGCAGGTGACGTGCCGATACAAGTGTGGCGAGGCGTGCTGGCACGAGCCCGGCAACTCGAGCGACAACCCGTACTTCCGTGATGTGCTGCGGTCCAGCGCTTCCCGACGGGCCGTGCTGAGGTCGTCGGCCGGCGCGGCGGTGGCGCTCGGCGCCACCTCGGTGCTCGCGGCGTGCGGAAGTGACACCGGTTCGAGCGCCGCGTCGTCGTCGGTGGCCACCAGCGGCGGCAGCGCGCGGCCCGGGATGAACTTCGCCGCAGTCGCACCCAATACCGAAGACGCACTGGTCATCCCGCAGGGCTACCGGCAGGACGTCGTCATCCGGTGGGGCGACCCGGTCCTTCCCGGGGCCCCCGAGTTCGACTTCGCGAAACAGACACCCGAGGCGCAGGCCATGCAGTTCGGGTTCAACAACGACTTCGCCGGGCTGATCCCGGTCGACGGTGTGAGCGGTCACCACTACCTCCTGTGCAATCAGGAGTACACGACCGAGGAGTTCATGTTCGCCGGCTACAAGCCGAAGGAGCCAACCGAGCAGCAGGCCCGGATCTCGATGGCCGCCCACGGGATCACCGTGCTCGAGGTCTCCGCGACACCCGGTAGTGGTGCGCTGACACCGGTTGTCGGACAGCGTAACCGGCGGATCACCGCATCGACCCCGATGCGGCTCACCGGGCCTGCAGCAGGCAGCGCCTTCGTCACCACGTCGGCAGATCCGGCCGGCACCACCGTGCTGGGCACGATCGCCAATTGCTCCGGCGGGCTCACCCCGTGGGGGACGATGCTGTCCGGGGAGGAGAACTTCAACAACTACTTCAGCAACGCGAGCACCGTCACCGACCCGGCCACCAAGGAGAATCTCGAGCGGTACAGCTTCGAGGACGACGGCGACTACCACCAGTGGGGACGGTTCGACAAGCGATTCGACCTCGCGCAGGAACCCAACGAGGCCAACCGATTCGGCTACGTCGTCGAGGTCGATCCGCACGACCCGTCGTCGACGCCGATCAAACACAGCGCGCTCGGCCGGCTGAAGCATGAGTCGGCGACGATCCATGTGGTGGGTTCGGGACCCGACGCCGGCACCGTCGTCGCCTACAGCGGCGACGACGAGCGTTTCGAGTACATCTACAAGTTCGTGTCGTCACGCACGATGAAGACCGGGTTGTCGGCGACGGCGCGAACGCACAACACCGGCATCCTCGACGAGGGCACGCTGTATGTCGCGTCGTTCACCGGCAACGAGCCGCAGGCGATCGACGGTTCCGGGAAGCTCCCGCCCAGTGGCTCGTTCGCGGGGACAGGCACGTGGCATCCGCTGCTCACGGTGAACGCCGACGGGAGCGCCCGCAGCCATGTGGACGGGATGGATCCGGCCCAGGTCGCGGTCTTCACCCGGGCGGCCGCCGACAAGGTGGGCGCCACGAAGATGGATCGCCCCGAGGACATCGAGCCCCATCCGCGGACGGGCAAGGTCTACTGCGCACTGACCAACAACTCCAAGCGCGGGACAGAAGGTGAGGCCGCCGCCGACACCGCGAACCCGCGCAATGAGAACAAGAACGGCCAGATCATCGAGATCACCGACAACCACACCGGCACCGACTTCACCTGGGATCTGCTGCTGGTCTGTGGCGATCCGGCCGAGGCCGACACCTACTTCGGCGGCTTCGACAAGACAGCGGTGAGTCCGATCTCCTGCCCCGACAACGTGGCGTTCGATCCGCACGGCAACCTGTGGATCTCGACGGACGGCAACGCGCTCGACAGCAACGACGGACTGTTCGCGGTCGCTCTCGACGGAGACCGACGCGGTGAGACCAAGCAGTTCCTGACCGTTCCGGTCGGCGCGGAGACCTGCGGACCGATCATCGGCCGCGATCGGGTGATCGTCTGCGTGCAGCATCCCGGCGAACTCGACGACCACTCCGCCGACAACCCGGCCTCCCACTGGCCCGACGGCGGCACGTCGCAGCCGCGGCCCGCGGTCGTGGCGGTCTGGCGCGACGGAGGTGCGCCGATCGGGGTCTGAGACTCAGCTCAGCTCAGCCCTTGCGCCCGAAGGTCAGGTAGGCGATCGGGCCGACATAGTTCACGAAGGTCAGCGCGACCCACAGCAGCTTCGGTCCCTTGATCTGTCCGGCCGGTCGGCGGCGTAGATCCCGCAGAGCGGCGCCCTGCAGCGCGAATTGCACCACGGCCCCCACGATGATCAGGGCCCGCGAACGAGGCGGCAGGGCCGAGAACCGCTTCTTCTGTTCTGTCATGCAGTTCACACTAGTGTCCGCTTTTATTTCGTAAGCCTAAGTATTAGGCTTGCGAATGTGTCTGCTGTCGAGGTCTCCGAGTTGGCGGTCGCATTGCGGCCTACCGTGACCAGGTTGTACCTGGCCCTTCGTCGCCGTACCCCGATCCAGGAGTACTCCGCCGCCCAGGCCTCGGCCCTGTCGGTCCTGCTCGACGATGGTCCCATGCGGATGGGCACGTTGGCCGACCGTGAGTCGATCCGTATGCCGACGGCCACCGCACTGATCGACGGGCTGACCAAGAACGGACTTGTCGAGCGCCGGCCGGATCCGGCCGACCGGCGAGCTGTGATGGTCGACCTCACCCCGCACGGTCGGCATGTTCTGGACCAGGTCCGCGGACGACGCGACAGCATCCTGACCGCCGCCCTGGCCGGGCTCAGCGCCGAGGACCGCGCGGCCCTGGCCACCGCGGCACCCGCCCTGCAGGCACTCCGCGAACAACTCGATGCGCTGCCCACCCACGCCGGCACCACGCCGGAGGGCGCAGCGACACCGACCGAGTGAACACGAGGAACACATGACCGCCACCGACAACCGGGCGGCGTCCCCGACGCCGCATCCCGATCACCACGGATCGTCCCATCCCGAATCATCGCTGATGGAGACCTTCCGACAGCAACCCCGTACGGTCTGGGTGACCGCATTCGCCGCCGTGATCGCCTTCATGGGCATCGGCCTGGTCGACCCGATCCTGAACAGCATCGCCGAGGCGCTGAACGCACCGCCGGAGAAACTGACGCTGCTGTTCGGCGTCTATGTCGGCGTCCAGTGCGTCGCGATGCTGCTCACCGGGTGGACCGCCTACCGGTTCGGCCCGAAGCGGACCCTGACCGTCGGATTGGCGTTCATCGTCGTGGCCGCCGGGATCTCCGCGTTCGCGAGCGGTATCGATCAGCTCATCGCCTATCGCGTGCTGTGGGGTCTGGGCAATGCGCTGTTCATCGCCACCGCCCTCGCGTTCATCGTGTCGGCCGCCAAGGGTAGTCAGCACGGCGCGATCATGCTGTACGAGGCAGCACTCGGCGTCGGTCTCGCGGTCGGCCCTCTGCTGGGAGCCGTTCTGGGCGAATGGAGTTGGCGTGCGCCGTTCGGTGGCACCGCAGTGCTCATGCTGATCGGGGCCATCCTGTGTGCGGTCATGCTGCCCGCCGACGGACCGCGCAGCACCCGGGTACCTGTCCGGATCATCGACCCGCTCAAGGCATTACGTAATCGCACTCTGCTGATCACGTCGATCGGCTCAGCCTTTTACACCGGCGCACTGTTCACCGTGATCGCCTGGGCCCCGATCGCCATGGGCCTGCGGCCGATCTATGCCGGCCTGATCTTCTTCGGCTGGGGCCTGCTGACCGCACTCGCCGGGGTGTTCATCGCACCGTGGCTCGCCGAACGTGTCGGGCAGAAGGGCGGCGTGATCACCGCCATCGGCACCTACGCCATCGTCATGGCGCTCGCCGCGGTCGGCGTGCTCGCCGGCCAGGTGTGGCTGATCGGTCTCGCCGTCATCCTGTCGGGCCTGCCGTCGGGTGTGCTCAACACGTTGTTCACCGGCGTCGCGATGTCGTCGGGCGACGACTCGATGCCGCGGTCGGTGTCCAGCGCCGGTTACAGCTTCCTTCGCTGGATGGGTGCCGCCGTCTCGGCCGTCCTCGTCGCACATCTCGCCGACTGGTTCGGCTCGGTCTCTGCGCCCTTCTGGTTCGCGGTCCTCTACTGCCTCGTGGCCGTGTTCGCGGTGTCGTTCGTCCGCGGGCGCGCCGCCGACGAGCGAGACGTCGACGACGAGGCCGCACTCGTCGGTGCCGAGGAATACTGAGCCGCCGAACCCACTCGCACCCCCACCCGCCGCCGCGCGCCCGCGCGCCGACATCCGTTCTTCCGCCGAGTGTGTGTTCGTCCTGCGGTTGCAACCGGAGGACGAACACACTTCCGGGGGAAGAACTGTCAACCGAGACGGTCGCTGGCTCAGTCGAGCCAGTCGAGCACCGCGGCCGCGGTCCAACTCTGCTGCATGCTGCCCAGCGGTTCGCCCGTGAACGGTTCGTAGTATTCCGCGAACGCGCCATCGGTCGCCTGCCGCAGACCCTCCTCGCGCAGGCGTGCCGATCGCTCGGTCCAGCCACGACGCGCGAACGCCCAGCTGAACAGCCACGTCATCACCGGCCACACCGGTCCACGCCAGTATTCGCGCGGTTTGAAGTCCATCGAGATCGGCGACGTCGACGGCGGGACGGCGTAGCGCAGGTCGGGGTGACCGCAGAATCGCGGGCCGTCGAACAGACGCAGGAGCGCGCGTTCACGTTCGCGCGAGAGGCCACCACAGATCAGCGGCGCGAACACCGCGAGCGTCTCGGTGTTGATCCAAGCGTCGGCCCGCAGATCGTAATCGCGTGCGGCGCCGTTTCGCTCGTTGGTCGAGGCGACCACTCCGGCGCGGAACCGGTCCGCCCACGCCCGCAGGTCCCGAACGTCGGACCGCGGTTTCGAGTAGTCCTCGCCGATCGTCGCGAGCACGTCGCAGGCGACTGAGAAGATCGCGCTGACGAACACGTCCTCGACGGCGAAGCTCATCACCTTCGGCAGCAGATCGTCGTCGTAGTTCGCCCGCTTCATCTGCTCGACCAACCAGATGTAGCGGTCGTACTCGAGGTCCGACGGACGCATCGAGAAGTCGGTGACGTGATCGAGATCAGCACGTGAGAACGGTGGGAGATCCTCTCCCGGAACAACATTGGCGTAGGGTCGATCCCATCGGGGTGAATTGTCCATCCCCGATTCCCAACCGTGGAACAGGGTGATGCGGCCGTTGCCGTGCGGGTCACGCGCATGGGCGAGCCATCGGTGCCAGCGCACCAGCGACGCCCACCGTCGGTCGATGAACTCGTTGGCGACGGCCCGGGTGGTACGTCCGTGTCGTCGCGAGTGATCCAGGATACGTTGCACCGCAATCGCATGCACCGGCGGCTGGGTGATGCCCGAGGTGTCGGGGAAGTCCGGCGCGCAGGCCGCCAGGCGGGCGCACTCCCACCGCGAGGGGCCCGGGAAGTAGCCGTCGCGGCCGTTGGCGAACACGATGTGCGGGATCATCCCGTTGTCCCACTGCGCGGAGAGCAGGGTGTCCATCTCGATGACTGCACGCTCGACCGACAACGGCGCCAGCCCGACGGTCACGAACGCGGCATCCCAACTCCACATGTGCGGATACAGCTTGGGAGCCGCACTCGTCATCGTCCCCAGGTCGTTGCCGCGGAGCAGGTAGGCGGCACGCGCCGAGAGCTGAGTCGGGGTGAATCCATACCGGGCCACCCAACGATTCTGCACCGGGTGCGGCATCGGTGCGCATCAAGGGCGGCCCGAGCGGGGTGGCCGTCGCACCGTGACCGGTAGGTTGGTGCTGTGCCCACCGCTTTGATCACCGGGGCAAGCCGTGGCCTCGGCGCCGAGATCGCCCGCCAACTCGCCCCCAGCCACGACCTGCTGCTCGGTGGCCGACCGTCCGCCGGGCTCGATGCACTCGCCACCGAGCTCGACGGGGCGAGCACGTTCGCGGTCGAGCTGACCGACTACGACGAGGTGGAGGCCGCCGTGGAGGCGATCACGACCCTCGACGTCCTCGTCCACAACGCCGGGGTCGGCAGCAGCCTCGAGCGCGTCGCCGAGACACCGGTCGAGGAATGGCACCACGTACTCGAGGTCAATCTCGTGGCCGCGGCCGAGCTGACCCGACTCCTGCTGCCCGCACTGCGCGAGGCGCACGGGCACGTCGTGTTCATCAACTCCGGCGCAGGCCGCCGGGCCAATCCCGGGTGGGCACCGTACGCAGCGAGCAAGTTCGGCCTCCGCGCACTCGCCGACGCCCTGCGCGCCGAGGAACCCGATCTCCGCGTGACGTCGGTGTTCCCCGGCCGGATCGACACCGACATGCAGCGCGACCTCGTCGCGATCGAGGGCCACGACTACGACCCGTCGAGATTCCTCAAGGCGTCGAGCGTCGCCGGCGCGGTCGTGGCCGCCGTGACCACGTCGGCCGACGCACATCCCGAGGAGATCGTGCTCCGGCCGACGGGCCGCGGCTGACGCACAGACGTCAGAGCTGCTTGAGGTCCGACTGCTCCCAGACCGCACGCATCGACGACACCTTGCCGTCGGCGTCGAACACCATGATGTCGATCGGGGTGATCTCGAACTTCATCCCCGACGTCCCGGTGACCAGGGTGAACTCGAAGACGGCCGTGTCCCCGGCGATCTTCTTCCACCTGAGTGTCGCGGTCCGTTCGTCCATCCCGGTGATCACCGAGTAGAACTCCACCAGCTGGTCGCGGGTGGTACGCAGATCGGCGCCGATCGGATCCTCGACGGTCGCGTTCGCGGCGTAGAGGTCGGCGATCTGTTCGGCGGTGCCCGAGTTGAGCAGATCGACATAGGCGTCGACCACCGCGTTGATCTTCTCGCTCAGAGTTTCCTGTTCGACCGTCATCGAGAGCCTTTCGTCAAAGTAGAACGTGTTCTACTTCCAGACGGTAGCACCGTCAACCGTCGAGCCGTTCGTAGATCGTCGCGTTGGCGACGCCGCCGGCCTCGCACATCGTCTGCAGGGCGTACCGCTCGCCCCGCTGCTCGAGGGCGTTGACGGCCGTGGTCGCCAATCGTGCGCCGCTGGCCCCGAGCGGATGTCCGAGAGCGATCGCACCGCCGTGGACGTTGACACGCTCGATGTCGACGTCGAGTTCCGTGGCCCACGCGAGGACGACCGGGGCGAAGGCCTCGTTGACCTCGAAGAGGTCGATGTCGGAGAGGCCGAGACCGCTGCGCGACAGCACTTTACGAGTTGCGGGGATGATCGCGGTCAGCATCAGGAGTGGATCGTCGCCGGCGACGGAGAACGAGTGCACACGCGCCCGGGGTCTGAGCCCCATCTCGCGGGCCTTCTCCTCCGACATGATCAGCACCGCGGCGGATCCGTCGCTGATCTGGCTCGCGTTGGCCGCGGTGATCGACCATCCGATCTCCGGGAAGCGCGCCGCCATCGCGTCGTCGTAGTAGGCCGGGCGCAGCTTCGCGAGGTCGGCGACGGTGCTGCCGAGACGGATACCCTCGTCGGCGTCGAGTCCCGCGATCGGCGCGATCTCGTTCTCGAAGAGTCCGTTCTTGGTCGCGACCGCCGCCAGATCGTGCGAACGCAGCGAGAACTCGTCCATCTCGGTCCGCGAGATCCCCCAGCGCGCAGCGATCAGCTCGGCCGAGATGCCCTGCCCGACGAGTCCGTCCGGGTAGCGGGCGTCGAAGGCGCGCCCGTTGAGGTCACTCGTCCCGACGACGGCCGATCCCATCGGCACCCGAGACATCGATTCGACACCGGCCGCGACGACGACGTCGTAGGCACCCGAGATCACGCCCTGCGCGGCGAACGCGATCGCCTGCTGCCCGCTGCCACACTGCCGATCCACCGACACCCCGGGCACCGACTCGGGATAACCGGCCGCCAGCAGCGCCCGGCGGGCGATGTTGAAGCTCTGCTCCCCGACCTGACTGACCACACCCGTGACCACGTCGTCGATGACCTCGGGATCGATGCCGGTGCGTTCGACGACCCCGGCGAGACTGTGCGCGAGCAGGTCGACGGCGTGGACATCATGCAGTGCGCCGGCGGTCTTGCCCGTGCCGATCGGCGTACGGACAGCGTCGACGATGACCGCATTTCTCATGATTCCTCCATCTCCGGGCCACCTGACTTTGGATGACTATAGTCAGAGGTGTACGCCCTGACTATGGTTCTGTCAAGTCAGATGTAGGATGGCTCGCATGATGCTCACGGGCCCACTCGCCGACCGAGATTCCTGGGAGGCGAGCAACTGCTCGATCGCCAAAGCCCTCGACATCGTCGGCACGCGCTCGGCGATCCTGATCCTGCGCGAAGCCTTCTACGGGGCGACCCGGTTCGAACAGTTCGCCCGACGGGTCGGCATCACCGACGCGGTGGCGTCTGCGAGGCTCAAGGAACTGACCGAGGCCGGGATCTTCGAGAAGGTGCCGTATCAGGAGCCCGGACAGCGCGCGCGCAGCGAGTATCGCCTCACCGAGATGGGCCGCGACCTGCTGCCCACCGTGCTGGCGTTGCTGCAGTGGGGCGACCGATACCTCCAGCCCGACGGTGCGCCGTTGCGGTTGACCGACACCGACTCCGGCGACCCGGTCACGGTCGATGTCCGCGCGGCCTCGGGTGTGGGACCGGACGTGCGGTCGGGCGCACCCGTCGACGCCGACCACATCGAGGTCGCCCCGGCACGACGCCGACGGCGGTGAGCACCGCGGCCCGGTCCTGACCATCGTCGTCGGCGCGGTCATCCGCGCGACGGACAACCCGGCAGATCGCCGCCCGGTTTTGGTACTTTCGCCGACAACACCACCGGGACGATCAGCTGCCCCGACGAGACCAGACGGGATGAGCCAGCGGCCATGAGTGAGATCGGCGAGCACGACGGGCCACCCGGGAGTTCCGGTCCCGGATCCTGGGTCGCGCCCGGTGCCCCTCCTCCTCCGACATCCCCGGCGCCGCCGACATCCTTGCCTCCACCGACACCCCCGACAGCGCCGGCCGGTCCTCCGGTTGCCCCGGTCCCGCCGGGATGGACGCCGCTTCCGGGGCCGGCGGCCGCGCCCACACCACACCCCGCCTGGGGAACCAGCGCACCGCCCCCGCCCCTCTGGATCAATCCGCTGGCCGCGCACCGACCCGGCATCATCCCGTTGCGCCCACTGGCCGTCGGCGACATCCTGCAGGCCGTCTTCACCGCGATCCGCCGGAGCCCGGGGACCTACCTCGGTCTCACCCTGCTCACCTGGGCGGCGTTCCTCGTGGTCGCCGCGGTGATCGGGCTGTGCGGACTGGCGTTCATCTCGGCCACGGACGGCTGGGGCACCGATGTCGGTGACGCGGTCCTCATCTCCGGCGTACTGCTGCTGAGCACATTGAGCGGTGTGGTGACGGCGGCGCTGTGCGGCATGTTCGCCTACCCGGCGAACCAGCAGGCAATCGGGCGCACGCCGACGGTCGGCGAGACCTGGCGACGTACCCGAGCGCGCCTCGCACCACTGTTCGGGCTGTATGTGCTGGTGCTTTTCGTCGGCGCGGCCGCAGCGATCCCGCTGTTCGTGGTGTCGGTGTGGTCGTTCACCCTCGGCGGAGGCCTCATCCTCGTCGGCCTGCTTCTCCTCGCCGTGATCGCCGCCGGAGCAACCTGGCTGTCGGTGCGGCTGGCGTTCTGCCTGCCGGCCGTCGTGGTGGAGGGCTGCGGCGTGACCGACGCCATTCGGCGATCGTTCGGTCTCACCGCCGGCCGGTTCTGGCGGACGTTCGCGGTGCTGGTCCTCGTGATCGTGTTGACGTCGATCGCGTCGACGGTGATCTCCGGTGCGTTCCAGATCGCCGGAGGAGTGGTCGGCATGGCCGGTTCCACCGGCGACATCGGGCTGCTCACCCCGGTCGTGCTCGTACTTCCGCTGCTCGGGTCGGTCCTCGCGACGCTCGTCACGCAGCCGTTCATCGCGCTCACGGTCGCCCTGCTGCACGTCGATGCCCGTATCCGCAGTGAGGGTTACGATCTCGTACTCGCCCAGGGTGCCTCCGAGGTCGCGCACGGTGGGCACCGCGACGGCTGGATTCTCTCGTGACGACGGCCGCCGTGCTCGCCGCATTGTCACCGAACAACGACGAGGCACGGCGCTGGCTGTCCGACGAACTGTCGAAACCGCGGTACGGATCATCCGAACCCGGCCTTCTCGAACGGATCTGGCGTTCGATCGAGGATTGGTTCGACTCGGTGCTGAGTCAGATCTCCGGCGCCTCGACGCCCCTGCCGGGATTCGTCGCGGCGATCGTCGCGATCACCCTGCTCGCTCTCGGCCTGTATCTCCTTCGCTTCGTGCGCCGCACGCCGCGGGCGCCGCGAGCGGAGACGGTGAGTGTGTTCGGGGAGCGGGATGTCTCCGCCGATGAGTTCCGGCGACGCGCGCAGGCCGCTCTCGCGCGAGACGACGCCGACGCCGCGGTGCTCGACGGTATGCGCGCGATCGCACGTCGAGGCCTCGAACGCACCCTCCTCCCCGATGCGCCGTCGCTCACCGCGCACGAGGTGGCCGACGAGCTCGCCGCACACTTTCCGGATCACCTCGACCGATTGCGCGTGGCGGCAACCACATTCGACGAGGTCGCCTACGGTGGGCGTCGCGCGACCACGCTTCGGGCCCAGCAGGTCCTCGAGCTGGACGCGGCGATCTCCTCGACTCGGCCGCGGTCGACGGTCCCCGCCTCGGAGATGTCGACATGACGTCGACGGCATCGCCCACCGCGGCGCCCACGAGCACGCACTCACCGGCCCGACGGCGGACTGCGCTCTGGGTGGTGATCGCGCTCGTCGTCGTCGCGGTGCTGACCGGTCTGATCCTCGTGGTCGGGGGCGGAGGGCCGGCGCCCACCGAATCGCTCGACCCCGAGAACCCGGGGCCCACCGGGACGGCCGCTCTCGCCGCCGTTCTCGACGAGCACGGTGTGCCGGTCGCCGTCGCCCGCGGTCAGCGCGACCTGCTCGCCGACCCGCGGCCCGGGTCGGGCACCACCGTCGTCGTCGGCGCCACGGAGGATCTGGGTGAGAAGACCGCGCGCACGTTCCTCGACCGGGTGCGTGGCGCCGACCGTGTCATCGTCGTCGCGCCGTCGTGGCGAGGCCTCGAGTTGCTGGGTCTGCCCGTGGTGACCAGCTTCTCCTCCGGTGTCACCGATTCGGTCGACGCGCGGTGCACGACACCCGGCATCGCCCCCGCCGACGTCGTTCTCCACGACGACCTCGGATACCGCATCATAGATCAGAATGTCCGTGCGACATCGTGTTTCACCACCGACGACTCGTCCGCACTGATCGCACTCCCCGCGACGTCGGGTCGACCCGAGGTCGTCGTTGTCAACGGCGCGATGCTGCAGAACGACGACATCACCCGGTTCGACAACGCCGGCGTCGCGCTGCGCACCTTCGGTCGCTCCGACCGCATCCTCTGGTACGTGCCGTCGATCGCCGACACCGGACCCGCCGACGACGCCGGCGACTCCGACATCCCGCGCGCCGCCGGTCCGCTGATTCTCCTCGCGTTCTTCGGCCTTCTCGCCCTGATGTTCTGGCGCGGAAGACGATTCGGTCCGCTCGTCACCGAGCCGCTGCCCGTCGTCGTCAAGGCGATCGAGACCACCCAGGCGCGCGGTCGGATGTATCACAAGGCCCGCGCCGACTCTCGCTCTGCCGGACAGTTGCGGGTCCACACCACCGACCGGCTCGCCCGCCATCTCGGTCTTCCCTACGACGCCGCCGCTGCCACGGCGGCCCTGGGCACCGACCATGCGGCGCCCGATCCCCGCGTCTCCGCGATCATCGCGGCCGCCGCCCGCGCCTCCGGCCGCGATCCGCGGCAGGTGCATCAGCTGCTGGCCGGTGCGCTCCCGCAGACGCCCGACGACCTGCTGTTGTTCGTCACCGATCTGACCGCCCTCGAGAAGGAAGTCCGACGCACGCCATGACCATGAACCCCGGTGTCACCCGAGACTCCCGCGCCGCTCTGGCCGCGGTTCGCGACGAGGTCGCCAAAGCCGTCGTCGGACAGGATGCTGCCGTCGCCGGCATCCTGATCGCGCTGCTGTGTCGCGGCCACATTCTCCTCGAGGGTGTGCCCGGGGTGGCGAAGACCCTGTTGGTGCGATCCGTGGCGACGTCGCTGAGTGTCGACACCAAGCGTGTGCAGTTCACCCCGGATCTCATGCCGGGCGATGTCACCGGCTCACTCGTGTACGACAACGCCACATCGGAATTCACCTTCCGCGAGGGTCCGGTCTTCACGAACCTGCTCCTCGCCGACGAGATCAACCGCACCCCGCCGAAGACGCAGGCGTCGCTGCTCGAGGCGATGGAGGAGCGGCAGGTGTCGGTCGACGGGGTCGCGCGCCCGTTGCCGAATCCGTTCCTCGTCGCCGCCACCCAGAATCCTGTCGAGTACGAGGGCACCTATCCGCTGCCCGAGGCGCAGCTGGACCGCTTCTTGGTGAAGGTGACTCTTCCGCTGCCTCCGCGCGACGACGAGATCGCCGTCGTCATGCGACATGCCGCCGGCTTCGACCCGCGCGATCTCGCTGCTGCGGGCCTGCGTCCCGTGGCATCGGCTGCCGATGTCGTCGCCGGTGCCGACGCGGTTCGTCGGGTCTCGGTGTCTCCGCAGGTGATCACCTACATCGTCGACATCGCCCGCGCGACACGGATGTCGCCGTCGCTGTCGTTGGGTGTCAGCCCCCGTGGAGCCACCGCGTTGCTGGCCACGAGTCGTGCGTGGGCGTGGCTCAACGGCCGCGACTTCGTCACCCCGGACGACGTGAAGTCGTTGGCGCAGTCCACGCTCGCGCACCGGCTCTCGCTGCGGCCGGAGGCCGAACTCGAAGGTGTGTCGATGGCCGCCGTTCTCGACGCCGCGGTCGGGTCCGTCCCGGTTCCGCGCTGAGACGGTGTTCGTCACCGGCCGGCTGCCCGCCCTGGTCATCCTCGGCGCGATCCCCGTCGTCGTCTACCCGAGCTTCGCCACCGTGTGGCTGTGGTTCCTGTTCTGCCTGACCGTGCCCGTCGTCGATGTCGCCCTCGCCGGCAAGACGACGGCGGTGCGGGTGATGCGTCGGCCGACGGCGCCGATCCGTCTGGGCGATCGAACCACGTCGGAACTGATCGTCGAGAACACCGGATCACGCCGATTCCGCGGCCAGATACGAGATGCGTGGCAACCGTCGGCGGGTGCCCGCGACGCCCGCGCCCGACTGACGATCCCGGCGGGCGAGCGTCGCGCGGTGATCACCCGGCTGTCCCCGACGCGTCGGGGTGACCGACAGGCGGTCCGCGTGACGATCCGGCGCAGCGGTCCGTTCGGGATCGCCGGACGTCAGCGTTCGTTCTACATCCCCGGACAGGTCCGCGCGCTGCCGCCGTTCGGATCGCGTAAGCACCTCCCGTCACGGCTGGCCCGGCTCCGTCAGCTCGACGGCCGGTCGGCGGTTCGGATTCGCGGCCAGGGGACCGAATTCGACTCGCTCCGCGACTATGTCGACGGTGACGATGTCCGCAGCATCGACTGGCGGGCCACCGCGCGGCGCCGTTCGACGGTGGTCCGCACGTGGCAGCCGGAGAAGGACCGGCACATCATCATCGTGCTGGACACCTCGCGCACCTCGGCCGGTCGCGTCGACGACGTCCCGCGCCTCGACGCCGCCATGGACGCGGCTCTCCTGCTGGCCGCGTTGGCCTCGCACGCGGGGGACCGCGTCGACCTGCTCGCCGGAGATCGTCGGGTCCATCGGCGTGTCGTGGGTTCGGGGCGGACCACTCTGCTCAACGACCTGGTGAACGCGATGGCTCCACTGGAACCCACTCTGCTCGAGGCGGATTGGCCGATGCTCGGCGCCGAGGTCACCAAGCTGAGCCGGCAGCGCGCGCTCGTCGTCCTGCTCACGCCGTTGGAACCGGCCGCCGTCGAGGAGTCATTGCTGCCGCCGATGTCGGTGCTCGCCCAGCGCTACCGTGTGGTGCTCGGCTCGGTCGCCGACCCAGCGTTGAGCCGCATGCTCGACCAGCGCGACGACGCCCGCGAGATCTACGACGCCGCCGCCGCCGCGCGCACCATCGCGTTGCGCAACCGCACGTCGAGCGCGCTCGGACGACTCGGCGTGGAGGTCGTCGACGCCGACCCGGAGCGACTCCCCGCCGCGCTCGCCGACCACTACCTGTCGTTGAAGGCGCGCGGGTTGTTGTAGGTGGGATGCCGCCATCTCACCGACCTGTCGGAGTCGTCGAAGGCCTCGGTCGTCGAAGGCCCGGGTCGTCGACGAAGTCCGGCCATCCGCCGATCGTGTCCAGATTTTCGCCGACCGTGCCCAACGACTTCCCACGCCGACCGAGGAGACGCCTTGCACCCCAGTCAGATGAGCCCGATGCCGACCTACGGACGCACCCACGCTGCGCCGCCTCGCCCTGTCGCTGTCGGCCCGATGCCGCCGACCAACACGGGGTGGGCCGTTGTCGCCCTGCTGTTCTTCTGGCCCCGTCGCAGACGTAGCGAAAATCGTCGCTGAGAGAAGGTTTCCGCTACGTCTGCAGAAGACGGCTACGGGTTCGGCTGAATCCCGCGATGAGTTCCGCCGTCCCGTGCAGTCTGACCATCATGGGCACACTCATCTACGGTTTCAACGTCTCGCTGGACGGCTACATCGCCGACGCACAGGGCAACATCGACTGGTCGGATCCGAGCGAGGAACTCCACCAGTACTGGAACGACTTCGAGCGGGAGACCGTGCTGTCGCTGTACGGGCGACGACTGTACGAACTCATGTCCACGTACTGGCCGACCGCCGACCAGGACCCGGACGCCGGACCGATCATCACCGACTTCGCGCAGGTCTGGCGCGACATGCCCAAGGTCGTGTTCTCGCAGACCCTCGAGTCGGTCGACTGGAACTCACGCCTCGAGCGAGGCGATCCGGTCGAGGTGGTGAGGAAGCTGAAGGCCGAGACCGACGGCCAGATGGAGGTGGCCGGTGCGACACTGGCGACGCCGATCGTGCAGGCGGGCCTCGTGGACGAGTTCCGACTCGTGGTCGCCCCGACCGTCGTCGGCGGTGGCCTTCCGTTCTTCCCCAGCCTGCCGTCGTGGCTCTCGCTGCAGCTCGTGGAGAACCGCACCTTCCCGGGCGGTATCGTCCTGCTGCGGTACGAGGTGAAGCGGGGCTGACGGGGCGCAACCGATACGGGCGTCGGGCACCTCAACCCACCGTCGGAACCGCCGCCCCGCGCTCGGCCTCGCTGAGGTCGCCGGCCTCGCCGGCGTTGTGTGCCCACCGCCCGAGCGTGAACACATAGGCGAGAAATCCGAGCCACGCGATCACGCCGATGGCGATCCGCATCCACGTCGGCAGACCGGATGGTGTCACGAACGCCTCGATGAGCCCACAGATCAACAGCAGCACGACGAGCCCGAGGGCGACACCGATCGCGGCGCGCCCCTCCTCGCCCAGAGCCTGCACTCGCGTCCGCGCGCCCGGGGCGACCCACGCCCAGAACAGCCGCAGTCCCACCCCGGCGGCGACGAACAGACATGTCATCTCCAACAGTCCGTGCGGCGTGATGAGTCCGAAGAAGAGATCGCCGCGGCCGTGCCGGATCATGATCGAACCGATGATCGCCAGGTTGAGCATGTTCTGGTACAGCATGTAGATCACCGGCAGGCAGAACACCCCGAAACCGATACACAGTGCGGCGAGCCAGAAGTTGTTGGTCCACACCCGGGCCGCGAACGACGTCGCGGCGTATTCGGTGTAGTAGCTCTCGAAGTCGGTCTGCACCAACTGTTCGATCTGCGCCTGCGACATCAGCGAGTTCTCGATCCGGGGATGCTCGATCAGCCACCATGCCATCACCACGGCGGCGGCGAACGACGCCGCCATGACCGACAACCACCACCACCGCATCCGATAGAGCGCGGCAGGAAACGAGCGGGCAAAGAATCGTCCGACGTCGGACCACGTCCCCGCGCGGGTTCCGGCGGCCCGCGAGCGGGCACGGGCCAGCAGCGCCGAGAGGTAGGCGACCAGCGATGCATCCGGAGCCGACGACCGGATCACCGAGAGATGGGTCGCCACACGCTGATAGGAGTCCAGGATCTCGTCGGCTTCGGCGCCGGACAGCATGCGCTGCCGGGAGAGGCGGTCGAGCCGCTCCCACGTCGCGCGATGCGCGGCCACGTAGGCGTCGAGATCCACGGACTCAGGGTATCCGGACGTGACCGGATTGCGGTTTCCCGTCATTCATCCGGTGCAGCCCGGACACCTGCGCGGCCACGGCCGGGATACCCTTGGCCACCATGTACGGACCGCTGCCGCCGGCGATGGCACCCGCGGGTGTCAGCGGGACCGTGGGCGTGGGCCGCGACGATCTCGTCTCCGGCGAGGCCGTGGCGCTCGACCTCCCCCCGGCGGGCATCGGCCTCCGGATGGTCTCCGGCCTCATCGACCTCGTCCTCGGGTTCGCCGCGTGGTACGCGCTCCAGTGGCTGAGTCTGAAGGTCGTCGGCGACACCGACTTCGCACTCCTCGTCGCGTCATTCACCCTGTCCATGGTCACCGCGCTCGTCGTCGTGCCGACGGTGATGGAGACGGTGACCCGCGGCAAGACCGTCGGCCATTGGGCGATCGGTCTCCGCACGGTCCGCGACGACGCCGGTCCCATCGGCCTCCGGCACGCGCTGACCCGTGCCCTGCTCGGGGTCATCGAGATCTACGGCTGCGCGGGGATACCGGCGCTGTTGGCCGCGGTCTGCACCCGCAAGGGACAACGGTTCGGGGATCTCCTCGCGGGCACCTATGTTATCCGTGACCGCCATCGCCTGTCGGTTCCCGACCCGATCCCCATGCCGCCCGAGCTGTCGACGTGGGCGCAGACCGCGGACGTGGCACCGCTGCCCGATCAGCTCGCGATCATGGTCCGGCAGTTCCTCGCCCGGCGCGCCGACATGAAGCCGCAAGCCCGGATGCTGTTGAGCCAGAGGCTTCTCCGTGACGCGGCACCCTATGTCGCACCCGCCCCGCCCGCAGGGGCGCCGGATGAGTTGGTGCTCATCGCGATCATGGCCGAGCGCCGACGACGCGACACCGAGCGGCTCCACCGGGATGAGCGGTTGCGGCGGAGGTTGTTGGGGTGAGGTCGAGCGGCGTCCTACTTCACTGTGACGCCGACAGTCGTCCCGGACCGCGTGGTGATCGCCAGGTCGGTCTCACCCTCCGGGTGTGGCGAGGGTGAGCCGCCAGGTACCCACACTGGGTGTCCACGCACACGTGTTGAACGGTTGGCATCTCGCAAGTAGGCCAGGGTGTCCTGGCGGGTCACTCCCGCAGCGTTTGCCGGGACCGTCTGTTGACAGTCGAGGGTGTTCTGATGGCTGACACACACATCTCCGGTCGGCACGACCTGGACGCGAAAGGTTCGCGCCGTCGGCACGTCGCCGGGAAATTCGAAGCGCAACGTCGCGTAGGTATCGGTGACAGCGCCACCCGGACCACCCGGTGCCGAGGATCCGCCGTCCAGACTGCCCAGGGGCCGGGTGGCTGCGTGGCCGGTGTGCACCGTTCCGATTGATCGTAAGCCGTCGGGTTCGGCGGCGGACGCGATCGTGCTATTTCAGATCCGCGCTCGACTTCCCGAGCACACGGCGCGCGATGATCAATTGCTGGATCTGCTGCGTGCCCTCGAAGATGTCGAGGATCTTCGAGTCGCGGGCCCACTTCTCGAGCAGCATCGACTCCGAGAAGCCTGCTGTCGCACCGACTTCGACGGCCTTGTTGGTGATGTCGGTGACGGTCCGGCCGGCCTTGGCCTTCGACATCGACGCCTCGGCCGAGTTCGGCTCGGAGTTGTCCGCCATCCACGCCGCGCGCACCGTGTGCAACCACGATGCCTCCCAATCGGATTCGAGACGAATGAACTCGCAGACCGAGGCGTGCTGGGCAGCGGCCGGCTTGTCGTAGTCGACCGGATGTCCGGCCTCTTCGAGAATTCGTCGCAGTTCCTCGAGCGAGGCACGACCGAGTCCGATGGCCATCGCGGCGACGACCGGACGCGTGTTGTCAAAGGTCTGCATGACCCCGGCGAAGGCCTTCTTGGTGTCTACCTCGGGTGAGCCGAGCAGGTTGTCGGCTGGTACGCGGGCGTTCTCGAAGCGGACGACCGCGGTGTCTGACGCCTTGATGCCGAGTTTGTGCTCGAGCCGCGCGACCGTGACGCCGTCGGTGGTCATCGGCACGACGAAGCTCTTGATGGCGGCACGACCCGCACTGCGGTCGACAGTGGCCCAGACCACCACGTGGTCAGCCCGGGATCCAGCGGTCACGAAGATCTTCTCGCCGTTGATCACGTAGTCGTCACCGTCACGGGTGGCCGTCGTCGACACCGCTGCCGAATCCGAACCGAAGCTGGGCTCGGTGATGGCCATCGCCGCCCAGACACCGGAGAACCGCTCGAGTTGCTCCTCGGTGGCCACCGCGGCGATTGCGGCGTTGCCCAGCCCCTGGTACGGGATCGACAGCAACAGGCCGACGTCGCCCCAGCTCATCTCCCGCGCCGAGATGAGGGCGCGCATGTTGGCGCCGTTCACCGACTCGTCGGCGCTCGGCGCCTTTTTCTCGCCGTCGGCCCGCTTCTCTTGCTTGCGCGACTGCTGCGCGAGTTTGCCCAGCTCATCGAGCTCGGTCGGGTACTCGTGTTCAGCCTGGTCGTATCTGCGTGAGATGGGGCGGAAGATGTGCTCGGCCGCCATGTGGGTGCGCTCGACCGTCGAATCGAACTTCGAGGGGAGCTCCAGGTTGATCGCCATGTGCACATCTTACTCATGAGTAAGTTCATTTCCAACCATGAGTTCTCCACAGGACCGGAGCTAATACTTTTCCAACCCCCGTTGAAGACATACTCTCGAACCCGTGACTTACGACGACGACCTCGCCTACCGGATACGCGGGATGCTGGTAGCCGAGTGCGGGGTCGACGAGCGGTCGATGTTCGGGGGACTCGCGTTCCTCATCAACGGGAACATGGCGATCGCTGCCAGTGGCCAGGGTGGATTGATGGTGCGGGTGCCACCCGACCAGACCGAGGTCCTCCTCGAGTTCGACCACACCGCACCCATGGTCATGTCCGGACGCGAGACCCGAGGCTGGTTGCGTGTCTCCGACGACGGCATCAAGACCGAGCGCCAGCTGCAGCGCTGGGTCACGATCGGATCCGACTACGCGCGCAAGCTGCCGCCGAAGTAGATCTCGATACGGCCCCTCGCCTGGCGGCTCGATACCGGATTCCTTACGGGACGACGTTGACCATCCGGCCGGGCACGACGATCACCTTGCGGGGTTCGCCGTCGAGCAGGGCCGCAATCTTCGGATCGGCCAGAGCCGCAGCCCGGATGGTCGCCTCGTCGGCGTCGGCGGCCACCGTGATCCGGCTGCGGACCTTGCCCTTGACCTGGATCGGGATCTCGACGCTGTCCTCGACCAGCCACAGAGGGTCCGGCTCCGGGAACGGGCCGCGCGCCAGCAGTGACTGGCCGCCCAGCCGGTGCCACAGTTCCTCGGCGATGTGCGGCGCGAGCGGCGCCAGCATGACCACCAGCGGTTCGACGGCGGCACGGGGTGCGCCCGACTTCTCGAAGTTCTTGGTGAGGTGGTTGGTCAGCACAGTGAGCTTCGCTACCGCCGTGTTGTCACGCAACTCCGCATAGTCCTCGCGGACACCGGCGATCGTCTTGTGCAGCAGACGCATTGTGTCGTCGTCGAGATCGTCGTCGGTGGGTCGCACCGCTCCGGACTCCTCATCGACGACAAGTCGCCAGATGCGCTGCAGGAAGCGCTGTGACCCGACGACATCCTTGGTCGCCCACGGACGGGACTGATCCAACGGACCCATGAACATCTCGTACACACGCAAGGTGTCTGCCCCGTAGTCACGGCAGATGTCGTCGGGTGCAACGGAATTCTTGAGCGACTTGCCCATCTTCCCGTACTCCTGCGTGACGGGTTCGCCGTTGTAGAAGTATCCGCCGTCGCGCTCTTCGACGCCGTCGGCCGGCACGTAGACGCCCCGCGCGTCGGTGTAGGCGTACGCCTGGATCATGCCCTGGTTGAACAACTTCCGATACGGCTCACGGCTCGTCACGTAGCCCAGGTCGAACAGGACCTTGTGCCAGAACCGCGAGTACAGCAGGTGCAGCACCGCGTGTTCGACGCCGCCGATGTACAGATCGAGTCCGCCCGGATCGTCGGCGCCGTGCTCCTGCGGCCGCGGTCCCATCCAGTACGCCTCGTTCTCCTTGGCGCAGAAGGTGTCCTCGTTCGTCGGATCGATGTAGCGCAGCTGATACCAGGAGCTGCCGGCCCACTGCGGCATCACGTTGGCATCACGGGTGTAGGTCTTGACGCCGTCACCCAGATCCAGCTCGACGGTCATCCACTCGGTGGCCTTCGCCAGCGGCGGCGACGGCTCGCTGTCGGCGTCGTCGGGATCGAATGAGACCGGGGCATAGTCGTCCACTTCCGGGAGTTCCACGGGAAGCATCGATTCCGGCAGACCGTGGGCGTTGCCGTCCTCGTCGTAGACGATCGGGAACGGCTCGCCCCAGTACCGCTGGCGGGCGAACAGCCAGTCGCGCAGCTTGTACTGAATCGTGCCCGTACCGACGCCGTCGGCCTCGAGCCGGGTGATGATCGCGGCCTTGGCATCGTCGACCGACATCCCGTTCAGGAAGTCGGAGTTGACCAGCGGTCCGTCGCCGGTGAACGCCTCGGTCTCGATTCCCTGCTCGGAGCCGATGACCTCGCGGATCGGTAGCCCGAACACGGTGGCGAACTCGTAGTCGCGGGAGTCGTGACCCGGGACCGCCATGATCGCGCCGGTTCCGTAACCCATCAGCACGTAATCTGCGATGAACACGGGGACCTGGTCACCGTTGACGGGGTTGGTGGCGAAGCTGCCGGTGAACACACCGGTCTTCTCCCTGTTCTCCTGGCGCTCGAGATCCGACTTCGCGGCGATGCCCGCGCGGTAGGCCTTGATCGCCTCCCCCGGGTTCGACGCACCGCCGGTCCAGCGGTCGTCGGTGCCGTCCGGCCAGGTGTCGGCCGACAGTACGTCGACCAACTCGTGCTCGGGTGCGAGCACCATGTACGTCGCGCCGAACAGCGTGTCGGGTCGGGTGGTGAAGACATCGATGACGCCGCCGGCCACGGCGAACGACACCTGCGCACCCCGCGATCGCCCGATCCAGTTGCGCTGCATCGTCTTGACCTTGTCCGGCCAGTCCAGCAGGTCGAGGTCGTCCAGCAGGCGGTCGGAGTAGGCGGTGATGCGCATCATCCACTGGCGCAGGTGCTTACGGAACACCGGGAAGTTACCGCGGTCGCTGCGGCCGTCGGCGGTGACCTCTTCGTTGGCCAGCACGGTACCGAGCCCTGGGCACCAGTTCACCAGCGAGTCGCTGAGATAGACGAGGCGGTGGGAGTCGATCACCTCGTTGCGCTCGACCTGCGTCAAGGATGACCACTCGCGGCCGGCGAACTCCCCGTCATCGGCCAACGATCTCGAACCCGAGGCGTACTCGTCGATCAGTTCGGCGATCCGTCGCGCGCGCTTGTGCTCCGGGTCGTACCAGGCGTTGTAGATCTGCAGGAAGATCCACTGCGTCCAGCGGTAGAAGTCGACGTCGGTCGTCGCCACCCGCCGACGCTCATCGTGGCCGAGGCCGAGCCGGCGGATCTGTCCGAGGTAGCGCTCGATGTTCTCCTCGGTCGTCGTCCTGGGGTGGGTTCCGGTCTGCACCGCGTACTGTTCGGCGGGAAGTCCGAAGGCGTCGAAGCCCATCGTGTGCAGCACGTTGTGGCCGGTCATCCGCTGATACCGGGCGAAGACGTCGCTGGCGATGAAGCCGAGCGGATGCCCGACATGCAGGCCCGATCCCGACGGATACGGGAACATGTCCTGGATGAACACCTTGGCGTCGTCGGCGGCGGAGGCGCCGCCGAACGCACTCAGATCGCCCGCGAGCGGGCCGACCGGATTCGGCGCTTCGTAGGCATGCTGGTCCGCCCAGTTCCGCTGCCACCGAGCTTCGATCTCACCGGCGAGCTCGGCGGTGTACCGGTGGCCGGGCGCGGACGCAGGCACAGTGGAATCAGCTGAAGTCACCCGACCAGCGTAAATCGTCCGTTCAGTGGTGATGCCGACGGGGAGTGGTCTCGATACATCTCCTCGCTGCGCTCGTCGCATACTCGACCAGCCAAGAGCACGCGGGCGCAGATTGGTCGGCACACCACAGGGAGTCGTATCCTTGTCGGCGTGAGTGCCCTGCCTGTCGTCGCCGCCGTTCTCGTCTTCGCGCTCGCCGCGGTGTTGGCTGTCGTCGGTGTGCTCGGCCTGATCGGGCGCCTCCCGTTCAATCGCTGGATCGGGGTGCGCGCCGACGAGACGATGCGCTCGCGCGAAGCCTTCGATCTCGCCAACCGCGTCGCCGCCCCCGGCATGCTCGGTGCGGCCGGGATCCTGCTGCTCAGCGGGCTGGTGACGCTCGGTGTCGGCGGTTACTGGGCGATCGTCTTCGCCGTCGTCGGCCTCATCGCGGCCCTGTTCGTGGTCGGACTCGTCAGTGCGTACGGTGTCCGCGCCGCGGCCGTGCTCGCCGCCGACGACGACGGATGTTCCTGCTGTTCGTCGCACGAGACATCGGCCACCGACGTCGCGCACGAGTCGTCGCCCGCGGATGATTGCGGCACTTCCAGCTGCGGTGCCTGCAGCCTGCGCGGTGTCTGCTCCAACGAGTCCGCCCAGGCCTGACCCGCGGTGTCGTCACCGCTGTCGGTCGCGCGTGCTCTGCTGCGCCGATCCCCTATCGACGGCTTCATCCTCGCCATCCTGGCCGCGGTCGCGCTCGCCGCGCTGCTGCCCGCCCGCGGGTCGGCTGCCGACATCCTCGACTGGGCCGTCGTCGCGGCGATCGCCCTGCTGTTCTTCCTCTACGGCACCCGGCTGCATCCGCGTGAGGCGCTCGACGGTCTGAAGCACTGGCGGCTGCACCTGACCATCCTCGCGTTCACCTTCGTCGCGTTCCCGGTGATCGGTCTGGCCATACGCCCGATCGTGACACCGATCGTCGGTGCCGACCTCGCTGCCGGGCTGTTGTTCCTGTGTCTGGTCCCGTCGACGGTCCAGTCGTCGATCGCGTTCACGTCCATCGCGCGCGGCAACGTGCCCGGTGCGATCGTGAGCGCGTCGGCGTCGAACATCATCGGGGTGTTCCTGACACCGGTACTGGTGGTCGCACTCATGAGCACCGACGACGGGGTGCACATCGACACGTCGGCGGTCCTCCGGATCGTCGGACAGATCCTCGTGCCGTTCGTCATCGGCCAGATCGTCCGCCCGTGGGTGGGTGGGTTCTTCGGCCGCCATGCGCGGGCGACCAAGTTCGCCGACCGTGGATCGATCGTCCTGGTCGTCTACGTCGCGTTCAGTGAGGGAGTCCGGGACGGCATCTGGTCGATCGTCGACGCCGACGAAGTGATCGCGGTCATGGTGATCTGCCTGATCCTTGTCATCGTGATGCTGGTCGTCACCCGGTGGGTGCCGCAGCGTCTGGGCTTCGAACGAGCCGACCTCATCGCCATCCAGTTCTGTGGGACCAAGAAGAGTCTCGCCACCGGGTTGCCGATGGCCACGGTCCTGTTCTCCGGCACCACGGTCGGGCTGATCATCCTGCCGCTGATGATCTTCCACCAGATCCAGCTGATCCTGTGCTCGTGGCTGGCCACCCGATACGGACGGGACGCGGACGACGTCGACCGCTTGTCCACTGCGAGGAAACGATAGTTCGTTAGACTACGCCCATGAGTGCCGACGTTTCGAAGACGGTCCGCGACACCGGAGACCCCGCACCCGTCCAGCGGGAGGTCGTGGGTGACGCCCCGACGGGCGGCGACCTCGAGGCCGCGATCGCTCATCAGGTGCGCCTGCTCCGACGCAATGCCGGGATGTCGGTGGCCGACATGGCGACGAAGGTCGGCATCTCCAAGGCGATGCTGTCGAAGATCGAGAACGCCCAGACCTCGTGCAGCCTCTCGACTCTGGCACGGCTCGCGGCCGGTCTCGACGTCCCGGTCACCTCCTTGTTCCGCGGCGCCGACGTCGAACGCGAGGCCATCTACACCGAGTCCGGCAAGGGCGCGGTGATCGTCGGACGAGGCACTCGGGTAGGCCATCACTACGAGCTGCTCGGCGGGCTGCGTGGCCAACACAAACGATTGGAACCGGTGCTGGTCACCCTGACCGACGACAGCGAGGTGTTTCCCCGCTTTCAACATCCGGGCACCGAGATGCTGTACATGCTCGAAGGTGTGATGGTCTACGGGCACGGAAACGCCGAGTACACACTGCGTCCCGGCGACTGCCTGCTGCTCGACGGCGAAGGCATCCACGGCCCGCACGATCTCGTCCGGCTGCCGATCCGGTTCCTCGCCGTCACCGCCTACCCGGACAATCACGAGTCGGAGTAGGCACCCCTACTTCGCGACATCACCCACGATGGAACAAGGGTGATGTCACACAATCGGGGTGCGTGCGTCGGCCGCCCTTTTTCCTCCGCTCGCACACCGCGCCGAACTACGCTTCGCTCATGACCCGGTGGTTCGAGCACACGATCGTCGATACCGGGCGTCTGCCGCTGTTCTTCCTCCTGGTCGCCTTTGTGCTGACCTTCCTCTTCATCAGGCTCAGCGTTCGGATGATCCGGGCGGAGGTGAGCTGGTGGCCAGGCAATGTGACCCCGGGCGGGGTGCACATGCATCACGAGTTCTTCGGCATGATCCTGATGCTGATCTCGGGATTCTCGTTCGTCGCGCTCGCGAGTTTTCACACCCCGGTGGCCAACTGCGTGCTGGCGTCGGTGTTCGGGATCGGTTGCGCCCTCGTGCTCGATGAGTTCGCGCTCATCCTGCATTTGCGCGATGTGTACTGGGAAGAGGAGGGTCGTTCATCGATCGACGCCGTGTTCGTGGCGATCGCGATCGGTCTGCTGTTCCTGATGGGCCTGCGCCCCATCGGTTTCGGTGAGTTCACCGAGTATCAGGAGGCGGCCGACACGACGACGCGGATCGTGGTGCTGGTGTTCCTGGCCGGGGTGGTCACCCTCGCGGTCATCACCCTCCTGAAGGGCAAGCTGTGGACGGGCCTGATCGGCCTCTTCTTTGCTCCGCTGCTGTTCTTCGGCGCCCTGCGGATAGCGCGGCCCAAGTCGCCGTGGGCGCGGTGGCGGTACGTCGAGCGTCCGGCCAAGCTGGAGAAGGCGATCCGCCGCGAGCGGCGATATCGCGAACCGGTCGTGCGCTGGAAGGTCGTCGTCCAGGAGGCCGTCGCCGGACGATTCGGGGTGCCCGAGCCGGACCCGACCCCTGCTGTCCTGCCTCACACGATCGTCCCGCAGCGGACTGCGCCGAACCGCATGGCCGCAGCGCTGCGCTGGCGGCGGACGCGCCGAGAGCTGAAGCGGGACCCACCCTGGCGGCTGCCGACCGCGATGGTCGTCGTCGCGATCGTCGCGGGCCTGATCTCCGTCGGCATCGACGACTCCTTCGGCATTCAGGCCCTCGACGCCGACACCACGGCAACCCTGCTGGGCGTCATCGCCGGCGCCATGGCGACCCTCACGGGTCTGGTGTTCACCGCGGTCACCCTTGCCATGCAGTTCGGGGCATCGCAGATCTCCGTGCGTGTGATCCCGATGTTCCAGCAGGACAGGGTGATGCGCGCATCCATCGGCCTCTTTCTCGCGACGTTCGCGTTCGCCGTCATCGTCGCGGTCGACCTCGCGACGGTGGCCAACGAGCAGGAAGCACCGGTGATCTCGACAGTGATCGCCATCGTCCTCACCCTCGCGAGCACATTCATGTTCATGGTGCTCGTGGCCAAGGTCGGCAGCATTCTGAACTCGTCGCAACTCCTACGCTGGATCGAGTCCGAAGGCCGAGCGGCGGTGCGCAGGCTGTACCCGGATCTGCCCGGCGAGGTCGCCACTCAGACAGCTGTCAGCACCGAGGACGTCACTCGGGATCCCGGTCCGGTGAGTCTCGTTGTGACGCTGCGCGACACGCCCTCCCAGGGGCGCGTGCTCCTCGCCATCGACTTGGCGCGCATCCAGCGTCTTGCGATCCGGTGGGATGTGCGGGTGGATCTGCTCGTCGGCATCGGTGACTACGTACCGCACAATGCCGGAGTCTTCGAGATCGTCGGCGATGATCGGTTCGTGCGAGCGCACCAACTGCTGTCGTGCCTGCTCTTCGGGGACACACATCGACCGTCCGTGAGCCCGGCCGCTGCGCTGCAGGCGATCTCGGATGTCGCTCTCAAAGCTCTGTCGCCGGCCATCAACGACCCCAGCCGAGCGGTGCAGGCTCTCGACCACACGGAGGACCTCCTGCTCTTCATCGCCCCGAGGGTCCGGGCCGAGGCGCAGAACAACTCGCTGACCCTGATCGGCGGATACCGTCGCACATGGGGCGATTACGTCGGTATCGGCACCGATCAGATCCGGCACTACGGCCGAGGATCCATTCAGGTCCAACGCAGGCTGCGGGCCCTGTTCGAGACCCTCGCCGACCAATGTCCCGGCGACCAACAAGGCCCGCTCGTGGAGCGCATGGCCGCGCTCCACGACGAGGTGGCCGACTGGTCCACCTCGCTGGACCGACGACTCGCGGAAGCCGCCGACCGTCAGGGCTACGGATCGGAATCCGGACTCATCCGTCCACGCAGACTGCAGATCAACACACGACAGACAGGAGCAGACCGATGATCATCGTCACCACCAACGACATCCCCGGCTACCGCATCGCCCACACCTTCGGGGAGGTCTTCGGACTCACCGTCCGGTCACGGCACATCGCCTCGAACATCGGCGCCGGCCTGAAGTCGCTTGCCGGCGGCGAGCTCAAGGGCATCACCAAGCTCCTGCACGAGTGCCGCCAGGAGGCGCTCGAACGTCTCGCCGCCGAAGCGCAGCAGCGAGGCGCCAACGCGGTGGTCGCTTTTCGCTTCGAGACCACGGAGTTCAGCGACTCCGCGATCGAGGTGTGCGCCTACGGCACCGCAGTCGGGGTGGAGCAACTCGCGCCGGGCAACTGACCCACGGTCCGCCGAGCCCTATCCCACCGGCCGCGACAGCGGCAGGTTCACGAAACTCGGCCGGTTCGGGTCGAGCTGAATGTGCTGCGGACGCAACTGGGACTCGTTCAGCAACGGGCGCAACGGGAGTCCGCGCGGGAAATTCATCGCGAAGACGTCGACGCGGAGTCGGTGCCCGGGCCGGACCAGCGCCTCGGTGGGCAACAGCCCGATGTCGAGGGTGACCGGCCTGCCGGGCGCGACGCGCTGCCGCGAGGCGAGGGTCAACGTGTAGAACGGGTCGATGACATCACCGTTGGGCGCGAACTGCGACCGCTGCCGGTCGTAGCCGCGCAGCGAGGCCATCACCTGTCCGGAACTGATGACCTTCGACGTGCCGTCGGGCGCGACATCGTTGAGGGTCGCGGTCCAGTAGCCGTCGGTGGCATCCATAACGGTGTTCAGGTGCAGGTTGGTGTACCCCGACACGCTCCGGGTGGTCGCCATGGGTGCCGTCGTGAAGCTGAGCGCGTTGCGTTCGGAGATGCGGGCATCCTTGGCGCAGAACGGGAACAGCGCGAGGGCGCCGGCCAACTGTTGCGCGGCGTCACGGGAACACACGGTGGCCAGGCCGGGCGAGACGGTCAGACGTCCGCGTGAATCGGGAACGCCGGTGGTGAGGCTGCCGTCGCGGACCGCATACGGTGCGGTCCCGCTGCGACGGTCGTCGAGGTAGAGACGCTGCCGCGACATCCCTGCGCGCGGGAACTGCTGGGCGGTGATCCAAGGGTCGCCGACCTGCTTGAGGTTGACGGGACCGTACGAGTCGATGCCGTTGTCGATCCCCTTGAGCCACTTGTCGAACCAGGCCTTCTGCAGCACGTCCAGCCGAGGTGGGGTGTTGGCCCGGCCCTGCTGCCCCCCACCGACGGTCAGGTGATAGCCGTCGCCCATGATGAGCTGCTTACGGCCGGGTGGCAGCGGAATCGAATTGTACATCCGCACTTCACTGTTGGTGAAGAGATCGAACCATCCGCCGTAGATGAACGTCGGAGTGGTGATCCGTTCGGCGTGGTCGACCCACGCCTTGCGTGGTTCCGAGTTGGTCGTGAGCAGCTCGTCGAGTTCCGGCGGTACCGAGGGGATGTCCGGGGTCAGCAGCGCCGCGAACAGCTGCGGATAGAACGTGAGAGGGTCGGAGATGCGGTCCGCCAACCACTTCCAGTCGAAGGTGCCGTTCAGCATCGACGCCACGTTCGGCACCATCTTGGTCGTGTTGACGAGGGTGAGCCACAGCGGCAGGAAGCCGACGCCCAGGGCGCCACCGGGCGCCACGATGTCGCGGATCAGGTCGCCCCCGGGCTCGACCGGGAAGATCGCCTTGAGGGCCGGCGGGTTCTTGTTGGCCGCCTGCAGCTGATTGATCGCCGAGTAGGACACACCGGACATGCCGATCGTGCCGATCGACCACCTCTGACGTGCCGCCCAGTCGATGACCTCGACCGTGTCGGTCTGCTCCCGGCTCTGGAACACATCCCATTTCCCCTGTGAGAAGCCGGTTCCACGAACATCGACCACCACCTGTGTGTAGCCACTGCGGACGAGATCGAGATCGGCGAGGAAGGTACGGGCACCGCCGTCGCGGAGGGTGTCGGTGAGCTGGGCGATGTCGAGCGCCCCGCTGATGGGCTTGCTGACCTGCCCGACGGTCGTCGCGATCTGGGTGAGCAGCGGTTCGAGCACGGGATGCTGGGTGACGGCCGTGCCGAGGGCCGTGATGAGTTTGGTGTACGGCGTCATGTTCACGATCACCGGGTTTCGCTTCGCGGTGGCCCGTCCCCCACGATCGGCGGGACGATACACGTTGGCGCGCAACACTGTTCCGTCACTCATCCGGATCGGCACATCCCACGTGACAGATACGCCCGAATAGGGCTGCGGGCCGTCGTGCGACGCCGCCCACCGCGCGGCCGGCACTCCACCCGACGGAGTCGCCGGCGCCGCGTCGGACGAGGGTACCAGCACGAACGACACCATTGTCACCGACAGGAGGACACCGATGGCCCCCGTGATTCTCCCCAGTCGCACGTCCAGAACCCCCCGGGTTTGTGTGGGACAAGCGACCGTAAAGCTAGCAGATATTGTGGTCTGCGTCACCGGCGGATTCTCGTGGGCCTGGCAGAACGACCGCGTGGCACCTCGCCCCGGGGGTGGACGGATGCCACGCGGCCGGGTGACCGTCGTCGTCATCCGATGCCGTTGGCGACGTCGCGATCGGTCTCGATGCGGAGGTTGCCACCCCAGTGCTTCGAGATACCCGCGGTTACAGTCGCGCTGGCCGGCGCGCAGGTCTGCTCTTCCCAGACCCGGCGTCGAACATGATCTGCGCCCTGATGTTCGGACAGTGACTGCGATCCGCGGTGGACTCCACCACGATTCGGCCCTGGTTGGTCGGCACGTTGAGAATCTTGTTCCGCTTGCGCAGCCGTGTGTACGGCTGACCGCAGTCGTGGATGTCGATGCGATGGCTCTGCACCGCCGCCGACGACGGGGGCAACGAACGTACGATTCCTGCCCTGGCGGCCGACTACCCGACTCGGTCGCGGTCGCGGTCGAGCTCAGTTGCGGGACACGTCCAGCGGGTGACTCGCGAACAGCGGCATCGGCCACGGCTGGCGGCGCAGGACCTCACCCCAGAGGTCGGCGGTCGGCGGGGCGAGGAGATCCTTGGCCAACGCCGAGGCGAGCATCCAGCTGTTCTGTTCGAGTTCGCCGTCGAGCTGGCCGATTCCCCACCCCGAGTACCCGGCGAACACGCGGACGCCCTCGATCACCTCCGACAACTCCTCCGGATCGCCGTCGAGATCGACGAGCACGACCCGGCCGTCCACCGGACGCAATGCCTCGTACCCACTGATGTCGGCGCCGAGTTTGACGACACCCAGACACAACGCGGCGTCCTGCTTGACCGGTCCGCCGACGAACAGCGCCCGCGGCGATGCCGCGAGATCGGTCCATTGAGGCAGCAGATTGTGCACCGCCGTCTGGCTCATCCGGTTGATCACCACGCCCAGACTGCCGCCGTCGTTGTGTTCCATCACGTAGATGACAGTACGGGCGAACGTGGGTTCGAGGAGGTCGGTGGAGGCGAGGAGAAGGGTGCCCGGCCGGACGCGACCGGCGGCGGGAACGGCGCGCTGCGCGTCCCGTGCCCCCTCTGGGTAGAACTCGGGGGTCGGGTCCTCGGAGTCGTCGCCGGCCACCACCACATCATCGCATGGCCGGGCGGCGGAGGTCGGTAGTCTGGATCAGTGATGTCATCGGATCGTGGCACCGCCGGATTGCGGGGTTTCGTCCGTTCGCTCGGACATTCCCCCGGTCTCGGCCGACTGTTGGCGGTCAGGCTCACCAGCCAGATCACCGACGGTGTCTTCCAGGCTGCGCTCTTCGCGTCGATCCTGTTCAACCCCGAACGGCACGCCGATCCGTTGGCCGTGGCGGGCGGACTGGCGGTACTGCTGCTGCCCTACTCGGTCATCGGTCCGTTCGCCGGCGCACTGCTCGACCACTGGGACCGACGGCACGTCCTGATGTACGCCAACGTCATTCGTGGCGTCCTGATCTCGCTCGTCGCCCTGGCGATCGCGACGGGCGCCACCGACACGGTGGTGCTCATCGGCGCGCTCGCGGTGACCGGTGCGAGTCGGTTCGTCGCGTCCGGACTGTCGGCGTCACTGCCACACGTCGCCCATCGAGACGTCATCGTGGCGACCAACGCACTGTTCACGACGCTGGGCGCGGGCATGCTCGCGGTCGGCGCCGGCATCGCGGCGGTCCTCCGCGCGATCTTCGGCCCCGACAACTCGGGTAGCGCGCTCACCACGCTCGGCGGTGTGGTCATCGCACTCATCGCCGCTGCGCTGGCGCACGGATTCGGCCGACTGCAACTCGGGCCCGACGAACCCGATGATCCGGGGCGATCCGCGGTGCACGCGGTGACCGTCGGCCTGCTGCACGGCGTCCGGGCGGTCGCCGGTTCGCGGACGGTGTCCGCGGCGTTGTCGGCGATCGGTGCGCACCGACTCGTGTTCGGCGTCAACACGCTCATGTTGCTCGTGCTGAGCAAGAATTCGGGCCTGGGCGACGGTCTCGCCGGGGTGAGTGTCGTCGCCGGGTTCACGGCGGGTGGCGCGTTCCTGGCCGCCGTCGTGACCCCGTACTCGGTCGACCGGTTCGGGCGGCGCCCGACGCTGATCACCGCATTGCTCGTCGGCGCGGTCGCAGAGCTGTCGCTGCTCACGTTCAACGCGATCGTGTTCTGTGTCTCCGCATTCGTCCTCGGTCTCATCGGGCAGATCGCCAAACTGTGCGGCGATGTGGCGATGCAGGTGGACATCGGCGACGCCGTACGCGGCCAGGTGTTCTCCGTCCAGGACGCCGTCTTCAACATCGCCTACGTCGGGTCGGTGACGCTGGCCGCGCTGGCCATCCCCGCCGACGGACGGTCACACGTTCTGCTGATCCTGGGCACCGTCGTGTACCTGATCAGCGCGGTCGTCGTGCGTTTCCTGCACACGCCGCCCTATCCGCAGCATCATCCGGTCACCGACGATCGAATCGAGGCGAACGGTCGTCATAACTGACGTCGGCGCGACCGTCCCCGTCCTCGTCGACGAGGACACGGTCGAATCGTCCGTCGCCGTCGGAGTCGACGAACAGGCGCTGCGCCACCGGCACCCCGGCGCGGCGGGTGCCGACCAGTTCGACGTCCGCGGTCCCGTCACCGTCGAGATCCTCCGAACGTCGCACGACGACAGCATCCCCGTCCGACGGCGGTGTCGTCGGCATCCTCACCGGCGGATCCGCGACGCGTCCGGGTGCCGGCGGAATCTCCGGCGGTCCCTCTGCAGACCCACCCGGTCGACGATCATCCGCCGGCGGGGTGTGCGGATCCGTCACGCGCTCTCCCCACACACCCGCACCGGAGTCCCGGTAGAACTCGTCGGGCCGGCCGTCGTCGTCACGGTCGATCGCCACCACGTCCGCGGTGCCGTCACCGTCGGTGTCCCACATCGCGTCGTCCCGACGGCCGTCGCCGTCGAAGTCGAGGCGCACGGCATCGGCGTGACCGTCACCGTCGAGGTCGGCGTCCGGGGCCGACACCCACGACGACGTCTGCCCGTCGCCGGTGCCGAACAGATACTCGATGGCCGGGTCCATGGTCTTTCGACGCACGGGAGGGCCGATCGGTTCCGTCCGGGTGCGTCACCGATGCCCGGGCACGTGATCGGTCTCGATCGTCATCCGCGGCCATGGGGGCTGACGCAACACCGCGGCCGTCCCGAGGGTCGCCGCGATCAGGCCGGTCAGCACGCCGATCATCGCAATACGGCCCTGGTCGACGGCGGGTGTCCACGTCGTCGTCCCGTCGGTCACGGTGTACGCGCCGACCGGAACGCGCGTGCCGCGAAGGCCGCGGCGCGTCACCGGGATCATGGTCGTGTGATCGTCGATGGTGATCGGGTCACCGAAGTACTCGCCGCGACGGGCCGTCGGGGTGTCGGGAACAGACATCGCATCCTCTTTCCTGGGTGGCGGTCTCGGGCCGTCCGGGACGACGGTCACCTCGCCCCTCGAGTATCGGCGTCGGTGTGCGCCCACGGTAGGTCCGTGACCGGGTGGGCCGGGCGAGGGCCGCCGACCGGCCGGGCGCCGAGGGCCGGTAGGTTCAGGGTCTATGTACGTGAGCGAACTGGGTGAACAGTGGCGCCGGTCCCGCCTCCGCCCCGAGATCGTCCACCTCGACTCCGCGGCCGCGGGCCGGTCCTCGAACGCCGTCATCGGTGCCATCTCCGCCCACCTCTGGCGCGAGACCGAACGTGGTTCGTACATCGCCGCCGAGGACCGTGCGGAGGAGATCGCACGGGACAAGCGCGATCTCGCGTCGCTCATCGGCCACACCCCGGACGAGCTCGCGTTCCGCGAGAGCGCGCGGGCGGCCCTGCGCGCATTGCTGACCTACTGGAACCTGCCGATGTCGACGACGGTGTGGGTGGCCAAGAACGAATTCGGCCCCAACCTCGTGGAATTCGAACGGCGCGGGTACGCGGTCCGGCCGCTTCCCGATGCCGACATCGCGGGCCACGTCGACACCGATGCCCTCGAGAACATGCTGCAGTTCGAGCAGCCCGACTTCCTCCACATCTGCCACATCGGCTCCGCATCCGGTGTGGTGCAGCCGGTCACGCGCATCGTCGAGATCGCGCACGCCGCAGGTGTACCCGTCGTCGTCGACATGGCGCAGTCGGCGGGACACACGCCGACGGTCACCGGCGCCGACGTCGTCTACGGCACCAGCCGCAAGTGGCTGGCCGGGCCGCGCGGAGTCGGGTTCGTCGCCGTCCGCAAGGACGCGCTCCGTGCGGTGAGCATCGAGAGTTCGGAGGCGTTCGTCGCCGGCCGGCTCGGTCTGGGTGTCGCGGTGTCCGAGTTGCTCGCGATCGGTCAGCAGCGGGTGTTCCGCGAACTCGCGGCCATCGGCCGGGCGACCCGCGAACGTCTCGACGGCATCGGCAGCTGGGAGGTTCTCGAGCCCGTCGACGAACCGTCGGCCATCACCACCCTGGCCCCGCCACCCGGGTGGCAGCCGTCGGATGTGCAAGCGGCACGCGACAAGCTGCTGTCGGCGGGGATCCTCGTGACCGGCGCCGACTCGTGGCGTGCGCCGCTGGCAACCGAGCAGTCGGTGCTACGGGTCAGTCCGCACCTCGATGTCGAACGCGAGGATCTCGATCGACTGGCCGACGCGCTGCGCACGATGGGCTACTGAGGCGGCCGACGGCGCTCAGCCGCGCAGGCTCCCTGACGCGTCCAGGATCTCCTCGATCGCCGGGCGCGCCAGGTCGGCGTCGCCGGTCACCAGCCCGATCCGGGTGCGACGGTCGAGCACGTCCTCGACGGTGAGTGCACCCTCGTGGGTCACCGCGAACTCCGCCTCCGCCCGCGTGACGTCGAGGGTTCCGGCGATCGGATCGAGCGGGCGGTCCACCCGCGCCGACGACACGACTTTCGCTGCCTCCGAACCGAATCGCGCGACCAGGGACTCGGGGAGGTCGCCGCGGTGACGAACTCCCGCAGCGCCGATGAGCGGGGTCATCGTGGTGATGCAGGCGCCCGCGGTCAGGCCACCCGCGCTGACCGCGGCGTCGACGGCGTCCTGCGCCATCCGGCGGTACGTGGTGAGTTTGCCACCGAGCACACCGATGAGCGTGCCGTCGGCCTGCACCCGGTGTCGTCGGGAGACGTCGGCGAGATCGCCTGCACCAGAACCACTCTCCGCACCCGTGTCGACCAGGGGACGCAGCCCCGAGTATGCCCCGACGACATCTGCGCGTGAGACAGGTCGGGCGAGTGCGACATTCACCGCGTCGATGAGGAAGTCGATCTCGTCGTCGTCGGGCTGCGCGACGTCGGGGATCGGGCCGGGCGCGTCGACATCGGTGAGTCCGACATGTACACGGCCGAGCTGTTCGGGCAGCGCGAACACGAACCGCGAGATGGATCCGGCGATCGGGACGGTCAGGGCGCCGGTCGGATGACCGAAGGTGGCGGCGTCGAAGACGAGATGCGTGCCCCGGCTGGGCCGCAGACGCACCGACGGATCCACGGCGCCCGCCCACACACCCGCGGCGTGGACGACGGTCCGCGCAGAGACGTCGAAACCCTCACCCGTGCGTGTATCGGTCAGGCGCGCACCGGTTCCGGTCACCTGGTCGGCGCGTGTCCGGGTGCAGATGAGTGCGCCGAACGCGGCAGCCGTGCGCGCGACGGCGACCACGAGACGGGCATCGTCGATCAGCTGTCCGTCGGTGCTGGCGGAGCCGCCGCGCAGCCCCGTCGTCGACACCGTCGGACACAGGCCCACGACCTCGTCGACGCCCAGTCGCGACGGTCCGGCGAGGACCGACGACGGCGTGCGGGCTGCTCGCCGCAGCACGTCACCGGCCCGGAACCCGGTCCGGATCAGCATCGACGAAGCACGAGAACCGTTGTCCGGGACCACCTGTCGCAGGGGCCGGATGAGGTGTGGGGCGATCGACGTCATGAGGTGATGGCGTTCCACGGCGCTCTCGTAGGCGATCGGCAGGTCGCCGCCGGCCAGGTATCGGAGGCCGCCGTGCACGAGCTTGCTGCTCCACCGCGACGTGCCGAAGGCGAGGTCGTTCGCCTCGACGAGCGCGACCGAGAGTCCACGGGTCGCGGCGTCGAGAGCCACACCCGCGCCGGTGATCCCGCCGCCGATGACGAGGACGTCGAGTGTGGTGACGCCGTCGGCGAGGGCGGTGAGGGCCGCATAGCGCTGCTCCGCGTTGAGAGCGCTCATCAGGTCGCCGTCGGCAGCAGCTCGGGTCGGCGTAGATACGACGACAACGCGTAGTGCAACTCCCGGCTCCACTCGTCGCCGAGGATCGACTCGACCAGCGCGCGCGACTGGATCGCCGACTGCGTGATCAGCAAGACCATCGACGCCATCTTCTCCGGGTCCCCGTCACGGACCTGCCCGCGCTCCTGACCGCGCGAGATCGAGTCGGACAGGATGGTGAGCACGCCCTGCTGGCTCGCACCCAGACGGTCGAAGACATACGGCATCATGAACTCGCGCTGTTCCCGCCACAGAGCGGCGACGAGTTCGTCGTCGCGCAACGCGGCCGCCACCCGGACGACGAGGTCGATCGTCGCGTCGAAGTCGGCGGTGCGCAGGGGTGTCGCGTCGGTCACCGCGGAGATGATGCCGAGGACCTCGCGGGTGAGCAGGGCACGCAGGATCTCGGACATGTCCGGCCAGCGGCGATACACAGTCGGGCGGCTGACGCCGGCCTCGCGGGCGACCTCCGCGACGGTCACCTTGCGGCCGTCCTTACGCACCAGACAGTCGCGGGCGGCGTCCAGGACCTGATCGGCGATGTCCTCTTTACAGATTGACATGATGTGTAACACTGTAACCCATGGGCGCTCCCACCCACGACCCGTCCCGCGACAGCGTCGTCGACAACCATGTCGACATCCCCGCCGACACCGCTGTGCAGACCGACGCTGTGCAGACCGACGCTGTGCAGACCGACGCTGTGCAGACCGACGCTGTGGAGACCGACACCGCTGTGCCGACCGACGCTGACGCCGCCACTGCCGGCCACCGCTCCGGCGGTGTCTCCCGCGTCCCAGGCCACGTCACGGTCCTGGCGAATCCGCATGCGCGCCACGGCGCCGGGAAGATGATCGCCGACGAGGCGGTCGCCGCCTTCCGCTCGCGAGGGGTCGACACCGAACTCATCGTCGGACGGGACGCGGCCGAGGCCGCCGAGCGCGCCGGCAAGGCCGCGCGCGGTGACACCGACGCCCTCGCGGTGGTGGGCGGAGACGGCAGCATCCGGCTGGCGCTGGAGGCCGCCTTCGGGACCGGCACGCCGATCGGCGTGATCCCCGCCGGATCGGGCAACGACGTCGCCCGCAACCTCGACATCCCCATCGAGGACGTCGACGCCGCCGTCGAATTGATCAGCCGTGGCCACACCCGCACCATCGACCTGGGGCGGGTCACCTTTCCCGACGGTCGCTCCGAACTGTTCTCCACCGTCGCCGCAACGGGTTTCGACGCCTCCGTCACCGCGCGGGCGGTGGGGATGTCGTGGCCGAAGGGTCAATCCCGCTACACCCTGGCTGCCCTCCGCGAGCTGGTCGGTCTGCGGTCGCGGCACTATCACGTGCGCGTCGACGACACGAAGCTCGACGGCGACCTCGTGTTCGCCGCCATCGGCAACACCGCCTCCTACGGCGGTGGCATGCTGATCACCCCGAACGCCTCCATCACCGACGGTCTGCTCGACGTCACGATGGCGAGCAGACCCTCCCGATTCGCCCGCCTCACCGTCGCCAAGGTGTTCCCCACCGTCTTCACCGGCCGCCACCTCGCGCACCCGATGGTGCGCACCTTGCGCGGCAGGGAGATCGAACTCTATTGCGACCCAACGGCTCTGGTGTCGATCGACGGTGACCTCGTCGGCGAGCTGCCCGCGGTGTTCGAGGTGGTGCCGTCGTCGGCGGAGGTATTCGCCCCTTCGTGACGCTCGCGGGCTCACTCCTCTCAGGGAGCAGGTTCCGCTCGCGGGCTCGCTCAGCGCTCGGAGGTGGCCGCCCACCATTCCCGCAGAGCCTGCTCGGCCTCGTCGCGGGTGAGGGGACCGCGGTCGAGGCGCAGTTCCTTGAGAAACCGCCACGCCTGACCGACCTGCGGGCCCGGCCGCAGGCCGAGGAGTTCCATGATGGCGTTGCCGTCGAGGTCGGGCCGCACCCGGTCGAGATCCTCGGCCGCCTTCAGGTCGGCGATCCGGTGCTCGAGGTGGTCGTAGTTGTCCTGCAGGCGGCGGGCGCGCCGCTTGTTACGGGTCGTGCAGTCGGCGCGGACCAGCTTGTGCAGCCGGTCGAGGAGATCGCCGGCATCGGTGACGTATCGGCGGACCGCGGAATCGGTCCAGGTGCCGTCGCCGTATCCGTGGAACCGCAGATGCAGGAACACCAGCTGTGACACGTCGTCGACGACGGCCTTCGGGTACTTCAGTGCGCGCATCCGCTTGCGGACCATCTTCGCGCCGACGACCTCGTGGTGGTGGAAGCTGACCCCACCGCCCGGCTCGTGGCGTCGTGTCGCCGGCTTCCCGATGTCATGCAGCAGCGCAGCCCATCGGAGGACCAGGTCGGGATCGCCGACCTCGAGGTCGATCGCCTGCTTCAGCACCGTCAGCGAATGCTGATAGACGTCCTTGTGCTGGTGATGCTCGTCGATGGTGAGCTTCATGCCCGGCACCTCGGGCAGGACACGTTCGGCGAGACCGGTGTCGACCATGAGATCGATGGCCTCGAGCGGGTGCTCGCCCAGGATCATCTTGTCGAGCTCGGCGCGGACGCGTTCGGCGGTGATCCGCTCGATCTGCCCCGCCATGTCCGTGATGGCGTCGAACACCCGGGGCGCGACCCGGAATCCGAGCTGGGAGACGAATCGGACCGCGCGCAGCATCCGCAGCGGGTCGTCGTCGAACGACTCCTGGGGCGTCGCGGGGGTGTCGATGACGCCGGCGAGCAGTGCGGCGAGTCCGTCGAGCGGATCGCAGAAGTCGGCCGGTCCGTCCGGGCCGATCCGGACCGCCATCGCGTTGATGGTGAAGTCGCGCCGGACGAGGTCGTCGTCGAGCGTTTCCCCGAACACCACCTGGGGATTCCGCGACACCCGGTCGTAGGAGTCGGCGCGGTAGGTGGTGATCTCGACGATCTGATCGCCCTTGCGCGCGCTGATGGTGCCGAAGTCGATGCCGGTGTCCCATTGTGCGTCGGCCCACCCCGCCAGCAGCGCCGACACCTGGTCGGGCCGGGCATCGGTGGTGAAGTCGAGGTCGCCGGACAGCCGGCCGAGGACCGCGTCGCGCACCGAGCCGCCCACGAGGAAGAGTTCGTGTCCGGCGTCGGCGAAAGCGGCTCCCAGCGGCACCAGAACGTCGGAGAGTCCCCGCAACGTCACGGCCGCCGATGCCAGCAGGCGAGTACGGCGTTCGGGGTCGGTCACGGCATGTCAGCCTACCGTCGGGGTCTCCCCCGGCCACAAATGCCGATTCGGCCATGCGGGTGTCGTCGGCGGCTCGGGGTCGGCACAGGGTCGCCGCGTGGTCGCCGACGACCCGCCGCCCTGGTCGTCGGGTGGCCCGTTCGGCCGACGTCACCGCGCCGCGGGCGCCCCATCAAGGCAAACGGCAGGTGACCAACGGCTAGCATCGAGAACGTGTCCGTCGATCCGTCCACCGACCCCTCTGACGTCTCTTCCGACGTCACAGCGGGTCGCGGTCGTCCCGGTGACGCATCCCACAGCTCGTCGTCGGACCGCACGGACGGTCCCGGCGGCCGTCGGATCACCCCCGCGGACCTGGCTCCCCCGGGTGCACTCCGGAAGTCACCGGCCCCTGACGACTCCGGCAGTGGTACGTCGCGCGGCGGTCGCCGTGGCCGCCGACGGCGGGGGCGTCGCCCGTCCCCGACACCGTCGACGACGGCCGATGTCCCGCACGCCGAACCCGAGCAGAGCGCACCGCTGAGGCCGGCCGAACGCCGGGACAACCCCAAGCCGGGTCCGATGCCGAAACGCACCACCGAGCCCGACCGGGTGGACTCCGACGACGACCTGCAGCCGACGCACACGCGCGTCTCGCCGCCGAAGCCCTCCGACCTGGTCGCGGTCACCGCGAAGATCACCAAGACCGGACTGACGCACACCGCCGGCGCCGACGGCACGCCCAGTGGCAAGACGAAGGGTCGTCGTCGCAGCGGCGGCAGCCGCCCCGAACGGGGGCAGGAACGCCTGCGGACCGTGCGCGAGACGTCCGCGGGCGGCCTCGTGATCTCCGACCTCGACCTTCCCGTCGACCAGCTCGCGGCCGCGCTCATCGGCCGTATGGATCGTCGCGGCCGGATGATGTGGTCCTTGCCGAAGGGCCACATCGAGACCGGCGAGACCGCCGAACAGACCGCGATCCGCGAGGTCGCCGAGGAGACCGGCATCGAGGGCACCGTCGTCGCGCCGCTCGGCAAGATCGACTACTGGTTCGTCAGCGAGGGTCGGCGCATCCACAAGACCGTCCATCACTATCTGTTGCGCAGTATCGGGGGTGAGCTCTCCGACGCCGACTACGAGGTGAGTGAGGTGGCATGGGTGCCGCTGGCCGAACTACCCCGGAAGCTCACGTACTCTGACGAGCGGCGACTGGCCCGGATGGCCCGCGGCGTCATCGCCGATCTCGCCGCCGACCCGAACCGGTTGGCCCAGTCCGAGGCCGAGAGCATTCGCACCGAACCCAACGCCTATGAGAGAGCCGCAGCCGCACGCAACCAGCGCCGCAACGAACCGCCGCCCCCGGCGCGGTCCCGTCGGCGCCGGAGGCGTCCCCGGCGTCCACCGGCCGACGATGCCTGACGGCCGGGTGTCACGTCGGCCGGTTCTGCTCACCTTCATCCCCGGGCCCCGAGGTCCCGGATCCCGGATCGTCCGGGCGTGCGCCGCGATCCTGACCGTCCTCACGATGCTCGTGTTGTCGTCGGCACCAGCGGCCGCCGACCCCTCTGCCACCGACCCCTCTGGCACCGACCCCTCGAGCACCGACTCCGGGACCTCGGCCACCGGCGCGACGGCCGACGCCGGCTCCGGCACCGACGAAGGGGTCGCCAGCAACTTCCTCCGACTCTCGGTGACCTCGACGTCCCCGTCAATGGTGACCAGCAGCGGCTCGAATGTCGTCACCGTCACGGGCCGTCTGGAGAACATCGGCGACCGGATGCTGCGGAACCTCTCGGTGCGTCTCGAACGCGGCGATGCCGTGTCCGACGCCGCCGGCTTACGCAGCAGCCTCGCGGTCACGCCGGTGCCCGTCAGCGCCGCGACCCCGTTCCGTCCGATCTCCATGGAGCTGCAGCCGGGATCATCCATCTCGTTCACCGTGTCGGCATCCTTGTCGGGCGAGGACGGTCTCGACATCCAGCGCACCGGTGTGTTCCCGCTGAACGTCAACGTCAACGGCCTGCCCGACTACGGCAACCGCGCCAAACTCGCGCAGTCGCGCACGCTGCTCCCGGTGCTGTCGTTGCCTCCGGACCGCGCCCGGGCCCAGCAGTACGTCGATCCCAGCGAGGGTGAGGGCGAGACCGCCGACACCGACCTCGGGGCCGACGGTTCGGTGTCGGCCGACCTGTCGAGTCCGTCGCGGCTCACGATGCTGTGGCCACTGTCGGCTCCCCCGCAACTCACTCCCGGCGTCCTCGGGGGCAGCACGCAACCGGTTCGACTCGTCGGCGACGACCTGTCGCGGTCGTTGTCGCCGGGCGGGCGCCTCGACACACTCCTCGCGGCCGCACGATCGGTGACCGGTGACGACGGTGACGACGACGACGACGGCGACTCCGACACCTCACTGCCATCGGGTTCCGAACCCGCTACCAGCCGCGACGGCGCCTCGCAGCCACCCGAGTCGTCGGCGCCGTCATCGGGGCAAGCATCGTCGGGGCAACCGTCGTCGGGGCAACCGTCGTCGGGGCAACCGTCGTCGGGGCAGCCTGCGGCCCCGGCCGGGAGGCAGCCGTCGAAACTCCAGCAGAGCATGTGCCTGGCGATCGATCCCGATCTGCTGGTGACGGTCCGTGCGATGTCGCTGGGCTACGAGGTGTCGTCGGATCCGATGGACCCGACGTCACCGGCGACGCCCGGCACCGGGCAGTCGGCGGCGGCCGACTGGCTCGCCGAACTGCGCGACGTGTCATCGCGCATGTGCACCGTCGCGTTGCCGTTCGCCCAGGCCGATCTCACGTCGCTGTCCCGGATCGCCAACTCCGGCCTGACCGACGCGGCGCTGTCCACCCCCTCGGATGTCGTCGACGCGATCCTCGGCGTGCGCAGCGTCCGGGGACTGACCATCCCGGCGCTGGGCACGATGGACGCGACCGGCGCGAGCGTGCTGTCGTCGGCGGGGATCGGCAAGGCCGTCACGTCGACGACCGGTGTCGATCCCACCCGTTCGACCCCGACCGGCGACTACCGGGTCGGTGACCTGAGTGTGCAGACCAGCGATCCGTCAGTGACCGCTGCGCTCGCCGCCGCCGGCGACGCACCCGCGACGACGCCGCTGACACCACCCGCCCAACGGGTGTCGTTCAACGACGAGTCGCCCGCGGCGCGCCGACAGGCCGCCCTCTCCGCGCTCGCCTACCCGTCGATCGCCTCACCCGGCCGTGGTGAGGGTGCGCGACCGCCGCTGCCCGTGGCCGGGCGCAGCTCCTTCGTCGTGCCGCCGACCTACTGGGCACCGTCGACCGACGATGCCAACGCCCTGTTCACCACCGCCACTGTCCTGTTGGAATCCGGCGCGGCCTCCCCCGGGCCGCTGTCGGACGTCGTCGGCGGTCTCGACAGGACGACCGCGGACGCCCGTTTCGTGCCACCGCCGGGCGTCGATCCGCTCGCCTCGCTCGGCCTGGCCGTCGACGAGCGCACCGCGACCACCATCCGCGACCACGCGGACCTGTCGTTCCAGTTGCAGGCGTCGCTGATGAGCTCTGCGGATGTGGCGGCGTCGCCGGAGCGCTACATGGCCCCGCTGCGTGAGGACCTGCTGCGGGCGGTCCGCAGTCCCGACCGCGAGGCGCCTGCCGTGCGGGCGCAGATGCGGACCCAGCGCGACGGCCGGATCGCCGCCGTCGACACCACGCTGGCGCGGATGCGGAACTCTGTCACGATCCTCGACCCCGGCGGCCGATACACCCTCGCCTCCGAGCGCAGTCCCCTGCTCCTCGTCGTCCGCAACGAGCTCTCACTGCCGATCCGGGTACGCATCGACGTGTCGGCGCCGCCGGAGCTCGACGTCGGCGACCTCGGCGTGATCGAGATCCCCGCCAACGGGACCCGGCAGATCCAGCTGCCGACACGCGCGGAGAACTCCGAGGCGATCACCGTCACGATCGGGATGTCGACGTCGAGCGGCATCTCGCTGGGTTCCCCGATCAGTCTCTCCGTCCATGCGAACGCCTACGGGAAACCGCTGTTCTACGTGACGATCGTCGCCGGGATCGCGTTGGTGCTGCTGACCGCACGACGGTTGTGGCACCGATTCCGCGGTCAGCCCGACCCCGCCGACGAGGACCGCCCCGACCCCGATGAGCACGATCGACTCCTCGCGGGCAGCACGTATCAGCAACGTCGCCGTACCCTGCATCAGGAGCACCGGGCGCTCGAGGATCCCGTCGACGAGGATGCGCCGGACCCGTATCGGTCGGAGACCGGCCGGGCGGATGCGGGACGAGCAGGACCGGAGCGAGCCGACCAGACGCCCACGCCGGGCACGACCGACCGAGAAAGGCCATGACCGACCAGGGACCACGCGAGCCGCGTCGAGCAGCACCCCGCCGGATTCCTCCGGGCGGGGCCGATGGCCCTCGGCGCCGTTCCCCCGGCGGTCCGGCACCGCTGTCCGGTCCGGTGGCCGACCAGCCGCCGCTGGCCGGCCGTGGCGGGCCCCCGCCGCCACCGCCGCGCCACATCCCCTCTCGCCCCGCTGCGGGTCCGGCGCCTCGGGGTGCCGGCACCGCGACCCGGGCGCGCGCCTCGAGCGGCCCGGACCAGATGACGAGCGGCCAGAAACCGAGCACCGAGAAACCGACCGAGCAGGGGCCGTCGAACGACCTGGCGCGCGATTCCGACTCCAGCATCCTGAGGACCAGCGGTTCGATCGCGCTGGCCACGCTGACGAGCCGCATCACCGGGTTCATCCGCACCGTCCTGGTGCTGGCCATGCTCGGCCCGGCGATCGCCTCTGCGTTCCAGGCCGCGTACGTGCTGCCGAGCATGATCGCGGAGGTCGTCCTGGGCGCCGTGCTCACGGCGATCGTCATCCCGGTGCTCGTCCGCGCGGAGGCCGAGGATCCCGACGGTGGGCGCGACTTCATCAACCGGATCTTCACGCTCGCCGTGGTGACGCTGGGCACCGCCACGGTCGTGGCGATGATCGCCGCACCGCTGCTGACGTTCCTCAACGTCGGCGACGGCGACGTCAACCGGTCCCTCACCACCGCACTCGCCTACCTACTCCTGCCGGAGATCCTCTTCTACGGCATGTCCGCGCTGTTCATCGCGATCCTGAACATGAAGGGGTTCTTCAAACCGGGCGCGTGGGCACCGGTGCTGAACAACATCGTGCAGATCGCGACCCTGGTGCTGTACGCGCTGATGCCGGGTGAGATCACGCTGAACCCGGTCCGGATGACCGATCCGCAGCTGCTGGTCCTCGGCATCGGCACCACACTCGGCGTCGTCGTGCAGGCCGGTGTCCTGCTGCCGTGGATCAGGCGCGCAGGCGTGCGGTTGGCGTGGAAATGGGGCATCGACGCCCGACTCCGACTCTTCGGCAACATGGCCCTCGCGATCGTCACCTACGTCGCGATCCTGCAGGTCGGGCTCATGATCACCTACCGTATTGCGGCGCACGCCGACGCCTCCGGCATCAGCGTGTACGTCACCCACTGGCAGTTGCTGCAACTCCCGTACGGCGTGCTGGGTGTGACGATCCTGACCGCGATCATGCCGCGACTGTCCCGGCACGCCGCCGCCGACGACGACCACGCCGTCGTCGACGACCTCTCCCTGGCCACGCGGCTGACGATGGTGGCGCTGCTGCCGGTGGTCGCCTACATGACGTTCTTCGGCCCGGTCATCGGCATCGCGGTGTTCAACTTCGGAAAGTTCGACGCCGAGCATGCCTCCCAACTCGGTTCGGTGCTCGCCTGGGGTGCGTTCACGATCATCCCGTACGCGATGACGCTCGTGCAGCTGCGCGTCTTCTACGCCCTCCAGGACGCCTGGACACCGACCGCCATGGTCCTCGGCATCACCGCGGTGAAGGTCGTGTCCTCCTATCTCGGGCCGGTGCTGTTCGACGATCCGGAGATGGTGGTCCGCTGGCTCGCGTTGTCGAACGGTCTGGGATATCTGGTCGGCGCGATCGTCGGTCACTTCCTCCTGCGCCGACGCCTGCACAACGAGAAGCTGACCGACGTCTACCGCACCACCCTCGTGACATTCGGGGTGTCGATCGGTGTGACCGCGATCGTCTGGGCCGTCTCGAATCTCTCGGGACTGCACCGCCTCACGAGTGAGGTCGGCAAGTTCGGATCACTGGTGTATCTGATCCTGACGGCGGTCGTCGTGCTCGGCGTCACCTACGCCGGACTGGCCGCCGCCCGCGTCCCCGACGTCGTCTCGATCGGGATGTCGGTGCGGCGCATGCTCGGCCGCTTCATCCCCGCCTTGGCTCCTCCTGAGCGTCCGGTAACAGAATCGGCACCGACCATCACGGTTCAGTTTCCGCGGATCAACACCGACGAGTCGCTCCCGTACTCTGGACAGGTACAGGTGCTCCGGCGATTCGACCGGGGCACCGCCACATGGCAGTCGTACTCGGTTCACAGCGGCGGGGCCGCGCGTTTGCGCGACGGCGGCGAGATGCGTCTCCATGCACCCCGTGACATGCGATATCGCAGGAGAGGAGCTCGGCGCGTGAGTGAGAATGAGATCGGGTCCACCGGGGACACCGAGATCATCCCGGACGCTCCGGACAAGGGCTCGGTGACGGTCGACGACAGGTCGCAGGCCACCCGGGTGTCGCGGGGCGACGGTGTCGACCCGGCGACCGAGCAGCTCTCCGACCCGTCGACCGCCCCGACGTCCGATACGCCCGAATCAGCCTCCGAGACAGACACTTCCGCGACCGGTTCCGATCAGACGGGTCCCGGTCCGGCAGCTGCCGGTGGGGCACGGTCCGGCACCCCCGGGCCGACCGCGCGTCCCCGGCCACGCGGTCCCCGACTGGTCCCCGGCGCGGCCGTGGCCGGCGGACGGTATCGCCTGCTCGATCACCACGGCGGCACCCGCGGACTCCAGTTCTGGCGCGCACTGGACATCAATCTCGACCGTGAGGTGGCGTTGACGTTCGTCGACGCCGACCAACTCGCGCCACCGCCGGAACGTGGTGAGTCGGCGAAGATCACCGACGAGGGTCCGCAGGGCGTGCTGTCGCGGACGCTTCGCCTAGGACAGATCTCCTCCGCCGGAGTGGCGCGCGTGCTCGACGTCGTCCGCGGTTCGTCGGGTGGCATCGTCGTCACCGAATGGGTTCCGGGATCGTCGCTCACCGAGGTCGCCCGGTCCCAGCCGTCCCCGATCGGTGCCGCGCGCGCTGTCCGCGCGCTGGCCGCCGCCGCCGAGATCACCCACCGCTCCGGCGGTGCACTGTCCATCGACCATCCCGACCGGATCCGGATCAGCACCGACGGCAACGCCGTCCTCGCCTTCCCCGGCACCCTCGCCGGCGACGACAAGTCGACCGACGTCCGAGGTCTCGGCGCCGTACTCTACGCGCTGCTGCTGGCCCGCTGGCCGCTCGATCCGGAGAACGGTACCGATCTGGTCACCACCGACGACACCACCGAGCCGGTCGGCGGGTTGCCGATCGCCGAGCCCGACGACAAGGGCAACCCGATCGAACCGCGCAAGGCACGGCCGGAGACGCCGTTCGAGATCTCGGCGGTGGCCGCTCGGGCGCTCGACGGTCAGCGCGGAATCCGCACGGCCGGGACGGTCCAGCATGTCCTCGATCAGGCGACCGTCGTCGACCTGAACACCGACATGCTCCCGGCGATCACCGGCGACGCGCCGCCGATCGCCATGACGTCACCCCAGCAGGAGAAGGCGCCCGAACAGCAGGGCCGACGTAACGTGGCACTCCTCGTCGGCGCCGGCTTGCTCACGCTGTTCATCGTGATCGCGCTGATCGTGTGGGCCACAAACATCTTCGGCTCCGACGGCGACAACACCGACATCGACTCGATCCTCACCACGTCATCGGCGCCACCGGCTCCCGGGACCGCGAGGGCCGCGGCACCTCCACCGGCCGCTCCGGCGCCGATCCCGTTGCAGGGGGTCAGCCTGGTCGACCTGTCCAATCAGCCGCCCGACAGCACGGCCAACCTGGGCAACGTGATCAGCGGCGCCGCCCCACCGTGGCGGACCGACACCTACCGTGGCTCAGCGGACTTCGGCGGACTCAAGCCCGGTCTCGGGCTGATGTTCAACCTCGGCGGTCCCAAGGCCGTCAAGACGGTGACGATCTCCTCCCCGACGCCGGGATTCGCCGTATCGATCCGTACGTCGGCGACCGCCCAACCCACCCTCGCGCAGACACGTGAGATCGCTGCGGGCACAGTGAATCAACCGCGGACGACCATCACCGTGCCCGATCCGCAGCAGAGTCCGTTCGTGATGGTGTGGCTGACGTCTCTGCCGCAAGCGCCCAACGGTTATCAGGCCCAGATCGGGCAGATCTCTATGACCGCCTGACACCGGAGGGGTAGACATAGGTGTGCTCGTCCGCCGCCGACCTGCCCCATCTCCGCCCGGCACCCGGGATCACCTGACCGGTGCCACCGTCGGCCGCTATGCCATCGGATCCGTCGGCACGGCCGGCTTCGCCACCCTCCCCGGACTCGTCCTCGTCTACTACCTGACCGACACGCTCGGGGTCGCGGCGGCCGCAGCCGGTGCGATCGTCGCCGTCGCGAAGATCTGGGATGTCCTCATCGACCCGGTCATCGGGACGGCCAGTGATCGCAGCCTCCGACGACACGGGTCTCGACGCCCGATGATGATCGTCGGGGCGGTGGCGCTGCCGATCTTGTTCGCACTGACGTTCGCGGTTCCCGCTGCGCTCGCCACGCCCGCTGCGGCACTCTGGGTCGCCGCTGCATTCCTGCTCACCGCAACGGCATTCAGCCTCTTCCAGGTCCCCTACATCGCGCTGCCGGCCGAGCTGACCGACCGCTACGACGAGCGGACACGACTTCTCACCGCACGGGTCGTCGTGCTGACCGTCGGCATCCTCGCCTTCGGTGCCGGCGGTCCCGCGCTGCGAGAAATCGGTGGATCCGATCGCGTCGGCTACCTCGTCATGGCCGTGGTCGCAGGGTGCGTGATCGGCGTCAGCCTCCTCATCGCCACCCGCAGCGCGCCCCGCGCGGCCGGCCCCCGTGGCATCACCGTCGGTGCGCAGCCGGACGCGGACACTGATTCGACGCCGCTCGCCGCGTATCGCGCCGCCGTCACCGTCCTGCGCCGCAGCCGTCCGCTTCGACTCCTCGTGGGCGCATTCCTCCTGCAGGGTCTGGCCACCGGCCTGATGCTCGCCGACGGTCAGTACATCGCCACCTGGATCCTCGACGACGAAGGTGCGGTCTCCGTGTTGTTCGCCGCCCTCATCGCTCCGGCGCTGGTGTTCGCCCCGGTGTGGGGTGCCGTGGCCCGACGCATCGGAAAGGAGTCCGGATTCTTCATCGCGACAGTCATTTTCGCCGTCGCCACCATCGGTCTGTGCGGGCTGCGGTGGTCACCCGGCTGGTGGGTGTACCCGGTGATCGGCATCGCGGGTGCCGCGTACGCCGGGATGCAGTCCCTCCCGATGGCGATGATCCCGGACGTCATCTCCGACGACGAGCGGCGGCACGGGCCGGGCTCGGCAGGCATCGTCGGTGGGGTGTGGACAGCGGGGGAGACGACCGGCATGGCGCTCGGCGCGGTGGTTCTCACGGTGTTCCTCACACTCGGCGGCTATGTGTCCTCCGAGGCGGACACCGACATCACCCAGCCTGCCGCCGCGACGACGGCGATGATCGTCGCCTTCAGCATCGTCCCTGCGGCGCTCGCGGCCGGGAGTCTCGTGCTCATACGCCGATATCCGTTGCGCCGCAGCGATATCGACAGCGATCAGCCCAGGGACAGCGATCAGGCTGGAGACGGTATCGGTGAGGGAGGGCCCAGTGCCGGATGAGATGACACCCGGCGAGACTCCTGCTGGTCGGGTCGCGGAGATCCTCGCGCGGCTGGCAGACCTGCGCGCCGACGACGCCCCCACGCACGGAGGTCGGGTGCTGTCCTACGTGTACGACTCGGGGCTGGCCGAAGTCGACGACCTCGCTCGTACCGCTGCCGCGTCGGTGCAGGCGGTCAACGGTCTCGACCCGACCGCGTTCCCGTCGGTGGCCCGCATGGAGGCCGATGTCATCGCCTTCGCCGCCGACCTCGCGCACGGTGAGGCCTGCGACGCGCAGGTCGTCGGACTGGTCACCAGCGGTGGTACCGAGAGCTGCCTGCTGGCGGTGAAATCCGCGCGCGATCGCTGGCGGGCGGGAGGTGGTACGGGCGTACCGACGATCGTCGCACCCGTCACGGTGCACGCCGCCTTCCACAAGGCCGCACACTATTTCGGCCTCGAACTCGATCTCGTCCCGGTGGACGAGCACGGAGTCGTCGACGCCGACGACGTCATCGCCCGCCTGACGCCCCGGACCGCGATCGTGGTCGTGTCGGCACCGTGCTATCCGTTCGCCGTACTCGACCCCGTCCCCGAGATCGCGGCCGCCGCCTCCCGACAGCGCATCGCCTGCCACGTGGACGCCTGCATCGGCGGGTGGGTTCTTCCGTTCTGGGCGTCGTCAGAGGCGCTGTCGCCCTGGGATTTCCGTGTCCCCGGTGTCACCAGCATCTCGCTCGACGCGCACAAGTACGGCTTCGCACCGAAGGGAGCGTCGGTCCTGCTCTTCGCCGACCGCGACGCCAAACGGTCCGCCGCCTTCGCGACCACCCGGTGGCCCGGGTATCCGGTGGTCAATCCGACGATGCTGGGCAGTCGATCGGCGATGTCGCTTGCTGCCGCGTGGGCCGTCATCGAGTATCTCGGTCCCGACGGCTTCACCACACTCACCGACAGAAGTCGATCGGCGACCGACACACTCCGGCAATGTGTTTCCGGCATCACCGGCCTCCGTGTCGTCGGCGAGCCGGTGGGACCGCTGTTCGCGGTCACATCGGACATCGCGATCCCGGCAAGCGATCGCGTCGATCCGCACCTGTGGGCCGACGCGGTGGGGGAGCGGGGCTGGGTGCTCCAGCCCCAACCGGGGCTCGCACAACAGCACGGTCCGGTCCTCCCACGTACCACCCACCTCACCATCACACCGGTCACCGCAGACGAGATCGACGGTCTCACAGCCGCCCTCGTCGCCGGCGCGGATGAGGTCCGCGGTGTGGCACCGATCGATCTGGGCGAGCTGTGCACGGTGTTCCCGTCCCTGGCCGCCGACGACGGGCTGGACGCGTCGTCGGCGGGTGCACTGCTCGCCGATCTGGGACTGGCCGGCGACGACGACGCGAGCCCGCTGCCCGATCAGCTCGCCCCCGTCATGGCGCTACTCGACATCGTGCCCCATCGTCGCGCCGAGGCGCTGCTCACCGAACTGCTCGCCCGGCTGAACGAGCGCCCGCGCTCGGAGTAGGAGACCGACATGGCACGCTTCGCAGGGTTGTCGTCACACTCGTCGTCACGCTATGCGCAGCGGCCGGCGCCGTCGCGGCCAGAAACACCGGAAACGCCATGGCGGCAACCCATCACACGGTTGCGACCTCGACCCTGGCCACCACATGTGACCACCGGCCGACGTCGGTCCCGGTGCGCTGGCACATCCCGACCGGCACGCCCACCGGTCTGGTCTGGCTCCAGCACGGATTCGCTCGCACGGCCGACCATCTGCGCGTACTCGCGTCGTCGTACACCGACAGCGGGCTCCTCGTCGCGGCCACCTCCCTCGACGCCATCAGCGTGTCCGGGTGCGGCGTCGCCGTCAACGCCACCGACAACACCGAGTTCATCCGCGACCCGTCGCTCACCTTCGCACACGGGAACCGGCCGCCCAGCGCGGTGGAACGCAGCCTCGCGGCAGCGGCGCGGACCACCGGACGTCTCGCACCGACCGTGCCGGACAGCCTGCTCTTGTCGGGCCATTCCGCGGGTGGGGAGTTCGCCCTCACCGCAGCCGACGCCGTACGCACGGCGGATCCCGCCGACTACCGTCGTCTGCGCGGACTGATGCTGTTCGATCCGGTGAATTCATTCCTGGGGAACAACTTCCACAACTCGGCGCGAGAGCTGGGAGAGGCGGGACTACGGATCCGGGTCATCGCCTCACAGCCGTCACTGTCGAACACCTTCGGTCACGGTGTGCGGTGGATCGTGCAGACGACGCGGCAGGACTTCCTCGGTGTCGCACTCACCACCGGCATCCACATCGACGTCGAGGGCGACTCGACCGACCTGATCTCCGGCCACCGTACCGCCGCCTACTACCCGGGCGGCAGCTACTACACGCTGCTGCTGTCGTCGGGCACGGTGACCACGCTGCCCGTCCGGTGAGACCTGGTGTCCACGCGAGTCGCGGTCGCCGGCGCCCATCCGGGCGGGCCGAACACCAGGCCGAGGCGGGTGCGCAGACCACGCGCCCGTCGGACATCGCGTGCGATCGCGGCGTACTCGTGGGTCTGCAGCCGCCAGATGTTGTATGTCTCCACGGGTTTCGTCAAGCCGTAGGTGGGGCGGTGTGTCTCCGGCGCGAAGGTGCCGAACATGCGGTCCCAGATGATGAACGTGCCACCGTAGTTGCGGTCGAGATACTCCGCGTCGCTGCCGTGATGCACGCGGTGGTGGGACGGTGTGTTAAACACGAATTCGACTGGTGCCCAGAGCTTTCCGATGTGCTCGGTGTGAATCCAGAACTGGTAGATCAGGTTCAGTGAGTAGACCGCGAACACCAGGGCGGGTGGAACCCCGAGCAGTGGTAGCGGCAACCACATGAGGATCCCGGCACTGTTGTTCCATTTCTGTCTCAGTGCCGTCGTGAAGTTGAAGTACTCGCTGGAGTGATGCGCCTGATGGGTGGCCCAGACCAGCCGCACCCGATGCGCGATCCGATGCTCCCAGTAGAACAAGAAGTCCAGGCCGACGACGGCGATCACCCAGCTGTACCAGGAGTCCGTCGGCAGCTGCCATGGCGCCACGTACGCGAAGATCGCCGAGTACGCGAGCAGCGCAAGCGCTTTCCACCCGGCACTGGTTGCGATCGAGACCAGCACCATGAGCAGGCTCGCACGCGAGTCCCGCGGGTTGTACGAACCGCGCTCTGACAGAGTGTCATCGGTGCGCGACGACGGGCGGTCGATGTCGGTGTGATCGAGCTTCCACGCGGCGAGCCACTCCAGCGCGACCATCGTCACGAAGAAGGGGATCGCGACCACGGTCGGCTCACGCATCGCCTCCGGGAGGAAGTCCAGCATCTCGGTTCTCCTGCTTCGGCCATCTGACACGAGAACATGTCAGATCAAGATTTCTGACACGATAGCGTGTCAGATAGAGTCCTGTAAAGGCATCCGTCGCCACCACCAGCACGGACACACCGCCGACGACCCTGGGGAGCCGATCGCATGTCCACGCCCGAAGGCCGCCGCTACGGCGGAGCCGACGCGGACGAACGTCGGGCGCGGCGTCGCGCCGACCTCGTCGCCGCGGGCGTGGACCTGTTCGGGTCGGTGGGATTCGCCGGCGTCACCATCAAGCGCATCTGTGATCACGCGGGCCTCACCCAGCGCTACTTCTATGAATCGTTCACCGATCGTCATGCGCTGCTGGCCGCGGTGTACGACGACTGCGTGGCCGTCGCACGGGCGTCGACGGTGGCTGCGGCATCGGGGTATGTCGCCGATCGCGCCGGAGCCGGTGTCGCCTCGATGGATGCGCCTGCCGTCGCCCGTGCGACACTCGGCGCCTTCGTCCGCACGTTGGCCGAGAATCCCCGGCGCGCACGGATCATGCTCGTCGAGGTCGTCGGCGTCCATCCCGACCTGGAACGGTTGCGGCTCACCGCTATTCACGGGTGGGCCGACCTGATCCTGTCACTCGCGCTCGGCGACCGCCCCGCGGAGCGATCGCAGCGCCTGACGGCGATCGGGCTCGTCGGCGCGGTGACCCAGCTGCTGGTCGACTGGCATACCAGTTCGGCGGGCGAGTTCGCGGGTTCCGACACGGCCGATGGTGTGCTGCCCCCCGACCTGTTCGAGCTCGACGCGATCCTCGACGTCTCCGTGGCCTTGTTCGTCGCCGCATACGAACGACTGCTGGACTGATCGCGGCGCCCGGGAGCCGGGTGCACGCGGGACCGGCTCGCCGAGCTCTCCGGCGCGATCCACAGGCAGGCCGGTGTCCCCAATTCTGTGGACAACGCGCAGGTCAGTGGCACTGCGAGGCGTGTGGTCGATTAGGGTTGCGCGCATGACTCGGGGGAGCGTCGACGCGCGCAGCGACGAGGACTTACTGCTCGCCCACGTCCGCGGAGATCCCGGCGCCTTCTCCACCCTGATCGAACGCCATCAGGACTATCTGTGGGCCGTCGCCTGCCGCACGAGCAGCAACGCCGACGACGCGGCCGATGCGCTCCAGGACGCCCTGCTCAGCGCCCATCGCATGGCAGATCGGTTCCGGTCCGATGCCAAGGTCACCAGCTGGCTGCACCGGATCGTCGTCAACGCCTGCCTCGATCGCATCCGCCGCAATCGCCTCCGGGCGACCGTGCCGCTGCCCGACTGGGACGTCGCGCAGTACGCCGACGAGCACGATCACATGGCCGCCGTCGACCTGTCGCTGTCGATCGGCCGGGCTCTCGACGAACTCCCCGCCGACCAGCGCGCGGCGATCGTCGCCGTCGACGTCGAGGGTCTCTCGATCGTCGAGGCGGCCGAGCGACTCGGGGTCCCCACGGGGACCATCAAGAGCCGATGCTCACGCGGTCGGCTGCGGCTGTCGCAGATCCTGGGGCACCTTCGCGACCCCTGAGGGCCACCCGGCAGAATTCTCCGCGACACCGATGGAACCGGACCGCGGCCCGGTGCGTCCTAACTGTGACGATCGACGACATCAGTCGCAGAGCGAGCCCGGTATCCACCCTCGTGGGGCGGATCCGGTCGGGGGGAGAAGTGGGAGAGTGGAACGATGATCCCGCCGGGAGCAGGGGACGATTCCCGCGAGAAGGGAACCGGTCGTGGCAACGCGACCGGTCGCGAGGACGAGCCCGGCGATAGTGGACCAGAGACGGGATCGACGAGCCTTCCCGCGCCGCCGTTCGCCCCGGAACTGCTGGCCGATCTTCACGCGGGTCTGCTGCCTCGTGATGTCGCCGACCACTTGTGGTCGCACCTCGACGACGACCCCGACGCCCGCTCGATCCTGGCCGCACTCGACCGCACCACCGAACGACTGCGCTCCACACCACCACCGGCTCGGCCCGTGCCTCCGGACGTCGCTGCGCGGACCCGCGCCACGCTCGATCGGATCAGCGCCGAGGTGTCGGCGGCCGGCGATGATCGAGTCGTCGCGCTGGGCGGTGACCGCAGCAACGCGGGGAACCTCCGCCGCACGCATCGGACGGCCTGGTGGGCGGCCGGTGGTGTCGCGGTGGCCGCCGCCATCGCCGTCGTCGTGGTGATCTCGACCGGTCTGCTCCGAACATCCGACGGCGAGTCGGATCCGGGGAGATCCGACCCCGCGATACAGGCCCAGCCGTCGGCCCCGTCGACCGTCGACGACCTGGACGCCGCAGACCGCGTGACACTGCTGTCGGTCCTCGGCAAACAACAGTTCGCGCCGTTCCCGTCGGCGGCCGCACTGCGAGAGTGCATAGCGGCGAACGGAGTGCCCCCCTCGATCGCGGTTCTCGGAACCGGTCCGGTCACCATCAGCGGGCGCGAGGGCGTCGTCATCCTGTTCGCCACCGGGGTGGCCGGACGGTTCGATGCGCTGGTGGTGGGTCACGACTGTGCGACGGGGAACCCGGCGACGATCACCCGGACGGTCATCGGTGGCTGACATCACCCGCCGACCCATCTGATCTGGTCACAGCCGGTACGTGCGTCGGCCCGCCGGGACTCACCCGGGAACATCTGCCTCTACCCTGATGTTGAGACAGCCGAGACACCGATGCCGCCGAGACCATGGCAGGCATCGTCGAGCACGGAGGACGGATGACCCAGCACGACAGCCAGCAGATCCACGACCTGATCATCGTCGGTTCGGGCCCTGCCGGATACACCGCGGCGATCTACGCGGCCCGCGCGGAGCTCGCCCCGATCGTCTTCGAGGGCACCCAGTTCGGCGGCGCGCTGATGACCACCACCGAGGTGGAGAACTTCCCCGGATTCCAGAACGGCATCCAGGGTCCGGCTTTGATGGACGAGATGCGTGAGCAGGCGATCCGCTTCGGCGCCGACCTGCGCATGGAGGATGTCGACACCATCCGCCTGGCCGGACCGGTCAAGGAGGTCGAGGTCGGCGGTGAGGTCTACCGCGCACGCGCGATCATCCTGGCCATGGGTGCTGCGGCGCGCTATCTCGGTATCGAGAACGAGCAGACGCTTCTGGGCCGCGGTGTGTCGGCATGTGCCACCTGCGACGGCTTCTTCTTCAAGGATCAGGACATCGCCGTCATCGGCGGTGGTGACTCCGCGATGGAGGAGGCGACGTTCCTCACCAAGTTCGCCCGGAGTGTGACCCTGGTACACCGTCGCGACGAGTTCCGCGCATCGAAGATCATGCTCGAACGCGCCCGCGCCAACGAGAAGATCCGGTTCGTGACGAACTCCGCGGTGACCTCGGTTCTCGGCGATACTTCGGTCACCGGCCTGGGCCTGACCGACACCGCGACCGGCGAGTCGAGCACCATCGACGTGACAGGCATGTTCGTCGCGATCGGGCACGATCCGCGCAGCGAACTGGTGCGCGGACAGATCGATCTCGATCCGGAGGGTTACGTCCAGGTCCAGGGTCGCACCACCTACACGTCGCTGCCCGGCGTCTTCGCCTGTGGTGATCTGGTCGACCACACCTACCGTCAGGCCATCACCGCCGCGGGCAGCGGATGTTCCGCCGCGATCGATGCCGAGCGCTGGCTCGCCGAGCAGGGTGATCTCGACATGGAACCCGCCGTCGAAGGTGAGTTCGTCGTCGTGGATGCCCCGGCCAACGCCTGAGGCGCTCCGGCCTGAGTGACCCGCTCGAGAGAAACCACATTCTTCCGACGTCCATAAGGAGGACACCCATGGGAGCAAATACCGTCGCCGTCACCGACGCGACCTTCAAAGACGAGGTTCTCGGCGCCGACAAGCCGGTCCTGGTCGATTTCTGGGCGACCTGGTGCGGACCGTGCCGCATGGTGGCACCGGTTCTCGAGGAGATCGCCCGTGACCACGGCGACAAGCTGACCGTCGCCAAGGTCGACGTCGACGAGAACCCGGCCATCGCGCGCGACTTCCAGATCATGTCGATCCCGACCATGATCCTGTTCGAGGACGGCAAGCCCACCAAGACGATCGTCGGCGCCAAGGGTAAGGCCGCCCTGCTGCGCGAACTCGACGGAGTCGTCGGTTCGCCGGCGTAACACCTTCACCTGCGCAGATGCGGGTCCACACGCTGGGCCCGCAGACGCAGGCACCCGATGATGGCGCCCCGAGTGGCGCCATCATTTGGTCGTGCCGTCGTGACCTGAGAGAATGCTCCGTGATTGCGACGGTGCGCTGGTGAGCACCGATCAACCGGACATTCACACCGTGCCCATCCGCCGCACTGCCAGTACGAGGAGTTGCTGATGCCGTTGTTCCGCCTCGGGGATCATGGCTCGGCTGTCGCCGAGATCCGGAACATCCTCGTCGGACTCGGGATGCTGACATCCGGCCCGGCCACACACACCCTCGCCGGGGACAACCCCTCCGGCGAGAGCCTCTCCGGCACGATCAGCGGCTGGACTCCGCCCGAGGCCGTCTTCGACGACGCCTGCGATCGGGCCGTGCGCGCCTTCCAGCAGGAACGCGGTCTCATCGCCGACGGCATCGTCGGGCCGGCGACCTATCGAGCACTTCGCGAGGCGTCCTACCAACTGGGCACACGCGTCCTGCTGTACCGGTTGTCCGCCCCGATGGTCGGCGATGATGTCGCCACCCTCCAGGGACGACTGCAGAACCTCGGCTACTACACCGGCCTCGTCGACGGTACGTTCGGGGAGACGACCCACAACGCGGTCTGCCTCTATCAGAGTGAGTACGGTCTGTCGTCCGACGGAATCTGCGGTCCGTCAACACTCCGTTCGCTCGAGCGTCTCGGCACTCGCGTCACCGGTGGGTCACCCCACGCCATCCGCGAGGAAGAGCATGTCCGGCGGTCGGGTCCGCGCCTGAGCGGGAAGCGAATCCTGATCGATCCAGGCTCCGGTGGACTGCACGAATTCTCCACGGGCGCAACCGCTGAACTCGAATCCTCGGTGCTCTGGGATCTCGGCGCCCGGCTCGAGGGCCGGATGGCCGCGGCCGGTATGGAGACCTTCCTCTCACACGATGGGCGGGGACGTCCCGGCGACGACGAACGGGCCCGGGTCGCGAACCTCATCGACGCCGATCTGATGATCGCATTGCGGTGTGGCCATTACCCGAATGAGCGGGCCAACGGTGTCGCATCGTTCTACTTCGGCAACTCGCACGGGTCGTTCTCGACCATCGGTCGCAACCTCGCCGGTTTCATCCAGCGTGAGATCGCCGCCCGCACAAGGCTTTCCGATTGCCGAACCCACGAGCGAACATGGGATGTGTTGCGCCTCACCAGGATGCCGGTCGCTCTGATCGACGTCGGGTACATCACCAACAGCATCGATGTCGAAACCCTGAACGATCCGCAGACACGCGACATCATCGCGGAAGCAATCCTGGTCGCCGTGAAACGGCTCTATCTCCTGGGCGAGAACGATCGCCCGACCGGCACATACACGTTCGCCGACCTGCTTGCCGCGGAGCGGCTCTCCAGCTGACCGACCTCTCCCGCTAATCGACCTCTCCGGCCGATCAGTTCAGCGTCGGTCGCGTAGGCCCACCGGCACCGCGGCTGGTCGCTCGCGTCCGGCGAGGTCGATCGCGGCCATCAGCACCAGGTTCTCGAGGGCGTGCTCGACCTCGTGCTTCCAGCCCAACCCTTCGTCGAGTTCAAGACGGAACCTCGGGAAACGGGGATGCGACGCCACGACGTCGAAGCCGGAATCCTTCAAGAAGTCCGCATCGATGATGCAGTCGACGCACAGATCGGACTGAGGGCTGTCATGCATCGCGCGGGTGATCTCGACGATCGCCTCGTCACCCCAGGAGCTGAGTTCACTGGAGATCGACTCGAGCGCCCCCAACTCGGTGATGTCCTCGGGATGCGAGGCCGGAAGTGTAGGGGAGGACGGTTCGGTGGCCCGGGATCCTTGACCCCGAGATTCGGCGGGCGTCCGGACGATGCCGAAGGCCTCGACGGCACGAACGCCGCGGCGCACGAGATCGGTGAGCACGCTGTCCAGCAGAATCGGTGCCGCCTCCTCGAAACCGGGTTCGGCGCGGATCGACGTCAACAAGACCGCATCCGCACTGACCGGAGACGTCGGAAAGAGCCGCGACCGGGGAACCCGACCCGGCGGAGCGTAGAACGCGGTACCGACGAAATTGCCGGTGTCTCCGTCGACGGCGACCTGACCACACGTGCCCCATTCGAGGAGCAGTCCAGAGATCCACGCCTCCTTGTCGAACTCGCTCTCGAATGACCCGAGATCACCGAACAGCTGAGTGTCGACGGCATGCGTGGACGAGGTCGGATCGACTTCCCAGAAGACACAGCGGCGGGTGTGCAGCGGCAACGACTCGAACGATTCGAGGTCGAGACGAGTGACCGCGAGATTCATGCCGACAACTCCCAGCAGACGATGCGCAAAAGTCCGAAAGTGCTGTCGGGCAATGTATTTGGAACTCTCACGACGATCCTTGCTGGTCTGCTGTCACTGTGACGTATCATCCGGGTGGCCCGGTGACGGATTTTCACGCGGTCACGAGACCCCTCGAGGGTCGATCACCCCGACGATCCGTTCCAGGTCCTCGACCGAACCGAACTCGACGACGATCTTGCCTTTTCGCTTCCCGAGACTGACTGTAACCCTCGTGTCCAGACGGTCGGAGAGTCGCTCCGCCAGATCTTGGAGGCCCGGCATCTGCATCGGTCGTCGCTTGGCGGGGGAGGAGGACGGGCCGGTACTGCTGTCGTCGCCGCGATTGGCGAGAGTGACAGCCTCCTCGGTGGCGCGCACCGACAGACCCTCCGCGACGATCCGAGCCGCAAGAGCTTCCTGCGCTTCGCTACCGATGTCGAGAGACAGCAGCGCCCGTGCATGACCTGCCGACAGCACGCCGGCCGCCACGCGACGTTGCACGGGGATCGGGAGCTTCAGCAGCCTGATCATGTTGGTGATGAGCGGACGCGAGCGACCGAGGCGGTTGGCCAGTTCCTCGTGGGTGACGCCGAATTCCTCGAGCAGCTGCTGATATGCAGCCGCCTCTTCCAGCGGGTTCAACTGCGCGCGGTGAATGTTCTCCAGCAGCGCGTCGCGGAGCATGTCGGCGTCGGCGGTCTCCCGGACGATCGCCGGGATGGCCTCGAGTTCGGCCTCCTGACTGGCACGCCAGCGCCGCTCACCCATGACGAGTTGATAGAGCACGCCGTCCGCAGTCGGGACGGGCAGTCGGCGCACGACGATCGGCTGCAGCAGGCCGAACTCCTTGATGGAGTGCACGAGCTCGGCAAGCGCTTCCTCGTCGAAGACGGAGCGTGGCTGCTGCGGGTTGGGCTGGATCTCCGACGGTGGGATCTCGCGGTAGACCGCGCCCATCTCGTCAGCGGTCGGGGTGGGGGAGCCGTCGGACGAACTCGTTGCGGCGCCGGGATGATCCTGCGTCGCCGTCGGCCCCTTGCCGATCACCACGTCGGCTGCCGCAGAACCCAGCCGCGGACCGCCCGGCGAATCATCCTCGGGCGGACCGGTCGGGATCAACGCGGCCAGGCCCCGACCGAGACCACCTCGACGCTGTGCGGCTTCTCGCTGACTCACCACTGTGCACTCCCTGCTTCCACCGTCGATGACGGTGACAGACGAACCATCTCGATGTCGGATCCTAACGGCATCGTCTGACGCCGGACTCTGGTCGACTGCGCGAACATCAGCTGACACCGCGCATCGCGAGTTCCCGCGAGGCGTCGAGGTAGCTCATCGATCCACGTGAACCCGGGTCGTACTCGATGATGGTCATACCGAATCCGGGCGCCTCGGACACTTTGACACTGCGCGGGATGATCGTCTGGAGCACCTTCTCGCCGAAGTGTCGCCGTACCTCGTCAGCGACCTGATCCGCCAACTTGGTCCGGCCGTCGTACATGGTGAGGACGACGGTCGAGACATGGAGCGCCGGATTCAGATGCGCTTGGACCAGTTCGATGTTGCGGAGTAGCTGACCCACACCCTCGAGCGCGTAGTACTCGCACTGGATAGGGATCAACACCTCTTTGGCCGCCACCATGGCGTTGACGGTGAGCAAACCGAGCGACGGTGGGCAGTCGATCAGCACATAGTCGATTCCGAGGTCGGTCAGCGTCTGCTGATCGAGGGCGTTACGGAGGCGGTTCTCGCGAGCGACGAGCGACACGAGTTCGATCTCGGCGCCGGCGAGGTCGAGGGTCGCGGGGACGCAGAAGAGCTTGGCGTTGTTCGGGCTCTGCTGGATGGCGTCGGACAGACGCACCTCGCCGAGCAACAGTTCGTAGACCGACGAGATGTCGGGCGCGCGGTGGTCGATGCCGAGTGCGGTGCTGGCGTTGCCCTGCGGATCGAGATCGATAACCAGAACACCGAGTCCGTGGAGGGCCAGCCCCGCAGCTATGTTGACGGTTGTGGTCGTCTTGCCGACCCCACCCTTCTGATTGGCGATCGTGATGATGCGGGTCGTCTGGGGACGGGGGAGTTCACCCGCACCGCCGGGCGTCAAGATCTGACTCGCCCGTGCGGCCGCCGCTCCGATCGGTGTGTCGTCGAATCCCTGGCCCGGGGTGGGGGAACCACCGCCGAGGATCGTTTCACGTGAAACACTCGGGTCCTGTTCGACCACGCTTGGACTCCTTCGCCCGACTTCATAGCCTTCGGCGCTCTGGCCCGCCCGGGGTTTCGGATCGGGAAGCTCGGCGCTATCAGTGGCCGCCGACGATTCAGCGGTCTTTCGTCTATTCTGCGCCCTCCGAGTACTCCACACCAATCCGGTCACCCCTTCTGATTCCGTGTTCGCGATCGGGCGCGGTCACGCCCGTCGCGACCCCGCTTAGTGCCCACGACTGCGGTCGTCGCCACCTCGAGGACGTCGCTTCCACACGTCTCGACATGCAGATCCGAGATCCCGGTCCGGCCGACGAGAGCCTTGTCCCGTTCGATCTCCTCGGCCGCCGACGACCCCTTGATGGCGACCAGTCTGCCGCCCTCGGTGATCAACGGCGCCGACCACTTTGCCAACCTTTCGAGTGGCGCCACCGCACGCGACGTCACCACATCCGCGCCTCCCACATCGGCTCGGACGGTCTTCTCCTCTGCCCGTCCTCGCACAACGCGGACATCGAGCCCGAGCTCGCCGACGATCCGGTGGAGAAAGTCACTACGTCGCAGCAACGGCTCGACGAGGGTCACGCTCAGATCGGGTCGAGCAATCGCCAGCGGGATTCCCGGCAGACCGGCCCCGCTTCCGATGTCCACCACTGACGTGCCATCCGTGATGAGCTCACCGAGAACTGCGCAGTTCAGAATGTGGCGCTCCCACAGGCGCGGCACCTCGCGCGGACCGATCAGTCCCAGCGTCACACCGTCGGTCGCAAGAGCCGAGTGATAGCGGCCGGCCAAGTCTGCACGCGCGCCGAACACCGCTGCGGCCGCCGGGGGAGGGGACTGATGGTCCGATGCCTCGGACTGTTCCACGTGAAACATCCTTTCACTGATGGCCTGCGATCCCAGAGCGTTTCACGTGAAACACGACCGGCTGCCACAAACCACATCCATGTAATTCTCTCTGTCGGAGACGACAAAGTCCCGGCCACCCGGCCGGGACTTTGTCTGTAGATCTTCTGCTGCGTCGCGGACGTCAGCTGGACCGCAACACGACGACTCGACGCTTCGGCTCGGCACCCTCGCTCTCGCTCACCACACCGTCGACAGCAGCAACAGCATCGTGGACGATCTTCCGCTCGAACGGCGTCATCGGGTCGAGCTCTTCACGCTCGCCCGACTTCTGCACGCGCTCGGCGACCTCGGTGCCCAGTCGGGCGAGGCGGTCACGGCGATCTGCACGCCACCGCGCGATATCCAGCATCAGGCGACTACGGTCACCGGTCGACTGCTGCACCGCGAGACGCGTCAGCTCCTGCAGCGCGTCGAGCACCTCGCCCTTGCGACCGACAAGCTTCGTCAGGTCGTCACCCCCGTCGATGCTGACGATCGCGCGGTCACCGTCGACGTCAAGATCGATATCGCCATCGAAGTCGAGGACATCGAGAAGCTGCTCGAGGTAATCGCCGGCGATCTCGCCCTCCTCGACCAGACGCTCCTCGTCGTCGAGCTCGTCGTCGTCGTCAGAATCATCGGAGTCGGAATCATCATCCGAGATCTCATCATCACCCTCAGCGCCCTCAGCCTCAGCACTCTCGGCCTCAGCACTCTCGGCCTCAGCCGTGTCGATGGCGTCGGCGCCGAGCGCCTCGGCCGCCACGGGCTCTGCGGCGTCCTCTCGGATCTCCTGCTCTTCGTGCGCAGTGGTCTCTGCTGTCATCTCACGTTCCACCTAACTCTGCTTCTCATCCAACGTCCTGTGTGCCACTCGCGCATACGGGGGAGGGGAGTGGCTGCCCTCGGATTCCCGGGTCAATGGCGTCCGCCGGGACGCCCACCTTTTCGTCGGCGCTGGCCACCCTTGCGGTTCTTGCCGGCCACGTGTGCGGTGCCCGACTTCTGCGCGGCCGACGCGTTCGGGCTCCGGGTGCCGGCCGAGCTCGCACCCGACGAGCCACCCGCCGATTCCGTACTCGCCTTCGCCGACGACGCATCCGCCTCGACATCCGCGGCCGCGTCATCGTCCGAGACGCTCGACGACGCCGACGATGACACATCAGCAGACGCCGACGACGCGGTGGTGCCGGCGTCCCGTCGGAGGAACTTCTGCAGACCGCCGAGGATGCCGGCCTGAGCTCCCGTCGACGACGCTCCGGTGGACGTGTCGGTCACCACGGAGTCGTCAACGCCCTCGGCATCGGTATCGCCTGCCTTGGCCTGCTTGCGGGTCACCTCCGGCCGGGCGCCCGGCTTCGGAGCGTTTGCCCTCTGCTTCTCCTGCTTGGCCAGCTTGGCTTCTTCCTCTTCCTTCGCGATGCGACCGAACACCAGGTGCTGCTGCCCGTAGGTCCAGATGTTGTTGCTCATCCAGTAGAGGAGGATCGCGACGGGGAAGAACGGACCGGTCGCGAGGATGCCGAGGGGGAAGATGTACAGCGCGAGGTTGTTCATCATCCGGGTCTGGGGGTTCTCCAGAGCCGCCTCCGGCTGACGGGCCACCGAGGCGCGAGAGTTCATGTGCGTCGCGATCGACGCGATGATCATCATCGGGATCACCACGATGGCGATCTGGCTCCGCGTGAAATCGATCGGCGAGCCCGGCTCGACGAACGCCTGGAACTCGGCAACGGGCTCGGTGATGAACGACGACAGCGGAACACCGAACAGACGAGAATCCAAGAAGTTCTGGACGAGTTCCGGGCTGAAGGCATAGTTGCCGAGACTGCGGGTCTCTTCCGCGGTCATGCCCAGCTGACCCATGCCGGTCGCCATACGGTTGAACGAGCGCAACACGTGGAACAGACCGATGAACACGGGGATCTGCAGCAGCATCGGCAGACAGCCGAGCAGCGGGTTGAAGCCGTGCTCTTTCTGGAGCTTCTGCATCTCCTCGGTCATCTTCACGCGATCCTTGGCGTACTTCTTGCGGATCGCCTGGAGCTGAGGATTGATCTCCTGCATCTTCTTCGTCGTACGGATCTGTTTGACGAAGGGCTTGTACAAAATCGCGCGCAGGGTGAACACGAGGAACACCACCGACAGCGCCCATGCCACACCGTTGCCGCCTGGACTGTCGGGCGTGACATGGCTGAAGAGCCAATGCCAGACCCACATGATCCAGGAGACCGGGTAGTAGATGAAGTTCAGCACGGGTCAGTTACCCCTAACCTCGGACGGTGTCATTTCTCGGTCTTGTCGTTCACTGGATGTGAAGAGTTCGCGGAACCCGCGCTCGGGCACCGGGTCGTATCCCGGCTTGTGCCAGGGTCCGCACTTGAGCAGTCGGACGAGCGAGAGCCATCCGCCGTACAGGAAGCCATGACGGGTCAGGGCCTCGACCGCGTACGTCGAACAGCTCGGTTCGAAGCGGCAGATGGGAAGTCGGAGGGGAGATATCCAGGTGCGGTAGAGCTCGATCAGGAAGACGACGACGCGGCGTGGCGCCAGATGCAGTAGGCGCAGGGGAGTGGGTCGGTCGTCTACCCGATCAGGGTCGGTCATCAGGGCACCTGGGTTTCGGTCTGCTCGTGCGTGCGGCGTATCGCTCGTGCGGCGTCGAACACCTCACGCGCACGACGCCGGGTCAACGCATCGGCGATCTGATCGGCCAGGTCGAGACTGCTGCAGCCGGCGGCCGAGGGACGCGCCCGGATCACGAGCATCGTCTCGCGTATCTGAAAGCGAGGAACGCAATCGCGAAACGCCGCGCGGAGTCGGCGCGCCGTGCGGTGACGGACCACCGCGTTGCCGACCGCCTTGCTGACGATCAGGCCGAGCCAGGGACCACCGACGGTCGCGATGTCCGCCGAGACGACACCGCCGCGGACGTCAGCCGACGAACCGCGCACGGGGACAGGCGATCCCGCCATGGGCAGGACATGGACCACGAGGTCACGCGTCGTCACCCGCACACCGGTCTTCAGCGTGCGATCGAAGTCGGATCCACGAGAGATCCGATGCGCAGCGGCCACCATCGATACCAGCGACCGGCGATGGTCGAGACCACCGCCGGAGACGTCGCTGTCGACTCAGGCGGTGAGCTTTGCGCGGCCCTTGCTACGGCGACCGTTGACGATGGCGCGGCCGGCGCGGGTACGCATCCGAAGACGGAAGCCATGCACACGCGAACGACGACGGTTGTTGGGCTGGAAGGTGCGCTTGCCCTTGGCCATGGGTGACTCCTTGTGATCCTGCGTGGTGTCGCGCCGGAAACACGCGCAACCCACATCCTTCTTGCTGGTCTGCTGATCCAGGAGCGGTGCCGAGCTGACGTCGGTTGGGGTGACGTGGGCGTCACCACGCAAATCCGCAACCTGGATGACCAGTCGAGACTACTGAGTACGACCCGGCAAATCAAACGAGGAAGCGGCAAACACCGACGACGGTGACGTCGCCCACACGCCCCGCTGGTCGACGCGATTCCCGCATTTCCATCGATCGATGGAATCCCCCGATTCACTTTGTCGGTCGGACTGCACTCTGTTAACTTCCAAACTGTTAACTCCCAAACTGTTACCTTCGGCGCTGTTCAGTTCGGCGCTGTCCTCGGAGCACTCACCCGGCGCAGAGCCAACAAAGAGACGATTCAGTGGACCTTCCGGCCGCAAGAACACTCGCGTACACCCAGATCTGTACACAGCTGTGGACAACTATGTGGACAACTCGTCGTCAGTGCGGCATGGTGACATCCTCGTGACCGAAACTGGTCGAAGTTCTCGGCAGGAGGCCTGGCAGTGATGAGTGATGCGCCCATGGCGGGTGATAGGCCGTGATGAGTGATCGCGATTCGTTCGGCGAGGTCTGGCAGAGCGTCGTCGCCGAGTTGAACAACGATTCCGCCGCGCATGACCACGAGCCCCTCACCCGTCAGCAGAAGGCCTGGCTCTCCCTCGTCCAGCCCCTCACACTCGCGGAGGGATTCGCCCTTCTCACGGTTCCGACACCCCTGGTGCAGGAACAGATCGAACGCAATCTCCGCGACACCATCCGGTCCGTGCTCAGCCGTCACCTCGGTCAACCCGTCGACCTCGGTGTGCGCATCTCGACGCCAACCGTGGAGGAACCCGCTCCCGAGCCGACCAGCCCCGTCGTCGACCGCTTCGACGGCATGCGTGCCGGCGGACCGACCCCCGACGGACTGGGCACCAACCCGACCGGCAGCGCCGACGTCCCCTCCGGTATCGCACCGTCGACCGCCCCGGTCGGATTCGACGGGCGATCACCACGCCCCGCCGGCCCCGAGGCCGCCGACTGGTCCACCTACTTCGCCGAACGTCCGACGGCCGGGCAATCGCCGTCGAGTGCGAACCTCAGCCCGAAGTACACCTTCGACACCTTCGTCATCGGCGCGTCGAACCGTTTCGCCCACGCGTCGGCCGTCGCCGTCGCGGAGGCACCCGCCCGCGCCTACAACCCGTTGTTCATCTGGGGCGAGTCCGGACTGGGCAAGACCCACCTCCTGCACGCCGCGGGACATTACGCGCAACGGCTGTTCCCGGGCATGCGGGTGAAGTACGTGTCGACCGAGGAGTTCACCAACGACTTCATCAACTCGCTGCGTGACGATCGCCGGGTCGCGTTCAAGCGCCGCTACCGGGACGTCGACGTCCTGCTCGTCGACGACATCCAGTTCCTGATCGGCAAAGAGGGCATCCAGGAGGAGTTCTTCCACACCTTCAACACGCTCCACAACGCCAGCAAGCAGATCGTGGTGTCGTCGGATCGCCCGCCGAAGCAACTCGCGACTCTGGAGGATCGTCTCCGGACGCGATTCGAATGGGGCCTGATCACCGACGTCCAGCCCCCGGATCTGGAGACCCGGATCGCGATCCTGCGCAAGAAGGCGCAGATGGACAACATCGCGGTGCCCGACGACGTGCTCGAGTTGATCGCGTCGAAAATCGAACGCAACATCCGCGAACTCGAGGGCGCGCTCATCCGCGTCACGGCCTTCGCCTCGCTGAACAACGCCGAACTCGACAAGTCCCTCGCGGAGGTCGTCCTCCAGGCACTGCTGCCGAACTCGGGCACCCTCGAGGTGAGCGCCGCCAGCATCCTCGCGATCACCGCCGAATACTTCGACATCTCGGTCGAAGAACTGCGCGGGCCGGGCAAGACCCGCTCGATCGCGCAGGCACGACAGATCTCCATGTATCTCTGCCGCGAGCTCACCGACCTCTCGTTGCCGAAAATCGGTGAGACCTTCGATCGCGACCACACCACCGTGATGTACGCCGAGCGCAAGATCCGCAAGGAAATGGCCGAGCGTCGCAAGGTCTATGACCACGTGCAGGAACTCACCGCGCGCATCAAGCAGCGCGCCGTCTAGGGCGCCCCCACTCCGCATGGGCGGAGTCGATTCGTCGTGGACACACGCAGCTCGGTCTGCGCGCGACGTTGCGTCCTGAGCGCCCGGCGCCCGCCGCGAACGCGTCATCCACGCCCTCGACGACACAACCCTCAACTCGAACCACAGGGTTTCCGCCGCTCGGATCCGGTGATGCCACCGCCGGATCCGGCTCGGAATCGTTCATCACCGGCTGTGGACAGAGTTCGGGATAACCGGGGATGTCATGTGCACCGCGCGTGGACAAAGAGGGAACAGAATGAGAACTCCACACAGCTCGTGTCATTCGCTCGACGACCATCCACCACACGTCCACAGTCATCCGCACGGGGTGAGCTGGGAGATCCGACGTTCATCCACAGATTCACAGGCCCTAATACTGAGATGGATCCCTCTCTGAAGAACATCTTTTCAAAGAAGGGCTTGTGCACAGCGCCGACGACACGGGCGCCGGGCCGGCGACACCGGCTCGCACAGTTCGCCCCAACAGCTCCCCGTCTGGCAGGCTCGTTCTACAGTGGAAATCCCAGTCGGCATCCAGACCGGGCAATCCCACCGATCCGTTGTGAGCGCGGCGGACGAGGGTGGGTGTGACGAGAGTCAGCAGAACAGAGAAGGGCAACCACCCAGCATGAAGTTCCGTGTCGCGCGTGACGAGTTCGCAGATTCCGTTGCCTGGGTGGCCCGCAGCCTGCCGGCTCGTCCGCCGGTCCCGGTGCTGGGATGTGTGGTGCTGACCGCCGGTGACACCGGTTTGGAGGTCTCCGGCTTCGATTACGAGGTGTCTGCGCAGGAGGCCGTCGCTGCCGAGGTAGCCGAGCCGGGCAAGGTGCTCGTGTCCGGTCGTCTGCTCGCCGACATCACCAAGGCCCTGCCGAACAAACCGGTCGACGTCACCCTCGACGGGTCCCGCGTCGCCATCGCCTGCGGCAGCGCGAAGTTTTCCCTCCCGACGATGCCGGTCGAGGACTACCCCGAGCTGCCCAAGCCCCCGACCGTCACGGGCACGATCCCGGCGCAGGTCTTCGCGGAGGCCATCGGCCAGGTCGCGGTTGCCGCCGGCCGCGACGACACGCTCCCGATGCTGACCGGTGTGCGTGTCGAGATCGAGGGCAACCGGGTCGTGCTCGCCGCGACCGACCGCTTCCGCCTCGCCGTCCGTGAACTCGAGTGGGAGCCGACGACCGGTGAGACCTCGGGTGCGGTGCTCGTGCCGGCCAAGACCCTCTCGGAGAGCGCCCGCACCGCGGGATCCGAGGCCACCGGCCAGATCTCGCTCGCCTTCGGCACCGGATCCGCCATCGGCGGCGAGGGCATCCTGGGCATCCTCGGTGAGACCAAGCGCACCACCACCCGGCTCCTCGACGCCGAGTTCCCGAAGTTCCGTCAGTTGCTGCCGGCCAGCCACACCGCCGTCGCGACGATCGACAGCGCGCCGCTGATCGAGGCGATCAAGCGTGTCGCTCTGGTCGCCGAGCGTGGGGCCCAGGTCCGGATGGAGTTCAGCGAGGGCACGCTGCTGCTGACCGCCGGTGGCGACGAGGCCGGCAAGGCCGAGGAGGAGCTGCCCGTGCAGTTTCACGGCGAGCCGCTGACCATCGCGTTCAATCCGGGGTATCTGCAGGACGGTCTCTCCGCGATCGGTGTGCCGTCGGTTGATTTCGGTTTCACGACGCCGAGCCGTCCCGCCGTGCTGCGTCCGTCGACCGGTGATGAGCCCGTCGCTGACGAGTCGGGCGCCTTCGTCGCACCCGACAGCGTGTTCACCTACCTGCTGATGCCGGTCCGACTGCCCGGCTGAGGTCTCTTCCCACCCGCACATCCATCTCCAACCCCGGAGGCACGACGATGCAACTCGGACTGGTCGGACTCGGAAAGATGGGTGCCAACATGCGCACCCGTATCCAGGACGCCGGACATCAAGTCGTCGGCTACGACCCGCGGCCGGAGGTGTCCGACGTCGCCACTCTGGCCGACATGGTCGCCGGCCTCGAGGCACCGCGGGTGGTGTGGGTGATGGTGCCCTCCGGTGATCCCACACGGAGCACCATCAAGTCGCTCGCCGAGCATCTCGAGTCCGGCGATCTCGTCATCGACGGCGGCAACTCCAAGTACACCGACGATCTTCCCAACTCGCAATTGTTGGGAGACAAGGGAATCGGCTACATCGACTGCGGTGTCTCCGGCGGTGTGTGGGGGCTGCAGAACGGGTACGGGCTGATGGTCGGCGGCACCGACGGCGACGTCGAGCGAGCCATGCCGATCTTCGACGCACTGCGGCCCGAGGGTGATCGCGCCGACGGATTCGTCCATGCGGGCCCCGTCGGCGCCGGCCACTACGCCAAGATGGTGCACAACGGCGTCGAGTACGGCCTGATGCACGCCTACGGTGAGGGCTACGAACTGCTGACTGCCGAGCCGCTCATCACCGATGTCGAGGGGACCCTGCGGGCCTGGACCAAGGGCACCGTCGTGCGGTCGTGGCTGCTCGAGTTGCTCGTCCGCGCGTTGCAGGAGGATCCGGGGTTCACCGAGATCTCCGACTACACCACCGATTCCGGTGAAGGACGGTGGACCGTCGAAGAGGCGATCCGACATTCCGTGCCCGCCAACGTCATCTCCGCGGCGCTGTTCGCCCGGTTCGCGTCACGTCAGGATCAGGGTTCGCCGGCGCTGAAAGCCGTGTCGGCCCTTCGCAATCAGTTCGGCGGGCATGCCGTCACCGACAAGCAGGGGCGTTCGGTGGGCGAGACCGGTACGCCATCTGCCGATTGACGTGTTCGTCCGCGAACTCCATCTCCGCGACTTCCGCTCGTGGCGCGAGATCGATCTGACGCTGCGCCCCGAACCCACGATCTTTGTGGGCCGCAACGGATTCGGCAAGACCAACCTGCTCGAGGCGGTCTACTACCTGGGCACTTTGCGGTCCCACCGGGTCAGCACCGACGGACCTCTCGTCCACAGTGGGACCTCGGCGGCGACGGTGATCGGCACGGTCGAGAACATGGGACGGGAACTGACCGTTCAGCTGCAGATCAACGCCGAGGGTGCCAACAAGGCGACCATCAACGGCAGCCCGGCGCGGCGGGCCCGCGACATCCTGGGCATTCTGCGTGCCGTCATGTTCGCGCCGGAGGATCTGTTGCTCGTGCGAGGGGACCCGTCGGACCGGCGACGGTTCATCGACGAACTCGTAGCGCAGCGTGGACCTCGTTGGGCCGCAGCACGTTCCGACTACGACCGCGTCCTCCGTCAGCGTTCCGCGCTGCTCAAGACGGCAGGTGCAGCGCTGCGGCGTGGAGGATCCGACGCCGACTCGGTCATCAGCACCCTCGACGTCTGGGACGGACAACTCGCCGATCTCGGCGGACAGGTGACCGCTGCGCGCATCGATGTCCTCCGACAACTGACACCGCACGTCACCGAGTCGTACGCGTCGATCGCTCCGCACTCGCGGCCGGCGACCCTGACCTATCGTGCCTCCGCCGGTCCAGACGTCGTGGCCTCCGACGATGTCGCCGCCTCGCCGGAACAGATCGCGGAGATCCTGCTGACACGGCTGGCAGAGCTGCGGACCAAGGAGATCGACCGCGGCGTCAGTCTCGTTGGGCCGCACCGCGACGACATCGACATCATGCTCGGCGACGACATCGCGAAGGGATTCGCCAGTCACGGGGAGTCCTGGTCGCTGGCACTCGCCCTACGACTCGGATCCGTCGAGCTCGTGCGCGCCGAGGGTATCGAACCGGTCATCATGCTCGACGACGTGTTCGCCGAACTCGACGCCCAGCGCCGCTCCCAGCTGGTGTCGTTCACCGAGTCGGCGGAGCAACTGCTCATCACCGCCGCCGTGCCCGACGACATCCCGGCCTCGATCGGCGGACGTCGGGTGGCCGTCGACGTGGTGGAGGACAATGGGACGCGGTACTCGACCGCATCCGAGGTCGCCGCCGGGGAGGGCAGCACATGACGGACTCATCAGGGCCGGGCAACTCCTCGGGTCCGCGCGAGCCCTCCGGCCATTCGTCGGGATATGAACTTGCCCGCCGCGCCCTCGAGGAAGCCCGCGCCGCCGCGCGTGCGGCCGGAAAATCCGTCGGACAAGGCCGTTCCTCTCCGATGCCCAGTGCGCGGCGGGCCGCCGGTCGTCGTCGCACCTGGTCCGGCTCGGGTCCCGACTCGCGGGATCCGCAGCCCCTCGGGCGTCTGACGGGCCGGCTCGCCAAGGAGCGCGGTTGGGAGTCGCAGATCGGTCAGGGCACGGTCCTGGGCATGTGGGACCAGATCGTCGGCCCCGACATCGCGGCACATGCGCAGCCAACGACCCTGACCGACAACGTCTTACACATCCAGGCGGAGTCGACGGCCTGGGCCACGCAGCTGCGATACATGCAGTCGACCATCCTGGCGAAGATCGCGAAGGCCGTCGGCGACGGGATGGTGACCAGTCTGCGGATCACCGGACCCAAGGCTCCGTCCTGGCGGAAGGGTCCCCGACACATCTCCGGCCGGGGGCCGCGCGACACCTACGGGTGAGAACGGTATCCAGCAATCCGTAGACGCCAGATTTGCCGTCTGTCCACAAACGGATCGCCATAGATCGAAAAAACTCGATCTACGCGCACGTTAGCGGCCCCGGATCCCCATTCCAGTGTGGGTCAGGCAGTACTATGGGGAGAGTTGTCCCGACAGGGGTGGAGATCAGCCGGCACGAACGCCGGTCTGCATACCGTTCTCGTCCGCGTCACCAGCGCGGATGGGACCGCTGTGTGTTCATCACCTGCGGCATCACCGAGACAGAAGGAGCGGACGCACCTCGTGGCCGACACCAATGACACCAACGGGTCCGACAGCGCAGCGAAGAAGCGGAAGGCCAACAAGAAGCCCGGTGAGTACAGCGCCGACTCGATCAGCATTCTCGAGGGCCTCGAAGCCGTCCGCAAGCGTCCCGGTATGTACATCGGCTCCACCGGTGAACGAGGACTGCATCACCTGATCTGGGAGGTCGTCGACAACTCGGTCGACGAGGCGATGGCCGGCCATGCCAGCAAGGTCGACGTCACCCTCCTCGAGGACGGCGGCGTCGAGGTCGTCGACGACGGCCGCGGTATCCCCACCGACATGCATGCCACGGGTGTGCCGACCGTCGAGGTCGTCATGACGCAGCTGCACGCGGGCGGCAAGTTCGACTCCGACGCCTACGCGGTCTCCGGCGGTCTGCATGGTGTCGGCATCTCCGTGGTGAACGCCCTGTCGACGCGTGTCGAACTCGCCATCGACTACGGCGGCTTCCACTGGGACCAGGCCTACGACCACGCCAAACCGACTCCATTGCAGAAGGGTGCCGCGACGCGCAAGACCGGTACCACCGTGCGCTTCTGGCCGGACCCGCAGATCTTCGAGACCACCACGTTCAGCGCCGAGACGGTGGCCCGTCGTCTGCAGGAGATGGCCTTCCTCAACAAGGGCCTCACGATCACGCTGACCGACAAGCGCGTCTCGCCGACCGTCGCCGTCGCCGAGGCCGAGATGGAAGAGGGTGACGACACCGCCGAGACCATCAAGTCGGAGGAGGAGAAGGCCCAGCACGTCGCCAAGGCACGTACCCGGACCTACCACTATCCCGACGGCCTGGTCGACTACATCAAGCACCTCAACCGCACCAAGAACTCGATCCACCAGTCGGTGATCGGCTTCACCGCCAAGGGCACCGGGCACGAGGTCGAGATCGCGATGCAGTGGAACGCCGGGTACTCGGAGTCCGTGCACACCTTCGCCAACACCATCAACACGCACGAGGGTGGCACCCACGAAGAGGGCTTCCGTGCGGCGCTGACCAGCACGGTCAACAAGTACGCCTACGACAAGAAGCTGCTCAAGGAGAAGGACGGCAAGCTCACCGGCGACGACATCCGTGAGGGACTCGCCGCGGTGATCTCGGTGAAGGTCGGTGATCCGCAGTTCGAGGGTCAGACCAAGACCAAGCTGGGCAACACCGAGGTGAAGAGCTTCGTGCAGAAGACCTGCAACGAGCACCTCGGTCACTGGTTCGAGGCCAACCCGGCCGAGGCCAAGATCATCGTCAAGAAGGCCGTCGACTCCGCCCAGGCGCGGATGGCCGCACGCAAGGCGCGAGAACTGGTGCGCCGCAAGACCGCAACCGACATCGGCGGACTCCCCGGCAAGCTCGCCGATTGCCGCAGCAATGACCCCACCAAGTGTGAGGTCTACATCGTGGAGGGCGACTCGGCCGGCGGCAGCGCCAAATCCGGGCGCGATTCGATGTATCAGGCGATCCTTCCGTTGCGCGGCAAGATCATCAACGTCGAGAAGGCACGCATCGACCGCGTCCTCAAGAACACCGAGGTCCAGTCGATCATCACCGCATTCGGCACCGGCATCCACGAGGAGTTCGATCTCGCGAAGCTCCGGTACCACAAGATCGTGCTGATGGCCGACGCCGACGTCGACGGCCAGCACATCTCGACGCTGTTGCTGACCTTGCTGTTCCGGTTCATGCGTCCACTCATCGAGCACGGCCACGTCTTCCTCGCACAGCCGCCGCTGTACAAGCTCAAATGGCAGAAGTCCGAGCCGGAGTTCGCCTACTCCGACCGTGAGCGCGACGGCCTACTCGAGGCCGGCCGCGCCGCGGGCAAGCGCATCAACACCGATGACGGCATCCAGCGCTACAAGGGTCTCGGCGAGATGAATGCCAAGGAACTGTGGGAGACCACCATGGATCCGGCGGTCCGGGTCCTGCGTCAGGTGACCCTCGACGACGCCGCGGCCGCCGACGAACTGTTCTCCATCCTGATGGGCGAGGACGTCGCCGCACGCCGCAGTTTCATCGCCCGTAACGCCAAAGATGTTCGCTTCCTGGATGTCTGAGTCCTCATCGACCTCGCGTTGCCTGTGACCCCGGAGAAGGAACTTTCATGACTGACACCACGCTGCCACCCGCCGACGGGGCAGGGGACCGCATCGAACCGGTCGATCTCGGCCAGGAGATGCAGAACAGCTACATCGACTACGCGATGAGCGTCATCGTCGGTCGTGCGCTGCCAGAGGTCCGGGACGGCCTCAAGCCGGTGCACCGGCGCCTGCTCTACGCGTCCTATGACGCCGGTTTCCGCCCGGACCGCAGCTACGTCAAATCCGCGAAACCCGTTGCGGAGACGATGGGTAACTATCACCCGCACGGCGACAGCGCCATCTACGACGCCCTGGTGCGTCTGGCCCAGCCGTGGTCGATGCGGTATCCGCTGATCGACGGTCAGGGCAACTTCGGTTCACGTGGCAACGACGGCGCGGCCGCCATGCGTTACACCGAGGCCCGTCTCACGCCGCTGGCGATGGAGATGCTCCGCGACATCGACGAGGACACAGTCGATTTCACGCCCAACTACGACGGCAAGACCAACGAGCCGACCGTTCTGCCCGCCCGCATCCCGAACCTGCTGATCAACGGTTCCGGTGGCATCGCCGTCGGCATGGCGACCAACATCCCGCCGCACAATCTCAATGAGGTTGCCGACGCGGTGTTCTGGGCTCTCGAGAACCCCGAGGCCGACGACGAGGCAACCCTCGCCGCGTGCATGGAGTTCATCAAGGGTCCCGACTTCCCCACGGCGGCACTGATCGTCGGCGGGCAGGGCATCAAGGACGCCTACACCACCGGGCGCGGCAGCATCCGGATGCGCAGCGTCGTCGACATCGAGGAGAACAAGGGCACCACCACCCTCGTCGTCACCGAACTGCCGTATCAGGTCAACCCGGACAACCTGATCCAGTCGATCGCCGAGCAGGTGAACGAGGGAAAGCTCAAGGGCATCAGCCGGATCGAGGATCAGTCCTCGGATCGTGACGGCATGCGGATCGTCGTCACGCTGCGTCGCGACGCGGTCGCCAAGGTCGTGCTGAACAACCTCTACAAGCACAGCCAGCTGCAGACGAGCTTCGGCGCCAACATGTTGTCGATCGTCGACGGTGTGCCGCGCACCCTGCGGTTGGATCAGATGATCCGCCTCTACGTGGCGCATCAGATCGACGTGATCGTGCGTCGTACCCGCTACCGGTTGCGCAAGGCCGAGGAACGCGCCCACATCCTGCGCGGTCTGGTCAAGGCGCTCGACGCCCTCGACGAGGTCATCGCGCTGATCCGCGCGTCGTCGAACACCGACGAAGCACGTCAGGGCCTGATCGGGCTCCTGGACATCGACGAGATCCAGGCCGACGCCATCCTCGCGATGCAGCTGCGTCGACTGTCGGCGTTGGAACGACAGAAGATCATCGACGAACTGGCCGAGATCGAGCGCGAGATCGCCGACCTCGAGGACATCCTGGCCAAGCCCGAGCGTCAGCGTGCGATCGTTCGTGACGAGCTGAAGGTCGTCGTCGAGAAGTACGGCGACGAGCGGCGCACCCGGATCATCGCCGCCGACGGTGATGTCGCCGACGAGGATCTCATCGCGCGTGAGGAGGTCGTGGTCACGATCACCGAGACCGGGTACGCCAAGCGGACCCGCTCGGATCTGTACCGCAGCCAGCGTCGCGGTGGCAAGGGCGTGCAGGGTGCCGGTCTCAAGCAGGACGACATCGTCAAGCACTTCTTCGTCAGCTCGACCCACGACTGGATCCTGTTCTTCACCACCAAGGGTCGGGTGTACCGGGCCAAGGCGTACGAGCTGCCGGAGGCCAACCGCACCGCCCGCGGTCAGCACGTCGCCAACCTGCTGGCCTTCCAGCCGGAGGAGCGGATCGCGCAGGTCATCCAGCTGAAGACCTACGAGGACGCGCCCTATCTGGTCCTGGCCACCCGCAACGGTCTGGTGAAGAAGTCGAAACTCGTCGATTTCGACTCCAACCGGTCCGGTGGTATCGCCGCGATCAACCTGCGCGGCGAGGACGAACTCGTCGGTGCCCAGTTGTGCAGCGCCGACGACGATCTGCTGCTCGTGTCGCAGAAGGGTCAGTCGATCCGCTTCCACGCCGACGACGAGGCCCTGCGTCCGATGGGTCGTCAGACTTCCGGCGTGCAGGGCATGCGGTTCAACGGCGACGACGAGTTGTTGTCGCTGAACGTGGTCCGCGACGGTACTTACCTCCTGGTGGCGACGTCGGGGGGCTACGCCAAGCGGACCGGCATGGACGACTACCCGGTGCAGGGTCGTGGCGGAAAGGGCGTGCTGACCATCCAGCACGATCGTCGTCGCGGCGAGCTCATCGGCGCGCTGATCGTCGACGACGACTCCGAGCTGTATGCCATCACCTCCGGCGGCGGTGTCATCCGGACCACCGCCAGGAGTGTTCGCAAGGCGGGTCGTCAGACCAAGGGTGTCCGCCTGATGAACCTCGACGAAGGCACTACCGTGATCGCCATTGCACGCAACGCCGACGAGGCGGACGACGAAGCCGGAGACTCCGGCAAGTAGCGCCCAGGAACGACCACCGGTAGCGGTTAGGGTGGGTCGTACGACCACCGAATGAGGGATTGCCAGTGAGCTCACCGAACACACCGGACGACAAGAAGCCGACCAACGGGGATTCCGGTCCTCACACGGCCTCTGGTCCGGGGCCGCAGGGGCAGGGGACCTCTCCCGGTGGCCTCGTGCCGCCGTGGCAGCGGGGCCCCAACGGTTCTCCGCAGTCGTCGGAGGGTCCCAACGGCAGCGGACGCCCACCCGGACCGCCGCCGCGCGGTGTCGTCAGCGGCACAGCTGCTGCGAGCATCAGCGGTCAGCAGGCACCGATCACCAAGCTCGATGACCCGCGTGACGGCGAAGGCCATGGTGGATCCCAGGGTCGGGGATCGACCGTCACCGCCACGGCAGAGCCGACCGAGAAGTTCGTCGAGTCGCCCACGCGGCACATCGATCGTGACAATCTGCCGGCCGAGCAGTTGCCGAATCTGGACGCGATCCATCACGTGAACACCCCCACTGCGGCGACCGCCCCCACCCCGGCGGCGCCGCGCTCGGCGCCGACCGAGATCGGTGCGACGCGGCCGCTGCGTGCCGCGGTGCAGATCCGTCGTATCGATCCGTGGGCGACGTTCAAGATCGCGGCGGTGTTGTCGGTGGCGGGGTTCCTCATCTGGATGATCTCGGTGGCGGTGCTGTATCTCATCCTCGACGGCATGGGCGTGTGGGATCAGGTCAACAGCTCGTTCGCCACGCTCGGCACGGCCGACGGGTCCACCAGCGAGGGCGACCTGATCGGCGTTGGTGCGGTGTTCGGGTGGGCAGTCCTGCTCGGGGCGGTCAACGCGATCCTGCTGACCGCTCTCGCCACCATCGGCGCCTACATCTACAACCTGTGTGCCGACCTCATCGGCGGCGCCGAGGTGACCCTGGCCGACCTCGACTGACCAGCCGTTTTGGCTGTTCTGCCTCCGGTCGGGTAATCTCACACCTCGGTTCAAGGGCCTATAGCTCAGGCGGTTAGAGCGCTTCGCTGATAACGAAGAGGTCGGAGGTTCAAGTCCTCCTAGGCCCACTGCGAGAGGTGTCGTCGACACCCGATTCGCACCCAGTCCGGTCACTGATCTGACCGGCACGGGGCCTTAGCTCAGTTGGTAGAGCGCTGCCTTTGCAAGGCAGATGTCAGGAGTTCGAATCTCCTAGGCTCCACCACTTTCCTCAATTCATCCGTTCACCTATCCACACTTTCTTCGGGTGATTCTCGCGGTATGTATCGCGCGCCTCGGCGTTCTCCAGTCAGACGTAGTCGGCCGTCATCGACCAAGCGTTTGAGGACTGATCGCGCCTGGGTCGGGGTCGTCTGGCACAACTCGGCGGCTTGGCTTCGGGTGATCGAGCCGTAGGCGTTGGCGTAGTCGGTGATCATTCGCTCCTGCTGGAGGGGGTCAATTCCCTTGACGCGCACGTAGGCGTTGCGATCCTGGGCGAGGTCATAGAATCGTGCGGTGAGATGGTATTTGCGACTTCGACCAACTCCGCGAGACTCGAGGATTCCACACTCGACCAGATGACCGAGACTCGTTTTCACGCTGGCGGAGATGAGATGCAGTTCGCCCGCCACTTCGAGACTCGTCGCCGAACCGGAGGTCTTCACTTCGTGGACGATCCGTAGTTCGTCGAGGCTGAGTGGCTCTTGGTGCTCGTTTTCCCAGGTGAGCAAGAACCGGACCAGATCGAGGTCGGCGTTGCCGAGGGGGACGGTGACGACTACCGATTCGCTGGTGCTGTGCGAGTAGTCAGGTGCGTCCCGGCCTGCGCGCAATTGCTGTTCGAACATGTCGTTGACGCCCTTGCCTCGTCGCTCTACCAAACCGGCGCGCTTGAAGGCGGCGGCGAGAATCGGGCTGCGGGGCCGCGATTGGTCGAGGATGTTCTGGGTGGTGACGCCGGGTGGAAACCCGCCGGGGTTGGCGACCACGAAAGAACTATCGGTCAACTGCACGCGAGCCGGACCCATGGCCGCATAGTCACGGTGGACCAGCGCGTTGGCCACCGCTTCCCGCCGTGTGATCGAGGGAATGAGTGGCACCTCGATCCGATGGAGCCCAGCGATCAGTTCGGTCACTGTATTGCGGGCATCGATGAGTTCACGAAGATGCTCGGCACTGCGAAGGAGAGGCTGGACAATTCTGATGTTCGTCGGTTGGTAACCGGATCGAGCATCCTGGAAGAGCACTTCTGCGTTGGGAACCCACCGTTGCACCGCTGCAACTGTTCCGAACAGCAGGATGGCGCCGATGCTGACTGGCGCGGCAATTGGTACGAGGCCAAGAGCGCGCAGTACATCCTCATCCGAGAGGTCTGCGAGCTCGTCGCCGACTCCGTGGCACAGCCGCCGAAAACGGTCGAACTCAAGGGGGTCGAGATCGCTCATGCTGGCGTCCCATGCGATTGACGCCGCGAAATCCTGTCCGCGGGTCACCATGCCCATGCTGACGATCTCGTGAGCCGTCATCGGGGCGCACTCAGGTTGGCCTGTCGACTTGAGTACGCGTTTGGTGAAGACGCCCAACTTTGTTCCGATGGGTCCTGGGTCTCCACGCGGCACATCTATGCGAATGATCTCTTGCCCATCGAGTGTCTCGAGGTAGACACCGACCGCAAGTGCGGGTTCGGTGTTGGCCTGGATGTACGCCGCAACGCGCGCAGGTTCGGTTACTCGTCCATGGCGAGGCGAGGCGCCAACTATGGTGCCATCGTCATCGACTCCGATCAGTAGTACTCCGCCATCTCCGTTCGCCAAGCACGCAACTGCCTTGGTGAGGTCCTTGTCGTTGATGTCCGAGCGTTTGAACTCGGTCGTAAAGGTCTCCCCGCCTGCGATCAGTGCGCGTAACTCCATGGGCCTATTATGCATAAGTATGGAGCGGAATGGCTAGATCGCTCACGGAACCATAACTTTTAAATCGAATGATAGGCCCTCGGGTGTGCTGGATGTCCGGGAAGTGTGTGTGCCACCGCGTTGGCAGGCCTGTATTACCCGTCGATGGTCAGGACCATTTTCAAACATCTTCCATTCTCGCCAGATGTTGTCCGATGAACTCGGCGACGTCACATCCGCGCGTAATGCGCCATCACAAAGCAGTAGACCCCATATGCCGCGAGTCCCAGCGCTGCGAGAACCAGCAGGAACTGACCGGCAGGCCACCCCGCGACCGTCTTCACCGCTCCGTCGAGGCCGGTCGCCTTCGACGGGTCCGCCGTGATCGCGGCGACCACGACGAGAATCCCCGCGCCCGCCAAGACGATGCCCTTGGCCGCGTAACCCACGATCCCGGTGACTTTCACCGCCTGGTTGTCGTCGCCGATCCGCAGGTCGTCGAAGAATGACCGCGAGACGCCCTTGTAGACGTGATAGGCGCCGACGGCGATGATGATCAGTCCCGCGACGACGAGCACGGCCTTCCCGGCCGTCGACTCCATGAGCCGGGCACTGAGGCCGGCGTTCTGCTGTCCACTGGACTTGCCCTGGCCCATCGCGAACTGGCCTGCCGACCACGCGAACGCGAGATAGACCACCGCAAGCGCCCCTGCCTTCGCACGATCGAAGACGCCGTCGTCGTCGTCGGACCGCGGTTCCGACGGATGCGGACCCACGATCGTCTCGGCGATGCGCCACAGGGCCATCGCCACGAACGCCACAACGGCCACCCACAGGGCCAGGCGACCCCCGGTCGACGACGCGAAGATCGAGAGCGCTCCCGACTGGTCGGCGCTCCCAGGGTCGCCGAACGCCAGGCGCAGAACGATGTACGCGATGAGGAGATGGAGCAGACCACTCACCACATGACCGGCACGGGCGAGACGCTCGAACCAGTCGCTGTCGGTCAGCTGATCGGCCGCATCGCCGGGACGCTTGTCGAT